>CAVQMG010000019.1:0-120597 GCA_963713585.1 uncultured Actinomycetota bacterium | reverse complement strand
GTCAGCGATGCTTTCCTCGATGCCGTGACTGGCCAGTAGCTAGCCGCAGCCGGCGCCAGCGATCCCGGCTAGACCAGGCTGCCCCGAACGCCGCGAGACCAGCCAGCAGCACCGCGAGCAGCGTCGCCCGGACCCACGCCCGCGGCCACGTTCCCGTCGTGAGGATCTGGGTTGGCAGTACCCGCAGCGGGCCGAACGCCAGCGCCGCCAGCACGATCATCCCGGCCGGCAGCGCAATGACGCCGCCCAGGTCATGCCACCGGCTGCGCTGCACCGCCGCTGCGGCGGCGAGCGTGATCGCGCACGCGGCCGCGAACTCGGCGCCGATCGCCAGCGCGGGCAGGGTCCCGCCCGCGCGCATCCTGGCGAGCGCCCGGTCGCCCAGCTGCAGCTGCAGCCAGCAGGTCAGCGCCAGCAGCGGAAGCACCAGCCCGATCCGCATCGCGGCGCCCAGCCAGCCTGGCACCGGCAGCGACGCTGCCAGCTGCCAGTGCCGGTCCTGCAGCAAGAACGCCAGCCCGGCCATGGCCGGGATGAACGACGCGCGGGCCACCACGGCGACCAGCCGGGGATCCTGGTCCCGTGCGGTGATCTCCGCTGCCAGGCTCAGGCCGGTGCCAGCAAGGCAGCCCGCGAGCAGCGGCAGCCAGGGTGTGCTGCGCGCCAGATGCGCAGCCAGCGGGCCGGGCCTGAGGTGAGCGCGGCTCACCGGCACACCGGGCTGGGCGGCCCGATGCTGATGTAGGAGTGGGTGCCCGGCAGCTGGCCGTCGGGAAGCGGCCCCCGCACCGGGACCAGCCGGGGTGCGCGCACGCCCAGTGCCGCCGCCAGCTGCGCGTCGGTGCTGGCAGGCCGGATCCATCGCCCCCAGTGAGCCGCGAGCACCCGCTCGACGGTCGCCTGCGGCATGCCCAGCATTTCCCTGGCCAGTGCCGTGCCCTGGCTGGTGCCGTTTGGGCCGGGCAGGATCCACACCTTGCCGACCTCGACGGGCACGGCATCGATGCCGTCTACGGGACTGCGCGATCGGCCGATCTCGGCACGGGTAGCGGGCGTGGCGCTGGCAGTCAGCCAGATGGCGATCGCCTCCCGGGCCTGGCTGAGCGGGACGCAGGCCAGCTGCTCAGTGGTGCTGCCGCCGGGATCCTTGACGCTCACCATCGGGGCGGTGGTCGGCAGGCGGACCGCCCAGTCGGCGACCTGCGCGGCCAGCGCAACCTGCGAGGGTCCGAGCTGCGAGCCCAGGCCCCAGCTCAGCCCGGTATAGACCGGCGGCTGGGTCTGGCCAGCGATCAGGTGCGGGTCGGACGCGGCCGCAGTGCCGAAGTTGTCGGCGTGCGCGCCGAGAGTCAGTATCTGCTGCGCGGCCGGGTTGTCTGGCGTCGTCGGCGCGAGCGGCGGGTAGGCCAGCAGGTCCTCGTCCAGCTGGCGGATGACCAGCGGCCGTATCGCGGCCGGGCGCGGCAGCAGCGCCAGCACGCCGTTCACCGGCGCCTGCCAGCGCGGCACCAGCGGGGCGAAGGCCGGGTAGTAGCAATAGCGAATGCCGCTGGCGGTGACGCACTGCTGCGTCCGCAACGGATGCGTGACCCGGTAGACCAGCGCGGACATCGCGGGGACGCTGACGGGCTTGTCCTGCGCCCAGCCGCTCCACCCGGCCACCACCGCTAGCGCGGCCGCCAGCGTCGCGGTCGTCCGGCGGCGCGGCCAGGTCCTGGCGAGTGCCGCCAGCGCCGCGAGCCCGGTCAGCGCTGCCAGCTCGGCCAGGTGCCAGCGGCCGGCGGGATCGGCACCGCGCCGCCGGGCAGCGAGCTGAGCACGACGCTGTTCCAGGTCCAGGGCAGCAGCCAGATATCCGGGCCGGTGACTTGCTTCCAGCCGTCGAACGCCGAGACTACGTCCCACTCGACCAGCGCCAGCACTATCGCAGCCAGGAACCCGAGCAGCGGATGCGGCCGCCAGCTGCCCAGCGCCGCCCCCGCCGCGCCGCCCAGTGCCACCAGCGCCAGGCCGCCGGCCAGCACGGCCGGCCGCGGTGATCCAGCCGGACCCAGGGTGTCCAGCCAGCCGACTGCGGCACCAGTGACCGCAACGGCGAGCAGAACCGGCCCGGCGATACCGAGCAGCAGGCCAGCAGACCGCGCGCTGGCGGGCGCCGGGCAGCTGTCGTAGAGCTGCGTCATGCCGTCCCGCTTCGCCCGCCCGGCCGCCAGCTGCGCCGCGATCAGCACGCCGCCGGCCAGCAACAGCAGCCCAGTACCGATGCCCGCGTCGGCTACCCACCACAGCGGCACCTGGCGGAAGTTGTTCCACCAGATGAAGCCGGCCGACGCCAGTGCCCCGGCCACCACCAGCGGCGAGCGCACGAGCCGGACGGCCTCGAACCTGGCTGTCTGCAGGAGCACCCCCCGGCCGATGACCGGGCCGGCCGACATCGGCTGACCGTTGGCCAGCCGACCAGCGGGGTCGGCGGAGATGGCGGTCACCGCCGGCCACCGTGTCGCCGTGCGTGCGCGCGGCCACGGTGCTCAGTCCCGGCGCTATCCGCACTGGCCGCACCAGCCGCGCCAGCCGCGCCGGACAGCAGCAGGTAGCCGTCCTCGGCAGTCGGCTGCACGAGCATGGCGCCGGCGGGCACCTCACGCCCGATGTGCCGCCAGTTGCCGTCACCCGAGCGCCAGGACAGCTCTGCTGCCGGGTCACGCTGGCCCGCTGCCCAGACCCGGCCTGCGGCCTGCGCGGCCAGCGCGGCAGGTGTTCCGGCGAACCTGACCCGGCCGTCCAGCAGCACCACCACGAAGGTGCAGATGGCGGTCACGTCCTCGACCTGGTGGGTGGCCAGCAGCACCAGCGGGTCACCAGGCAGCCCGGACAGCAATTCCCGGAACCGCAGCCGCTGCTCGGGATCAAGACCGGCGGCCGGCTCGTCCAGCACCAGCAGGTCCGGCTCGCCGAGCAGCGCCTGCGCCAGGCCCAGGCGGCGGCGCATGCCGCCGGACAGCGTCCGGATGCGCTGCCTGGCCCTGGTTTCCAGCCCGGCCGCCGCCAGCACCCGGGCGACTTCCTGATGCCGGCGCCGGGGGTCGGTGATCTCCTTCAGGATCGCGACGTAGTCCAGGAACGCGGCCACGGTGAAGTGCCGGTGGAAGCCGAGATCCTGCGGCAGGTAGCCGAGCCGCCGGCGGATTTCCAGCCGTTCGGCCGCCTCGGCCGGGTCGTAGCCCAGGACCGTCAGCCGCCCTGAATCGGGCGAGGCGACCGTCGCCACGATCGACAGCAGAGTCGTCTTGCCGGCTCCGTTCGGCCCGAGCAGGCCGACGATGCCACCCGGCAGCGCCAGGTCGACCCGGTCTAGTGCGACTGTCCGGCCGTAACGCCTGGTCAGGCCCTCGGCTCGCAGCGCCGTCGGCGCAGTGACGGCGGTGCCGGGCCCGCGTGCCGCAGCCTGGCCGACCACGCCGCCGCCGCTCTCATCCGCGGTGCTCACGCCCGGCTCACCTCATCCACTCGATCTCGACGTGCCGGCGCCGGAGGACGACGACCAGGGCGGCCCCTGCCAGCACGGCCGCCGCGCCCAGCTGACCCGCGGGTCCCAGCACAGCGGCCTGGCTGGCGATCGCGCCTACCACGAGCACCAGGCCGATCCAGGCTGTGCCAGCCGTTACCGCGGCCGGCCAGGGCGGCATAACGGTCGCCGCGGCCAGCGCCGCGGCGCAGACGGCCAGCGCAGGCAGCAAGATGGCGACGGCGAGCCACCAGGGCCCCGGCAGAATGAGCGCGGCCGCCATCGTCGGGATCATCGTGGCGGCGATGACCGCGATTGACCTCAGGCACAGCAGCCTGATTTTCGAGATCGGCGCGGCCGCGGCAAGCTGGCTGGCGGGATCCAGCAGCGCGCTGAACGCGGCCGCCACCGCGCCGAGCGGCAGCAGCGGCCCGGTCAGCAGGAAGGGCAGCAGCAGGGCCCAGGTACCGGGCGGAGCTGCAGAACCAGTCCAGCGGCGGCCGGCCAGCTGGGCTGCGCCGACCACGGCCGCCAGCACCAGCGCGACGCTCGCCAGCCACGACCTGCGCAGCGACGGCGTGGCCGCCAGGATCGTCGTGACGTGCTCGGGCATGCCGCACCGCCGCGCGAGCAGCTGAGCTGGACCGGGGCGGGGCAAGCCGACCCTGGTCAGCAGCACGGCCCGGTTGCGCGCCAGCCGGCCGGCGTCGGCGCAGCCAGCCAGTACGTCCCGGCAAGCCGGGCAGCCGGGCAGGTGTGCCTCGACCGACCAGGCCGGCCCGGTGTCGAGGCTGCCACCGGCATAGGCCGCTACGAGCGCGGCCGGGAGCACCGCGCAGCCGGGCCCGCTCCCAGATCCAGCTGCCGGGTCAGCCATCATGCCCCCCGTCATGTCCGCTCTCATGTCCCCCGGCATGTCCGCCGTCATGTCAGCTGTCATGTCAGCGCCCTCCTGAGCTCCAGCCGGGCTCGGTAACAGCGCGACTTGACGGTGCCGGCGGGCACACCGAGGAAGCCGGCCCGCTTCCGCGCAGGACAGGCCGTCGAGCACGGTGGCCTGCATGGCGGCGCGCAGTTCCGGCGACAGC
This sequence comes from uncultured Actinomycetota bacterium, assembly GCA_963713585.1. Lineage (GTDB taxonomy): Bacteria > Actinomycetota > Actinomycetes > Streptosporangiales > Streptosporangiaceae > JAJYUU01. The sequence goes on along the minus strand of CAVQMG010000019.1, from coordinate 116,004 downwards.
AACGTGAGAGCCGTTCCGAGCTGACCGTGCTCGATGCCGAGCAGCACCTCGTCCTCGGCCGATCTGACCAGCTGGCCTGCCGCCTGGTCACCCAGGACAGCCTGCCTGGCCCGGCCGAGCCGACCGTCGGCGCGCATCACGTCGATGAGCCGCCGGACCGCGATGCTCCACAAGAAAGCAACGACCTCGCCTTGGCCCCGGTAGGTGCCGGCCTTACGCCAGACCGTCAGGAACGTGTCCTGCAAGGCGAGGTCAACGAGGTCCGGCGACGCGCACCGGCGCCGCAGCCTGGCCAGCAGCCAGCCGGCATGGCGGTCGTAGAGGCCGGCCAGCGCGTGCTCGTCCCCGGCCGCGACGGCGCGGAGCAGTTCCGCGTCGGTGCCGTCACTCGTCCGCTGCTTCACACCACAGTATGTCGACGGGGACGGCCGGTCTGGTTCGCGATTCGGCTCGCATTTTCTCCGGCGATCGCGGACGTGCGGCCTAGTGAGCTGGCGCGGAGAGCCGGCGGGCGGGACCAACCAGCCTGTATCGATTTGTCCCGGACCCTGGTTTGATGGATCCATGCACGAGGCTGCGGGTACCGCCCGGCGGATGTGGACGCTGTTCGAGCCGGTCCACGTGGTCACGTACTTCGCGGCCGAGGCCCTGAGCGCGTTCGAGCAGGCCGGACTGCGCGGATTCTGGCGCGGCTATTTCGCCGGCCGGACCGCGCCCGTGGGCCAGGTCGGCGCCGCGCCCGCGGTCGCGACGTTCTTTAACTTCGCGCCGGTCATGGTGGCCAGGGCACTGCCGGCCGTCTGGGAGCTGATCTCGCCGGCGGCCACGCTCGCGGTCCGGGAGGCAGGTGCGGTCGCCTCGCTGCGGCGCGTGCTCGGGCTGGCGGACGACGAGAGCGTGCCCGGTCCAGTCGCGGCCGCGAGCGAGATGCTGGCGGGCGTCGCAGCCAGCGTCGACGTGGCCGGCCGGACGCTCGGCGCGGCGAACCTGGCGCTTGACGCCCCGGCCGAGCCGCTGGCCCGGCTGTGGCATGCCGCGACTGTGCTGCGCGAGCACCGCGGCGATGGTCACGTTGCGGCACTGGTGGCGGCCGACATCGACGGAACTGAGGCACTGGCCCTGCGTGCGGGCGTGGACCTGGCCGATGGCGGTGCGCGCAGCCACGTCTCGGCCGGCTGGACGCGCGCCCAGATGCAGCCGATACGCGGCTGGACCGACGAGCAGTGGGACGCGGCTGCCGGACGGCTGGCCGGGCGCGGCCTGCTGCAGCGCGACGGTGCCGCGACGCAGGCCGGGGTCGATCTGCACCGGGACGTTGAAGCGGCCACAGACGCGGCCGCTGCCCGCCCGTGGGCGGCGCTGCCGGGCGGGCAGGCGGATGAGCTGGCCGGGCACCTGCTGCCGATCGCGCGCGCCTGCGCTGCGGTGTTCCCCTACCCGAACCCAGTGGGCGTCCCGGCGCCCGCAGCCAGCTGATTCCGGTCCCCCGAAGCGCCGGTCCCCCGAAGCGCCCGTCCCCGAGCACCCGCCCCGAGCACCTGCCCCCGAGCACCTGTGGAGTCCAGGATGAGCACACTGCAGCGGCCGGCCTTGTCTGATCTGGCCGACCCGGCGGTCCTGCCCGACCCCTACCCGCTGCTGGCGGCACTGCGGGACGCCTCGCCGTTCGCCGAGTTCGACGGTGCCTTCGTGGTGGTCGGCAAACATGCCGACTGCTCGGCGGTGCTGCGGCACCCGAATGCCAGCAGCGAGCGGAACAAGTCCCTGGTCGCGCCCGCCGCCTCCCGGCGCCGGGCGGAACGGCCGTCGTTCCTGTCCCTCGACCCGCCCGATCACACCAGGCTGCGACGGCTGGTGTCGAAGGCTTTCACGCCGCGCACTATTGCCAGACTCGAGCCGCGAATCCGGGAGATCACCGGCGAGCTGCTGACGGCGGCAGCGCGAGCCGGAGAGCTCGAGGTCGTCAGCCAGCTCGCCTACCCGCTCCCGGTACGGATCATCTCCGAGATGCTGGGCGTGCCGGTCGACGACCATCCCCGGTTCGCGGGCTGGTCGGCCAGGCTCGCGCACTCGCTGCAGCCCGCATTCGGCCTGAGCCCGGATGAGGCGCAGGCCAGGGCCGGGGCGGCCGACGCGGCCAGCGAGGAGTTCGCCGACTATTTCCGCGAGCTGATCGCGACCCGGCGCGCGCGGCCCGCCGAGGACCTGCTGTCCGACCTGATCAGGGCCGAGGACGACGGGGAGAAACTGACCGAGGACGAGCTGATCGCGACCTGCATCCTGCTGCTGGTGGCGGGCCACGAGACGACCGTGGGGCTGATTTCCAACGCGATCCTGGCCTTGCTGCGCCACCCCGGTGAGCTGGCGCAGCTGCGCGCCGACCCGGACCTGGCCGCTGCCGCGGTCGAGGAGACGCTCCGCTACGACGCGCCCGTCCAGATGACCGCCCGGGTCGCCCGCGGCGGCATGCAGATCGGCGATGTCAGCGCGCAGGACGGGGCGCTGGTGCTGATGCTGCTGGCGGCGGCAGGCCGGGACCCGGCGGTGTTTGCCGACCCCGACCGGTTCCACCTCGGCCGCGGTCCCGCGCAGCACCTGGCGTTCGCGGCCGGGCCGCATTTCTGCCTGGGCGCGCCGCTGGCCAGGCTCGAGGCAACGATCGCCGTGCAGGCCTTCACCAGCAGGCTGTGCAAGCCTGAGCTCGCGGCCGACGCGCTGCGGTATAAGCCCAACTTCAACCTGCGAGGCCCGGACCAGCTCGTGGTCCGGTTCAGCGGCATCTCGCCGGGCTAACATCGCGACCGCGGCGCGCCCGGCGCATGCGATCCCCGGGCCGAGGTCCAGAGCTGACGACGCCGGGTCCAGAGCTAGCCGAGGAAGCCGCGCAGCAGCGCGGCCGTCCCTTCCAGGTGCTCGGCAACCGCGGACCTGGCCGCCCGCGGCATCGCCGGCCAGGATCGCGTCGACGATCGCTGCGTGCTGCCCCGCGGTGTGGTCGATGTTGCGCTGCAGCACCGGGATGGCGTTGAGCAGGTCATTCAGCCGCATCCGGGCATCGGCGCAGGCAGCGGCCAGCAGGCTCGAGCTAGTCAGCTCGGCGATGCACAGGTGGAAGAGGGTGTCCAGCCGCCGGTAGTCCTGCGGGCGCGCCGCGGTCACCTCGCCCAGCCGGGCCAGCAACGTCTCCCGGATCTGCTGGTCCGCCGCGGCGGCGAACCGGGCGGCCAGGGCCTCGGCAGCCCCGGCCTCGACCGCGAGCCGGAACGTCAGCGCGTCGGCCAGCCGGGCGCCGTCCTCGTGGGCCAGCCGCCGCGCTTCCTCGCGGTCGGGCGCTGGCGGCGTGTAGGTGACGAAGGTGCCGCCGAGCCGGCCGCGCCGGGAACTGACATAACCGGCCTCGTGCAGCTCGCGGATCGCCTCGCGCAGAGTCAGCCGGCTGATGCCGAGCTGGGTGGCGAGTTCGCGCTCGGCCGGGAACCGCTGACCAGGACCGACGACGCCGAGTTTGATCACGGTCAGCAGCCGCTCGACCGTCTCCTCGAAGGCATTGCCCTGCCGCACCGGCCGCAGCACCCCGGTCAGGTCAGGACCGGGCAGCGGCAGGCCGGCCCTGGGGCTGGCCGGCCGGGCGGTGCTCCGGCCGCCCCGACTCTGGCGCTCACGTGCTGCGACCCTCCGCCCGCCGGACGACAACGCCCCTGACTGTAGGCCCGCGGCGCCCCTCCGGCACGCGGGTCCCCCCCTTCCCGCGTGCCGGTACCGATGGGGCGCGAGTGACAAATTTGGCCGGGGCTCTTGACAAAGTCCCAGACCTCCTCATCATTGGTCTGATAATAGACCATTTAAAGCCAGCGTCGCCAGACTGTAAAGCGAAAGTAAAATCCCCTGCAGCGTCGCAGGTCAGCCTGCGGTTACGCACCCCCCGAGGGAGCACGTCGTGTCAGTTAATGATCAGGCGCTCACCACCGACGAAGAGCAACTCCACCAGCTTGGCTACGCGCAGGAACTGCGCCGCCGGATGTCTGGCTTCTCCAACTTCGCAGTCTCGTTCACGATCATCTCGATCCTGTCCGGCTGCCTGACTCTCTACAGCTTCGGCATGAACACCGGCGGCCCGGTCGAGATCGTCTGGGGCTGGCCCTTCGTCGGCGTCATGACCCTGTTCGTCGGCCTGTCGATGGCCGAGGTGTGCTCCAGCTACCCGACGGCAGGCGGCCTGTACTACTGGTCGGCCAAGCTGGCGAAGCGGAACGGGGCTGCCTGGTCCTGGTTCACCGGCTGGTTCAACTTCCTCGGCCAGGTTGCCGTCACGGCCGGCATCGACTTCGGCTGCGCGTTCTTCATCAACGCGTTCCTGAACCTGCAGTTCGGCCTGGGCCTGGCGCACTGGGAAACGATCCTCATCTTCGGCATCGTGCTGCTGGTGCATGGCCTGCTGAATCAGTTCGGCATCAAGCTCGTCTCGCTGCTGAACGACATCAGCGTCTGGTGGCACATCACCGGCGTGCTGATCATCGTCGGCGTGCTCGCCTTCGCGCCCTCGCACCACGAGTCGGCCAGCTTCGTGTTCACCAAGTTCGTCAACAACACCGGCTGGCACAGCTCGCTGTACGTGATCTTGATCGGCCTGCTGCTGGCCCAGTACACATTCACCGGCTATGACGCCTCCGCGCACATGACCGAGGAGACCCACAACGCCGCCCGCAGCGGCCCGCGCGGCATCGTCATGTCGATCATCGTGTCGTTGTTCGCCGGCTGGGTGCTGCTGATCGGGGTCACCTTCGCCATCCAGAACTACGGCAGCGAAGTCGGCGCCACCGTGGCGCCCGCGCAGATCTTCGTCGACGCGGCAGGCTCGGTCACCGGCAAGCTCCTGCTGCTCATCGTCATCGGCGCGCAGCTGTTCTGCGGCATGTCCTCGGTCACCGCGAACTCGCGGATGATCTACGCGTTCTCCCGTGACGGCGCGGTGCCGGGATCGAACATCTGGCACAAGGTCAACAAGCGGACCAGGACGCCCACCAATGCCATCTGGCTGGCCGCGGCCTTCGCGCTGGTGCTCGGCCTGCCTTACCTGTGGAATCCGACCGCCTACGCGGCCGTGACCTCGATCGCGGTCATCGGCCTGTACATCGCCTACGTGCTGCCGACGTTCCTGCGGCTGCGCCAGGGCGAGAACTTCCAGCGCGGGCCCTGGCACCTCGGCAAGTGGAGCTACCTGGTCGGCTGGATCGCGGTGACCTGGGTGGTCATCATCACCATCCTGTTCATGCTGCCGACCGTCAGCCCCATCACCGTGGGGAACTTCAACTACACCGTCGTGGCCGTCCTGGTGGTGATCGGCTTCGCCGGCATCTACTGGCTGGTCTCGGCCAGGAAGTGGTTCACCGGTCCGAAGGTGCAGGGCTCGGCCGAGGAACTGGCCGCCATCGAGCACGAGCTGTCGGCCTGATCATGACCGACCAGCACGCAGGCGCAGCTCGTCCGGGGATGCTTTCCCTGGAGGAGCTGCGCCTGCTCATCGGCTCCGGCGAGATCGACACCGTGATCCTGGCCCTGACCGACATGCAGGGCAGGCTGCAGGGCAAGCGGCTGTCCGCCGAGTTCTTCCTCGACGAGGTGGTCGAGAATTACTCCGAGGGCTGCAACTACCTGCTCGCCGTCGACACCGACATGAACACGGTCGACGGATACGAGATGTCGTCCTGGGCCCGCGGCTACGGCGACTTCGTGATGAAGCCGGACTTCGCCACGCTCCGCCGCATCCCCTGGCATCCGGCCACCGCGATGCGTGCTGGCCGACCTGGTCTGGCTGGACGGCGCTCCGGTCGTCGCCTCGCCGCGGCAGATCCTGCAGCGCCAGCTGGCCCGGCTGGCCGACCGCGGCCTGGTCGCGCTGGCCGGCACCGAGCTGGAGTTCATCGTCTACAACGACAGCTACGAGCAAGCCTGGGCGAAGAACTACACCGGCCTGTCCCCCGCCAACGACTACAACGTGGACTACTCGATCCTCGGCACCTCGCGGATCGAGCCGCTGCTGCGCAGCGTCCGCAACGGGATGACCGGCGCGGGCCTGTACGTCGAGTCGGTCAAGGGCGAGTGCAACCTCGGCCAGCACGAGATCGCCTTCCGCTACGCCGACGCGCTGACCACCTGCGACAACCACTCGATCTACAAGAACGGCGCTAAGGAGATCGCAGCCCAGGCGGGCATGAGCATCACCTTCATGGCCAAGCCGAATACCCGTGAGGGCAACTCCTGCCACATCCACCTGTCGCTGCGCGGCACCGACGGCACGCCGGTGCTGGCCGGGGACCGCGAGCACGGAATGTCCGAGCTCGGCGAGCATTTCCTGGCCGGCCAGCTGGCCGCGCTGCGCGAGCTGACACTGTTCTACGCACCCAACATCAACTCCTACAAGCGGTACGTGCCCGGCAGCTTCGCGCCCACCTCGGTGCGCTGGGGCGTGGACAACCGCAGCTGCGCACTGCGGCTGGTCGGCCACGGTCACTCGCTGCGGGCGGAGAACCGGACGCCTGGCGGTGACGTCAACCCCTACCTCGCCGTCGCGGCGATGATCGCCGCCGGGCTGCACGGGATCGACGCCAAACTGCCGCTGGAGGCTGCGTTCGTCGGCAACGCTTACGACGACGCGGGACCGAAGGTGCCGCACACACTGCGCGACGCGGCCGAGCTATGGCAGCGCAGCGAGGTCGCCAGCGCCGCCTTCGGCGCCGAGGTGATGGAGCACTACGCCAACTACGCGCGGGTGGAACTAGCCGCCTACGATGCAGCCGTGACCGACTGGGAACTGCGCCGATGCTTCGAGCGCCTGTAAGGACCTGACACTAACCACATGACCGCATACACAGTGATCAACCCGGCGACCGAACAGCCGGTGGCCCAGATCGAGCACACCACCGCCGAGCAGACCGATGCGGCCGTGGCCCGCGCCGTCACCGCCCAGCGAGCCTGGCGTGATGTCGCGCCCGGCGACCGGGCCAGGCTGCTGCGCCGGTTCGCCGAGCAGGTCGACGCCCACCTCACCGAACTGGCCGCGCTTGAGACGGCCGGCTCAGGCCATCCGGTCGGCGCGGCGACCTGGGAGGCCGGCCAGGTCCGCGACGTGCTGGCCTATTACGCCGCGGCACCGGAGCGGATGACCGGCAAGCAGATCCCGGTGGCCGGGGGCCTGGACGTCACGTTCAAGGAACCGGTCGGCGTGGTCGGCCTGATCGTGCCGTGGAACTTCCCGATGCCGATCTTGTCCTGGGGCCTGGCCCCGGCGCTGGCAGCGGGCTGCGCCGTCGTGGCCAAGCCGGCCGAGATGACGCCGCAGACCGCGATGCGGATCGGCGAGCTGGCGCTGATGGCGGGCATCCCCGAGGGCGTGTTCCAGGTGCTGCCGGGCAAAGGCAGCGTGGTCGGCCAGCGCCTGGTCGACCACCCGGACGTGCGCAAGATCGTGTTCACGGGCTCGACCGAGGTCGGCCAGCAGATCATGACCGGCTGCGCCCGGCACATCAAGCGGCTGACCCTCGAACTCGGCGGCAAGAGCGCGAACATCATCTTCGCCGACGCGGACATCGAGCGGGCCGCGGCCACCGCGCCGTCCGCGGTCTTCGACAACGCCGGCCAGGACTGCTGCGCGAGGTCGCGGATCCTGGTGCAGGCCAGCGTGCTGGACACGTTCATGGAACTGCTCGAGCCAGCGGTCACCGGACTGCGCGTCGGTGACCCGGCTGACGCCGCGACGCAGATGGGGCCGCTGATCTCGGCCGGGCACCTGGCGCACGTGGCCGGCTACGTGCCCGAGGACGCGCCGGTCGCGTTCCGCGGCAGCGCGCCGGACGGGCCTGGCTACTGGTATCCGCCGACCGTGCTCGCCCCGGTCGGGGCCGGCGATGCCGCTTACACCGAGGAGATCTTCGGCCCGGTCGTGACGGTCACGCCGTTCACCGACGAGGCGGACGCGATCGCGAAGGCCAACGACAGCCCCTACGGCCTGTCCGGCTCGATCTGGACCTCGAACGTCGGCCGGGCGCTGCGCGTTGCCCGCGGCGTCGAGACCGGGAACCTGTCGGTGAACTCACACTCCTCGGTCCGGTACTGGACCCCGTTCGGCGGCTTCAAGCAGTCCGGACTCGGGCGCGAGCTCGGACCCGACGCCGTCGACGCCTTCACCGAGGTTAAGAACGTCTTCATTTCAACCGAATAAGAACAGGAACGTGGCCGCACCGGGCAACTGCCGTCCGGCAGTCCGGCCCGTGGCTTCCCCATGACCAGGTACAACAACGGACGGAGTCGTCATATGCAGCGCCTGCAGGATCGCGTTGTCGTCATTACCGGGGCCGGCAGCGGCCTCGGTCTCGCCAGCGCCCGGCGGCTCGCCGAAGAGGGCGCCCGGGTGGTCGCCGTCGATATCGACGCGACGGCCGGCCAGGCCGCGGCCGAGGAAACCGGCGGCGAGTTCGTGGCCTGCAACGTCGCCGACGAGGATCAGGTCCGCGACCTGTTCGACGGCGTCGCGGCGCGCTACGGCCGGATCGACGTGGCGTTCAACAACGCCGGCATCTCCCCGCCCGAGGACGACTCGATCCTGACGACCGGCATCGACGCCTGGCGCCGGGTGCAGGAGATCAACCTCACCTCGGTCTACCTGTGCTGCAAGTACGTGCTGCCGCACATGCAGGCCCAGGGCAAGGGCTCGATCATCAACACCGCCTCGTTCGTCGCGATCCTGGGCGCCGCCACGTCGCAGATCTCCTACACCGCCTCCAAGGGCGGCGTGCTGGCGATGAGCCGCGAACTCGGCGTGCAGTTCGCCCGCGAGGGCATCCGGGTGAACGCGCTGTGCCCGGGACCGATCAACACCCCGCTGCTGCGCGAGCTGTTCGCCTCCGACCCCGAGCGGGCGGCCCGGCGGCTGGTCCACGTCCCGATGGGCAGGTTCGGCGAGCCGGAGGAGATCGCCGCCGCGGTCGCGTTCCTGGCCAGCGACGACTCCTCGTTCATCACCGCGTCTCAGTTCGTGGTCGACGGGGGCATCACCGGCGCATACGTCACGCCGTTGTGACAGGCTTTGATCATGGCCGACTTCAGTACCGCCGGAAGCCCGGTGATCGGGATCAGCAGTTACGCGCTGACCGCGCGCTGGGGCAGCTGGGATGCCGAGGCCATCCTGCTGCCGCGCCGGTATACCGACATGGTGACCAAAGCCGGCGGCCTGCCGGTCCTGCTGCCGCCCGCCGACGGCATCGCCGGTCTGCTGCCCAGGCTGGACGGCCTGATCCTGGCCGGCGGCAGCGACGTCGACCCGGCCCTGTACGGCTCCGCCGCCGATAGCCAGACCGGCCCGGTCTACCGGGAGCGTGACCACGCCGAACTGGACCTGTGCCGCCAGGCGCTGGTCGCGGGGCTGCCGCTGCTGGGCATCTGCCGCGGCCTGCAGGTGATCAACGTCGCACTTGGCGGCACCCTGCACCAGCACCTGCCCGACCTGGTCGGCCACGACGGCCACTCCCCCGAGGCGAACGGCTACGGCCGGCACGAGGTGACGGTGGCGGCCGGATCCCAGCTCGCCGGAATTCTCGGGCAGAGCCAGGTCAGCGTGCCGACGCACCACCATCAGTCGATCGACCGGCTCGGGGCCGGGCTGGTCGCCACGGCCCGGACCGACGACGGCGTGATCGAGGCGGCCGAGTTCAGCCAGCCAGGCAGGCGGCAACGGCAGCGGCGCGCACGCCCGCCAGCCCTTCATGATCGCCGTGCAGTGGCATCCGGAGGTCGGCGAGGACCTGAGCCTGTTCGAGGCGCTGATCGCCGCGAGCCGCCCGGCCCGCCAGCCGGTGCCTGCCTAGCGGCACCCAGTCCGGCCGCGACGCCTGCCGCACCGCGCCGTCAGCCGGCCACGTTCCCGAAAAACCTGGCCAGGTCGAGGACGCACAGCTGCTCAGGTTCACGCTCGCCGGGAACGGTGATCCGGGCGCCGCGGCTGAACCCGGCCTTCTCCAGCGCCCGGATCGAGGCCAGGTTCGCCACATCGGGGCTGGCCACCGCGTGCCGGGCCGCCGGGTGCGCGGGCAGGACCACATCGCGCAGGTAGGCCCAGATCAGCTGCGGGCCGAGGCCGCGGCCGGTCAGCTCAGCCAGGCCGATGGCGTAGTCGAAACCGATGGCGCCCGGCAGCCCGGTCGCGGCGGCGTAGTCGGGGTAATCGGCGACCCGGTAGTGCTGGAGGAACCCGGCGTCCTGCCCGTCGACCACCGCCACGTGCACCCGGGTCGCCGACTGCCCGGCGATGCGCGGGCCGTACTTGCGCTGAGCCGCGGCCAGATCGAGCTGACTGCCGAACCAGCGGGCCACGTGCGGGGCACGCTGCCACCCGACCAGGGCGGGCAAGTCCGCCCCGGCCAGCGGGCGGAACGACAGCGCCGGGGCGATCGCCGCCTCGGCGATCCTGATGCCGTCGGCCACCGCGGCCGGCTGGCACCGGGCGATGGCCGTCTGCGCGCTCACCCACTCGAGTTTGTCGTGCTCGGGATCGATCCTGGCCTTGGTGCCGGCAGGCACGTCCAGCCCGAACCTGACCCACGGCCCGCTCAGGTCAAGCGCGCGCAGGCTGGCCGCGCCCGGCTCCAGCCCGGTCTCCTCGGCCAGTTCGCGCAGCGCCGCCGGCAGCACCGCCTCGCCGGGCTGGCGCGAACCCGACGGCGGCGTCCAGGCCCAGTCACCCTCGTACGCCGGACCGCGATGCGCGCGGTGCAGCACCAGGTACTCGGGGCCGGAGGTGCCCGGCGCCGGGCGGCGGACCAGGATCGCCGCGCCGTGCGGTGCCTCCGGCGCGATCGGCACACCGTCGTAGGTGTAGCGCGGGACGGTCACCGGCCGAGTATGGCAGAGCACCACATCTCGGGCTCCGGTTAGTGTGCTGCCATGACGCAGACTCCCCAGGACGACGAGAAGGCCGGCAGCGAGACCAAGAGCCCCAAGGTCGAGGTGACCGACGACCTGGTCACCACCCGTCACTCGATCACTATCGACGGTAAGGAGCTGAACTACACCGCGACTACCGGCCGGATCGTGCTGCGGCAGGAGGGTCACACCGACGGCAAGTTCGACGGGCCGCAGGCCAAGGCCGAGGTGTTCGTCATCGCCTACACCGCTGACAGCGACGACCCGGCTTCCCGGCCGGTCACCTTCGCCTTCAACGGCGGGCCGGGCTCCTCCAGCGTCTGGCTGCACCTCGGCCTGCTCGGCCCGCGCCGGGTCCTGTTCGGCGACGCGGGCGACCTGCTGCCGCCGCCGTACGGGCTGGCCGACAACGCCCAGACCCTGCTGCGGCACAGCGACCTGGTGTTCATCGACCCGGTGTCGACCGGGTTCTCCCGGCCGGTCAAGGGTGAGAAGCCGGCCGATTTCCATGGCTACGGCGGCGACATCGAGTCGGTCGGCGAGGTGATCCGGCTGTGGACCACCCGCAACGACCGGTGGATGTCGCCGAAGTACCTGTGCGGCGAGTCCTACGGCACGACCAGGGCGGCGGGCCTGGCCCGTCACCTGCAGGAGCGGTACGGCATGTACCTGAACGGGCTGATGCTGATCTCGGCGGTGCTCGACTTCGGCACGGTCAGGTTCGGCGGCGGCAACGACGATCCGTACGCGATGTACCTGCCGACCTACGCCGCCGTCGCGCACTATCACGGCAAGCATGGCGACCGGCCGCTGCCCGACGTGCTGGCCGAGGCGGAGGCGTATGCCGGCGCGGGACTACCTGTGGGTGCTCGGCCGCGGCTCCCGGCTGACCGCGCAGGACCGCGCCGCCGCCTGCGACCGGATCGCCGCGATTACCGGGCTGTCGGCCGACTACGTCGACCGGGTGAATCTGCGGCCCGAGCACGTCCGGTTCCTGACCGAGCTGCTGCGGGACCGGCGGCTGGTCGTGCGGCCGGATCGATGGCCGGTTCACCGCGCTGGGACACCGACTACGGCCGGGAGCGGTTCACCGACGATCCGTCCATCGACGCATCATCGGCCCGTACACGGCCGCGCTGAACCACTACGTGCGCGCCGAGCTTGGCTACGCAAGCGACCTGCCGTACGAGATCCTGACCGAACCTGTACCAGCCCTGGTCCTACGCCGAGTTCGAGAACCAGCACGTGCATCGTGGCGGACAAGCTGGCCGCGGCCATGCGGGCGAACCCGCACATGCGGGTGCACGTCGACTGCGGCTACCACGACCTGGCCACGCCGTACTTCGCCGCCGAGCACTCGTTCGCGCACCTGGCCATCCCGGCCGAGCTGGCGGCCAACATCGACTTCAGCTACTACGAGGCCGGTCACATGATGTACCTGCACGAGCCGAGCCGCCTCGCCCAGTCCCAGCAGCTTGCGCGTTTCGTCACGCGAGGCCGTCATAAGCCCCGCTGGCCGTGTCGCCGGCCCGGGCAACCGGGCGGGCTCGCAGACCCTAGACTCGCCTGCGTGAGCATCGCCCCGGCCGTCGAGATCGACGATCTGGTCAAGCGCTACCGGGACAAGACAGCTGTCGCCGGCCTGTCGCTGCGCGCGCAGCGCGGCCAGGTCACCGCCATCCTCGGCCCGAACGGCGCCGGCAAGACGACGACGATCGAGACCTGCGAGGGCTACCGGCAGGCCGGACGCCGGCACCGTCCGGGTGCTCGGCCTCGACCCGATGGCCGACGCGCGCGCAGCTGCGGCCCAGGGTCGGCGTCATGCTGCAGTCCGGCGGCGTGCCGACTACCGCGCGAGCCGGCGAGTACCTGCGGGTGATGGCCAGCTTCTATGCCCATCCGCTCGACCCGGCCGCGCTGCTGGCGGCCCTGGGCCTGACCGGCTCGGCCCGCACGCCGTACAAGCAGCTGTCCGGCGGCCAGCAGCAGCGGCTGGGCCTGGCCGCCGCGGTGATCGGCAGGCCGGAGCTGGTCTTCCTGGACGAGCCGACCGCCGGGCTCGACCCGCAGGCCAGGCACGCCACCTGGGAGCTGATCGAGGGGCTGCGCGCGGCCGGCGCGGCGGTGATCCTGGCCACGCACTACATGGAGGAAGCCGAGCGGCTCGCCGACGAGGTGGTGATCGTTGATCACGGCCTGGTCGTGGCCAGCGGACCGCCCGCCGAGCTGACCGGCTCGGCCGGCCAGCTGCGCTTCCGCGCCGAGCCGGGCCTGGACCTGGCGGCGCTGCTCGCCGCGCTGCCGCCCGGCGCGGTCGCGAAGGAGTCCCCGGCCGGGCACTACCTGGTCGAGGTGGCCGGCCGGGTCGACCCGCAGCTCATCGCGTCGGTGACCGCCTGGTGCGCCGAGCACGGCGTGCTGGCCAGGGATCTGCAGATCGAGAGCCGCACGCTGGAGGACCTGTTCCTCGAGCTGACCGGCCGGGGGCTGCGGTCATGACGGACCTGCTGAGCCAGGACTGGCCGCGCCCCGGCGCCGGGCGCGGCCCCGCTGCCCCGGATGGTCCGCGCTCAGGCCGCGCTGGAACTGCGCACCCTGGCCCGCAACGGCGAGCAGCTGCTGCTGACGCTGATCATCCCGGTGCTGCTGCTGCGTCGCCTTCGGGCACGAGAACCTGATCAGCGTCGGCGCCGGCAGCCGGATCGACTTCGTGGTGCCCGGCATCCTCGCGCTCGCCGTCCTGTCGACGGCCTTCACCAGCCAGGCGATCGGCACCGGGTTCGAGCGCCGGTACGGCGTGCTGAAGCGGCTCGGCGCCTCGCCGCTGTCGCGCAAGGGCCTGATCGCCGCCAAGACGGTGACCGTGCTGGCCGTCGAGCTGGTCCAGGTCGCGCTCGTACTCGGCGGTCGGCGCGCTGCTCGGCTGGCAGCCGGTGGCCAGCCCGGCCGCCGTGCGTCTGGGTGCTGCTGCTGCTGGCGCGGGCACGGCCGCCTTCAGCGGCCTGGCCCTGCTGATGGCCGGCACCCTGCGTGCCGAGGCGACGCTGGCCGCGGCGAACCTGCTCTACCTGATCATGCTCGGCCTCGGCGGCGTCCTGTTCCCGCTGACCAGGTTCCCGCGCGGCGGCCCGGCCGGTGCTGCGGCTGCTGCCTGGTCCGGCGCGCTGTCGGACGGCCTGCGCTCGGTGCTGGCCCACGGCGGCGGGCTGCCGGTCGCGACCTGCTCGTGCTCTGTGCCTGGGCGGTGGCCGGGATCGCCGCTGGCGGCGCGCGCATCTTCCGGTGGGAGTAGCAGTTCCGCGACCGGATGCCCGCGCTCCCGGCCGCGCCCGGCCTCGGTGCTGGTCTTCGCCGGCATCATCTCCGTGCAGCTCGGGGCCGGACTGGCCGGCCGCATGTTCGCCAGCTAGGCCCGGCCGGGGTGACCGGGCTGCGGCTGTGGTGGTCGGCGCTGATCGTCGCCATCTTCGGCGGCCGGGCGCTGGCCCGAGTGCTGCGGGAGGTCGTGGCCGACCGCGCCTGGCGCGACCTGGCCGTCGCGTCGCGTTCGGCGTGGTCCTCGGCATCATGAACTTCTCGATCTACCAGTCGTTCGCCCGCATCCCGCTCGGCGTCGCGGTCACCATCGAGTTCCTCGGCCCGCTCGCCGTGGCCGTGGCCTCGTCCCGGCGGTGGCTCGACGTGGTCTGGGTCGTCGCTGGCCGCGGCCGGTGTGCTGCTGCTGACCGAGGGCGGTGCCCGTCTGGCGACCGGCGGCGTCGGGCACGCGGTCAGGTCCGCTGGGCGGCGGGCCGGTCCTCGGCCTCAGCACGCAGGCCGCCGGCATCGCGTTTCGCGCTGGTCGCGGCCGCGGGCTGGGCCGCCTACATCCTGCTGAGCCGCGCGACCGGCCGCCGGTTCAGCGGCTCGTCGGGCCTGGTCATCGCCATGGTCGTGGCCGCGTTGCTGGTCACCGGCCCGGCCATCGGCAGGCCGGCCCGGCGCCTGCTGCACCCGGCCGTGATCGCCGAGGGCCTGGCGATCGGCCTGCTGTCCTCGGTGATTCCCTACCGGCTCGAGCTCGAGGCGCTGCGCCGGGTCCCGGCCGGCATGTTCGGCATCTGGATGAGCCTGGAGCCGGCCGTGGCGGCGCTGGTCGGCCTCGCTGCTGCTCGGCGAGGCGCTGCTCGTCCGGCAGTGGCTGGCGATCGTCCTGGTCATCGTGGCCTGCGCGGGCGCCGCCTCGGTACCCGGCAGCGACCGGGACCAGCCAGACCTGCACCGCGCAGCCTGCCGCTCGCCGGCCGCAGCCTCCTAACATGGAGTCCGTGTCAGCCCCGCTCACCGCCCCGAAGACTGCCCGCGGCGACAGCGCCGCCCGGTCGCCTTGCCGCGCTGGGCGCGGTGGTCGCGGACGCGCTGCTCGCCCCGACCCCGGCCGCGTCTGCGGCGCTGGGCGCTCGCCGGCGTCATCACCTCGGCGCTGATCATCCTGACCGGGGCGGCGGTCCGGCTCAGCCAGTCCGGCCTCGGCTGCCCGGACTGGCCGGACTGCACGGCGAAGAGCCTGGCCGCCATCGGGCGCGACCGGCGACTCGCTCATCCACCGCTGGATCGAGTTCGGCAACCGGCTGGTGACCGTTGCCATCTTCGTCGTCGCCATCGGCGTTTTCATCGCCGCCTGGCGGTTCCGGCCGCCGGGTGGCCGGCGGCGGCGGACCTGCTCTGGCTGGCGGCGGCTCAGCCGGGCGCGATCGTGGCGCAGGCCGTGCTTGGCGGCATCGTCGTGATCACCAAGCTCAATCCGGCGCTGGTCTCCGTCCATTTCCTGTCCTCGGTCGCGCTGATCGCCGCGACCGTCGCGCTGTACATCCGCTGCCAGGAGAGCGCCGGCCGCCCCGGCCGCTGGTGGCGCGGCCGGTCCAGCTCGCCGCGCTCGGCGTCGTCGGCACCGTCGCGCTGATGATGACGGCCGGCACGGTCGTGACCGGCACCGGCCCGCTGGCCGGCGCGGCCGACGTGGCCCGCTACCACCTGCCGCTGGAAGGCGTCACCCAACTGCACGCCGACATCGGCTGGCTGCTGGCCGGCCTGATGGCCGCGCTGCTGCTCGGCCTGCGGCTGACCGCGGCGCCCCGCCGGGCGATCCGGCTTGGCTGGCTGCTGCTCGCGCTGATCGGCCTGCAGGGCGTCATCGGCTACACCCAGTACTTCACCGGGCTGCCGGCCGGCCTGGTCTGGGTGCACGTGACTGGCTCGGTCGGCATCTGGATGACCGCGCTCCTGCTGCCGTATCTCGCTGCGCGACCGCGGCTCGATCGGCGATCCAGCACCGGTGGTGCTGACGCCCGAGCCGCGGCCGGCCTCATCCTGACAAGCCGAACCAGCGGGCTGTGCCACCAGATTTGCCTCTTCCCGGCCTGTCCGGCCGCGATAGCTTGTCCGCCATGCCGACTAGCATCCGGTCAACGGAATCAACATCGCCTACTCCGACAGCGGCGGCGACGGCCCCGCGGTCGTGCTCAGCCACGGCTACCTGATGGATTCCTCGATGTTCGACCCGCAGGTCGCCGCCCTAGCGCCCGAGTACCGCGTGATCACCTGGGACGAGCGCGGCTTCGGCGGCACCAGGGCGACCGGTTCCTTCAGCTACTGGGACTCGGCCACCGACGTCATCGGCCTGCTCGACCACCTGGGCATCGACCAGGCGGTGCTCGGCGGCATGTCGCAGGGCGGTTTCGTCAGCCTGCGGGCTGCGCTGCTCGCGCCGGACCGGGTCCGCGCGCTGATCCTCATCGACAGCCAGGCCGGCCAGGAGGACCCGGCGGCTGCGCCCGCCTACGAGCAGATGGAGCCGACCTGGCTGGAGCACGGCCCCGAGCCGGTCCAGGACATCGTCGCCTCGATCATTCTCGGCCCGCCCGACGGCGCCGGTCGACTACGCGCCCTGGTTCGCCAAGTGGGACGCGCTGGACCGGCAGGAACTGCACGCTGCCGTTCCGCTGCCTGATGGACCGCGATGACATCACCGGCCGGCTCGGCGAGATCAGCTGCCCGGCCCTGATCGTGCACGGCACGGCCGATGCGGCCATCCCGATGGAGCGCGCCGAGGCCGTGCAGGCGGGCCTGGCCGGCCCGGCGACGCTCGTGCAGATCGACGGCGGATCGCACGCCGCCAACCTCAGCCACCCCGATCAGGTCAACGTGGCGATGCTGGAGTTCCTCCGCTCGCTGCCGTAACCACGCCCGCGCCCGGCCCGCACCGATTGTTAACCCGCGTCGGGAGGGTAGCCGGGGGCGCCAGGGATAGGGTCGATCCCGTAATGGCGTCTGCGGCGAAAGGGGCCGAGGCAACGGTGAGCGGCGACATGCGCGACAGCGCTTGACTGGTCGGACACCGACGCACGGACTGTGGACCTGATCCGCGTCCTCGCGATGGACGCGGTGGAGAAGGCCGGATCAGGCCACCCGGGCACGGCGATGAGCCTGGCGCCGGCTGCGTACCTGCTCTACCAGAAGCTGCTGCGGCACGACCCGTCCGACCCGCTCTGGCCGGGCCGGGACCGGTTCGTACTGTCTTGCGGGCATTCCAGCCTGACCCTCTACATTCAGCTCTACCTGTCCGGATACGGGCTGACCCTGGATGACCTCGAGCACTACCGCTTCTGGGGCAGCAAGACACCCGGCCACCCCGAGCATGACCTGACCGCTGGCGTGGAGACGACGACCGGACCGCTCGGCCAGGGCATCGGGAACGCGGTCGGCATGGCGATGGCGGCCCGCCGCGAGCGCGGCCTGCTCGACCCCGACGCCGCGCCGGGCACAAGCCCGTTCGATCACTTCATCTACTGCTTCGTCTCCGACGGCGACATGGAAGAAGGCATCAGCCACGAGGCGGCCTCCCTCGCCGGGCACCAGCAGCTCGGCAACCTCATCGTGCTGTACGACGACAACAACATCTCCATCGAGGACGACACCAACATCGCCAAGTCCGAGGACATCGCCGGCGCGCTACGAGGCCTACGGCTGGCATGTGCAGCGGCTGAGCTGGCGGCAGGCGGACGGCTACCACGAGAACGTGCAGGAGCTCTACGACGCGCTGCAGACGGCGCAGGCAGACGACGACGGCACCGTCGTTCATCTCGCTGCGCACGATCATCGCCTGGCCCGCGCCGCACGCGCAGAACACCGGCGCCGCGCACGGCGCGGCGCTCGGCGCGGAGGAAGTCGCGGCGACCAAGAAGGTCCTCGGTTCGACCCTGAGGTCTCTTTCCCGGCCGAGGACGAGCTCGTCGCGCATGCGCGCCAGGTCGGCGACCGCGGCAAGCAGGCGCACGCCGCTGGGACGAGCAGTTCGCCGCGTGGTCAGCCGACCACCCGCAGCAGCGCGAGTTGTTCGACCGGCTCACCGCGCAGCGGCTGCCGGCCGGCTGGGCCGACGTGCTGCCGGAGTTCCCGCCTGACGAGAAGGGCGTGGCCACCAGGAAGGCGTCGGGCGCGGTGCTCAGCGCGCTGGCGCCGGTGCTGCCGGAGCTGTGGGGCGGGTCCGCCGACCTGGCCGGGCAGCAACGACACCACGATGAAGGGCGAGCCGTCCTTCGTTCCCGAGATCCACCAGACCAAGATGTTCCCCGGCAACATCGTACGGCCGGACGCTGCATTTCGGCATCCGCGAGCACGCGATGGGCGCCATCCTCAACGGCATCGCGCTGCACGGCCTGACCCGGCCGTACGGCGGCACGTTCCTGGTCTTCAGCGACTACATGCGCGCGGCGGTGCGGCTGGCCGCGCTGATGGGCCTGCCGGTCACCTACGTGTGGACCCACGACTCCATCGGCCTCGGCGAAGACGGCCCGACCCACCAGCCGGTCGAGCACCTGTGGGCGCTGCGCGCCATCCCCGGCCTGGACGTGGTCCGGCCCGGCGACGCCAACGAGACGACCGTCGCCTGGCGCACGATCCTGGAGCGCACCGATCATCCGGCCGGCCTGTGCCTGAGCAGGCAGAACCTGCCGGTACTCGACCGCAGCGGGCGGCCTGGCCTGGCCAGCGCCGAGGGCACGGCCAGGGGCGGCTATGTCCTCGCCGACGCCGGCGGCAGTCAGCCTGACGTCATCCTCATCGCGACCGGCAGCGAGCTGCAGCTCGCGCTGGCGGCGCAGGCAACTGCTCGCCGATGATGGCATCAAGGCCAGGGTGGTCTCCATGCCGTGCGTCGAGTGGTTCGCGCGAGCAGGACGCGTCCTACCGCGACCAGGTGCTGCCGCCGCACATCCGGGCCAGGGTCAGCGTGGAAGCCGGCATCGCGCCTGGGCTGGCGCCAGTTCGTCGGCGACGCTGGCCGCAGCATCAGCCTGGAACATTTCGGCGCGTCCGCCGACTACAAGAAGCTGTACGCCGAATTCGGGATCACGGCTGACAGCGTGGCCGAGGCAGCCAGGGACAGCCTGGCGGCGCGAAATAAACCGGTAACGCGGCACACAGTAGTAGCGGGGCGCGCGAGGCGAGGAGTGCGATTGACATGACCGACACAGCAAAACACGCTAGCCCAGCTGACCGAGATGGGCGTATCCATCTGGCTCGATGACATCAGCCGGGAGCGGCTGTCGACCGGCAACCTGGCCGCGCTGGTACGCGACAAGCACGTGCGCGGCGTGACCTCCAACCCGACCATCTTCGCCAAGGCGATGTCGAACGGCTCGGCCTACGCCGAGCAGATGGCCGACCTCGCGCTTCGCGGCGTCGACCTCGACGAGGCCACGCGCGACCTGACGACGTACGACATCCGCTGGGCCTGCGACGTGCTGCGCCCGGTCTACGACGCCAGCGACGGCGTCGACGGCCGCGTGTCGATCGAGGTCGACCCGCGGCTGGCCAAGGAGACGGCCAAGACCATCGCGGAGGCACGAGCCCTGTGGTGGATGGTGGACCGGCCGAACCTGTTCATCAAGATCCCGGCCACGGTCGAGGGCCTGCCGGCGATCACCCAGTGCCTGTCGGAGGGCATCAGCGTCAACGTGACGCTGATCTTCTCGCTGGAGCGGTACGGCCAGGTCATCGACGCCTTCATGGCCGGGCTGGAAGGCGCGTCGGGCCGCGACGTCGCGAGCATCGCCTCGGTCGCGTCCTTCTTCGTCAGCCGGGTCGACACCGAGGTGGACGACAGGCTCGACAAGATCGGCACGCCCGAGGCCGCACGCGCTGCGCGGCAAGGCCGCGCTCGCGAACGCCCGGCTCGCCTACGAGCTGTTCGAGCAGAAGTCGGCGACGCCGCGCTGGGAGGCGCTCAAGGCCCGCGGCGCCCGGCCGCAGCGCCCGCTGTGGGCATCGACGAGCGTCAAGGACCCGTCCTTCGCCGACACCATGTACGTCACCGAGCTGGCGGCGCCAGGCACCGTCAACACCATGCCGGAGGCAACCATCCACGCCACGGCCGATCACGCCCAGCTGCACGGCGATGCGATCCATGGCACCTATGACGAGTCACGGCGGGTGTTCGAGCAGCTCGAGGCACTCGGCGTGCACTACGACGACGTCGTCCAGGTGCTGGAGGAGCAGGGCGTGCAGAAGTTCGCCGCGTCCTGGACGGAGCTGCTCGACAGCATCAGCGCGAGCTGGCAGCTGGCGGCAGCACTACATGAGCCCGAATCCGCTGCGCGATCCGCGCGATCGGCGCATCCCGCGGCTGGCCGGCCCGTGCGTGCTCGTGCTGTTCGGCGTCACCGGCGACCTGGCGAGCAAGAAGCTGCTGCCGGCGATCTACGACCTGGCCAACCGCGGGCTGCTGCCGCCCGGCTTCTCGCTCGTCGGCTTCGCGCGCCGGGACTGGGCAGATGATGACTTCGCGCGGATCACGCATGACGCGGTCAAGGCACACGCGCGCACGCCGTTCCGCGAGGAAGTATGGCAGCAGCTGTCGCGAAGGCATCAGGTTCGTCCCCGGGCGAGTTCGCCGACGACGCAGGCATTCGACGACCTCGCCCGGACGGTCGCGCAACTGGACGCCGACCGGGGCACTGGCGGGAACTACGCCTTCTACCTGTCGGTGCCGCCGAACGCGTTCCCCGTCGTGGTACAGCAGCTGAAGCGATCCGGGCTGTCCAGCCCGCCGCGCCTGAGGGCGGCAAGCGCGCCGTGGCGCCGGGTCGTCATCGAGAAGCCATTCGGCCACGACCTGGCGAGCGCGCGGGAGCTCAACGCGATGCTGGACGCGGTGTTCCCGGCGGAGTCGGTCTTCCGCATCGATCACTACCTGGGCAAGGAGACCGTCCAGAACCTGCTGGCGATACGGTTCGCCAACACGCTGTTCGAGCCGATCTGGAACCGCGGGTACGTGGACCACGTGCAGATCACGATGGCCGAGGACATCGGCATCGGCGGCCGGGCCGGCTACTACGACGGCATCGGCGCCGCCAGGGACGTGATCCAGAACCACCTGCTCCAGTTGCTCGCGCTGACCGCGATGGAGGAGCCGCTGTCGTTCGCCGCCGAGTCGCTGCGGGCGGAGAAGGAGAAGGTGCTGGCCGCCGTCCAGATCCCGGCCGACATGGCGCACGGGACGGCGCGCGGGCAGTACTCCGCAGGCTGGCAGGGCGGCGTCCCGGTCCGCGGCTTCCTCGAGGAGGACGGCATCCCGGCCGACTCCTCCACCGAGACCTACGCGCGCTTCCGGCTCACCATCGACAACCGGCGCTGGGCCGGCGTGCCGTTCTACCTGCGCACCGGCAAGCGGCTGCCGACCAGGATGACCGAGATCGCGGTCATGTTCCAGCGCGCGCCGCATCTGCCGTTCGACGCCACCGACACCAAGGAGCTTGGCCAGAACGCGCTGGTCATCCGCGTGCAGCCGGACGAGGGCGTGACGCTGCGGTTCGGCTCCAAGGTGCCGGGCTCGGCGATGGAGGTCACGGGACGTCAACATGGACTTCGCCTACGGCGAGTCCTTCACCGAGTCGAGCCCGGAAGCCTACGAGCGGCTGCTGCTGGACGTCCTGATCGGCGATCCGCCGCTCTTCCCCCGGCAGGAAGAGGTCGAGCTGTCCTGGAAGATCCTCGATCCGATCGAGGACTTCTGGGCCAGCCACGACAAGCCGGAGCAGTACCCGGCCGGCACGGCCGGCCCGGCGAGCGCGGACGAGATGCTCGCCCGCGACGGCCGCGCCTGGCGACGCCTCTTAGCGCTGCCGTGGCTGCCGATCGCGAAGGATGACTACGACATGCTGACCGATCTGACCGACACCACCACCGCCGACATCCGCGCCGCCCTGGCCAAGACCAGGGACCAGATGGGCGGCGCCAGCCACCGGCGTAGTGCTCAACCTGATCATCAAGACGGACGAGTCCGGTCAGCACGACGCGGTCCGGGCCGCGAGCCAGGCTGGCCGCGAGCATCCGTGCCGGGTGCTCGCGGTCATCGCCCGCGACGCCCGTGCGACCTCCCGGCTTGACGCCGAGATCAGGTCAGGCGAGGGCACGCCGGGTCAGACTGTACTGCTGCGGCTGTACGGGCCGATGAGCGAGCACGCGGATTCGGTCATCATGCCGCTGCTGGTACCCGACACGCCGGTCGTCACCTGGTGGCACGGCCTGCTGCCGACTGTGCCGTCGGCTCAGCCGCTCGGCCTGCTCGCCCAGCGGCGGGTGACC
Source organism: uncultured Actinomycetota bacterium (assembly GCA_963713585.1). Lineage (GTDB taxonomy): Bacteria > Actinomycetota > Actinomycetes > Streptosporangiales > Streptosporangiaceae > JAJYUU01. The sequence continues at coordinate 93,465 of CAVQMG010000019.1, read as the reverse complement.
GACGCGGCGCGCGCGAAGGCGCCGACCGAGGCGCTGGCCGCGCTGAGCGCCGGCTACAAGCCGGGTGACACCGACCTGAGCTGGACCAGGGCGACGCCGTGGCGATCGCTGCTGGCCGCGACCGTCGACCAGGAACAGGATGTGATCCAGGGCGGCATCGTCAGCGCCGAGGAGCACAACCCGACGGCCGACCTGCTGACCGCGTGGCTGAGCAGCAGGCTCGGCGTGCCCGTTCAGCCGCGAGATTTCTGGCGGCCCCGGCATCACCGAGGTGCGCATGCACACGGCGGCCGGCGACGTCGTCATCAGCCGGCCGGACGGTCGGGTGGCGACGCTGGCGCGGCCCGGCCAGCCCGACCGGCACGTCGCGCTGCAGCGCCGGGAGATTGCCGAGCTGCTGGCTGAGGAACTGCGCCGACTCGACCCGGACGAGATCTATGGCGAGTCGCTCGCCATCGGTCGCCGCCATTCCCGCAACGACCGGATAAGCCCCGTTCACGGCAATGGCATCCGAGCACTAAGATCCCTTCGTGCCCCGGAGCCCGGCAGTCAGGCGAGCTCGAGGATCACGTCATTCTCTGCGGCGCTAACGCGCTGGCGTCGCGCATGGCAGAGGAGCTCACCGCCCGCTACGGATTAAGCGTCACGGCGATCGTGCCGTCCGCGGCCGGCGCTGCACGGCGCCCGGATGGCCGCGATGCCCGGCGTGCGCGTGCTCGAGCGGCCGGAGCTGACCGCCGACGCCTTTCTCGACGCAGGCCTGCCCGACGCCCGCGGCCTCGCCATCCTGCATCAGGACGACCTCGGCAACTTCCACGCCGCCCTGCGCGCGCAGGAGATCAGCCCGCGGCTCCGGCTGGTCATCGCCATCTTCAATGCCGGCCTCGGCGAGCGCATCCGGACCTTCTTCGCCGACTGCGCGGTCCTGTCCGAGGCGCAGATGGCGGCGCCGTCGCTGATCGCCGCCGCGCTCGGCGAGCCCGCCCCGAGCCATGTCCGGATGGCCAGCCGCACCATGTACGTCGCCCGGCGGGAGGACGTCGGCGCTGATCAGATCATCTGCGGGCTGGCCGCGAGCAGCGACGCCGACGCGCCCAACCTGCTGCCGCCCGGCGACCCGGCCGCCGGCCTGGTACTCGCCGTCGCGGACGGCACGCCGCGCAATCCGCTGTCCCGGCAGCGCCGCCGGCGGCTGACCGCGCCGCTGCGGCTGCTGCGCCGGCTGCTGTCGGCACCAAGATGGGCCTGGTCTTCGCCGCGCTGCGTCGCGGTGCTGGTCACCGGCTTCGCCTCCTGCTCGACTTCGCGGTCGGCTTCTCGCCCGCTGAACGCGCTCTACCTGACGCTGCTCGACGCAGCGGGCGCGGCCGTCAGCGACCCGCGCTGCCGTCGCGCAGAGAAATGGTCGCGCAGTTCCTGCTCACCTTCGACGGCCTGGCCTTCCTGCCGCTGGTGACCGCGGCCATCGTCGGGTCGCGCATTCCCGGCGCGCGCCGCGGCCAGTCAGGCCGCCGGCCGGCAACCACGTCATCGTCGCCGGCCTTGGCAGTGTCGGCACCCGGATCATCGGCCAGCTGCATGACCTCGGCATCGACGTCGTCGGCGTCGACAAGAGTGCCGACGCGGCCGGCATGCCGCTGGCCCAGCGCCTCGGCATCCGCGTCGTCATCGGCGAGACGCACCGGGAGGAGACGCTGCGGGCGGCGGGCATCGCCACCTGCCAGGCGCTGGTCTCGGTTACCGACAGCGACATCGCGAACCTGGAGACCGCGCTCAACGCCAGGGCGCTGGCCGCCGAACCGCGGATCGTCGTCAGCTCTACGACGACGATCTGGCCGCGCGCGTTCAGGACACCATCGGCAACACCGTCTCGCGGTCGACGTCCTACCTGGCGGCGCCGGCGTTCGCCGCGGCCGTGCTCGATCACCAGGTGCTGCGCACCATCGCCGTCGGCCGGCACGTGCTGCTGCTGGCCGAGATCGCGGCCGAGGCCGGCGCCGGCCTGGCGGGCCAGCATGTGCCGCCGTGCATCAGCCGGGACTGCTGCGCGTCATCGCGCTGCGCCAGCACGGCAGCACCGCTGTCGACTGGTCACCTGCGGCGGACTACCTGATCCGGCCGGCGACAGCATCGTCGTGCTGGCGACGAGGGCGGGCCTGTCCGGCATGCTGCGCGATGCCGGCGATATGACCGCCACGCTAGCACTTCCGGCATATAACTCTCAGCCCCTGAAAATGGGTCTCCCTAAATGCGCGTCGCCGGAGTTACGCTCAGGGCAGATCTTCCACCTGGTTCTGGTGAGCCAGGTGTGAAGACACAGGAAGGTCAGCGAATGGCCATGCTCGTACCGGTAGCCTCGGACTACGGGGCCTAGCCGTGCCGGGTTTGCTCGCCCGGCGGCAGCCAGGCACGGCCTGCATGCTCGCGACCTCCCACCATCCATCACGCCTGCCTTGCCCCAGCAGCGTGCTCGTGGCCGGGCAGGCAAGCCCCTCAGGAGGAATCAGTTGAGCACCACAGATGAGGCTCCCGCAGCTGTTGCGCAGCGGCACCGGCATTGCCGATCCCGCACCGCTCGGGCTCGCAGCGTTCGCGCTGACCACGTTCCTGCTGTCCGCGGTGAACGCCGGCTCGCCGAAGTCAACGACCTCGGCGCCGACTGGCTCGGCTACGCCTTCGCCTACGGTGGCTTCGTCCAGCTGCTGGCCGGCATGTGGGAGTTCCGCAACAGGAACGTCTTCGGCGCCACGGCGTTCTCGACGCTACGGCGGCTTCTGGATCGGCCTCGGCCTGTGGGCGACGCTCGTTGCGCCGCATGCGACCAGCCGGCGCGGCGGCAAGGACCTGGGCTGGATCCTGCTGGCGTTCGCCATCTTCAACACCTACATGCTGCTGTTCAGCACCCAGCTGAACGTGGCGGTGTTCCTGGTCTTCCTCACCCTGGAGCTGACCGAGATCTTCCTGTTCATCGGGAACTTCGCCGGTAACAGCCGGCATCGTCAAGGTCGGCGGCGTCGTCGGCATCGTGACCGCGCTCGTCGCCTGGTACACCTCGGCGGCTGGGCGTGATCAACGGCATCAAGGGCAAGCCCGTCTTCCCGGTCGGCGGCCCGCTGTTCAACCTCGGCGGCTAGCCGACTACGCGCAGGAGACCATCGCGTGAGCCCGGGAACTGACTGTTCCCGGGCTCACGCGTGTACGCGGCGCACAACCCGGCCGGGCTCGTCCGCAGCTGCTGCCGATAGCGTAGAGAAATGGATCTCCAGGAACGTCATCAGCTGGACGTGGCCGCACGCGTGCACCGAGTCCGGGCCAAGGCGCAGGCCGTGGCGGTCCATCTTCGCGCTGCTGATCGCCATCGCCGGCGCCATCGCGGCCAAGGTCTGGGGCGCCGAGTCACTGCGGGCGCTCGAGAATTCCACCGGCGACCCGACGCAGAAGCTGATCTTCATGGCCGGCATCGCTCGCGTTCTTCGTCTTCGGGCTGGTCGCGGCGGTTGGCTTGTCCGGGCAGCGCCGCGCTCCGCGCTGCAGCCGCTGATCGGCCAGGCCCACGCCGGGATCGTCAGGTACGTCCTGCGTGCTGGCCGGGGTCTTCGCCATCCTCACGATCTCCCTCGCAGTCCTGGGCGTCAGTCCGGGCAGCTGCTCGTCGGCGGGGCTGTCACCGGCGTGCTGCTCGGCATCGCGGCGCAGCAGTCGCTGGCCAACCTGTTCGCCGGCCTGGTCCTGCTGTTCGCCAGCCCGTTCCGGGTCGGCGACCGGGTCCGCTTCCGGGCCGGCGCGCTGTCCGGCCAGATCGAGGGCTCGTCACCGACCTGAGCCTGACCTACGTACGGCTGGAGACCGACGAGGGCCAGGTCCTGCTGCCCAACTCCCAGGCTCTGGCCGCGGCCGTGCTGCTGGTTCCCGAGGAGCCAGGCGGCGCAACGTCGGACACGCCGCCGGAGGAGCTGACCGGCGCGGCGGCCGAGGCCAGCGTCCCGGCCGTCACGGCAAGCGGCTCATCGGGCAGCACCGCAGCGGGCGGCCCGGCCAGCGGCGGAGCCGCACCAGGCACGGCCAGCGGCGGAGCCGCACCAGGCACGGCGCATGCCCGGCCGGGCATGCCAGCGCGCCGGCACCCTGCCGGGTACCGGCCACCGGTCACGCCCGCTAGTGGTTGGCCTCGTACTTGGCGATCACGTTCGCCGGAATCCGGCCGCGGTCGCTGACGTCCATGCCGCTGTGCTTCGCCCAGGCGCGAATGTCGGCGCTGCGCTGACGATGCGCGGTGGTCCGCCGCTTCGGCTTCCCTACCCGGCTGGTCACCTTCCGGGCCTTGTCCGCGAACCTGCTGAGCACCTCGTCGAACTTCTGGCTGTGCTTCTCGCATAGGTCGATCTCGTAATCCCGGCCATCAAGGCTGAACGCCCGAGTCATGTGCTCGCCGTCGGGAATCTCTCGTAGAGTCGTAGTCACACGCGAACGTGACTGAGATCTTCTGAGCCACTTGAGTATCCCCCTTCCCCCGATGCGAATCTATTCCCACCTCTATGCCAGATCTAACGGTGCCGGCCAGAGCTTTATTCTGGCGGCCCTAAAGCCGGGTGCAAGCAGCGGAAGAAGTCCTGACCTGCGGCGACTGAGCCGATCCGGGCCGGCAGCCAGTGTATTGGCGCTGTTGCCGATAACCGGGAAATGCTGCCTGGCAAAGCCCGCTCAGCGCGGCGGCCAGCCGCGGTAATCCAGCTCGTCTTGCTGATTACCGGCGCCCTGAATATCACGCTCGGCCTGCTCAAGGGGGTCGTACTCGCTAGCGTGCCGGCCAGCCGAATGCCGGGCGGGCGCCGCCGGATCGGCTGTTAACAGGTAATCGGGCCGGTCGAAATAGCCGCCGCCCGGTCGCTCGCCGTGCGGATACTCAGCTGCGGCCGATGCGCGTGATTGCCGATCATCGGGATAGGCATCGCGGCCGAACTGAGCACCGTGATCCGGCCCGTCAGCGGGATTGTCAGTGAGGTATGACGGGCTGGGCGGCCCCACATAGGGCGGCACAAAGCGATCCTGGGGGTAGCCGCCGGAGCCGGACTCGCCAAAACGCTGCTGCCCGGTGGCGTCCGGCGGATATCCGTCCCGGTCCGGCCAGTAACTGCCGGTGGGGAACTCGCGGTCGGCGTCGGCATAGTCGGCGGCCGGGAAATCCGCGGCCTGGCCGCCATGCCGTCCGCCCGGCCCGCGCTCGTAGCCGCTGCCCTCATGGCCGCTGCCCTCATAGCCACTGCCCTCATAGCCACTGGCCTCGTAGCCACTGGCCTCGTAGCCGCTGCCCTCATAGCCGCCGGTCTGGTAGCCGCCGGTCTCGTAGCCAGGCGCCTCATACCCGGTGTCGGCCCCCGCCGGGTCGTGCGAGAGGCCCCTGGCCGCGGCCGGCGCGGCATAGGAGCCGACGTCGGGCACTGCCTCGATGCTGAACTGAGTTGCGTCCGGGTCTGCGCCGTATCCGGCCTGGCCCTGGCCTGGCCGGGCCCTGCGATCATCGGGCCCGCGGTTCCGGCGGCCGCCTTTCGACTGCGGGCCGCACCGGAGGATGTCGATCATCCGGCTCAGGTCATCCATCGGCAGCCGGAAGGTGCCCGTGCACATACCGCCCTGCCAGATGCTGAAGACCGCAATTCCGGTATCGGCGTACCAGCTGAGCCGCATGCTCCGCGAATCGCCTCTGACGTCGAAAAACACTTCACCGAGGCGAGGCAGCGGAGCTGCGTCGGACGCGGACATGAAGCTATGGTGGCCCGGCCACCGTGATCTGTCCAGTTAATGATCAATTAGAGGCGGCCTGTCCGCTGTCCCCGTTATGCGACTACCAGCAGGAACTTCGCATCCGTCCGCCCGCCGAGGCCTCAGCAGCACGGTGCGCGCGGTCAGGAACCTGCGGGTTCCCGGCCAGCACTGGTTCGGTTCCGCCTGGCCGGATCCTCGATCGCGGTGACGGTGTAGCCGTTCTTGCCGCCGGCTGCCACCTGGTAGCCCAGTTCGGCCAGCGCTGAGGCGAGCCTTGCGTCCGGCAGCGTGTAGGCCATCACGCTCGGGCTGCACGGTGACGGAGCGCTCGCGGCCGCGGCCTCGGCAAAGGTGAAGCTCGGGAGCACCGCGATCCACTTGGCCAGTTCCGCGATACGGGTTGTCATGCTAACGCTGGCGAACTTGACCGCGGGCCTGCGAGCAGTTGGCGTGCCGAACGGCTCACGGCTGGTGGTCTTTGATCCCGCCGATGCGGCGACCATGGTGTGCCCGGTCGGCTCGGCGAGATCGTCGGCCGCGGCCTCGGCTGTCCGGCTAGCGGCTCGGATTGCGGCGCTGGTCATCTGGTACCCCTCGGTCGAGGGGACTCGGTTAATTCGTGTACCCCGGTAACTACGACACTACCTTCGTGGAATTTCCTAAATACGGGTAAATTCTACAAAACTATGCATTCTTTTAAATGTAAAAATTAGCACCACATTTGTGCCAGGCCGCCGCACCGCCCCGGCGACTGGACCGTCCGGGCAGACCGCTATCACCAAAAAAGACCCGGACCGGCAAGGTGAGCGCCTGCCAGGCGGTGCCGGGGGGGTGACCAGCACCACGCCCAGAATCTGTGGCATATTCGTGAATCTGGGCTGCACAAGACTGGCCCGCAGTGGCATGATTGTCCGGCGGTCCGCGTGCTCGGACTGACGTGCATACCTCACCAGCGGCAGTACGAAACTGGCCGCTGGGAACATCACGCCAGTGCGGCGCGTTGCACCATGCGACGGGGCAAAACGCCACACCGCGCGGGTAAACCTTCGTCTAGCGCACTCTATCGCGCCCCGGAGGGTCCGCAGGACGAGCAGAGCTCGCACCAGGTGGGGACCAACGCCTGAGCACGCACTGAGTGATTTTGCACGGACCGAAGAACTTGCACGGAACTAACAACTAACTACTACGTGAGCACTTACGCACCGTGGCCATCGCCGACCGCGGTCAGCAGGTTGAGGAGAGCTATTCATGTCTGAGGTACGCCGTCAAGCCGCCCTGATGCAACGGCCGAACTGGGGCTGGCAAGATGATGCTGCGTGCCGGGGCCGTGAGGTCGTGCTCTTCTTCGGGCCCGACGGTGAGCGTCAGCCGGAGCGGGAGATTCGCGAGCGGAAGGCCAAGGCTGTCTGCAACGCTTGCCCGGTTCGCGCTGAATGCCTGACTTACGCGGTGAGCCGGCCGGAGAAGTACGGCACCTGGGGCGGCCTCAACGAGGACGAGCGCTCCTCGGAGCGCCGCCGCCGGATGCGCCGCGCCAACGCCGCCTAGATCCGGCGCTTCCCGTGGTCTGTCCCGATTGCCGTGAGCAGCGGCACGCCGAGTGCCCCGGTGGCAGCTGGTGCGATTGCCAGCACCAGCCGCCCGCTAAGCCAGCCGAGGCCCGGCTGGGCTGGATCAGGCAGGGATAAGCCCGGACGCCGTCAGCGCGGACAGCAGCATGTGCCCGGTTCCCCGCCTCGGGGGGGCCGGGCCGCTGTCGTTTCTGGGCTCCCGTCTGCGGTGCCCGGAAAACGGGCTGGCCAGGCCGGAATAGGCCGGCTCCGGCCACGGTTGCAGCGGCTGGCAGAAGCGTGGTTCCGAGGCTCAGGATCGGGAATCGTCACGGGCGTGATGCGCCAGGTGGTTCTTGTGACTTAGCCGACAGGGCGTGCGTCAGCCACCGTTTGGCCCTACTGTGGGTGGGAATAGCTCTACATCAGCAACACCCCTGCGCCACAGACGGGCGAGATAAGCTGCCAGACGATATGGACCGCCGCGAGGAGGAGCCCAGCGACATGGAGAGGCTAGCCGCCGAGGCTGCTGACGCACTCGAAGGAGCACCCGCCGACGAGATCGTCGCGTGGGCTGTCAAGACCTTCGGGCGGCGCATCTGCATTACTTCGTCGATGAGCGACGCCGTCCTGGTGAACCTCGTCTCCAAGCACATGCCGGGCGTTGACGTGTTGTTCCTGGATACCGGCTACCACTTCCCGGAGACCATCGGGACCCGTGACGCCATGTCGGCCGTCTACCCGGTCAACGTGGTGAACGTAACGCCGCCGACGTCCGTGCAGGAGCAGGACACCGAGCTCGGCCCTCGGCTCTACAGCCGCAACCCTGACCTGTGCTGCTACCTGCGCAAGGTCGTACCGCTGGAAGAGGCACTGGGCCCCTACGACGCCTGGTTCACTGGCGTGCGCCGCGAGGAGACCGATGCCCGCAGCGACACCAGGGCGATCCAGTGGGATGCCCGGCGCGAGATGGTGAAGGTCAACCCCATCGTGGAGTGGACCCAGGAGCAGGTGGACAGCTATATCGCCGCCAACAGCATCCTGGTGAACCCGCTTGTCTACGACGGCTACCCCTCGATCGGCTGCCGGACCTGTACCGCCAAGGTGGCCGACGGCGCCGACCCGCGCAGCGGCCGGTGGGCGGGTACCGCGAAGACCGAGTGCGGCATCCACACCTGAGGCACTGACCGCGCCGCTGGCGCCGTTGCCGCTGGCGCCGTTAGAGATCACGCCAGGAGCGTCGCGTTATGACATCGGCCAGGCGGCACGTCACGCACGACATCAGCAACCAGGTGCCGGCCCTGGCCGGGCACGACGTCAGCCAGGATCCCGCGTTGCTGGCAGCCGTGCGCCGGGAAGGCGCTGGCTGGGCCGAGCCCGAACTGCGCGAGCTGGGCCTGCTGGCCGGCTCGGCGGCGACGCAGGAGCAGGCCCGGCTGGCGAACGTCAGCAAGCCGGTCCTGCGCACGCACGATGCCCGCGGCTACCGAGTCGACGAGGTCGACTTCCACCCGTCCTGGCACTACCTGCTGACCACAGCAGTCAGTCACGGCCTGCATGCCGCCCCGTGGGCCGATGCCAGGCCAGGGGCGCACGTCGCCAGGGCAGCCAAGTTTTTCGTCTGGACGCAGGCCGAGGCCGGGCACGGCTGCCCGGTTTCCATGACCTATGCCTGCGTGCCCGCGCTCCGGCATTCGCCCGCCCTGGCGGCTGCCTACGAGCCGCTGCTGACGGCGGCCGTCTACGATCCCGGCCTGCGGGTACCCGCGGGCAAAGCGGGCCTGCTGGCCGGGATGGCGATGACCGAGAAGCAGGGCGGCTCCGATGTCCGCGCCAATACCACCAGGGCCGAGACCGCGGCCGACGGCAGCTACCTGCTCACCGGGCACAAGTGGTTCTGCTCGGCTCCGATGTGCGATCTGTTCCTCGTCCTGGCCCAGGCACCCGAGGGCCTGTCCTGCTTCCTGCTGCCCCGGGTGCTGCCGGACGGCAGCCGCAACGCCATGCACATCCAGCGGCTGAAGGACAAGCTCGGCAACACCTCCAATGCCTCCAGCGAGGTCGAGTACGACAACGCGGTCGCCTGGCTGGTCGGCGAGCCAGGCCGCGGCGTCGCGACGATCATCAACATGGTGAGCGCGACCAGGCTCGACTGCGTGCTCGGCAGCGCCGCTGCTATCCGGCAGGCCTGCGTGACGGCCAGCCATTACACCCGCCACCGCCGCTCCTTCGGCGCCGCGCTGGTCGACCATCCGGCCATGGCGCCGGTGATCGCCGACCTGACCCTGGAATCCGAAGCTGCCACGACGCTGGCCCTCCGGCTGGCCGCCGCGGCCGACCGGGCCGCGCGCGGCGACGCTGCCGAGGCAGCGCTGCTGCGGGTCGCCTTGCCGGCCGCCAAGTACTGGGTCTGCAAGCGGACTCCGGCCGTCACTGGCGAGGCACTGGAGTGCCTGGGCGGCAACGGCTACGTCGAGGACTACTCCCCCATGCCGCGGTTGCTGCGGGACGCGCCGCTGAACTCCATCTGGGAAGGCTCAGGCAACGTCACTGCCCTGGATGTGCTCCGCGCTCTGACCAGGTCACCGGACTCCGCCGACGCCCTGCTGGCCGAGATCGACCTGGCCGCGGGCGACGCACGGGTGGCCACGGCCACGGCCAGCCTGCGCCAGGAGATCAAGGAAGCGGTGACCGGCGGGGCGGCCGCGCAGCGCAGCGCCCGCAGACTCGCCGGGCAGATAGCCCTGACCTTGCAGGCCGCCCTGCTGGCCAGGCATGCGCCGCCGGCCGTGGCTGACGCCTTCGGCGCAACCCGGCTCGGCCAGTACGGGCCGGCCGCGATGGCCCGCGGCCCGGCGGAGCCATTCGGCAGCCTGCCGGCCTGGACCTGGCGCCCATCCTGGACCGGTCGGCGGTCAGCGCGGGCTCCGGAACGGACCAGGCTGTCCCCGCCAGCAGGTAAGGTCAGCGGATGCAAGTCTGGCCGGGAAGCGCCTATCCGCTTGGTGCCACCTGGGACGGGTCGGGCACCAACTTCGCGTTGTTCTCCGAGGTCGCCGAGGGTGTCCAGCTATGCCTGTTCGACGCCGCTGGCAACGAGACCCGGCTGGAGCTCACCGAGGTCGACGGCTTCGTCTGGCACTGCTACCTGCCCGCGGTTGGCCCCGGCCAGCGTTACGCCTACCGGGTGCGCGGCCCGTATGACCCCAAGCAGGGGCACCGGTGCAACCCGGCCAAGCTGCTGCTGGACCCGTACGGCAAGGCCGTCGACGGCAGCGTGCAGTGGGACAGGGCACTGTTCGACTACCAGCTCGGCGATCCGGCTCGCCGCAATGACGACGACAGCGCGCCATTCATGCCGCGCAACGTGGTGATCAACCCGTACTTCGACTGGACCGGCGACCGGCAGCCGCGCACTCCCTACCACGAGACCGTCATCTACGAAGCGCACGTCCGTGGCCTGACCATGCTGCATCCGCAAGTGCCGCCGGAGCTGCGCGGCAGCTACTCGGGCCTGGCCTCGCCCGCCGTGATCGACCACCTGACCAGGCTCGGCGTGACCGCGATCGAGCTGATGCCGGTGCACCAGTCAGTGCCGGAGGAACACCTGTCCCGGCGCGGCCTGACGAACTACTGGGGCTACAACACCATCGGCTTCCTCGCCCCGCACAACGGCTACTCCAGCTCGGCCGAGCCGCATGGCCACGTCGCGGAGTTCAAGGCCATGGTCAAGGCGCTGCACGCGGCCGGCATCGAGGTCATCCTCGACGTCGTCTACAACCACACGGCCGAGACCGGCGCGCTCGGCCCCACGCTGTCCTTCCGTGGTATCGACAACGCCGCCTACTACCGGCTGGACGATGCCGACCCGTCGGTGTACCTGGACTACACCGGCTGCGGCAACAGCCTGAACGCACGGCACCCGCACTCACTGCAGCTGATCATGGACTCGCTGCGGTACTGGATCCTGGACATGCACGTCGACGGCTTCCGATTCGACCTGGCCGCGGCGCTGGCCCGGGAACTGCATGAGGTAGACCGGCTCTCGGCCTTCTTCGAGCTAGTCCAGCAGGATCCGGTCGTCTCGCAGGTCAAGCTGATCGCCGAGCCCTGGGACATCGGTGACGGCGGCTACCAGGTCGGCAAGTTCCCGCCGCTGTGGACAGAATGGAACGGCAAGTACCGGGATACTGTCCGCGATTTCTGGCGGGGCCAGCCCGCCGCGATGCCGGAGTTCGCCTCCCGGCTGACCGGCTCGGCCGACCTCTATGAGACCAGCGCCCGCCGCCCCATCGCGTCGGTCAACTTCGTCACCTGCCACGACGGCTTCACCATGGCCGACTTGGTCAGCTACAACGGCAAGCACAACGAGGCCAACGGCGACGACAACGCCGACGGTACCAACGACAACCGGTCCTGGAACTGCGGCACCGAGGGGCCAGCCGACGATCCGGCTATCACCGCGCTGCGGGACCGCCAGGTCCGCAACTTCCTGGTCACCATGCTGTGCTCGCAAGGCGTGCCGATGCTGCTGGCCGGCGACGAACTCGGCCGCACCCAGCGCGGCAACAACAACGCCTACTGCCAGGACAACGAGATCTCCTGGGTCGACTGGGAGGCGGCCGCGGCCGACACCAGCCTGCTCGATTTCACCTGCCAGCTCATTGCGCTGCGCCGGGAGCACCCGGTGTTCCGGCGCCGCAGGTTCTTCAGCGGGCGTCCGGCGATCGCGGCCGGCACGCCGGGTGACGGGCTCCGGGATATCAGCTGGCTAACCCCGGCGGGCACGGAGATGACCGTGGACGACTGGCGCACCGGTTACGCCCGGTCGCTCGGCGTACTGCTCAATGGCGATGCCATTACCGAGCCTGACCCGCGCGGCGAAGTCATTACCGATGACAGCTTCCTGCTGCTGATTAATGCGCATGACCAGCCGGTGCGCTTTACCGTGCCCGGCACCGAGCTGGCCGATGGCTGGCAGGTGGTCGTCGACACGGCCGCTCCGGTGGAACATGTTCCAGCTGGTAACGGCAACTCAGCCGGACGCGTTATCCCGGCTGCGGGGCCCGCCACGACGTCCGGCGATACGTTGCTCAGCGCAGCCAGTACCCGCGAAGTTGCAGGCCGGGCCGTTGTTGTCTTGCGTGCTCTGAGCAACTAACGACCGCCGCTCCCTTCTCACCTGCGGGTCGGCAGGCCCGCTGCCAGCATGATCGGTGGCAAAAAAATAGAACGTGTTCTCGCCAAACTCTTGTCATGCCGTTTCGCCGTTGTTAAAGATGTAGGCAGTGATTGCGGTATAAGCCGCTAATCGCCGGGCGAAGGACGCTATAGGCGATTAGTTACTTTCGCATCCCGTCATGGCTCCAGAGCACGTGTTTCGCTCCTTCCCTCTGTCCCAGGAAAGAGAGGCGCAGTGAACGCTCAGCCAAGCGGCCCGCCGAGCGACAACGCCGCCAGTCCGCCCCGCACCAGTCCGCCCCGTACCAGTCCGCCCCGTACCACTGATGCACCCGCCAGCCAAAGCCAGCATTACCTGTCCCGCCGGGGCATGCTCGCCGCGGCTGGTGCCGGGCTGGCGGCAGCCGCCCTCGGCTGGGTGCCGGGCATCAGGATCCCGGCCGGCCAGGCCTCGACGATACCCATGCCGCCGAACTTCCCTGCCGGTATCTCGCTCTACCAGCAGACCTATCAGAACTGGTCGGAGCAGGCCACCATCGAGAACGTCTGGACCTGCGCTCCCGGCTCCGACGCGGCCGTGGTCACGCTGGCCAACTGGGCCTACCAGAACGGTTACCGGCTGCGCGCGAGCGGCATGAGCCACAACTGGTCCCCGCTGGTGCTGCCCAACGGCGCGGATGTGTCGAAGGTCGTGCTCGTCAGCACCACCGAGGGCCTGACCGGGATCAGCATCAACACGGCGAGCTCGCCGGTCACAGTTACCGCACAGGGCGGCGTGACCATGGACAACCTGACGAGCGCGCTCCTTGCCGCCGGATACGGCTTCAACTCCATTCCCGCTCCCGGTGACATCACCATCGGCGGCGCGCTCGCCATCGACGCGCACGGCACCGCGATCCCGGCCACCGGCGAGACGCGCGAGGCCGGCCAGAGCTACGGTTCGCTCAGCAACCTGATCCAGTCCCTGACCGCCGTTACGTGGAACGGCAGTGCTTACGCGCTGCAGACGTTCCAGCGCAGCGACCCGGCGATCGCGCCGTTCCTGACCCATCTGGGCCGGGCGTTCATCACGGAGGTAACCCTCGAGGTGGGCAAGGCGCAGCGCCTGCAGTGCGTGAGCAACACCGCCATCTCGGCCAGCACGCTGTTCGCCGCGCCCGGTCAAGCCGGTGCGAACTCGTTCGCCAGCCTCGTCGCCAAGACCGGCCGGGTCGAGTCGATCTGGTTCCCGTTCACCTCCACGCCGTGGGTGAAGACCTGGAAGATCGCGCCCAGCCAGCCCTTCTTGTCGACCGCGGTCAGCGCGCCGTACAACTACACCTTCGCCAACGACATCAGCCAGCAGGAGTCGGACTACATCGAGGACATCGTGTCCGGCGTGGTGTCGATCACGCCGGCGTTTATGGACGTCCAGATCGGCATCGTCGATGCCGGCCTGATCACTACCTGGACCGGTGACCTGTGGGGCTGGTCGAAGTACACCCAGCTGTACGTGCAGCCGACCACCGAGCGGGTCACCTCCGGCGGCTGGGCGCTGCTGACCTCGCAGGCGAGCATCCAGCAAGTCGTGTACGACTTCTACACGCAGTACCAGACGCTGCTGTCGCAGTACGCCGCGAACGGCCAGTACCCGATGAACGGGCCGCTGGAGATCCGGGTGACCGGACTGGACCAGCCCGCCGAATCCGGCGTCAGCGGCGCGGTCACGCCCTTGCTGTCCGCCCTGACGCCGCGCCCGGACCAGCCGCAGTGGAACGTCTGCGTCTGGATTGACATGCTGACGATCCCGACCACGCCGCAGTGCAATGAGTTCTACCAGCAGATGGAGCAGTGGATCTTCAGTCACTACACCGGGTCCTACGCCGGGCCGCGGCCAGAGTGGTCCAAGGGCTGGGCTTACACCAGCGCCGGCCCGTGGACGAATACCGCCATGCTGACGTCCGCCATTCCGGCGGCCGTGAACGCGGGGCAGTCCGGCAACAATTTCGCTGCCGCAGCGGCCGCATTCGACACCTGCGACCCGGCCCGCATTTTCAGCAATACGTTCCTCGACACCCTGTTGCCGTAGATCCGCTGCCGTGCTGAGATCAGCGCTGATCTCAGCGCCCCGGCCGGAGCCGGCGGCGGACCAGCCTGCCTCCTCCTCAGGCTGCCCACGCCGGCCCGGACGGCGCCGCGACCCGCCAGTGCCACGGTCAGTGCTGCTGGGTCGCCACCGTCGAGGCGATCAGCACCAGGGCGAACGTGGTCAGCCCGACAGCGCCGTGCGTCGCCACGATCCTGGCCGGAAAGTGCTGTTCGGCTCCCCTGGCGTGCCTGCCGCCCCGTCCGACCAGCCACCGGGTGAGCATCACGAACCCGAGCATCGCCGAGGCACTGAGGACCGCGAACCCGGTCCAGGCAAAGCTCACCCGCTCGGTGACCAGGAATAAGACCCAGAACGTCAGCCCGGTCGTGGCCAGCACCGGGTGGGCGAAGATCAGCGCGGCGGGAAACACGGTGATCCGGGTCGCTTGCTGGCGCAGGCCGCCGTGCGAGAGCCACACGAACAGGAGGTATAAGCCGAAGCAGGCGGTGCCCGCCCAGATGATGGTCGCTGCGAGTTCGAGCTTCGTCGGCACGGTGCTCCCTGTCTCGCGTGCAAAGTTACGCATGCAATCGCACAGATGCAATCCCATGCACATACTGCACTAGGTACCGGCTAGCTGGAATGGATACGCCGCTTTCTGTCCATTTCATGACACGCACGGCGCCAATCCGCCGGCCCGCGGAGCCGCCGCCGCGCAGCCAATCACGATCTGATTGACTGCCTGCCGTGCGCCAGATCTTCCCGGTGGCTGGCCAGGATTTCCCGGTAGCCGCTGCCGCCACCGCCGGCCCGTTGCCGCACGGCGTCACCAAGCTAGCGAGCCTGTACCGGAACGTGGCCGCGACGGACCCGGCCCGGCCGCAGCGCCGGTGGTGGCTGCGGGCCAACATGGTCGCCAGCACTGACGGTGCCGTCTCGCTGAACGGCCGCTCCGGCGGACTGTCCGGGCCAGCCGACCGGATGATCTTCACGGTGCTGCGCAGCCTGGCCGACGTGATCCTGGTCGGGGCCGGCACGGCGCGGGCCGAGCGCTACCGGCCGGCCAGCTCCGCCGGGTTGTGGACCGGCCTGCGACCCGAGGGCGCACCACCGCCTCCGGTCGCGCTCGTCACCGCGAGCCTGCACCTCGGCGGCTGCGAGCAGCTGCTGACTGTGCCGGCCGGCTCGTCGCAGACCATCCTGATTACCACCTCCGCCGCCGCGGCGGAGCACGGAGCGGCGATCGCCGGCCGGGCAAAGATCATCGAGGCCGGCCAGGACACGGTGGACCTGCGCGCGGGATTCGGTGCGCTGGCCGATCTCGGCTATGCCAGCATTCTGACCGAGGGCGGCCCGACGCTCCTCGGCCAGCTCGCCGACACCGGCTTGCTCGACGAACTGTGCCTGACCACGAGCCCGGTGCTGGCAGCGGGGACAGCCGGCCGCATCATCACTCCCCTGCCGGCAGACCGTCAGGCGAAGCCTGCCACCGGTGAGGGTGCAGGCCGCGCCACCGCGGTCAGCCAGCTGCGGCTTGCCCACGTGCTGGCGGACGACAGTTTCCTGTTCAGCCGTTACCTGCGCGAGGGCCCGATCGAGGACGCACGAGGATAGGAGGCCGCCATGGCGCTGCACGCCAAGGTGGACGAGGTACACGGACCGGACCAGATTGACGTCAGCCCGCTGTACTGCCTGATCGAGCACCCGGTGCCCCGGCATCAGCTGCCGGTCCATTCCATGCCTGCCGACGTAGCGCTGCAGCTGGTCAGGGACGAGCTGATTCTCGACGGCAACGCCCGGCTCAACCTGGCGACGTTCGTGACGACGTGGATGGAGCCGCAGGCCGCGCTGCTGATGGCCGAGTGCTTCAGCAAGAACATGATCGACAAAGACGAGTACCCGCAGACTGCCGAGCTCGAGCGGCGCTGCGTGAACATCCTGGCCCATCTGTGGCATGCGCGCGGCAACCCCGCAGCCGCCTCCGGCGATCAGGCCGGACATGATCAGGTCAGCGGCGCCGTCGGCTGCTCCACCACCGGATCCAGTGAGGCCTGCATGCTCGGCGGCCTTGCCCTGCTGTGGCGGTGGCGGGAGCGGCGCAAGGCCGCCGGACGCGCCGGCGAAGCGAAGCCGAACCTGGTGATGGGTGCGAACGTGCAGGTCTGCTGGGAGAAGTTCTGCCGTTACTGGGATGTCGAGCCCCGGCTCGTGCCGATGGAGCCGGGGCGGCTGCACCTGACTGCGCCCGAGGCCGCCAGCCGGTGCGACGAGAACACCATCGGCGTCGTGGCCGTCCTCGGCTCGACGATGGATGGCAGCTACGAGCCGGTGGCCGAGATCGCCGCGGCGCTCGACGAGCTGCAGCGCGACCGCGGACTGGACATTCCGGTGCACGTGGACGGTGCGTCCGGTGGCTTCGTCGCCCCGTTCCTCGCGCCGGACCTGGAATGGGACTTCCGGGTTCCGCGGGTGGCCTCCATCAATACGTCCGGGCATAAGTACGGCCTGGTCTACCCGGGCGTCGGCTGGGTCATCTGGCGCGATGCCGCTGACCTGCCCGAGGACTTGGTCTTCCGGGTCAACTACCTGGGCGGCGAGATGCCCACCTTCGCGCTGAACTTCTCCCGGCCCGGCTCGCAGGTGGCCGCGCAGTACTACAACTTCCTGCGCCTGGGCTTCGAGGGCTACCGGCAGATCCAGCTCGCCTGCCAGGACGTAGCACGGTACCTGGCCGCCGAGATCGCCGCCATCGGGCCGTTCGAGCTGTTGTCGGACGGCACCGAACTGCCGGTTCTGGCGTTCAGACTGACCGATCCCGGCGCGTCCGGCTACAGCGTCTTCGACGTGTCCGAGCGGTTGCGGCTGCGCGGCTGGCTGGTCCCGGCCTATACCTTCCCCGAGAACATGCAGGACACCGCCGTGCTGCGGATCGTGGTGCGCAACGGCTTCAGCCGGGATCTGGCCGGGCTGTTGCTCAGCGATCTCAAAGCGCAGGTGGCGGTGCTGGAAGCAGCCACAGTGCGACCGGTGCCGCTGGTGCCGGACGGCCACCGCAGTGGTTTCGCGCACTAGCCGCAGGCGACGTGGCAGATATGAGCACCCAGGCAGCCGTCATCTCGGTTTTCACCGAATCAGGCAGCAAGCGCGTGTTCGCGTCGGCGCTCGACTGGCCCGGCTGGGCGCGCGGGGCCAGGACGGAGGAGCTAGCACTCGATTCGCTGGCCGACTACCTGCCCCGTTACGAGCTGATCGTGCGTCGGGCCGGGCTCGCCGGGCCAGCCGGGGCGCTCTCCGTCACCGAGCGGCACGACGGCAGGGCAAAGAACGCCGACTTCGGTTCGCTCGGCGAGATCGCCGGCTCGGAACGCCGGCCGCTGGCAGCAGCCGACGGCGCCCGGCTTGCTGTTGTGCTCGAAGCTGCCTGGGCCGCGTTCGACGAAACCGCCGCAACCGCGCCGACCGAGCTGCGCAAGGGTCCGCGCGGCGGCGGCCGTGACACGCCCAAGATCATCGACCACGTCACCGGCTGCGACGTCGCCTATGCGCGCAAGCTGGGGCTGGCGCTTCCGAAGCCCGAGCGCGCCGAGGCTGACGCAACGGCACGGCTGCGCGCGCTGATCACCGCCGCGCTGCGCGAGCCGGGCAGCCTGGAGACGCCGCCGAAAGGCTGGCCGCCGCGGTACGCGGCCAGGAGGATGGCCTGGCATGTCCTTGATCATCTCTGGGAGATCGAGGACAAGAGCCCCGGCGAACCACAGTAGCGCCGACGCGCCGGGCGGCGGGCGCTCCGGCAGCTTCGTCGCCGGGTGCTGGCGAGCCTGCGGGTACCGTGACAGGAGAACGGTCACCGCCGGACGGCCACCTGTTATCACGAGCGGTACCGGCCCGGCGGTGAGCCGGGCAATGCGGATGCCGAAGATGGAGCTGAGATGGCACGAATTCTCTACACCGCGGAAGCAACGGTCACAGGCGGCCGGGCTAGCGGCCACGGGCGGACGAATGACGGAGCCCTGGATGTGCAGCTCCGCTCGCCGAAAGAGATGGGCGGCGAGGGCGGCGGCACGAACCCCGAACAGCTCTTCGCCGTGGGCTATGCGGCCTGCTTCGAGAGCGCCCTGGGCGTGGTCGGCCGTCGTGAGCGCGCCGAGGTGGGCGATGTCTCGATCGACAGCCGGGTGAGCCTGCTGCCCACCGAGGATCGTGGTTTCAAGCTGGCCGTGGAGCTCGACGTCACGCTGCCGCAGGTTCAGGACCCTGAGCAGGCGGCGCGGATCGTTGCTGCCGCCCATCAGGTATGCCCGTACTCCAATGCCACCCGGGGCAACATCGACGTGACGCTGACCGTGAACGGCCGCGGGATCAGCTGAACCGTTCTTTCGCCCTTACTCGCTCCGCAGTGCCTGACCGACGTGCAGTCTGGCTGCCGTCCGTTGCGGCCATGCAGCCTGCGCGTTGGCGACCAGCAGGGCGACCGGGCTGACTATCAGCAAGGCGAGCAGCGCGAATGGCGGGTGATACGCCAGCGGCGTGAAACCAGCGGCTGCTCGCCAGATATCGCGGCCGACGATCAGTCCCAGCGGGATGCCGAACACCAGCCCGATCAGCGCCAGCAAACTCGCCTGAGTGGCGATCACCATCCGCACTTGTCGCCGTGTCATCCCGAGGGTTCGAAGCACCGCCAGATCATGGCGGCGCCGCCGGACGGCAGCGGACAGGGCGTGCCCGACCGCGCCGATCGCCAGCAGGCTCAGGAATGCGCTGAGCGCCAGCGGCAGAACTTGCAGGTCCTGGAGTTCCTGAACCTCTGTCAAGGGATCCGGAGAGGTGAAGTGGAACGCCCGGCCGCCTGCGAAGCGCCCGGCGACTGCATCTAGCCTGCGGGCGACGGCCTGCACGTTCGCGCCGGGCCGGAGCGTCACAGTCGCGGCATGGAACTTGAAAGAAAAGTGCGCGCCGGCAAAGAGCCGGTCGTATCCGGCGGACGTGAGCCACGCTCCGTCGGAGTAATTATTATGCGGGCCAGCCGGCACGAAGCCGATACCGGTCACCCGCAACGCGTGCGGGCTACCGCCGCCAGCCAGCCGGATACGTGAGCCTTCTACGGCGTGCAACTCACCGGCGGTCACCGGAGCCAGCGCGATCTCGTCCGGCGCGGCAGGCATGCGCCCGGAGGTCAGGACAACGACCGGATGCTTACCCCCGACCGGGTCGTAGGTGAAGCTCTCGACTGAGACCTGCCCAGACTGCGCTCCGGCGATGCGCGCATCGTCGACGGCCGTCACGTCGCGGTCCGCAGCGACGGCCGCGAGCACCTGGCCGGCCGGGCCGAAGTCCTGGCCGTTCTGACCCAGGAATGCCTCCAGCTGCCAGGTCTGCCCGAACCGGGCCGGGTTGGCGGCAGCGTCCGCGACGCCGGCCGAGACAGTAAAGACAGCCAGCACGCCCAGCACCCCGGTGATCGCGCCCAGCAGAGCTGGCCGGACCGGCACGGCGGACGGGCCGCGTCCCGGCTCCAGCGCGAACCGGCTTCCTATCACCATGGAAACGGGGAGGCCCGCACGCGCAGCGACCGCTGCAACAGCGGATCGCCGCGGCACACGGTGCCGGCGGCCAGCGGCCAGCGCCGACCACGCGGCAAGCGCGGAGGCAGCCAGGGCCAGCAGCGGGGCGGCAACCCAGCCCGCGGCCAGCACCAGCCAGTCCACCTCGACCCCCGGATGCGGCTCGACGAGCGATGCCAGGCCGATCGGCATCCATCGCGAGGCCATGATCGCCCCGGCAACGCCGAGCGTCGCCCCGGCGGCCGAGGCCAGGTAAGGCCCAGCCACCGCCGAGGCCAGCGCCTGCCCGCGGGTCAGGCCGACTGCCTGCAGCATCTGCAGGTCGACAGCGCTCGCGAAAACGTAACGGACCAGAGACTGCCCGATGAGGAAGAACGCGGCCGCCAGTGCCGCCAGCCCGAACGCCAGCAGCCATGCAGCCTCATACCCGGTGGCCCTGGCGACGGGGCCGCCGAAGAACTCCAGGTTGTTCCAGACGTCAATGTCGCTGCGCCCGGTTGCCCTGGCCAGGTCAGCGCGGAACGCGGGCAGCGCGGCGGCACCTCCCCGGAGCCGTACTTCCGCGTTGAGATAGCCGCGGCCGTTCGTCCCCATGATGTTGGCGCGATAGGCGGCGAACAGCGCCGGGGACGCCAGTACGCCTCCGTCGCCACCCGGCCCGCTGATGTCGACGGACTCCCACGGCGAACGGATCACGCCGACGACCCGAACCCGGATCTGCGGTCCCCGCGGCGGGCCATCGCCTTCGTACCCCGCGTTGATCTGCTGCGGCGTGGCCAGCCGGAGAATGAGCATGTCGCCCGGCGCCTTGCCGTGGCTCCCGGCGAACTCGGGAGTGATGTCGACCTCGTCGATCCGGCCGGGATTCAGCAGCCTGCCCCGCACGATGACTGGCCGTTCGATCGTGCGCGTCAGCTGCTTATCGGCGGGAACCCATTCCGGGCTGACAGCCTGGTAGCCCTCGACCGCGAATCCGAAGCTGACCGGGAACAGGCTCAGTGCCTGTACCTCGGGCAGCGCGCGGACCTTGGCCCAGTCAAAGTTCGGCTGGTTGGGCAGGACAGTTGCCGTGGCGGGCAGCGTCCGTGCCCACAGCCGGCCGAAGGCGGTGTCGCCGCGCCGTGCCCCGGCTATGGCCGTCAGGACTGTCGCTGTAGCCAGCGCGACCAGGAGCGCCAGTACGACCAGTGACCGCCATCGCCGGCGCACGTCTAGCCGGAGCCAGGTCAGAGTAATCGGCACGAGCGGTCACTCGCTCGCGGCGTCGAAGACATCTGACCGGCAATACATGGGTCCCATTAGACGGCGTGCGCCCACGCGCCACAACCGTGCGGGGACGAGCGCACCCGGAGGCTACCCCCCACCGCGACAGGAGGCTGGCATCCTCTGTGCGCTCGCATTGATGGTGAGTCGCACGTCGCAGCCGCGGCTTACCGTGGCGTAACCTGCTGGGGCCCGCAGACCGGGGGCGCGCTGTGAGCACCGCGTCGTAGTCGACCGCCATGAACACGAGGCTGCATGAACGCCGTCGAGGCCGAGCCGATCGCCGCCGACCGGCTTGTCCTGGTTCCGCTCCGCGCCGAGCACGCCACCGAGATGGCTGCCGTGCTCGCTGCCCCCGACCTGTACACCTTCACCGGCGGCTCCCCGCCCGCCGCGGAAGCCCTGCGCGCACGTTACGAACGCATGATCGCCGGATCCTCCGATCCCGCCGTGTCCTGGTGCAACTGGGTCATCCGGGTTCGTGACCAGGGCTGCCTGGCCGGCACGGTCCAGGCCACGATCAGCCTCAACGACGGGCCGCTCGCCGAAGTCGCCTGGGTGGTCGGCCTGCCCTGGCAGAGCCGTGGCATCGCCACCGAAGCCGCCAGGGCACTTATCAGCTGGCTCGGGCAACGTTCGGTCCGGACCGTCATCGCCCACATTCACCCCCGCCACCAGGCCTCCGCCGCTATCGCCGCCGCGGCCGGGCTCATTCCAACCGACCACTGGCAAGACGGGGAAATACGGTGGCGCCTGACGATGACGCCGTAACCCGCGGCCATCACCGCCGGCCGGTGGTCAGCGGAAAGCGGGCGCCACTTCCTGCATGAACAGGTCGCAGGTGTCCTTCTTGCGGGACATCGGGCCGAGCGTGAAGTCCGGGATGATCAGCTCATCGGCGCCAGCGTCCTGGTACTGGGCCACCATGTCGGTCACCTCGGACGGAGTGCCCACGATCACCGGCCGCCCGGGTGCCGCCGCCTGCCGCTTTTCGTCGAGCCAGGTCTTGTCGGTCGACAGGTACAGCAGCGCCTGGGTAGAGATCTGAATCTCGCCGGCGTCGCGGCCAGCCTGCTCGCAGTGCGCCCGCAGTACCGAGACCTTGTGCGCGAGCAGGTCAGGCGTGGTCCAGGCATTCCAGTGATCGGCGTACCGGGCTGCGATAGGAATCGTGCGCCGCTCGCCGCCGCCGCCGATGAGCAGCGGCAGACGGTCTTGAACCGGCGCGGGCTGGCATGGCGCATCGCGCAGCTGGAAGTACTGGCCGGAAAAGGTGGTCCGGGACTGGCCGAGCAGAGAGCGCAGGATCTGCACCGCTTCCTCGAAGCGGTCCATCCGCTCGCGCACGGTTCCGAGCGGGATGCCGTAGGCGGCGTGCTCGTTCTCCTGCCAGCCCGCGCCGATGCCGAGCGTGAGGCGCCCGTGAGCGACCTGGTCGACCGCGGCCGCGATGTTGGCCAGGACCGCCGGGTGCCGGTACGTCACGCTGGTGACCAGGGGCGCCAGGCGCACCCGCGGCACGACCGCCGCCAGCGCGGCTATGACCGACCAGCACTCCAGCGTGTCCCCGTCCAGGGCAGCAGAGCCAGGGCCGTTGGGCATGAAGTGATCGGCAATGTAAATGCCGTCCCAGCCAGTCCGCTCGCAGTGAGCGGCGATCTGGTGAATGTCATCCCAGGACTGGGCCGGCGACGGCCAGATACTAAAACGCATGCGCGCATCTTAAGCGGAACCACTCGCGGCAGCAGGCCCCGCAGCTGGCCGGCCAGTGGACGGCCAGCTACCAGCGGGACGGGACTCCGGTTCTGGCCAGGCACTACGGCACCGGCCGGACGCACCAGTTCCTGGCGCGCGGCTGGCCAGGCTCGTCGCGTTGTACGCCGCTGGCGTGCGGAACTTCCCGAACGGGCCGCCGACGATGGCCACATAGGTCCGCTGGTGATTCGAGTTGGTCCAGGTCTCGCCGACAGCCAGCAGGGTGGTCGTGCCGGGCACAGTCGTCACCCACGGGAAGCTCATGCTGGCGTTCTGCACCGGCAGCGAGGCGAAGCCGATGCCGTCCGGAGTCCAGCGCATCGTCGGGCCGAGCCAGACGCCGAGCTTGCCGTCGATGATGGGCGCCTCGCCGCCGAGGTTCCACAGCCGCTGCCAGGCACGCCCGTTCCAGTGCAGGACCAGGCCGGACTTCTTGCCGCGCTCGCCGCAGGTCGACATCCAGACATCGTGCGGCGAGGTCGTGTCAAGCTCCGGCAGGCAGCCCACGCTCACCGGATGCGGCATGCTGACGGCGTGCCAGGCCGAGCCGGTCCACCGGTAAGCGTAGAAGTGCAGACGCAGCTCGTTCAGCTTCCCGCCGTCGCCTCGGTAACCGGAGACCCACACGTTGGTCGCCGATGAGCCGGACAACGCGGTGATGCCGACCGGCAGCGCATATTGTCGCCAGCTGCTGCCATTCCAGTGCCACAGCAGGGAGCTGCACTTCTGTGCCGGCGGACTGTCGGGCGGGCAGGACAGCGAATTGGCCAGCCAGGCGTCGTTCCAGGCGAGCACTCGAAGGCTCATGAAGCCCTGCGCGCCCGGCATCGGCTGATTCCGCCACCCGTGTGATGTCCACCGGATGGCCCTGACCGTCTGGCCGGTCGCGAAGTTCTGGAACCCGACGAACCAGACGTCGCCGGCCGACGACTCGTCGGAGTACCAGGGCATGAAGCCGCGGGATTCCGGGACCGGCACGGAGTGCCAGCTTGTGCCGTTCCAGTGCCAGATCAGTGCGGTGGTGTTCTTGCTGTAGTCACCGGCCACCCAGGCGTCCCGCTGATTTACCGCGGTCACGGTGTCGAACTGCGCCTTGTCGGTGCCACGGTAGATGAAGCGCCAGGCCAGGAACGGCGGGGGGCCAGCCGCATGTGCGGCAGGTGACGCTGCCGCGATCCCGGCGCTCACGCCGGCCAGTGTTACTGCCGCGACGCCCAGTGCCGCCACTGTGCGGAAGATGCCCGTCATGTCACCCGCCATCATCTGTTAACGCGCAACATAACAGCCTGTCAGCACTCACCAGAAGGCTCACGGCGTCACCTCGTGACCGCCGCGTCGGCAGTGGCCCGGAACAGCAAAGGCAAGGAGTTACGAACTCCTTGCCACTCTCAAGCTATAGCGCAGCCGGGGGCTTGCCGCAAGACCCCGGTCGTGCCGTAGAGTCGCCGGCCGGGGCCAGAGCCTAGGGCAGGCGGGAGCCGCGAGGCGCGTGTGCTGTGGCTCGCGCGGGGCTTCGGACAGCCGCCGGGCCGAAAATACAACCTTGCTGAGGGGGTTTCATGATGGACGTGATCGTGGCCGGCGGCGGACCAACCGGCTTGATGCTGGCCGGCGAGCTGCGGTTGCACGGCGTGCGCGTGCTGGTGCTGGAGATGGACACAGAGCCGACCAGGATTGTCCGGTCGCTCGGCCTGCACGCGCGCAGCATTGAGGTGCTGGACCAGCGCGGCCTGCTGGAGCGGTTCCTTGAGCTCGGCCAGCAGTTCCCGATCGGCGGGTCGTTCGCCGGCATCATCAAGCCGGCGCCGGACCGGCTGGACACCGCCCATCCGTATCTTCTCGGCATCCCGCAGACCACCACCGATCGCCTGCTGGCCGAGCATGCCACCGAGGTGGGCGCCGAGATCCGGCGCGGCTGCGAACTGGTCGGGCTGAGTCAGGACGAGGACGGGGTGACCGCCGAGCTGGCCGATGGCACCCGGCTGCGCTCGCGTTACCTGGTCGGCTGCGACGGCGGCCGCAGCACGGTGCGCAAGCTGCTCGGCGTCGGTTTCCCCGGCGAGCCGGCCAAGGTCGAGACGCTGCTGGGCGAGATGCAGGTGACCGAGGATCCGGCCACGATTGCCGCCGTCGTCGCTGAAGTCCGCAAGACCCAGCTGCGGTTCGGCGTCATCCCTCTCGGCGACGGGGTGCACCGGCTCGTCGTGCCTGCCGACGGGGTGGCCGAGGATCGCGCGGTTCCGCCGACCCTCGAGGAGTTCAGGCAGCAGCTGCGGGCGTACGCGGGCACCGACTTCGGCGCGCACTCACCACACTGGCTTTCCCGGTTCGGCGACGCCACCCGGCTGGCCGAGCAGTACCGGATCGGCCGGGTGCTGCTGGCCGGCGACGCGGCGCACATCCACCCGCCGACCGGCGGCCAGGGCCTCAACCTCGGCATCCAGGACGCTTTCAACCTGGGCTGGAAACTGGCCGCCGAGGTCGGCGGCTGGGCACCGGAAGGGCTGCTGGACAGCTACCAGGCCGAACGGCACCCGGTGGCAGCCGACGTGCTGGACAACACCCGCGCGCAGATGGAGCTGATGTCGCTCGAGCCAGGCGCCCAGGCCGTACGCCGGCTGGTATCGCAACTGACGGACTTCGAGGAGGTGAACCGGTACCTGATCGAGAAGATCGCCGCGATCGGGATCCGCTACGACTTCGGCGACGAGCATCCGCTCGTCGGCCGGCGACTGCGGGACGTGCAGCTGAAGCGTGGTCGCCTCTACGAGCTGATGCACGGCGGCCGCGGGCTGCTGCTCGACCAGACCGGCGGGCTCTCGGTGGCCGGCTGGGCGGACCGGGTCGACCACGTCGTCGACGTCAGCGAGGAACTGGACGGGCCGGCGGTGCTGGTGCGACCGGACGGCCACGTGGTGTGGGCCGGTGCAGACCAGCAGGAGCTGAGCGGCCGACTGCCCCGGTGGTTCGGCGCCGCTGTCAGATAACCGCCTGGCTGTGGCGGGCAAGGGCCGGACCTGACCACAGCGCCGGCAGCGTCGTCGGTCTGCCGCTACCAGCGGGCCCGGATCACCGCCGACGGACCGCGCACCGAGCAGGTCAGGACGCCGCCAGCATAGGACCAGGGCCCGTCTGCGGCCACCTCGGACGGCTCAGCCGGCAGCCACGCAGTGATCTCGTAAGACCCGGCCGCCGGGCCGGACAGTTCCAGCGTGCAGGCGCCCTCCTCTATCCGGCCGCGGCCGGCCAGGCCGGGGCCGAGCCCGGCCCACTGCTGGCCCAGGTCACCGGGGAACACGAGCACGCTGCGCCGGTCGCTCAGTTCTGGCGCGTACGGGCTGAGCGAGACGACGTCTTCGGGCAGCAGCGCCAGTACCGCGCCCGCCCGGACCAGGACCGGCATGTCGTCCGGGCCGACCGGAATGGTGACCTCGCCAGGACCGGTGAAGGAGCGGCCAGGGTCGAACAGGTCCAGCCAGCGGCCTGGCGGCAGCAGGACCCGGCGCTGTGTGCAGTCGGGCTCCAGCACTGGCGCCACCAGCAACTCCTGGCCCAGCAGGTACTGGCCGGGTACCGGCCCGATGCCGGGGTAGGCCAGTTCAAGCGCGCACATGATCGGCCGGCCGGTCTCCCGGTAGGCCTCGTGCGCGGTCATCAGGTAGTCGTTCAGCCGGGTATGCCAGCCTGCCCATCGCCGCCACGTCGGCAGGATGCCGTCATCCCAGATCTGCGGCCGGTCGTAGGGCGGCACCTCGATGCCGGCCGCCTTGGTCCGCATGACCGGGCAGAACGCCGAGAACTGGATCCACCGTCTGAGCAGATCAGGCGTCAGCCGCTGCGCCGTCGACATGAACCCGCCGGTGTCGCTGCCCCACATCGCCACCCCGCTGGCCCCGAGCGACAGGCCGCAGGTCACCGCGCTGGCCAGGCCGTCGAAGCCCCAGCCGGTGGTGGGATCGCCGCCCCACACGATCGGCACGGCTGGCGGAGTGCCCCGCCAGCCAGACCGCACGAACCGGGCCAGCCGCCGTCCGTGCCGCTGCTCGAACTCCGCTGCGGCGGCCGCGGCGGCGGTATGGAACTCGGTCGGGTACCGGTTGTGCGGCGCGGGCCCGGTCTGGCCGTCCGAGGTCACCGCGTCCAGCGGCGTGTACTCGCCGAAGTCCTCCATCCAGCCGTCGTAGCCAGCCGCGACGATCCGCTCGGCCACCGCGGTCCACAGGGCGGCTGCCCGCGGCGCGGTGAAGTCATACTGCGTCTCATCGGTGTGCGGCGGCACCCGGCCGCCGGCGTAGCCCTGGTAGAGATAGGGCTCGCCGGACGCATGCCGCTGCAGCGCGCCCGCGGCCAGCGCCGCATCGAAAGCCTCGGGGTAGTCCCTGGCCACGATCGGGTTGATGTAGCTGAGCGCGGCCAGGCCGCGCGAGTGGAAGAACGCGGTGCGGGCCTGCTCGGACTCGGCGTAGCCACGGTCCTCGCCGAGCGGCAGGTACCGGCAGTGCGTCTCGGCCGCCGAGGCGGGCGCGCCGTCCAGCGCCGCCAGCTGCCGCTGTTCCTCCGCCGGCGCGATGTGGTTCTCGTGCCCGGTCTGGTACCACGGGCCGAAGAACCAGCGTTGCGGCGCGGGCTGCCGCCCGGCCGCGGCGGTGTAGCGGCGCAGCGCGTCCAGCGGCCCAGGGCCGGCGTAGACGGTGTAGCACAGCCGGTCCGCTTCGGCCTCGATGCTCCAGCTGTCCGCCGATTCGGTGCGCAGCCGCACGTAGCTCAGGTCGTCCTGGTCGATCGACACCCCGTAGCCCGCGGTGGACAGCACCCACGGCAGCGGGAAGTAGGTGGCGTCCGGCCGCTCGCGCCTGGCCCATGGGGGCACCGTGCCGGCCAGGAACGGGTACTCGTAGTCCTGGTACGGGCCCTCGCCGACGTAGTTCTCGATCACGCCGCTTTCCAGGCTGGCCGCGTGCGACCGTTCGCCGAAGCCGAGGAACCGCTCGCCGTCGCTCGCGGCGAAGCTCTGGCTGATCACCGCCGCACCATCCACGCGCAGCGTCACCGCGATGGTGTCGTCGCCGCCGAACCGGATCTGCAGGGCCGCGGTCTGCCCGTCCGGGTGATCGGTGTTCAGCACGGCCGCGAACGCGTCAGCGGTGCGCTCAGCCTGGCGTACCCGGGTGACCTGATACGGCCCGGCCGGCTCCGGGTCCGCCTGGTTCTCCCGTACCGGGCCCGGCTGCCAGCGCGGCGCGCAGGAGAATCTGGCGGGCCCAGCCTGCCGGAGCAGGCCGAACGACAGAGCCCACGGATCGGAGTCGGTGGTCAATCGCAGAACGGTCACGCTCAGTCCCGGAGCTTGCGCAGAATCCGGGCAAGATGAGCGCGGTCGGTCGGGCTCAGCCGGTCGAAAGACCGCTCGGCCTCGCTGCCCCGAGCGGCCCGGATGGCCGCCAGGACAGCACTGCCCTGCTCGGTCAGCTCCACCAGGATGGCCCGCCGGTCACCGGGATCGGGGCGCCGTGCCACCAGGCCTCGGCCCTCGAGCGCATCGACGACCTCGGTCGCCGAGCGCGGCGCGATATGAAGCCGGTCTGACAGCCGGGACATATGCAGCGCCCCGTGATGTCCGAGCACGCGCAGCGCGCGCAGGTGAGCAGGCGTGATGTCCCACGGGGCCAGAGTCTCCTGGGAGGCGTGCCGCAGCTGGCGGGCGACGGAACTGAAGGCTTCCGCGAGCGACTCCTCACCGCTCGCCTCGCCGTCCTCGCCCACGGCGGCGCCGCGCTCGGTGGTGCCGGGCTCCGTGGTGCCGGGCTCAGTGCTCACGGGAATAGCGTAGCAGCCAGTCCTGTTGTATGCTCATATTGAGGCAACCTCAACATACACCTCCCTCAGCACCTGGCAACGTCACAGCCCGGTGGCCACAGCAGCGAGGGACCTCAGTAGCACACTTCCGGGCGCCGCAGCGCGCCTGATCCGGACCGGCAGAATCGAGTAGACCTTGGCAGCACCATCCTCAGCGCGAGAACTCAGCACCGGCCGCAGCCGGGGCGGCAGGACAGTCACGGCCGAAGAGAAGGCTCAGGCCCATCAGGTGTCGCTGCGCCGCGTCGGCCAGCTGTTCTCCCCTTATCGCTGGCAGCTGGCAGTCGTCACCCTCATCATCGTGGCCTCGTCGATCGTCGGCGATCGCCTCGCCGTTCCTGCTGCGCGCCGTCATCGACAGGGCCCTGCCGGAGCGCAACCTGCACCTGCTGGCCTGGCTGGTAGCGGCGATGATCGGGGTCGCCGCGGTCAGCTCGGCCTTCGGCGTTGTCCAGACCTGGATCAGCACCAAGGTCGGGCAGCAGGTGATGCACGGGCTGCGGACGAGCGTCTTCGCGCATCTGCAGCGGCAGTCCATCGCCTTCTTCACCCGCACCCGGACCGGCGAAGTCCAGTCCCGCATCACCAACGACATCGGCGGCATGGAGTCCGTCGTGACGTCGACCGCGACCTCGATCGCGTCAAACCTCACGACCGCAGTCGCGACCGCGGTCGCGATGGTCGCCCTGTCCTGGCGGCTGTCCCTCATCTCGCTGCTCGTCATGCCGCCCGCGATCTACCTGAGCCGCAAGGTGGCCAGGATGCGCCGGGCCATCACCACTCAGCAGCAGCGCGAACTGGCCAATCTCAACGTCACCATCGAAGAAGGCCTGTCCATCAACGCGGTTCAGCTGGCGAAGACCCTGGGCACCGGACCATCGCTGGTGCAGCGCTTCACCGCCTCCTCAGTCCGCCTGATCGACCTGGAACTGCGTTCGCAGCTGGCCGGGCGCTGGCGGATGGCCTCGATGAGCATCATCTTCGCCGCGATCCCGGCAATCATCTACCTGTCTGCCGGCTTGCCGCTCACCGCCGGGGCGATGACCATCGGTACCCTGATCGCCTTCACCACCTTGCAGAACGGGCTGTTCCGGCCTATCACCGGCCTGCTCAGCACGGGCGTCTCGGTAATCAGCTCGCTGGCCTTGTTCGCCCGGATCTTCGAATACCTCGACCTGCCGGTTGACATCGACGACCCGGCCAGCCCGGTCGATATCGACCCGGCCGCGATCACCGGCCATGTGCGTTTCGAGGATGTCAGCTTCGCCTACCAGGGCGCGGACCGGTCCGCGGTGACCGGCATCGACCTGGACGTGCCGCCCGGCTCCACGCTCGCGCTGGTCGGCGAGACCGGATCCGGCAAGACCACGCTGGCCGCGCTCGCCGCGCGGCTCTACGACCCGTCGTCCGGCACGGTCCGCATCGACGGCATTGACATCCGGCAGCTGCGCCTCACCGACCTGGCCGCCCTCGTCGGCGTTGTCAGCCAGGAGACCTACCTGCTGCACACCACGGTCCGGGAGAACCTCCGTTACGCCCGGCCGGATGCCACCGACACCGAGATCGAAGACGCGGCCAGGGCCGCGCAGATTCACGACCTGATCGCCGGGCTGCCCGAGGGCTACGACACGACGGTCGGCTCGCGCGGGCACCGGTTCTCCGGCGGCGAGAAGCAGCGCATCGCGATCGCCAGGACTCTGCTGCGCGACCCGCGCATCCTGGTGCTCGACGAGGCCACCAGCGCCCTGGACACCGACACCGAGCGGGCCGTGCAGAAGGCATTCGACACCCTGGCCCGCGGCCGCACCACGATCACCATCGCCCACCGGCTGTCCACGGTCCGCAACGCTGATCAGATCGTGGTGCTCGACCATGGCCGGATCATCGAAACCGGGACGCACACCAGCCTGGTGGCCGGCAACGGCCGGTACGCGAGCCTGGCGGCATAGCAGATCCCGGCTGGGTCAGGCGCCCTTGCGGAGCCGGTCCAGCGCCTCGGACAAGATGGCCGCGCCGTCGGTGTCGTTGCGGCGCTCCTTCACATAAGCCAGGTGCGTCTTGTACGGCTCAGCGTGCGGCGGGGCGGGCGGGTTGGCCTCGTCCTGGCCGGCCGGCAGGCCGCAGCGCGGGCAGTCCCAGAACTCGGGCACTGCCGCGTCGCTGGCGAAGCTCGGGATCGTCTCGTGCTTGTTGCAGCACCAGAAGGAGATGCGGACTCGCGGTGCCGCCTCGCCACGCTCAGCCTCACCCATCGGCCCAGCCCCGACACGACTGCCGCGAATGGCGTTGCCACTACTCACTGCTCACCCCTTGCATAAGACGCCTGCCCGGCGGCTGCATGCCGCCGGCCCGGCCTACTCAGGTCTTGTCCAGGATCCCCAGGACGACGATGCTGACGAACCAGATGATGCCTGTGAAGATTGTGATCCGGTCCAGGTTCCGCTCAACCACCGAAGAGGAGCCGAGCGAGGAGGAGATGCCGCCGCCGAACAGGTCGGACAGGCCGCCGCCCTTGCCCTTGTGCAGCAGCACGAGCAAGATCATCAGCAGGCTCGTGATGATCAAGATCACGGAGAATGCGACAGTCACTGCAGTTTCTCGTCTCTCCTGGCGCGGACGACCGGTCGTCGTCGGGGGAGCTGTGGAATCAGGCGGCCTTACCCTCATTACGATACCGGCAGATTCTGACGAACTCACCGGCATCGAGGCTAGCGCCGCCGACCAGGGCCCCGTCGATGTCCGGCTCAGCCATGATCGCGGGCATATTGTCTGGCTTCACTGACCCGCCATACAGGATACGCACATCCGCGCCGGTCGCGTCGCCGTGAACGGCCGAAATCCGGGTCCGGATGGCTCCGCAGACCTCCTGGGCGTCGGCCGGGGTCGCAACCTCGCCCGTGCCGATGGCCCAAACCGGCTCATAGGCCACCACCAGCTGGGCGACCTGCGGCGCGGTCAGGCCCGCGAGCCCGCCGTCCAGCTGGCTGAGGACATGCTCCAGCTGCCCGCCCGCCTGCCGTACCTCCAGCGGCTCGCCGACGCAGAGCACCGGCGTCATCTCCCGGTCGAGCAGCACCCGGACCTTGGCGTTGACGAGGGCATCGTCCTCGCAGTGATACTGCCGCCGCTCGGAATGACCGGCCAGCACGAACTGGCAGCCGAGTTTGGCCAGCATCCGGGCCGAGATGTCGCCGGTATAGGCGCCGTCCTGATGCGGGGAGACGTCCTGGGCGCCGTACAGCAGCCGCAGCTTGTCCCCGTCGATCAGGGTCTGCACGCTGCGCAGCGCCGTGAACGGCGGCAGGATCGCGACATCGACGGCGGCGAAATCCTTGTCCGTCAGCGAGAACCCGAGCTTCTGGGTCAGCGCGATGGCATCGAAGTGGTTGTTGTGCATCTTCCAGTTGCCGGCCACCAGCGGCTTCCGGCCCGCAGCGGCGGTCACGACGCGCCACCATCCTGCAGCGCCGCCAGCCCCGGCAGCGTCGTGCCTTCCAGGTACTCCAGGCTGGCCCCGCCGCCGGTGGAGATGTGACTGAACTTCTCCTCCGGCACGCCCAGCTGGCGCACGGCGGCGGCCGAGTCACCCCCGCCCACCACGGTCAGGCCCGGCAGGCCGGCGATGGCCTCGGCTACCGCCAGCGTCCCGGCCGCGAATGCGGGGAACTCGAACACCCCGACCGGGCCGTTCCAGAACACCGTGGCCGCGTCGGCCAGCTTCTCCCGGAACAGGTCCCGGGTCGCAGGTCCCATGTCGAGGCTCTCCCGGTTAGCCGGGAACGCCGTGACCAGGAACACGTCGTGCTCGGCATCCGGCCTGAAATCGACCGCCCCGACCAGGTCGAGCGGCAGGACGATCTCCACGCCGCGAGCGTCAGCATCGGCCAGGATGGCGGCGACGTCGCGCAGCTTGTCCTCTTCCAGCAGCGAGTTGCCCACCTCGTGGCCCTGCGCCTTGAGGAAGGTGTAGGACATGCCGCCGCCGATCAGGATCCGGTCGGCCTTGTCCAGCAGGTTGGCGATCACGCCGAGCTTGTCGGACGGCTTGGCGCCGCCGAGTACGACCACGTACGGCCGGGCCGGTTCCGTGGTCAGCCGCTCCAGCACCGCCACCTCGGCCTGCACCAGGTCCCCGGCCGCGTGCGGCAGCAGCGCCGGCACGTCGTAGACGCTGGCGTGCTTGCGGTGCAGCGCGCCGAAACCGTCGGCCACGTACAGATCGGCCATTCCCGCCAGCCGCCCGGCCAGCTCAGCTCGCTGGGCCTCGTCCTTGCTGGTCTCGGCAGGCTCGAACCTGATGTTCTCCAGCAGCGCCACGTCACCGTCAGCCAGCCCGGCCGCGACCGCCTTGGCGGCCTCGCCGGCCACGTCGGCGGCCAGCGGCACCGGGACGCCGAGCAGTTCGGCCAGCCGCGCCGCCACCGGCGCCAGCGACGGGCCGCCCGCCGCCCGGTCGCCGTAGGTCTCCCCCTTCGGCCGCCCCAGGTGGGCAGTGATCAGCACCTTCGCGCCACGTTCCCGCAGCTTGTTAATGGTCGGAAGACTGGCCCTGATCCGGCCGTCGTCCGTGATCGCGGTGCCGTCCATCGGGACGTTCAGGTCGGCCCGCAGCAGGACGACCCGGCCGGCCACGTCGAGCTGGTCGAGGCCTTTCATGCCCGGCCCGGCAGGCTCGAGCCGACCAGGGCAGCGAGGTCGGCCAGCCGGTTGGAGTAGCCCCACTCGTTGTCGTACCAGCCGATGACCTTGACCTGGTCACCGAACGCCATCGTCAGCAGCGAGTCGAAGGTGCAGGAATACGGCGTCCCGACGATGTCGGAGCTGACGATCGGGTCCGCGGTGTAGGCCAGGTAAGCCTTGAGCGGGCCGTCGGCCGCCGCCCGGTAGGCCGCGTTGACCTCGTCGACGCTGACCTCGCGCTCAAGCTGGACCACCAGGTCGGTCACCGAGCCGTCCATCACCGGCACCCGCATCGCCATCCCGTCCAGCTTGCCCTTCAGCTCGGGCAGCACCAGCGCCGTCGCCTTCGCGGCCCCGGTCGTGGTCGGGATGATGTTCTGCGCGGCCGCCCGGGCCCGGCGCAGGTCGGAGTGCGGGAAGTCCAGGATGACCTGGTCATTGGTGTAGGCGTGGATCGTCGTCATCAGGCCCTTGCGGATGCCGAAGCTGTCGTTGAGCACCTTGGCCATCGGCGCCACGCAGTTAGTCGTGCACGAGGCGTTGGAGATGATGTGATGCGCGGCCGGATCGTAGGCGCCGTCGTTGACGCCCATCACGATCGTGATGTCCTCGCCCTTGGCCGGCGCCGAGATGATCACCTTGCGGGCGCCCCCGGCCAGGTGCTTGGCCGCGTCCTGCGCGCTGGTGAACCGGCCGGTCGACTCAATGACCACGTCGACGCCGAGCTCGCCCCAGGGCAACGCGGCCGGGTCCCGCTCGGCCAGCATCTTGATCGAGTGGGTGCCGGCCCGGATGACGTCGCCCTCGGCGGCCACCTCGAGCTCCAGGGTGCCCAGCAGCGTGTCGTATTTCAGCAGGTGAGCACAGGTAGCGAGGTCGCCGAGGTCGTTAGCCGCGACGATCTCGATGTCGCTCCCGCCGGCGTGCACCGCGCGCCAGAAGTTGCGGCCGATCCGGCCGAACCCGTTGATCCCCACCCGGACAGTCACTGCAGCTCCCTGAAGATCGTCTTACTTGCCCGTCAGCCTGCGGCCTGGCTGCTCACCTGAGGCAGCCCGCTACCTGCGGCTGAAACCCTACCTGACCGGCTGCCCGCCCGTCGGCCTGCCGCCGGGCCGCGGTCCGCCGCCGTAATATGCCCCGATTGCGCTCCGCCCCCCCTATGCTGACAGCCGTTGGCGTGCCCGGTTAAGTAAGGTGATCCGCTTGATGTTCTTCACGAGGCTCACGGCCCGTCCCGCGGGCCAGCAGAGCACCGTGCTGGCTCTGGCGTCGGCGCTCGGCATCGCGATCGCGGGCGCCGTGCTCTGGGGCCTGGTCGCGCGGCTGTTCAACGTGCAGCTGTCGCTGATCGGCGTGCTCATCGGCGCGGGCGTCGGCTACGCGGTAGCCAGGTTCCGGGCCGGTCACCTGCCGACCGTCGTGGCCGGAGTGGTGATCGCGGTCTTCGGCTGCGCGCTCGGCACCTTCCTGGCGATCGTGTTCAGCCTGCTCGGCGACGGATTCGGCCTCGGCGACATCCTCGCTCACCTCAACATCGTGTTCCACGTCTACCCGAGCTCGGTTGGCGCTTTTGGCTTCCTGTTCTGGCTGATCGCCGGGATCGCCGCGTTCCGGGTCCCGTTCCAGAGCCAGCGCCTCGCCGCCCGGCGCGGAGCGGTCCCGCCGCCTGGTTACGGCGCGTCCGGTGGCGGCTATGGCACGGCTGCTGGCGGGACAGCGGCCGGCGGCTACGGCACCGCGGCCAGCGGTTACGGCACGGCGGCGAATGACGGCGATACGGCCGGCGGAAGCACAGCAGGCGGGGGCGCGGCGACCGACCCCGGGCTCCCCCCGTTCACCGGGCCCGCCGGCCCGGTGCCGCCCGGTCCCGCCGAGCCGGCCTGACCGCCCGGAGCCTGGCCGTTACGAGCTTCACCCATCACGGCGGGAACGTGGCCGGTCAGGGCACCAGCATGTCGGCGGTCAGGGTCGACTCGGTACTCGGCACACCCAGCTCCATGGCGCGGCGGTCGGCCAGCGCCAGCAGTCTGCGGATCCGCCCGGCGATCGCGTCCTTGGTGAGGGCCGGCTCGGCCAGCTGACCGAGTTCTTCCAGGCTCGCCTGCCGGTGCTTGATCCGCAGTTCGCCGGCCACGATCAGGTGGTCGGGTGCCTCCGGGCCGAGGATCTCCAGCGCCCGCTCGACCCGCGCGCCGGCCGCGACGGCCGCCCGGGCGCTGCGGCGCAGGTTCGCGTCGTCGAAATTGGCCAGCCGGTTGGCGGTCGCCCGGACTTCGCGGCGGATCCGGCGCTCCTCCCAGGCCAGCACGCTGTCGTGGGCGCCGAGTCTGGTCAGCAGCGCGCTGATCGAATCCCCGTCGCGGACCACGACCCGGTCGACACCGCGGACGTCACGCGCCTTGGCGTGGATCTTCAGCCGGCGGGCCGCGCCCACCATTGCCAGCGCTGCCTCCGGCCCCGGGCAGGTGACCTCCAGCGACATGGACCGGCCGGGCTCGGTCAGGCAGCCATGCGCCAGGAACGCGCCGCGCCAGGCGGCCTCGCAGTCGCAGGTCGTGCCGGAGACCACCTGGCGCGGCAGCCCGCGGACCGGCCGCCCGTGGTTGTCCACCAGCCCGGACTGCCGGGCCAGGCTCTCACCGTCGGTGGTCACCCGGACGAGATAGCGGTTGCCCTTGCGCAGCCCGCCGGGCGCCAGCACGACCAGGTCGGAAGCGTGCCCGAAGACCTCGGCGATGTCCTTGCGCAGGCGCCGCGCCGCCGATCCGGTGTCGAGCTCGGCTTCCACCACGATCCGCCCGGCGGCCAGGTGCAGTCCGCCCGCGAAACGCAGGATCGTCGACACCTCGGCCTTGCGGCAGCATGGCTTCAGCACGCTCACCCTGCTGAGCTCGTCCTTGACCAAGGCGGTCAGCGCCATCGGTCTCACTCCCCCTCAAATATCTGCGCGAATGCGCCCGCCAGTCGCCGCGGATCGTGCCGCGGCGTTCCGTCGTCCAACGCCAGGTCCGCCAGGACCAGCCGGGCACCTAGCAGTCCGGCCGCCTTCTCCAGCTCCGTCGTGGCACCACGGGCCGCAGCGCGGTCAGCCAGCACGACATCCACGGCCAGGTCAGGTGCGTGGTCCGCGAGGACCTCCAGGTGGGCGTGCGGCGAGAACCCTTCGGTCTCACCGGGTTGAGGCGCCAGATTCAGCGCTACCAGCCTCCGCGCTCTCGTCCCTACCAGCGCCGCTGCCAGCTCCGGAACCAGCAGATGCGGCAGCACGCTGGTGAACCACGAGCCAGGCCCGAGCACCACCCAGTCCGCCGCCCCGATCGCGCGGACTGCTTCCGGGCACGCGGGCGGGTCGGCGGGTATCAGTGATACCGACCGTACCCGCCCGGTCGTCGTCGCGCAGGCCACCTGGCCCTGAACAATGCTCACCTCGTCCGGCCTGTCCGGATCTGCCCCTTCAACTTCGGCCACCAGGTCCAGCGGAACCGACGACATGGGCAGCACCCGGCCGTGCGCGCCGAGCAGCCGGCCGACCCAGTCGAGGCCCTGGACGGTGTCTCCGAGCAGTTCCCAGAGCGCGACGATGAGCACATTCCCGACCGCATGACCAGTCAGGCCGTTCCCGTCGCCGTGCTCGCCCGCGCCGCCGAACCGGTGCTGAATGACCCGGCTCCAGGTCGTGCCCCAGGCGTCGTCGCCGCAGAGGGCGGCCAGGGCCATCCGAAGATCACCGGGCGGCAGCACGCCGAATTCGCGCCGGATCCTCCCGCTGGAACCGCCGTCATCTGCGACCGTCACGATTGCGGTCAGGTCCCTGGTGACCCGGCGCAGGCCTGACAGCGACGCATACAGGCCGTGCCCGCCGCCGAGGGCGACGACGCTGCGACTAGGCGGGCGGCCCTGCGGCTGCACGGAGGCGGCGGCCGCCAGGGTGTCCTCGCCTGTCATCAGCTACTCGCGCCCCAGGTCCCGGTGGGTGA
Source organism: uncultured Actinomycetota bacterium (assembly GCA_963713585.1). Lineage (GTDB taxonomy): Bacteria > Actinomycetota > Actinomycetes > Streptosporangiales > Streptosporangiaceae > JAJYUU01. Next base: position 55,808 of record CAVQMG010000019.1, on the reverse strand, counting down.
CCTGGATGCCCGGCCAGGTCTGCGACAGCCGGGCGGCCATCTCGTCGGCCATCACAACGCTGCGGTGCTTGCCGCCGGTGCAACCGACAGCGAGCAGCACGTAATGACGGCCAGACCGGTCGTATCCGGCCAGCGCAATTTCCACCGCGTGCACGAACGCGTCGAGGAATTCGCTGGCACCCGGCTGGCTCAGCACGTACTTGATCACCGAGTCGTCCCGGCCGGTCTGCGGAGCCAGCTCGGGCACCCAGTGCGGGTTCGGCAGGAACCGGCAGTCCGCCACCATGTCGGCGTCCACCGGCAGACCGTACTTGAACCCGAATGACACGACGCTGACTCGCAGCGACACATCGGTCTCCGAGGCGAAGGCGTCCCGCATCCTGCCCCGCAGTTCATGCACGTTCAGCGCGGTGGTGTCGAGGACCAGGTCGGCTTCGGCCCGCATGCCCTGCAGCAGCTCGCGCTCGGCCGCGATGCCGTCTACCACCCGGCCGCCCTCCTGCAGCGGGTGCGGCCGGGACACGCTGTCGAACCGGCGCACCAGGGTTGCGTCAGAGGCTTCGAGGAAGACCACGTAGGGCCGCACGCCCCGCGCCGTCAGATCGACGATGGCCGACTTCAGGTCGGTGGAGAAGGCCCGGCTGCGCACGTCAACGACGGCCGCCAGCTTCGGCACCGCACCGCGCGCGCGCCTGGCCAGGTCCGCCATGGTCGGCAGCAGCCCGGCCGGCAGGTTGTCGGCGACGAACCAGTCCAGGTCCTCCAGCGACTTGGCGGCTGTGCTCCGGCCCGCCCCGACAGGCCGGTAATGATGACAATTTCCTGCTCGGTCGTGCCGTCCGCGTTCATGTCCCCGCCCCTAGTGGACCCGCCCCTGATGACCCCGCCGCGCTCGCCCCCGGCGGCCGTGTCTCCCCCCGCCGTGTCTCCCCGGCCGTGTCCGCCTCCTCCGTGTCCGCCCCGGCCCGGCCTCACTGCCATGCAGCGCCTGGTAGACAGCCTCCGCCGTGTGCGGCCCGAAGCCGGGCAGCGCCGCGATCTCCTGAACCGTCGCGGCGCCGAGCTTACGCACCGACCCGAACTGCCGAAGCAGCGTAGCCCGCCGCGCCTTGCCCAGGCCCGGAATAGCGTCCAGTTCACTGACTGTTGCCGCGGCCGACCGCTTCGCCCGGTGGTAGGTGATGGCGAACCGGTGCGCCTCGTCCCGGACTCGCTGCAGCAGGTACAGCCCCTCGCTGCTGCGCGGCATGATGACCGGGCCGTCTTCGCCGGGCAGCCAGACTTCCTCGAGCCGCTTCGCCAGGCCGCACACGGCGACATCGACGATGCCGAGCTCGTCCAGCGCCCGGACAGCGGCCGCGACCTGACCGGGTCCGCCGTCGATGACCAGCAGGTTCGGCGGGTAGGCGAACTTGCGGCGGACTTCCGGCTCAGCCCCGGCCAGCGCCAGCGCCTCCTGGCTCGCCTGTGCGGCCGCCGTCTGCTCGTCCAGATACCGGCGGAACCGCCTGGTGATGACCTCGTGAATCGCGGCGATGTCGTCGGTCCCGTCCAGGCCCTTGATGGCGAACCGCCGGTACTCCGACTTGCGCGCCAGCCCGTCTTCGAAGACCACCATGGAGGCGACCACATGCGTGCCTTGCAGGTTGGAGACGTCGTAGCTCTCGATCCGCAGCGGCGCCTCGTCCAGCCCGAGCGACTCCTGGATCTCGCCCAGCGCGACGCTGCGCGTGGTCAGGTCGCTGGCCCGGCGCGTCTTGTGCAGGGCGAGCGACTGCGCCGCGTTCCTGGCGACGGTGTCCAGCAGCGCCTTCTTGTCGCCGCGCTGCGGCACCCGCAGGCTGACCCGGCTGCCGCGGCGCGCGCCCAGCCATTCCTCGACCGTCGCGGCGTCCGGTGGCAGCGCTGGCACCAGCACCTCCCGCGGGACCGCCGACTGCAGGCCTGCCCCGGCCGCAGCAGGCCCGGCCTGCCGCGGGGCGGCGCGCCGGTGCCCGGCCCGTCCGCGCCGCGGTCGTCCCCGCGGCGGCCGCGGCCGCGCGCGATGTCGGCCGACGACGGCACCGTCGCGTTGGCTGCCACCGGGTCGGAGTCGTACACCTGGCCGAGGAAGTGCTCGACCAGTTCCTCGGTCGTGACGTCCTCGACCTTGTCAACCACCCAGCCGCGCTGGCCCGCGGACCCGGCCGCCGCGCACGTAGAAGATCTGCACGGCCGCCTCGAGCTGATCCTCGGCGAGCGCGATCACGTCGCAGTCGGTGCCGTCCGGCAGTACGACCGCCTGCTTTTCCAGTGCCCGCTGCAGCGCCTGGATGTCGTCGCGCAGCCTGGCGGCGCGCTCGTACTCCTCAGCCGCCGATGCCTCGCGCATCTGCGCTTCCAGCCGCTTGATGAACCGGCCGGTCTGCCCGGCCATGAAGTCGCAGAACTCCTCGGCCAGGGCCCGGTGCTGCGCCGCATCGATCTTCCCGACGCACGGTGCCGAGCACTTGTCGATGTAGCCGAGCAGGCAAGGCCGGCCGATCTGCCCGGCCCGCTTGAACACCCCGGCCGAGCAGGTCCGGACCGGGAAGACGCGCAGTAGCGTGTCGACGGTGTCCCGGATCGCCCAGGCGTGCGAGTACGGGCCGAAATAGCGCACGCCGCGTCGCTTGGCTCCGCGCATCACCTGGACCCGGGGGAATTCCTCGTCCATCAGGACGGCGAGATAGGGGTAGCTCTTGTCGTCCCGGTACCGGACGTTGAACCGCGGATCGAACTCCTTGATCCAGGAGTACTCCAGCTGCAGTGCCTCGACCTCGGTGCCGACGACGGTCCAGTCGACCCGGGCGGCCGCGCGGAGCATCGACTGGGTCCGCGGGTGCAGCCCGATGAAATCCGCGAAATAGGAATTGAGCCGCGATCGCAGGTTCTTAGCCTTGCCGACGTAGACGACCCGGCCGCGTTCGTCCCTGAACCGGTAGACGCCAGGCGACTCGGGAATCGAGCCTGGCGCCGGACGGTAGCTTGCCGGATCTGCCACAGGGCAACTCTATGCACTCGGGCGGACAGCGCGCCCGGTCCTGGCCAGCCGCCGGGCCTGCGCGCCCGGCGGCTGCTGCGCTAGTCCTCCGCGGCTGAGTGAGCCGCCCGCAGCAAGGTCAGTACTTCTGACTCCCGGTACCGGCGGTGCCCGCCGAGCGTCCGTACCGAGGTCAGCCGGCCATCGCGAGCCCACCGCGTGACTGTTTTGGGGTCAACCCTGAACATTGCGGCCACTTCGGCGGGCGTTAGCAGCCGCTCGGCATCAGGGACTGTCCTACCGCTCATCCGGACCGCCTCCTGCCTGTGCAAACGAGCCCACCCGAGCCGAGCCGGCCTCGTCACTCTTAACTCACTGTACGTCAATTTCCGATTAACCCGTATTCGCTCGGTAACGCTCCGGCGTTACCGCCTCCCTCTCAGGCCTATCCCGGCAACCTGAAGAGAAACCGAAGATATTCTGTCCGGTTTCATAGCCTTATAGGATCTGACGCCCATGTCAGACACATCGCCCGGGCACCAGCCGGACCTGTGGCGGGCGCGGTAGCGTCCGGGTGTGGACCACACTCGACTGGGCCGGACCGGCCTGCAGGTATCCCGGCTGTGCCTGGGCACGATGACGTTCGGCTTGCAGTGCGACGAGCCGACGTCGGTCGCCATCCTGGACCGGGCCGCCGACGGCGGGATCGACTTCCTCGACACCTCCGACGCTTATCCGCTCGGCGGCGACCTCGCCACCCGGGGCGTCACCGAGGAGATCCTCGGGCGCTGGCTGCGCGGCAAGCGCGACACGGTTCGTGCGTGGCCACCAAGTGCTTCGCGCCGACCGGCCCGGCGCCGTTCGACGCCGGCAACTCGCGCAAGCACATCATGTCCGCCGTCGAGGCGTCGCTGCGGCGGCTGCAGACCGACTACATCGACCTGTACCAGCTGCATGGCTACGATCCGAACGACGCCGATCGACGAGACGCTTGAGCGCGCTCGACGACCTCGTGCACGCCGGGCAAGGTCCGTTACCTCGGCTGCTCGAACTTCCTGACCTACCAGCTCGTGCGCGCGGTCGGCCGGACGCGAGACACTGCGGCTGGCCCGGATCGACTGCGTCCAGCCGCGCTACAACCTGCTGTTCCGCCAGATCGAGCGGGAGATGCTCCCGTTCTGCGGCGAGGACGGCATCGGCGTGATCCCCTACAACCCGATCGCCGGCGGCCTGCTGTCGGGCAAGCACGACGCCGCCGGACCGCCGCCCGAAGGCAGCCGCTTCACCCTGGGCAACGCTGCCCAGAACTACCAGGACCGCTACTGGCACGAGCGTGAATTCGCCACGGTCGACGGCACTCGGCCTGCTCGCGCAGCAGGCAGGCGTGCAGCCTGGTGACACTGGCAGTGGCCTGGGTCCTGGCGCATCCCGCCGTGACGGCGCCGATCATCGGTGCCAGCCGGCCCGACCAGCTGGACGCGAGCCTGGCGGCGGCACAGTACGCGCTCGACCCCGAGCTGAAGCGGCCAGCTGGACGAGCTGACCCGCGAGTACCGGATGGGCGACGCGCCCCGGTAACGCCGGGTTACTGCCGGGCGGCTCTTGATTCCTCCGCCGGGGCGAACAACACCAGCGCGGCCAGATCCTCGGTGATGTCAGTGAAGCGGTGCACCTCGCCCGCGGGCACGTAGACCACCGAACCGGGCCCGACCGCGGCGCTCTCGCTGCCTGACTGCAGCGTGGCCCGGCCGGACATGATCACGTAGATCTCGTCCTCGGTATGCGGCGACTGACCGTCATCGCGGCCCGCCGGGATCGAGTAGGTGCCGACGCTGAGATCGGCAACTCGCAGCTGCTCGGTCCAGTGCACCTGCTCGCCGGCCGGCGGCGTGGTGAAGTCGCCTGCCCCGGATATGACTCTCATCTGCTCCCTGTTCCAGGCTCCGGCTCGGTTCCAGGTCCCGGCTCGCGCCACATCAGCCACAGCGTAGGGCCGCCGCCGCCGATCGTCAGTTCCCTGGTCACCCGGAAGCCGTGCCGCTCATAGAAGGGCACGTTCCGTTCCTTGCTCGACTCCAGGTAGGCGGGCTGCCCGGCCGCATCGCACCGGGCGAGCCCGGACCGCATCAGCTCGCCGCCCACGCCGGTGCCCTGGCCGGCGGATCAGTGCCGATGCCGGACAGGTACCAGTGCGGCTGATGCGGATGACAGCGCACGATCGCGCCGTAGGTAGCACTGGCGACGCCCATCCGCGAGCCCAGCGCGCGCGCATACCGGGGCAGCGTGCGCAGCTGCTGCCAGACCGAGGGCCGCCATGAGCCCGGCGGCACCCAGATGGCGCCGCCCAGCACCGCCGGGCCGTCGACGATGATCTCGGTACCCTCATGCCGCAGGCTCACCTCGCGAAAGGTGAGTGCGAAAAACTTCGGCAGCTGGCGGCGGCGCATCTGCTCGTCCGGGAACAGCCAGACCATGACCGGGTCGTCGTCGAAGGCGCGCACCATGGTCGCGACCGTCGGCTCCAAGTCAGCGCGGGTGAAGTCGCGAAGAGTACGCGTTCCGCCGGTTGCCGGGACCACGCTGCGAGGCTACCAGCGGGCCGCCCGCTCGCTCCGACCGCGCGGGCTGTGAACGCAAGCGTCAGCTGCCAGGGACGCGTCCGACGATCCATCCGAATTCCGTGACGATCCGGACGCCGAGATCTACGGTGCGCAGCGGGCGGATTGCCTCGCCCACCACTTCGGCGAACCTGTCCCGGCCGACTGCCTGCACAGCAGGCCAGGACGGGCCGGCCGAGGCGAGCGCCCGGACTGCCAGGTCGAGGTCGGGCCATTCGTTGATGACCTGCGCGGTGCCCCGGTCGACGAACTCCAGGCCAGCGTCGGCGAGCATCTGCTCAGCCACGCCCGGCCGCCCGGTGTCGCCTTGACCGAGCGTGGCATCGACATGATCGGGCGGCGAGAGTTCCAGCAGCGCCGCGAAGTACGGCAGCAGGCCAAGCCGTTTGGGAGATCCCCAGAAGCTGAACCCGACGAGCCCGCCCGGCCGCACCACCCGGCCGGCCTCTCGCAATGCGTCCTCGCATCCCTTCCAGATCCCGTTGAAGCTCGTCGCCACGTCGAAGCTGTCCTTCTCGAACGGCAGCGCGAACATGTCGCCGACCCGGAAGTCCGCGTCGGGCGTGCGCGCCCTGGCGATGGCGATCAGCGCATCCGATGCGTCCAGGCCTGCGACATCGGCCCCCCGGCCCGCCGCGACGTTAGCCGCGTAGCCAGAGCCGCAGGCGATGTCCAGCAGCCGCGTTCGCTGACCAACGCCCGCGCGGTCAAACAGCGCGTCGTTGGCGCGCCGTGCGTACGGCTCGATGAGATACGCCCAGTCCAGGGCCCGCTCACCCCAGGCCCGGCCGGATTCGGTCCACCCCATCGGCTCGCCTCCAAAGCAAGTGCCGGGAGCTGGCGGGCACTTCGTTTCTCACAGTGTGCGCCACAGCATGACCAGCGGTGAAGAGTCAGCCGGTCCCGGTCAGCGCGCGCTGATCAGTCCTCGAGCACGATGACCTCGAGGGTGCGCGGGCCGTGCACGCCCTCGACCCGCTCCAGCTCGATGTCGCTGGTCGCGGACGGCCCGCTGATCCAGGTCAGCGGCCGGCCGGCGATCCGGCGAGCCGGGCGACGGCCTCGGGCACCAGGTCGCACGACCTGGCTCGGCGCGCACGATGCACAGGTGGTAGTCGGGCACCAGGCGTGATCGCGCGGCGGCCCTGGTCGGGCGAGCCGTCCAGGACGATGGTGCCGGTCTCGGCGATCGCGACCGCGGCCCTGGTGACCACGCGCGTCGAAGCGGTCCAGCTCGGCCGGCGGCCAGGTCGTCGTCGCGTCACGGCCTCGACGCCGTCGGGCACGACCGGACGTCGAGGCCGGGCGGCGACGACGACCCGCCGGACGCCGCGCGCGGCCAGCGCCGTGGCGACCGCGGCGGGCGAGCTCGGCGGCGAGGCCCGGCGGACCGCGGCGCGGTAGTCGACCAGCCGGTCGGCGAGCAGGTCGATCAGGCTGGGCCGGGCCGAGGTCGCTGCGCTCCCGGTAGCCGGGCTGGCCCGCGGATGATGGCAGGTCGGGCCGAGCGCCGGGACCGAGCGCCGCCGCGTCCGGCCGAGCACCTCCGCGCGGGCGCGTGCCCGCGGCTGCCGCCTGTCCGAGCCTCCTGCGCTGCGGTCGCTGTCACTGCGGCTCCCGGTGCGCGGTCGCGCCACCACTCGCGGAACGTCTGGGCCGGCGGCACGGGCAGGTCGCGGGCTCGCGGTCCAGGCGGACAGCGGCGGCGGCAGCGCGCTGATCCGTGCCGCCCCGGCCGAGCAGCCGGCCGGCCCGGCCGGCCCGCTGGGCGGCGGCGAAGCGGCGCGGGTCGGCCATCACCCAGCGACGCCGCGGCCATCGCCGACGGCCTCGGCGCTGGGGCAGCCGGTGCGTCTGCCGCGCTCCGTCGACGTGCCGGGCCCGCAGGTGCACCAGCATCGACGGGATGTCGATCTTCACCGGGCAGGCGTCGTAGCAGGCGCCGCACAGCGACGACGCGTACGGCAGCGAGGCGTTGTCCTCGATCGCCGGTCAGCTGCGGGGACAGCACCGCGCCGATCGGGCCCGGGTAGACCGAGCCGTAGGCGTGCCCGCCGGTGCGCTCGTAGACCGGGCACACGTTCAGGCAGGCCGAGCAGCGGATGCAGTGCAGCGCCGCGCGGCCCGACCTCGTCGGCGAGCGCGGCGGTGCGGCCGTTGTCCAGCAGCACCAGGTGGAACTCCTGCGGCCCGTCGCCGGGCGTGACCCCGGTCCACATCGAGGTGTAGGGGTTCATCCGCTCGCCGGTGGACGAGCGCGGCAGCAGCTGCAGGAACACCTCGAGGTCGGCCAAGGTCGGGCACCACCTTCTCGATGCCCATGACGGTGATCAGCGTCTCCGGCAGGGTCAGGCACATCCGGCCGTTGCCCTCGGACTCGACCACGCACAGCGTGCCGGTCTCGGCGACGGCGAAGTTGGCGCCGCTGATACGGCCACCTTGGCGGACAGGAACTTGCCGCCGCAGGTGCGCCGGGCGGCCTCGGCCAGCGCGGCCGGGTTCGTCGGTCAGCGCCGGGGTCGACGCCGGCCATCTCGCGCAGGAAGATCTCGCGGATCTCGGCCGCGGTTGCGGTGGATCGCCGGCACCAGGATGTGGGAGGGCCGGTCGTGGCCGAGCTGCACGATCAGCTCGGCCAGGTCGGTCTCGAACGCGGCGATGCCCGGCGGCCGCGAGCGCCTCGTTGAGCCCGATCTCCTGGGTGGCCATCGACTTGACCTTGACCACCTCGGTCGCGCCGGTCGCCCGGACCAGGTCGGTGACGATCCGGTTGGCCTCGTCGGCGTCGCGGGCCCAGTGCACGGTGCCGCCGCGCGCGGTGACCTCGCGCCTCGAGCTGCTCCAGAGTGCCGGTCCAGGTCGCGCCATGCGTGTCGGCCTTGATCGCCGCCCGGCCTCGCGCAGCTCCTCCCAGTCCGGCAGCTCGGCCACCACCGCGGCCCGCTTGGCGCGGATCGTGCGCGGTGGCGTGGCCCAGGTTGCGCGCGCAGCTGGGTGTCGCCCAGCGCGCGGCGCGCCGCCGACCGGGAACGGCTCGGCTGCCGCGCAGGTTGCCCGACGCCAGCGCGGCGCAGTGTCGGCATGCCGAGGAACGTCGGTCACTGACGCGCCAGATGCCACCGGGTCTGCGAGTCGCGGCCAGGATCTCGGCCAGGTGCACGCGTGCTGCACGCCGGTGCCGCAGCCGGGACAGCCCGCCGCCGATGTGCATCAGGCAGGAGCGTCGCCGGCGTGCACACCTCGGCGCCCGGTGCCGCAGACGTTGCGCATCTTGTCGGCCAGCATCGCGCGTCGAGACGTCGGCGTTCTTCAGCGCGAACGTGCCGCCGAAGCCGCAGCACTGGTCGGCGTCGGGCAGCTCGACCAGGTCGAGCGCCGGCCACCTGCGCGCAGCAGCCGCAGCGGCCTGTCGCCGACCCGCAGCAGCCGCAGCGAGTGGCAGGTCGGGTGGTAGGTGACCCGGTGCGGGAAGTACGCGCCCGACGTCGGTCGACGCCCAGCACGTCGACCAGCAACTCGGACAGCTCGTACGTGCTTGGCCGCCACCGCCGTCGGCCCGCTGCGCCAGCGCCTCGTCGCCGCAGCGCCGGGCCACCATCGCGTGCTGGTGGCGGACCGAGCCGACGCAGGAGCCCGACGGCGCGACGACGACGTCGTCGTACGGCGTCGAACGCCGTCGACGTAGTTGCCGCACCAGCGGCAGCGCCTCTCGCTGGTAGCCGGTGTTGACGTGCATCTGCCCGCAGCAGGTCTGCTCCAGCGGGAACTCGACCTGGTGCCCGAGCCGCTCCAGCAGCGTCACGGTGGCGCGCGGGACCGCCGGGAACAGCGCGTCGGCGAGGCAGGTGGCAAACAGCGCGATCCGCATCGCGCTATCCTGCCGCGCCCGCGGCGGCACCGTGCAGGCGGGCCTGGCTGGACCGGCGGATCTCCAGCTCCGGCTGGAATACCACCTGACGGTGCTTGTGCCGCCCGCCGCTGGTCTCCCCGAGCAGCAGGTGCGCCGCCATCCGGCCGAGCTCCTGCCGGGACTGGCGTACCGACGACAGCGGGACGGCGGCGGCCGCGGCGAATTCGATGTCGTCGTACCGGCGAGCGCCATCTCGTCCGGCACAGCGCCTCCGGCCACGTTCTCGGGCCGGTTCAGCAGGTTGGACACAGTGCCGACGGACACCCCCGGTGCCGCGCGCGCACGCGCGCCGGCCGCGGCCAGCCCGGCGGGCCCAGCGAGCGGCCTGCGCCTGCCGACGCGTTGCCGAGCCGGTCGCCTCGACCGGACCGGCCAGCACCGGCAGCCGCAGGCGTCGGCGGTCAGCTGGCAGAGCAGCGTCGTTGTGCGACGCCGCCGCCGACGACGTGCACCACCTCGACTGCTGCGACCGGACAGGTCCGGCACGCTCGACGCACCGGGCGCCGGTAGGCGAGCGCCAGGCTGTCGAGGATGCACCGGACCATCGCCGCCGGCTCTCCGGCACCGGCTGGCCGGCCGCGCGGCAGGCGGCCGCGATCCGGGCCGGCATGTCGCCGGGCGGCAGGAAGCCGGGTCGTCGGGGTCGATCGACGGAGCGCAGCGCGGGCTCGGCGGCCGGCCGGCAGCAGCGCGCGGCAGGTCGCCGGCAGGCCCGCCGCTCCCAGTCGCGCAGCGCACTCCTGCAGCAGCCACAGCCCCATCACGTTGCGCAGGTACCGGATCGTGCCGTCGACGCCGGCCTCGTTGGTGAAGTTGGCGGGCCGGCTCTCCTCGGTCAGCACCGGCGCGTCCAGCTCGACGCCCGACCAGCGACCAGGTGCCCAGCGAGATGTAGGCGAAGTCGTCGCCGGGCGGGCACGCCGACGACGGCCGACGCGGTGTCGTGCGAGCCCACCGCGACCACCGGCACGCCCGGCCGCAAGCCGGCGTGCGGCGCGGCCGGCAGCAGCGGCGCCGATGCACAGTCCCCGGCTGGCGCAGCGGCGGGAACAGGCCGGGTCGATGCCGAGTCCGCCGCGATCAGCTCGGCGCGACCAGCGTCCGGTCCGGACGTCGTAGCAGCCCCGTGGTGGAGGCGTTGGTGCGCTCGGCGCCGACCTCGCCGGTGAGCCAGTAGCCGAGCAGGTCCGGGATCAGCAGCAGGGTCGCGGCAGCGTCGAGCTGCGGCGTCCCGGCCGCGGCGACCAGCTGGTAGATCGTGTTGAACGGCAGCTGCTGCATGCCGGTGACGGCGTACAGCTCGGCCGCGCGGCACCTGGCCAGCACCTGCGTCGGCGACGCCCGTCGGTCGCTGGCGTCGCGGTAGTGCACCGGGTTGCCGAGCAGCGCGCCGGTCGCGTCGAGCAGCCCGTAGTCGACGGCCCACGAGTCGATGCCGATGCCGGCCAGCTCGGCCGGCGCGGCCGCGTCGCCCGAGCCCGGTCGAGCATCTCCGCGGTACAGCGCGCAGGACGTCCCAGTGCAGCCGTCCCGAGCACGGCACCGGCGCGTTGGGGAACCGGTGCACCTCGTGCAGGTCCAGCGCGTCCGGGCCGACCCGCCCGACCATCACCCGGCCGCTCGGACGCGCCCAGGTCGACGGCCGCCACGACGCGTCACCGGGCCATCGTCGGTGGCGTCGCTGTCATCGCAGGAACGCCGCGGCCACGCCCGCGTCGACCGGGATGTGCAGCCCGGTCGTGTGGACAGGTCGCCCGCCGGTGAGGGCGAAGACCGCGTCGGCGACGTGCTCGGGCAGCACCTCGCGCTTGAGCAGGGTGCGCTGGGCGTAGAACGCGCCGAGCTCCTCCTCGGGTACGCCGTAGACCGCGGCGCGCTTGGCGCCCCAGCCGCCGGCGAAGATGCCGGACCCGCGGACCACGCCGTCGGGGTTGATGCCGTTGACCCGGATGCCGTGCTCGCCGAGCTCGGCCGCCAGCAGCCGGACCTGGTGCGCCTGGTCGGCCTTGGCGGCGCCGTAGGCGATGTTGTTCGGCCCGGCGAACGACCGCGTTCTTGCTGGAGATGTAGACGATGTCGCCGCCCAGGCCCTGCTCGATCATCAGCGCCGCGGCCGCCTCGCGCGACACCAGGAACGAGCCCCTGGCCATCACGTCGTGCTGCAGGTCCCAGTCCGCCGCGGTGGTCTCCAGCAGCGGCTTGGACATCGACAGCCCGGCGTTGTTGACCACCAGGTCGACGCCGCCGAAGGCGAGCGCCGCCGCGTCGAACGCGGCCGCGATCGGCGTCCTCGTCGGTCACGTCGGCACTGACCGCGACGCGCGACGTCGGCCGAGCCGATCTCGGCCGCGGCCTCGGCGGCCGCCTGCGCCGTCCCGGTCGGCGACGCACGACGCAGGCGCCCTCGGCGGCGAGCCGGCGCGGCGATCGCCTTGCCGATGCCGGACGCCGCCCCGGTGACCAGCGCGACCCGGGTGGCCAGCGGCTTGCGGCTTCGGGCATCCGCTGGCCAGCTTGGCCTCCTCCAGCGCCCAGTACTCGATCCGGAACTTCTCCGCCTCGTCGATCGGCGCGTAGCGTCGAGACCGCCTCGGCGCCGCGCATCACGTTGATCGCGTTGACGTAGAACTCGCCGGCCACCCGGGCGGTCTGCTTGTCCGCGCCGAAGCTGAACATGCCGACGCCGGGGACCAGCACGATGGCCGGGTCCGCGCCGCGGATCGGCCGGGCTGTCCGCGGTGGCGTGCCGGTCGTAGTAGGCCTGGTAGTCCGCCCGGTACTGCGTCGTGCAGTTCGCGCAGCCGGCCGGCCGCCGCGTCCAATCCGGCGCGACGGCGGCAGGTCCAGCACCATCGGGCGGACCTTGGTGCGCAGGAAGTGGTCGGGGCAGGAGGTGCCCAGCCGGCCAGCCGGGGGTGCTCGCTGCGGGCCAGGAAGTCGAGCACGGCCGGGCTGTCGTGAAGTGGCCGACCTGCCGGCGGTCGGTGGAGGCCAGGCCGCGCAGCACCGGCGCCAGGGCGGCGGCGCGGGCCCGGCGCTCCGGCGCTGGCAGCGGCTCGAATCCGGGCAGCGCCGGGCCGAACGGCTCGCGGCGGCCGGTGCTCGTCGATGAACCGCTGGCGGTGCGCGATGATCTCCAGCGACCGGCTCTCGCATTCTTCGCTGGTCTCGCCCCAGGCGGTGATGCCGTGACCGCCGAGGATGCACCCGATCGCCTGCGGGTTGGCCGCGCTGGATCGCGGCGATGTCGAGGCCGAGCTGGAAGCCGGGCCGGCGCCAGGGCACCCACGCGACCCGGTCGCCGAAGCAGTCCGCGCGTCAGCTTCTCGCCGTCGGCGGCCGTCGGCCAGCGCGATCCCGGCATCGGGGTGCAGGTGGTCGACGTGCGCTGCGTCGACGAGCCCGTGCATGGCGGTGTCGATCGACGGCGCCGCGCCGCCCTTGCCGTGCAGGCAGTAGTCGAAGGCCGCGACCATCTCGTCCTCGCGGTCGGCCCCGGGTAGACGTCGACCAGCGCCCGCAGCCGGTCCAGCCGGAGCACGGCCAGCCCGGCCGCGGTCAGCGTGCCGAGATCGCCGCCGGAGCCCTTCACCCAGAGCAGTTCCGACGGGCTGCCCGGTCACCGGGTCGGTCACCGACGCCCTTGGCCGAGGTGTTGCCGCCGGCGTAGTTGGTGTTGCGCGGGTCGGCGCCCAGCCGGCGGTTGGGCGACCAGCTCGCCGCCGGACCCGGCAGTGTCGTATCGTCGCGGCTGCCGGCAGCGCCGGTGATTCGTGGCCTGGCATGCACCATTCCTTCGTCGGGTGACGGTTCTTCGTGCTGACCGGCTGTCAGCTGCCCCAGCCGGCCGGGGTGCCGCCGATGCGCTCGGCGACGATTTTCTGCTGGTAGCCGGAGCGGCGGTAGGCGGCGACGGGGTCGGGGTCCAGGCCCTGGTCCTGACGCAGCCCGGCCAGCAGCGGCCGGACGTCGGTGTCGTAGGCGTCCATCAGCACCGCGTGCGCGGCCAGCACGTCCCCGGCCTGCTGCGCCGCCACCAGTCCGGCGGCGTCGACCAGCAGCGCCTTGGCCGTGGCTTCCTGCACGTTCATCACCGACCGGATCTGCGCCGGGATCTTCTGCTCGATGTTGTGGCACTGATCCAGCATGAACGCCACCCCCGCGGCCGGGTCCAGCGCGCCGCCAGTCACTACCTCGCGCATGATCCGGAACAGCTGGAACGGGTCGGCCGCGCCCACGATCAGGTCATCGTCGGCGTAGAACCGGGAGTTGAAATCGAACCCGCCCAGCCGGCCCGCGCGCAGCAGGACCGCGACGATGAACTCGATGTTGGTGCCCGGCGCGTGATGACCGGTGTCCACGACCACCTGCGCCCGCTCGCCCAGTGCCTGGCAGTGCAGCAGCGAGGTCCCCCAGTCCGGTACGTCGGTGGTGTAGAACGCCGGCTCGAACAGCTTGTACTCCAGCAGCAGCCGCTGATGGGCAGCCAGCCGGTCGTAGACCACCCGCAGGGACTCGGCCAGCCGGTCCTGCCGGGCCCGGATATCGTCCTGACCCGGGTAGTTGGTGCCGTCGGCGAACCACAGCTTGAGGTCAGCGCGATCCGGTTGCGTCCATGATGTCGACGCACTCCAGCAGCCTGGTCCACGGCCTTCGGCCCGGACCGCCGGATCCGGGTTCGCCACCTGACCCGAGCTTGTAGTCGTCGTCCTGGAACACGTTGGCGTTGATGGTCCCGATCGCCACCCCGGCGTCGCGGGCGTAGGCGGCGAGCTCGCCGTAGTCGTCGCACGCTGTCCCACGGGATGTGCAGCGCCACCGACGGCGCCGCCCCCGTCAGCGCGTGCACCCGGGCCGCATCATCGATCTTCTCGTGCGGCGTCCGCGGCACACCCGGCTGCGCGAACACCTTGAATCGCGTCCCGGTATTGCCGAACGACCAGGACGGCAGCTCGATCCGCAGCCCTGCGATGGCGTGCTGTACAGCGGTCAGGTCAGGCATGCGTTCTCTCCAGCGGGCAGAACTCGGGTAGGTCAGTCGAGCTGAAATCAGTCCGTCGCCGGGAACCTGGTTTTTCAGTATCCCGAGCATCATCACAGGTCAAAGAATCCACGCAGGATTCGCCTGATCGCCGCCAGCTCTCCGGGTGAGACCGCACCGAGTTGCCGGCGAAGCCTGTGGTAAGCGACGGCTCGGGTGTCTTCAGGGCGGGCGAATGACGGCAGCTTGGCCAGCCCGGAGGACTGCGACATTATCGACGTCTGATGACGCAACCCGCGATCACGGCTCGTGACCGGCGTGACGAGCACGACCGCATGCGGCAGCGCGAGATGCAACGGCCCCGACACAATCACAGCCGGCCGCCGCCCAGCCTGTTCTGAACCTATGACCGGGTCGAGGTCGACGAGCCAGACGTCCCCTGATCGGAGCGGCGCGCTCACTCGAGATCAGCCAGTCCGTCGCTGGCAGTCTGGTCCCACTCAGCCAACTCGTTGACGTAATCAGACCACTGCTCGGGATCATCCTGCAGGCGGGCGTAGTCATCCTTAACGCCCTGCCAGAACCTCGCTTCCTCAGCTTGATCCAGCACCTTGGCGAGCGCAGCCTCCATGGTCGAATGCTCGGCGTCCGCGAGCCTTTTCAACCGGTCGCGAGTCTCAGCTGACACCTTGATGGTGGTCATGAGCGTCATACTCCGAGTATACCGCGGCAGATGCGGGCCAGACGGGGAAAGCGCTCCCGCACCGGACAACGTCCTGCGGGCCGAGCATCTCAGCAAACGGTTCGCGCGCTGCCGGATGTAAACCTGGCGCGGCACCTGAGCCGCGCGGAAAACGGAACTGTGGTCATGGCCCATGGCAGCCAGGTGCGGAGGGCGTCAGACGATCGGGCGGCGTTGCGGGTCAGGCGCCGCTGGTGTCGATGAGGGCGCTGAGGCCGTCGAGGACGCGCTGCAGGCCGAAGGTGTAGGCGTGGTCGGGGTCATAGGCCGCGCCGTGAGCGGCTCCCGCAGCGGCGCCGACTCGGGCGGCAGTGGGGTACTTCGCCTCGTCGAAGACCCTGGCGAGCAGGGGGGCGTTGGCGGCCCACCATTGCTCCTCGCTCATCGCGCTGTCCTGCCGGGCGGCGGTCGCCTCGGCGGCCGAGCGCGCGGCGGCCTGGACAAAGCCCAGCAAGAAGGTGAGGGCGGCGTCCATCTCGACGTCATCGAGCCCGAGGCCCTCGAAGGCAGAAAGCTCGTGCTCGTATTTGGCCATCAGCCCGGGGCCAAGCGGGGGCCGGCTGGTGGCGACCCCGGCGATCCAGGGGTGCCGGGCGAACAGGTCGCGGTTCTCCCGGGCGACGGCCGCCAGGCGCTCCCGCCACGGCATGCCGGACAGGTCGCCGCGCGGCATCTGGCGGTAGGCCGTGTCGAGCATGAGGTCGAGCAGCTCGGCCTTGCCCGGCACGTAGGTGTACAGCGACATCGGCACCACGCCGAGGCCGCGGGCGACCGCGCGCATGGTGACTGAGCCCAGGCCGTCGCTGTCTGCGAGGGCGATCGCGGCCGCGGCGACCCGCTCGACGCTCAGGCCCTGGCGCGGTCCGCGCCGGGAGTCCGCGGGGCCGGGCTCACGCCAGAGAAGTTGCAGAGTGCGTGCCGGGTCGCCGCCGCTGCTGTGTTCGGTGGGCATGGGAACATTCTCCCGCATGCTTTCTTTGTACGCCGTACACTGTACATAATACAGTGTTGATGAATTGCCATCCCGGCCGCCCAGCCCGAGGAGCTTTCCCGTGCAGATCACCGCTTCCGCCGTATCCCTCAACGTCGCCGACGTGTCCGCCTCCGCCGCATTCCTGACCAGCCACTTCGGCTTCCGCCAGGACATGGCCGCCGACGGCTTCGCCTCCCTGGCACGCGAGGACGCCGGGATGAACGTTGTCTTCCTGCGCCGTGGCCTGGCCTTGCTGCCCGAGGACCAGCGCGACACCTACGCTGCCGGCCTGATCCTGGCGTTCGTCGTCGAGGACCTCGACGGTGAGCTGGCCCGCCTGCGCGAGGAGGGCGTGGACATCACCATGCCGCTGCGCGAGGAGCCGTGGGGCGAGCGCGCGTTCCAGGTCACCGACCCCAATGGCGTCATCGTCCAGCTCCTCGAGCTGAACGCGCCGGCCGGCCAGTGACTGAGCGGCCATGACGGCGGACCACCTGCCGTCCCGGCCGCGAGCCAGCACACCGCAAGCGCCAGGAGCGCGCCGCCCCGCCATCCCGCACCGTACATGGAGGCACGTCGTGACCGAGCGGACCACCAGGCGCTGGCCCGGCCTTAGGCACATACGGCGGCCCAGGACCCGGCGGGGCTGGCTGATCACCATCGCTGCCAGCGGCGCGATCCTCGCGCTCAAACTCACCCTGGGCCTCGGCCTTCTCGCCCTGGTCGCGCACCTGCTGACCCACTGACCACACCCGGCCGACCGCCCGCGCAGGCCTGACCTGGAGGCCAGCACCTTCTTGCCGGGCGCCGCACTGAAACGGCGGCGCAGCCGGTTACGCCCAGGGCACCTCGCCCGTCACGAGCTGCGAACAGGCAGGTCTGTCGCGTTAAAGACCAGGACCTTGCTGGCACTCAGTGTCCCGTCCGCCAGTGTCCGGAAGGCTTCCGGTGCGTCCTCGAGCCCGACGCGCGCCTCGATCAGCGGCTCGAGTTCGGCTGCGTGGGCACTAGCCCACACGGCGGTGTCGCGGAACGCTGGTTCGTCGTAGGAGAAGCTGCCGTGGATGGACCGTTCGCCGGTGCTCAGCGCGTACGCCGCCAGGTCTATCCGAGGCGCGGTCATGCCGACCAGCACGATGCGCGCCCCGAGGGCCGCGATGTCGAGAGCGCTCTGCACGGTGCTGGTGGCGCCCACGGCGTCGATGACCACGGTCGGCCGTCCGCCGAGAATGGCGGTGACGTCGCCGGCGGCCTGCACAGCCGGGTCAACGGTCGTGAAACCGAGCCGGCTGAGAAGCCGGCGGCGGTCGGGGTTAAGTTCGGCGACCACCGGCGCAGCGACACCGAGACGGCGGGCTGCGATCGCGACCGCCTGCCCGATGGGTCCGCCGCCGAGGATGTAGAGGACATCACCGTCGCCGAGGCCGCCGCGCTGAACCGCGTGATATCCGACCGCGAGCGGTTCGACCAGACTGCCGACCTCGGCTGGCGTGCCGGCTGGCAGCGGCACCACGTTGTGAACAGGCGCCACCATGCGCTCCGCGAAGGCGGCGCTGATGTCTGCCTGGACGCCGATGACCCGGCGGTCGGGGCAGCGTTGCGGGGTGGCTGCCGCGCACGCGGGACAACGGCCGCACCCGAGGACGGGGTTGACCGTGACCAGGTCGCCCGGCTGATGCTGGCTGGTCCGGTCGTCGACCACTCGTCCGACTGTTTCGTGGCCCATGATCTGGCCGGGGCTGCGCCGGCCCGTCGCACCGGTATAGCCATGCAGGTCCGACCCGCAGATCCCGGTGGCGATGATCTCCAGAAGCACGTCCGCCGGACCGGGCACCGGCTCGGGGCGATCTTCGACAGTCATGGACCACGGCCCGTGGAAAACCAGCGCGCGCATTCATGCTCCCGTCAGCAAGCCCGTCAGCGACGGGGGTCCACATGGATCTTCGGGGCGCTGCCCCATTCGGGTCGGCGCTGGCCCGCGAGTACGTCCGTGATGGCGTCCAGGCTGACGGTGGCGGCGACGAGCGGCCGCGGGTCGACGGCGCCGGATGCGTAAAGCTCAATCGTCGGGGCGAGCGCGCCCGAGCCGCCGAGCACGCCGACTGCGGTGACGTCCTTCAGCACCAGAGCCCGCGAGTCGAGGTGGCTGGGTTCGCCAGCAAGCCCGATGTAGACGACCCGGCCGCCGGGCTCGACCAGATCTGCCGCAAGAGCGGGCAGCTCAGCCGAGTTGGAAGCGTCTATCACCGCGTCGTAACGCAGGTCCGGCAGCGTTTCGCGGGTCCAGACGTTGCTGAAGCCGATCGAGGCAGCGAAGTCCAGTGACGTGGTGGTCAGGCCGAGCAGGTGCACCTCGGCACCGTATGCCAGCCCGATCTTCGCGGCGAGCAAGCCGATGGTCCCCGGCCCCAGCACGAGCAGCCGGTCCCCCCGGCTCAGGGCCGCACCCTGCACAGCGCGCATGGCGTTGGCGCCCGGCTCGACGAGCGCGCCGAGCGTTGAATCGACGGCATCGGGCAGCGCCTGCAGGGCGGTCACGGGTACCGGCAGTTGCTCGGCGACCGCGCCGGGCCACCCGTTCCGAACGCCGATCTCGTACCTGTCGGCGCAGACGTGCTGGTGGCCGGCCAGGCACCGGGCACAGCGCCCGCAACCCAGCATCGTGTCGCCGGTGACGCGGCGCCCGAGCCAGGACGGGCTGACGCCCTCGCCGACAGCGCGGACGGCCCCAACCCACTCATGCCCGATCCGCATGGGGTATTCCGCCTGGCCGGTGTGCAGGTAGCTCATCGCCCCGGTGAAGATCTCCACGTCAGTTCCGCAGACGCCGGCCCGTTCCACGTCGACGATCACCTCGCCGGCCCGCGGCGCGGGCGCTGCGACGTCGCGGACTTCGGCCTCACCCGGCCCGGTGATGACCAGGGCCCGCATTACCGAGCCGCCGTCATGAGCTGCTCGCCGGGTCAGCGGGGCCGGACCAGTCGGTGACCGGCAGCCCGGTCACGCCCACGTGAGCCAGGAACAAGCGACCAGAATCAGGGAACGTGGCCCGTTGTGCCGCATCGAGTTCGGCGGTCGCGGTGGTGATGAGCAACTGGTCCAGGGCATCGCCGGCGAACGCAACGCTGGTCGGGTGCGGAGCTGCAACGTCCACGATTCCGGCGAGCTGCCCGTCAGGCGTGTACCGGCGCACCTGGCCAGCTCCCCAGATGGCGATCCACAGGTGCCCCTCGACGTCCAGGCAGATCCCGTCCGGCACGCCGTCGGTGACAGTCAGCCATTCCCGGCGCGCCCCGGTGCTCCCGCTGGCTGCGTCGTAGGACCGGATCCAGATGGTGCCGGGCCCGCTGTCCACGCTGTAGAGCAGGGAGCCGTCGGCGCTCCAGGCCAGGCCGTTGGACAGTGTCAGATCCTCGTCGAGGATGGCAATCGTCTGGTCCGGCTCGATCCGGACGAGAGTCTCGTGCCCGCGGGCATTGTCGAGAGCGAGCGTGCCGACGAGGAAGTTGCCCGCCGGGTCGCAGGCGCCGTCATTGAGCCGCCGGGCCGGCTCGGTCATTATTGCCGGTCCGGGCGACGTGCCGGTCGCGGTCACGATGATCAGTCCGTGCGCTCCGGCGACCAGCATGTCACCAGCGGCCGAACAGACCACGGCTCCGACCGTCCGGTCGAGGTGCCAGGACCGGGTGCCAACCACATGATCGCCGTCGAGGCTGCCTTCGTGCACCGTGCCGGCATCGATGTCGACCCACAGCACACGCCGGCGGTGCGGGTCCCACAGCGGGCCTTCCCCGAGGCTGAAGACGTCGGCCGAGGCTACCGTGGATGACCACCGGGGCATGACGCCGGACTGCGCGCCGGCCGCCGTCACCGGATCGCCCCGGGGCCATCGAGCGCTGCGCGGATCGCCGGGACGTGTCCGGTCAGCACCCGCAGCGGAGTCCGGTAGGCAGGCGCGGAAATACTGACTGCTCCGCTCGGCGTGGTCGGCGAGGCGAGGAACACCGGGACGGCGACGCAGACGATGCCAGGCTCGTTCTCCTGGTCATCGACCGCGTACCCGCAGGCTCGGACGTCGTGCAGCTCCGCCGCGAGCGCTGCCGCGGTAGTCCGGGTGTTCTCGGTGCGGCGTTCCAGCACCCGGTTCCCGACCCAGGCGACCACGGCGCCGTCATCAGGCAAAGCGTGCGCAAGCAGCAGCTTGCCAACGCCCGTGCTGTGCGCCGGGTTGCGCCCGCCGACCGTCGAGGTTAGCCGCAGCGCTCCGAACGGGGGATCTACCTTGGCCCGGTAGACGACGGTCTCGCCGTCGAGAACCGCGTAGTGGGCAGTCTCGCCGTAGCGCTCGGCGAGCTCGGCAAGTGCTGGCGCGATGCGCAGGTGGTCAGGCCGCGCCTCGTGATGGGCGAACGCCAGCCGGATGAACTCGTCGCCGAGCACGTACTGGCCGTGGCTGTTCCGGGCAGCGAATCCCGAACGCCGCAGGCACGCCAGCGCCCGGTGCACGGTCGGCTTCGAACTCGCGGCAGCTCGGGTCATGTCCTCCAGCGAGATGCCGTCCGGGTAGCGCGCCAGCTCGGCGAGGATCCCCAGCACACGATCCGCTCCGACAAGCCGGGGTTGGTCATCCAGTTCCACGGGAGTACCGTACCGATATTCCACTTAATAAGACAGTATTCCAATAGTCGGAAGATCTGGGCCAATGACTGGACTTCGCAGTGACCAGTGGTACGCCGGCACGGACCGCAACGCCTACATCCACCGCGCCTGGATGCGCCGGGGCTTGCCGGACTCCGCGTTCAGCGGCCGCCCGCAGATCGCGATAGCGAACACCGCGTCCGACCTCACGCCCTGCAACAGCCATCTCAACGAGGTAGCCGAGCACGTCAAGCAGGGCATCTGGGAAGCCGGCGGCGTGCCGCTGAATTTGCCCGTTGTCTCGCTCGGCGAGACCCTGGTCCGGCCGACCGCGATGCTGTGGCGCAACATGGCCGCGATGGCGGCCGAGGAGTTGCTGCGGGCCAACCCCGTCGACGGTGTCGTGCTGCTCGGTGGCTGCGACAAGACCATTCCCGCCCTGCTGATGGCGGCCGCATCGGTGGACCTGCCGGCCATCGTCGTGCCCGGCGGCCCGATGCTGACCGGCACGTTCAAGGGCGTCCCGCTCGGCTGCGGCACCAGCGTATGGCGCCTCAGCGAAGAGGTGCGCGCGGGCACGCTGACCGAGCAGGAGTTCACTCAGTCCGAGTCGGCGGTGATCCGCAGCCGGGGTCACTGCAACACCATGGGCACCGCCTCGACCATGGGCTTGCTCGCCGAAGCGCTCGGCATGGTCCTGCCCGGCACCGCCGGAACGCCGGCGCCCGACAGCCGGCTGCTGGCCAGCTCGCACGAGAGCGGCAAGCTGATCGTCGAGATGGTCGGCGCCGAGCGCCGGCCGAGTCAGGTGATGACCATGGGATCGTTCCGCAACGCGATCGTGGCGCTCGCCGCTATCGGCGGCTCGACCAACGCCGTGGTGCACCTGCTGGCCATCGCCGGCCGGCTCGGGCTGCCGCTGACCCTGGCCGACTTCGACCGGATCGGCGCGCAGGTACCCCTGCTGGTCGACCTGCAGCCGGCCGGCAAGTACCTGATGGAGGACCTGCACCGGGCAGGCGGCCTGGCAGCCGTGCTGCGCGAGGTAGCGGACCTGCTCGACGGCGAGGCCATCACCGTCACCGGCAGGCCGCTGACCGAATCACTGGGCACCGCGGAGATCTGGGACCGGGACGTCATCCGCAGCCGGGACGTCCCGCTCCAGTCCGATGCCGGGATCGCTGTGCTGTACGGCAACCTGGCCCCGGCCGGCGCGATCATCAAGCCGGCCGCGGCATCACCGCATCTGCTTCGTCATCGCGGCCGGGCGGTCGTCTTCGACTCCGTTGAGGACCTGTACGCGCGACTGGACTCGCCGGACCTGGATGTCGATGCCGACAGTGTGCTGGTGCTGCGCGGCTGCGGTCCCCGCGGCTATCCGGGCATGCCGGAAGTGGCGAACCTGCCGTTGCCAGCCAGGCTGCTGAAGCTCGGGGTCCGGGACATGGTCCGGATCTGCGACGGCCGGATGAGCGGCACGGCCTACGGCACGGTCGTGCTGCACGTCGCACCCGAGGCTGCCACCGGCGGGCCGCTGGCCAAGATCCGGACCGGAGACTGGATCAGCCTGGACGTCGAACGGCGCAGCCTGTCGGTCGAGCTGCCGGACGGTGAGCTCGACGCCCGGCAGCCGTCGCCCGCTCTGGAGGCGGCGCTGGCCGGCCCGACCAGGGGCTGGCAGAAGCTCTACGTCGATCACGTCCTGGGCGCCGAGACGGGCGCGGACCTGGACTTCCTGGTTGGCTCCAGCGGGCATCAGGTCTCCCGCGACTCGCACTGACCAGCCGCCCGCGGTGCCGCCGCAGCCCGCCCGGACGGGGCGCTGCGCTCGTAACCCGCCCGGCCGGGCCCGATGCCATCGCCACGAGCCCGGACGGGGGCCATGCGCTAGCTTGTTTGCGCGCCGCGGCTCTGCCCGCGGCCCCGTGACCCGGATCAGCTGGAGGCCGCCGTCGTTACGATCTGCGCGCTGACGTCGGCGGCCGCGCTGGCCTGGTTGTACCTGCTGACCCTGCACGGCGGCTACTGGCGGACCGGGCACCGGCTGCCCCCGCCGCCGCGCGAGTCAGGTGCACCGCAGGAGCCAGTCACCTGGCCGGCCGACCAGCTGCCGTCGGTGACGGCGGTCATCCCGGCCCGGAATGAGGCCGCGATCCTGCCCGTCTGCCTGCCGTCCCTGCTGTCGCAGGACTACCAGGGCAGGCTCGGCGTGATCCTCGTCGATGACGACAGCACCGACGGAACTGGCAAGACCGCCGCTGCTGCCGCTGTCGAGGCAGGCTGGCGGCTGGCGAAGCCCCCGGCCGCGCAGCCGGCGGCACGCGGCGGCTCCGCCGGCGAGCTGGCGGCGCACGGGCCAGCGGACCGGGAACTGCTGGTAGTCAGCGCCCGGCCGGCGCCGCCGGGCTGGGCCGGCAAGGTGTGGGCCATGTCAGAGGGCGTGCGCGCACTGCCGCCCGGCTCGGACTATGTCTTGTTCACCGACGCCGACATTGCCTACGCGCCCGGAACGCTGACGCTGATCGCGCAGGCCGCGTCGGCCGGTGACTTCGCGATGGTGTCGCAGATGGCGTTGCTGCGCACCGGCAGCCGGTGGGAGAAGCTGCTGATCCCCGCGTTCGTCTACTTCTTCGCGCAGCTGTACCCGTTCAGCCGGATTAGCCGCCGCCGGTCCCGGACGGCCGCAGCGGCCGGCGGCTGCATGCTGGTGCGGCCCGGCGACCTGGCCGCCGCCGGGGGGCTCGACCGGATCTGCGGCGCTCGCATCGACGACGTCGCCCTCGGCACGCTGCTCAAGCGGGCGGGCAGCCGCTGCTGGCTCGGGTTCAGCACGGGCGTGATCAGCATGCGGCCGTATGACCGGCTGGCCGACATCTGGGACATGGTCGCGCGCAGCGCCTACACCCAGCTCCGCTACTCGCTCGCCGCGACGGCAGGCGCCGTGCTCGGCCTGGCCTGGCTGTACTTGCTGCCGCCCGCCGCAACCGTGGCCGGGCTGGCGCTGCTCGCCGTGGGCGCCAGCACGGTCACATCCGGCTGGCTCGCGGCGGCAGGCGCGGCCGGCTGGCTGCTGATGAGCCTGACCTACCTGTCCGTGCTGCGGCTGTACCGGCTGTCACCGGCCCGCGCGCCGAGCCTGCCGCTGATCGCCGCCATGTACGCGGCGATGACCACTGACTCGGCCCGCCGTCACTACCGGGGCCGCGGCGGCGAGTGGAAAGGCCGCGTCATTCCGCCAGCCGGCTAGCACCTGCCTGGCCCGGCTGGCACCTACCTGTCCCCGCTAGCACCTGCCTGGCCGGCTGGCACCTGCCGGACCCAGCACTCAGTGCCAGCGTGGCTGTCCCCACCACGCGCCGCTAGGCTGCGGCCAGCGCCGGGTCGCTGGGATGCGGGCTCAGCGGCACGATCTCCGCCGCCGCCCACGGGTACAGCGGCAGCGACTGCAAGATTGCCTGCATGCTGGGCAGATCGCCGGCGCTCCACAGGCCGAGAACGCGCCATTGGCCCGGCTCCCCCGGCGGCGTCCACAGTCGCAGGAGATGACCTTGCCCGGCCAGCTCGCCCGCGCGCTCTGCCTCCCTGGCCTTGGCCGCCGCGACAGCGGCCTCAGATGTTCCGGCCGGGATCGTCATGGTGAGAGTGACGAGGAACTGCATCATGTCCTCCCTTGGATAGGCGGACTACTCCGAGCCATCCGTCTGGCTGCCGATCAGCGCCGGGTCGTTGGGATGCGGTCCCAGGGGCATGACCTCGTCGGTGCGCCAGATGCGCAGCGGCATGGACGCCAGCACCCGCTCGAGCTGGTCTGCGTCGTCTGCTGAGAAAAGCCCTAGTGTGCGCCATTCGCCCGGCTTGAGCGGCGGCCGCCAGAGCCGCAGGAGATGACCCTGCGCGGCAAGCTCGCTGGAATGCGCCGCCTCGCGTGCCTTGATGTCGTCAACTGCCTGGTCGGGCGTGCCGTCCGGCACATGCGTGGTCATGGTGACGAGGTATTCCATGGCCGCTCCTCACCCCGGTCGGCGCTCGACAGCTCTCCGCCTCCGAGCCTAGACCGGGCCTGCCATCAGTCCTCGAACGCCTCCGGCGGCGGGCAGGCGCACATCAGATTGCGGTCGCCGTAAGCCTGGTCGATCCGGCGTACCGGCGGCCAGTACTTCGCCCGCCGGTCCCCGCCGAACGGGTAGGCCGCGACTTCCCGGTCGTACGGATGCTTCCAGTCACCGCTGATCAGCATGCTGGCGGTGTGCGGCGCGTTGCGCAGCGGGTTGTCGGCGGCGTCGTAGTCACCGGCCGCGACGAGGTCGATCTCACCCTTGATCGCGATCATCGCGTCGATGAACCGGTCCAGTTCGGTGACGTCCTCGCTCTCCGTCGGCTCGACCATCAGCGTGCCGGCCACCGGGAAGGACATCGTCGGCGCGTGGAAGCCGTAGTCGATCAGCCGCTTCGCCACATCCTCGGCGGTGATACCGGTCTGCGCGGTGATCGGCCGCAGGTCCAGGATGCACTCGTGCGCGACCAGCCCGCCGCGCCCGGTGTACAGGACGGGGAAATGATCGGTCAGCCGCCGGGCCAGGTAGTTCGCGGACAAGATCGCCACCTGGGTGGCACGGCGCAGGCCGTCGCCGCCCATCATCTTGATGTATGCCCAGGAGATCGGCAGGATGCCGGCCGACCCGTACGGCGCCGCCGCCACCGGCCCGGCCAGCTCCGCGCTCGCCGCGCCGAGGGCGACATGCCCCGGCAGGAACGGCGCCAGATGCGCCCGCGCGGCCACCGGGCCGACGCCGGGACCGCCGCCGCCGTGCGGGATGCAGAACGTCTTGTGCAGGTTCAGGTGCGACACGTCGGCGCCGAACTTGCCCGGCCTAGCCAGCCCGACCAGCGCGTTCAGGTTGGCACCGTCCACATAGACCTGACCGCCCGCCTCGTGCACGGCCGCGCAGACCTCGCCGATTGTCTCTTCGAACACGCCGTTGGTGGACGGGTAGGTCGCCATGGTCGCGGCGACCGCACCCGCGTGCTTCTCCAGCTTCGCGCGCAGATCGCCGAGGTCGATGGCGCCGTCAGAGCCGCACTTGACCACCACGACCTTGAGCCCGGCCAGCACCGCGCTGGCCGCGTTGGTCCCGTGCGCGGACTCAGGGATCAGGCAGATGTCACGCTCGGGCTGTCCCTGCGACTTGTGGTAGCCGCGGATCGCCAGCAGGCCGGCCAGCTCACCCTGCGAACCCGCGTTGGGCTGCAGGCTGATCGCGTCGTAGCCGGTGATCTCCAGCAGCGCCGCCGACAGCTCGCTGATCAACTGCCGGTAGCCGAGCGCCTGCTCAGCCGGCGCGAACGGGTGCAGTCCGGCGAACTCAGGCCAGGTGATGGCCTCCATCTCGGCTGCCGCGTTGAGCTTCATCGTGCAGGAGCCCAGCGGGATCATCGACCGGTCCAGCGCGATGTCGCGGTCGGCCAGCTTGCGCAGATAGCGCAGCATGGCGGTCTCGCTGCGGTAACTGTGGAAGACAGGATGCACCAGGAACGTGGTGGTGCGGACCAGACCGGCCGGCAGCGCCTCAACCGTCTCGGCCGGGATCAGCACCGGCTGACCGGCCAGTGCACTCGCCACCGCCGCCAGCTGCTCGTCCGTGGTGGTCTCGTCACAGCTGACTTGCAGGACATCAGGGCTGGCCACGTGCACGTTGAACCCAGCCTGGGCGGCGCGCGCGGCGGCCGCTGCTGCCTGTCCAGGCATGGAGATGGCAGCGGTGTCGAAGAACGCCGTCGACGACGTTCCGTAGCCCAGGGTTTTCATCGCGGCGGCGAGTGCGACGGCCTTGCGATGCACGCGCCGGGCGATGGATGCCAGGCCGTCGGGGCCGTGGTAGGCCGCGTACATGGCGGCGATAACCGCCAGCAGGACCTGCGCCGTGCAGATGTTGCTCGTCGCCTTTTCCCGGCGGATGTGCTGCTCACGGGCCTGCAGCGCCAGCCGGTAGGCCGGGTGGCCGTCGGCGTCAACGGAGACGCCGACCAGGCGGCCCGGCAGCTGCCGCTTGAGCGCGTCGGTGACGCAGATGTAGCCGGCCTGCGGGCCGCCGTACCCCATCGGCACGCCGAACCGCTGCGTGCTGCCGACCGCGATATCGGCGCCGAGCTCACCGGGCGGGGTGAGCAGCGTCATCGCCAGCAGGTCGGCGGCGACCGCAGTGAGCGCGCCCTTCGCTTTCGCGGCGGCAATAAGCGGGCCCAGATCCCGGATCTCGCCGCTGGCGCCGGGGTACTGCAGCAGCACGCCGAACAACTCGCCGTCGGGCTGCGAGTCGATCAGTTCCGTGGTGACCCGGCCGGTGACCAGCGTGATGCCGAGCGGCTCGGCCCTGGTGGCAAGAACCGCGAGTGTCTGCGGCAGGCAGTCGGCGTCGGCCAGGAACACGCTGCCCTTGCCGCGGCCCCGCCGGGCCAGCGTCATCGCCTCGGCGGCCGCGGACGCCTCATCCAGCATGGACGCGCCGGCCACGGGCAGCCCGGTCAGGTCCTCGATCATGGTCTGGAAGTTGAGCAGCGCCTCCAGCCGGCCCTGCGAGATCTCCGGCTGGTAGGGCGTGTACGCGGTGTACCAGGCGGGATTCTCCAGCACGTTGCGCCTGATCACGGCCGGGGTGTGGGTGCCGTAGTAGCCGAGGCCGATCATCGAGGTATTGACAGTGTTCAGCGCGGCCAGCCGGCGGAGCTCGGCGAGCGCTTCATCCTCCGTCAGCGCCGGGGGCAGCTGCAGCGCGGTGCCCGCGGCGATCTCGGCCGGCAGCGCGGCTGCGGTCAGCTCATCGAGTGAGGTGTAGCCGACGACCTCGAGCATCCGGGCCTGGCCGGCTTCGGCGGGACCGATGTGACGCTGGGCGAATTCCACGGGAGCCTCCCCAGGCGGGCCGTTGTGCCCGCGAACGTGGTGGACCAACTCCCCCTCTGTCGTACCGCTCTCGCGGGCTCCAGAGTGCGCACACCGCCCGGTCCTTTGTGCCTGAGAGGTTCCGGGGAGGTTGCCCCTTCGGCGCCTCGCGCTGGCTGCGCGAGAACTCTCCCGGCCGGTGTGTTCAGCGATTCGGCAAGCCTACCCGAGAGCCGCCCGACGCAGGCCCGCCGCCGCGCAGCACGGAGCCGCCAACCCCGCCCCATCCCCGCCGCTGCCCGCCCCATCCCCGCCCCCGCCCGGCTCCCCCGCCCACCCCGGCCGCGCGCACCCCCGCCACGCTCCCCCGCGCAGCCGGATCCGACAACCCCGCCGCCCGGCTACCGCGCACCTCGTACGGCGGTGTCATATGTGGCGTTCGCCCGTTTCCATTCGGCCGTTGTGCCCCGTTGGTGTCGCTATAGCGACAGCAAATCGGCACAACACGCTGCCAGCAGTGCGTTGTCAGCCCTTGCTGGCAGCCTGTCGGGCATGGCTGCGGATGAGAGGTATCTGACTTGGCTGGCTCAGCTTCAGCACGGTGTTCTCGGCCGCGATCAGTTGGTCAGGGCCGGGGTCACTCCATCGAGCCTGCGGCACCGGATCAGGGACGGCGGACCCTGGCAGCGAGTTCTTCCGGGTGTCTACCTGACCGCCAGCGGCCAGCTGTCGCGCAAACAGTTAGCCATGGCCGCGCAGCTGTATGCCGGTCAGCCAAGCTTCGTGACCGGGACTGCCGCTTTGACCTTCCACGGCGTCCGCTGTCCGTACAGAGAGGTGGTGGACGTGCTGGTACCGGCGCAGCGCAAGCGGGCGCGATGCGGCCAGGTTGCAATTCACCGGACGCGCCGGATGCCGACAACCTGGAATCAGGACCGCGAGATCAGATATGTCCTGCCAGCGCGCGCGGTCGCAGATACTGTGCGCGGCCTGAGCAAACTGGGCGACGCCCGCACGGTAGTCGGCAGTGCGGTCCAGCAGCGGCTATGCACGATCAGCCAGCTGTCCGCAGAACTGCGGGACGGAAATCAGCGCAGCCTCGGGCTCCTGCGGTTAGTGCTGGCCGAGGTGGCGGACGGGATCCGGTCGGCGCCCGAGGGTGAGCTGCGCACGCTGATCTTGACGTCGGGCCTGCCGGTGCCGCTGTTCAACCCGGACTTGTACCTCCGCGGCGAGTTCCTGGCTCGGCCGGATGCCTGGTGGCCGGAGGCCGGGCTGGCTGCAGAGGTCGACAGCAAGGAGTTCCACCTGCTGCCGAGTGACTGGGAGAAGACCATGCGGCGGCACCGCCGGATGACCGCGGCCGGGATCCTGGTACTGCACATCAGCCCAGGTCAGCTAAGAGCAGACCCGCGGCAGCTGGTGGCAGAAATCGCGGCGGCATTGACAGCTGGCCGGCCCGTGCCGGGGATCACCGCACGGCAGCGCTAGCCGGTCGCACCTGAGTGCACCTGAGTCGCTGACTCAGCCGATCTTGCGCGCCCGGCGGCTGGCCAGCTCGTCCGGCCCCATCGCCAGGCCCGATTCGTCCTCGGCCCGCTCGGCGGGCAGTTCTGCCAGCGAGCCCTCAACCTCCTGCCAGACCCGGCCGAGCGCGATGCCGAACACGCCCTGACCGCCCTGCAGCAAGTCGACGACCTCATCCGCGGAGGTGCACTCGTAGACGCTGACGCCATCGCTCATCAGGGTGACCTGGGCCAGGTCAGCCGTCCCGCGCTCGCGCAGATGCTGGACCGCGGCCCTGATCTGCTGCAGGGAGATACCGGTATCGAGCAGGCGCTTTACTACCTTGAGCACGAGAATGTCGCGAAACCCATACAGTCGCTGCGAGCCGGACCCCGTCGCCGCGCGGACGCTCGGCTCTACCAGGCCAGTCCTGGCCCAGTAGTCCAGCTGCCGGTAGGTGATGCCCGCTGCCGAGCAGGCGGTCGGGCCACGGTAACCCAGGTCATCTGGCTGATCCGCGACCTGCTCGTCGAACAGCAGCTGCTGCTCGCCCGACGGCCGCGTGCCTCCGGTCGGCCGGGCAGACGTCGTGCTGGCCTTTGGCGCAGCCCCGTCGCCTCTTGTCACCGCCACACCCACCTCCGGCCCAGGGCGCCGGTTGCCTGGGTACACCACTCGCACGTTAGGCCGCTGAGAGTAGTCACGTCAACGATCTCATACGGCGCGTCGCGGTCTCGATCAGGCCGCATATGGGCGGCCAAAGTGGGACGCCCGTGCAGGTCAGGTGGACCGGCCGAAGTCCTCAGGCGTGATCGAGTCGAGGAATTCCCGGAACTTCTCGACCTCGTCCTCCTGTTCGTCCGGAATCGCCACGCCAGCCTCGTCCAGGATCTCGTCCCGCACGTAGATCGAGGCACCGGTACGCAGGGCCAGCGCAATCGAGTCGGATGGGCGGGCGCTGACCTCCCGGCCATTGGAGAAGATCAGGTCGGCGAAGAAAATGCCGTCCCGCAGCGCGGTGATATTGACGGTTGTCAGCCGGATCTGCAGCACCTCAAGCATGTCCCGCATCAGGTCATGGGTCAGTGGCCGTTGCGGCACCATTCCCTGCTGGGCGAAGGCGATTGCGGTCGCCTCGTTCGGGCCGATCCAGATAGGCAGATAGCGCTCACCCTCCGTCTCCTTCAGCAAGACGATGGGGTTGTTCGTGGCCATCTCCACCCGGACGCCGACGACCTCCATCTGCCTCACGGCGGCTCCGTCCCTATCCGCGCCTGGGCGCTACGGTTCCTTGCGGATCTGCCTACTGGCATTCCCCCTCTGCCAGCAGGCACTCCAATTGTCAACGTACACCCGCAATCGCGCGCGGCCAGAGAGCGGCTGGTGCCAAAACTTGCCGGCCGCAGGCCCTGGACCACGACGATCATGCGGTGGCTCCGCCAACGCCTCGGGCGGCTGGCCGCTCGGGCGCGGCCTGAACTGCGACCTGGCCAGGCGCGGCCAGTCCGGCCAGTCCGGCCTCGGCCAGGGCCCCGTCGACCAGTGCGCAGTGCAGCCGCAGCACAAGCCCGGCAAGTTCCCCGGCAGTGCGGCTGGCGAGCTCAGCGGCGCCTTTAGCGCGCTGTCGGACGATGGGCGCGACCAGGCTCTCGATCATGGTGGTTTCGCGCTCGGCAGCCGCTCGGACCGCGCGCAGGTGGCGGGCCTCGACCCCGTACGCGGTGAGCGCCACCGCTGTCCTGGCCACCTCGAGCGCGTCGCTGCCGTAATACCGGCCAGCATGCCTGAGCAGGCCGAAGGTATCCAGCTCAGTCAGCAGTGCCTCGCTGATCCCGGCCGCCTCAAGCAGGTCGCGCCTGGTCAGCAACTCGTCCCCGGCCGCACCGGCACCCCGGCCACCGGGCTCGTAGCCGGGCCGCCTGGAGCCGGGCTCGTGGCTGGCATCATGGCCGCGGTCAGCGGCAGCCCAGCCTGCCGCTGACCAGCCAGCGCCGCCGGCCCGGCCCGGCTGGGCCGGGATCCCTGGCCGGGCGGCCATCGCGGACCGGGCCGGCGTCCCCGGCTGCGCCGATGCTTCCCCTTGTGCCGGGACCCCCGCCTGTGCGGGCGCCCCGGACCAGGCCGCCCTCCCGGCTGCGCCAGCACCCCCGGCTGCGCCGGCAACCCGCCCGGCACCCCCGGTCCGGACCGACCAGCTGCGTCCTGCTGGTCAAACCGGTCGAGCCGGTCCTTGATCACCTTCAGCGGCAGGTACTGGTCGCGCTGGGCGGCCAGGATGTACCGGAGCCGGTCCACGTCGGCCGCGCAGAACCGCCGGTAGCCGCTCGGCGACCTGGCCGGGGTGATCAGGCCCTCGGTCTCCAGAAATCTGATCTTGGACACGCTGATGTCCGCGAAATCAGGGCGAAGCTGCGCGAGCACCTCGCTGATGCCGAGGTATCCGCGGCCGGGCTGAGCGCTCATCCCCCGACCTGCGGGCCTCCGTACTCGGCCTGCGATCTCGGTCCGAGCAGGAACACCAGGCGGAACTTGCCGACCTGTACCTCGTCCCCTTCGTTCAGGCTGGCTTCCTCGATGCGTTCGCGGTTGACATAGGTACCGTTCAGGCTGCCGACATCGCGCACCGTGAACCGGCCACCCTGCCGGTAGAACTCGGCGTGACGGCGCGAGACGGTTACGTCATCCAGGAAAATGTCGCTGTCCGGATGCCGCCCGACCAGGGTCAGGTCGCTGTCCAGCAGGAAGCGGGCGCCGGCGTTGGGGCCGCGGCGGACTGCCAGCAGCGCGGTGCCAGGCGGCAGCGCGGCAACGGCGGCGGCATCGGCGTCAAGCTCTTCGATCTGGTCCGGGTCAAGGTCGGTACCAGCCAGCGAGATCGTGGAGGTCGTGTCGGCCACCCCGCCGCCCCGCTGGACCAGGGCGGTCCCGCAGCGCGAGCAGTACCGCGCGCCTTCCGGATTCTCCTCGCCGCAGGCGGTGCAGAAAACGCTGGGCATCAGATCCCCGAGCCTCCCGTTCGTCGGATGAGCTGCGGAAGCCGGGAGTGCGCCTGCCGCTGCCGGGATTCGCGCGAAATCTGGTGGCACCGTCAACGGTACCGGCG
Organism: uncultured Actinomycetota bacterium; assembly: GCA_963713585.1. Classification (GTDB taxonomy): domain Bacteria; phylum Actinomycetota; class Actinomycetes; order Streptosporangiales; family Streptosporangiaceae; genus JAJYUU01. The sequence continues at coordinate 23,456 of CAVQMG010000019.1, read as the reverse complement.
CCGGCCCCTGGCGGTCCATGCGCCACGCGCGCCCCGCACGCCGCCCTCCGCGCCCGGTGACAACCGACCGGGGCCCCGTACCCCAAGCGCCACTACCCTGATTCTCCGGCCGGCCGGAGAGTCGCTGGGCATCAGCGCGACGGCGTCGCCACATGTCGCCGCACCTCCGATATGCCTCGCACCTGAGCGGCGATTGTCTCACGGTTCGCCGCGCCTCGCCGCCACTCGGGACGGCTGAGGTGGCCAGATCCCCAGGTTACGCGGCTCAGCGGCCGTCAGCGGCCAGCCCGCTCGACCACGGCGGCCCATTCGTCCAGCAGCGACTGGGCCGTATCGGCGTCCGATCCTTCCGCCCACAAGTGCGTGACTGCCTCGGACGGGTCCGGCAGCACGAGGATCCAGCCGCGGTCAGCCTCGATGACCCGCACGCCGTCGGTCGTTTCCATCGGCTTGTCTCCGGCCGCCTCGACGACCGTCCGCATGACCATGCCCTTCGCGGCCCACGGGGTGGGCAGCGAGCGCTTGAGCAGGTTCGCCTCGGGGATCCGGGCCTCGATCTGGCTGAGCGTCATCCTGGTGCGCGCGACCAGGCCGAGCAGCTGGGTGAACGCCGCGATCCCGTCGATCGACCGGGAGAAACTGGGCACCACGAAGCCGCCCTTGCCGTCGGCCGCGAAGATCATTTCCGGATTGGCGGCTGCCTCGTACAGACCGTGCAGCGACGTCGGGGCCCAGTCCACCTTGACGCCGTGGAACTGGCAGACTTCCTCCGCCACCCTGGTCGTGGTGACCGGCAGGGCCACCCGGCCGCGGTGCTTCTCGGCGGCAATCAGGTCCAGCACCACCAGCAGCGCCCGATCGTCGCTGACCATGGAGCCCTTGTCGTTCACGAGCGCGATCCGCTCGCCCACCGGGTCGAACCGGATGCCGAACGCCGCCCCGAACGAGGACACCAGTTCGGCCAGCCGGTGCATGTCGGCGCGCACGGCAGCGATCGACTGGGTAGGTGACGTCTCATCCAGCCGGTTGTTCACGGTGAGCACGTCGACGCCGATCTTGCCCAGCAGGCTGGGCAGCACCAGCGAGGTGGTGCCGCCGGCACAGTCGGCTACGACCCGCAGCCCTGCGTCGGAGACGCCGGTCATGTCGACCGAGCCCAGCAGCTCATGGGTGTAAGCCTCGATGACGCGGGGCGGGTAGGAGAGCCCGGCGATCTCGCCGGGGAACGCGCGGCGGTACTCCTGCCGGGAAAACACTCGTTCCAGCTTCCGCTGGGCCGACTGGGACAGGTCGGCACCGTCGGAGTCCATAAAGATGATGTCCACTGACTGCGGGTCGCCCGGTGTCGTCCGCAGCGCGATGCCGCCGCTGTAGTCGCTGCGCGCCGTCTCGAACCTGGCCAGCGGCATCGGCTGCGCTTCCAGGTCGACCACGTTGATCGCGCTGGCGTTCAGCGCGCCGTGCACGGCCCGCTTCAGTGCCCTGGCCGCCCGGGAGGCGTCCCGCGAGGTCGTGACGACCGCGCCCTTCTTCAGCGTGGTCGCGTACGCGCTGGCCAGCCGGACGCACAGTTCCGGCGTGATCTCGACGTTGACCAGGCCGGATACCCCGCGCGGCCCGAACAGCGTGCGCTGCCCGCGCGATTCCCAGATCACGCTGGTGTTGACGACGGCGCCGGCCTCGATGGTCTTGAACGGGTAGACCTTCACCCCGGCCGACACGTAGCTGTCCGGCTCGATCACGCACTCGTCGCCGACGACGGCGCCTTCCTCGATCCTGGCCTGGCTCATCACGTCGGTGTTCTTGCCGATCACGCAGCCGCGGAGAGTGGCGCCGCGGCCCACGTACACGTTGTTGTGCAGGATCGCGCGGTGCAGGAACGCGCCTTCCTTGACGATGACGTTGCTGCCCACGACCGTGAACTCGCGCAGCTGGGCGCCGGCCTTGATCTTGGCGTAGTCACCGATGCACAGCGGGCCGGTGAGCACCGCGTCCCGGTCCACCTCGGCGCCGTCGGCGATCCAGACGCCGGGCGATACCTCGAACCCGTCGATCTGCACATCGACCTTGCCGGTCAGCACGTCTGCCTGGGCCTTGAGGTAGCTCTCGTGCGAGCCGACGTCCTCCCAGTAGCTGTCGGCGATCCAGCCGTACAGCGGCGCGCCGTTCTCCAGCAGCTTGGGGAAGACATCGCTGGACCAGTCGACCACCTGCCCGGCGGGCACGTGCTTGAGGACTTCTGGCTCCATCACGTAGATACCGGTGTTGACGGTGTCGGAGAAGACCTGGCCCCAGGTCGGCTTCTCCAGGAACCGCTGGATCTTGCCGTCGTCATCGACAATGACGATGCCGAACTCAAGCGGATCGGGCACCCGGGCCAGCGCGACCGTGACCAGCGCGCCGTTGTCTTTATGGAAGGCAATAAGGTCAGACAGGTCGATATCAGTCAGCGCGTCGCCGGAGATCACCAGGAACGGCTCGTCCCGCAGCGCGTCCTCGGCATTCTTCACACTGCCCGCGGTACCGAGCGGAGTTTCCTCGGTCGCGTACTGCAGGCTCATGCCGAAGTCGTCGCCGTCACCGAAGTAGTTGCGCACCATCGAGGCGAGGAACTGCACGGTCACGACGGTTTCGGTCAAGCCGTGCCGACGCAGCAGCCGCAGCACGTGCTCCATGATCGGCCGGTTGACCACCGGCAGCATCGGCTTGGGCTGATTGGCTGTCATCGGGCGCAGCCTGGTGCCCTCGCCGCCCGCCATCACCACAGCCTTCACAGCTGCCGTTCTCCTCTCCCGCCGCGCATCACGGCACGTATCGGGCCGCGCTCACCCCGCCGTCACGCCGCTCGCGGCGGTGCCACCGCCAGCCCCGCCAGGCCCGCCGGGCCCGGTTCCGGTACCGCCGCCAGGCCCCGGGCCGGCCAGCAACTGCCTGGCCTGCACGAGGTACAGCACGGCAGCGCACCAGTACAGGGCACTTCCCCAGATAACGAAGGTCCAACCAGCCACCCTGGCAGTCTCGGCGTAACTGGCAACATGCGACCCCAGGAAGAGCAGCGGAAAGGCGTACAACAGGCAAAGCGTGGCTGCCTTCCCGATGAAGCTGACTTGCAGCGCTCCCCAGCCCTGGCGCCGCACCAGCCACAGCACCACCGCCATCATCAGTTCCCGTGCCGCCAGCACCCCGACCAGCCACCACGGAATGATCGACCGCACCGCCAGCGCGATGATCGTCGCGACGATATACAGCCGGTCCGCCGCCGGGTCCAGCAGCTGGCCGAGCCTGCTCTGCTGGTTCAGCGCCCGGGCAATCTTGCCGTCCAGCCAGTCCGACGCGCTGGACGCGATCAGCAGCCCGATCGCCCACCAGTCCCCCGTCGAGGTCCGCACACCCAGGACCAGCCACAAAAACACTGGCACGCCGAGCAACCGGGCAAAGCTGATCAGATTGGGGATCGTCAGGATCTGATCGCCGAGGGAATCCGCAGGACCGTCCGAGGCCGCCGCGGTGACAGCGGTATAACCCGGCAGGCGGTCGTCGGAGTTCGTCATGGCCTCTCGCAAGCAGATGGCGGCACCGCCGACCCTACCCTTGCGTAGCCAGGCTGGTGCAGTCCGGCGTAGTGCAGACTGGCCCTGTGCAGGGACAACGCGCCGCCGTCATCACGCTGCTGGTCGCGGGCTTCGTCACCGCCTGCTCCAGTCAGGCCGCTAGCCCCCGGCCCAGCCCGGCCGCCTCGGCCACCTCGGCAACCGCCGCGCCGTCCCCGTCCGCTTCGGTCAGCGAGGCGACGCCGGCCGCCGGCTGGTTTACCTACCACGGGAACGTGGCCCGGACCGGCAAGGTCGCTGGCCTGCCGGCGGCCGGGAAACTCGCGGTCGCCTGGACCCGCAGACTCGGCGCGGCCGTCTACGGGCAGCCGCTCGTCATCGGCACTACTGTGGTCGCCGCGACGAACACGAACGAGGTCGTCGGGCTGGACCTGGCCACCGGTGCGCTCCGCTGGCACCAGCGGGTCGGCACGCCACTGCCGATCAGCGAGCAGCCGTGCGGCAACATCAACCCGCTCGGCATCACCAGCACGCCGGTGTATGACCCGCGGAACAAGCTCGTCTACGTCGTCGCGCAGAACGGCAGAACCGGGCACGTGATGGCTGCGCTGCGGGTGAGCAACGGGCACGTGGCGTTCACCAGGTCAGTGCCGTCACCCGATCAAAGCCCCGCTTACGACCAGCAGCGCGGCGCGCTGACGCTGAGCCACGGCCGGGTGTACGTCGTGTTCGGCGGCCACTACGGCGACTGCGGCCCGTACCGCGGCACGGTCGTCGGCATGCCGGCCAGCGGGCACGGCGCCATCGTCTCCTACCAGGTCCCGACCAAGCAGCAGGGCGGCATCTGGTCTTCCGGCGGCCCGGTCGTCGGCCCGGACGGAACCGTCTACGTCAGTACCGGCAACGGCGCGACCACGTCGACAACCTACGACGACAGCGACTCGGTGACGGCGCTATCGCCGCATCTGAAGCTGACCTCGATCTTCGCGCCATCGGACTGGCGGAAGCTGTCGGACGACGACCTCGATCTCGGCTCGATGTCGCCGGCGCTGCTCTCCGACGGGCAGATCCTGCAAGTCGGCAAGAGCGGCACCGGGTACCTGCTGAACGCGGCGAGCCTGGGCGGGATCGGCGGCCAGGTCGCGGACGGCCAGGTCTGCAGCGCCTTCGGCGGCGCCGCGGTCAGCGGCACCGTGGTCTACGTGCCGTGCTATCCGGCCGGGCTCGCGGCGGTGCAGACGGCGGGCAACACGGTCCGGGTACGCTGGCGCGGCCCGTCGGGCGCCTGGGGCTCGCCGGTGGTCGGCGGCGGCGCGGTCTGGGTGGCCGACTGGAACTCCGGCAGGCTGTACGAACTTAGCCCGGCGACCGGTGCGGTCCGGCAGCAGATCGGCCTGGGCGGCCCGCTGCCGCATTTCGTCTCGCCGACGCTGGCCTGCCGCCTGCTGCTGATCGGCACGATGACCGGCGTGGTGGCCATTTCAGGCCTCTGATCTGCAAAGACACCGATCGCCGCGTGGACTTCGGCATTACCCGGCGGGAAGCACGTGCAGCTCGGCGTCGCGGGCCAGCCGGGCCAGCTCGCGCAGCACTGGGTAGCGCCCGGCCGGATTCGGCCCGGCGCGGGACAGGACCAGTTCGGTGACCTGCTCGTGGCTGGCGTAGTCGGCCAGCGTGGCGGCAGACGACGTGCCTGCCAGCGTCACGAACTCGCCGCCGAGTTGCTCGGTGAGCGCTGCGTAGACCGCAAGCTGGCGGTCCTCCTCGGTGCCTGGCTGGGACAGCCGCACGGCGGCGACCCGGAAGATGCCGTCCACCTGCGCGGCCAGCGCCGCGGACCGGCGGATCAGCGGTTCCATCCCTGGCCACGGCGCGGCGCAGGCCAGGATTGACGGCCGGCGCTCCTGCTCGGCCAGGCCCGGCCGGTACGCCTGTTTGTCGCCTTCGTAGGCAGCCAGCCGACGTTCGCCATGCTCGGCGACGAGGCGGAACGCGCGCTCCCGTTCACTGCGCAGTGTGTCCGGGTGATAGGTGGTCGCCAGCGCGGACTCAATCTGGCCGGCCGGGCACGATCTCGCCCCGGCGAACCCGGTCGATCAGGATGGACGGCGGCACGTCGACCAGCTCGATCTCGTCGGCCAGGGCGAGCAGTGCCGCTTCGTCCAGGAACGCGGCCGCGCCCGCCTCCGGCACGTCGCCCAGCCTGCTGATGTGCACGGTGCCGACCACCGTGATGCCGGCGTCGGCCAGCCGCCTCGCCGCCGCGAACCTGCGCTCGGCCGTGGCGGTGCCCGCACTCAGGTCATCGGCGAACACCACCTCCGGTCGCCGGGCCAGCACCGCGGCCGTGTCCAGGGTGCTGCCGTCGCCCACGAGTTCGAGCTGCTCCAGGTCCGCGATGATGTCCTCGCGATCGAGCGCGTCGACTGCGCCGATCACCACGTCACTGCCCCGGGCCTGGCGCCGGGCGGCTTCGGCCAGCATCGCCGTCGTGGTGCCGCAGCCCGGCGCGTAGCCGAGGTAGACGCGGATCGCGCCCCGGCGGCGCGGCGGCACGAGACCGCCGGCCGGCTCGGCCACGTTCCCGGCTGGGTGCTCGGTCCCGCTGGCCGCGGCCTGAATATGCAGGTGCACGCCCGGCAGCTGGCTGGCCAGCCGCTCCAGCAGCGTGCCGCGCAAGCGTCCGAGCAGCCCGGCCGACGGCACCGCGAGCACCAGGTGCCGGGCATTCAGCTCCTGCACCGCCGAGATGATCGCCGCGCCGGCATCGCGGCTATCCCGCACCACGACCGACGCGCCGCCGGCCGTCGCCGCTGCCTCGACCCGTTCGGTCAGCCCGGCTGCGGCAGGATTCTGCTGGCCCAGCGCCAGCACACAGCAGCGCGCGCCGCGCCGCCTGGCCAGCCGGATGCCGTGCTGGACCAGAGTGTCGACCTGTTCCGGCCGCCAGACGGCGACCAGCACGTCCTGCGGTCCGCGCTGGCGGGCAGCATCCGGTGCAGGCTCGCTCTGCCCCACCAGCCGCAGCCCGATCTCGCGCAGCGCCGCGAGCCTGACCGGCTGGAACTGTGTCGACATCGCCTGCTCGACCTGGTCAGCCCGGTAGATGTTGCCGTGGCTGAGCCGCTTGCGCAGTGCTTCGGGTGAGCTGTCCACGAACTGCAGCGCGTCGATGCTGTCCAGGACCCCGTCGCTGACCGTGCCTGGCGCGGGTTCGCCGGTCACGGCGCTCACCTCCGCCGCGGTCCTGGCGATGTCGGCCACTTCGGCCGTGCTGATGACGTGGATGCCCGCCGCGCGCAGCGCGGAGATCTCCGCCGCGTGCCGGCCGAGATCGTCGACCAGCACCACCGCCGGATGCCGGTCCAGCACCGCGGCCAGGTCCATCTCCCCGGCTGATTCGCCGCTGCGGTCGGCGCCGGCCTCGCGCTCTTCCGCGGCACGACCTCGAGGCCGCCGATCGCGTCCTCGGTGTGCGGGCGGCCTTTAGTGTCGGCGAATCCGATCACCACGTCCTCGCCCTGGCGCCGCAGCGCGCGACCCTCCTTGAGCATGGTGTAGGTGGTGCCGGCGCCCGGCGCCGCGCCGAGATACGCCACCAGCGAGCCTGGTGCGGCGGGCTCGGGCGAGTCGGCGATGGTAGCGCCGATGCCCTGCTCCTCCCGGATGATCTCGCCGCGAGCGGCGTCGTAGTCGTACAGCTCGGCATACCGGCCCCAGTTCACTGCGACGTCGAGCTGCCGGGCGGCTTCTTCCTCGCCGAAGCTGGTGCGCAGGATGTCAGTGAAGAAGCCGGCGGCAGCGTGTCGTCCCGGCTGCCGCGCAGGCTGCGGTAGATCGTGCGGACCAGCGGCGCGTGCTCGAGGGCAGCCCGGGCGAAGATCTCCTTGGAGTCCTGGATGCTGGCGCCGGCGAAGACGCGCCCGTTCGCGGTCAGCTCAAGCCGGTCGTCGCGCAGCTCGGCGAAGCGGAGCATGACCAGCGCGTCGACCAGCGGCAGCAGGTCGTCGACCTCCAGGCCCAGGCTGTCGGCCAGGTCGGCCAGATCGGCGGCACCACCGTGCCGGGCCTGCAGGATCTCGGCCAGACCGGACAGTCCGTCGACGGTGGCCTGCGGTAGCGGGGTATCCCCGATGGTGCCGGCCGGGCTGGCGCTGCCGAGGACCGCGGGCTGCTGTTCCGGCTGGTCGCGCCTGGTCATCATCCGGTAGATCTGGTCGACCAGCTCGTCGAAGTCCGGGGTCCGGCGGCGGCGTGGCCGCGGCAGCGGGTTGACCATATCGGAGCGGATCCGGCCCGGATTGGTACCGAGCACCAGGATCCGGTCGGCCAGCAGCACCGCTTCCTCGATGTTGTGGGTGACCATCACGATGGTCTTGGTGGGGAACTTGTGCCCTTCCCACAACTCCAGCAGCTCACCGCGCAGGTTCTCCGACGTCAGCACGTCCAGCGCGCTGAACGGCTCGTCCATGAGCATCGCGGCCGGCTCCACCACCAGGGCCCGGGCGAAGCCGACGCGCTGCCGCATGCCGCCGGACAATTCCTTGGGGTAAGCCGACTCGTAGCCGTCCAGGCCGACGATGTCGATGGCGCGCAAGGCCCGGTCATTTCTCTCGTCGGCGGCCACGCCGCGGGCTTCCAGGCCGAGCTCGACATTCTGCTGCACGGTCAGCCAGGGCATCAGCGCGAACGTCTGGAAGACCATGGAAGTCTCCCGGTTCGTCCCGGTCAGCGGATGGCCGCGGAACCGCACCTCACCCTCGGTAGGCGGCATCAGCCCGGCGATGCAGCGCAGCAGCGTGGACTTACCGCTGCCGCTGCGGCCGAGCAGCGCGACGAACTCGCCTTCGGCGACGTCCAGGTTGATGTCGTCCAGCACCGGAATCGGCCGGCCGCCGGCCCGGCGAACGCCTTGCTCAGCGAGCGAACGCTGATCAGCGGTACCGGCGCGGCCGGCCGGGCGAGCGCAGTCGAAGCCGGGGGCGGGCCGCTCACGCCGGGCGGCCTGTCATGCGAGCGCGAATTTCGTCTCGGCCAGCCGGTACAGCCGGCGCCAGACCAGCGCGTTCAGGCCGGTCACGTACACGGCCATCACCAGCAGGCCGGCGAACAGCTCGGGGAAATGCCCGGTGTTCTGGTAGATGAAGCTGCCCAGGCCCTTGGCAACTAGCTGCTTGTGGTTGTAGTTGACGATCTCCGCCACGATTGTCGCGTTCCAGGCACCGCCCGCCGCGGTGATTGCGCCGGTCACGTAGGCGGGGAAGATCGATGGCAAGATCAGCCGCCGCCACCGGTCGAGGCCGCGCACGCCCAGGTTGTCCATGGCTTCCTTCAGGTCCGACGGCACCGCGCTCGCGCCGGCGATGACGTTGAACAGGACGTACCACTGGGTGCCCAGCGCCATCAAGATGATCGCACCGAAGTTCAGGCTCAGCCCGATGTCGATGAAGACAACGATGGCGAACGGAAAGATGAAGTTCGCCGGGAAGCCGGCCAGCACCTGCACGATCGGCTGCATGAACTGCGCGACCCTGGGGTTGAACCCGATCCACACGCCGACCGGCACCCACAGGACTGAGGCGATGGCAACCACCGTCACGACCCGCAGGAAGGTCAGCAGACCGAGGTAGAAGGTCGTGCCGAAGACGCCAAGGCCGTCCTTCCCGGTCGCCACGAAGGCCAGCATGCTGTAGAGCCCGTAGCCGAGGGCCAGCGTCAGCACGACCGTGAACGCGATATCGGCGGTCCGGCGCCGGCTGGCGCTACTGGCCAGGCGCTGGTCGTCGATGCCGGTGGCCCGGGCCAGCAGCCGGTTCACCGGCTCTGCGACAACCCGCCGGCCCCGGCCGAGCGCGGCCGGCCAGTTCGACCGCCGCAGCGCGTCGAGGACCAGTGACTTCGCCTTGACGCCGGACTCGGACTGCTCGACCCGGAATTTGTCGACGTAGGCCACCAGCGGCCGCCAGAAGAAGAAGTTGACCACCAGGATCATGGTGATCATCGTGAGGATGCCCCAGGCGACATCCTCGAGCTTGCCCTCGCTCACCGCGACGCCGACGTAGGAACCGACGCCGGGCAGCGTGTAGCGATGGCCGTTCACGGTGATCAGCTCGGATGCAGTGAGGAAGAACCAGCTGCCGCCGAAGCTCATCATGCCGTTCCACACGAGGCCGATGGCACCGCCTGGCACGTCGATGGCCCACAACCGCTTCCATCTCGACAGGCCCATCAACTTGCTGGCCTCGTTGAACTCGCCCGGCTGGCTGATCAGCGAGTAGTAGAAGGAGAAGGTGATGTTCCATGCCTGCGAGGTGAAGACCGCGAAGATCGCCGCGCACTCCAGGCCGAGCTCGGAGTCGGGGAACAGCCGGGTGAAGAGCGTCACGGTGATGGCCAGGAAGCCGAGCACCGGCACCGACTGAAGGATGTCCAGCGCCGGGATCAGCACCCGGCGGGCCCGGCGGCTGCGGGCCGCGAAGTAGGCATAGCTCAGGCTGAAGGCATAGGAGAAGAACAGCGCGATGAACATCCGCAGCAGGCTCCTGGCCGCGTAGTACGGCAGGTTCGACGGCGCCAGGTCAATGGTCAGCGACTTGTGCACCGGCGCCCGCGCCCCGGCGCCGACCCGGATCACCACGTAAATGAGCAGCAGCACGAAGATGCCGACGCCAATGTCCAGCGGGCGGAACCTGAGCCTGCCCAGGTTGTCGCGGCTCGGGAAGGTCGGCGAGACTGCCACTACGGCACAGCCCGTCGGGGCGTCGGGGATGGCACGGATCAATCATGCAGGTACGACTGGTTCCGTCCGCCGGCGACCCGCCAGCCTCGGCAGCGCGATCACCAGGCGGCCGCGCTAACCGTCCGTTTGCCTGACACACAGGAAAAACCCAGGCAAGTCCTAGGCTTTCTGTGCAGATCTCAGCCCCTGCTGGCCTAGCGTTCTCGTTGCCTGCCGCGGCTGCGGCAGGCTTACCCTCCCACCGAGAACGTGAGGATCTGCGATGCTCCCGAAGTCCAGGCTGGCAGCTGCAGCCGCCGTCGCGGGCACGGTCTGTGCCGTTGCCGCGGCAGGCTCAGCTCTGGCGGCGCCGACGCCGCTCTGGTCGAAGCACAACCCTGCGGTCCCGAACGCCTTCACCAACACCACCCCGGCGCTGTCCGCCATTGACGTGAACGGCCTGGAGGGCACCTTCCTGGCCTGGAAGGGCCAGTTCGACAACAGGGTGCAGTACAAGATCAAGGTCAACGGCAAGTGGCACGCCACCAAGGCGATCCCGGGCGCGTTCACCAACACCTCGCCGACCGCGGCGCTGTTCGCTACCAACAAGGGCCGCGAGGCCGTGCTGGTGGCCTGGAAGACCATCGCGCACACCGGCCTGAGCACGATCAAGTACTCAGACGGCGTAGTGAACAACAACGGCACGATCAGCTGGACCAAGAAGCCAGTCGTGCTGCCGGGCGGCAAGTACTCCGAGACCTCGGCCTCGCCGGCCGTGCTGTTCCCGGTCAATGCCACCAATGCGCGCGTCATCGTCGCTTACCGAGGCCCCTTCAACCACGTCCGGGTTGAGATCGGCACCGAGTCCGGCCCGAACGGCCGCAAGTTCACCTGGGGCAGCAAGACGGTCAAGTCAGCCTGGATCAGCGGCGGCACCAAGGCCGAGCCGACCACCACGAACGCTCAGCCGGCCCTGACCGAGATCATCGGCACGGGCGGCAGCTCAACCGTGTACGTGTTCTGGAAGGGCAACAAGACCGGCACCGCGCCGATCAGCTACGCCAGCACGTCCGACAACGCCGGCACCGGCCTGAGCGGCGGCGCCTCGGTGCACTGGACCTTGCTGGGCTCAGTGCCCGACAGCGGCGGCGTGGCGGGCGTCGCGCAGACCACCGGCAGTCCAGCGGTCGCCTCGGCGGACATTCACGGCAACGGGCCGCTGCTGCTCGCTTATAAGGGCCCGACGGGCTTCAACATCCGGTTCCAGACCCTGACCGGCACCACCTGGAGCCAGCCGCACAAGTTCGTTAACGGCAACAACAACACGACGGCCCTAGGGCCGGCGCTAGTGCACGGGACCCTGGCGAACGTCTCTCGCACCGACGCCAGGATCTTCTTGCACCACTACAACGGCTGAGCTCACTCTCCCCGCTCAGCCGGACCGCAGGCCTGGGCCAGGCGTAACCGCCTGGCCCAGGCCTGCGTATCTCTGGAAACTCTGGGGCAGGGCCAGGCGTAACTCTGGGGCAGGGCCAGGCCTAACCACCCGGCAGGGAGTAGCGACCCGGTGAACTGGGCATCCTGAGCAGACCGCCGCGGCCGGCGTTACCTGCGGCCGGCGAGAACGCGCTGCCCGGCACGGGGCCTGGCAGCGGCTGGGGCACGGGGGAACTGAGCGCAACGTGAGGGCTTCGCAGGTCTTCGCGCTGCGCCTCGCTGCTGTCGGCATCCGCCGGCTGGCCCAGGCCCGTGAGCGCGTCGCCGACAGCTTCCGGCCAGTGCCGACCGGGCTGGGCTGAGGCGGCGCCGGGTGGATACCAAAGGTCTGGAGACCCTGCTGGCGGTCGCGATCGTCGCGGCCCTGGCGCCCGCCATCGTGGCCGTCCTGCCCGGCCCGAAGATCCCTCAGGTCGTTGTACTGATCTTCGCCGGCATCCTGATCGGACCGCACGTGCTCGGCCTGGGGGACACTGGCAGCATCGAGCTGCTGTCCAATATCGGGCTGGGTTTCCTGTTCCTGATGGCAGGCTACGAGCTCGACCCGCGGCTGTTCCGCGAGCAATCCGGCCGGGTGGCCATGATCGGCTGGGCGGTCAGTGCGGTGCTGGCCGTCGGCGCCGTAGCCGGATTGTCAGTCTTTCCACTTCATCCGCGACTTCGTGCCGATCGGCCTGGCGCTGACCACCACGGCGCTCGGCACGCTGCTGCCGATCCTGCATGACAACGAGATGCTCGGCGGCAAGTTCGGCCGGTATGTGATGGCGGCCGGCGCTGTCGGGCGAACTGTTCCCGATCGTCGCCATCTCGCTGTTCCTGACTAAGCGCGCCAGTTCATCGCGATCGGCTCGCTGCTGGCCGTCGGCGCGGCCGCGCTGCTGCTGACTGCCGCGCCGCGGGTCATCGGCGAGCAGCCGGCTGCGGGCGGTGATCAAGCAGGGCCAGCGTGCGACGGCGCAAAGCACCCTGCGCTGGGCCATGGTGCTGCTGATGGTCCTGCTGGTCGCGGCCCAGCAGTTCGGCCTCGACGTCGTGCTCGGCGCCATGCTGGCAGGCATGGTGCTGCGCAGCTGGACGCACCGGATGGAGGTCGACGTTGAGCCGCTGGAGCACAAGCTTGAGGCGGTCGGCTACGGCATCTTCATCCCGCTGTTCTTCGTCGTCTCCGGCATGACGCTGGACATTCGCTCGATCTGCCAGCAACCCGTTGCGGCTGCTGGTCTTTGCCGGGCTGCTGCTGGTCGTCCGCGGACTGCCGTCGCTGGTCATCTACCTGCGGCTGCTGCCGTTCCGGCAGCGGCTGGAGATGACGTTCATCACCGCGACCACGATGCCGCTGCTGATCGCGCTGGCCGAGATCGGCCTGAAAGACGGCGTCATGCTGCCAGCCAACGCCGCCGCGCTGGTCGGGGCGGGCGTCATCTCGGTGCTGCTCTTCCCGGCCATCGCAGCCGTGCTGCACCGCAAGGACCAGCCGCTGCCGGACATCGGCGAGCCGGCCCCGTCGCCGCAGCCATCGCCGAGAACGGGGCGAGCCAGGAGGCCAGACAGCGGGCCGGGGAGCCGGACGACGCCCTGCCCCGCGCCCGCCGCGCCGATCCCGGCCTGCCGCCGACCTGACCGCCGCCTGCGCGGAACTCGGCACCGCGCTGCAGCTGTCCTGGCCGGGCCAGGTCAGCTTGAGCTGGTAGACCCGCTGCGCGCCGCCACGAACGCCGCCAGCGTGCCCAGCGTTTCCAGCGCGTCCAGGTTCAGGTCCTCAGCCGCGACGTCGACCTGGTAGCGGCGCTGGACCTCCCGCAGCAGCAGCGTGCCGGTCAGCGAGTCCAGGCCGACGCCCTCGCGGAACAGCCGGGTGCTGGCCGGGATCTCGAGCAGGTCCGGGCGCCCGGTCAGCGTGGCCAGGATCTGCCGCAGCTCAGTCTCGAGCTCGTGCCCGGCTGCGGTCACCGGGCCCGCACCCAGTCCGCGAGCGACGGCAGCTCGCCGACCAGCGGCCTGACGAACACCGCCCGGCCGTCCGGCGCGACCGAGTCGGGCGCAGCCCGGAATCCGGCCGCCGCCAGTGCCAGCCGCATCGGCACCGTGCGCTCATTCACCAGGCACGGCACCTGCAGCTCGGCTGCCCCGGCGGCCGCGGCCTGCCGGCACAGCCAGGCCAGCAGCGCGTCCAGTGCGCCGCGGCCGAGCGCCCGACACGACATCATCACCAGCGGCGCGACCATGACTGCCACGCCGACGGCACCGGCAACGCAGGGGGCACCGGGAACGCCGGCGGCACCCGCCAGGATGGCGGCGCCGACCAGGCCGTCGTCGCCGTAGTCGTCAGCCAGGCGCAGGGTCACGACCTGCTCGCCGGGCGAGCGCAGCAGGCGATCGAAGTCGGCCTCCGTGCGCGGCTGGCCCGAGGAGTTGAGCTGGTGCGTGCGGACCGAGAGCTCCGCCAGTCTCGGCAGGTCGGCAGGCACCGCCGGGCCGATCGTGACCCGGGTTCCGGCCTGGCGCAGGAAATCATCACGGGATCCGGCGGAGGCACCGGCCGCCGCCTGACGGCGGGTCCGCTCGGCGTACATCTCGCCGCGGCGGCGCGCCTCGGCGGTGATCACGGCCGGGCTGAACTGCGGCCAGCCCGGCGCCTCGGCTGCGTCCTCCGGGGTCAGCACCAGCACATCGGGCAGGCCGGCCGCGACTTCAGCCCGCTCGGCCAGGTCGTCATCGACAAAGGCGATGGCCTCCGGAGCCAGGCTCAGCCCGGCCGCGATCCGGCTGATCGCGTCGGCCTTGCTACCCCAGCCGCACTCGGCGGCCGCGAACTCGACGCCAGTGACCTGCCCGACGTAGTCGGCGGCGGCCGGCGGATTACGGCTGGCGATGGCGTGCAGGATGCCGCGGGCCGCCAGCTCGCGCAGCACCGCGAGCAGCTCCGGATCGGCCGGCGGCAGCTCTCCGGCCGACTCCAGGTAGACCCCGTCGAGCAGTGTGTGGTCGATATCCCAGACCACGCACTTGACCAGGGCAGTCACGGTATGTCCGCCTTGCGTTCCATGGTCAGGTGCGTCGCGGTGAAGCCGAACTTGCGGTACAGCGCGCGCATGCCCAGGTTGGCCGCGTGCACCTTCCCGGTGAGCTGCCTGAGCCCGGCCTGGTCGGCCGCGTCCAGCACCGCTGCCAGCAGCAGTTCGCCGATCAGGGGCCGGTCCGGCAGGTCGGATACGGCCAGCGACCGGAAGTTGCCGTACCGGTCGCCGGTCAGCGAGTTCGTCCGGGCCGACACCCAGGCCCAGCCGACGGGTACGTCCGGCTGGCCGGCCGCCACCGCCACGAAGGTGATCTCGCCTGGCTTGCCGAGCGCGCCAGTCACCCGCTTGCGGTGCAGGGCGGGATCGGTGATCGCCTCGTCGGCGAAAGAGATGACGGCGATCTCGATCTCGTAGCCGACGATCGCCTCGACGTCGCTGTCGCGGGCCGCCCGGATCAGGTAGGCACCGGGCGCCGTCATCGCTGCACCAGCGGCATTGGCCGGAACGTGGTGCCGCCGCAGGACGGGCACCCGGCTGCCTGCAGCGCGGCGATCTGCGGCCACGGCGCGCCCGGCCCGACCTCCTGCACGACCTTGCACTGCGCGCACCGGTACGGCCTGGTCACCGCGGCCCGGTTGTCGGCGGTGTAGAGCGGGCCGTCGTACTCGCCGCCGATCAGCGGTGCCGCGCCGCGCGGTGCTGCGCAGGTGGTACAGGTTGCTGGTGCCGGCCAGCACGCCCGCCCCCAGGTACTGTTGAAGTTCGGCGTCAGCGACCGCACCATCAGGCCCATCATCGGCGATGGCCCGCTGGACTGCCAGCGTCTCGTCCGGGCGGCGGGCGCCGAACGAGAAGAACACGTGCCGCCCCGGCTCGCGGCGCCAGGGCCGCGACCGCCCGGCACAAGAACAGCTCTGCGCCCGGCCACGGTGTAGGGCGGGTCGGTGCAGGACCACGTCGAAGCCGCCGGTGAGCTCGGCTGGCAGCGGCTGGCGCAGGTCGTGCTGGACCCGCTCGACGCTCGACGCCGGTGCCGGCCGCCTGCTCGCCGATCCAGTCCAGCATGTCGGGGTCGGTGTCGACCACCGCGAGCCGCCGGATGCGGCCGGCGGTCTGCCGGTCCAGGCGGCGAAGTGCGCGATCGCGACCGAGACCAGGTCGTCGTCGCCGAGCAGCAGGATGCGCTGGCCCGCCAGCGCGTGCGCCTCGTGCATCCGCAGCACCCGGCTGCAGCTTGGTCGCGACGGTGCAGTGCGTCTGATCGAGTTCGGCCTTGGCCGCGGGCGCGCCGTCAGCGGCCGCCTGCACAACCACCGCCAGGCCGTCCAGTCGGCCGGGATCAGCACGCCCGCGCCCGCCGCAGGCGGGACAGCCAGGCCGGATGGCCGCTCCCCCGGTGACGGCCGCGACCGCGGCCCGGCCGTCCGCGGTGAACCGGACCGGACGCGGGCATCGACGACCCCGCGTTTGCGCAGCTCGTTGCAGGCAGCGGCGACGATAGGAACAGGCAGTTCGGCCAGCCTGGCCACCTCGCGGACCGCGGCCGGCTCGGCATCAAGCACCGCCGACAGAATGTCCCGGATGCCCGCTTCGCCTTCCGCCAGGCCGACGGCGGCGGCGACTTCGGCGACTACCGTGTCCACGTCCATGAGCTGCGTCTTCTCACCCCCGCGCTGGGCGGGTTCGCCCGCTGCAGGTCCGCCGGTCCGGCCGGCGCTGATCAGCGGGCCGTACGGTATCCTCGCCACATCATGCCGGGCATGGAAGCGGCGAGCAGCTACACCGAGCTGCGCCGCCAGGAAGCTCTCTCGGCCAAGCGGCTGTATGCCGTCGATGCGTGTGTACCCCCGCCTCGCCGGTGACCGAGGTCGCCGAACTGACCGAGCTAGCCATGCCGCCGTCCGGTCCGGGTCGGCGGCCACGTGCTGGACACTAGCCACGTCGTTTTCCCCAACGGCGCGATCACGCTGGTGCTGATCCTGGCCGAGTCACACCTGAGCATCCACACCTGGCCCGAGGAACAGCTGATCGCCATCGACTTGTTCAGCTGCGGCGCAATCGACGGCGAGCGCGTCCTCAGCGAGCTCACCCGAGCCCTCCGCCTCGAGAAAATAACCATTAACCAGGTGGAACGTGGCCTGCCAGGGCCAGTCGACTGACACTGTTCACCTGGCCAGAGGATTGAGCTGACCACCGGGCCGGGTATTCCCGCAACGCAGGGGTCGCTCAGAGTAAGCAAATATCGCGCTCCGTAATCTCGGCCGTGCGAGCGCGCCGCGGATCTCACCGCTGCCTCCGCAGTAAGACCGGACTCAGCGGAAGGCCTTACTTGTGAGCAATGACATCGTTCTCGCACTCGTCATCGTCACCGGCCTGTCGTTCGATTTCACCAACGGATTCCATGACACCGGCAACGCCATGGCGACCTCCATCGCCACCAAGGCGCTGCAGCCGCGGATCGCGGTCGGCGCTGTCCGCGGTCCTCAACCTGGTCGGCGCGTTCCTGTCGCTGAGCGTCGCGGCCACCATCGCCAGCGGCCTGGTCGAAACCGGGCCTGGTCACGCTGACAGTCGTCTTCGCCGGCCTGGCGGGCGCGATCGTGTGGAACCTGCTCACCTGGCTGTTCGGCATCCCGTCCAGCTCCTCGCACGCCCTGATCGGCGGCGTTATCGGGTCCATGCTGGCCGCGGCCGGATCGCACGCGGTGAAGTGGCAGGGCCTGGTCTCCAAGGTCATCATCCCGGCGATCCTGTCCCCGTTCATCGCGGCCCTGGTCGCCACGGTAGGCACCTACCTCATTTACCGGATCGCCCGGGCGATGCGCGAGGGCAGCCGCAACCACGGCTTCCGGATCGGCCAGATCGGCTCGGCGTCGATGGTGTCGCTGGCGCACGGCACCAACGACGCGCAGAAAACCATGGGCATCATCACGCTGGCCCTGATCGCGAACGGCACCCTGGCCGCCGGGCGCGAGCACGCCGCTCTGGGTCATCGTGGCTTGTGCGCGTCGACCATCGCGGCGGGCACCTACGCGGGCGGCTGGCGGGTCATCAGGACGCTGGGCAAGGGCCTGGTCGAGATCGAGTCGCCGCAGGGCATGGCGGCCGAGTCCTCGTCCGCGGCGATCATCTTGCTGTCCACCCACTTCGGCTACTCGCTGTCCACCACTCAGGTCGCGACCGGGTCGATCCTGGGCTGCGGCCTGGGCAAGAGGGGTGCCGAGGTCCGCTGGAACGTGGCCGGCCGGATGGCGACCGCGTGGGTAGTCACCCTGCCGGCCGCGGGGATCATGGGCGCGATCGCCTATTTTATCGCGAATTCCGTCGGCGGAACTGCCGGGATCATCGTCGACCTCGTCATCTTGATTGCGGTGTCCGGCGCCATCTACTGGCGGTCCAGGGCCACAAAAGTCGACGCGGGCAATGTCAACTCCGAGTGGACCGGCTCGGCCGCGCCGTCCGAGAAGGCCGCGGCCCGCCGCCGTGCGGCCTGAGCACGCCGCGAGCCTGGCCGAGGAAGGAGGCAGTAGTGAACTCGTGGATCGACCTGCACGCCCTCTGGGAAATCGTGGTGGTCGGACTGCTGGCCGGCGCCGGGCTGCCCGCGCTGTTCGCCATCGGCGTGCGAGCGCTCGGCGCGCCGGGCAAGGGCCACGTCACCGTCTCGCAGGACGAGGTGGTGGGCGGCAGCCGGACCGGGATCGCCATCGCCGCCGTGTGCTTCATCATCGTGCTCGCGGCCATTGGCTATGGCATCTACATCATCGTCTCGACCGGCCACAAATAACGACACACATCAGCTCCTGGTTGCGGAGGGGAAAGCACATGGCACTACTGAGCAAGGTCATCGGCTGGCTTCGGGCCGGCTATCCGGACGGCGTCCCGGACGTCGACTACATCCCGCTGTTCGCGCTGCTCGGCCGGCATCTCACTGACACCGAAGTCAAGGACATCGCCGACGAACTGGCCAGGACCGGCGATGCGCACTGCGCCGACGCCATCCACGCCGCGATTAACGAGCGGACGCACGAACAGCCCAATGAGTCCGACCTCGGCCGAGTGCGGGCCCGGCTCGCCGCCGGCGGCTGGCCGCTGGCCTGGCCCGGCAGCGAGCAGTAACGGCCCTCCCAGCCGGCCCGGCACAACCGGCCGGGCTCCGCCATATCCGGGCCGTCATATCCGGCCCGACATAGCCGGCGGCTTCGGGCTTTGCCGTTCCTTTGCTGACCGTTGACTGCGAGTTGGGTGAATTCGGGATGACGTGCCGTCGACGAGTTGGCGGATTCTCTGGCCGGCTACTCGACAGCCCCTGGTGGCGCTGGCAACGCTGATGGCGTGAGTAACGACATCATCCTTGCCCTCGTAGTCGTCACCGCGCTCTCTTTCGACTTCACCAATGGCTTCCACGACACCGGCAACGCGATGGCGACGTCGATCGCCACCAAGGCGCTCAGCCCCCGCGTCGCCGTCGGGCTCTCTGGTGTCCTGAACCTCGTCGGCGCGTTCCTTTCGCTGAGCGTCGCCGCCACTATCGCCAGCGGCCTGGTCGAGACCAGTCTCGTCACGCTGACGGTCGTATTCGCCGGGCTTGCCGGCGGCATCATCTGGAACCTGCTGACCTGGTTGCTCGGCATCCCGTCGAGTTCGTCGCACGCGCTCATCGGCGGGGTGATCGGCTCGACCATCGCCGCAGCCGGGCGGGCACGCGATCCAGTGGCACGACCTGTTCGCCAAGGTCATCATCCCGGCCGGGCTGTCGCCGATCATCGCGGCGCTGGTCGCTGCCACCGGCACCTGGCTGCTGTACCGGATCAGCCGCAACATGTCCGAGGGCGCTCGCGGCCACGGTTTCCGGATCGGCCAGATCGGCTCGGCGTCGATGGTGTCGCTGGCGCACGGCACCAACGACGCGCAGAAGACCATGGGCGTTATCACGCTGGCGCTGATCGTCAACAAATCGTCCCGAGCACCGCGGGCGCGCCGTTCTGGGTCATCCTGTGCTGCGGCCTGGCGATCAGCCTCGGCACGTACATGGGCGGCTGGCGGGTCATCCGCACGCTCGGCAAGGGCCTGGTCGAGATCGAGTCGCCGCAGGGCATGGCGGCCGAGTCGTCCTCGGCCGCGGTGATCCTGCTGTCCAGCCACTTCGGATACTCGCTGTCGACCACGCACGTGGCGACCGGATCGATCATCGGCACCGGCCTGGGCAAGAAGGGCGCCGAGGTCCGCTGGAACGTCGCCGGCCGGATGGCCACCGCCTGGTTGTTCACGCTCCCGTCTGCCGGCATCGTGGGCGCCGGTGCTTACTTCCTCGCCCATGCCATCGGCGGCAGACGCGGGCATCATCGTCGACCTGGTCCTGCTGATTGCCGTCGCCACCACGATCTACCTGCGGTCCCGCACCAGCCGGGTCGGTCACGACAACGTGAACGAGGAATGGACCGGCTCGGTCGCCCCGCCGGCTACCAGCACGGCCCCCGAGCCGGCCGCAGCGTGACGGAGAGGATGTCACAGTCATGAACTCCTGGATCAACCTCACCGCCTTGTGGCAGATCGTCGTCGTCGGGCTCATCGCCGGCGCCGGCCTGCCGGCCTGTTCGCGATCGGCATGGTGGCGCTCAGCCAGTCCGGCCGCGGCCGGGCACAGACCGCGGCGCGCCGGCTCAGACACCTCCGACACTCTCGTCGGCGGGAGCGTGCCCGGCATGATCGCGGGCGGCCTCTGTTTCCTGATCGTGCTCGCCGCGATCGGCTGGGGCATCGTCGCCATCTACCAGGCCGGCCACCCGCACCATTAACCGCAGCCAGTACCGGAAGGGGCCCAGGGCATGGAAATGCCGGCATTCCTCAGCTCGATCATCGGCTGGCTGCGCGCCGGGTATCCCGACGGCGTGCCTGACGTCGACTACGTCCCGTTGTTCGCGTTGCTCGGCAGCCAGCTCAGCGATGCCGATATGACCACCATCGCCGAAGAGCTGACCAGCAGTGCCGACGCGGACTCGGCCGACGCGATCCGCAGCGCGATCAAGACAGTCACGCACCAGACGGCACGCGAGTCCGACATCGCCAGGGTCAAGGCCCGGCTCGCGGCTGGCGGCTGGCCGCTGGCCAAGCCGGACGCGCACACCTGGCCGGAACCGGCCGGATCGGACTGAACCGGACAGAAACGTGGTGACCGGGCAGCTGCCCGGCAGCAGGTCCGCACAGGGCGCGGCGCCGAACTGGCGCCGCGCCCTGCGGATGTTGGCGATTCAGCGCCCGAATCCAAGGAAGATCAGGAGTGTGACATCCGCGCGCGGCCCCCGGTGCGCGGCCGGCCGGCGAGCGGAGAGTGATCGTGGGCGAGCATGAATGTGACGTGGTGGTCATCGGCACCGGCCCGGGCGGCGAGCATCTGGCCGACGAGCTGGCCAAAGCCGGGATACGGGTCGCCGCGGTCGAGTCCCGCCTGGTCGGCGGCGAGTGCCCGTACTTCGGCTGCGTGCCGTCGAAGATGATGATCAGGGCCGCGGGACTGATCACCGAGGGCCGCCGCATCCCCGGCATGGCAGGCTCATCGGTCATCTCGCCCAACTGGGACCCGGTGGCCAGGCGGATCAGGGATGAGGCCACGGATGACTGGGACGACACGGTGGCAGCGGACCGGTTCACCAACGCCGGCGGAATGCTGTTCCGCGGGCGCGCGGTCATCACCGCGCCGGGCGAGGTGCGGGTCGGCGACGACCTGCTGCGGGCGCGGCGCGGGATCGTCATCAATACCGGCACCGACCCGGCCGTCCCGCCGGTGCCCGGCCTGGCCGGCACGCCGTTCTGGACCAACCGCGAGATCATCCAGAGCGTCGACGTGCCGCAGTCCCTGTGCGTGCTGGGCGGCGGCCCGATCGGCACGGAGCTCGCGCAGGTCTTTGCCCGGTTCGGCAGCCTGGTGACGGTGATCGAGCACATGGACCAGCTGCTGCCAGCGGAGGAGCCGGAGACTGGCGAGCTGCTGGCCCGGGCGTTCGACGCCGATGGCATTGAGGTCCGGACCGGCACCGCGGCCGAGTCGGTCAGCCACGACGGCGGCCGGTTTACCGTGACCGTGACCGGCGGCGACGAGATCCGGGCCGAACGGCTGCTGGTCTCGACCGGCCGCAGGACCGACCTGGCCGCGCTCGGTGTGGGCTCCGTCGGCCTGGACGAGACCGCGAGGACCATGACCGTCGACGAGAACATGCTGGCGGCGCCGGGCGTCTGGGCCATCGGCGACATCGTCGGCCATGGCGCCTTCACCCACATGTCGATGTACCACGCGGACATCGTGCTGGCCCAGCTGCTCGGTCGTCCGTACCACCCGGCCGAGTACCACGCGGTGCCGCGGGTCACCTTCACCGACCCCGAGATCGGCTCGGTCGGGCTCAGCGAGGCGCAGGCCAGGCAGCAACTGGGCGCCGGCCGGGTCGCGACCGCCATCACCGGAATCCCGGAATCGGCCCGCGGCTGGATTCACAAGGCGGGCAACCTCGGCTTCATCAAGCTGATCGCCGACACCGAGCGAGGCGTGCTGGTCGGCGCGACCTCGGCCGGGCCGACGGGCGGTGAGGTGCTGAGCATGCTCACCCTGGCCGTGCACGCGGCCATCCCGGTCCAGCGGGTGAACGAGATGATTTACGCCTACCCGACATTTCACCGGGCCGTGCAGTCAGCGCTCAGCGAGCTGATCTGACGCACCGCCAGCACGCTGACGGTCCTTCCAGGATTTATTTCATCCGCACGGGGTGATTTAGCCCGGCGGCGACCGGCGCACAACCAGAAGAAGGGATTCCGGACTGAGAGGTACCTGATGGCCGACCCGGCGACGCTGCCACGCAGCGTGCTGCCAGTACCCGACCAGCCGTACACCGGCCCGGTGACCTACGACGCGAAGGACCCGGACAGCGCGTTCCCGCCGATCCGGCCGTTGCGGGCACCGGCAGGCGCAGGCCTGCGCTACGACCCGGCCGCCAGCCGGTTCACCGGCCGGATCCAGTGGGTCCAGATCGACCTGGGCAAGGACGCCGCCGATGCCGACCACCTGATCACCGCTGACGAACGCCTCCGCGTGGCCATGTACCGCCAGTAGCGGTGACAGCTTCCTTCATCGGGCTGGCGTTCATCGCCGCGCTGAACCCGAAACTGCTCGCCGTTGACCTGCTGTTCATGGAGAGCGAGCGGCCACGGCTGATGTTCGGCTGCTTCCTGCTGGGCGGCATGGCCGTGGGCCTGACGATCGGCCTGCTGGATGTCTTCGTCTTGCACGCCGACGCTGTCAAGTCCCAGGGCTCGGTTAGCGCCGGCATCGACCTGGCCGTCGGGTTGCTGCTGCTGGCGAGCGGCGCGCTGCTGGCGACCGGCCGCCTGCACGGCCGGCGCCGAGCTGCCGCGGACAGCCAGCCCGGCGGCGACGGCCAGCCTGCCAAGAAGGACGGCTGGGCACAGCGCCTGCTCGGCACGCCACGACCCGGACTCGCCGTGCTGCTCGGCGCGGTAGCAGGCACGCCGGGTGCCGCTTACATCACCGCCCTGCACCAGCTGATCACCGGGAACACCTCGACCGGGTCGCAGGCCCTTGCTGTGGTTGTCTTCATCATCATCGAGTTCTTGCTGGTGCTGATCCCGTTCGCGTTCCTGGAACTGCGGCCCGAGGGCACG
>CAVQMG010000018.1:0-318693 GCA_963713585.1 uncultured Actinomycetota bacterium | reverse complement strand
GTCCGTGTTTTCCGGCCGGGGCAGCCGCGACCTGTCGGCCGGGGCGCCGCGTCCTCTGCCGCCGCTGGCGGATGGCAGCTGCCCGGGTCGGCCACGTTACGTTTCAAGCTAATCCCTCGCGGTAGTGGCAGGCGGCCGGGCAACGGCCACGGCCGAGCGCAGGGAGCGGCGGGTGAAAGCGAACCGGGCAGGCCCGCGGGCCGCCACGGGCAAGCTGGCCAGGGCATACGCGGCCGTCGTCGTGGCGCTGCGCTATCCGATCCTGCTGGCGTGGGCGGCCGTGGTCGTCGCTGCGGTGCTGTACCTGCCGGCCCTGGCGCCGTCGGATGGCGGCACCGGCAACCTGCTGCCGGCCAACTCCCCGGCGCTTCAGACTGAGGTCACTGCGACGAAGATCTTCGGCGCCCCGCTGGACGCACAGGTCGCGGTGGTGCAGCGCAATCCGCGCGGTCTGCCGCAGCCGGCGCAGTCGGCGGCCGTCCGGCACGCGGCCGGCGTTGATACAGATCATCCGGCCGGCGGCGCGATCGACGGCCTGGCCGGGGCGCTGCCGGTACTCAACACTGACCGCATCTTCCCGGCAGCGCGCGAGTCGGGCACGACGGCGATCACGTTCCTCTATTTCCGTCCCGACACGCCGCTGGCCGCTCAGGTCGAGGGCGGCCAGGAGTATGCCGCCAGGAACGCGACCGGACCCGGAGCGTCTTTGGTGGGCATCACCGGCGCGGGCCCGGCGACCTATGCGCAGGGGCTGATCATCAATCAGCGCCTGCCATGGGTGGAGCTGGCGACGCTGCTGGCGATCGCTGTCATCGTCGGCTTCTTCTGCCTCGCGGCTGGCGCGCCGCTGGCAACGCTGCTGTGCGCCGCGACCGCCTATCTGGTGGCCGTCCGCGTGGTCGCCTGGGTCATGCAGCAGATGCACGTCACGCTGCCGCCCGACGTCGAGCCGGTGCTGGTCGTGCTGCTGCTCGGCGTGACCACCGACTACACCGTGTTCTTCATGTCCGGCATGCGGAACCGGCTGGCCGAAGGACTGTCGAAGCTGCAGGCGGCCCGGCTGACCACGGCCGAGTTCGCCCCGATCATCCTGGCCGCCGGCGTCCTGGTGGCAGCTGGCACAGCCTCGCTGGCCGCGGCCAAGCTGCAGCTGATCAGCGCGTTCGGGCCGGCCCTGGCGGTCACGGTGCTGACCGCGATGGTGGTGGCCCTGACGCTGGCACCAGCCCTGATCGCGGCTTTCGGTAGCGCGCTGTTCCTGCCAGGACCGGGCTGGTACCGCGCCGCGCGCAGGCGGGCAGCAGCCGTGGGGCGGGACGGGTCCGCGCGGGCACCGGAGACGGTGTCCGCCCGGCGAAGCGGCGGAGTGCGGGAGCGGGTCGCCAGGTTCGCCACGGCGCGGCCAGTGGCGCTGCTGATCGTGGCCGGCTGCGTTGCCGGGCTGCTGGCGACCGGCTGGAATGCCCAGCACCTGCGCCTCGGCTCGCCGCTGATCAGCGAACTGCCGCCCACCGCGCCCGATGTGCGCGCCGCCACCGCTGCCGCGGACGGGTTCGCGGCCGGGATCTTGTCGCCCACCGAGATCATCGTGTTCGGCGCCGGCCTGGACCGGGCGGCCCCGGCCCTGGCCAGGATGCAGGCCGAGCTGGCCAGGCAACCCGGTATCGCCGGCGTCATCGGCCCAGCCAGCTTGCCTGCCGTGGAGCGACAGCTGGACGCGGGGTTCGGCCGCCTGGCTCCGCCCGATGCCGTGCTGCCCAATCCGATGCTGGCCAGCAGCGGCAATGCGGCCAGGTTCGGCGTCATCTCCCGCACCGACCCGCTGGGGCCGACGGCGGTCAGCCAGATCCAGGCGCTGCAGCGGCGGCTGCCTGCTCTCGCCCGCACGGCCGGCCTGGCCAGAGTCAGGATCGAGGTTGGCGGCGAGACCGCCGCGATCGGCGCCGCGATCAGCGCGACCAGGTCGAGCCTGGGCGAGCTGGCCCTGCTCATGCTGGCGATCACGGTCGTGCTGCTAGCAGTATTCCTCCGGGCCGTGCTCGCCCCGGTGTACTTGCTCGCGGCCAGCGTGCTGGCGCTGCTGGCCACCCTTGGTCTCACGGTCTGGTTCTTCCAGAGCCGGCTTGGCTATGACGGCCTGGTCTTCTACGTGCCTTTCACCGTGGCCGTGCTGCTGATCTCGCTCGGAGCCGACTACAACGTCTTTGTCGTCGGCCGGATCTGGGAGGAGGCGCGCCGGCAGCCGCTCCGTGACGCCATCGCCGTGGCCGGATCCCAGGCGTCCCGCGCCATCACCGTGGCGGGCATCGCGCTGGCAGCCAGTTTCGCTCTGCTGGCACTGATTCCGCTGCAGCAGTTCCGCGAGGTGGCGGCCGGGATCGTGATCGACGCGGTGATCGTCCGATCGCTGCTCGTGCCTGCCCTGGTGGCCCTGTTCGGCCGGACGGGGATGTGGCCGGGGCGGCGGCCGCTGCCTGCTCGCGGCGCGATCGCCTGGCGTCCGCTCACTGCGGTGCGGACGGGCATAGACGACCGTCCGGTGTCGTCCGCTGATCCGGCCCGGAGCCAGCCAGATGGCGGCTGAGGCTGGCTACGGTGCCGGCCAGCCTGCCCAGCCTGCCCGGCGGGTCAGGGCGGTCAGGGCGGCTGCGTCGCGGGGCGCTGCCCCGCGCTGGTCATTGTTGAAGAACGCGAAGACATCAGCATCGGCCGGGAACACGCTGGTGATCCGGCCCAGCCAGCTCTGCAGCGCCCGCCGCCCGTAACTCGGCCAGGGTGCGGCTGCGCCTTCATGCAGCCTGAGATAACCCCAGTCGGCGGTGCGCCACAGCGGACCCAGCGGCCTGCCGCGACGGTCGGACCAGACCAGCGCCGCGTTGCTGTCTGCCAGGATCTGCCGTACTTGCCCGGTCAGCCAGGACGGGTGCCGGAACTCTACGCCGATGCGCAGTGCGGCAGCGCCCGGCCTGCTGAGCGCACGATGCTGACCCGAGAACTCGCTGAGGCACCTGGCCAGCAGAGCGGGCTCGGCCCGCATCGTCGGCGGCAGTTGCAGCAGGATCGGGCCGAGCCGGTCGTCAAGAAAGCCCGCAGCCGTGACAGCCGGCCTACGGGCTCGGCGGGATCTTGCAGCCGGCGGATGTGAGTCAGGTAGCGGCTCGCCTTGACGGCCATGACGAACCCGGCCGGGGTCTGGTCCCGCCAGCCGGGCGACGGTGGCCGGCCCGGCGAGCCGGTAGAACATCCCGTTGTTCTCGACCGCCGGGAACCGGGCCGCGTAGTGCTCCAGCCAGCTACGGACCGGCAATCCGGCGGCGTAGAACTCACCGCGCCAGTCGCGGTACTGCCAGCCGGACGTGCCGACGAGGAGCGGCATAGCGTCCTTCTACCCTGACTTAGCTGCTGACACCTGGGCTGGGCCGATCGGAATAAAGGCGGGAAAGGATTGATTGAACACCCGTGTCAGGGATTAGCTGGTCCGCGAGCCGGGTCGGCTGAGAACGTCCCGGGCTGCGCTGAAAGTACTTACCTGTGGCCAGCTTGGGCTAAGCTAGCTGCTGCGGAGTGCGAGAAGCCGGCCCGTTTTGACCAGCGCGCCAACGGTTCGGTATTCTGAATCTCCGCGCCCGTGACTCACGGGTGCGTGCACGTCTGTGTGACCGCGGTCTCGTGGCCTAGGTGCCTGCGAGTCGCATAGGCCAGACGGGCAGAGCAAGACTTCCCTTCCGGAATCCGGGCTCGTACGGGCCCGGGTGTGTCGTGAACATCGCGACACGCCCGACCGCGGGGGGCGGACGGGCAAGGAAACCAGCAGGCCAAGGACGTCGTAGGCCGCGCCCCGAGCGTGGTTGAGGCACCAGGTCGCGCCGCAGGGCGCGGCACCGGCCGCGTCACCCGGCGCGGCAGGACGTAAGTGAACAGCAGCAGGCATCGCGCCGGAAGGCGCGTGGCAGAGAAAGACGGAGACGCGTTGCCCACGATCCAGCAGCTGGTCCGTAAGGGCCGGCAGGACAAGGTAGCCAAGAACAAGACTCCGGCGCTGAAGGGCAGCCCCCAGCGCCGCGGGGTTTGCACGCGCGTCTATACGACCACGCCCAAGAAGCCGAACTCGGCGCTCCGCAAGGTCGCCAGGGTCAGGCTCACCAGCCAGATCGAGGTGACCGCCTACATCCCCGGTGTGGGCCACAACCTCCAGGAGCACTCGATCGTGCTCGTCCGCGGCGGCCGTGTCCGTGACCTGCCTGGTGTCCGCTACAAGGTCATCCGCGGCTCCCTGGACACCCAGGGCGTCCGTAACCGGAAGCAGGCACGCAGCCGCTACGGCGCGAAGAAGGAGAAGAGCTGACATGCCGCGCAAGGGCCCCGCGACCAAGCGGCAGCTGGTGACCGACCCGGTCTACGGCTCGCCACTCGTCACCGCACTGGTGAACAAGGTGCTCAAGAGCGGCAAGCGGTCGCTCGCTGAGCGGATCGTCTACGGCGCCCTTGAGGGCTGCCGGGACAAGACCGGCAACGACCCCGTGGTGACGCTGAAGCGAGCACTGGACAACGTCAAGCCGACGCTCGAGGTCCGCAGCCGCCGGGTCGGCGGCGCGACCTACCAGGTGCCGGTCGAAGTGCGCGCCTCCAGGAGCACCACGCTCGCGCTGCGCTGGCTGATCACCTACTCGCGCCAGCGCCGGGAGAAGACCATGACCGAGCGGCTGATGAACGAGCTTCTCGACGCAAGCAACGGACTCGGAGCGAGCGTCAAGCGCCGCGAGGACACCCACAAGATGGCCGAGTCCAATAAGGCATTCGCCCACTACCGCTGGTAGCGGGCTCCCCACCAGACCAAGGATCGAGGATCACCCACAGTGGCCGCGACACAGACCGCTAGCGAACTCGCCAACGTACGCAACATCGGCGTTATGGCGCATATCGACGCGGGCAAAACCACGACCACCGAGCGGATCCTGTTCTACACCGGCATCAACTACAAGATCGGTGAGGTCCACGAGGGCGCAGCCACGATGGACTGGATGGAGCAGGAGCAAGAGCGCGGCATCACGATCACCTCTGCCGCAACCACCTGCATGTGGCGTGACCACACCATCAACCTGATCGACACGCCTGGCCACGTCGACTTCACCGTCGAGGTGGAGCGGTCGCTGCGCGTGCTGGACGGGGCGGTGGCCGTGTTCGATGGCGTCGCCGGGGTCGAGCCGCAGTCCGAGACTGTCTGGCGGCAGGCGGATCGCTACGGCGTTCCGCGCATCTGCTTCGTCAACAAGATGGACCGCGTCGGGGCCGAGTTCCACCGTTGCGTCGACATGATCGTCGACAGGCTGGGCGCCACCCCGCTGGTCATCCAGCTGCCATGGGGCGTCGAGTCCGACTTCCGCGGCGTCATCGACCTGGTTAACATGCGCGGTCTGCTCTGGCAGACCGAGGGCAAGGGCGACACCTATGACGTTGTCGCTATCCCCGATGACCACGCTGAGGCTGCCCGCGAGTGGCGCGACAAGCTCGTCGAGACCATCTCCGAGAACGACGAAGAGATGATGGAGCTCTACCTGGAAGGCACCGAGCCCGATGCCGACCGGCTGATCGCCGCCATCCGGCGAGCCACCATCGCCAGCAGCGTCACGCCGGTGATGTGCGGCAGCGCGTTCAAGAACAAGGGCGTGCAGCCGATGCTCGACGCGATCGTCGACTTCCTGCCGAGTCCCGTTGACATCCCGGCGATCAAGGGTCACGCGGTTGGCGACGAGGAGGCGCTCATCGAGCGGCACCCCGACGTCACCGAGCCGTTCGCGGCGCTGGCCTTCAAGATCATGTCGGACCAGCACCTGGGCAAGCTCACCTACATCCGTATCTACTCCGGCAAGCTCGAGGCCGGCACTCAGGTGCTGAACTCGACGAAGGGCCGCAAGGAGCGGATCGGCAAGATCTACCAGATGCACGCGAACAAGCGCGAGGAGCGCCCGGTCGCGGTGGCTGGCCAGATCGTCGCGGTCATGGGCCTGAAGGACACCACGACCGGTGACACGCTGTGCGACCAGGCCAAGCAGGTCATCCTCGAGTCGATGACCTTCCCGGCGCCGGTCATCAACGTGGCCATCGAGCCGCGGACCAAGGGCGACCAGGACAGGCTTGGCACCGCGATCCAGCGCCTGGCCGAAGAGGACCCGACCTTCCAGGTCAGGACCGACGAGGAGACTGGCCAGACGATCATCTCCGGCATGGGCGAGCTGCACCTTGAGGTGCTGGTCGAGCGGATGCGCCGGGAGTTCAAGGTCGAGGCCAACATCGGCCGCCCGCAGGTCGCCTACCGCGAGACGATCCGCAAGAAGGTCGAGAAGGTCGAGTACACCCACAAGAAGCAGACCGGCGGATCCGGCCAGTTTGCCCGGGTGATCATCAACCTGGAGCCGACCGGCGGCGACGGCGGCGGCTACGAGTTCGAGAACAAGGTCACCGGTGGCCGCGTGCCGCGGGAGTACATCCCGTCGGTCGACGCAGGCTGCCAGGAGGCCGCTGAATTTGGCGTGCTGGCCGGCTACCCGATGGTGGACGTCAAGGTCACCCTGACCGACGGCGCCTACCACGAGGTGGACTCGTCCGAGCTTGCGTTCAAGATTGCTGGCTCGATGGCCTTCAAGAGGGCCGCCGGGCACGCCGATCCGGTCCTGCTGGAGCCGCTGATGGCGGTCGAGGTCAGGACGCCGGATGACTACATGGGTGACGTTATCGGTGACCTCAACAGCCGCCGTGGCCAGATCCAGGCCATGGAGGAGAGGTCAGGGGTGCGGGTCGTCAAGGCCCTCGTCCCGCTGTCCGAGATGTTCGGCTACGTGGGGGATCTGCGGAGCCGGACGCAGGGGCGGGCGGATTACAGCATGCAGTTCGACTCGTATGCCGAGGTTCCGCCCAGCATTGCCAAGGAGATCATTGCCAAGGCACGCGGCGAGTAACCAAAAGTAACGAGGACACGAACCAGCAGCGCGCGCTAGCGCCTGACCCCACGTGCGTGGGGAAACGATCGCAACGAGGAGACACCAGTGGCGAAGGCCAAGTTCGAGCGGACCAAGCCGCACGTCAACATCGGCACCATCGGTCATATCGACCACGGCAAGACGACGCTGACCGCGGCGATCACCCGGGTGCTGCATGACAAGTACCCCACGCTGAACACTGCCAGCGCGTTCGACCAGATCGACAACGCGAAGGAAGAGAAGGAGCGCGGGATCACCATCTCGATCTCGCACGTGGAGTACCAGACCGAGAAGCGGCACTACGCGCACGTTGACTGCCCCGGTCACGCGGACTACATCAAGAACATGATCACCGGCGCCGCGCAGATGGACGGCGCCATCCTGGTGGTCGCGGCGACGGACGGCCCGATGCCGCAGACCCGCGAGCACGTGCTGCTGGCCCGCCAGGTCGGCGTGCCCTACATCGTGGTCGCGCTGAACAAGGCCGACATGGTCGACGACGAGGAGATCCTCGAGCTCGTCGAGCTTGAGGTCCGCGAGCTGCTGTCCACCTACGAGTTCCCCGGCGACGACGTGCCGGTGATCCGGGTCTCGGCCCTGAAGGCGCTGGAAGGCGACGCGGACTGGGGCGAGAAGGTCGTCGAGCTGATGACCGCGTGCGACGACAGCATCCCCGAGCCGACTCGCGACGTCGAGAAGCCGTTCCTGATGCCGGTCGAGGATGTCTTCTCGATCACCGGCCGCGGCACCGTGGTGACGGGCCGGATCGAGCGCGGCAAGATCCACACCGGTGAGGAAGTCGAGATCATCGGCATCAAGGAGAAGTCGACCAAGACGATCGTCACCGGCGTCGAGATGTTCCACAAGCTGCTCGACGAGGGCATGGCGGGCGACAACGCCGGCCTGCTGCTGCGCGGTACCAAGCGCGAGGACGTCGAGCGCGGCCAGGTCATCATCAAGCCGGGTACCAACACGCCGCACACCGAGTTCGAGGCCCAGGTCTACATCCTGTCCAAGGACGAGGGCGGCCGGCACACGCCGTTCTTCAACAACTACCGCCCGCAGTTCTACTTCCGGACCACGGACGTAACCGGCGTGGTGCACCTGCCGGAGGGCACCGAGATGGTGCTGCCCGGTGACAACACCGAGATGAAGGTCGACCTGATCCAGCCGATCGCCATGGAGGAGGGCCTGCGCTTCGCTATCCGCGAGGGCGGCCGCACCGTTGGCGCCGGTCGAGTCACGAAGATCATCAAGTAGTAAGACGGGCCCGGGGGCAACCCCGGGCCCGTTCCACGGTCGTTCCGTTTGCCTGCCGAGCAGGCGGCGGGAACGGCCAGACAGCGGCACGACACGAGCGAAGGACATCGAAGCCACATGGCGGGACAGAAGATCCGCATCCGGCTCAAGGCCTATGACCACGAGGTCATTGACAGCTGGGCGCGGAAGATCGTCGACACGGTGATTCGTACCGGCGCGAAGGTCGCCGGCCCCGTGCCGCTGCCGACCGAGAAGAACGTCTACTGCGTCATCCGCTCGCCGCACAAGTACAAGGACTCGCGTGAGCACTTCGAGATGCGGACGCACAAGCGGCTGATCGACATCATCGACCCGACGCCGAGGACTGTCGACTCCCTGATGCGGCTTGACGTGCCGGCGGGCGTCGACATCGAGATCAAGCTGTAGAAGGACGCACCGAGATGACCAAGCAGATCAAAGGGGTCCTGGGCACCAAGCTCGGCATGACCCAGGTCTTCGCCGATGACGGCAAGATCGTGCCCGTCACGGTGGTCGCGGCCGGCCCATGTGTCGTCACCGCGGTGCGGACGCCCGACGCTGACGGCTACTCGGCCGTGCAGATCGGCTATGGCGAGATCGACCCGCGCAAGGTGACCAAGCCGGTTGCCGGGCACTTTGCCAAGGCGGGCGTGACCCCGCGCCGGTACCTGGTCGAGCTGCGGACCGACGACGCCACCGACTACACGCTGGGACAGGAAGTCACCGCCGAGACCTTCACGGCCGGCGAGTTGATCGACGTCACCGCGACTAGCAAGGGCAAGGGCTTCGCCGGCGTCATGAAGCGGTACGGCTTCAAGGGCCTGAGCTCGTCCCACGGCACCAAGCGCAAGCACCGCGCGCCCGGTTCCATCGGCGGCTGTGCCTACCCGGGCCGCGTCTTCAAGGGCGTGCGGATGGCAGGCCGGATGGGTGGCGAGCGGACCACGACCGCGAACCTGACCCTGCACGGTGTCGACGCCGACCGCGGGCTGCTGCTGATCAAGGGCGCCGTTCCCGGGTCGGCCGGCAGCCTGGTACTCGTCCGCAATGCCGTCAAGGCCCCAGTAAAGAGTGAGGCGAAATGAGCCCGGCCCAGAGCAGCACCAAGGCTGCCAAGCCGAAGACGACCGCTGCCGCGGTCGCGTCGCTGCCGGCTGAGATCTTCGACACGAAGGTCAACGTGCCGCTGATTCACCAGGTTGTGGTGGCCCAGGAGGCTGCGGCCCGGCAGGGCACGCACTCGACCAAGAGGCGTGGCGAAGTCCGCGGCGGCGGCAAGAAGCCGTACCGGCAGAAGGGCACCGGCCGGGCCCGCCAGGGTTCGACCAGGGCACCGCAGTTCGCTGGCGGCGGCGTCGTGCACGGCCCGCATCCGCGGTCGTATGACCAGAAGACGCCCAAGAAGATGAAGGCCGCCGCGCTCCGCGGCGCGCTGTCCGATCGTGCCCGGCATGGCCTGGTGCACGTGGTGGACGCGCTCGTCGAGGGCGAGACTCCCGGCACCAAGGCAGCGCTGGCGGCGCTCACCGCGCTGACGGGCAGCGCCAAGCACCTGCTCGTCGTGGTGAGCAACGGCGACCGGCTTACCCGGCTGAGCCTGCGCAACGTGGCCGGCGTGCACGTGCTCGACGAAGGCCAGCTCAACACCAGGGACGTGCTGGTGAGCGACCAGGTTGTGTTCACCCAGCAGGCGCTGGACACCTTCGTGGCGCGCGCGACCGGTACTGCGGCCCCGACTGCGGGCGGTACCGCCGAGACGGCAGACGCCAAGCCGGCCGATGCCGAGCCGGCCGCGCCGAAGGCATCACGGGCGAAGGCTAAGCAGGAGGACGATCAGCAGTGAACAAGACCGTTAACCCGCGGGACATCCTGCTCCGCCCGGTCATCTCGGAGAAGAGCCTCCGGCTGGCCGACGACGGCAAGTACACGTTCATCGTCGCTCCCGGCACGCACAAGATCCAGATCCGCCAGGCGGTGGAGGCCACCTTCAGCGTCAGGGTGACGGCCGTGAACACCATCAACCGGCAGGGCAAGCGACGCCGGACCCGGTTCGGCTGGGGCAAGCGGCCGGACACCAAGCGCGCCATCGTCAGCCTCGCCGCTGGCGACCGGATTGATTCGTTCGGCGGACCGGTCAGCTAGCCGGCGTTTACGAGGAGCTTTAAGCAGATGGCTATCAGAAAGTACAAGCCGACTACCCCCGGCAGGCGGGGCGCCAGCGGCTCCGACTTCTCCGAGGTGACCCGGAGTGAGCCGGAGAAGTCGCTGGTGCGTCCGCTGCACAGTCACGGCGGGCGGAACGTCCATGGCCGGATCACCACCCGGCACCAGGGCGGCGGGCACAAGCGCGCCTACCGGCTGATCGATTTCCGCCGGGCGGACAAGGACGGCGTCCCGGCTAAGGTCGCGCACATCGAGTACGACCCGAACCGGACCGCCCGCATCGCGCTGCTGCACTACGCCGACGGCGAGAAGCGTTACATCATCGCGCCGGTCGGCCTGAAGCAGGGCGACCGGATCGAGAACGGCCCTGGCGCCGACATCAAGACCGGCAACTGCCTGCCGCTGCGCAACATCCCGACCGGCACGATGGTGCACGCTATCGAGCTGCGTCCCGGCGGCGGCGCCAAGATCGCCCGGTCGGCCGGATCCGGCGTGCAGCTGCTGGCCAGGGAAGGCAACCGGGCCACGCTGCGCATGCCGTCAGGCGAGATCAGGCTGGTCGACGCCGCCTGTCGCGCGACGGTTGGCGAGGTGGGCAACGCCGAGCAGGGCAACATCAAGCTCGGCAAGGCCGGCCGCAGCCGCTGGAAGGGCCGCAGGCCGACCGTCCGCGGTGTCGCGATGAACCCGGTCGACCACCCGATGGGCGGCGGCGAGGGCAAGACCTCGGGCGGTCGCCATCCGGTCAGCCCCTGGGGCCAGCCGGAGGGCAGGACGCGCCAGGCGCACAAGCCCAGCGACCAGATGATCACCCGCCGGCGCAGCAAGAAGAAGCGGTAGGAGCAGTCAGCGATGCCTCGTAGCCTTAAGAAGGGTCCCTTCGTGGACGACCACCTGATGAAGAAGGTGGACGTCCAGAACGACAAGGGCACCAAGAACGTCATCAAGACGTGGTCGCGCCGCTCGATGATCGTCCCGGCGATGCTCGGCCACACGATCGCGGTGCACGACGGCCGCAAGCACGTGCCGGTGTTCATCACCGAGTCAATGGTCGGGCACAAGCTGGGTGAGTTCGCGCCGACCAGGACCTTCCGCAGCCACGTGCGCGACGACAGGCGCAGCCGCCGGTAACCCCGGCAGCCAGACCGACAGACCAGACAGGCAGATCTAGGCCGGATACGAGAAGAGCGAGACTGAGATGGAAGCTAGGGCTAAGGCGCGGTACGTGCGCGTCACGCCGCGCAAGGCCCGCCGCGTGGTGGACCTCATCCGCGGCATGCCTGCAGACCGGGCGCAGGCGACGCTTGCCTTCGCGCCGCAGTCGGCGAGTGACCCCGTCGGCAAGGTGCTGGCCAGTGCGATCGCCAATGCCGGGCAGACGAGCCACCTCGACGCCGGCCAGCTCATCGTGAGCCGGGCCTGGGTGGATGAGGGGCCGACGCTGAAGCGGTTCCGGCCGCGGGCTCAGGGCCGCGGTTACCGGATCAACAAGCGGACCAGCCACATCACGGTCATCGTGTCCGACGGCGGTGCCGCAAACAGCGGTGCTTCGAGCAACCGCGCGGCAAAGAGCAGGGAGAGGACCCGCTAGTGGGCCAGAAAGTGAACCCGCACGGGTTCCGGCTGGGTATCACCACCGACTTCAAGAGCCGGTGGTACGCCAACAAGCTGTACAAGGACTACGTCGCCGAGGATGTCGCCATCCGGCGGCTGCTGCAGCGCGGCATGGAGCGGGCCGGCATTTCCAAAGTGGAGATCGAGCGGACCATGGACCGGGTGCGGGTGGACATTCACACCGCCCGGCCGGGTATCGTCATCGGCCGCCGCGGCGCCGAGGCCGACCGCATCCGCGGTGACCTGGAGAAGCTGACCAGCAAGCAGGTACAGCTCAACATTCTCGAGGTGAAGAACCCCGAGGTTGACGCCCAGCTGGTTGCCCAGGGCGTGGCCGAGCAGCTGTCCAGCCGGGTTTCCTTCCGGCGGGCCATGCGCAAGGCGATGCAGACCGCGATGAAGAGCGGCGCCAAGGGCATCCGGGTGCAGTGCTCTGGCCGTCTCGGCGGCGCTGAGATGTCGCGCTCGGAGTTCTACCGCGAAGGCCGGGTGCCGCTGCACACGCTGCGCGCGGACATCGACTACGGCTTCTACGAGGCGCGGACGACCTTCGGTCGGATCGGCGTCAAGGTGTGGATCTACAAGGGTGAGGCAGCGGCGACCAGGGCGGAGCGCGAGGCCGCGGCGGCAGCGCTGCGCGCCGGCCAGCGTCCGGCCGGCGGCCCTGGCGGCGGCCGGGACCGGGACCGGGAGCGCCCGCAGCGGCAGGCGCGGCGCAGGCCGGGCTCGCCCGACGGGACCGACCGGCCGAGTGCCGCGCCCGAGGCAAGCACGGAGGCGCAGGATGTCACGACCGAGCCTCCGGCCACGTCAGGCGAGGAGGGCTAGGCAATGCTGATCCCGCGGCGGACCAAGCACCGCAAACAGCACCGGCCGGACCGTTCCGGTGCCGCCAAGGGCGGCACGAGGGTCGTCTTCGGCGAGTACGGCATCCAGGCCGTGGAGCACTCCTACGTGACGAACCGGCAGATTGAGGCCGCTCGTATCGCCATGACCCGGCACATCCGGCGTGGCGGCAAGGTGTGGATCACCATCTACCCTGACCGCCCGCTGACGAAGAAGCCGGCCGAGACCCGGATGGGTTCCGGCAAGGGCGCGCCCGAGTGGTGGATTGCGAACGTGAAGCCCGGACGGGTCATGTTCGAGTTGTCGGGAGTGCCAGAGGACGTGGCCAGGGAGGCCCTTCGCCGGGCGATGCACAAGCTCCCGATGAAGTGCAAGTTCGTGAAGCGTGAAGTTGGTGAGGCGTGATGGCCAAGGCACTGGCAGCCGCTGACTTGCGGAGCTCAACTGAGGAAGAGCTGGAGCTGAAGCTCACTGAGGCGAAGATCGAGCTGTTCAATCTCCGCTTCCAGGCGGCCACCGGCCAGCTGGAGAGCCACGGGCGGCTGCACGCCGTCCGCAAGGAGATCGCGCGCATCTACACGGTGAAGCGCGAGCGCGAGCTCGGCATCGTGGTCGTGGAACAGGAGTCAGGCGATGAGTGAGACCAGCACCGAAGCCGTCACGCGAGGCTATCGCAAGGTCCGCGAGGGCCTGGTGGTCAGCGACAAGATGGACAAGACGGTTGTTGTCGAGGTTGAGGACCGGGTCAAGCACCCTAAGTACGGCAAGGTCATCCGCCGGACGAGGAAGTACAAGGCACACGACGGCGAGAACGCCTGCGGCGTTGGCGACCGGGTGCTGCTGATGGAGACGCGTCCGTTGTCAGCGACCAAGCGCTGGCGCGTTGCGCAGATCTTGGAGAAGGCCAAGTAGTGAGGGCCAGGCGAGACCGAGGGTCCCGCCGGGACCGCCCAGGACCGCCACGCCTGGCGAGGCAGGCGCGTGAAGAAGCAGGAGTTGACGTGATCCAGCAGGAGTCGCGGCTCAAAGTCGCCGACAACACCGGTGCCAAGGAGATTTTGTGCATCCGCGTGCTCGGCGGCTCCGGCCGGCGATACGCAGGCATCGGCGACATCATTGTCGCCACCGTCAAGGATGCCCTCCCTGGTGCCGGGGTTAAGAAGGGCGACGTCGTCAAGGCCGTCGTGGTGCGGACCCGCAAGGAGCGGCGTCGCGGCGATGGCTCCTACATCCGCTTCGACGAGAACGCTGCCGTGCTCATCAGGGACGGCGGGGACCCGCGCGGTACTCGCATTTTCGGCCCGGTTGGCCGGGAGCTGCGGGAGAAGCGCTTCATGCGGATCATCTCGCTTGCGCCGGAGGTGCTGTGATGGCCGGGAGTAAGAAGAAGGTTCGGAGCATGAAGATCAAGAAGGGCGACAAGGTCATCGTGATCGCGGGCAAGGACCGCGGCCGCGAGGGAACTGTCATCGCCGCCCACCCGGACCGGCACGCTGTGCTCGTCCAGGGCGTCAACCTGATCAGGAAGAACACCAAGGTCACCTACAACCAGGGTCCGCGTTCTGGCAAGGACGGCGGCATCGTGACCCAGGAGGCCTTGATCCACATAAGCAATGTCCAGCTGATCGACCCGGACACCAAGTCCGCCACCAGGGCGGGTTACCGGGCCGACGGGGACAAGAAGGTCCGGGTCGCCCGGGCCAGCGGTAAGGACATCTGATGGCTGCCACCAAGACGACCGACGGCGCCACGGCCACCAGCGCCGAGCGCGTGCCGCCGCGGCTGCGGGAGCGCTACCGCGCCGAGATCGCCGCGGCGATGCTGGAGGAGTTCAAGTACCCGAACGTCATGCAGATCCCCACTGTCACCAAGATCGTGGTGAACATGGGGGTCGGCGAGGCGGCCAGGGATGCCAAGCTCATCGACGGCGCTATCCGCGATCTGACCATCATCACCGGCCAGAAGCCGGCCGTGGCCAGGGCCCGCAAGTCCATCGCCCAGTTCAAGCTGCGCGAGGGCATGCCGATCGGCGCGCACGTCACGCTGCGCGGCGACCGGATGTGGGAGTTCCTGGACCGGCTGCTGTCACTGGCCCTGCCCCGGATCCGTGACTTCCGCGGTCTGTCCGACCGGCAGTTCGACGGCCGTGGTAATTACACCTTCGGCCTCACCGAGCAGCTGATGTTCCACGAGATCGACCCCGATCGGGTGGACAGGCAGCGCGGCATGGACGTGACCGTCGTCACGTCCGCTACCACCGACGCTGAGGGCCGCGCATTGCTGCGGCGACTCGGCTTCCCGTTCAAGGAGAACTGAGCAGTGGCGAAGAAGAGCCTCATCGCCAAGGCCAACCGCAAGCCGAAGTTCGAGGTGCGGGCCTACACCAGGTGTTCCCGGTGCGGCCGGCCGCGGGCCGTCTACAAGCGGTTCGGCCTGTGCCGGATCTGCTTCCGGTCCATGGCGCACCGGGGCGAGCTGCCCGGCATCACCAAGTCCAGCTGGTAAGGCCGCAGCAGCGGCAGCCGGGTGCACCAGGCACCCGGACGACAAGAGCAACCTGGGCGCATCCGCGCCCACCGACCACGCCGAAGGTCCGAGCGGAAACCGCGGCGAGGAGGGCCTTCAGGCCATGACCATGACCGACCCGGTCGCAGACATGCTGACCCGTCTGCGCAACGCCAACTCGGCTTATCACGACTCCGTGACGATGCCGCACTCCAAGATCAAGGTGCACGTCGCGGAGATTCTCCAGCAGGAGGGCTACATCGCCAGCTGGAAGGTAGAGGACGCCGAGGTAGGCAAGAGCCTCGTGATCGCGCTGAAGTTCGGCCCGACCCGGGAGCGTTCGATCGCGGGCCTCAAGCGCGTGTCCAAGCCCGGCCTG
This sequence comes from uncultured Actinomycetota bacterium, assembly GCA_963713585.1. Taxonomy (GTDB): domain Bacteria; phylum Actinomycetota; class Actinomycetes; order Streptosporangiales; family Streptosporangiaceae; genus JAJYUU01. The sequence continues at coordinate 302,931 of CAVQMG010000018.1, read as the reverse complement.
CGGGTGTACGCGCGCAAGGACAACCTGCCCCGGGTACTGGGCGGCCTCGGCGTGGCGATCATCTCGACATCATCAGGCCTGATGACCGACAAGCAGGCGAAGAGGAAGGGCGTGGGTGGGGAAGTCCTCGCCTACGTCTGGTAGGGAGCCAGCTATGTCGCGAATCGGACGGTTGCCAGTAACGGTGCCCAGCGGTGTCGATGTCGTCATCGACAGCCGCAAGGTCAGCGTCAAGGGTCCTAAGGGCCAGCTCAGCCTCGAAGTGCCGACCCCCATCGAGGTCAAGCTCGAGGACGGCGTCATCAATGTGACCAGGCCCAGCGACGAGGGCGAGGTCCGTGCACTGCACGGGCTGTCCCGGTCGCTGATCGCCAACATGGTCGTCGGGGTGACCGACGGCTACCGCAAGACGATGGAGATCGTCGGCGTTGGCTACCGGGTTCAGGCCAGGGGCAAGGACCTGGAGTTCGCCCTCGGCTTCAGCCACCCGGTGCCAGTGCCCGCGCCTGAAGGGATCACCTTCAGCGTGGAGACCCCCACCAGGTTCGTGGTGGAGGGCATCGACAAGCAGCAGGTGGGCGAGGTCGCCGCGAACATCCGTAAGTTGCGCAAGCCTGATCCCTATAAGGGCAAGGGCGTGCGGTATCAGGGTGAGCAGATCCGCCGCAAGGTCGGAAAGGCTGGTAAGTAAGACATGGCTGGCACTAAGACCAGAGCGCACGGCCGCATCACCGGCCGTACCGCCCCGCGCATCTCCTCGTTGCAGCGGCGGCACCTGCGCGTCCGCAAGAAGGTGGCGGGCAGCCAGGTGCGGCCGCGGCTCGTGGTCACCCGCTCCGCGAAGAACACGTTCGCCCAGCTGGTCGACGACACAGCGGGTTTCACCCTGGCGTCCGCCTCTACCCTGGAAGAGTCCATCAGGACCGCTGCCGGGGACAAGACGGCCAAGGCCAAGCAAGTGGGTGCACTGCTTGCTGAGCGGGCCACGCAGGCCGGCATCAGCACGGCGGTCTTCGACCGCGGTGGCTATGCCTATCACGGCCGGGTGGCCGCGCTGGCCGATGGCGCTCGCGAAGGCGGGCTGGCCCTGTGACCGCACATTCCGCGATGGACACCACCGGACCTCGCACCCAACGACAGAAGAGGAACATCTGATGCCAGGAGCACCGCGCCGCGGCGCCCAGGGCGGCGGCGAGCGCCGCGAACGCCGCGACGACCGTCGCGGCGGAGCGCCCGAGAAGGGCACTGCCTACCTGGAGCGCGTGGTTACCATCAACCGCGTCGCCAAGGTTGTCCAGGGCGGCCGCCGGTTCAGCTTCACCGCGCTGGTTGTGGTGGGCGACGGCAATGGCATGGTCGGCGTCGGCTACGGCAAGGCGAAGGAAGTGCCGGCCGCGATCGCCAAGGGCGTTGAGGCGGCCAAGAAGGCCTTCTTCCGGGTCCCCCGCATCGGCGGCACGATCCCGCACACCGTGCAGGGTGAGGAGTCGGCCGGCGTTGTGCTGCTCAAGCCGGCCAGCCCTGGTACCGGCGTCATCGCCGGCGGCCCGGTGCGCGCCGTGCTGGAGTGCGCAGGCGTGCATGACGTGCTGTCGCGGTCCCTCGGTTCGTCTAACCCGATCAACGTGGTGCACGCGACCGTCACGGCGCTGAAGAGCCTGAACCGGCCCGAGGAGATCGCGGCCCGGCGCGGCCTGCCGATCGAGCACGTCGCTCCGGCCGCGATGCTCAGGGCCCGCGCGGCCGCCGCCACTGCTGCGAACGCGCCGGCGGGCGCGGCCGAGAACAGCTGAGACGGGACTACTGACGATGGCAGAGCTCAAGGTCACACAGATCAAGTCGAAGATCGGCGGTAAGAAGGAGCACCGGGAATCCCTGCGCTCCCTCGGGCTGCACCGGATCGGCGACGTGGTGGTCAAGCAAGACCGACCGGAGATCCGCGGCATGATCAAGGCGGTGCGCCACCTGGTCACCGTGGAGGAGGTTGACTAACGATGGCAGACACCGACAGCAACGCTGGCGGGCCAGGCGGCCGCGCCGGGCTGAAGATCCACCACCTGCGGCCGGCGCCGGGTGCCCGCACTGAGCGGACCAGGGTCGGCCGCGGTGAGGCGTCTAAGGGCAAGACGGCCGGCCGCGGTACCAAGGGCAGCAAGGCCCGCAATACGATCCCGGAGTACTTCGAAGGCGGCCAGATGCCGCTGCACCGGCGGCTGCCGAAACTGAAGGGGTTCTCCAACGCCCGGTTCAAGACCACTTACCAGGTGGTCAACCTGGACCGGCTGGCTACTCTCTACCCCTCTGGCGGCGTCGTGACGCCGGAGGACCTGGCAGCCAAGGGCGCGGTGCGTCCGGGCGAGCTGGTCAAGGTGCTCGGTCAGGGCGACGTTACGGCCGCGCTGCAAGTCAGCGCGCACGGCTTCTCAGGCTCAGCACGAGACAAGATCACCGCAGCCGGCGGAACCGTTACCGAACTGTGAGATGACTGCCGCCCGCAGGCAGGTCCGGGTCAGCTTAGACTCCGCTGGCCCGGTCTGTCGTGCGGTCATCGGCGTGCTCGCGGATGGCTGTTCGACTGCAATCAGCACGTTAGACTTCGGCGAGCATTGTCGCCATGGCGACTAGCGGTGCTGTCCCGCGACAGGAGCGGCAGATGACGTTGAACTATCGAGTAGGGGACGGCGCATGCTGACCGCGTTCATCCAGGCGTTCCGAACGCCTGACCTGCGCAAGAAGCTGCTGTTCATGGTCTTCATCATTGCCGTGTTCCGGCTGGGCCAGCAGCTCCCCACTCCCGGCGTCTCCGAGACGGCGGTCAGGGCCTGTGAGAATGCGTCCAAGACTGGACTGCTCCAGCTCGTCAACCTGTTCAGTGGGGGCGCCCTCACCAAGCTCACGGTGTTCGCGCTCGGCATCATGCCGTACATCACCGCGAGCATCATCCTGCAGCTGCTCGCCGTGGTCATCCCGCGGCTCGAAGCACTGCGCCAGGAGGGCCAGACCGGCCAGGCCAGGATTACCCAGTACACGCGCTACCTGACCATCGGCCTCGCCATCCTGCAGGCCACCGGCATCATCGCCCTGGCCCGCAGTCAGGAGCTGATCCCCGGCTGCACCGCGAACCTGATCCCGAACCCGTCCGTGTTCACGATCACCACGATGGTCATCATCATGACCGCGGGTACCGCGGTGATCATGTGGCTGGGCGAGCTCATCACCGACCACGGCGTCGGCAACGGCATGTCGGTGATGATCTTCACGCAGATCATCGCCGTGGTGCCCGGCCAGCTGCAGCTGATCCTCGAGGACAAGGGCGCGTTCGTCTTCTTCATCGTGCTGCTGATGGGCGTGGCGGTTATCGCGTTCGTCGCGCTGATGGAACAGGCGCAGCGCCGGATCCCGATCCAGTACGCCAAACGCATGGTCGGGCGGCGGATGTACGGCGGGACCTCGACCTATATCCCGCTGAAGGTCAACCAGGCCGGCGTCATCCCGGTCATCTTCGCCTCGTCGCTGCTGTACATCCCCCAGCTCGCGGCACAGCTGTTCGGCAAGAACGGCACTAAGGGCTGGGCGCAGTGGATCGACGCCAACCTGGTCGTCAGCGACAAGCCTGCTTACGCGGCCGCCTTCTTCCTGCTGATTGTGTTCTTCACCTACTTCTACGTGTCGATCACCTTCAACCCTGTCGAAGTGGCAGACGGCATGAAGAAGAGCGGCGGGTTCATCCCTGGCATCAGACCGGGCGGCCCGACGGCCGGCTATCTCAGTCACGTGCTGAGCAGGCTGACCGCGGCGGGCTCGCTGTACCTGGCGCTGATCGCGCTCATCCCGGTCGTGGCGATCGGGTTGCTGGACGCGACGGCACAGTTCCCGCTCGGCGGTACCAGCATCCTGATCATGGTCGGTGTCGGCCTTGATACCGTCAAGCAGGTCGAGAGCCAGCTGCAGCAGCGCAACTATGAGGGCTTCCTGCGGTAGTGCGAATAGTCCTCGTCGGGCCCCCCGGTGCGGGCAAGGGGACACAGGCCCAGTTCATCGCCTCACACCTGTCGATCCCGAAGATCTCGACAGGTGACATCTTCCGGTACAACGTCAGCACAGGCACTGAGCTCGGGCAGCAGGCCAAGGCCTTCATGGACCGCGGCGACCTGGTACCCGATGAGGTCACGATCGCGATGGTCGTGTCCAGGCTGCAGGAAGGCGATGCGCAGAACGGGTTCCTGCTCGACGGCTTCCCGCGCAACGTTCCGCAGGCAGAGACACTGCGTAAGCTGCTCGCGGACTGGGACACCAAGCTGGATATCGTGCTGGAGCTGGTCGTGGACGACGACGAGGTCGTCCGGCGGCTGTCCGGCCGCCGTACCTGCCGGATTTGCGGTCGGATCTGGCACGTCTGTTCGAGCCGCCGGCCGGGCCCGGGCACTGCGATGACTGCGGCGGCGAGTTGTTCCAGCGCGATGACGACAGCGAGGAGACCATCCGGCACCGCCTCGACGTCTATGCCCAGCAGACCCAGCCGCTGATCGCCTTTTACGCCGATGACGGCATCCTGCTCGGCATCGACGCGACCGGTCCGGTTGAAGAGATCACTGCCCGGGCCATGGGCGCCTGCGCAGGTTCATCCTCTGACCCGTCGTCACGCGGGCGGGGTACCGTGAAAGTCAGTGCGCGGGAGGCGGTATGCGGCTAAGACAGGACGAGCCGATCGAGATCAAGAGCCCCGCTCAGCTTGCGATCATGCGCGAGGCCGGGCTGGTGACCGCCCGCGCCCTGCGCGCGGCAGCCGCGGCGGTTGAGCCCGGCATCAGCACCGCGGAACTGGACTCGATTGCCGAGCGCGAGATCAGGTCGGCCGGGGCCACCCCCTCGTTCCAGGGCTACTACGGCTATCCCGGCCACTATCTGCACGTCGGTGAATGAGCAGATCGTGCACGGCATCCCCAGCCCGGCGCAGGTCCTGCGCGAGGGGGACATCATCTCCATCGACTGCGGTGCGATCGTGCGCGGCTGGCACGGCGACGCGGCGCTGACGGTCGCGGTCGGGGCGCGGGCCGACCGGCCACAGCGAGCTGGCCGCCTGCTGCGGGCCTGTGAGCAGGCACTGTGGCGCGGCCTGGCCGAAGCGGTACGCCGGCCGCCGGCTGACCGACATCTCGCACGCGGTCGAGCGAGCAGCCAGGTCGGCCGGGCGGTACGGCATCGTCCGCGAGTACACCGGCCACGGCATCGGCACCGCGATGCACATGGACCCGGCGGTGCCGAACTACGGGCGCCCAGGCCGCGGGCCGGTCCTGGCCGAGGGGATGGCGCTCGCCATCGAGCCCATGCTGGTCCTGGGCGCGCGGAAAGCCGGGTGCTCGGCGACGACTGGACGGTCGTCACCGAGGACGGGAGCTGGGCCGCCCACTTCGAACACACGGTGGCAATTACCGCGGACGGCCCGTGGGTGCTGACCGCCGAGGACGGCGGCCAGAGCGGGTTCGCCGCGCAGCTGGCGCCGGCCGGTCCTCAGCCGCCGCAGCAGGCCGCCGCAGCCACGACCGGACCAGCGGGGAGTTAGCGTGGCATTTGATCCTAATATGCGGGCTTCCGACGCGGACCGCGACCGGGTCGCCGCCCTGCTGCGAGAGCATCACGCTCAGGGCCGCCTCAATGCCGCCGAGTTCAACGACCGGCTGGACCGGGCTTTTGCCGCCGCCACCGTCGGTGAGCTCGACCGGCTGCTGGCCGACTTGCCGGGCATCGACCTGTACCGGCTGCCGGACGCTGCGCTGACCAGGTACCCGCGACGGCTGCCGCCTAGCCGCCGTGGCCGGCGGTCGGCTGCCTGGCGGGCCGCCTGGGGCGTCTGGTTCACCGTCAGCCTGGTCTGCTTCGTCATCTGGCTCCTGACCGGCGCCGGCTACGTCTGGCCGCTGTGGGTCGCAGCGCCCTGGGGTGCCGTCCTGGCCGGCACGTGGGTGACGGTCGCCGCGGTGCGCAACTCCCGGCCGGAGGTGGGCAGCGGCCATGAGCCGCGGCAGCTGCCGCGTGCCGACGACGACCTGCCCGGCAGGCCCCGCTGACCTGGCCGGCCGACGGGCGGTAAGGGACGCTTTTCGTGGCCTTGCCCTGGTTTAGGCGTGCCTCCCGGGGCCGCCGGAATATCCGGGCCGGGCTGGGGGTTACAGCAGCCAGATCGAAGGTTGGCGGGCCGGTTCGCGTAGTGGGCGGACCTGAAGTAGACTTTCCCACGGCCCATGAGCTGTCGTTAGCGTGCGGAGTTTGCGCTGTGCCTGATGACTGCAGTCAGCCGGGCCGTCCGTGCCCGAACTTAGCGTGCATGCCAGCACCGTGGTTCGGGACGCCAGCCAGATGAGACCAAAGACTGGTCGCAGCAGGCTGGGCCGGGGCAGAAGCCCTGGCGAACGGGCCTAGATCAGCCTTAACCACAAGCACCGGCTTGCAGGCATGACGCAAGCTGGTCCGGAACAAGCAGCGAAGCGCGGAGGGCATGGCCAAGAAAGACGGCGCCATCGAGATCGAGGGAACGGTCGTGGAGTCTCTACCGAACGCCTTCTTCAGGGTGGAGCTGGACAACGGGCACAAGGTCCTGGCCCACATCAGCGGCAAGATGCGGATGCACTACATCCGGATCCTGCCCGATGACCGGGTTGTCGTGGAGCTGAGCCCCTACGACCTCAGTCGTGGGCGGATCGTTTACCGGTACAAGTAACACAACGAGCAAGGCGCAGCCGGCGCACCTGCTCGGCGGCGTCGCAACGAGAGAGACCAGGCGATGAAGGTCAAGCCGAGTGTGAAGAAGATCTGCAGCAAGTGCAGGATCATCCGCAGGCATGGCCGGGTCATGGTCATCTGCTCCGATCCTCGGCACAAGCAGCGTCAGGGCTGAGGCACTGGCCCGGAGTGAACGCATAACTTAACCAGCACGAGCAAGCACCGCGATCCGCTGCCGGCCAGGCCGCAGCGGAGCACCCCCGGGGAGGCCGGGGCCGTGTCCGGGCAGGACGCGGGGCGGGACGCAGGACCTCCGCAGACAGAAGGAGAACTGCCCTAGATGGCACGCCTTGTTGGCGTCGACCTGCCGCGGGACAAGCGGCTTGAGGTCGCCCTGACCTACATTTACGGCATCGGCCGCACCCGGGCCTTCGAGACCCTCGAGGCAACCGGCGTCAGCGGTGACACCCGGGTTCACCAGCTGAGCGACGAGGATGTTATCCGGCTGAGGGACTGGATCGAGGCGAATTACAAGGTCGAGGGTGACCTTCGCCGTGAGGTTCAGTCGGATATCCGGCGGAAGATCGAGATCGGCTGCTACCAGGGCATCCGGCACCGTCGCGGACTTCCGGTGCACGGCCAGCGCACGCAGACCAACGCCCGTACCCGCAAGGGCAAGAAGAAGACCGTCGCCGGCAAGAAGAAGGCCGGCAAGAAGTAGTCCGCGGTGCTGGCCGCCTGCGCAGCAGCGGGCACAGCAGCCGGTCCGACCACCTCAGCTAGATAGAGGAGCAGAATGCCTCCCAAGAGCCGCACCGGCGTCAAGAAGGTCCGCCGGAAGGAACGCAAGAACATTGCGCACGGCCACGCGCACATCAAGAGCACCTTCAACAACACGATCGTCTCGATCTGCGACCCGGCCGGTAGCGTCATCGCCTGGGCCTCGTCCGGCCAGGTCGGCTTCAAGGGATCGCGCAAGTCGACGCCGTTCGCCGCGCAGATGGCAGCCGAGGCCGCCGCGCGCCGGGCGATGGAGCACGGCATGCGCAAGGTGGATGTCTTCGTGAAGGGTCCGGCTCCGGCCGGGAGACGGCCATCAGGTCTCTCCAGGCGACCGGCCTCGAGGTCGGATCCATCCAGGACGTCACCCCGGTTCCGCACAACGGCTGCCGCCCGCCTAAGCGGCGCCGGGTCTGAGGAGTAAGCAACACACATGGCTCGATACACCGGTGCGGACTGCAAGCGCTGCCGCCGCGAGAAGACCAAGCTCTTCCTGAAGGGCGCCAAGTGCGACGGGCCCAAGTGCCCGATCGAGATCCGGCCCTACCCGCCGGGCGAGCACGGCCGGAACAGGCCGAAGGAGAGCGAGTACCTGCTCCAGATCCGCGAGAAGCAGAAGGCCAAGCGGATCTACGGCGTGCTGGAGAAGCAGTTCCAGCAACTACTACGAGGAAGCAGCGCGCAAGCGCGGCAAGACCGGCGAGGTGCTGCTGCAGATCCTGGAGACGCGGCTGGACAACGTCGTCTACCGGGCCGGCTTCGCCAAGAGCCGCGACATGGCCCGCCAGCTCGTCAGCCACGGCCACGTCCTGGTGAACGGCAGCAAGGTCGACATCCCGTCCTACCGGGTCAGCGAGAGCGACATCGTCGAGGTCGCGCCGAAGTCGCAGAGCTTGACCCCGTTCGTCGTGGCGCAGGCCGAGGCCGGCGAGCGGCCGGTGCCGGCCTGGATCGAGGTCATCCCGGCCAAGATGCGGATCCTCGTGCACACGCTCCCGTGCGCGCCGCAGATCGACACGCTGGTCCAGGAGCAGCTGATCGTCGAGTACTACTCGAAGTAAGACCTTCCTCCAGCGGCTCGGCGTCGCCGGGGAGGCTGGCCTGGGCGCTGGCAGACGTGCCAGCGGCTGAGTCGACTGTCATATAGCGGGCAGGCGGAAAGGAACAACGCCATGCTCATCGCACAACGCCCCACCCTCACCGAAGAGCAGGTGGACGAGTTCCGCTCCCGGTTCATGATCGAGCCGCTGGAGCCGGGTTTCGGCTACACCATCGGCAACTCGCTCCGCCGTACGCTGCTGTCGTCCATCCCCGGTGCCGCGGTCACCAGCATCAGGATCGAGGGCGTCCTGCACGAGTTCTCGACCGTGCCGGGTGTCACCGAGGACGTCACCGACATCATCTTGAACCTGAAGGAACCTCGTCGTCTCCTCCGAGCACGACGAGCCGGTGCACATGTACCTGCGCAAGCAGGGACCCGGCGTGGTCACCGCCGCCGACATCGCGCCGCCGGCCGGCATGGAGGTGCACAACCCTGAGCTGCACATCGCCACCCTGAACGCCAAGGGCAAGCTGGAGATGGAGCTGACCGTCGAGCGCGGCCGCGGTTACGTCTCGGCCGTCGCAGAACAAGCAGCCGGGACAGGAGATCGGCCGGATCCCGATCGACTCGATCTACTCGCCGGTGCTGCGAGTCACCTACAAGGTCGAGGCGACCCGAGTCGAGCAGCGGACCGACTTCGACAGGCTGATCCTGGACGTCGAGACCAAGCCCTGCATGCGCCCGCGCGACGCGGTGGCCAGCGCCGGCATGACCCTGGTCGAGCTGTTCGGCCTGGCCAGGGAGCTCAACCTGGACGCCGAGGGCATCGACATCGGCCCGTCCCCGACGGATGCGGCCCTGGCGGCCGACCTCGCGCTGCTGATCGAGGAGCTGAACCTGACGGTCCGCTCCTACAACTGCCTCAAGCGCGAGGGGATTCACACCGTGGGCGAGCTCGTCGCCCGCAGCGAGCAGGACCTGCTGGACATTCGCAACTTCGGCGCCAAGTCGATCGAGGAAGTCAAGCAGAAGCTGACCGACATGGGCCTGGCGCTCAAGGACTCCCCGCCCGGATTCGACCCGGGCACGGCGGCCGACAGCTACGGCGCAGATGACGAAGACGACTATGTCGAGACCGAAGCAGTACTGACGACGGGTTCGCCTGCCGACACTGCGGACGGTAGCAGTAAACCGAGGAGAACGCTTCGATGCCCACGCCCACTAAGGGCCGCCGAATCGGCGGCAGCCCAGCGCATCAGCAGCACATGCTGGCCAACCTTGCCACTGCCTTGTTCGAGCACGGCAAGATCACCACGACCGAGGCGCAGGGCGCGGCAGGCTGCGGCCGCTCGCCGAGCGGCTGATCACCTTCGCTAAGCGGGGTGACCTGCACGCCCGGCGGCAGGTGCTCACCGTGGTGACCGACAAGACCGTGGTCAAGACGCTCTTCGATGAGATCGGGCCGAGCTTACGCGACCCGTCGAGGGCGGCTACACCCGGATCACGAAGGTCGGCCCGCGCAAGGGCGACAACGCGGCGATGGCCGTGATCGAGCTGGTCACCGAGGAGGCCGAAGTGAAGGCGCGGCGCCGCCGCGTCGCCGGGCTCCGGCGGCCCGGCGCGCCTGGCCGCGGTCGCGGCAGTCGGCGGCAGCCGACGCTGCCGGCCGCGCTACGGACGCGGCGGCGAGGACACGGTCGAGGCTCCGGCTGCCGAGGCCGTGGCAGCCGGCGCGGTCCGAGGACGGTGACGCGAGCCGCAGGACAGCGTCGAGGACGGCCGAGCGACGAGCGACAACGCCGAGGAGGCTGACGCACGAGGCCGACGAGCCGAGCCGACGAGCAGGCGAGCGACGAGTAACCAGGAAGTGCAGTGCGAGCCCGGCCGGGCTGTCACCGGCCGGGCTCGCCTCGCTTCGGCTGCGGCTCGACCTGGCCTATGACGGCACAGAATTCCATGGCTGGGCCAGCAGCCTGGCCTGCGACGGTACAGGCCACGGTCCAAGATGCCCTCTAAATCGCGCTTAGGACCGCGCAGCCGCCGACCCTGACGGTAGCCGGACGTACCGACACCGGCGTGCACGCGCGCGGCCAGGTGGCGCACGTGGACGTGGCCAGGAGGCCGGTGAAGCTAGCCCCGCGGCCTTCCTCCGGCTTAACCGGCTGCTCCCGCCCGCATGTCCGGCTCAGCGCGATCGCGGCGCGGCACCGAGGCTTTGACGCGAGGTTCGCGGCGCTGTGGCGTCGCTACTCCTACCGGGTCTGCGACGACCAGACGGCGCAGACCCGTTGCGACGCCGAGACACCCTGCCTACGACGCGACCCTGGACCTGGCCAAGATGAACCAGGCGGCCCAGGCCTGCCTGGGCGAGCATGACTTCGGTGCGTTCTGCCGGCAGCGGCCGGCGCGACCACCATCAGAGAACTACTGCGGCTCGAGTGGCAACGCACCGAGCCCGGCATCGCCGTCGGCACGGTCGTGGCCGATGCGTTCTGCCACAACATGGTCCGAGCGCTCACTGGTGCGCTGCTGGCGGTCGGCGACGGCACCCGCCCGGCGCAGTGGGTGGCGGAGGTGCTGACGGCCGCGGTCCGCGACCCGTCCGTACGGGTCGCCCCGCCGCACCCGCTCTGCCTGGAGGAGGTCGCCTATCCCGCCGACTCCGAACTAGCCGCCCGCGCCAGCCTGACCAGGCACGTGCGATCACCAGCGGATTAGTTGCCGATCGTTCAAGCTCACACCCGCCTGTGGGGCCGCGCCGACTACCCCACCCGCTCGGGGTTAGCGTGCAGCGGGGTATAGGGGCACCCTGCTGTCGTTCCAGCAACAGCAGGGTGCCCCTCATGTGGCTGGGCCGGGCTAGAGCATGGCGGCTAGGCGGCTAGGCGCCGGCGGAGACGAAGCCCCGTGCGTCGGCGGCTGCGGCTTGCCTTCCACCATCCGGAAGCTCAGCGTGCCGTTCACCGTCGCCTGGAGCAGCGTGTTCATGAAGCGGGTGAGCCGACCGCGCTGCCAGGCCGTCTTGGGTGCCGTCAGGTCGATCTTCTCGGCCCAGACCAGAACCAGGTAATGCCCCTTGACCACGGCCTCCTCAAGCCCGGTGCCCTGCCCGATCTTGCTGGTCACGCCGTTCTTGGAGGCGAGCTGCGCGACGAACTCATCGGTCCGGTCTTCTGCGCCGCCTTGCTCGCCGCCGCCGCGCTCTCCAGGTTGAACACGCCGATCGTGGCCATCGCGTTCCAGCCTGGCGACGTAGCTGGCCCGCATGTCCTGGTGCAGTCGGCCTTCCGCACGGCTGCCTGAAGGGCCGCGCCGATCAGCGCGGTGTGGCAGTTGTGCCCGGGCTTCGCTTGGTCGCGTGGAAGTATCAGCCTCCGGTCATGAAGCTCGACGGGAACAGTTCCTTCAGCGTCACCGGAGTTTCGTCGGCGGACCGATTCGCCAATAAATGCCCACTTGCCCGCTGGCGCAGTGGCGTCCGTCGGCGCGCTGGTCGGATGGGGCTTGTTCGCCGGGTTTGCCTTGGGCGGCGCCACGTCTGCCCAGCACGTCACCACGAGAACCGCCGCGACCGCACGATGACCAGACCACCGCGTACCGATCGCCACCATCACGGGCTGGCGCTTCGACTTCTGACTGGCTCCGTCCTGGCGAGATGCGGTCCTCGCTGCGACCCGGACCGCGCCGCCGAGCGTGACCCGGACCGGGACGGCGCCGCCGCGGCCGCCCTCCGCCCGCCGCCGCTCCGACTCCCGGAACCGCGTCCGGCTGCCTCCGGCCACTCCCGTCATCCGCGGCCGGGCTCTCGCCTGCCTAGCCGACCTGCAGCGCACTTCCGGCCCGGCCACCGGCCCGGCAGCGCCTGGCCCGGCAGCACCTGGCGCCGGCACACCCGGCCCGGCGAGCACCTGGCCGGGTGCGGCGTCGCCGGAATGACCGGGTCAGGTCGAACCCGTCCGGCTAATCGTCGCCGCCGCCGCCCCGCGACCCCCGGCCCGGCCGCCAGCCCCTCCCCGCGGCCGGTCCGGCATGGTCCACGCCGCCGGTCGCACGGCCGTCGCCAACGGCCGCCAGGTCCGGGTCGAGGTGACATGGGCAGCCGGTCGCTCATGGCCAGCATGGAGCAATCCCGGCTGGTCTCGGACCCGCGCGCCCAGCCGTCCGTAATCCGGAGAGGCCGGCCAGCCCGGCCGGCCGGCCCGTCGCGGGTCGTCGGCCTCCAGCTCTGCCGCGCCGGTGCGGCCGGAATCGGGCTGGCCGTGCCGGGGCGCTGGCCGGCCTGGCCGCATTCCAGGGCGCGAACTGGCCGGGCGGATCATCGGCGGCGGCTGGCCCGGCCTGGCGGGTAACCGCCGCCGGGCCCTTGCTGGCGGCGCCGTCCGCGGCCGACCCGTAACAGCGGCGCGCCGCCGGACTGCCGAGTTCCCGCTCGGCGAGGGCGACTCGCGCCGCCGGTCAGCGTCGTTCTCGGGCACCGGCATCCGGTCACGCCGACGAGTGAGCTGGGGGTCTGCTCCGTCGTCGGGCGGGATGCGCATGCGGTGAGCGTATCGCTCGATGGCGGTCCGCGTCCGGCCCGTCAGGTTAGTTCACGACCCGTTCCGCCAGCCCGGCCGGACTGTCATTGCCGGGCCGGGGCGCCGCACGGCCGCGACAGGCCCGGCCAGCCCGGATAAGCGGCTGTGCTGGCGGCCGGGCACGGCCTCACTTTGACCGCTGCCGGCAGGCCGGTATCCTTCTGGGCGTCCATGCGTACTGGCATGCCCGCCGTTCCCCTGAGCAGGTGAGCTGCCGCCGGTACCGCAGATCCCCGCACCAGGCAGGCAGATGTCCCCGGCGCGGGCCAGGATTTCAGGACTCACACGCGAAGGCTTATGACTGTGCGCACTTTCAGCCCGAAGGCCGCCGATGTCCAGCGGCAGTGGCATGTCATCGACGCATCTGACGTCGTTCTCGGCCGGCTGGCCAGCCAGGCAGCCGTGCTGCTGCGCGGCAAGCACAAGCCGATCTTCGCGCCGCACGTGGACACCGGAGACTTCGTCATCATCGTCAACGCGTCCAAGGTCGCGCTGAGCGGCAACAAGCTGCGCGACAAGACGGCTTACCGGCACTCGGGCTACCCGGGCGGGCTGCGGTCGATCGCCTACGGCGACCTGATGGCCACGCAATCCGGAGCGCGCCGTCGCGAAGGCGGTCAAGGGCATGCTGCCGAAGAACACGCTGGGCCGCCAGATGCTGCGCAAGCTCAAGGTCTACGCCGGCCCGGAGCACCCGCACCAGGCCCAGAGCCGGTGCCGTTCGAGATCACCCAGATCTGCAGGCCAGCCAGCCAGCGCCGAAAGCCCGGACGTGCCGTCCACCAACAGAGCAACAGATGTCAAGCAGGAAGTACGAGGAAGACAATGTGGCCGAGTCCACTGCCGACGCTGCCGACGCAGGTACCGAGGCCGAGACGCCTGAGGAGCACCTGTCGGAGTACACCACGCAGACGGGTGACAACGCTCAGCCCAAGCCCGCCGCGCGCAAGCCGGTCGTCACCGGCAAGGCCCTGGGCACCGGCCGCCGCAAGGAGGCCATCGCCCGGGTTCGCATCCTGCCGGGTACCGGTGAGTGGAAGATCAACGACCGGTCACTCGAGGAGTACTTCCCCAACAAGGTCCACCAGCAGCTGGTGAGTGAGCCACTGGTGACGCTGGGCGCCGAGGACCAGTTCGACGTGATCGCCCGGATCACCGGCGGTGGCGTCAGCGGCCAGGCCGGTGCGCTGCGGCTGGGTATCGCCCGGGCGCTGATCCTGGTCGACCCCGAGAGCCGTCCTGCGCTCAAGCGGGCCGGGTTCCTGACCAGAGACGCCCGGGTCACGGAGCGCAAGAAGGCCGGCCTGAAGAAGGCACGCAAGGCTCCGCAGTACTCCAAGCGTTAACCGCGCCCGCCTTCACGCCACGGGGAACGTGACAGTGGGCAAGCTCTTCGGTACGGACGGCGTCAGAGGCGCCGCCGGCCGTGACCTGACGGCTGGCCTCGCGCTCGACCTGGCGACCGCCGCCGCCGCCGTGCTGCCGGCCGCTCAGCGGGCAGAACGGCGCCCGCCGCGCCGCTGGCCGTGGTGGGCCGGGATCCGCGTGCCTCCGGTGAATTCCTGGAAGCGGCAGTCGTCGCCGGCCTGGCTGCCAGCGGCGTCGACGTGGTCCGGCTCGGGGTCATCCCGACACCCGGCGTCGCGCACCTGACCGCTGCCCTGGACGCCGACTTTGGCGTCGTCTTGTCCGCCAGCCACAACCCGGCGCCTGACAACGGCATCAAGTTCTTCGCCCGCGGCGGGGTCAAACTGCCGGACGCGGTCGAGGACGAGATCGAGTCCAGGCTGAAGCGGCACGATCTGACGACGAGATCGCCCGGCCCGGCCGGCGTGCCGGCCGGCGGATTCGGCCGCGTCACCGATGCGGCCGGCCAGGGACACCGCTACGCCGAGTACCTGCTGGGCACCATCGCCGGCCCGCGCCGGGCCGGGCAAGCCGCTGGCCGGGCTCCGGGTCGTGGTCGACTGCGCGCACGGCGCGGCGTCCGCCTTCGCACCCGGCCTGCTGCGCGAGGCCGGCGCCGACGTGATCGCGATCGGCGCGGATCCAGACGGCCTGAACATCAACGAGGGCTGCGGCTCGACCAGCCTGGGCACGCTGTCCGCGGCCGTCCTGGAGCACCAGGCTGACGCGGGCATAGCGCACGACGGTGATGCCGACCGTTGCCTGGCCGTGGATGCGGCCGGCCAGGTCATCGACGGGGATCAGATTCTGGCCGTGCTCGCCATCGCGCTCCAGGACGAGGGCAGGCTGGCGGGCGACACCGTCGTCGCGACCGTGATGTCCAATCTGGGCTTCCGGCACGCGATGCGCGAGGCCGGGATCAGGATCGTGCAGACACCGGTCGGGGACCGTTACCTCATCGCCGCCATGCTGGATGGCGGCTACGTGCTCGGCGGCGAGCAGTCCGGCCACATCATCATGCTCGAGCACGCGACGACCGGCGACGGCATGCTGACCGGCCTGCACTTGCTGGCCGAGGTTGCCCGGCAGGGGCGACCGCTGGCCGACCTGGTCAGTGTCATGACGCGCTACCCGCAGGTGCTGATCAACGTGCCCGGCGTGGACAAATCCAAGGTCAGCGGCTCGGCAGAGCTGGGCGACGCGGTCGCGGCAGCCGAAGCGGAGCTCGGCGACGACGGCCGGGTGCTGGTGCGGCCGAGCGGCACCGAGCCCGCGGTCCGGGTCATGGTCGAGGCTGGCGACCGGGCCCAGGCCGAGCGCCTGGCCGGGCGCCTGGCCGACGCCATCAAGCGGCTCAGCTAGCGCGCCGGCGGTCAGCCGGGGCGGCCGGCGGCACGACCGGGTCCGTCCGTGGCAGTCTTAACCGCATGATCGTGGGTATCGGCGTTGACATGGCCGAGATTTCCCGCCTGGCAGCCGCGCTGGAGCGGACCCCGGCACTCGCGGAACGCTTGTTCACCGACAGCGAACGTGGCCGCCCGCTAGCCTCGCTCGCGGGCTATTTCGCGGCTAAGGAAGCAGTGGCCAAGGCACTGGGTGCCCCGCCGGGCCTGCGCTGGACCGATGCGATCATCAGCAACGACGAGAACGGCAGGCCGTTGCTCGCGACGCTGGGGACGGTCGCGGCCGCGGCGGCCAGGCTCGGCGTGACCGGCTGGCACCTGTCGATCAGCCATGACGGCGGGTTCTGCATCGCGATGGCGGTGGCCGAGCGATGAGAGCGGCGCACACTGCAGAGAGCGTCCGCACGGCCGAGCGCGCGCTGATGGCGACGCTGCCCGGCGGAGTGCTCATGCAGCGCGCCGCGGCGGGCCTGGCGTCGGTCTGCACCGGCCTGCTTGGCGCCGTCTACGGCGCCCGGGTCGTCGTGCTGGCTGGCAGCGGGGATAACGGCGGTGACGCGTTGTATGCCGCGGCCCGGCTGGCCGGCCGCGGCGGCCGGGTCATCGCGATCAGCGCCGGGTCGCGCCTGCATCAGGCGGCGGCGGCCGAACTCACCGCCCGCGGCGGGCGAGTGATCCCGGCCCAGTGGCCAGCGGGGGAGCCGGGCGGCACGGCCAGGGCTGGCGTGACCGCGGCGGCGCAGGCCGCCATCGCCGCCGCCGACCTGATCCTCGACGGGCTTACTGGCATCGGCGGCCGGGGCGGGCTGCGCGGACCCGCCATCCAGCTCGCGCAGCTGACCGCCCGGGCTCGCGCCGACGGGGCCGTGGTTGTCGCGGTCGACCTGCCGAGCGGTGTCGACGCCGACACCGGCGAGCTGCAGGGCGACGCCATCGCGGCCGACGTCACCGTCACCTTCGGCACGTTCAAACCGGGCCTGCTGATCGATCCTGGCGCCGGGCAGGCAGGAACCACCGAGCTGATCGACATCGGCCTGGGCCCGGACCTGGCCACGCCGGCCGTGGTCGCGCTGCAGGCCGCCGACATCGCCGGGCTGCTGCCGCGCCCGTCGGCAGAGTCAGACAAATACCGCCGCGGCGTGCTCGGCCTGGTGGCCGGCAGTGAGCAGTACACCGGCGCGGCGGTGCTGTCCTGCGGCGCCGCCATCCACGGCGGCGCGGGCATGGTCCGGATGATCTCGGCGGCCCCGGCTATCGGCGTGGTCCGCCAGCACTGGCCCGAGGCCGTGCTGACGACCTATGACCCTGATCACCCGGCTGACGCGATTGGTGCGGCCGGCCGGGTACAGGCGTACGCCGCGGGCCCCGGCATGGGCACCGACGAGATCGCGCACGAGGTACTCGCGGCGGTGCTGGCGACCGACGTTCCGGTTCTCATCGACGCGGACGGGCTCACTGTGCTGGCCAGCCACCGGGACCTGCTGCCGCGGGCGGCACCGGTGCTGATCACCCCGCATGCGGGCGAGCTGGCCAGGCTGACGGGCGCGGACCGGGCCGACATCGAGGCACGGCGGCTGTACCATGCCCGCGCCGCGGCCGCGCAGCTCGGGGTGACGGTCCTGCTCAAGGGCTCCACGACGGTGATCGCGACACCTGACGCCAGCGAGCCGGTGCTGGTCAACCCGACCGGCACCAGCTGGCTGGCCACGGCCGGCTCAGGCGACGTGCTGTCCGGCCTGGCTGGCGCCCTGCTGGCGCAGGGCCTGGCTGCCGCGGACGCCGCGGCGGTGGCTGCGTACCTGCACGGCATGGCCGCCCGGCTGGCCGCACGCGACGCCCCGATCGGCGCTGGTGACCTGATCGGCGCGATCCCGGCCGCAATCCGCGCGGTGACGAGCGAGGACCTTTAAGGCGGGAACGTGGCCGCCGGGCGACGATGTTTGCACCACGGTTCGGCCCGAACCACCCAGCGGGTTAGCGCCGTTCTACCTGGCCGCCGAGGTACCGGCCGAGGAAGGCATCGGCCGCGGCGTAGAACCTGAGCCGGTTCTCCGGCTTGGCGAAGCCATGACCCTCGTCCGGGAACAGCAGGTAGTCGTGCTCGATCCCGGCCTTCTGCAGCGCCGCGACGATCTGCTCGGACTCGGCCTGCTTCACCCGCGGGTCGTTGGCGCCCTGGGCGATCAGGAGCGGGATGCGGATCTGCTGAACGGCCGACAGCGGCGAGCGCGACCAGAGGAAGTCCCGGTCCTTCGCCGGATCGCCGACCCTGGTGTGGAACTGGGCGATCAGCGGCGCCCAGTACGGCGGGATGGTCTCGATCAGCGTGATCAGGTTCGACGGGCCGACGATGTCGACGGCGCAGGAGTACAAGTCGGGGGTGAACGCGGCGCCGGCCAGCGCGGCATACCCGCCGTAGGAACCGCCGAAGATCGCTACCTTCTGCGGGTCAGTCCAGCCCTGGCCGATCGCGTGCGCGACCGCGTCGGACAAGTCGTTCTGCATGGCCGCGCCCCACTCGCGGTCGCCCGCCGCGACAAACGACTTGCCGTAGCCGGTCGAGCCGCGGAAGTTCACCTGGATGCAGAGGTAGCCCCGGTCGGCCAGCCATTGCGCCGTCGGGTCATAACCCCACGCATCGCGGGCCCAGGGCCCGCCGTGCACCACCAGCACGGTGGGCAGGGCGGTGCGGTCCGCGCCGCCCGGGAACGTCAGGTAGCCGTGCACGGTCAGGCCGTCGCGCGCCTGATAGCTGAACGGCTCCATCGGCGCCAGCTCGTACTTGGTCAGTTCGGGTTGGTGCTCGAACAGGAAGCTGCCCGTCCTGGTCGCGGTGTCGTAGGCGTAGTAGTTGACCGGGCCGGCGTCGTTGGTGAACGCGACCAGCCAGACCTGGTCCGCGTCGTCGGCGTCGGTGAACACCGGGTCGCCGGGGTTCAGCGCCCGGATCGCGGCCAGGTGACCGGCCACCGACGGATCCAGCACCTGGTACTCCGACCGGGCCCGCAGGAACGTGACGATCTGCGGCTCGCGGGTATCGGGGTTGATCCGGACCGCGCTGACGTCCGCGTGCGGATCCTCGGCCAGCACTTCGCTGTCGCCGGTCGTCAGGTCGAGCCGGGCCAGCCGGGCGGCTTCGGTCCCGACGGACGAGATCAGCAGCAGGGAGCGGCCGTCGGCAGTAAAGGCCACCGGCCCGGTGGTCAGGGCATCCTCGGCCGGAACCGTCAGGGCGGGCCGCCAGTCGTCTGAATCGGCGCTGTCCCGGACGACGATCACCATGCTGCCGTCCGGCTGCGGCTGCCCGGCGGCTCGCACCGCGAGCTGCGGGTCGGCGATCATGCCGATCAGACCCGGATTGACCAGCTCCTTGGTCAGCTCGCCGCTGCGCAGGTCAGCCCGGTAGACGTCGTGCAGCTGCACGTTGTCCTTGTTCATCGCGATCAGGATCTCGTCAGGGAACTCCCGCTCCATGCCGATGATCTCGGTCTGCACGCCGTCGTAGGGAGTCAGGTCGCGCCTGGCCATCGTGCGCAGGTCGACATCATGCAGCCGCCAGTTCTCGTCTCCGCCGGTGTCCTGCAGGTACAGCAGGTGATGGCCGTTGTGCGCCCAGGCAAACTGCCGGATACCTCGGTCGGTGTCGTCGGTCACAACCCGGGCAGCGTCCCAGCCGACGCCGTCGGCGGTGCTGATGGGCGCCAGCCAGACGTTCAGGACCCCCTGGTGCGGCGCGATCCAGGCGAGCTGGCTGCCGTCCGGGGACAGCCGGGGGCTGACCCGTTCCGGGTTGCCGAACAGAACCTTGAGCGGGATGAGTTGAGACATGTCGCAATGCCTATCATGAGTCGGCGGCTGCTGCCAGCGGGCCGCGCGCGGCCCGCGCGGGTAGCTGCGCAGAGCTGCGGCCAGGGCCTGGCAGACTTACCAGTATGGACGGTCACCCGGAGGCTCACGTCGACCTGGATGCTATCCAGGCCAACGTGGCCGCGCTGTGTCAGCACGTCGGGGCGGCCCAGGTGATGGCCGTCGTGAAGTCCGAAGGGTACGGGCACGGCATGCTCGAGTCCGCCAGGGCGTCGCTGGCGGGCGGCGCGAGCTGGCTCGGCGTGGTGCACGTCGCCGACGCGATCGCGTTGCGCCGGGCCGGGTTCTCGGTGCCGGTGCTCAGCCTGCTCGGCAGCCCGGACGCGCCGCACGCCGAGGCGATCCGGCACAACGTGGACCTGACCGTCGGCACCGCGGCCCTGGTGGACCAGATCGCGCTGGCCGCCGAGGGCGCCGGCAAGCCGGCCAGGCTGCACCTGGAGGCCGATACCGGGATGAGCCGTGGCGGCGCCACTGACGCTGACTGGCCCGGCCTGGTCGCGGCGGCACGGGCCGCCGAGGCAGCCGGCACCGTCCGCGTGGTCGGGCTCTGGTCACACTTCGCCTGCGCCGACATGCCCGGCCATCCCTCGGTCGACCGTCAGCTGGCGGCCTTTCGCGAGGCGATCGCGGTGGCGCAGCGAGCGGGCATCCGGCCGGAGGTCCGGCACATGGCCAACACCCCGGCGACGCTGACCCTGCCGCAGTCCTATTTCGACCTGGTGCGGCCGGGCGGGGCCGTGGTCGGGCTGTCGACCCTGCCGGGTGGCGCGCCGGACTGGCTGCGGCCGGCGATGACCCTGCGCGGCCGGGCGATCCAGGTCAAGCGGGTCGGCCCGGACACCGGCGTTTCGTATGCGCACCGGTACGTGACCGACCGGGAGATGACGCTCGGGTTGCTGCCGCTCGGCTACAACGAGGGCATCCCGCGGCATGCCACCAACACCGGCTGGGTGTTCTTGCGCGGCAAGCGCTTCCAGATCGCCGGCACGGTGAACATGAACCAGATCATCCTGGAACTCGGCGACGAGCCAGCGGAGGCCGGCGACGAGGTCGTGCTGTTCGGCCCCGGTGATCATGGTGAGCCGACCGCGCAGGAATGGGCGGAACTGCTCGGCACCTTGTCGTATGAAATCGTCACCCGGTTTACCGGTAAAGTGCCGAGAACTTACTCTGGAGTAACAGCCGTCGAGGGCATGCTGACGGCCAGGCACGCACGCGAGCTCGGCAAGGCGGCCGAGCACGACGGACCAGCGGGCAGCGAGCCAGCGGCCAGCGAGCCAGCCGGCGACGGGCCTGCGGGCGGCCAGGACGGGAGAATCGATGGCGAGGTGGCGGCGGCTCTCTAGCGTCGCTGGCCTGGCTACCGGCATCGCGGCCGCGGGCGCGGGCGCGGTGATCGCAGCGGAGAAGATCGCAGTCGGCCGGATCAGGCTGCGCCCGGATCCGGCCGCACTGGAGGCGTTTGGCGCCCTGCGTGGCAGGCCGGCCGAGATTGTCGCTGATGACGGTGTCGTCCTGCACGCCGAAGTCTGCGGTCCGGAGGATGCGCCCGTCACCATCGTGTTCTGCCACGGGTACACGCTCAGCCAGGACGTCTGGCATTACCAGCGGCTCGGCCTGGAAGCCGACGCCCGGCTGGTGTTCTGGGACCAGCGCAGCCACGGCCGGTCCGGCCGCGCCGGTGCCGGGCAGGTCAGCATCAGCCAGCTCGGCCGGGATCTGGCCGCGGTGCTGGCCGCATGCGCGCCCGGCCCTGGTCCCGTCGTCCTGGTCGGTCACTCGATGGGCGGCATGACGATCATGGCGCTGGCCGCCGCGCACCCTGAGCTGTTCACCAGCAAGGTGATCGGGGTGGTGCTGATCTCGACGACAGCGCACCTGGTCGACGCGACCAGCTGGCTGCCGGCGCCGTTGCGGCCGGTGGCCAGGCTGGCCGGCCCGGCAGTGCTGCGGGGCTCGTCCCGCGGCCGCCGCGCCGCGCTGGTGGAGCGGCTGCGGGAGGCAGGCGGCGACCTCGCGTTCTTGTCGACCAGGTTCATCGCGTTCGGGGATCCCGACGTCAGCCCGACTGTCGTCGACTTCCTCGAGCGCGTCATCAGGGCGACTCCGATCGACGTGGTCGCCGACTTCTACCTGGCGCTGCTCGCGCATGACGAGCGCGCCGCGCTGCCGGTCATCGGCACAGTCCCCACCGTCGTCATCACCGGCGAGGACGACCGGCTCATCCCGGCCCAGCAGACGGCCGAGCTTGCCGCGGCCATTCCGGGTGCGCGCCTGGTGCGGGTACCCGAGGCTGGGCACGTGGTGATTCTGGAGCGTCCCGAGATCGTGACCGAAGAGATCAGCGACCTCGTCGCGCGTGCGCTGGACGAAGCGGCGGCCCGGCGGCGGCCAGCATGACCGGAGCGGCATCCGGCCACGTTCCGGTTCTGGATGAGCAGGCCACGGTGGCCACCGCCGACCAGATGCGAGCGCTGGGCCGGCAGCTGGCAGGGCTGCTGCGGGCCGGGGACCTGGTCGTGCTGTCCGGGGCGCTCGGCGCGGGCAAGACGACGCTGACCCAGGGCATCGGCGCCGGGCTCGGAGTGCGGGGCCAGGTCACCTCACCGACCTTTGTCATCGCCCGGCTGCACCCGGCCCTGAGTTCCGGGCCCGACCTGGTGCATGCGGACGCCTACCGGCTCGGCAGCCGGGCCGAGGTAGACGACCTGGATCTCGATGCCGACCTGGCCACGTCGGTCACCGTCGTGGAGTGGGGCGAGGGCCTTGTCGAGGACCTGGCACCCGGCTACCTGGCGATCAGCCTCCAGGCGGGCGCCGCCGCCGCCGAGGGCGACGTGCCCAGGATCGTGCGTGTTCAGGGTTCCGGTGATCGCTGGCAGGACCCGGCGGCTGCCGCAGCCGTCCGGTCCGCGCTGTCCGCGGTCAACTGACGGGCGCCAGTTCCGGCGGTGCGGCCGGGGGCCGTTCGGGCGGTGCGGCCGCGGGGCCGGTACGGGCAACCCGTTTCCGTTCCGAATTGTCCACCCCGGCACCGTTCCGCTACTACACTGCGGGGGTAATCCAGCCCGTGCCGTGGTCGCCCGCGGTCTCGTTCGCCATCCAGGGAGGCGCACGCAGTGGCTCAGCAAGGTCCGCCACCGGGTCGCTCCTCCGGCCGTCCCGGCTCCCGCGATCGCGGTTCCGAGCGATCCAGGCAGGAATGGCTGCGGCGCTCCGAGCGGCCAGAGGCGGTCAACTGGCGGCAGCTTGAGGAGGCGTTCAGGCAGGACACCGATCCTGACCTGCCGCCGTGGGCCGGACCGAATCCCTACCAGCGCAGGGCGGCAGGCACCGCGTCACGGCCGGGCCCGAGCCGGCCGCAGGATCCGCGCACTGAGGCGGATCACGCCGGCCAGGAGGGCCAGCCGGGCAGCGGCTACCGCGGGCGCCGCCGGGGCGCTGACGCCGATGCCGGCCTGCACGACGGCCAGGACGCCTACCCGGCCGGGCTGGACGACTACCCGGAGGATCCGTACCCTGGCCAGCCTGCCGACGCCGGATCGGGTCCGGTGCCGCGCCGGATCGGCCGCCGCGGCCGCGCAGCCGCCGCCCGGCTGCGCAAGTCCCGCCGCCGGGTCGTGCGCTGGTGCGTCGGGGCCATCGCTGCCTGCGTGGTCGCTGCCGTGGTGGTGGCCTTGGTGACACACCACGCGCCGGTCAAGGCGGCGTACGTGACGAGCCTGCAGGCCGGGGAGTACAAGGCTGCCCCGGACGCATGCTCCAGTGTCAGCGCGGCCACCCTCGGCCAGTACCTGCCGGGGCCTGGCCTGGCCAAGTCGGTCGAGCAGTCCGGCAGCGCAGAAAGCCAGTGCAGCTTCACCGTCGACCATAAGCCCGACTTCCTGGTGCTGCAGGTAACCAGCCAGCAGTACCAGCCACTGGCGGCTGCCAGCGGCGACGGCAGTGCCTCAGACAACGCGCAGGACAACCTGGCGCTCGCGCA
This sequence comes from uncultured Actinomycetota bacterium, assembly GCA_963713585.1. Lineage (GTDB taxonomy): Bacteria > Actinomycetota > Actinomycetes > Streptosporangiales > Streptosporangiaceae > JAJYUU01. The sequence goes on along the minus strand of CAVQMG010000018.1, from coordinate 279,147 downwards.
GCAGGCCCTGGTCCATCCGGTGAAGCACTCACCGCTGACCGCAGCGCAGATCAGCCCGCTGACAAAGCTAGGCCAGAAAGCTGTCGTCGCGGTCCAGTCTGAGCATGTCAGCGGCATTAGCACCGAACTGGTCACCGTGCTGCTCCGCGAGCGCAACGTGCTCATCACGGTCTCGCTGTCCGGGCAGGAGTCGGGGCACGGCTTCGGGCCGGCGCCGGTGCAGACCCTGGAGGCCGGCGCCACCGCGGCCGCCAAAGAGGTGCTGGCCAAGCTGTCCTCGATGCCGAAGGCCTGAGCTGCGCCGTCCGTCACGAGTTCGATTACGACTATCCAGCCACCCTGATTAGGCTGTCCTTCCGTGCTTGTGCTCGCGTTCGATACCTCCAGCCCGGCGGTCACCGTTGCCCTCCATGACGGTCGCGGCGTCGTCGCGCAGGAATCTGCAGTCGACGCGCGGCGGCACGGTGAGCTGCTGTCGGTGTTCATCGACAAGGTGCTGCACCGGGCGGGAGCCAGCCAGCACGACCTGACGGCGGTCGCGGTCGGCACCGGCCCTGGCCCCTACACCGGACTGCGGGCCGGGCTGGTCACGGCCCGGGTGCTGGCCAGCGCACTGCGGATCGAGGCAGACGGCATCTGCTCGCTGGACGTGATCGCGGCCGACGCGCTGGCCGGACTGGACGGCGGCGACTTCCTGGTCGCGACTGACGCGCGCCGGCGCGAGGTCTACTGGGCCAGCTACGCTGCGTCGGGACAGCGCCTGACCGGCCCGGCTGTGGGCTTCCCGGCCGACCTGCCGCCAGGCCTGCCGGCCGCCGGAGAGGGCGCGTTCCTGTATCCGGGCCTGACGGCCAGGACGCTGCAGCCGAGGTATCCCGCCGCCGGGCAGCTGGCCGCGCTCTCAGCGGCCCGGATCAGCGCTGGCCGGCCGCCGCAGCCGCCCGAGCCGCTGTACTTGCGCAGGCCAGATGCCAGGGAGCCGGGCAAGCCGAAGCGGGTGACGCCGTGACGGACGTGCAGTTGCGCCCGATGACCACGGCCGACCTCCCTGGCGTGCTCGAGCTGGAGCAGGCGCTGTTCGGCGAGGAAGCATGGTCACGGCAGATGCTGACCGGCGAGCTCAGCCAGCAGCCGGCCAGCCGCTATTACCTGGTCGCCGAGGACTCCGGCGCGGTGGCAGGCTATGCCGGCCTGCTCGCCGCCGGGCACCAGGCCGACGTGCTGACGATCGCGGTTGCCGCCGGCCGCTGGGGCCAGGGGATCGGATCGCTGCTGCTCGGAGCGCTGTTCGAGGAGGCGGCCCGGCGCGGCTGCACCGAGGTGTTCCTGGAAGTCCGGGCTGACAACGACCGGGCCCAGCGGCTCTATCAGTGGTGGGGCTTTGCCGAGATCGGCGTGCGCAAGGGTTACTACCAGCCGTCCGGCACCGACGCCATCGTGATGCGCCGCGACCTGAGCGCAGTGGGAGGGCAGGACCGGTGAGCTCACCCCTGGTTCTCGGCATCGAGACGTCCTGCGACGAGACCGGAATCGGCCTGGTGCGCGGGCACGAACTGCTGGCCGACGCCGTCGCCTCCAGCGTTGACGAGCACGCTCGCTTCGGCGGGGTGGTGCCCGAGGTCGCCAGCCGGGCACACCTGCAGGCCATGGTGCCGACGGTTGACCGGGCGCTGGCGGCAGCGGGCGTGACCATCAGCGACGTGGACGCGATCGCCGTCACAGCCGGGCCGGGCCTGGCCGGGGCGCTGCTGGTCGGCGTCTGCGCGGCCAAGGCCTACGCGCTGGCTCTGGGCAAGCCGCTGTACGGCGTGAACCACCTGGCCGCGCACGTGGCGGTGGACCAGCTGGAGCACGGACCGCTGCCGGCCCCGGTGATCGCGCTGCTGGTCTCCGGCGGTCATTCCTCGCTGCTGCTGGTGCCGGATCTGGCCACCCACGTCGAGCCGCTCGGGTCAACGATCGACGACGCGGCCGGCGAGGCCTTCGACAAGGTGGCCAGGGTGCTCGGCCTGCCCTTCCCCGGCGGCCCGCACATCGACAAGGCCGCGCGGGACGGCGACAAGGACATGATCGCCTTCCCGCGGAGCAAGTACGCCGACGGCAGCAGCGACTTCTCCTTCTCCGGCCTGAAGACCGCGGTGGCGCGCTGGGTCGAGGCCCGGCAGGCGGCCGGCCAGCCGGTTCCCGTCGCTGACGTGGCGGCAAGTTTCTCCGAGGCCGTGGCCGACGTGCTGACCCGCAAGGCGGTGGATGCCTGCCGGAGCCACGGCGTCGATCACCTGGTGATCGGCGGCGGGGTCGCGGCCAATTCCCGGCTCCGTGCGCTGGCCGAGCAGCGGTGCGAAGCTGCCGGACTGCGCCTGCGGGTGCCGCGGCCCGGATTGTGCACCGACAACGGCGCGATGGTGGCCGCCCTGGGCGCCGAACTGCTGGCCCGCGGCATCGCCCCGTCCGCGCTGGACTTTGGCGCGGACTCCTCGATGCCGGTCACCGAGGTGACCCGGCTCCGCTCGGCTCCCGCGGCCGGCCGCTGATCAGATCCCCGCCGGGCCTGTTTGACGTGCCCGGGATGGAGGGTTAGTGTGCAGAGCTGGCACTCACTAGGGTAGAGTGCTAACGCGACAAGGTTGGTCTGACACCCGCGACGGCAGGCCGACATGGTCGACTCTCTACATTCAGCTATCCCTTTCCGGAGGGGGAGGTCAGATCGTGACGACCGCCACCAAGGTTGTTTTGAAGCCGCTCGAAGACCGGATCGTGGTGCGCCCGCTCGAAGCCGAGCAGACCACCGCATCTGGCCTGGTGATCCCCGACACTGCCAAGGAGAAGCCCCAGGAGGGCGAAGTCCTGGCTGTCGGACCTGGACGTTTCGATGACGCAGGCGCCAAGCGCGTCCCGCTGGACGTCAAGGTCGGTGACGTTGTGCTGTACAGCAAGTACGGCGGCACCGAGGTGAAGTACCACGGCGAGGAGTACCTGGTGCTCTCCGCTCGTGACGTGCTCGCCATCATCGAGAAGTAACGAGCAAGAAATTCGCGCGCGGGCCTGGCCCGCGCCGGGCATGCGCTAGCAGGCCCGGCACCGCCCCGGCTCGGCTCGCGGCCTGCGGAGGAAACTCCTGTAGGCCCGCGGCCCGGTCCGGGGCGGTTGCGTGATGGCTCCTGAACACGCAGCTCAACCAACAGACTCCGTACAACAGACGCTGGGGTACCAGATGGCCAAGAGCCTAGTTTTTGACGAGGACGCGCGGCGCGCCCTCGAGCGCGGCGTGAACCGCCTCGCTGACGCCGTGAAGGTGACGCTCGGCCCCAAGGGCCGCAACGTCGTGATCGACAAGAAGTGGGGCGCTCCCACGATCACCAACGACGGCGTGACCGTCGCCCGTGAGATCGAGCTCGAGGACCCGACCGAGAACCTGGGCGCGCAGCTCGCCAAGGAGGTCGCCACCAAGACCAATGACGTGGCCGGTGACGGCACCACGACCGCCACGGTGCTGGCTCAGGCGATGGTCGCCGAGGGCCTGCGCAGCGTGGCCGCGGGCGCGAACCCGATCGCGCTCAAGCGCGGCATCGACGCAGCATCGGCCGCGGTGGCCGAGGCCCTGGTCAAGTCGGCCCGCGACGTCGAGGAGCGGAGCGAGGTCGCCAACGTGGCTACCATCTCCGCGCAGGACGCCAAGATCGGTGAGGTGATCGCCGAGGCCTTCGACAAGGTCGGCAAGGACGGTGTCATTACCGTCGAGGAAGCCCCGACCATGGGCATCGAGCTCGAGTTCACCGAGGGCATGCAGTTCGACAAGGGCTACATCTCGGCGTACTTCTCCACCGATCAGGAGCGGATGGAGGCAGTCCTGGAGGACGCTTACATTCTGCTGACCAGCGGAAAGATCTCCTCGATGGCCGACTTCCTGCCGCTGCTGGAGAAGGTAGCGCAGAGCAAGAAGCCGCTGCTGGTGATCGCCGAGGACGTCGAGGGCGAGGCACTGTCCACCCTGGTGGTCAACCGCATCCGCGGCCTGCTGAACGTCGCGGCCGTCAAGGCACCCGGCTTCGGTGACCGTCGCAAGGCGATGCTCGAGGACATGGCCGTGCTGACCGGCGCGCAGGTAGTGAGCGAGGAGGTCGGTCTCAAGCTGGACCAGGCCGGCCTTGACGTGCTCGGCGAGGCCCGCCGGATCGTGGTGACCAAGGACACCACCACGATCATCGACGGGGCAGGCGAGCAGGATGCTGTCGCGGAGCGGATCCGTCAGCTGCGGACCGAGATCGAGAACACCGACTCGGACTGGGACCGCGAGAAGCTGCAGGAGCGCGTCGCCAAGCTGGCCGGCGGTGTCGCCGTCCTGCGGGCCGGCGCCGCCACCGAGGTCGAGCTCAAGGAGAAGAAGCACCGGCTCGAGGACGCCATCTCGGCGACCAGGGCGGCCATCGAGGAAGGCATCATCCCCGGCGGCGGCGCGGCTCTGGTACAGGCCGCAACTCAGCTCGGCGACCTCGGCATGACCGGCGACGAGCTGACCGGCGTGCAGGTCGTCAGGCGGTCCCTGTCGGCCCCGGCCCGGTGGATCGCGGAGAACGCGGGCGCCGAGGGTGGCGTCGTCACCGCCCGGATTGCTGAGCTCCCGGCTGGCCACGGCTATAACGCCGCGACCGGCGAGTTCGGCGACCTGATGGCGCAGGGCGTCATCGACCCGGTCAAGGTCACCCGGTCGGCGGTGCAGAACGCCGCCTCGATCGCTGGCATGCTGCTGACCACTGAGGTACTGGTCAGCGAGAAGCCGGAGCCGGAGTCGCCGGCTGCGGCGGGCGGGCACGGTCACCAGCACTGATCTCAGCGGCGCGAGCCGCTCCTGTCCGACGCACGGGCCCTGCCGCCAGCACGCTGGTGGCGGGGCCCGTGCTGCGTCTGTCCTCTGCGCATCGGCAGACCGGGATAATAAGGGCATGACTGTGCAGGCCGTGGTGTTCGACTTCGACGGCCTGCTGATGGACACCGAGGCCACCATGGTGGCCAGCTGGCAGCAGGAATGGCGCTATCACGGCCTGGAACTCGACCTGGCCGGATTCTTCGCCGACCACGGCGGCGACGTCTCCGCCGAGCGCTATGCGGACCTTGCCCGCGCGGTCGGCCCTGATTACGACCAGGCTGCCAGCCACGCCCGACGGCTTGCCCACCGCGACAGCCTCAACGCTGCCCTCGGGCTGCGCCCTGGCCTGCAGGCGTGGCTGGACCAGGCTGCAGCTGCCGGCTTCCGGCTGGCGGTTGCCAGCAGTTCGCCGCGTGGCTGGGTGGCTGCCCTGCTCGGCCGGTCTGGCCACCTGGACCGGTTCGAGGTACTCGCGTGCGGCGACGAGGTGACCGCAGCCAAACCGGATCCGGCGGTGTATGAACTGGCGCTGCAGCGGCTGGGCCTGCCCGCTGGCCGGGCGATCGCGGTTGAGGACGCGCCGCACGGCGTCGCGGCTGCCCAGGCGGCGGGAATGCGCTGCGTGGCGATTCCCGGCTCGCACGGGCCGGCTAGCCGGCCCGGCTCGGCCGACCTGGTGCTGCCCACTGCGGCGGGTTACGACCTGGCCTGGGTGGTCAGTCAGCTGGAGTAGGACAGCGTGCGCCAGCCAGGGTGGTGGATCAGGCCGGGTAGATCAGGCCGGGGCGATTCAGGCAGGGCGGCGCAGGCCGGTTTGCGAGTCGCCGCCATCGGCCCGCCGGATGAGATCGTCGTCCTTGGGCAGCGGGATGGCCGGATCCGGGTAGACCTCGTCGATCCGGCCGAGTGCCTGGCGCAGCCGCGCCTCCTGCTCGTCGTCGATCAGCTGATCCGGCGGGTTGGAGTGGAGGAAGCGAGCCAGGCCGGCGACCACCAGCACAGCCACGACAGCAACGGCGATGGCAATGGTCATGCTGTGCCCCGTGCCTCCAGCTGCGTCACCACGCCCGGCCCGGCCGGGCGGCGGTCTTACTCAGGACAACGGACCCCGGGCGCCAGCGGTTCCGCCCGCATGATCCACCGGCGTCATAGCCCGCTAAACCCGTACAACTCACCGGCCGATACCGCCTACTTCACCGGCAGGTCGTCGTGCTGGCGCTGCACCATCCCGCCACCAGGGTGAACCTGGCCCAGGTTGCCGTCAGCCGGGATCCGCGCGGGCGGTCGAGCCGGCGATGCTGCCCGGTCTTCCTGCGCGCCCGTTACGCTGCCCGGCTTGCTGTGCCGCGAGTCCGCAGCGAGCGGGGAGCGCGCCAGCATCACGATTCCGGTGATGGCGCCGGCCGCCGCGGCAAGCTGGAGTGTCAGCCCGGCCGCCGAGGTGGCCAGTTGCTCACCAAACACGGCGGCTCCGATGAGCACGCCGGAGACCGGCTCGAGAGTATCCATGATCGGCAGACTCGCCCGCAGCGCTCCGGCCTGGTAGGCGCCGGCCGACAGGACGAGCCCGGTGACGCCGAGGACCAGCAGCGCCCACGGCTGCCAGTGCGCCAGGGCGGAGCCGAAGCCGTCCTCCCGCAGCAGCCGGGACATGCTGAGCGTCACCGCAGCGGTCATCCCGAAGATGACCCCGACCGCCACGGCCAGCAGCGCGGCCCGGGCAGTGGCGCGGCTCAGCGCGGCTGCGGTCACCGCAGCCACCGCAATGAGCCCGGTCACCGCGGCGGCCAGCAGCCAGTCTCCGGCGGCCGCCTGACCGTGGCCCGCTGCCGCAGCCGGGGCGCACAGCAGGAACACGGCGACGCTGCCGCCGACCAGGGCGCAGCCAGCCCAGTCGCGTCCGCGCATTCGCCGGCGCTCCCACATTGCCGCGACCGGCAGCGCAAACAGCAGATCGGTGGCGACCAGAGGAGCCACCAGGGCCAGCGGGCCGAACGCCAAGGCGAGCGCCTGCAGCCCGTACGCGGCCACTGCCAGCGCGATGCCGGCCAGCCACCTGCGCCGTCGTGCCAGCCGGCCGAGCAGCCGCAACGGGGCAATGCCGTGCTCCAGCTGCACCTGACGGTGCTGAAGGGCGACGCCGACGCCGAACGAGCAGGCCGCCCCCAGGGCGGCCAGCACCGCAATCCAGATGCCGGGCCCGCTCACGCCGGTATCTCCGGGACGAGCGCGATGCTGTCTGTCACCTCCATGTCCCACCGTCCCCGCGCAGTCGGGCGTAGCTGGCTACTTCAGTCCATGCCGAGCCTGTGCCGGAGCCGTGCCGGGACTGTGCAGGCCTGGTGAAGACTGCAGCACCCGGACGGCTGGGTCCGGGTTCACTGATTCCGGAGCCTCTGCTTCCGGCCCGGCTGGTACCGGCTCTGCTGGCACCGGCCTGCCGGGCCGGGCCGCCCGGCGGCGGCTGGCGAGCCGGCGCGCCAGCTCGACCAGGGCGCTGAGGAACACCGCGGCGCCGAAAGCGATCAGCAGGCCGACCCAGGGCCTGTCCTCGAACGCGGCACCGCCGAGCCGGCCCAGCAGATAGGCGTAACTAGCCCAGATCACGGCCGCGACCGCGGTAGCCAGCACGAAGCTCTTGCGCCGGTATCCCACCGCTCCGCAGGTGATCGTGACCGCCAGGCGACCGGCCGGGATGAACCGGCAGCCGATGATCAGGCGGACTCCGTACCGGTCCAGGGACCGGCGCGCCCAGGCCAGGCTGCGGGCACCGCGCTCGCCGGAGAAGAACCGCCGCTGCAGGGCCGGGCCGAAGCGCCTGCCGAGCAGGTAGGCGAGATTGTCCCCGGCGAAGGCGCCGCCGGCCGCCAGCAGGACCAGGACGGCAATGCGCGGATCGTTGCTGCCTGCGGTGGCGACTCCGAGCGCGATCACCACGGTCTCGCTCGGCACCAGCGGGAAGACCGCGTCGAGCAAGGGAAAGAAGAAGATCAGCAGGTAGGACAGTGGTGACGACAAGGCCAGGTGCGACCAGCCGATCATGCTGTTCGCCGATCCGGAAGTCGGGCCGGCCGTGCATGCTGGCGCGGACCGGGCCGGTGTGAGCGGGGAGCAGACATTCCGGCCCGGCCCGCGTCAGATCGCGCCGCGCCTACGTCCAGTCCCCGATCACGTCCAGGTCGTGGAACACGGGCGGGCCGTCCGTTGCGTTCTGGTACTTCTGCGCGGCCGACTTGGTCTCTGGCAGGCCGGAGTTCTCCATCGCCGAGTCGTAGGAATCGAAGTACACGACGGCGAAGTAGCGGTCCGGGTCGTGGTGGTCGCGGGCTAGCAGCTCACGGCGAGCGGTCCGCTTGCCCTCGGTAGCGCTGCGCCATTCGTTGTCGAGGGCGCGCACCCCTTCGATGTCGGACGTGCGGAACTCGATCAGCTGCATGAACGTCACGTGGCCTCCTCGGAGCGCTGGTGCCCGGAAACGGGGCAAGCACCCCGGTGACCGGAAATGCCGGGCCTGCTGCCGGGCGAGTACGGACAGCCAACCCCGCGGATGTGTGATTCAGGTGAAGTCCGGATGGGCGGCCAGTAGAGCCGCGCGCCCCCTGGTCCGCATCCTGACATCGGCGTAGTTGGCCAGGTTAGCTGGCAGTTATGCGGCCAGAATGTAATTTCTCTTCTGACGGCCTCATTTAAAAGACTGTCACAAATACTTAGCGTAGTCGTCACATTACCGATGGTGATTGCTTTACCTGCGTATCACCGCGACACATTACTGTGACCTTTCCGTTGCGTATTTTTATGTTGCCTTTACAGGTGCCATGGGGAATCAAGGTCTCGTACAGACCGAAGCGTGAACCGCCACCGAGCCAGGGGGGACCGGGTGGATTCGCAGCTAGATGGGGCTAGGCATGGCAACATGGGCATGCTGGCCGAACTTGCCGTGCGGGGGCAGCCCGCCGCAATAGACACACTGCTCAGGCAAATCAGGCCAATGGTCGTCCGTTATTGCCGAGCCAGGCTCGGCCGTATTTCCGGGCATTACCACGCGGCCGACGACGTCGCACAGGAGGTATGTATAGCAATTCTTTCCGCGCTTCCGCGATATCAGGACATGGGGCGTCCATTCGCGTCATTCGTCTTCGGCATTGCGTCGCACAAGGTCGCTGACGCGATGCGGAGCGCGGCCCGGCTGGCCATTCCGACCGAGGACCTGCCCGACGGACCGGACGACCGGCCGGGGCCCGAGGAGACCGCGGTGGCCTACCTCGAGGCTGAGCGGGCCCGGGCACTGCTGGCCCGGCTGCCGGTGAACCAGCGGGAACTGCTGGTGCTGCGGGTGCTGTCCGGTCTGTCCGCCGAGGAGACCGGTCACGCCCTGGGCATGTCGGCCGGAGCCGTTCGGGTCGCGCAGCACCGTGCCCTGGCCAGGCTGCGGGCCATCGCGATCGAGGAACGCGAGTACATCGACATCGCCTAAACCACGCGCGCCGGCCCGGCGCACCCCAGGCGATCCGCTTCCCCCCCGTCACGCGGATCGCGGCCTGCCAGGGCCCGGGGATCCCTGCTCCCCCGTGGTAGGGATCCCGGCCCTGGCATGGAGTAGCCAGCCGTGATCGAGGTCGCCCTGCCCGCAGAGAGTCTGGTTTTCCTAGCTGATCATGAGGAAAGCTGCCATTCCGGCGGATTGTGCCCGCCTCGGGTCCGGCCGTGCCGTCTGCGATGATCAGGCCTGCCCGGTCACTAGGATGAAGGCATCCCAGAACCCCGCACCCGGAACGTGAGATGAGCGACGAGAAGTTCGGACCGCCTGCCCTGACGTTCGATGATGTGCTGCTGCTGCCAGCGCATTCAGTGATCATGCCGAGCGAGGCGGACACGACGGCCCGGCTGACCGCCCGGCTGTCGCTTCGGATCCCGCTGCTGTCCTCGGCGATGGATACCGTGACCGAGGCCCGCATGGCGGTGGCCATGGCCCGCCAGGGCGGCGCGGGCGTACTGCACCGCAATATGTCGGTGGAGGAACAGGCCCAGCAGGTCGACATGGTCAAGCGGTCCGAGGCCGGGATGATCACCAACCCGGTGACATGCGGCCCGGACGCCACCGTCGCCGACGTAGAGGAACTGTGCGGGCGATACCGGATCTCGGGCGTGCCGGTGACCGATCCCGACGGCATCCTCGTCGGGATCGTTACTAACCGCGATATACGGTTCGAGATCGGATCACCGGCGCCGGGTTGCCGAGATCATGACCCCGATGCCGCTGGTGACGGCACCGGTCGGCGTCACCAGGCCGGAGGCGCTGAAACTGCTGAGCAGCAACAAGGTGGAGAAGCTGCCGCTGGTCGATGCCGCGGGCCGGCTGCGCGGCCTGATTACGGTCAAGGATTTCACGAAGAGCGAGAAGTTCCCGAACGCTACCAAGGACGCCGAGGGACGCCTGGTCGTCGGTGCCGCGGTCGGGGTCGGCGAGGACTCCAAGCGGCGGGCCCAGGCGCTGGCCGAGGCCGGTGCCGACTTCCTGGTCGTCGACACCGCGCACGGCCACTCACAGGCGGTGCTGGAGATGGTCGCGCAGGTGAAGGCCAATTCCCGGATCGATGTCATCGGCGGCAACGTCGCCACCAGGGCTGGCGCGCAGGCTCTCGTCGATGCCGGCGCAGACGGCGTCAAGGTAGGCGTCGGCCCCGGCTCCATCTGCACCACCCGGGTCGTGGCCGGCGTGGGGGTGCCGCAGATCACCGCCATCTACGAGGCGGCCCAGGCTTGCAAGCCGCCGGCATCCCGGTGATCGGCGACGGCGGCGTGCAGTACTCCGGCGACATTGCCAAGGCGATCGCGGCCGGGGCCGACACGGTCATGCTCGGCAGTTTGCTGGCCGGGTGCGAAGAAGGCCCCGGCGAGCTGGTCTTCATCCACGGCAAGCAGTTCAAGCTGTACCGGGGGATGGGCTCGCTCGGCGCCATGCGCAACGCCGAGCGCGGCGGCTCATACTCCAAGGACCGCTACTTCCAGGATGACGTCCTGCGCGAGGACAAGCTGGTGCCCGAGGGCGTGGAAGGCCAGGTGCCCTACCGCGGGCCGCTGTCCGCGGTCGCCGACCAGCTGACCGGCGGACTGCGGGCGGCGATGGGCTACTGCGGCGCGCGCACGATCGCCGAGCTTCAGCAGGCTCAGTTCAGCCAGATCACCAGCGCCGGCCTGGTGGAGAGCCACCCCCATGACATTCAGATGGTGGCCGAGGCGCCGAACTACGGCGGCCGGCGAGGCTAGACCTGGCCGTCAACCGGGACGGCCAGGGGCGTGCTCCCGCTACACCGGGCGCACAGGGGCGGGAGAGCGACGTGAGCGTGGTTGAGATCGGGCGGGGCAAGAGCGGCCGACGGGCGTACGCGCTGGAGGAGATCGGCATCGTGCCGTCGCGCCGGACCCGGCACCCAGAAGAGGTGTCGATCGCCTGGCAGATCGACGCCTACCGGTTCGAGATGCCGCTGGTGGTGGCTCCGATGGACAGCGTGGTATCGCCGGCGACGGCGATAGCGGTGGGCCAGCTGGGCGGTCTGGCGGCGCTCGACCTGGAGGGCTTGTGGACCCGGTTCGACGATCCGGAGCCGCTGCTGGCCGAGGCGGCCGAGCTCGATGATGCGGCCGCGACCAGGCGGCTGCAGCAGATCTACGCCGAGCCGATCAAGGAAGAACTGATCGGCCAGCGGATCGAGGAGATCCGCGCGGCCGGGCGTCACCACCGCGGTCCGGCTGTCGCCGCAGCGCACCGTGCGCTACTACAAGGCGGTCATCGACGCCGGCGTCGACATCTTCGTCATTCGCGGCACGACGGTGTCGGCCGAGCATGTGTCCGGCCAGGCCGAGCCGCTGAACCTCAAGCAATTCATCTACGAGCTGGACGTGCCGGTGATCGTGGGCGGCTGCGCCACCTACACCGCGGCGCTGCACCTGATGCGGACCGGGGCGGCCGGCGTGCTGGCCGGCTTCGGCGGCGGCTCCGGGCACACCACCGCGGCCGTGCTCGGCGTCGCGGTGCCGATGGCGACAGCGATCGCTGACGTCGCCGCGGCCCGCCGCGACTACCTCGATGAATCCGGCGGCCGGTACGTGCACGTGATCGCTGACGGCGGCATGACCCGCAGCGGCGACATCGCCAAGGCCCTCGGCCTCGGCGCTGACGCGGTGATGGTCGGATCGCCGTTCGCCCGGGCGAGCCAGGCACCCGGCCGCGGATACCACTGGGGCAGCGAGTCCCATCATCCTGACTTGCCGCGCGGGACCCGGCTCAAGGTCGGCACGATCGGCACGATCGAGCAGATCCTGCACGGGCCCTCAACCGTCGCCGACGGCTCGATGAACCTGATGGGTGCGCTGCGCCGGACCATGGCCACCTCTGGCTACTCCGACCTGAAGGAATTCCAGCGAGTAGAGGTAGTGGTGACGAACAGTGCCACGCCGCGCTGACATCCGGGTCGTGGCCGGGCGGGCGGTCGTCGCCCGGCAACCACGGCAACGGACACAACGGGCACGTCGATCCGGCTGCCGCGACCACCCGGCTCGGCCCGGCCGAGCGCACCGCAGCGCTGCAGGCGCTGGCCAGCACAGAGCACCAGGTCCTGGTCGTCGGCGGCGGCGTCGTCGGGGCGGGCGTCGCGCTCGACGCTGTCAGCCGCGGCCTGACGGTCGGGCCTGGTCGAGGCCAGGGACTTCGGTTCCGGCACCTCGTCACGGTCGAGCAAGCTCATCCACGGCGGCCTGCGCTACCTGGAGCAGCTCAACGTCGGCCTGGTACGCGAGGCGCTGGGCGAGCGCTCGCTGCTGCTGCAGCGGCTGGCGCCGCACCTGGTCCGGCCGGTGTCGTTCCTGTTCCCGTTCACCCATCACGTCTGGGAGCGGGCTACGTCGGCGCCGGTGTCACCGCCTACGACGTGCTCGGGTTCTCGATGGGCCAGACCAGGGGCCTGCCCGGCCACCACCAGCTCACCCGCCGCGGCGCCCTGCAGCTCGCCGCCCGCGCTCAAGCGGTCCGCGCTGACCGGCGCGCTGGTCTACTGGGACGCCCAGGTCGACGACGCCCGGTACGTGATGACCCTGGTCCGCACCGCGGCCGGGTACGGCGCGCACGCCGCGTCACGCACCCAGGTCACCGGCTTCCTGCGGGAGGGCGAGCGGGTGACCGGCGTCCGGGCCGTCGACCTGGAGTCCGGCACCGAGCTGGAGATCCGGGCCCAGCAGGTGGTCAACGCCACCGGCGTGTGGACCGACGAGATCCAGGCCATGGTCGGCGGCCGCGGCACGCATCAACGTCCGGGCCTCCAAGGGCGTGCACCTGGTCGTGCCCCGGGACCGGATCCACTCCACCACCGGCATCATCCTGCGGACCCCGGTCAGCGTGCTGTTCGTCATCCCGTGGGGCCGGCACTGGATCATCGGCACCACCGACACCGACTGGTCGCTGGACAAGGCTCACCCGGCGGCCAGCCGTACCGATATCGACTACGTGCTCGGCCAGCTCAACAAGATCCTCGCGGTGCCGCTCACCAGCGACGACGTCGAGGGCGTCTACGCCGGCTCTGCGGCCGCTGCTGGCCGGCGAGTCGGAGTCGACCTCCAAGCTGTCGCGCGAGCACACGGTCGCGCATCCCGGTGCCGGGCCTGGTGATGATCGCGGGCGGCAAGTACACCACGTACCGGATCATGGCCAAGGACGCGGTCGACGCGGTGGCGCACGGACTGGACGGCAAGGTCGCGCCGTCCTGCACTGACAGCGTGCCGCTGGCCGGCGCCGACGGCTACATCGCGCTGTGGAACTCGCGGTACGCGCTGGCGCGGTCGTCCGGCCTGCACGTGGCCCGGATCGAGCACCTGCTGCACCGGTACGGGTCGCTGATCGGCGAGGTGCTCGACCTGATCGCGGCCGATCCCGGCCTGGGCAAGCCGCTGGCCGGGGCCGACGACTACCTGCGGGCCGAGGTCGTTTACGCCGGCCTCGCATGAGGGCGCCCGGCACCTGGACGACGTGCTGGCCCGCCGGACGCACGTGTCGATCGAGACCTGGGACCGCGGCCTGTCGGCGGCCGAGGAGGCCGCCGGCCTGATGGCCGGCCCGATGAAGTGGAAGTCCCGCCAGGTCGCCAGCGAGCTGGAGAACTACCGGGCCAGAGTCGCGGCCGAGCGCGCCTCCCAGGAAGCCGACACCGACCAGGACGCGGACGCCATCAGGCTGGGCGCACCCGACATCGTTCCGGTCGTCCAGGGAGACGCTGTCACAGCCTGACCGGTGGCTATGGCACAGTGCTGATTGTGCCGACGGACGATCTGCCGGACTGGTTGCCTGGCCTGGTGTCTGGACCAGCTGGGCGGCGAACCCTGCGACGTGCTGTTCCAGCTCCAGCAGGTCTCGATGGTGTTCGGTCTGCGGCTGACCGGCGGCACGGACGTGGTGGTCAAGGCGCGCGCCGATGATGGCCGGGCCGTGTCGTGCGTCGCGGCCCAGGCCAGGCTGGCCGAGCGCGGGTTTCCCTGTGCCCGGCCGCTCACGCCGGTGACCGGTGTCAGGTCGCTGGCTGTGCACGCGGAAGAGTTCAGGCCCGGCGGCGAGATGTTGCGCGGGAACTCGCCGGACGTCGCCACGCTGCTATGCGGAATTGTTCGCCCGGCTGATGGCCGAACTGGCCGACGTGACCGTCGCGCCGCCGCTGCCAAATCCGCCGTGGGTGCGCTTCGACCACACCGATTCGGGGGTGTGGCCGGCGATCGACTGGCTCGATAACCGGGACCAGAGCCTTGTGCCCGCCGACCTCGTCGACACGGCCGCGCGGGCTCGGCGGCGGCTACTGGCCGCCGGCCTGCCCTGCGTGCTGGGCCACGCCGACTTCGAGGCACAGAACCTCCGGTGGCACGGCCGGGAGGTGTGGGCGGTGCACGACTGGGACAGCCTGGCGTGGCAGCCAGAGGCAGCCCTGGCCGGAGCGGCGAGTGGATCGTTTGCCAGCGACGGGCCGCCCATGCTGGCGCCGATCGAAAGCTCGGAGGTGTTCCTGGTGGCGTACCAGGACATTCGCGGACGCCTGTTTACCGCCGCCGAGCAGCAGATCGCATGGGCGGCCAGCGTGTGGATGGCCGCGTACAACGCCCGGGAGATGGCACTGTGCGGCGGCGCCCCGGCAGGCGGCGATGCGCTCCGGGCCCAGGCAGCCGAACGCCTCCGCCGGGCTCATGCCTGATGCCCGGATGACCGGGGCGGCGCGAGCGGCGGCCGGCCGCTGCTGGCGCCAGCCCGGGGGTGTACCGGTTCCGCGATGACGGGGGCCGGGTGCTGTATATCGGCCGTGCGGTAAACCTGCGCAGGCGGGTCAGCTCGTACTGGGGCGACCTCGGTGACCGGCCGCACCTGGCGCCGATGGTAAGCCGGATCGCGGCCGTCCAGGCGCTCGAGTGCGACTCCGAGCACGAGGCGGCATGGCTCGAGCGCAACCTGATGGAGCGGGCGATGCCGCGCTGGAACAGGACGCCAGGCGGTCAGGAGAACGAGGTCTGGATCCGGCTCGATCAGGGAGCGGCAGCACCGGGCATCGCTGTCGTCCACGTTCCCGGCGCGAAACCGGGAGTCAGTCACTTCGGTCCTTACCTCGGGGGCAGCCGGGTCCGGCTGGCCGTCGCCGGGCTACTGCGGGCCTGGCCATTGCACTACTGCGGTAGCGCGAGGTCTGGCACGCAGCATGAGCTGGCCCGTCTGCGCGGCGTCAGTGCGGGAGACCGGGCCCGGCTCGCCGCCGCCGTCGCGGCGGCGCTAGCCAGGGACCCGGTCGCTGTCGATGCCGCGGCGACGGAGCTCGCGCGTCGGCGCGACCACGCCGCACTCGCCGAGGCGTACGAGGTGGCGGCGCAGATTCAGGCCGAGCTGTCCGCCCTGGACTGGATCTTCTGCCCGCAGCGCATGGCCGTCGCAGATGGCGGTGCCGCTATCGTGTGCGGCTGGGCAGCTGGCCTGCTGATCCGGCTGGAGATCCGCGACGGCCGGATGTGCGGCTGGCAGCAGCGGGCGCTCCCGGCAGATACGGCGCGGCGCTGGCTGGCGGCCACGCCGCCGGCCTGGCAGGAGTTCGCCGAGCGCAACGCGATGCTCGCCGCCAGAATGGCCGGCCCGCCGGTACGCACCCGTACCAGAAGCGGATAAGAACGACCGGTGTCGTCGTAGGCGGGGCGGCTAGTCGCGCTACCCGGCAGGCGCGGGCCTGAGGGCGGCGACTCCACCCGATGTCGTACCCGGAACCGTCCTTCTAGCCGATCGGCTGACCCCCTCATCGTTCGTAGGTTGACTGCGGAGGCCATCACGCAGACGGGGGGACGCAGCGATGGTTCAGCAGATTGACTATCAGCGGCCGGGGCTCGACCAGCCAGTTCATCAGGTACCACGGCAGCGGCAGCCCGTGGTGCTGATGTACCACTCGGTTGCCCCGTACACCGACGATCCGTACCAAGTCACCGTCAGCCCGCAGCGGTTCGAACAGCAACTGCGCTGGCTGAATCGACGCGGGCTGCGCGGGGTATCGATGGCCGAGCTGAACGCGGCCCGGCAGCGCAACTGCGACGACGGCCTCGTCGGGCTGACCTTCGATGACGGATACGAGGATTTCGTCCGGTACGTCATGCCGGCGCTACAGCGGTACGGATTCACCGCCACCGCTTTCGTCATCGCCGGCCGCCTGGGCGGGGTCAACGCCTGGGACGTCAAGGGCCCGCGCAAGCCGCTGATGACCGCTGGCCAGGTACGCGAGGCGGCCGGAGCTGGCCTGGAGATCGGGTCACACGGCCTGCGGCACGTGACGCTGGAGCGTACAACCGGCCTCGCACTGCTGCGCGAGCAGCGCGTCAGCCGCCAGATCCTGCAGGACGTGACCGGGATCGGCATCAGCGGTTTCTGCTACCCGTACGGGCACCTGGACGCGCGTGTCGTCGCCGGCGTGCAGGAGGCGGGCTACGACTACGGCTGCGCTATCTGGACCAGCCAGCTGACCGGGCCATACGCCCTGCCGCGGGTCTACGTAGGGGAATCCGACGGGCCGGCCCGGCTCCGGGCGAAATGGCTACGTCATCGTCTGACCAGCGGTTTTGCCAGCCAGGCCGGAACCGCTGAGCCCGCCCTACGTCGCACTGCGTAGGCAGATTACGTCGTCTTGCGGAGCGTTTGCTACGCCGGATCACGCAGGCTTCAAGTAAGCACATCGGCGCAAGGGGGAGCACGATCATGGTGGACCAACTTTCACTAGCGGTTAACGGGCGCGAGAACCAGTTGCGAAGCAAGCTCGCAGCGTTCCCGCTGACCCGGCCGGACAACGGCAACGGGAACGGACATTCCTCGCCGGCCAGCTCAGCGTCGCGATCGTCGGAATGGGGTACGTAGGCCTTCCGACCGCGATCACCCTTGCGCCGCGATCGCGGCAGGTCACCGGCATCGACGTCAGCCGGGAGCGGTTGCAGGCCATCCAGTCCGGTTCAGCCGACCTGCCCGCCGAGGACAGCACCCGGCTGGCCGCCGCGCTGGCCGCGGGCAAGCTGCGGCTGACCTGCGACCCGGCCGCCATCGCCGAGGCCGATGCGGTCATCGTCTGCGTCCCGACGCCGGTCGACGACCAACCACATGCCTGAGCTTTCTGCACTGCACGGCGCCTGCGCCGACGTAGTGGCGCAAGCGCGGCCCGGCCAGACCATCATCCTGACGTCCACCACCTACGTCGGCACGACGGCCGAGCTGCTGGCCGAGCCGTTGCGGCGGCGCGGTCTGGTGCCCGGCACCGACGTCTTCGTTGGCTTCAGCCCTGAGCGCATCGACCCCGGCAATCCCGATCACCTGCACGAGGAGACCGCGCGCGTGGTCGGCGGCGTGACCAGCGAATGCGCCGCCAAGGCCGCAGAGATTGTCAGCCTGCTGACCGCCGGAGGTCTACGTGGTCAGCTCATCCGAGGCAGCCGAGGCGACCAAGCTGTACGAGAACATCTTCCGCGCCGTGAGCCTGGCGCTGGCGAACGAATTCGCCGACGCGTGCGGCGTGCTGGATCTCGACCCGATCGAGGTCACGCTAGCCGCGGCGACCAAGCCGTACGGGTTCCTGGCGACCTTCCCCGGCCCTGGCGTCGGCGGGCACTGCATCCCGTGTGACCCGCACTACCTGCTCTGGCAGCTGGGCACGCACGGCCACAAGTCGCCGCTGATCGAGCAGGCCATGCGCTCGATCCGGCTACGGCCGGAACGGGTCGTCGAGCGGGCCGGTGAGGTGCTGGCCGCCGACGGCCAGGATCTGCCCGGCGCGCGCGTGCTCGTGGTCGGTGCCAGCTACAAGCCCGGCGTACGTGACCTGCGCGAGTCGTCGGCAGTGCCGATGATCGAGAGCCTGCTGCGCAAGGGCGCCGACGTGCATTATTTCGACCCGCTGGTGCCGAGCCTCACGCTGCCGGACGGTCAGGTGCTGACCGGCGAGGTCAACCCCGGCGTGGAGTGGGACCTGGTCGTGGTGCACACGCTGCATCCCGGCATCGACTACTCCTGGGCGAACATGTGCCGCGTCCTGGACGCGACGTACCGGTTCGACAATGCGGCCTTCCGGGCCGTGGTGTGAGGCGAGGTCTCGCTATGACGACGATCACAGCCAGCAGGCCGGGTGCCGTCACGACCACGTTCCGTCCTGATGTCAGCACGCCCGCGGTCCTGCTCAAGTTCGACCCGAACGTGATGCATCACGGCGGTCTGGGCGCGATCCGGAGCCTGGGGCGGATGGGCGTGCCGGTGTATGCGGTGGCCGAATCCGCGCTCGCGCCCGCCAGCCACTCGCGTTACCTGAGCGGCAAGGTGCTGTGGCAGCCGGGCCCGGCTGACCGCCGACCGGGTCAGGGCCGGGCTGCTACGGCTGGCGGAGCTGATCGGCCGCCCGTCCGTGCTGCATCCCGACCGACGACGCCGGCGCGATCTTCCTGGCCGAGCATTCCGAGGGCCTGCGCGACCATTTCCTGTTCCCAGACCCGCCGGCGGGACTGCCCAGGCAGCTGGCCGGCAAGCACTCGCTGCACCGGCTGTGCGCCGAGCTGGGCTTCCCGACCCCGCGCTCGACGGTGCCCGCGTCGCCAGCAGAAGCCACCGCGGCGGCGGCGGACTACGGTTACCCGGTGGTCGGGAAGCTGGCCCGGCCGTGGCAGTCGGCGCGAAGGCCAGCACAGCACCGAGATCATCGCAGACCGCGCCCGAGCTCGCGGCCGCCTGGCAGGCCAGCCAGGTGAGCCAGGCCGGGCTGATGCTGCAGGAGTTCATCCCGGCGGCGCCGGGCCATGACTGGTTCTTCCACGGCTACTCCGACGGTCCAGGCGCCGGCTGCCAGCCCGCCTGCACCGGGGTCAAGGACCGCTCGTACCCCGCTTACGCCGGGCTGACCAGCTTCGGCCGGTGCGTGCCCAACCGCCCGCTGCGCGATGCCGCCACCGGGCTGCTGGCGCGGATCGGCTACCGCGGCATCGCCGACCTTGATCTGCGGCTGGACGCCCGGGACGGCCAGTACAAGCTGCTGGACTTCAACCCGCGGCTCGGCGCCCAGTTCCGGCTGTTCACCAGCGACAGCGGCCTGGACATGGTGCGCGCTGCCTACCTGGACCTCACCGGCCAGCCGGTAGTCCCGGCCGGGGCACCTGCTGCCGACGCCGGCCACCGGGCGCAGCTTCATGGTCGAGAGCTACGACCCGCTGAGCGCGCTGAGCTACTGGCGCAGTGGCGAGCTGCGGCTGCGCAACTGGTTCGCGGCGAGCAGGGCGGTCGATGAGACGGCCTGGTTCGCACGCGACGACCTGCGGCCGTTCGAGCTGATGTGCGTCCGCATGGGGTGGCGAATGATCAGCCGGCCGCTGGCGCAGCGAATCGGCGTGCCATGGCGGGCCGGAACTGATCAGGCGCCAGACCCCGGACCGTCCGTCAGTGCCGCGGCTGCGCCGCGGCCGGGGCAAGGCCAGCCGGCGCTGATCTTGCCGCAGGGTTCCGCACAACAAGGGGGGATATTACCGTGAGTAACGCCGTCGACGTGGCCATCGTGGGGGCAGGGCCATACGGGCTGTCCGTGGCCGCGCACCTACGCGCTGCCGGAGTCAGCTTCCGCCAGTTCGGCCAGCCGATGCACCTGTGGCGCGCGCAGATGCCGCGCGGTATGTACCTGAAGTCACAGGGTTTCGCCTCGAACCTTTCCGATCCGGCGGGCACGCATACGCTCCAGGCGTTCTGCCGGGCCACCGGGCGTCCGTACGCGGACTACGGCCTGCCGGTACCGCTGGACACCTTTATTGCCTACGGTGACTGGTTCGCCAGCGAGCAGGCCACCGGCCTGGAGCAGGTTATGGTCACCGGCATCTCCGGCCGGGCTGGCCAGTTCGAGCTCAGCCTCTCCGACGGGCGCACCGCCGCCGCGCGGCGAGTCGTGCTGGCAGCCGGCGTCGAGCACTTCGCCTACACGCCGCGGCAGCTGAGCGGGCAGGATGCCGTCCAGCACAGTTCAACGATCACCGAGCCGTCGGCTTTCGCCGGACAGCACGTCGCGGTCATCGGCCGCGGCCAGTCGGCGCTGGAGACGGCCGCGCTGCTGCAGGAAAACGGCGCCGAGGCGGAGATCATCACCCGCTCGCCCGGCGTGAAATGGAACGGGCCGCCGCTGCTGCCGGACCGCCCGGTGTGGCAGCGGATGCGAGAGCCAGAAGCCGGGCTCGGCTCAGGCTGGGGCACCTGGTTCTACTCCAACCACCCCGAACTGTTCCGGCGGCTGCCTGAGCAGACCAGGATCTACCGCGCCCGTACCGCGCTCGGGCCGGCCGGCGCCAGCTGGCTGCGCGAGCGGGTGGAGGGCACTATCGCGATCCGGACCGGGCAGTCCGTGCAGGACGTGCGTTCGGCGGCCGACGGCGTGACCGTCGACGTCATGTCGCGCAGCGGCGAGCGGTCGCAGGTGCACGCCGATCAGGTGATCGCGGCCACCGGCTACCGGCCCGACTTGCGGCGGCTGGCCTTCCTGGACCCCGCGATGCGGGCCGGGATGCAGACCATCGCCGGCACCGCCGCGGTCGACGCCAGCTACCAGACCTCGATCCCCGGCCTGTTCATGATCGGTCCCGCCGTGGCGCCGGTGTTCGGCCCGGTCATGCGCTTTGTCTACGGCAGCGCGCACGCGGCCGGCACGGTGTCCCGGCGGCTGGCGGCGACGACCGACTCACTCGCGCCAGCCGCGGCTCCCTCGCTCGCGGGGGTGGCGGGCCGGTGACTGCTACCCGATACGAGACGGGCCGCACGGCCTCACTCGTTCCGCAGCCAGCTGGCCTGGACCGCCGTGGCCTGGACCGCTCTGGCCAGGACCGCTCTGGCCAGGACCAGCTGGACCGGCCGGGCCAGCACAGGCCAGGGCCGGACCCGGCCGGGCAGGCGCCCGGCCGGGCTGGCACGGGCCGGTCTGGCACGGGCCGGTCTGGCACGGGCCGGTCTGGCCGGGCGGCTCGCGGCGCTGCTGCCCTGCTGCGACGCGATCGCGGTCACGATCGCCGCGCTGGTCACCGGCGCCGGGCTCGCCCGCGGCGGATGTTACGGCGTGGCCGTGCTGCTGGCGATGGCGGCCGGCGGCCTGTACCAGCGACGGATCGGCAGCCGGGTGAGCGACCAGGCCGGGCGGCTTGCGGTCGCCGCGGCACTGCCGGCCGTCGTCCTGCTGCCCTGGACTCCCCCGGGCCTGGCGTTGCAGCTTGCCGGCTGCACCGCCGGGCTGGTGATAGCGCTGCGCTGGGCTGCCCAAACCGGACTGCGGTCAGCCCGCCAGCGCGGCCTGCTGGCGCTGCCGGCGCTCGTCGTCGGCAGTGGCCGGCCGGGCTCACGGGTCCTCGGCCTGCTGCGTGAACATCCCGAGCTGGGCCTGCGGCCGTGCGGCCTGCTCGGCAACGAGAACACCGCTGGCGGCCAGCCGGTGCTTGGCCGGCTCGGCGAGGCCGGCCCGGTGATCGACCGGTTCGGCATCGGGCAGGTGCTGATCTGCTCGCCGTCCGCCGGTGATGGTGATCTCTCCGCCGTCGTGCAAGCCTGCCGGGACCGCAACGTGCCGGTGAGCGTGATGCCGCAGCTTCCCGACTTCGGGCTCGCGGTGCCGCGGGCCGGCCTGGACGAGATCTGGGCCACCCCGTTCATCCCGCTGCGCCAGGGGCCTGGCGGACGCGCCGCCGCGGTCGCCAAGCGCACGATGGATCTGGCGCTCGGCTCAGTGTTCGCCGTCGCCGCCGCTCCGGTGACTGCAGTCCTTGCCGCCGCAGTGCGCCTCGACTTGAGCCTCCCGCCGCTGTTCCGCCAGGTGCGGGTCGTCGGCCGCGGCCGGGCGGCGACGATCACCAAGCTGCGCACGCTGCGGCCGGCACGGCAACCCGGATACGAGCTGGGTGGTGCGGCAGGGGCAGTGCACGCGGCTCGGCCGGCTGCTGCGCGGTTCGCACGCAGACGAGCTGCCGCAGCTGGCCAGCGTCCTGCGCGGCGACATGTCGCTGGCGGGACCGCGGCCGGAACGACCGCACTTCGCCCGGCAGCTGCGGCGTGATGTGCCCGGTTACGCCGCCCGTGAGCGCGTCAGGGCGGGCCTGACCGGCTGGGCCCAGGTGCACGGCCTGACCGGCGACACCTCGATCGAGGACCGGGCCCGGTTCGACAACTACTACATCGAGTACTGGTCCGGCTGGCTGGACCTGATGGTGCTGGTCCGGACTGTGCCAGCCGCACTGCGCGGAGCACTGACTAAGGGAGGTTCACGATGAAGGTCCTGCACGTGATCACCGGACTCGGGGTCGGCGGCGCTGAGCTGCAGCTGCGCGCCTTGCTGCAGCAGACCCGTCACGACGCGGACGTCGTGACGCTTTACAACCCCGGCCCGGTCGCCGACATGATCCGGGCGGACGGGACTGCGGTGCGCACGCTCGGCATGCGCAGCAACACTCAGCTGTCGGCGCTGATGCGGCTGCGCCGGATCATCAGGACAGGCCGCTACGACGTCGTGCACACGCATCTGTACCGGTCGCAGGTCTACGGCCGCCCGGCGGCGTGGCTGGCGGGCACGCCGGTAGTGCTGAGCACCGAGCACTCGATTGGCGAGACGCACCTGGAGCGCCGCCGGATGACCAAGGCGGTCCAGGCGCTGTACCTGGGCACCGAGCTGTTTTCGGACATGACGATTGCCGTGTCGGCCGCAGTGCGCGACCGGATGGCGAACTGGGGGATCAGGTCCCGCAAGCTCACCGTGATTCCCAACGGGGTCGACACTGACCGGGTCGCCTTCGATCCGGCTGGCCGGGACCGGGTGCGCGAGCAGCTGGGCATCGGCGCGGGCGACTACGTGCTGCTGATGCTCGGGCGGCTGGACCAGAACAAGCAGTTCGACAAGGCGATCGAGGCCGCGGCACCCACCCTGTCGCCGTCGGTCAAGGTACTGGTGGTGGGCGGCGGCGCGGAGCGGGATCACCTGGAAGAGACTGCGCGCCGCTGCGGAGTCGAGGACTACGTGGTCTTCGCCGGCGAGCGGCATGACGTGGCGGCCGTGCTGTCGGCCGCGGATCTGCTGGTCGCCTCCTCGAAGCAGGAGACGTTCGGGCTGTGCGTGCTGGAGGCGCTGGCCAACGGCATCCGGGTGCTGTACACGACCTGTCCGGCGCTGGACGGCATGCAGGTCGACATGGCCAGGCAGGTGCCGATCGGGGAAATGGGCCAGGCGATCGCGGACGCGGTCGCGGCCGGCCACGGCGATCGCCAGCCCGAGTCCGCGGTCGCCGGCGAGTTCGGCATGGCCTCGGTGGCCTGCCGGATCGACGACCTGTACGAGCGCCTGGCCAGCCGGGCTTCATGGCGGACTGTGGCCGGGCGGATTCGGCGGCGCGCCCGTCAGCAGGCGGCCGGCCACGCGGCCGCTGCACCGCAGCCAGCACTGGCCGCTGCACCGCCAGCGCCATACCGGCCAGCAGGCTCGCCCGGCGAGCTGGCGGGAGCCGCGTCAACAGGAAGGGATCAGTCATGAGGTGCTTCGTTACCGGCGCTGCCGGGTTCATCGGCTCGCACCTGACCGGCCAGTTGCTGGCGGGCGGGCACGAGGTGATCGGACTCGACGACTTCAGCACGGGCCGCGAGCAGAACCTGGCTGGCCACGCGGGCAATCCCGGGTTCACGCATGGTGCAGCGGCTCCATCCTGGATGAGACGCTGGTTTACCGGCTCACCGCGGGCGCGGACTGTGTCTTCCACCTGGCGGCGGCTGTCGGCGCCTTCGTCATCAGGGACCAGCACGCTGGATAGCATGCGTACCAACATCCACGGCACCGAGAACGTGGTCGACGGCCGCCAGCCGCAACGGTGCCCGGCTGCTGGCCGCCTCTACCAGCGAGATCTACGGCAAGAACACCACGATCGGGCTGCGCGAGGACGACGACCGGATCATCGGCTCGCCGCTGAAGTCGCGCTGGAGCTACGCCGAGGCCAAGGCGCATCGACGAGAGCCTGGTCGACCGCGTACGTCCAGGAACGTGGCCTGCGTGCGCGTGATCGTCCGGCTGTTCAACACGGTCGGGCCGCGGCAGACCGGCCGCTACGGCATGGTCATCCCGCGATTCGTGCGGCAGGCGCTGGCCGGCGAGCCGCTGACGGTCTTCGGCACCGGCGACCAGATCCGCTGCTTCTGCCATGTACTCGACGTCGTGCCGGCCCTGGTCCAGCTGGTCCAGTCCGACGCGGCCTTCGGCCGGGCGGTGAACCTGGGCAGTCACCGAGCAGGTCTCGATCGACGAGCTGGCCGAGCGCGTCATCGCGGCGACCGGATCGGCCAGCGGCATCGAGCGCGTCCTCCTACCTGGACGCCTACGGCTCCGGCTACGAGGACATGCAGCGCCGGGTGCCGGACTGCGACCTGGCCCGGGAGCCTGTCGGCTTCGCCCGCGACCCGGTCGCTCGGACGACATCATCGCCGCCGTGATCGACGACCAGCGGGCAGCCCTGGCCACTGCGACCGCAGCCTGAACGGAGCCGGAGACAACTGATGCCAGCAGACGGAGCACTACGGACCGGGACCACCCGGCGAGCGGGACCGCGCTCAGCAGTCGAGCCGGGCCAGCGCAGCCCGATGCGCCGCATGGCGGCGCGCGTGGCCTGGCCGGTCCTGGCCGTGATCGCCGTCGGGCTGGTGGCGCCTGACCCTGGTGACCGAGGCTGTCACCGCCAGCCAGGCACACCCTGGTCGTGGCTTCGATCCCGTACTGGAACATGCAGCACGACACCTCGGTACGTGCTGGCCAACCGCAAGGACGTGAATGAAGTGTCGCCATGGATCTACGGACTGAGCTCCACCGGAGCTGTCATGCCGCAGTATCCCGCCAACCTGGCCGGTGCCATCAAGGCCGACATGACCAGCCTGCGCGCGGCGCACATGAGACTCGTGCCGAGCATCGCCAACATCACCGGCGGCAAGTGGGACTATCAGGCAGTCTCGCGGATCCTGCACAACCCGGCGCTGGCGAGGCAGCAGATCGACAGCATCGTCGGCCTGGTCCAGCGGGAGAAGTACGCCGGCATCGACATCGACTACGAGGAGCTGCACGCGGGCGACCGCCAGCCGTTCGACCAGTTCGTCAGCCAGCTGGCGGCAGCACTGCACGCCCACGGCAAGGTGCTGTCGGTGGCGGTATTCGCCACAGCAGCAGAGCCCGTCCAGCAGCGCCGCGAACACGGCCCAGGACTATGCGGCCATCGGCAGGGCCGCCGACCAGGTCCGGATCATGGGCTACAACTACCACTGGGCGAACTCGGGCGCCGGCGCCACCGCGCCCGTGAGCTGGGTCAGGTCAGTGGTCAAGTACGCGACCGTCAGATGCCCGCCAGCAAGGTAGTGCTCGGCATCCCGCTGTACGGCTACGACTGGCCGGACGGCAAGGCCGCCGCGCAGACGGTGAGCTGGCTGCAGGCACTGCGGTTGTCCCGGCAGCATGCCGTGCCGGCCAGATACGACAAGACGAGCCAGGCGCCGCATTTCGCCTACGCCGCCGGCGGCAAGACGCACACCGTGTGGTTCGAGAACGCCGAGAGCTCCAGGGCCAAGTTCGAGGTCGTGCAAGGAGCCGGGATCGCCGGCGTCTACCTGTGGATGTACGGGTACGAGGACCCGAGCACCTGGTCCGCGTTGCACACCACCTTGCCCGTATCCGGGCCCGGCGCGAGCAGCACGTCGAAGGCGGTGCCGTAATGCCATCTCTGCCATGGTGGTTCCTTGCCGTGTTCGTTCTCGGCATCAACTTCGCCATCTGGGGAACGGTCGGCGTGATCCGGCTGATGGAAGCGCGCAGCGCGGCCAGGAACTCCAGGCGCGCCCGGCATGATGACCGTGCGGGCGCCAGTGTGGTCAAGTTGCCCCGCCGGCCTGCAACCGCGGCGCCGGACCTGAAGCCAGGCGCGGCCCGCTGAGTGTCAGCGACGTCGCGGTGCTGATCCCGGCGCACAACGAGGCCGCCGTGCTCGGCGCGAGCCTCGAGGCGATCATGGAGCTCGCACCGCTGCAGAACATCCACGTGGTCTCCGACGGGTCAACCGATGACACGCCGGACCTGGCCAGACGGGCCGGCGTGGCGGTCTATGAAACCGAGCACAACGTCGGCAAGGCCGGGGCGCTGCGTGAGGCGATCGAGCACTTCGGCCTCATCGACCGGTTCGAGGTGGTGCTGCTGCTGGATGCCGATACCAGGATTCAGCCTGATTACTTCACGGAGGCGCTGCCCTTGTTCGATGCGCCCGACGTGGTCTCGGTGGCCGGCTGCGTGCGGACCGCCGGGGACCGGCGGCTGGGGCTGATCGGCAACATCCTGGTCGGGCACCGGGAGCGGATCTACTCGATCGGCCAGCGGGTGCTCAAGTTCGGCCAGACCTACCTGCGGGCCAACGCCACCCACATCGTGCCGGGATTCGCCAGCTTGTACCGGACCGAGGTGCTGCCCTACATCGACCTCAACCCGCCCGGCCTGGTCATCGAGGACTTCAACATGACGTTCGAGGTCTACCAGAAGCGGCTGGGCAAGGTCGCGTTCACGCTGAAGGCGGTGGCCGAGACCCAGGATCCGGACCGGCTGCGCGACTATGTCAAGCAGACCAGGCGCTGGGCCATCGGCCTGTGGCAGACGGTGCGCCGGCATCCGCCCAGGGCCAACCTGTTCACTGCGATGCTGGCGGTGCTGCTGCTGGAGCTCATCACCTCGAGCGCGATCTTCGTGCTGCTGCCGCTGCTGGTCCTGGTGCTGGTCATTCCGGACATCTGGCACAGCGCACTGCACTGGATGCCGCTCTTCGACGTGCACGCGGTCGTAGCGGCGCACATGAAACTCGAGGCAGTTCTGTTCGGCGTTGCGGTGCCGGACTACGCGATGACCTGTCTGGTCGCGATTCTCGACCGCCGGCCGAGGCTGCTGTTCTTCGGCCTGTTCTTCCCGCTGCTGCGGATCCTGGACGCTGCGATCGCGCTCAGCTCCGTCCCCGCGGGCTGGCTGGTCCGGTCGAACGGGGTGTGGAAAAGCCCGGCCCGCCGGGCGATCTCCGCACCGCCCGAGCGCCGCGCGATCACCAGCGGTCAGCCGCCAGCGACGGCGGCAGCCGAGGAGGTCGTTACGACCTCTGGCCGAGGAGAACTAGCCACTGCAGGAATCTACGCCGGAGGAGATTCGGGTGATTCAACCAAGATTTTCCGGGAACGTGGTCATGCATCTTGATGAGGAACGCAGAGAGCTGCTGCGTCAGGCTAATGACATGGAGCCGATTCGCCTGCTGCTTGCCGATGATCATCTGATGATCACCGAGGCGCTGGCGACCCGTTTGTCAGCCGCACCTGACGTGTGGGTGGCCGGGCGGTGCGCGGCCACCGATCCGAACCTGATGGCGATTGTCAAAGGGGTCAGGCCGGACGTGATCGCGATCGAGGCGGCGCCGTTCGGCGCCGGCGTCGGCGAGATGGTGATGCGGCTGATGGCGGCGCAGCCAGGCGTCCGGGTAGTAATCCTGAGCGCCGACCGGAACGTCGCGCACGCGGTCGCCGCGGCGCAGGCCGGCGCGGTTGCCTGGGTCGCTAAGGAGCAGGACGCTGCCGTCTTCGAAGAAGTGATCAGGGGAGTCTGCCGGGGTTACTCCTGGTTCCCGCCGGAGATGCTCGGCGAGATCCTGCGGTCGCTGCGCGCAGACGTCAGCCAGGCCAAGGCGGGTGACGAGCTAGCGGTGCTGAGCTCCCGCGAGCTTGAGGTGCTGCGGGCCATGATGACCGGCCGCCGTGGCCGCCAGATTGCCGGTGAGCTGCATATCTCGGCCGACACTGTGCGCAGTCATACCCAGAACATCTACGCAAAACTGGACGTGCACAGCCGGCTTGAGGCGGTCAGCGTGGCACGAGCGGCCGGGCTGGAGCCGCGAGAGAACCACGCGCCGTCCGGAGGCGACTCCTGATGCGGGTCGCGACGGTCATTACCAGGCTGGAAGGCGGAGCAGGCGTGCTCGCGCTGCGGGGCGTGCAGGCGCTCGCCGCCGATGACGTAGAGCCCGTGATCATCACCGGCAGCGGCGGCAGGCTGCTGGACGAGGCAGCCAGCCACGGCATCGAGGTAGTGGTCGAGCCGATGCTGAAGCCTGACATCGCGCCCCGGTCAGATGTCCGGGCGCTGCGGTGGCTGGCGGCGGAACTGGCCGCTCGCCGCCCGGATGTGGTGCATACGCACTGTGCCAAAGGCGGCGCCATCGGCAGGATCGCCGCCCGGCGGGCCGGCATCGCCAGGGTCGTGCATACCTACCACGGCTTCCCCTTCCATGAGTTCCAGTCGGCCGCCCGGCGTGCGGCCTACGTCGCCGCCGAGCGTCGGCTCGGGCGGTTCACCGACGTCGGATTGTGTGTCGGCACCGGGGTCGCGGTGGAGGCCGTCAGGCGCGGCTTGCTGGCGCCTCAGCGAGTGCGCACGATCGGCGTGACACTCGACCCGGCGAGCCGGGCCGCTGCCCGCGGGCCAGGAGCGGGCCGCGCTGGCGCGCCTGAACGCCAGGCAGCGGCTCGGGCTGCCGCCGGACGCGGTCGTCGTCGGCGCCGTCGGCAGGCTCACCTACCAGAAGGCGCCCGAGGACTTCGTCGCGGCCCTGACGGCACTGAACCGGCCGGAAGTCACCGGCGTCTGGGTGGGCGGCGGTGAACTGGCCCGGCCGGTGGCCCGGCTCGCTGCGAAGTCTGGCCAGCGAATTCTGCTGACCGGTGAGCGGGAGGATGTCAGTGACCTGCTGCCCGGATTCGATGTCTTTGCCTTGCCGAGCCGGTACGAGGGCCTGCCGACGGCTGTGGCTGAGGCGATGGCCTGCGGCCTGCCGGTGGTCGCGACCGCCGTCAACGCGGTAGCCGACCTGGTCGAACCCGGAGTCACCGGGCTCCTGGTACCGCCTGCCCGGCCCGATCTGCTGGCCGCGGGCATCGGCCACCTGCTGGACGCACCGCGGCAGGCGGCCGCGATGGCAGCGCGCGCGCTGGCCAGGATCGGCGACCGGTATGGCCCGCAGGCTCTGCGAACGGCTCTGCTGGCGGCTTATCAGCCAGCGGATGAGGCGTGGCCTGGTAGCGACATCAGCCGGGAGGAGGATGCGATGGTTAGTCGCCTTTCCGCCGCCTGACGGCGGCCCGCCGGGGCCGGCCCCCGGAACAGGCCATAGTGCCAGCCCAAATCTAGACTAGATTCCTCCGCGGCCCGGACCCCGCCGCCCGGACCGCGTCGCCCGCTCGCAGCGGGCTATGACAGGGGAGTGATCGCGATGGATGCATTCCACGGTAACCAGACCAGCTGCCCGGTCGTTCCGGTTGTTTCCTGCTCTCGCATGACACGCCGCCAAGCCCTTTATCCGGCCGCTCCGAAGGCACGGTAAGGACGCGACCCCGGGCGCGCTGAGCATGCGGCCACGCGCGCGCAGGCTGACGGGGAACGGGCCGCTGGCGACCAGCGGGGAGTTGACATGACCGGAATAAGGGCGGATAACCGGCGGGACCCGGGCGGCAACCTGATCGCCGCCGACGACAACCTGATCGCCGCCGATGACAACCTGATCGCGGCCGACGACGAGGGACTTCGGATCCGCGGGCTCCTGCACGATCTCGGCCACCAGATGATGACCTTGTCGCTGCTCACCGAGTCGGTGCGGGCGGACAGCGCCACGCCGGACGACTCACGGGCGCGGATGAAGCTGGTGCTGCACGAGATGTTCCGCGCGATGGACCTGATCGCCGGCGTCATGCCGGACGACGCCGCGCGGCAGGCTGAGGACCAGCCATGCGTCGTCGATCTCCGCGACCTCGCCGGCGAGGTCGCCCAGCTGGCTGACCTGGCTTACGAGTCGTCCGTGACGGTGCTGCCTGGCAGCCCCGCGCGGCTGCAGGTGGGCCCGTGCCTGCTGTGGCGGGTCCTGACGAATCTGGTCGGCAACGCGGTCCGGGCGGCAGGCCCGGCCGGTGCGGTGACCATCGGGGTGGAGCAGGAGCTGGACACAGTGATCGAGATCGCGGACAACGGGCCGGGGTTCGGCCGCGGCCCGGCCGGGAGTTCCGGTCTGGGTATGTCCGTTGTGGGGCAATTGCTGGACACGGCCGGCGGCCGGCTCGACATCGAAGACCGCGCAAGCGGCGGAACCCGTGCTCGCGTCGTCTTCAGCCTGGGGCGGGAGTACTCCGGCAGGCCGGCCGCCACTGGTCCATGGCACTAAGGCGGCTACGGAGAGTGACCCCCAGTGACCGAGCCCCTACGCGTGGTGTAGAATTAATGCTTAGTCAGGCTCTGGCGCGACGGATTTCGTAGCCGGGGCCCGGACACGGGGGAGATTTCGTGACCCGAGACGCCGGCCCGCAGAACGGCCCAAGAACCGAACTGTTGCATGAGCCACCTGACGGCATCCCACTGAGATGCGACTCGCGGCGATAACGAAGTTCCGCGCCGCGGGTTCGGCTAACAGCTAACCGCCTACTGACAGGATCAGCCGCCCGGATAGTTGGGCCAGCGACGCTGACTGATCAGACAGTTAGCGGAGGAACACCGCAAATAAGCAAACGGGGGGAACACATAATGACCGGGGAGTCTGTCGTCCGCCAATACGCAGCCGAGACGTCGGCGGTGAGCACGGACGAGTCCGGCATCCCTGGTGTCCTTCATGATCTCGGGCATCAGATGATGACGGTCTCCATGCTCGCGGAGACCCTGCAGTCAGTACTGCCCGAAGACGAACACGACGGGACGGATGCCCGGCGGCAGGCCGCGCTCATGGTGCAGGAAGCCGTGCGCGCGATGAAGATGATTGCCGACTTCGTCCCGCCAGCCGGGCCGGCTGCGCTGCCCGGCTCGGGCCAGCAGCAGCTTATCGACGTCCGGGAGCTCACTGCCGAGCTGACCAGGCTTGGCCAGCTCCGGCATGCGGCCAGCGTGCGGCTGACGGCCGGGCCGCCGGTCTACATGACGGTCAACCCGATGCTCGTCTGGCGCGTGCTGACCAACCTGGTGGACAACGCCGCCCGGGCAGCCGGCCCGGACGGGCACGTAGAGATCCGCATCAGCCGTGCGGCTGGCACGATCATCGAGGTGGCTGACGACGGCGGCGGCTTTGGCAGCGGGCCGGGCGGTACCGGACGTGGCCTGTCGGTTGTCGGGCAGCTCCTGGCGGCAACTGGTGGCGAGCTTGAGGTCGAGCCCGGCCGCTATGGCGGCACCCGGGCCCGGGCGATCTTCGGCGCTCGCTGCGACCGGATCGTGCTGCCGCGGCAGCGCACGGGAACGGCGGTGATCGCGTGATCGACGTCGTACTCGGTGATGATCATGCTGTCTTCCTGGACGCGCTGTCCAGCGTGCTCAGCGGCCAGGGCTGCGCAGTGACGAAAGCGACCACCATCGACGAGACGATCGACGCGGTCAGGGCCGGGCAGCCAGACGTGTGCCTGGTCGACCGGCATTTCGCCGGGGACGACGGAATCGGGGCGCTCGGCCTGCTAGCTGAGGCGAGCCCGCGCACCAAGGTGCTGATCTTGTCCGCTGACGGCGACAACGAGGCCATCATGCGGGCCATGCGCTCGGGCGCGGCTGGTTACGTGCACAAGACCAGGGGCGTGTCCGTGCTGCGGGAGACCATCGACCGCGTCCTGCGCGGCGAGGTTGTCGTCGAGGTGCCGTCATCGGGTGGCGTGCAACCGCAACTGGCCAGCCAGCGCGACGCGCTCCGGCTCGCCGAGTACCTGACCGCGCGAGAACGGCAGTGCCTGGCACTGCTGGTAGACGGTTGTGACACCGCTGCGATGGTCGCCGAGCTCGGTGTCTCGGCTGCCACTATCCGGACGCACGTGCAGGCTCTGCTGACCAAGCTGGGCGTGCACTCCCGGCTTGAGGCCGCGGCCTTCGCGGTCCAGCACGGGCTGCTCGAATCGGGCCCGGCCGCAGGCAGCACCACCGGCCAATCTGGCGCGCTGCGCAGCACGGGCTGACCGCTCACCTTCCGCCTCGCCCCGATGCCGGGCGAGGTTTTGGGGTGTTTGCGAATAAACGCCCGTTACCGGGGTGCCAGAGGCGGTGCGGCCCGGCCCTGGCCGGCCCGGCACAACTAGACTTCGGTGACATGTCCCGACCCCGTGTCCTGTCCGGTATCCAGCCCACGGCTGACTCCTTCCACATCGGCAATTACCTGGGCGCGCTGCGCCAGTGGGTGGCTATGCAGGAGACGCACGACACCGTCTACTGCGTCGTTGACCTGCATGCGATCACGGTTCCGCAGCAACCCGCTGATCTGCGGCGGCGGACCCGGGTGGCGGCCGCGCAGTTGTTCGCGGCCGGCCTGGACGCTGACCGGTCCATCGTCTTCGTGCAAAGCCACGTGCCCGAGCACCCTGAACTCGCCTGGGTTTTGTCCTGCATGACGGGATTCGGCGAGGCCAGCCGAATGGTGCAGTTCAAGGACAAGTCCGCCAAGGGCGGTGCTGAAGCGGCCAGCGTGGGGCTGTTCACCTACCCGATCCTGCAGGCGGCCGACATCCTGCTGTACGAGGCGGACCAGGTACCCGTCGGTGAGGATCAGCGTCAGCACCTGGAGCTCACCCGCGATCTCGCGCAAAGGTTCAATCACCGGTTCGGGCCGACGTTCGTGGTGCCCGGCCCGTACATCCTGCCGGAGGTCGCCAAGATTGCCGACCTTCAGGATCCGTCGATCAAGATGAGCAAGTCGGCATCGGCGCCGCAGGGCATCATCGATGTCCTGGAGGAGCCGGACTCGATTCGCCGCAAGATCATGCGGGCGGTAACCGATGCGGACGGCGAGGTACGCGCGGACGAGGCCGCTAAGCCGGGCGTCACGAACCTGCTGCGGATCTACGCCGCGCTGAGCGGCGAGCCGGTCGCCAGCCTGGAGCAGCGTTACGCCGGCTCGGGCTACGGCACGTTCAAGAAAGAACTCGCGGAGGTCGTGGTCGGAGCCTTCGCGCCGGTCCGCGAGCGCACCGAGAAGCTGCTCGCAGACGAGGCGGAACTCGATCGCCTGCTGGCCTCGGGCGCGGCTAAGGCGCATGCGCTGGCGGCGGCGACGATGGCAAGGGTCAGGGAGAAAGTCGGGTTCCTGCCGCCAGTTTGACCGCACCGACGATGGTGCGTCCGGCTCGCCCGGACGAGCAGGAATAATCCGCGTCCTGCGGGTACCTGTGCTCGTGCAGGCATCTGTCCCCCCACGCCTGCACGAGGAGTGAGTATCGATATGGCTGGGACGCTTCGAGTCCGGCGCAGCCGCGGCGCGCTGTCCGGGTTCCTTCTGGTCTTGCTCGGCATCTGGGGTGCGCTGGTTCCGTTCGCGGGTCCGTACTTCCATTTCGCGTACACGCCTGATACCGCGTGGCATGTCACCTCGGGGCGGCTGCTGCTGGAGGTGCTGCCAGGCGCGTGCGCGTTCATCGGCGGCATCATCGTGCTCGCCAGCCGTCTCCGGCCGGTGGCCGTGTTCGGTGCGTGGCTGGCGGCGCTGAGCGGCGCCTGGTTTGCGGTTGGCAGCGTGCTGATCGGGCTCTGGAGCCACGGCATTTCCGCAGGCCAGCCGGTTGGTGGCAGAGGACTGACGATTGCCGAGCAGATCAGCTTCTTCGCTGGTCTGGGCATCGTCATCGTGTTCGTGGCGGCGCTCGCGCTGGGCCGGCTCACCGTTGTCGCTGCCCGGGACATCGCCCTCGCCGAGCAGACCGCGGCAGAGCGGGCAGCCGAGGATCAGGCGGCGGCCGACGAGGCCACGTCCGGCAGGATCCCCGCGGCGGTACCTGCCGTCCGGCGCCCGGCCGGTGCCAGTGCCGGGTCTGGCCGCAAGCCGGTACGAGCCATCCTGACCAGGGTGGCGTCGAGCCGGTCAGAGGCCGCAGCCGGCCGGGCGGCGGCCGACGAGGCGGCTGCCGACAACGCGGCGGCCGAGGAATCGGCCGGCCAGCGAACAGCCGGCGCCGTCAGCACCAGCTAGACGCCTGGCAGCTGTCGGCACCGGCTGCCGCCGGCGCTGACAGCTGCGCCAGGCCGGGCCTGTCGGCACCGGCTGCCGCCGGCGCGGACAGCTGCGCCAGGCCGGGCACCGGCTCGCGCTGGCGCCGGCAGCTGCGCCAGACCGGGCACCTGCTGCCGCTGGCGCCGGCTGCTGCGCCAGGCCGGGCACCGGCTCGGGTTACTCGGGCCGGCGCCGGACGGCTGCGGCCCGGCGGCGGGTCACGATCAGGGCGGCCAGGCCGAGCGCGGCTGCCGCGACACCGCCGGCTGCAAGCGCGTAGCCGGGGGCGCCGGCCGAGTCAGGCGGCGCGCTGTTCAGCGCGAGGTCCTTCGGCCGGGCTGGCTTGGCTGCGGCTGTGCTAGGGAGCGGCGGAACTAGCTCACCTACCGGCTGGACCTTGCCGTTCATGGCAAAGCCCCAGTTCAGCAGCTTCTCCGCTGAGGTGATCTCCTGCAACGCGGTGCAGTGCAGCACGGTAGCGATCAGCGTGACGCCGTTGCGCCTGGCCATCCCGACGTAGGTGGCCTCGGAGCTGACGGTCCAGCCGATCTTGCCGCCGATGCCGCCGCGGTAGCTCGTGAGCAGGGAGTTCTGGTTGATCAGGGTTTCCCAGTGGTGCGGCCTGACCCTGAAGTTCGCGGTCAGGGTCTGGTCGTAGCGCATGAAGGCGGGCAGCGCGAGCGCACGCCGCGCGATCAGCGCCTCGTCGTAGGCCGAGGTGACCTGGCCAGCGGCCGGCAGGCCATTCGGCAGCTTGGCGACCACGTCGTAGGCCTGCAGGTGCCTGGCCTCGGCGTTGATCAGCGCCATCCCGGTGGCGAACGAGCCGGTGGCCTCGGTGAGCGCGACGGCTGCATCGTTCGCCGAGATCAGCAGCAGGGCCTGGAACAAGGCAGAGACCCGGTACGCCCGGCCTGCAATGAGGCCGGCGCTATTGGGCTGCTGCCCGGCGGCAAATTTGCTTGTGGTCACCATCGCGTCCGGCTTGAGCAGCGGGACCAGCGTGACCGCGGTCAGCATCTTGAGAGTGCTGGCGGGCCCGAACTCGCCATGCGGATCCTTGGCCGCCAGTATCTGGCCGGTCTGGGCATTGGCGATTACCCAGGCCGAGGCCGGTACCTTCGGCACGGATCTGGCCTGGCGGGCTGGCTGGCGCACGACGACGCGGCGCGAGCTCATCAGCGGGCCGCCGACCGTGCGCGCAGCGTAGCTACCCGTTGCGGGCACCGCCTGGGCGCGGTCAGGCTGGCCGGACGCGCTTGCCCTGACTGCGGCGGCCGCACGAGCCGAAGCCGCGGCGCGGCTGGCGGCTGGAGCCGCCTGCGCTGTGGTCAGTGCCAGCGCGGTGGGAAAGGCCAGGGCCGCAACGCCTGTGCACGCGGCCAGCGCCGTGGCGGGCCGACCCGCAAGCCTCATCTGGTCCCTCGATCTTTGCTGCGGCGGGCCGACCGGCCGGGCCAGGCTTGCTGATCTTGTGGCCGGCCGGTGTGCAGCTTATGCGGTATACGGGTGTGTGAAGTCACGTCGTGTGACATTCCCCACACGAGGTGCAACTGCCACGCGTCATATTCCGGCCGTATCAGGCTGAGGCGGCACGACTCACTCCCGACTTTGCGAAAGCTTTGACGCAGGTCAACGGCCTGTTGAGCGGATGTGGCCCGTCATGACAGGGTCCGTGGCTGAGATCATCGGAAGGTGCGCCGACAGCTCAATACCTGCCTGCTGGCCCGGTTCGGCGGCCATCAGCTCCCGGACTGGCTTCGCCGCTGGCTCGATGACGGGCTAGCCGGAGTGGTCCTGTTCGCCGGCAACATCGCCGGCGATGACCAGCTTCGCGCGCTGACCGCCGAGCTACGTAGCCATAACCCGGCGGTTCTCATCGCTGCCGATGAGGAAGGCGGCTCGGTGACCCGGCTCGAGGCTGCAGCGGGCTCGTCCTTTCCCGGCAACGCAGCACTGGGTGCTGTCGATGATCTTGAGCTGACCCGCCAGGTCGGCGGGGCGATCGGCGCCCGGCTGGCCGCGGCCGGGCTGAACCTCGACCTGGCCCCGGTTGCCGACCTCGACGTCTGTCCGCTGAGTCCGGTGGTCGGGGTCCGGTCCTTTGGCGACCGGCCGCGGCCGGTCGCGTTGCACACGGCCGCGTTCGTCGGCGGCCTGCAGGACCATCAGGTCGCGGCGTGCGTGAAGCACTTCCCCGGGCACGGCCGGGCGGCTGGCGATTCCCATCGGGAACTGCCGTCGGTGACGGCCACGCTGGGTGAGCTGCTGGCCACTGACGTGCAGCCATTCGCGGCCGCGATGGAGGCGGGCGTGCGCTGCGTCATGACCGCGCACGTCGTGTACCCCGCGGTCGATGAGGCTCCTGCTACCTTGTCGCGCCGCTGGCTGAGTGGAGTTCTCCGGGCTGAACTCGGCTTCGGCGGCGTCATCATCTCTGATGCGCTCGACATGGCTGCCGTCGGCGACGATGAGGACCAGGCGTCCGGCGCCGTCCGCTCGATTGCGGCCGGCGCGGACTTGCTGTGCCTGCCAGCTGATCACGCCGCCCAAGCGCGTGCGCACGCCGCTCTGACTGCCGCTCTCCGCGACGGCGACCTCACGCGCGAGCGCATCGACATGGCAGCGGCCAAGGTCAGTGAGCTCGCTGCCTGGGCGGCCGCGGAGCCGGTTGGGCGACGTCCGGCCGTCACTATCAGCCAGGGCCGTGCGCTCGGCCGGACAGCCGCGCGTCAGGCGCTGATCGCAGAGCTGGAAACGCCGCCCGCCGGCGTGCCGTTCGTCCTGGACGGTGGCTGGCTGCCGGGCAGCGAGGTGGGCGAGTCGGCGGCGAGCCTGCTCGTCCAGCTGGCAGCGCGGTTGCCAGGAACGGACGGGGTCCGGCTAGCCGAGGGCAATTCTGGTCCCGGCGCTGGCGCGGCCGACCTCAGCACGGCAGACTCCGACGCGCTCGGCTCGCTGCTGCACCGCGCCAGGGGCCGGCCGCTGGTGGTGGCGGTTCGCGACGCCCATCGCCGCCCGTGGCAACGTGAGCTGCTGGTGACGGTGCTGACCAGTCGGCCCGACGCCATCGTGGTCGGTACCGGCACGATCCACGACCGCGACCTGGCCGGACGGCTCTACTTGGGTACCAGGGGCGCAGCCCTGGCGAACCTGAGCGCTGCCGCAGATTTGCTGGCCGGGCTGCTGTCGCGGCGACCCGCGCCGGGGCGGCGCCAGTGACGGGCAAGCAGGCCAGCGCACCTGACCAGGACCGGGCTGATCGAATCCGCGCCGCGTGCGAGCTGGTCGACGCGGCGGTAGCGGACGGGCTCATTCCCGGAGCGGTACTGGCCGCGGGCCGCTCTAGCAGAACAGTGCTCACGCATGTGACGGGCGACGCGCAGCACGACAGGGCCGCCCGCCGCCCGATGACCGCGGCAACGATCTTCGACCTGGCCTCGCTGACGAAGGTCGTGGCGACCACCCCGTGTGTCCTGTACCTGATAGCGGAGGGCCAGGCCGGGCTGGACGACCCGGCCGCCAGGTACCTGGCGTCCTTCGCCGGGCCGGGCAAGGACCTGGTCACTGTCCGCCAGCTGCTCAGTCATACCTCCGGGCTGCCCGACCAGCGCAGGTACTACCTGCATACGACCGACGGCGCGGCGGCGATGGCGGCGGCACTGGCCGAGCCGATCGTCGCCGGGCCCGGCAGTGTCTGCCGCTATTCCGACGTCGGCTTCATCGTGCTCGGTGAGCTCTGCGCGGCCGTCGCCGGATGTGACCTGGCCGAACTTGTCCAGCGGGTGGTGTGCGAACCACTCGGGCTGACCAGCACCATGTTCTGCCCGCCGGCCTCGCTGCCGGCCGGCTTCGCCTCGACTGAGCCGGTCAACGGGATCGCCACAACGGGCGTGGTGCATGACGAGAACTCCGCGCTGCTCGGCGGTGTCACCGGACATGCCGGGCTGTTCGGCACCGCGGCCGACCTGAGCCGGTTCGCGGCTGCGTGGGTCGGTGCCGACCCGGAGGTTGCCCCCGGCTGGCTGCCAGGCTGGCTGCGCGCGGAAGCGGTCCGCTGCCAGACCGTCGGGCTGTCGGGCCGTCGCGGCCTGGGCTGGGGACTGCGGCACGATAACTGGGACAACATGGGGGACGGCTGGCCGGAATCTGGTGCCGGTCACACGGGCTTCACCGGCACGAGCCTGTCGGTGGACCCGGTCAGCGGCATCTGGACCGTGCTGCTGACCAACTCCGTGCATTTCGGCCGGGACCGGCCGGGGCCGTCCGTCGTCGGCCTCCGCAAGAAAGTGCACGCGGCGATCGCGGCCGCACTGCTTCAGCCGTGATACACAACGTAGTCACCTGACTCGTGACCTTGATTGCCGATGGGGAGCTATGGACCTCGTTCACCATGCATCTCGCTCCGTGCGCCGAAGTGCCGTCGCGTGGCTGGCGGCTGCCGGGCTCGCGCTAGTGGTACTGGCGCCGGCCGGCCTGGCGTCGGCCAGCGCGAGCCAGCCGGCCGCCGCGGACGCCAGGTGCTTGCTGGCAAGATCATCGGCATCGATCCCGGCCACAACGGACGGAACTACACCGACCCTGCGTTCCTCAACCACCAGATCTGGAACGGCGGGAGTGGGAAGACTGCGATACCACCGGGACAGAGACAGCCAGCGGCTATACCGAGGCCAGGTTCAACTGGAACGTTGCGAAGTACCTGCGGGCCGACCTGATTAAGGCCGGGGCGCGGTTGGTCATGACCAGGAGCAGCAATCGCGGCATCGGGCCCTGTGTCAACCGGCGGGCCCGGATTCTCGACCGGGCGCACGCGAACGTGTCGATCGACATTCACGCCGATTACGGCCCGGCATCCGGCCGCGGCTTCACGGTGCTCGAGCCGGTTGCAGACGGCCCGAATAACAAGGTCATCGCATCGTCACTGCAGTTCGGCCGTGATGTTCATGCGGCCGTGCTGCGCCATACCCGGATGCACATCAGCGACTACTACGGTCATCACGGCTACATCCGGCGCCCTGACCTGGCCGGCCTGAACCTGACGACGATGCCGAAGGTCCTGATCGAGTGCGGCAACATGAACAACGCGGCCGACGCCGCGTTGCTGGTGCGGCCGAGCGTGCCGCGCAGTATCGCCACCGCGCTCGCCGCGGCGATCATCCGGTACCTGGCCGCCAGCTGATCAGCGCCGGCTCCGTCATCCGGCTGGCTGGCGCTGTTCTAGCGCAGCCAGCCTGAGCTCGAGCTGGTCGATCCGGTGCCGGAGAATCTCCAGCTGTGCCTCGTCGGCAAGCCGCCGCTGCGCCGTGCGCCGCAGTCGCGGCGACGCCTCGGCACGCGCGGCAACCAGCGCGAGCGGCACCAGCCGCTGCGGCCCGTGCGGTCCGTCGATGAGCCGGGACGGGATCTGCCCGGTCCGGTACCAGCTGCGCAGAACGGCGCGGGACGCGCCGGTGTCGGCGGCCGCACGCTCCAGGGTCACCCAGTCTGAGCCTTCGAGCTGGGCGGCCAGATCCCGCTCGAGTTCCCACTCATCGAGCCGGTCTTCCCAGTCCATGAAGCTGATCCTCTCGGTGCCGGCCCGCGTTGTGCTGGTGGGCGGTGCTGGTGCGCGGTGCTGGCCGCGTCACCCTATTATTAGCATGGTATTGACTGGGTGACGGACATGCTAGACGGTAGGTCTCATGTTTGAGCGATTCACCAACCGCGCCCGTCACGTCGTCGTGCTGGCACAGGAAGAAGCCAGGCGGCTGCAGCACAACTACATCGGCACCGAGCACATCCTGCTCGGCCTTCTCGGCGAGCCGAGCGGGCTCGCCTGCCGTGCCCTCGATCGCTTCGGGCTGACGCTGGCCGGCGCCAGGGACGAGGTCGCGGCGCTCGTCGGCCCCGGCAAATCTCAGCTCAGCGGGCATATTCCGTTCACCCCGCGAGCGAAGAAGACCCTCGAGCTCGCCTTGCGCGAGGCGCTGCAACTCCATCACGACTACATCGGCACCGAGCACATCCTGCTGGGCGTCATCCGGGAAGGACACGGTGTCGGCGCGCAGGTCCTCCGGCAGCACTCCGCCGACCTGGCGCCGATCCGCACCGCAGTGCTGGAGCTGGCGGCCGCGGTGCCCGCCGAGAGCAGCTGGAGCAGGCGCTGGCTGCGCCGCCGCTCCGACGCCGGACCGGCTGAGGCACCCGAGCCCGGTGAGTCGCCGGAGCTGCGCACAACACCGGCTGCCGATGTCAGCCTGGGCGAAGCTGCTCGGCTGGCCGGCTCGCAGCCAGTTGGCTCGCATCACCTGCTGCTGGCAGCGCTCGGCGATCCGGCCGCCGCCGCCGCGCGGGTGCTCGCGGCCCTCGGGGTCGACCTGGAACAGGCCAGGGAGGCACTGCGCAATGCCGACGTCGCTGGTACCAGCGACGAGGCG
Organism: uncultured Actinomycetota bacterium; assembly: GCA_963713585.1. Lineage (GTDB taxonomy): Bacteria > Actinomycetota > Actinomycetes > Streptosporangiales > Streptosporangiaceae > JAJYUU01. The sequence goes on along the minus strand of CAVQMG010000018.1, from coordinate 238,302 downwards.
CCTGAGGAAGCGGGCCGCCGCCAGATGTTCATCCGGGTGACCGACGAGCAGCTCACCATCGAGGCATCGGACCCGGTGATCGTGGACCTCGGCCGGGCCGCGCTGCTGGCGCTCGGTGACCAGGCCAGCCCGCCCGGCACGATCCGCGGTGACCTGCCGGCCAGCGCCAGCCTCGGCGCCGTCTGGGAGGCCCTGCGCGACAGCCTCGGAGCCATCCAGCAGCACGCGGCCCAGCCGCCGGAGTCCGATGGCGGGCCCGAAACAGAGGTTGCCTAGCCCCGGTCCTGATCGGCGGCCGCCTGCGCAGCGAGCCGAACCGCGCCGGCTACCGGCGGTTCCTGCAGTGCGCTGACCGTGCGGCCCGGCAGTGCGGCTGCCAGCGCGCTGATGACAGCGCGCCGCATCGGGTCATGTCGCATCAGGCCACCTGCCAGCACCACCGGGAGCGCGGCCGGAGCACGGCCACGTGCGGTCAGCTGGACCGACGCCGCGGCGGCCAGGTCGGCCAGCGCGGCGGCTGCCGCAGCGGTGAGCCCGGCCGCCGCCGGGTCGCCGCTGTCGAGCACGTCGGGAGCGAACCGGGCCCAGTGCCGGGGCTGCGGGCGCCGCAGGAACGCAGCGTGCAGGCTGTCGATCGTGGTGCTGCCGGTCGCTGTCAGCAGCGCCGTGGCCAGCGCGCCGCCGGGTTCACCGCGGTCGCGCCGGGTCAGCAAGATTCGCAGCCCGGCCCGGGCGATCCAGTAACCGCTGCCCTCGTCGCCGAGCAGGTAACCCCAGCCGCCGGCCTGCACCCGGTGCTGCCGCCACTGGCCGACGGCGACGGAGCCGGTGCCGCCGATGACGGCGATCCCGTGATCGAGCCCGGCGGCAGGCAGCACCAGCGCCGCGTCGTCGACGATGCACACGGTCCCGGTCACGGTCAGCGGCGCCAGCCGGGTGTGCAGGAACTGGCGGGTTTCCGGGATCTTCACTCCGGCCGAGCCGACGCAGACAGCGTCCAGAGACCCCGGCGTGGCGGCAGGCAGCTGCGCCAGCAGGCTGGCCAGCGCCCGCTCGGCTGCTTCCGGCCCGGCGGCGGCCAGGCTTGCGCTGCTGGCCTCGGCGTCCGCCACGACCTGGCCGTCGGCGACCAGCACGGCGCGGCTCTTGCTGCCGCCGATGTCGATGCCCAGGACCCTGCTCACGGTGCGCACCACCCTAGACCAGCGGCCGCGGTCAGCCGGGCCTGCGGGACCGCCGCCGGGGTAGCCGCCGGGGTCCGGCTGGACCTAGTGCGCAGCCGCATGCTGTACTCGCCCGGTGTCCGGCAGCCAGGCGCCTCGTTCGCTGATCCGTCCGCCAGCGCTGCGGCCCGGAGCCCGGGTCGCGGTACTGACCTGTAGCAGTCCGGCCGATCAGGACGCCCTGGCCGGCGGACTCGCGCGATTGCGGTCGGCCGGGCTTGACCCGGTCGTCTGCCAGTCGGCGCGCGAGCGCAGCCAGGTCCGCCCCTACCTGGCGGGCACCGATGAGCTGCGGGCAGCTGACCTGGCCAGGGCGTTGTCCGACCCTGCCATCGCCGGGATCCTGTTTGCCTGCGGTGGTTACGGAGCGCAGCGCACTCTGGAGCTGATCAGCTGGCAGACGCTGGCCGGCCTGCCGGCCAAGGTGCTGGCCGGATACTCCGACGTCACCGCGGTTCTGGAAGCGGTCGCGGCCCGGCTGGGCTGGAGCTCCGTGCTGAGCACCATGGTGGCCGCGCCTGGCGAGGCGCCCGACTACTCGTTCGGCTCGCTGCTGCAGGTGCTGACGCGGCCCTGGCAAGTACGGCAGATCCGTTACCCGGACGCGATCGCGATCAGGGGCGGCCGCGCCAGCGGCGTCACGCTCGGCGGCAACCTGAGCCTGCTGGCGTCCTCGGTTGGCACGCCGACCTCGCGGCCGGCACACGGCGGGATCCTGCTGCTGGAAGACGATGGCGAAGCGGACTACCGGCTAGACCGGATGCTGACGCAGCTGCGCCGCAGCGGCTACCTGGCCGGCGTGGCCGGCGTCATCACCGGAACCTTCACCCGGTGCGGGGACCGCGATCAGATCGAGGCGATTCTGGCCGAGCGACTGAGCGACCTGGGTGTGCCGGTACTCGGCCGGGCGAACGTCGGGCATGGCGGCGGATTCCAGGCCTACCCCGTGGGCATCGCAGCCGAGCTCGACGCCGACGCGGGGACCCTGACGCTGCTCGACCCGCCGCTGCGCGCTCGACGGCCGGGTGGCGCACGTCACACGACCCCGGCGCGCACGCGCCGTACGCTTGAGCCATGAGTCGCAACTCGGAGTCAGGCGCGCCGATCGAGGGTGTCTACCGGCCCAAGGACGTGGCGGGCCTTGATCCGGTGACCGATCTGGGTGAGCCCGGCGAGTTCCCGTTCACTCGCGGTGTGTACCCGACGATGTACCAGACCAGGCCGTGGACGATGCGGCAGTACGCCGGCTTCTCCACCGCGACGGACTCCAACCGCCGCTACCACCAGCTGATCGAGGCCGGCACCACCGGCCTGTCAGTCGCCTTCGACCTGCCGACGCAGATGGGCTACGACTCCGACGCCGAGCAGGCCCGCGGCGAGGTCGGCAAGGTCGGCGTGGCCATCGACTCGCTGGAGGACATGCGGCTGCTGTTCGACGGCATCGGCCTGGACAAGGTGTCGACGTCGATGACGATCAACGCGCCGGCCGCGCTGCTGCTGCTGATGTACCAGCTGGTCGCCGAGGAGCACGGGGTAAGCCCGGCCGTCATCTCCGGCACGATCCAGAACGACATCCTCAAGGAGTACATCGCCCGCGGCACCTATATCTATCCGCCGCAGCCGTCACTGCGGCTGGTCGCCGATACCTTTGCCTATTGCCGGACCGAGATACCGCGCTGGAATACCATCTCGATCTCCGGATATCACATGGCGGAAGCAGGCGCGACGCCGGTTCAGGAGATTGCCTTCACGCTGGCGAACGCGCGTGAGTATGTCCGCGCCGCCATTGCATCCGGACTCGCGGTTGATGAATTCGCGCCGCGACTGTCGTTCTTCTTCGTGGCGCGGACGACGCTGCTGGAAGAGGTAGCTAAATTCCGTGCCGCCCGGCGGCTGTGGGCGCACATCATGGCCGAGGAGTTCGGGGCCCGCGACCCGCGGTCGCAGATGCTGCGCTTCCACACCCAGACGGCCGGCGTTCAGCTCACCGCGCAGCAGCCCGAGGTCAACCTGGCCAGGGTCACGTTGCAGGCGCTAGCCGCAGTGCTGGGCGGGACTCAGTCGCTGCATACCAACTCCTACGATGAGGCGATCGCGCTGCCGAGCCAGAAGGCTGCCACGCTGGCGCTGCGGACCCAGCAGGTGCTGGCCTTTGAAACCGACCTGACGGCCACCGTCGACCCGCTGGCAGGCTCGTATGCCATCGAGTCGATGACCGGTGACATCGAGGCCCGCGCCCGCCAGTTGATGGACCAGGTGGCCGATCTCGGCGGCGCGGTCGCCGCCATCGAGCAGGGCTTCCAGAAGGCCGAGATCGAGCGCTCGGCCTACCGGATTGCCCGCGAAGTCGACTCCGGCGAGCGCAAGGTCGTCGGCGTCAACGCCTTCGTTAGCGAGTCCGAGGAGCCGTACGAGCCGCTGCGGGTAGACCCGGCGATCGAGGCCGAGCAAGCGGCGCGGCTGGCCACTCTGCGGGCCCGGCGCGACTCCGGCGAGGTCCGCCGGTGCCTGGACGAGGTCAGGCGCGCCGCCGAGGGAAACGCGAATCTGCTGTACCCGCTGCGCGACGCGCTGCGAGCTTTGGCTACTGTCGGCGAGACTTGCAATGCACTGCGTGATGTGTGGGGCGTCTACAAGCCTCCCGAGGTTTACTGAGGCCGGCCTGACGGCCGTATCAGGCACGGACCGCGACAATCGCGCAACTTCAGCGAGCGGGCTATCCGGGCGGGTACGATGCTGGCCAGTAGAACGAATCTCGTAACCGAATGGCGAGAAACCGAGGCGCTCATAGGAGCGTCTCCTGATCTCCTAGGGCAGCCGGCACTTGTTGGCTACGGGCGCAGATCCGCTATCGCTTGCGGGCCAGGTTTGACCACTGGAATCAGTGGTACCTGCCGCGAGAACGAGGCGATCGGCCTGGCGTAATTCCCGGCCCGAGAAGGGCCGGGACAGTTCTGGAGCGGGCACGTCACCGGGCTCGGCCCGGGATCTGATGCTGTCACGGCATCTGTTCCCGGTTCGGCCACGCTTGCTAGCGGACTGGAGTGAGTTCGAAGTTCACATGAGAAAGTCGCTGACTGCCGGGCAGGGCCGGCACATAAGAGGCCGCCGGTGTAGCCGAGCCGGAGAACTTCGTTGCCGACGGGGAGGCAGCGCATGATCGAGCACGATCTCGAAGGGGAGCTTGACGCGTTCCTCTCACGGCACGAGCCGGAACTGATCGAGTTCCGGCGCGACCTGCATGCGCACCCCGAGACCGGATATCACGAGTACCGGACCACGCGCCGGATCGCGCTGCGGCTAGAGGCGGCCGGCTTGCGGCCGTCGATCCTGCCCAAGGGCACCGGGCTGACTGTCGACATCGGCGATGGTGGCGCCGATGAGCCGGTCGTGGCGCTGCGCGCGGACATCGACGCGCTGCCAATCAACGACGAGAAGGACGTGCCGTACCGGTCGCTGAACCGGGGCGCCTGCCATGCCTGCGGGCACGACGTGCATACCTCGATCCTGGTCGGCACCGGGTTGTTCCTGGCCCGGGCCGCCGCCGCGCGCGCGCTGCCGGGCAAGGTCCGGCTTATCTTCCAGCCCGCCGAGGAAGTCCCCGGCGGCGCGGTCGATGTGATGGCAGCCGGCGGCATCGCCTCGGTCGATCGCATCTTCGCGCTGCACTGCGACCCGCGGCTGGACGTCGGCAAGATCGGCACCCGCACCGGCCCGATCACAGCCGCCTGCGACAAGATCACCATCAAGGTGACCGGGCCGGGAGGTCACACCGCCCGGCCGCACCTGACTGCTGACCTGGTCTTCGCCCTCGGCAAGATCATTACCGAGCTGCCCGCGGCGCTGTCGCGGCGGGTGGACCCGCGGTCCAGCCTCAGCCTGGTCTGGGGCCGGGTAAGTGCCGGCTCGGCGGCCAACGCGATTCCTGATGACGGGGTGGTCGAGGGCACCATCAGGTGCCTGGACGACTCCGCCTGGCACGATGCCCCGGAGCTGGTCAAGGCCCTGCTGGAGTCGGTGGCCAGTTCGTACGGCGTGGTGCCGGAGATCACCTACCAGCGCAACGTGCCGCCCACCGTCAACGACGCGATCAGCACGGCCATGTTCGAGGCTGCGGCCGACCGGGTGCTCGGTCCTGACTGCATCACCGAGGCGCCGCAGAGCCTGGGCGGCGAGGACTTCGCCTGGTACCTGGAGTCCATCCCCGGAGCACTGTGCCGCCTTGGGTCCCGGACGCCGGGCTCCCCGGCTGACTTCGACATTCACCAGGCCATCTTCGACGTGGACGAGCGGGTCATCGGCTACGGCGTCCGGCTGATGGCGGCGACAGCGCTGACCGCGATCTCCGGTGACGGCCCGGTCAGGCCGGATTCCGAGCCAGGTGCCAGGGATGGCCGCCAGCAGATCTCCGACGCCGCGCTGGCCTAGCCCGGCCGAATTAGCACCCGTTGCCCTCGCCGCTACCAGCCGGAATCGCCCGATCGGTGCTGGTCCGCATACAGTAAGTGGCCGGGACGTGGCGTCCTGGCCGGTCGCGTCCAGGTGCCAGCTAAGGCAGCCTGACCCCGGGTTCTGAGCAACGGGAGTGGCTCTGTTGTCGTCGCACCAAGAAGGAGCAGCCGGGCGCCCTGGCGCGCCCGCCGCGCCTGCGTCGCCGGCGCCGATGTCGACGCCGTCGGCCGCGCCTGCCCGGCCGGAGCCGGCCGCCCTGCCGGTCAAGACACTGGGCAAGGCCGCAGCGGATGGGACGACGGTCTTCCGCCGCCCCGGACCGATCATTTTCTTCTGGGTCTGGGTCGCCTTCGTGATCTTTAATGTCATCCAGGTCGTCATCCCGGACCACGATTACTTCTCGGTTGAGCTTGCGGTGGCGCTGCTCGGCTGCACCGGTGTGGCGTATGCCTGCGGCCTGCGCCCGCGGGTTATCGCGGACGACGAATCTGTCCTGGTCCGCAACCCGCTGCGGGATCACCTGATCCGGTGGGGTGCGCTCGGCAGCGTCCGGCTCGGCGAATCGGTCGAATTCGCGTGCTCCCGGCCGGAACCGAAGAAGGACAAAACGATCTACTGCTGGGCGCTCTACACCGGCCGCAGCGCGCGGCGCCGGATGCGCAGCAGCAGCGGCATCGGCCCGTTCGGCAGCATGCGCGGCCAGCGACCCAGGCCGGGCTCCGAGCGGCTGTCCGCCGAGGCGGTCGAACTGCAGGTCAAGGACCAGGTGGAGCTGATGACCGGCGAGCTGGCCAGCCGCCTGGAGCAGGCCAGGCAGCGGGGCGTGCCGGCTGCGGTGCTGGAAAGCCGTACCGCGTGGGTCTCAGTGGCCAGCATCGTCGGGCCGGCGGTGGCGTTCGCGGCGTTGCTGCTGGCCAGGTAGCGCTAGTCGCCGACTGACCGGCAGGGCCGGCGGCGCAGCCAGGCCGTGTAGTCGGCCGGCGCCCCGGCGGCCTCGGCCGCGTCGGCCATGGTGCCGAGATACCGGGCCGAGGGCAGCCCGCCCTCATAATCGTTGAGCACGTAGAGCCAGGCCAGTGTCTCTCCGTCCAGAGTGCTGACCCGGACCTTGGTCTTCCGGTAATAGCCCAGGGTCACGCCGTCCCACTGGTCGAGTGCGGCCTCGTCAGCCTCGGGAACCTCGTACAGCACCACGAACACCCTGGTTCCGTCGCCGCCCTCGACCACGGTCGCGAGGGCACCCTGCCAGCCGAGGTCCTCGCCGCCGAAGGTCAGCCGCCAGCCTTCCAGCCAGCCGGTGCCGTGCTGCGGCGAGTGCGGGCAGCGGCGGGCCATCTGCTCAGGGTCCATATTGCTGCCGTACGCCGCGTAGATCGCCACGACAGACAAGCGTACGAGCCCGCAGCTCCGGGTGCGGGCGAACCCGCCCAGGGCCGGCGCCGGTGGCCGGGCCGGGCCGCCGGTAGGACAGAATGAGAAAACGTGAGCCAGCCCCGCACGAAGATCGCGATCATCGGCGGCGGGCCGGGCGGATATGAGGCTGCCCTGGTCGCCGCCCAGCTGGGCGCTGAGGTAACTGTGGTCGAGCGAGACGGGCTCGGCGGCGCCTGCGTGCTGACCGACTGCGTGCCGTCGAAGACGCTCATCGCCACCTCCGGCATGATGGCCGGCCTGGATGGGGCGGCGGGCCTGGGTATCAGGATCCCTTCGGAACCGAACGTGGCCGTCCAGCTCGATGCGCTACGCCTGTACGCCAGGGTCAGGTCGCTGGCCAGGGCCCAATCGGCTGATGTCGCGTCCCGGCTGTCGGCCGAGGGAGTCAAGGTCGTGGCCGGGAGCGCCAGGCTGGCCGGGCCGCGCACCGTCATCGCGGGCGACAGTGAGATCGCCGCCGATGCCGTGCTCATCGCGACCGGAGCGCAGCCGCGAGTGCTGCCCGGGTCTGAGCCGGACGGCGAGCGGATTCTCAACTGGCGCCAGCTGTACGACCTGACTGAGCTGCCCCGCGAGCTCATCGTGGTGGGCTCCGGTGTCACCGGGGCCGAGTTTGCCAGCGCCTACCAGGCCCTCGGCTCGCAGGTGACGCTGGTCTCCTCCCGCGAGCGGGTACTGCCGCATGAGGACGCCGACGCCGCCGTCGTGGTCGAGGACGTGTTCCGCCGCCGCGGCATGAACGTGCTGGGCAAGTCGAGAGCCGAGCGGGTGATCAGGACTGGCGATGGCGTCACTGTCACGCTGGCTGACGGCCGCAGCGTGCGGGGCACGCACTGCCTGCTCACCGTCGGCATGGTGCCCAACACCTCAGGCCTGGGCCTGCGCGAAGCCGGCATCGAGGTTGACGACCGTGGTTTCGTGCACGTGGACAAGGTCTCCCGGACCTCGGCACCCGGCGTCTACGCGGCCGGGGACTGCACCGGCGTGCTGATGCTCGCGTCGGTCGCGGCGATGCAGGGCCGGATCGCGATGTGGCACGCGCTGGGCGAGGCAGTCAAGCCGCTGCGGTTGTCCAACGTGGCGGCGACCATCTTCACCGAGCCGGAGATCGCCACCGTCGGCGTACCAGAGCTGGCGGTGGCCGCCGGGGAGATTCCGGACGCCATCGTGGTCAAACTGCCGCTGGCCACCAATGCCCGGGCGAAGATGCAGGGTTTCCGGGACGGCTTCGTCAAGCTCATCGCGCGGCGCAGCAGCGGCACCGTGCTCGGCGGCGTGATCGTAGCGCCGCGGGCCAGCGAGTTGATCCTGGCGGTATCGCTGGCGGTCGAGCGTCATCTCAGCGTGGACCACGTAGCGCACACCTTCGCCGTGTACCCGTCACTGTCGGGCAGCCTCACCGAGGCGGCCCGCAGGCTCATGCAGCCCGCCGAGAGCGCCAGCGACTGATCCGGCGGGCCAATAAGCAGTGGCAGGCCGCTGACGCGCCGCCGTAGAGTAACCGGGCACCTGGTCAGCCCGCATCGTCACGCTGCCACGGGGGATTCCATGCCGGACCGCGCTGTTGCTCTTCCGCCCGCTTCGCTGCCGGACGAACTCGGGATAGTCCTGGCTGAGTACCGGCTGTCCGACCAGTTCCGGCGGCCCCTGGTCGGCCGGTTCATCCTGCTGCTGCCAGTGGCGGTCGTAACACTCGGCGTCGGCTATACGGTCCCCGGCTGCGACGGGCTGCTCTTGCCCGGCTGGGCGGCCGCGCCGTTCGCGGCAGTGAACCTCGTCCTGTATTTCTGGCGCGGCCGGTTCTGCACGCAGGTCACGACGGAAGGGCTCGTCATCCGCGGCTACTTCCGTCACGTGGTGCCGTGGTCAGAGATCACCGGTCTGGACATCCGCGGCCCGGCCGAGCCGGCCGGACCTGGTGACCACTACCGGGTCAGCGCCCGGCCGGCCTACGGCACCGGCGCATCCCGGCCGGCATCTTCTCGCTCGGGATCCGGCCGCACCGGTAGTGATCGGACGCCGACCAGCGGCCGCGCGCGGCTGGCGACCGTGACCGTGATCCGCGCCCGAGGCCGCAGACTGCTGCTGCGCGCTCCGCTGGTAGCTGACTGGGCGCCCGATCACCGCTTCAGCGAGAAGGCTGCTGAGCTCAGCGTCTTGTGGCGGTGGATTACTGGCGCCGACGGCTAGTGACTCGGACGGCCGAGATCGGGGTCATCCGGGACGTCCAGGCCGTGCTGCTGCAGCCGCCGGGCCCGGATGTCGTCGGCATAGGCAGCCACGGTGAAGATGCTGCCGCACAGGATCAGCGCGATCATCATGACCGCGAACCAGGCGGGCGCGGGCGACAACGTCAGCAACAGCGCCGCCACGACGGCGCAGATCGGGATGATCACGGCCAGGTGGCGCAGCACGGTTCGGCCGCGCCAGCCGGCGTCGGTGAGCTCGTGCCGTACCCAGTCCAGGTTCGCGTCGGGCAACCGGAATCCCGCCGCGAACTTCAGCCAGGCCAGGACGCCAGGATCGCCCGGAATTCTCGCCATCAGCGCAGCTGGCAGATGACGGCTCCGGCCGGGACGGTCTGGCCGACTTGAATGCTGAGCCCGGTCACGGTGCCTGCCTTGTGTGCCGTCAGTGGCTGCTCCATCTTCATCGCCTCCAGCACGACGATGGTGTCGCCGGCGCTGACCTGCTCGCCATCGGCGGCCGCGATCTTGACAATCGTGCCCTGCATCGGGCTGACCAGCTCGTCGCCACTGGGCGGGCCGCCAGCCGAGCCGCCCCGGCGGGCTGCTTGCCTCGGCCGGCCGCGGTCGCTGCCGGTGCCTGGCCCGCGCTGAATCCGGCCGGGACCGTGACCTCGAGCCGCTTGCCGCCGACCTCGACCGTGATCGTCTCCCGGCTGGCGGGCTCGCCGGCCGGCCGGCCGGGCCCTGATAGGGCGGGATGTCAGCCGAGAACTCGGTCTCGATCCACCGGGTATGCACCCGGAACGGCTCGTCGGTGAAGGCCGGGTCGCGGACTACGGCACGATGGAACGGCAGCACCGTGGGCATGCCGTCGATCTCGAACTCGGCCAGGGCGCGCCTGGACCGCTCCAGCGCCTGCTCCCTGGTAGCCCCGGTGATGATCAGCTTGGCGATGAGCGAGTCGAAGGCCTGCGGGACCGTCTGGCCGGCCGTGTAGCCGGCATCGAGACGAACGCCGGGACCTGACGGCTGGCGCCAGCAGGTGATGGTGCCGGGAGCCGCAGGAATCCCCGGCCGGCATCCTCCGCGTTGATCCGGAACTCAATCGAGTGGCCGCGCACCTCTGGATCGGTGAAGTTCAGCACCTCGCCGTCGGCGACGCGGAACATCTCGCGGACCAGGTCGATGCCACTGACCTCCTCGGTCACCGGGTGCTCGACCTGGAGCCTGGTGTTGACCTCGAGGAAGGAGACGGTGCCGTCCTGGCCGATGAGGAACTCGCAGGTGCCCGCGCCGACGTAGCCAGCCGCGCGCAGGATGTCCGCGGACGCGGTACGCAACTGCTTGTCCTGCTCGGCGGTCAGGAACGGAGCGGGAGCCTCCTCGACCAGTTTCTGGTGCCGTCGCTGCAGCGAGCAGTCGCGGGTTGAGACGATCACGACGTTGCCATGACGGTCGGCGAGGCACTGCGTCTCGACGTGGCGCGGCTTGTCCAGGTAGCGCTCGACGAAGCACTCGCCCCGGCCGAACGCGGCGACCGCCTCGCGTACCGCCGACTCGAACTGGCTGGCAATCTCGTCGGTGGTCCTGGCCACCTTGAGGCCGCGCCCGCCACCGCCGAAGGCTGCCTTGATGGCGATCGGCAGCCCGTACTCGGCGGCGAAGGCCGCCGCCTCATCGGCGCCGCTGACCGGCCCGTCGGTGCCCGGCGCCAGCGGCGCGCCGACCTGCTTGGCGATGTGGCGCGCCTGGACCTTGTCGCCGAGCGCTTCGATCGCGGCGGGCGGCGGGCCGATCCAGGTCAGTCCCGCATCGATGACGGCGCGGGCGAACTCGGCGTTCTCGGCCAGGAAACCGTAGCCGGGATGCACGGCGTCTGCCTCGCTGTCCGCGGCCGCCCGCAAGAGCTTGGCGATGTCCAGGTAGCTCTCGGCCGCGCTCTGGCCGCCCAGCGCGAAGGCTTCGTCGGCCATGGTCACGTGCAGGGCGTTCAGGTCGGTCTCGCTGTAAACGGCGACACTGGCTAGTCCTGCGTCACGGCAGGCTCGTGCGATCCGGACTGCGATCTCACCCCGGTTTGCGATCAGGACCTTGCGCACGTGCCTTGTCTCCTCATTTCGGCTGTGAGGAGTCTAGGTGAGAACGGCCCCGACAGTCGCTAACGGGGCAGCGCGCTAGCCCGCCAGGCGCCAGGTCCGGCCGCGACGGCCGGGCGCATCAGCCGGCCGGGCGCCGCCCACTGGCTGGCCAGGTGGCGCGGCCCGGCATCTGGCCGGCCGGCCCGGCTGCCGAGGACGATGACCAGCGCGGCCAGGTCGGCGGCAGTCGGCTCACCGCGCACGACAGTCAGTACCGGCCGCGGTGCCGGCGGAGGTTCGTGAGCCAATGCACTCAGCCTTTCGATTTCCCGACCCCTAGGCCAAACTGGCGGTGCACTCTGGCCCAGAAGGCATCGCGCAGCCATTCCCTGGCCTCCTGGTAGGCACGCAGCGACAGGCCCAGTTCCTTCTCGGCATCGACGAGCAGTTCCTTGTCGATGACCGGCGGCAGGATCGGTCCGGGCAGCAGGTCACGGATGTTGTCCTCGCCGCGGGTCAGGATCCATTTCTGCGCGACATGCTCGCCGGCTTCCTCGACCCGCTCCCGGTCCGGGCCGAGCCGGGCCGACGGCAGGTGATTGAGCTGCAGGGGCCGGGAATACGGCCGGGACAGGTGCCGGTCGCCGAACACCTGAGCCGGCGACGGCGCTCCTTGCACAGTCTGAGCGGGCAGGGCCTGGCCGGTCCGCACCGGGCCGGGATCGGTCGTGATGCTCGAGGCAGGCTCGGGCGCCAGCTGGCGGGTGAAGTAGGGCTCGACGAACGAGCGTTCCAGCACGTTGACCGTGTCGGATTCCCAGACCAGGCGCTCGGCCTGGTTGGTCCCGTACGGCGGCTCGATGCCCCACAAGTGGATCCGGACCCCGAACGCCTGCGCCGCCTCGACCGCCGGGACCATATCCTCGTCCCCGGCAACCAGGATCGCGTCCGTAATGGCCCGGTGCCTGGCCAGCGCTTCCATGTCGGCCCGGATCTGAGCGTCCACGCCCTTTTGCTGGCCGCGGGCGTTCAGGTTCCCGAGCCTCAGCTTGACCCACGGCATCTGGGCGATGACCCGCTGGTCGATCGTGGGCACCCGGTCCCGGGCGGCGTCGTACCAGTAAACGCGCAGCAGCTCGCCCCTGACCTGGTCCTCCGCGTGCCTGGTCAGCGCCTGGATCAGTTTGTCGGCATCGACCCGGTATTCACGCCGGGAGGCAGCGCTGAACAGCAGCTCGCCCGCGGAAGCGTAGATGTAACCGACATCCACCATGATCGCGTAGCGGGACAGCAGCGGGAGCGGCGGGCCAGTCTCGGTCATAGTACTGACGACTCTAACCGCACTCACGGGCATCGTTCTGCCAGAAGCTGCTACCGCAGCGCGATCAGATCGTCACGATGTGGTGTTCCCGACCTGCTCAGTGCTTTCGCCGGGCCCCTGTGGCGCCAGCGCCGGAAGTATTGTCTCGTCGCTGCTGAGGCCGCCCCCGGCCCCGGCTGTCGTCTCCTGCAACGGCCGGGCAAAGGCGAGCGCGGCTGCCAGGCACGTCGCCGGGATGCTCACGACCACGTAGCGCAGGGAGAAGTCGGCCGTGGCCGGCGGGACAACCTCCATGGTCAGCGCGGCCAGCCAGGGGAATAGTGCTGGTCCGCCCCAGTTTCGACGTCTGCGCAGCCCGCCGCCCCGCCAGCTGCGGACGATGCCGCCCAGGCCGATCAGCATCAGCACGCCCATCAGGGTGCCGCGCAGGTACACGATCTTCTGATAGTTGATCATGATGTCCGCGTACGGCTGAACGGCCCTGGTATCGGCCAGGTGCCCGTCGGTGTACTTCAGCTGCACCTGGTGCAGCGACGCGATGCCGGCCGCGACGGCGGCCGGGCCCGAGCCGCCCATGGCGTTCTGCGTCTGGGTGGCGTTCGTGAACTGGTACCGGGAGGCCATCTCGGCGCTGGGCACGGCTGGCCGGTCCCAGCTGAGGGTGAACAGCCAGCTGTGCAGCACGGCGCCGGCGTAGGACAGCGGCTGCGCCTCGATGGCCTTGCGGGCGAACTGCTCGGCCAGGTGATTCCGCGTGACCGTGAACTTCTGCGTCCCGGCGCCGCCGACTTTCAGCAGCGGGGAGTTCGCCTCCCAGATGTAAAACGGCGCCTCGGGCCTGGTGGAGGGCGGTCCGGTCGGGCACAGCGGCAGCAGGTCGGCGGGCGGCTTGATCACCGCGCAGTCGGCGAACGTCATCGTCCGGGACCACAAGAAGATCCCGTCGGCAGTGTTGAAGGCGACCCGGTGGTACCGGATGTCGAACCAGCCGAGGTAGGCGGCCAGCGGGAGCGCGCCGCCGACGGCTGTGGCTACCACCCGACGCCAGCCGAACCGGCGGACCAGCATGTAGGCGAGGAGCACGATCAGCAGCGGCAGCCCGACCGGCCAGAATGTCGAGGCGATCCCGAGCAGGAGCGCGGCGGCCGGCATGGACCAGCGCGGGCGCTCGGTGTCCGGCCACCACAGCACCAGGACCAGTGCCAGCGCGGCGAGGAAGGTAAACAGGCAGTCGGCGAGGATCTCCTGCTCAAGCTGGATCACGTAGGTGTCCAGCAACACCGGCAGCGCGGCGAGAGTGGCGCCCCAGCCGGGCAGCCGGAACCGGTGCCTGAGCAGGGCGTAGATCAGCGCAGCCGTGACCAGGCCGGTGAGGTGCTGGACCCCGGTGACGACGGCGAAACTATGGAACGGCCGCAATATGGCCAGGAAGACGCCGTAGCCCGATTCACGCGAGTTGCCGGGATACCAGGTCAGGCCCGAGTTGATGTAGGAAACAGAGTCGCCGCCGTACCAGATGGCCGGGGGAAAACCGAGCATGGTGATGACGCGCAACGCGACGCCGAGGACAAGCGCGATGACGAATAGCCAGTGCCTGACTAGAAAGGACCACGCCGCTCGGAGGTTCACGGCGGCCATTTTGCCACGCTCATCACACTAGTCCGGCCGGTCTTGAGCCAGTGTTGACCCGAGTTCTACAACGGGATGTTGCCGTGCTTCTTCGGCGGCAGGGTCTGCCGCTTGGTGCGCAGCGCCCGCAGGGCCGAGACGACGCACGGCCTGGTCTCGGCCGGCCGGATGACCGCATCGACATATCCTCGCTCGGCGGCGATGTAGGGGTTGAACAGCCTGTCCTCATACTCGGTGATCCGCTGCCTGCGCTGCCCGGCCCGCTGCTCGGGATCCTCGACGGCGGCCAGGTCGCGCCGGTACAGGATGTCCACCGCGCCGTCGGCACCCATCACCGCGATCTGGGCGGTCGGCCAGGCCAGGTTGATGTCGCCGCCCAGGTGCTTGGACCCCATCACGTCATAGGCGCCGCCGTAGGCCTTCCGCGTGATCACCGTGATCTTGGGCACGGTGGCCTCGGCGTAGGCGTAGATCAGCTTGGCGCCGCGGCGGATGATGCCGCCCCATTCCTGGCCGGTGCCGGGCAGGAATCCCGGTACGTCGACAAAGGTCAGCACGGGGACGCCGAACGCGTCGCAGGTGCGGACGAACCTGGCCGCCTTCTCCGAGGCGTCGATGTCCAGAGTGCCGGCCGAGTGCATGGGCTGGTTGGCGACTACGCCGACCGAGCAGCCGTCCACCCGGCCGAAGCCGACCAGGATGTTCTGGGCGAAGCCGGCGTGGATCTCCAGGAACGCACCGTCATCCAGCACGTGCTCGATGATCGTGTGCATGTCGTAGGGCTGGCGCGGGGAGTCCGGGATGAGCGCGTCCAGCTCGGCGTCAGAGTCGGTCAGGACCAGCGCGGCGGCAGGATCGGCCGGAGCAGGCCCGGCGGGCGGCTCGTCCAGGTTGTTGGAGGGCAGGTAGGACAGCAGTTCCCTGGCGAAGTCCAGGCAGTCCTGCTCGTCGGTGGCCTGGTAATGCGCCACCCCGGACTTCACGTTGTGCGCGTGCGCCCCGCCCAGGTCCTCCTGGCTGACTTCCTCGCCGGTGACGGTCTTGATCACGTCCGGCCCGGTGATGAACATGTAGGACGTCTTGTCGACCATCAGGGTGAAGTCTGTGATCGCCGGGGAGTAGACCGCCCCGCCGGCGCACGGACCCATGATCAGGGAGATCTGCGGGATGACGCCGGAGGAGATCACGTTCCGGTAGAAAATCTCGCCATACAGCCCGAGCGCAACCACGCCTTCCTGGATCCTGGCGCCGCCGCTGTCGTTGATCCCGATCATCGGGCAGCCGGTCTTCAGCGCGTAATCCATCACCTTGACGATCTTCTCGCCGAAGACCTCGCCGAGCGAGCCACCGTTGACGGTGAAGTCCTGGCTGAAGACCGCCACGGGCCGTCCGTCGATGGTGCCGTAGCCGGTCACCACGCCATCGCCGTAGGGCCTGCTGGCGGCCATCCCGAAGTCGGCCGCCCGGTGCCTGGCCAGCTCGTCGAACTCCAGGAAGGAGCCAGGGTCCAGCAGGGCCTCGATCCGCTCGCGGGCGGTCATCTTGCCCTTGGCGTGCTGGCGCTCCACCTGCCGTGCGGCACCGGCGTGCACCGCCTCGTACCGCCGCCGCTCCAGGTCAGCTAGCTTGCCCGCGGTGGTGTGCAGATCCGCCTGGTCGGCGGCCGGCTCGGCGGCGGGTACCGCGGCGGATGCATCGTTGGCCATGCCGGACAGGTTAGGGCAGAACTACCGCTGGCCGCCTGCCGGGCCGCCCGGTGCCGTCGTGGTCAGGGCCCGGGCCGGCCCGGCGACGGCTGTCGCGACCAGGGCCGGCTTGGGCTTGGCCTGCGCCGGCCCGGCCTGGCGCTGGCGGGCGGCGGCGATGCCCAGGCCGAGGGCCAGGCAGGACAGCGGGACGGCGACGATGACGTACCGGTAGAGCGACTGAGTCAGCAGGGCCGGGCTCAGGATGCTCATCGCGGCCATGCCCCACGGCAGCAGCTGAACGCCGCCACGCCGGCGCCAGTCCTTCGCCACGAAGAACAGGCCAGCCGCGACGATGGCCAGGAACAGCAGGCCAGGAAAGAAGACCGGTTGCTGGTACAGCATCAGCAGGTAGAAATACGGCTGGACATCCCTGGTGTTGCCGGTCCCGGCGTAGCGACGCACCCACTGCGCGTAGTAGTCCGGCAGGAACGGGATGCGCGCGCCGTGGATGAACGTCATGTAATACCCGCCGACTGACCTGTCAGTAGTCAGGAAGGTCTCCAGCACGTTCGCGCTCACCGCGCGGGCATATCCGGGCGGATCCGCCACGATGGCGCGCTCGGCGAACTGCATCGCCAGGCTGTTGTTGTAGGCGTTGAAGCCCGGGTACTTGTCGGTTCGCCAGAAGGCGTCGGGTGCCCACAGATAGGCGGTCGGAGTTGGCCCGGCGAGCAGCGCGTGCAGCGACCAGGTGGCATGGTCGACCGGGACGGTCGGCGTCTCGGTATTCGGGCACAGCGGGACGAGATCGGCTGGCACCTTCATGGTGGCGCAGCTGGCGAAGCTGGTCGTACGCGACCACAGGAACAGCCCGTCCGACTCGGTTAGGTTGTACCGGTGATACTGGGAGTGGAAGGCCAGCGCGTAGCCGCCGAGCGGGATGGCGAAGACCAGGGCGGAGGCGGCAAGCGCCTTCCAGCCAACCCGCCGGAGCAGCAAGAACACGGCCGCGACCAGGGCCAGCGGCAGGCCATTGCCGCGCAGCACCGCGGCGTAGGCCAGCAGCAGCGCGGCCGCTATGCACTGCCAGGGACGTGGCGTGCGACGGCTGAGCAGCAGTGCGGTGGCCAGGACCACGACCAGGCAGAACACCGTGTCCGGCAGGATGTAGGTCTCGAGGGAGATCTCCCGGCCGTCGAACAGCGTCGGCAGCGCCAGCAGGCAGGCACCCCAGCCCGGCAGCCCCCAGTAGCGCAGCAGCCCGTAGACGATGACCGCCACGGCCAGGCCCATCAGGTGCTGGACGGTGGTGACAGCGAGCAGCGCATGCGGGAAGCCGCGGAACAGCGTCAGGAAGAACGGGTACCCGCCGGGCCGCAGCTCGCTGAGCTTTCCGGTGACCGCTTCCCGCATGTACAGGAACGAGTCCGAGGTCATCTGCGCGGGCCGGATTGCCAGGGCGGCGAGGATACGCGGGATCAGCGCCAGGACCAGCGCGATGGCGAACAACCGATGGCGCTGCCAGACGGCCCGCGGCGTGCACTCGCTGCCGAGCCGGACCGCGAAGGCCCCGGTGCGTGCCGCGAGCAGGCCGGCCTGCCGCTGCAGCTGCCACCGTCCGGGCAGGTACCGGAAGGCGGATGCACGACGCCCGGCTGATGGCGCGTTCTGCTCAGTCAGCGCAGTCCCCAGCTCGCTCCCGGCGCGCGGCTGGCCCGCGCCGCCCGTCTTATCTGAATCCCGACTATCTAGAGTGCGCGTGGCGGAGTGGTCGGAAACTCGGCAATAACGAATCATTACGTAGTCGTGGTCAACAAAGGCCCTGCCGTGCACGGGCTGTTCGCCTTGCTGGCAGGCTTGCTGGTGGCCGGGCTCTCCAGCCACAGGGCAACGCGAGGGGGATCGATGACGAACGCGACGCGGCAGCCGTCGCGGGTACCGCTATCGGAGTCGCAGCTGCGGGCGGCGGTGGTGGCGGGTTCGCGGCTGTTCAGCCAGCTGCAGGTGGTGACCAGGACCGGATCGACGAATGCAGACCTGCTGGCCGCGGCCAGGTCCGGGACGCCGGCCGGCGCCGTGCTGGCGGCCGAGGAGCAGACCAGCGGCCGTGGTCGGCTGGATCGCAGCTGGCACAGCCAGCCGGGTGCCGCGCTGACCTTCTCCGTACTGCTGCGCCCGGCCGGAGTGCCGGCGGCGAGCCGCGGCTGGCTGTCGTTGCTGACCGGGGTCGCCGCCGCCACCGCGCTGCGGGCCAGCACCGGCCTGGACATCAGCCTCAAGTGGCCCAACGACGTGCTCTGCGGCGGTGCCAAGCTGGCCGGGATCCTGGCGGAGCAGGCAGGCGGCGCGATCGTGGTCGGTATCGGACTGAACGTCAGCGCTAGCCAGGACGAGCTGCCCGCCGGGCTGGCCACCTCGCTGACACTGCAAGGAGCCGCCTGCCCGGACCGCGAGGAACTGCTGGCCGCGATCCTGCGCGAGCTCGAGCACTGGTACCTGCGGTGGGCGCAGGGCGCACAGCCCGGCGACGCTGACGGCAGCGGGCTGCGCGCGGAATACCTGCGCTGGTGCGGCACCGTCGGCCAGGACGTGCGCGTCGAGCTTCCCGGTGGCGGGATCCTGACTGGCCGGGCCAGCGACGTCGATCAGGTCGGGCGGCTGCTGGTCAGCGAGGGCGGCAGCATCCGGGCGGTCAGCGCCGGGGATGTCGTGCACGTCCGGCCCCGGGCCTAGCGGAGCTTTAGCCGGATTCCGGACGGCATCGGCTCAGATGCGGGATATCCGCCGGGGCGTTATGTGACGATGAGGCTATGACCAGCGCGGCCGGACTGACTGAAGGCGAGCACCTGGTGCTGCGACTGCACCGGCACTGGAAGACAGTGCTGGTGCCGCTGCTGATCCTGGCGGCCACCATCGCGGCGCTGCTCGTGCTGCTGATCATGCTGCCCTCAGCCACGGCCCTGATCCGGCTCGGCCTGGGCGTGGTTGCGCTGCTGGTGGTGATCTTCTTCGTGGCCGGCCCGCTGCTCCGCTGGCGGACGACCAGTTACGAGCTGACCAACCGCCGGCTTCGGCTGCGGGCCGGCATCCTGTCCAGGACCGGCCGCGACTTCCCGCTCTCCAAGATCAGCGACGTGTCGTTTGCCCAGGGGCTGCTCGACCGGGTGCTCGGCTGCGGCCGCCTGGTCGTGGAGTCGCCGGGCGAGCGCGGCCAGCTCGTGCTGACCGAGATCCCGCGCGTCCAAGATGTGCAGGCGACGCTGTTCCAGCTGGTAGAGGACGAGCAGGACCGGCTGACCAGGGAACATCCGCCGCCACTGCCTGGTTAGCGCGACTGCCCGGCTAGCCTGATCGAGCCGTTTCCCCGGACATAGCGAGGTCCCGATGTCTGACCTGCCCCGCCGGATATCGGTGCGCGAGGTCGGTCCGCGGGACGGGCTGCAGAACGAGGATCCGGTGCCGACCGCAGGCCAAGATCGAGCTGATCGACCGGCTGTCCGGCACCGGCGTGCAGCGGATCGAGGCGGTGTCCTTCGTCCGGCCGGAGGCGATCCCGCAGATGGCCGACGCGGACGAGGTCTGGCGCGGCATCGAGCCCGGGCCGATCGGTCCGGTACTCGGCGCTGGTGCCGAACCTGCGCGGGGCGCGGCGGGCGCTGGACAGCGGGCTGGCCGAGATCGAGGCCGTGGTCTCCGCGTCCGACACCCACAACCGCAAGAACGTCAACCGCGGCACCGAGGAGTCGCTGGACGACATCGCGCGTGATCATCGACGCTGCGCACGACCGCGGCGCGACCTGCCAGGTGATCGTCTCGACCGCCTGGGGCTGCCCGTACGAGGGCGACGTGCCGGTCGAGCGGGTGGTCGCGGGCGGCCGGCGCGGGCGGTCGCCGACGGCGCGGACACGCATCTCGTTCGGCGACACGACCGGCATGGCCACGCCCGGCCGGGTCCGCGGCTGGTCGGCGAGTTCCGGTCGGCGCATCCCGGACGGCCGCTCAACCTGCACTTCCACAACACGCGCGGTACCGGGCTGGCCAACGTGCTCGACCGCGCTGGAGCTCGGCGTCGCCGATTTCGACGCCTCGGTCGGCGGGCTGGGCGGCTGCCCGTACGCGCCGGGCGCCACCGGCAACATCGCCACCGAGGAACTCGTGCACATGGTCGAGGACATGGGCGTCGGCACCGGCATCGACCTGGACGCGCTGATCGACGCGGCCGCCGACGCCGAGCGGATCATCGGCCGCGAGCTGCCGTCGCAGGTGCTGCGGGCCGGGCCGCGTACCAGGACGATCGCGGTCTAACGCGGTGCGCCGCGCCGCTCGCTGCCCATGCCCTGTTCCGGCCGCTGTGATCTCGCAGTATGCCTGCGATGTGTCGACTTACCGGAGCCTGCCGTACTAGCACAGGCGGGCGGGATCGGAGTCAGAAACATGGCTATCTGAGCGCAGGCATAGCTGGTTGTTCATCATCTGGGTTCTTCGTCGGGCTCGTGATGGCCTGGGAGCAGGCCTATATCACGGTCGTGTGCTGCTGCTCGTACTGTCCGCGCTGCTGGCCGATCTTCCTGTGGCCGCTGGTCCTGCTCGGCGTCAACCTGCATCTCCATTAGCGCGTCAGGCAGTTCAGCTCGCGAGCTCGTGCGCCGGACGGCGTCACGGCCACTCCCGCCGCCCCGGCACGCACTGTCAGTACGCTCGCGAGCGTGAGCGCAACGGAAGAGACGGCAGCCAGCGACAGGCCGCAGCGCGGTCACCCCGAACTCGGCGAGATCAGGGCCAGGATCGCCAGCGGCGGTGCGCCGCGGTACCACGAGCAGGCGGCCGCCAGCAGGGCAAGCTGTTCGCCCGGGAGCGGATCGCGCTGCTGGTCGACGAGGGCAGCTTCACCGAAGACGGCGCGTTCGCCAACGTGCTGGCCGACGGGCTGCCGGCCGACGGCGTGATCACCGGCACCGCGACGTCGACGGCCGGCCGGTCGCGCTGATGGCCAACGACTCGACGGTCAAGGCCGGGCTCGTGGGGCGCCCGCACCGTCGAGAAGATCATCCGGATCATCGAGCAGGCCTACGCCGCACGGCGTGCCGATGATCTACCTGGTCGACTCGGCCGGCGCGCGGATCACCGACCAGGTCGACCTGTTCCCCGGCCGCCGCGGCGCCGGCAAGATCTTCCACAACCAGGTGCGCGCCTCGGGCTCGATCCCGCAGGTCTGCGCGCTGTTCGGGCCGTCGGCCGCCGGCGGCGCCTACATCCCGGCGTTCTGCGACTTCGTCGCGATGGTCGACGGCAACGCCTCGATGTACCTCGGCAGTCCCCGCATGGTCGAGATGGTGGTCGGCGAGAAGACCACGCTGGAGGAGATGGGCGGCGCGCGGATGCACTGCACGGTGTCCGGCGTCGGCCACTTCCTGGCCGAGTACCGAGGCCGAGGCGATCGCCGCGGTCCGCCGCTACCTGTCCTACCTGCCCGTCAACTGGCAGCAGCCGCCGCCGCGCGGCCGGGCCCCGACCCGGCCCGGCTCGACCTGCGCGCGCTGGTGCCGGCCAGCGAGCGGCAGGCGTTCGACATGCGCCGGTACGTGCGCGGCCTGGTCGACGAGGACTCGCTGTTCGAGATCCACGCGCTGTGGGCCCGCGAGCTGGTGGTCGGCTTCGCCCGGCTGGACGGCCAGGTCGATCGGCGTGGTCGCGAACAACCCGATGTTCAAGGGCGGCGTGCTGTTCGTCGACTCGGCCGACAAGGCCACCCGGTTCATCCAGCTCTGCGACGCGTTCAACGTGCCGCTGCTGTTCCTGGCCGACGTGCCCGGCTTCATGGTCGGCACCGCGGTCGAGAAGCAGGGCATCATCCGGCACGGCGCCAAGATGATCAGCGCGGTCTCCGAGGCGACCGTGCCGAAGATCTGCGTCGTCGTCCGCAAGGCCTACGGCGCCGGCCTCTACGCGATGGCCGGCCCGGGCTTCGAGCCGGACGCGACGCTCGCGCTGCCGACCGCGAAGATCGCGGTGATGGGCGCCGAGGCCGCGGTCAACGCGGTCTACGCCAACAAGATCGCCGCGATCGCGACCCGGCGGAGCAGCGAGAGGCCGAGACCGAGCGGCTGCGCGACGAGTACGAGGCCGACATCGACATCCTGCGGCTGGCCAGCGAACTGGTCGTCGACGCCGTCGTCGAGCCCGAGGACCTGCGGGCGCAGCTGATCCGGCGGTTCGCCGCGGCGCGCGGCAAGGACCGCTCGTTCTCCCGGCGCCGGCACGGCGTCACGCCCGGTCTGACCACGTACCGCATCACCGGACATCGTGCCACGGTAACCGTCCGTGGCGCGGAATGCTATCTGGGCAGTTCCTGGGCGTGGAAGGCAGGAAGTGCTCGCCAGGCCGCCCTACGATCGGACATGACCAGCGTTTTGCTTGCCGAGGATGACCCCGCGATCTCGGAGCCCCTGGCGCGCGCGCTGCGCCGCGAGGGCTATGAGGTCGACGTCGCTGCCGACGGGCCAGCCACGCTCGAGGCCGCGCGGCACGGCGGGATCGACCTGATCGTGCTCGACATCGGCCTGCCCAGGATCGACGGCCTGGAGGTGTGCCGGCGATCCGGTCGGCGGGCCAGCCGTCCCGGTGCTGATCCTCACCGCCCGCGCGGACGAGGTGGACA
This sequence comes from uncultured Actinomycetota bacterium, assembly GCA_963713585.1. Classification (GTDB taxonomy): domain Bacteria; phylum Actinomycetota; class Actinomycetes; order Streptosporangiales; family Streptosporangiaceae; genus JAJYUU01. The sequence goes on along the minus strand of CAVQMG010000018.1, from coordinate 215,630 downwards.
CCGTGATCGGGCTGGACGCCGGCGCCGACGACTACGTCACCAAGCCGTTCCGGCTGGCCGAGCTGCTGGCCAGGGTCCGGGCGCTGCTGCGCCGCGGTGCGTCGGAGAGCAGGACCGTGCAGGGCGTCCGGGTCGATACCGACGCGCGCCGGGCCTGGCTGGGCGACGACGGAGATCGAGCTGACCTCCAAGGAGTTCGACCTGCTGGCGCTGCTGGTTGCCGAGGCCGGGCAAGGTAGTGACCCGCGAGCAGATCATGCGGCAGGTCTGGGACACCAAGTGGTGGGGATCGACCAAGACCCTGGACATGCACGTGTCGTGGCTGCGCCGCAAACTCGGCGACGACGCGCACAGCCCGCAGTACATCACTACGGTGCGCGGAGTCGGATTCAGGTTCGAGCGCGGGGACTGACACCTACCCTGGGTGGTATGAGGTGGCTGGCTGTCCGTGGCTAGCCCGGACCGGCTGGAGCAGGAGCGATGCGTCGGCGCCTGCTGATTTCCATGCTCGCCGTCGCGATCGCGGCGGTGCTGGCTCTCGGCATTCCCTTGGCGATCGTGCTCGGCCGCCTGCAGATCGACCAAGCGAATCAGTCCCTGCATCGCAACGCCGAGGACCTCGCCGACGATCTGGTGAAGCGGTTCAGCTCCGGCGACCCGCTCGGGCCCGCGTACGCGATGGAGCAAGCCAGATCACTGCCGGGCCGGTACGTGGTGATCTGGCAGGGCGGCAAGAAGCTTGCCATCGGCGGGACCAAGCCGCCGCCGCACGCGTTCCGGTCGGCGTCGGTCACGACCACCAGCACCCCGCCGTACAAGGTCACCGTGGAGGCCGATGCCTCCTACCTAGCCGGGAACGTGAACACCGAGCTGCTGCTGGTCGGCGGCGTCGCCCTGGTCGCCGTCGGAATCGCGGTCGCGCTCGGCCTGCTGTATGCCCGCCGGCTGGTCCGGCCGCTGGAAGAGCTGGCGGGTGCCGCCGACCGGCTCGGGTCGGGCGATTCCAGCCCGCTCGGCCGGCGGTACGGCATCCAGGAACTCGATCGCGTGGCCGAGGGCCTCGACGGCTCCGTGCAGCGGATCAATGACCTCATCGCGGCTGAGCGCGACTTCGCCATCGATGCCAGCCACCAGCTCCGGACGCCGCTGACGGCCCTGTCGATGCGGCTGGAGGAGATGATGGCCGCGGCCGAGTACCCGGACGTGGTGCGGGAAGAGGGCTCGGCCGCGCTGGCGCAGACCGAGCGGCTGGCCGAGGTGGTCAGTCAGCTGCTCGGCCGGGCCCGGCGCCCGGCCCGCGGCGCGCCGACAGTGGCAAGCGTGGACGACATCGTCGGGCAGCAGGTCGTGGAGTGGGAGCCGGCGTTCCGCCGGATCGGGCGGCGGCTGGCGGAGGCCGGGGAGAAGGGCCTGTTCGCGTTCGCCACGCCGGGCGGTGCCTCCCAGGTGATTGCCACACTGCTGGACAACGCCCTGGTGCACGGCGCGGGCACAGTCACGATCAGGACATCCAGGACCAGGCGCTCGGTGGTGATCGAGGTCCGGGACGAGGGCACCGGCGTGCCGGCCGAACTGGCACCCCGGATCTTCGAACGCAGCGTCAGCGGGTCCCCGAACGGGACCGGGCTCGGTCTCGCGCTGGCCCGTGCGATCGCCGCGGCCGACGGCGGCCAGGTCGTGCTCGTCCGGCCCCGGCCCGCGGTGTTCGCCCTGTTCCTGCCGCACGCGACGGCGGACGTCGAGGACAAGCCGGCCGTGATCGGCCCGGCCTGAGCCCGTTAGGCTACAGCCGTCATGGATCGTGAGCAGGCTTCCGCGCGCACTGCTGCTGCCGCCCGGCCGGCGTCCGGCGCGCCTGGCGGCGCAGCCGCGCCTGGCGGCGAGGCCGCGCCTGGCGGGGCAGCCGCACCTGGGGGGGCAGCCGCACCTGGGGGGGCAGCCGCGGCCGCTTCCCACCCTGCGCCCGGCGTCGGCCCGGTGCCTGGCGCCCGCCTGGCGCCGGTCGTCGGCATGGTCGGGGCGGGACAGCTGGCCCGGATGACCGCGCCGGCGGCGGTCGGGCTGGGTATCGGGTTCGGCGTCCTCGCGTCGGCCGCCGATGAAAGCGCCGCCCAGGTCAGCCCGAATGTCATGCTCGGCGACCACCGCTCGACCGCCGACTTGCTGGCCTTCGCGGCCCGCTGCGATGTGGTCACCTTTGACCATGAGCACGTGCCACAGGCACAGCTACTGGCGCTGGAACAGGCCGGGCATACCGTCCGCCCCGGCCCGGCGGCGCTGCGGTTCGCCCAGGACAAGCTCGCCATGCGGACCCGGCTGACCCGGCTGGGAGTGCCGTGCCCGGTGTTCGAGCCGGTCGGCAGCCTGGCAGCGGTCGAGGAGTTCGCTGGCACGACCGGCTGGCCCGTGGTGCTGAAGGCGGTGACCGGCGGCTACGACGGCCGCGGTGTGTGGATCTGCGGCAACCCCGCCCAGGCGGCCGACGTATTGGCACACGGGCTGAGCCTGATCGCCGAGGAGTTCGTGCCGTTCGAGCGCGAGCTGGCGGTTCTGATCGCCAGGTCGCCGAGCGGTCACGGTGCCGCCTACCCGGTCGTGCAGACAGTGCAGCGGGACGGCATCTGCCGCGAGGTCATCGCCCCGGCGCCTGGCTTTTCCGACGAACTGGCCGAGGACGCGATCCGGATGGGCCTGGAGATCGCCAGGGACCTGGACGTCTTCGGACTGCTGGCCGTCGAGCTGTTCGAGACCCGGCACGGCCTGCTGGTGAACGAACTGGCGATGCGGCCGCACAACAGCGGCCACTGGACCATCGAAGGCGCCAGGACCTCGCAGTTCGAGCAGCACCTGCGCGCGGTGCTGAACCTGCCGCTCGGCAATACCCGGATGACCGCGCGGTGGGTGGTGATGGCCAACATCCTCGGCGGCGATGATCCCGACCTGTACGGCAAGTTCAACCACGTGCTGGCTGCCGATCCGGCGCTCAAGGTACAGCTGTACGGCAAGCCGGTGCGGCCTGGCCGCAAGGTCGGTCATGTGACCGCGCTGGGAGACGACCTGGAGACCGTGCGGGACCGGGCCCGCAGAGCCGCGAACTACCTGGCCTTCGGGACCGAGGAACCGTGACCGGCGACGAGCCGGGCAGCAGCCGGGCAGGAGCAGGCCAGCGAGCCAGCGGGGGAGCGGGGAGCGCGGATGAGTGAGCGGCCGGTTGTCGGCGTGGTGATGGGCAGCGACTCGGACTGGCCGGTCATGCAGGCCGCGGTCGAGGTGCTGGACGAGTTCGGCATACCGGCGGAGGCGGACGTGGTCTCCGCGCACCGGATGCCCGCCGACATGATCAGCTACGGGCACGCTGCGGCCAGCCTCGGGCTGAAAGTGATCATCGCCGGGGCCGGCGGCGCGGCGCACCTGCCGGGCATGCTCGCGTCGGTGACGACCCTGCCGGTCATCGGCGTGCCAGTGCCGCTGAAGTACCTGGACGGGCTGGACTCGCTCATGTCGATCGTGCAGATGCCGGCCGGGATTCCGGTGGCGACCATGGCCATCGGCGGCGCCCGGAACGCGGGACTGATGGCCGTGCGCATCCTGGCGGTCGGTGATCCGGAGCTGACCCAGCGGCTGGCCGAGTACCAGTCCGGCCTGCGATCCGCGGCTCAGGCGAAGGGCGAGGCGCTGCGATCCAGGGTCAGGGTCTTCCGCGAGGGAGAACAGGTTGCCCCGCCCTCGGACGACGGATCCGGCCCCGGCGCTGGCGGCGCTCTCTAACTCTGTCGGCGCATCCACTCCGCCGCGTCCTCGTAACGCCGAGCCGAGCCTCGCCTCGCCTCGCCCGACTGCCCTTGCCGCCGCCTAATCCGCACCGGTGATGTCCCTTTAGTCGGTATTATCCGTCGTCTTCTCACCGGCAATACGTAAACGGTTGTCTTTGAGTCCGTAATGCTATGATTTGCGGAACCGTTTACGTATTACCGGCGCGCGCCACCCGCCCGCAGGGCGCACAGGGAGCGACTCGCGCCGAGCGGGCCGTGTTTACGTGCCGGTGTCAGACCTGGTCGCGAGGATTGGCGCATGACAAGACACTCCTTGTCAGCTAATGTCGGTTTTGCCGATTTACGGACGACTGGCGATCTGGTTAGCTCCGGCCTGACCCGGGGCCAGATCCGGTCGCTTACCGCACAGGGCACCCTGGTTCGGCTTGCGAACGGCGTTTACGCCTGGTCTCAGTACCTCAGCCGGATCTCGGCCCATCCGGATGGCCGGTTCTCGGTCGAGGCCGCCGCTGCCTTGATGACGGTCGCGCCTGGCTCGGTCCTGAGCCATCACACCGCGGCCCGGTTGCATGGCCTGGCCATGCTGACCGAATCGCCGGACCTGGCGATGACGCATGCGCCGGGCGCGGGCCGAACTGCCGGCAAACCGGGGGTGCGGATGTACACCGCGCTGTTGCCACCGTCGCACCTGGGCTGGCGGATGGGCATCCCGGTGACGACGCCCGCCAGGACTGTGGTCGATCTGGCCAGGCTCCGCGATTTCCGCGAGGGCGTGGTGATCGCCGACTCGGCGCTCACCCGCAAGCTGACCTCGAAGAAGGAACTGGAGGCCGTCCTGGCGCAGTGCCCGCGCATGCCCGGTATTCCGCGCGCCCGCCTGGTGATCGAGTTCGCCGACGGCCGCGCCGAGTCAGCACTGGAGTCGATCGCCCGGATCGCCTTCCGGGATCACGGCCTGCCGGCTCCGGAGTTGCAGGTCAGGATCGCCAATCCGGACTTCATCGGCCGGGTCGACTTCCTGTGGGAGCAGCACCGGACCATCGCCGAGGTCGACGGCCAGATCAAGTACGCCGACCCGCGGCGGGCGAAGGCCCAGCTGCGGCGGGACAAACGGCTCCGCGAGGCTGGCTATGAGGTGGTGCACTTCGATTGGCGGGAGATCACCACCACTCCGGCCGACGTCGCAGCCTCGATACGGCAGGCGTTCCGGCGAGGCGCCAGGATCAGCCACGCGGACCGGCCGGCGCGGTGACAGGGCGCCGTGGACCGGGATCTGGCGGCTAGGCCGGATCGGCAATCTGCTCGCAGATGAGGCCCCACGGCTTGTCGTCGCGGCGGGTCAGCACGATCGTGGCGCTCTTGTTGCCCTGCAGCCCGAGCCGCCGGTGGATCTGCGGTACATCGCCGGCCAGGCCGCGGCGGCGAATGTCAGCAGAGCCGATGCCCAGTTCGCGCAGCCGCCCGGCTACGCGCTTCTCGTGCCACGGCAGCGAGTCCAGCACCCGCAGCGTCCGGGCGAACGGCGTCCGGATCAGCCGGTCACTGGCCAGGAACGCGATCATGGGGTCGATCTGCCAGGCACCCGCCTCGCGGGCAAGCTCCTGGACCAGCCCGGCCCTGGTCACCGCCGGATTCGGGTCGAGCAGGTAGTCGCCCGGCGCGCCGACCGGCACGTCGGCTCCCGGCCGCGCGGTCATCGTGTGACCGCCGGGCAGGACCGTCGCGCGCCGCGGCCCGGTGGCGAAGGCAGGCGACCAGAGCACCGCCTCCTTGAGCGCGCGGCCGACCGCGACGAACTCAATCTCCCAGCCGTGCGGGACGCGATCGCGCGGCAGGCCCGGTGCCGCCTTGATACCGAGAGAGGGAACGTGGCCCGACTGGGCAAAGCACCAGTCCAGCGGCGGCTGCGAATCGCCGGTCCGCATCCGCTGACCGCCGCCGCGGCGGGCCGGATCGATGAAGATCGCATCGATGGCCGCCCGGCCGAGGTCAAGGTCCCGGACGTCGGCGCAGATTCCGGCCACGGCGACTCTCCCGTACAGGGTCGCGTTACGCAGCGCGAACGTCAGCGTGTCCTGGTCAGCATCCACCGCTAGGACCTGCCTGGCCGCCTGGGTCAGCGCGATCAGGTCGCCGCCGATGCCGCAGCACAGGTCAGCGACCCGGCCCAGTCCGGCGAAACGGCGGGCGGTGTGCCCGGCGACGAGTTCGGACGAGGCCTGCTCCAGGCCGTTCCTGGTGAAGTACATGTCCTGCGACCGGCTGAATTTCTCCCGGCCAGCCATCCGCAGGGACTGCTGGGTCAGGGCTGCGGCAATCAGGCCGGGGTCGTACTGGCCGCGGAGTTCCTCGGCCAATCGCAAGGCCTGGCCGGGCGTGACGTCCAGGCCGCGCAACCGGTCCAGGAGCTGCTGGCCGGCCGGGGACAGTAGCTCGTCCGCCTGGCTCATCGGCCCATCATCGCGGGTCGGAGCGGCCGGGCGACCGCCGGGCCTGGCACCTTTGGCGGACTCACTAGGACGTCCTACTATCGAAGGCATGAGCCATGATTTTCCTGCCTTCGCCTTGTCGGACGAGCACGACGCCCTGCGCGAGGCGGTCCGGGCGCTGTCGGAAGAGAAGATCGCGCCCTATGCCGCCAAGGTTGACGAGGCCGCTCAGTTCCCGCAGGAGGCTCATGACGCTCTGGTCAAGAACGATTTCCATGCCGTGCATATCCCGGAGGAGTACGGCGGCGTAGGGGCGGATGCCATCGCCACGGTGATCGTGATCGAGGAGGTCGCGCGGGTCTGCGCGTCGTCCTCGCTGATCCCGGCCGTCAACAAGCTGGGCACGGTGCCGCTGCTGCTGTCGGCCTCGGAGGAGGTCAAGCAGCAGTTCCTGCCGCCGGTGGCCAGCGGCGCGGCGATGTTCTCGTACGCCTTGTCTGAGCCGGAGGCGGGATCGGACGCCGCGGCGATGAAAACGCGCGCGGTTCGCGACGGCGACAGCTACGTGCTCAACGGCGTCAAACGGTGGATCACCAACGCGGGCGTGTCGCAGTACTACACCGTGATGGCAGTCACTGACCCGTCGGCCGGCGCGAATGGCATCTCTGCTTTCGTGGTGGACAAGAACGACGAGGGCTTCACCTTCGGCGCACCCGAGCACAAGCTCGGGATCAAGGGCTCGCCCACCAGGGAGTTGTACTTCGACAACTGCCGGATCCCGGCAGACAGGATCATCGGGGCGGAAGGCACCGGGTTCAAGACGGCCCTGGCCACGCTGGACCACACCCGCATCACGATCGCCGCGCAGGCGCTGGGCATCGCCCAGGGCGCGCTCGACTACGCGGCCGGCTACGTCAAGGAGCGCAAGCAGTTCGGCAAGGCCATCGCTGAGTTTCAAGGCTTGCAGTTCATGCTTGCCGACATGGCGATGAAGGTCGAGGCGGCCCGGCAGCTCACCTACGCGGCGGCCGCGAAATCTGAGCGCGCCATGCACGGAGATCGCGCGCCCGACCTGACGTTCATCTCCTCGGCCTGCAAGTGCTTCGCCTCAGATGTGGCGATGGAGGTCACCACGGATGCCGTGCAACTGCTCGGCGGATACGGGTACGTGAGCGACTACCCGGTCGAGCGGATGATGCGTGACGCCAAGATCACCCAAATCTATGAAGGCACTAACCAGATCCAGCGCATGGTCATGGCGCGTCAGTTGCTGAAGTAGCGCGGCGCGTCCGCTGCCGAGCTGAGTGCTGAACGATCGCTTAAGACAGGCTGAAGCAGCGCCAGTCACCTACTGAGACCCGGCTCGGTACTGATTCCACGCTTGCTGAGTGTTTGGACCCGCTTTCCGGGGCTAGTCTTGGGCGAGTGCGGTCGGGGAGCCGGCTGGCCCGCGTGGCAGCCGGGACGGGGCTCTGGCAGCTGACAGCGCTCCACGGTGCGTCGGCTGCCCTCTGCTGCCTGCTCGCATCGAGGGCGAATTCCGACTTCGTCGATCTTCATGTCTACCGGACCGGCGCGGAAGCGATCCTGCACGGCGGCTCGCTCTACGGTGTCGAGTACCGGGGGCTGCCGTTCACCTACCCGCCGTTCGCCGCGGTTGCCTTCTCCGCTGTCGCAATCCTGCCCTGGCGGATCGCCGCCGGGCTTGTCGAGCTGATGAGTGTCGCGTGCGTGCCGGGGATGCTCTACTTCGCGCTGCGGCTGCGGCCTGTATCCGGCTGGCTGCGCCGCGCCGACGCGGCCAGGCTGGCGCTGGCGGCGGGCACGCTGGCGCTATGGCTCGAGCCGGTCCGCAGCACCCTTGGCTTCGGCCAGGTCAATCTTGTGCTCGCGGTGCTGATCCTGGCCGACCTGGCGCTCCCGGACAGCTCGCGGGTCAAGGGCGTCGGGATCGGCATCGCGGCCGGCATCAAGCTGACGCCGCTCATCTTCGCGGTCTACCTGCTAGTCACCCGGCGATACCGCGCAGCCGGCCTGGCTGCCGCCGGATTCGCCGTGACGGTGGCCGCCGGATATGCGCTGGCGCCGGGCGCGTCCGCGCACTACTTCTGGGACGGGAACTTCCTGCGCACCGGCAACATCAGCCCGGTCTACAACGACTGGAACCAGAGCGTCCTCGGCGCGGTGTCGCGTGATATCAGCCGGGTACCGGGGCCGTGGTGGTTCCTCGTTCTGCTCGCCGTGGCTGTCGCCGGCCTTGCGCTGGCCGCCAGGTCCGCCCGCCGGGGTGACGATGCCACCGGGTTCGGACTGTCGGCCATTACCGGCCTGCTGGTCTCGCCGATCAGCTGGACGCATCACTGGGTCATCGCGGTGCCAGCGCTGACGCTCGCGGGGGTCGTGGCGTGGCGGAGCCGGGCCGAGTGGCCGGTACGGAGCCGGATCTGGCTGGCGGCCATCGCCCTGCTCGCGGTGGCCGGCTGGTCCGGCATCGCCAGGCGGGAACCGAAGGTCCCGGCGGCCGGATGGCTGCACCTGAGCCCGATGTGGCTGGCGGACAGCCAGCTGTATGTCGTGGCTGGTGCGATCGCGCTGTTAATGGCGGCGTGGCAGGTTCTCCGGCACCGGCTCGGTCGCGACTGGCACCATCGGCTGCAGGCTGGCGCGCAACCCGAGGATGAGCGGACTAGGGCCCGGCGAGCAGCCGACGGGCCGGACAGTCAGCCAGAGCTCGGCGGGCTGCCGAGCAGGAGGCACTGACGATGATGCTGGCGGGATACCGGCCGGCGGAGGCGGCGGAGGAAGCCGACCTGCGGCGGATCAGGGCGATGCTCGCCAGCGAGCCGGATCCGTGGCTGCGGACAACGCCTCTGCACCTGACCGCATCAGCGCTGATCGTCCACCCGGAATCGGGCCGGATTCTGCTGCGATGGCATCAGCGGCAGCAGGCCTGGCTCCAAGTCGGCGGGCATGGCGATCCCGGCGAGAGGGACCCGGCTCAGATCGCGCTGCGCGAGGCGACGGAAGAGACGGGCCTGGCCGACCTCGTTCCGTATCCTGATGGGTCGCTTCGGCACGCGGTGATCGTCAGCGTGCCAGCCGGCAAAGGGGAGCCGGCGCACGAGCATGCGGACTTGCGGTTCGTGCTGGCGACGAACGCTCCGGCGGACGCCCGGCCGGAGAACCCGGATGCACCGCTGCGCTGGCTGACTCCGCAGCAGGCGATGGAGACCACGTCAGAACCGAACCTGCGCGAGACCATCCGCCGCGTCGCGGCGCTGCTCGGCAGCTGACGCCGCGGCGACCGGAACCAAGTCCCGGCCGGTGACGTCCAACCTGCGCCAACAGTGACTGGGGGTGCGCAGATGAGACCACGTCCGTGCTCGGCGAGCGCAGCCGCGGTTCTCTCGCTCGCGCTGACAGCATGCGGAAGCGCGGCCGCCGGAGCGCATCCGGGCGGGGCGGCCCCCACCATGAGCCCGGCAGCGCAGGTCAGCAAGGAGGGTGTGGTGGCCGGCCGGTTCCAGCGCGTGGGCGGGCCAATCGGGCCGCAGGGACAACAGCCGGCTGCGGTCCTGCTCTCCGGAACCCTGCAGTTCAGTCGCGGCCAGGAGCGAACCGACGTACACGTCGGGCGGTCAGGCCGGTTCGCGGTGTCGCTGCCCGCGGGCCTCTACCGGGTCCGGGGCCGGACGCCAGAGATCGAGGAGCAGCTGCCATCGGGACGCGTGCGGCAGACCTGGTGCTCGGCCCCGCTCTCGGTGACCGTCGCGGCCGCCCAAACCAAGCAGATCACCGTCACGTGCCCGGTGCCGTAGGCGGCCCGGCGACGCCGATCCGGTAGACCGACCTCGCCGTGCCGGACAGGATCGCGGCCTGCTCTGCCTCGCTCAGCCCCGCTATCAGGGCGCGCGCGACACCGGCGACCTCGTCGTAGCCGGCGCTCAGCGTGCAGACCGGCCAGTCCGAGCCGAACATCAGCCGCCGCGGCCCGAACTGCTCGAGCGCGATGTCGACGTAGGGCCGCAGCCTGGCGGCGGAGGCCGCGATATCGGCTTGTCCTGCGGTCCGTACGATGTCGCCGAGGATGCCGGACAGCTTGCCGACGGTGTTCGGCAGCGCGGCGAAGGCGGCAAGCTGCGCCGCCCACGCCTTGTCGACAGTTGGCCCGGCGTCCACGTTGCCGAGGTGATCCAGAACGAAGGTCAGCCCGGGCTGGCTGGCGGCGGCGAGCACTGCGGCAGGCAGCACGGCAGGCTGCAGCACGAGATCGAAGGTCAGCCCGGCGGCGGCGACGGCCGCCAGCCCGTGCTGAACGTCGGGCCGCTCCAGCCAGAGCGGATCGGGCTCGGTCAGCAACGGATGACGGATGCCTGCCAGCGCTTCGCCGCCGGGCTGCTCGTGCAACCAGGCGAGCACATCCGCGACATCCGGTGCGGCCAGGTCCGCCCAGCCCACGATGGCCGTCACGAGCGGCTCAGCCTGGCCGAGCTCGAGCAGCTCGGTCGTTTCGGCCAGGTCGGTAACGGTCTGCACGACCACGGTGCCAGTCACGCCCGCATCGGCCGCGAGCGGACGGAGATCGGCAATGCTGAAGGCGCGGCGCAGCGGGGCCAGTTCCGCAGCGCTGTCGAGCCACGGCTGCGGCCGCGCCGAGACGTCCCAGACGTGCTGGTGCGCATCGATGACCGGCAGTGGCTGTGCCGCTGACATGCTGGCGACCCTCTCGACTGAGCTGCCGCCTGGGCTACAGGCCCAGGTCGTCGAGTTGCTTGTAAAGATCCGCGCGCGGGCCGCTGTATGTCCCGGTCCCGGTCCCGGTGGCCGGGCTGGCGGGTTTGGGTACGGCCAGCCGGCACCAGGCTCCGCGGTGGCAGCCGGGCGAGGAGTTACGGCTGGCCGGGAAGCTACGGCCTGCTTTGATGAGCTTGCCCGCCGGTCCCGCAGAACCCAGCCGCCGAGGACACCCGCGGCCAGGCCGCCGAGGTGGTCTTGCCAGCCGATGCCGGCATGGGGGAGCAGCACGGTGAACTGGTAGGCAAAGCACAGCGCCATGATCGCGCCGATCAGCAGGTCGATGGCACGCCGGTCAAAGATTCCGCGGACCAGGATGTAGCCCAGGTATCCGAACACCACGCCGCTGGCGCCGACTCCGTAGCTGTTGGCCGAGGCGGTGAACCAGTACGCCAGGCCGCTGATGACGATGATCAGCACGGTCAGGCCGAGAAAGCGAACGACGCCGCGGTAGGCGGCCAGGAAGCCGAAGATGAACAGCGGCCCGGAGTTGCCCTCGATGTGGGTCCAGCTGGCGTGCAGGAACGGTGCTGTCAGGATGTCGGGCAGGCTGGATAGGTGATGTGGCCGGACACCGTATTCGGCCGAGAGCCGGTACCCGTCGGCAACGTTGGCCACCTGGATGATCCACAGGATCGCCAGGAAGCCCGCCATGACGAACAAGGCCTTGCGGGCCTCGGCCAGGATGGACTCGGCCTCGCCGCTACTCAGGGTCCAGGGCCGGCGCCGTTCGCTACTCATGCTCGTTGTCTCCGCGTTGTGCCTTGGCTGCCTCCAAGCTAGCGGCAGCCGGGCTGTACCCGGAAGTGCGCGCGTGCCGCGTCCTGGCGACAGTGCCGGCAAAGCGGTGCATACCGTCGAGGTGTTCCGGGCGCGACACGCCGGCGGTGCGGCGTGTCGCGCGGGCTGGCGCCTCAGAGCTGTGATCACAACTGGCCGGTCATTACGCCCGGTAATTGTTACGGTACGTATTGCCAAACTGTGATCTGCGTGACACTAATTAACGGTTTCCAGCACAGCTTTTTCGGCGGAAACGCTTGGTCGGGGGTGCCACTTCTGGCAACGTTGTGCGGCGACGGTGCTGGGCCGAATAAAGCGGCCCTGCGCTTCGCAGGGAAATGCAGATCCGGTCCGGCCGTCACGCGACTCGCTGCCCTGTACCGCAGCGGTCCGCGCGCCGGGCGCTCGGTCCGGTGGCGCATGGCCGACGGAAGGACTGCATTGTCACAACACCGGAGGCGGCCTTCAGCCCGGCGCCCCAGGCGCAGGCGAGTAGGCGTCTTCATGGTTACCGCAGCGGCGGCGACCGTGGCCGTTGTCGGCATCTCACTCCTCGTTATCACCGGTCGGCCCGGCTCCGTTACAGATCCGCTCGGGGCGGCCATCGCGCAGGTGTCGAGCGGCAAGCAGGGCGTGGCGCTGGAGCAGGAACGACAGCAGGTCATCCTTCAGGACGCGGCGACCCAGGCGTTCAGTGTCACCAGCGCGCCGAAGATCAGCAGCGCGCCGCCGCCGGCTGCGCCGGCGACCGGTACTCCGGTCGTTGCGTCCGGCCCGCCGCCGGACCCGTCAAGCGCGCAGGGCATCGCCTACAAGTTGCTGCCGTCCTACGGCTTCAGCACCAGTCAGTACGGCTGCCTGAATGACCTGTGGAGCCGGGAGAGCGGCTGGCGGTACAACGCCGAGAACGCCAGCGGGGCGTACGGGATCCCGCAGGCACTGCCGGGCTCCAAGATGGCCAGCGCCGGCCCAGACTGGCAGACGAACCCGACGACCCAGATCAAGTGGGGTCTCGGCTACATCAAGTCGGTCTACGGCAGCCCGTGTAATGCCTGGGGACACGAAGAGGCTGACGGCTGGTACTGATTCAGCCAGATCGGTAATCCTGACGTATTAGCGAGTCTCAACTAGTGGCATCTCGGCTGCCTTTACGTGTGTTGAAATGCGGCTATCACAATACGTAGTCGAGCCATTACAATTGGTTACGGCCGCTGGCGAGCATGGCATAGGTGCCGGCAACTCGCTGCGGCGGTTAACTGCCGGGCAGCGGCCGGAAAGTCCCGAGCGCTGTATGGAAGACGCCGTAGGCGGCGCCGTAGGACGACGACGGCGCCCACTGTGTGAAGGCGTAGGGCTGCGGGCCGTCTTTGGTGCTCAGTGTCACCAGTACGACAATCTCGGTGAACTTACCGCCGGTGGTCTTAGTCCAGCTGAACTTCAGCTCTGCCGCCGATCCGCTGATGGTCGCGCCGGCCTGCCTGAAGCCGAGAGTCTGCAACGTCAGCAGGGTGAAGTCATGGTAGGAGGCGGCGTCCTGCCCGTCGAGGTACTGGGCCTCGGACAGCGGCTTGACGTACGTCCAGAGCGCCAGGCCGACCGTGAGGTGGAAGTTGCGGGCCGGCTGGTTGAGATGCGCTGTCTGCCCGGTCACCGACTGCTGCCACGGGCTCGGCATGCCGATCTTGAAACCAGCCGTCGCGTGCATGATGGCAGCGCTGAAGTGATGCCAGACATACCCGGCCGGGAGCACCGGCGCCGTCGATGACGGTGACGGTGACGGTGACGGGCTCGGCGACGGACTGGTCGACGGGGACGGGCTTGGGCCGCCGGTGGAGCCGGACGAGCCGGGACTCGGAGAGCCGGACTGCTTGCTGCCAGGCTTGCCTGGCACGGGGGTTTTCCCGTTGGCGGCGGGGCCTGTGGACGTGCTCACCTTCGGCGTGCCGCTGCCGTGGGATCCGCTGGCTGCGCCGCTGCTCCCGCCCGGCCGGAGCGTGCCGGAATTGCCGGTGACCGTGCCTGTCGGCAGCGTGCCGTTCTGTAGCGCCTGCGCGTTGTCGGCGTGACTGTAGATGCCCCAGGCGATCACAGCCGCCACCACGATTGCCGCGACGCCGGCACCCGCGACCATCAGCCGCCACCAGCCAGCGGACCGGCCGGACTCGCCGCCCCGCCGGAAGTACCTGAGCCGCCCGCTACCGCCCGTCCCGCCGGCGGAGCCGGAGCCGCCTGCCGCGCCCGATCCGCCCGGCCCTGACGGGCCGCCTGCACCGCCCTGACCGGGCATGCCGGAGCCGGGCGAGCCGGGGGACCGGGGTGCCGGGACCGGTTGCCACAGGACCGGGCCGCCGCCGGCAGAACTCCCGGCGCCGCCGGAACTGCTCGTCCCGCCGGGACTGCCAGACTGGCCGGAACCGCCCGCACCGCCGGAGCCACCAGCGCCGCCGGAACTGCCCTGGGCAGTGCGGCCGGCCGGGCTGTCGTCGAGGAACGCTGCAGCAGCCAGCCCGCCCGCCAGCCCGCCGCCGGCCAGCCCGCTGCCGGCCAGCCCGCCGCTCGCCAGTCCGCCGCCGGCGGGGCCAGCGTCTGAATGGCCGTCGCCGGAAAGCCCGGCCAAGCCGGCAGCGGCCATTCGTGCCGCCGGACGCTCAGCCGATCCCGGCTCCCCGAACGCAGCAGCCTCCTCGGTGAGGTCTGGCATCGACAAGGCTGAGTACACCGGCGGCTCGAGGAAGGCCGCGTGCCCGGTCGACCCCGGCTCGGCGGTCGCTGGCTGCGCGCCGCCTGCTGCCAGGCGCTCGACGGTTCCGGCCTCGGCGAAGTCGGCGTCGAGCGCGAGTCGCTGCCTGCTACCGGTCCTGGCCGCGGTGACGACCTCGTCCAGCAACCTGGCTGCGGTGCTCGCGTCCGGCCTGGTGCCCGGGTCGCGGCTGAGCAGGGCGTCGATCACCGGCCCGAGCGGACCAGCGGACGGCGCTTGCGGCGCGTCTTCGGCGGCCACCCCGGCCGTGATGACCGAGGAGCCGCCGGCCCGCTCAAAAGGGCCGCGTCCTTCTACTGCCGCGTACAGAGTGGCACCAAGCGACCACAGGTCAGAGGCGGCGCTGGCGACATCTCCGCGAACCCGCTCGGGTGCGGTGAATCCCGGCGTCCCGACCACCATCCCGGCCTGCGTCCTGGCCGGGTCTTCGGTGAATGTAGCGATGCCGAAGTCGGTCAGCACCACTCGGCCGGCGTCGGTCACCAGCACATTGCTCGGCTTAACGTCGCGATGCAGCACACCCGAGGAGTGCGCGGTTGCCAGCGCGCTGAGCAGGCTGGCGCCGAGTTCGGCTGCCTGCAGCGGCGGCAGCGGGCCGTCCTCGGCGATGACCCGGTCCAGTGACCGCGCCTCGACCAGTTCCATCACGATCCACGGGCTGCCGCCTTCTTCGACGACGTCGTAGACGGTCACCACACCCGGGTGCTTCAGCCGGGCAGCTGTCCTGGCCTCCCGCAGCGTCCGCTGATAGAGGGACTCGGCGTCGGCCGGAGCGGCGTGCGAGGCGATCTGCACTTCCTTGACCGCCACGTCGCGAGCGAGCAGTTCATCGCGCCCGCGCCAGACGATGCCCATGGCACCGCGGCCGAGCGGACCCTGCAGGCGGTAACGCCCGGCGATCAGGCGGCCGGTGCCCATAACAGAGTGCATGGCGGGACCCTATCTGCAGCTCGCGCTCAGCGTCCTGTGAGGAAGTTGTGAATTTTGGCCGCCCCGCGCTTGCCCCGAAACCGGGATCTACCAGGCAGTCTCGGCACGCATCAGGCTAGCGGCGGGATCACGCCCGCGTCAGCGTTTGTCCTGACTACAGCGACCATCGAGGCCAGTTCGTTACTGCGGCTGTGAACCTGGCGGTCGTGTCATGGCGAGTACGTCCAGCGCCTGGCTGAGCTGGTCCCCGGTGATCTCCCCGCTCGCCACATGACCGCGGGAGACCACGACGTCAGCGATGGTGCGCCCGGTCTCCAGCGCCTCGTGCGCGACCGCCGCGGCGGCCTCGTAGCCGATGTAGGGATTGAGGGCCGTGACGATCGCGGGCGATGACTCGGCCAGCCGCCTGAGCCGGCCGGCGTCGGCGGTGATGCCCAGCACGCACTTGTCGGCCAGGGCCGTTGCCGCCGCGGACAGCAGCCGCAGCGAAGCCAGCAGCCCCCGGCCGATGACCGGCATCATCACGTTCAGCTCGAAGTTGCCGGCCGCGCCGCCGAAGGCCACTGCGGCGTCGTTGCCGATGACCTGGGTGCAGACCTGGCAGACCGCCTCGCAGATCACCGGGTTGACTTTGCCCGGCATGATCGAGGAGCCCGGCTGCAGGTCCGGGATCCGGATCTCGGCCAGGCCGGTGCGCGGCCCCGATCCCATCAGCCGCAGGTCGTTGCAGATCTTGTAGAGGCTCACCGCGATCGTCCGGGCCGCCCCGCTGGCCGATACCAGTCCGTCGCGGGCGCCCGCCGCCTCGAAGTGGTTGGCTGCCTCGCTCACCGGCAGGCCCATGTCATCGGCAAGCCGCGAGATCACCGCGGCGGCGAAGCCGGCCGGCGCGTTCAGCCCGGTGCCGACCGCCGTTCCGCCCAGCGGCAGTTCACCGACATCGGGCAGCACCGCCGACAACCGGGCCATGCCGTGCCGGACGGCCGCCGCGTACCCGCCGAACTCCTGCCCGAGCGTCACCGGCGTCGCGTCCATCAGGTGGGTCCGGCCACTCTTGACCACATCGGCGAATTCGGCCGACTTCTGCTCCAGCGCCTGCGCCAGATGACGCAGCGCCGGCAGCAGCGACACGAGGATCAGCCGGGTCGCGGCCAGGTGAATGGCGGACGGGAAGACGTCGTTGGACGACTGGGACGCGTTGACGTGATCGTTGGGGTGCACCGGCCGTCCGAGCTCGCGTGCCGCCAGCGTGGCGATGACCTCGTTCGCGTTCATATTCGACGAAGTCCCCGAACCGGTCTGGAACACGTCGATCGGGAACTGATCGTCGTAACTGCCACGCGACACCGCCGCGGCCGCGTCGTGGATGGCCGACGCCATGTCGGCCGGCAGGACGCCGAGTTCGCCGTTGACCACCGCCGAGCAGCCCTTGATCGAGGCCAGTGCGCCGATCATGTCACGTGACAGCGGCTCACCGGAGATCTGGAAGTTCTCCAGGGCGCGCTGGGTTTGGGCTCCCCACAGCGCGTCGGCCGGGACCAGCACCTCGCCCATAGAGTCGTGCTCGACCCGGACAGCCGGGGGGACACGCCCCGGCGACTCGCTCGGCTTGGTCACGACGGCGGCCTCCGTTAGCTGGGTCCCGAGCCGATCGTCAGCAGCGGCTGGCTTGGCGCGGTGACGTCGGCGAAGAAGTCGTTGCCCTTGTCATCTACCACGATGAAGGCCGGGAAATCGCGGACCTCGATCCGCCACACTGCCTCCATGCCCAGTTCGGGGTACTCGAGCACCTCGACCTTGGTGATGCATTCCTGCGCCAGCTTCGCGGCCGCGCCGCCGATCGAGCCGAGATAGAAGCCGCCGTGCTGCTGGCACGCGGCGGTGACGGCGGCCGACCGGTTGCCCTTGGCCAGCATGACCAGCGAGCCGCCGGCCGCCTGGAACTTGTCGACGTAGGAGTCCATCCGGCCCGCCGTGGTCGGCCCGAACGAGCCGGACGCGTAACCTTCCGGTGTCTTGGCCGGCCCGGCGTAATACACCGCGTGATCACGCAGGTAGGACGGCATCGGCTGGCCGGTGTCCAGCAGGTCGTTGATCTTGGCGTGCGCGATGTCGCGGGCGACCACCATCGGGCCGGTCAGCGCGAGCCGTGTCTTGATCGGGTACCGGGACAGCTCGGCCCTGATCTCGCTCATCGGGCGGGACAGGTCGATACGAACGACATCGTCGTTCAGCTGAGTCTCGTCAGTGTCGGGAAGATACTGCGCGGGGTCAGTCTCCAGGCGCTCGAGGAAAACCCCGTTCCTGGAAATCTTGGCTTTTGCCTGCCGGTCCGCGGAACACGACACCGCGATCGCGACCGGGCATGATGCCCCGTGCCGTGGCAGCCTGATCACCCGGACGTCGTGGCAGAAGTACTTGCCGCCGAACTGGGCGCCGATCCCGGCTCGCCGGGTGATCTCGAGTACCTGCTGCTCCAGCTCGAGGTCGCGGAAGCCGTGCGCGTCCATGCGAGCCGGCCGTCGGCAGCGCGTCGAGGTATTTGGCCGAGGCGTACTTGGCCGTCTTCAGCGCGTATTCGGCGCTGGTGCCGCCCACGACGATCGCCAGGTGATAGGGCGGGCACGCCGCGGTACCGAGCGACCGGATCTTCTCTTCCAGGAACGTGGCCATCCGGGCCGGGCTCAAGACCGCCTTGGTTTCCTGATACAGGTATGACTTGTTGGCCGACCCGCCGCCCTTGGCCATGAACAGGAACTTGTAGTCGCTGCCACCCGTCGCGTACAGCTCGATCTGGGCAGGCAGGTTGCTGCCGGTGTTGCGCTCCTCCCACATTGTCAGCGGGGCGAGCTGGGAGTAGCGCAGGTTCAGCCGGGTGTAGGCGTCGTAGACGCCGCGGGCGATGTGCTCTTCGTCACGGCCGTCGGTCAGGACCTCGCCGCCGCGCTTGCCCATCACGATCGCGGTGCCGGTGTCCTGGCACATCGGCAGGATTCCGCCGGCCGCGATGCAGGCGTTCTTCAGCAGGTCACCGGCGACGAACTTGTCGTTGCCGCTTGCCTCCGGGTCGTCCAGGATCGCGCGCAGTTGCCGCAGGTGCGCTGGCCGCAGCAGGTGCGCGATGTCGTGCATGGCCTCGGCCGTGAGCTGGGTCAGCACCTCCGGCTCTACCTGCAGGAACTCCCGCCCGAACGCCTCGTGCACGCTGACGCCGTCGGTGGTCAGCAGCCGGTACTCGGTCTGGTCGGCGCCGGTCGGCAGCAGGTCGGTGTAGGAGAACTCGGGCATCAGGGCACATCCTTGTCGGCACGTGGATGCATCCATCGTAGGTCGCGGCCTCAGCGCGGCGGCCGCCGCCACAGGCTGTATGGGCAGCCCGCGGCAGCGGCCGGGTCCGGGCCTCCGCCGGGAGGCGCCGGCGGGTTAGAAGGTCTCCGCCTCGGCGGCTTCGGCGGCTAGCAGCTCGTCCTTTTCCGCGTCGAGGTCGCGCTGGCCAGGCCGGAGCCGGGCTAGCCGCTGCGGCCTGCGGGCGCACCCGGATCAGTGCCGCGATCACCACCAGCGCGACCGCGTCGAAGATCGCGGCGGCGGTGAAGGAAGCGGCCATGCCATGTACCCGGATGTGCTGGGCCTGGGCGGCTGCCGTCGCGTGCAGCAGCGGGTGCGCCGCCGCTGCCCGGCTGGCAGTGCCGTAGATCGTCACCAGAATCGCCAGCCCGAGCGCGCCGCCAACCTGCTGCATCACGTTGACCATGCTCGCGGCCGAGCCCGAGTCCTTCGGCGGCACTCCGGCCAGCGAGGCCATGGTCAGCGGCACGAACACCACGCCCATGCCAATGCCGAGCATCAGCATCGGGATGACGACACCGGGGAAGTAGGTGGTGCTGCCGGACAGCTGGCCAAGCCAGGCCATTCCGGCGACCACCGGCAGCAGCCCGGCGATCATCAGCGGCTTCGGGCCGAACCTGGCCACCATCCTCGGCGCGAGCCGAGAGGTGGCGAACAGCGCTGCCGTCATCGGGACGAAGGCAACTCCGGCCGCCAGCGGCGTGAAGCCGAGCACTTCCTGGACGAACTGGGTCAGGAAGAAGAACGACCCGAACATGCCGGCCACCAGCAGCAGCCGGGCCAGGTAGGAAGCCGCGCGGCTGCGGTCGCGAACCAGCCAGAGGGGCGTGATCGGCTGGCTGCTCCTGGTCTCGACCAGCAGGAAGGCGCCAAGCAGCAGAACGGCAACCGCGAAGGAGCCGAGTGCGAGCCGGCTGGTCCAGCCGTGCGAGGCGACCGTGATGAACGCGTAGACCAGGGCCGACATCCCGGCTGTCGAGGTGATCGCGCCGGCCGCGTCGAAGTGGCCACGCTGGCGCTGCGAACTCGGCAGCAGCCTGGGCGCGAGCGCGATGACGGCGATGCCGATCGGCACGTTGATGAAGAAGACCCAGCGCCACGAGGCCCACTGCACGATCATGCCGCCGAGGACCAGTCCGAGCGACGACCCGCCCATGGTCACCGCGGTGAAGATGCTGAGGGCGCGAACCCGCTCCCGGCCCTCCGGGAAGCCGGTCACGATGGCGGCCAGTACCGCCGGAGAAGCGATGGCGCCGCCGATGCCCTGGATAGCGCGCGCCGCCAGCAGCGTGCCGGAGGTGGTGGCCAGGCCCCCTGCCAGTGAAGCCAGGGTGAAGATGGCCAGGCCAGCCATGAAGGCCTGACGCCGGCCGAGGATGTCGCCGACCCGGCCGCCGAGCAGGAGCAGCCCGCCGAAGGTGAGCGCGTAGGCGTTGAGTACCCAGGACAGGCTGGTGGCGGACAGGTGCAGTCCGGTCGCCATCGACGGCAGTGCGATGTTGACGACGGTCATGTCCAGAACGATCATCAGCTGGGCGCAGAGCACGACAGCCAGGGTGATGTTGCGACGGTCGCGCTGGCGGCCGTGCGCGCCGGCTGCCGGGTAGGCGCCGAAGTGGTTGATATCGGTACGGAAGTCGCAGGAGAAGACATGGTTCCTTCCCGGAACAGTGCTGAGGTGGGCCAGGGGGCTGACTAGGCGCCCTTGGCCTGCGAGACTTGGTGAGATATGCTCGATACGGAGGATCCCTCCGGTAACTATACGGAGGCTGCCTCCGCTTTGCAACCTCAGATTAGTGGGAGTGTTGAGATGGGCGCTTCCGAGCTGGCCAGCCAGGCCGGGCCGAAGCGGGCCGATGCGCGCCGCAACTACGATCTGCTGCTGGCCGCCGCGGCGGCTGCGTTCGCCGAGCGTGGTGCTGATGACGTGTCGCTTGAAGAGATCGCCCGCCGCGCGGGCGTCGGGATCGGCACGCTGTACCGGCATTTCCCGGCGCGGCAGGCGCTGCTCGAGGCGGTCTACAAGGATCAGGTCGACGGCCTGGAGGTGCTCGCAGGCAAGCTGCTGGCCGCCGAGTCACCGGCTACGGCGCTCGCCGACTGGGTGCGCGCGTTCGTTGCATTCGGCCGGGCTAAGCGCAGCCTGAGTACCGCGCTGGTCGCGACGATCGGTAAGAACTCCGAGCTGATGTCGGCCTGCAGCCTGGTGTTGCGCAACAGCACCGAGGCGATCCTGAGCCGGGCGCAAGAGGCCGGCGTTGCGCGCGCCGACGTGCAGGGCGCCGATATCTTCCGGCTGACGCACGGGCTGATCATGGCGATGGATGCCACCCCGGCAGACTCCGGTCAGGCCGACCGCCTCGTGGCGCTGGTCATCGACGGACTGCTGAGCACGGCCGACTAGCGCGCTTCTTGCTGCGTGCAACCGGGCGCGAGCATCGGGCGCCAGCCGCACACGTTGCCGCCAGCCGGAATGTAACCGCCGTTCACGGGTAAGCACCTGGTGCCGGGTGCCCGGCCAGCGCCCGGGAATCGTGCGGCCGCTGGCCGGCCATCCGGACCAGCCACCACGGTGAGGATGGTGAACAGTGAGCAGCATCCCCGAGCAAGCCACCAGTCCCGAGCCGATGCACCCCCCGGTCGACATCAGCGAGGCGAGTCGCCAGCTTGAGCTGGCGGCGCACGATGTCGCGGTTGCATCGACGTGCATCGGACTGGGTGACCTGAACGAAGCGCACATCAACGTCATCACGGCCCGGGCCGCGACGGACGCCGCGGAGGAAATCCTGCGGGTGGTGCTCGGCGCGCCCGCGTCCAGCCCG
The DNA here is from genome assembly GCA_963713585.1 of uncultured Actinomycetota bacterium. Classification (GTDB taxonomy): domain Bacteria; phylum Actinomycetota; class Actinomycetes; order Streptosporangiales; family Streptosporangiaceae; genus JAJYUU01. The sequence goes on along the minus strand of CAVQMG010000018.1, from coordinate 193,993 downwards.
ATCTGACCCGGCCCGACCCGGTCGGCCCGATCCGGCCGGCCCGGTCCGACCCGGCGCCTCGAGTCAGGCCGGCTTGCTGGTCCTCGGGCCAGGCTGGCCGGCCGGGTCGGGGAAGTCGCGGGCTAGCTTCTGCCCGGCCTCGGCGGCATCCTGGCGCGCCGATTCCAGCGCCGATGTCGCTCCGGCCAGCCATTGCTGAGCCTTGTCCAGACGTGCCGACGTGTGGGCGAGCTGACGGTCGAGGCCGCGGGCCATGCCCGGCCCGGCCGCCGCGCGCGCCGCCGTGAGCTCGGCGAGCCGGGCCGTGAGCTTGGCCACGCGCTGCTCGGCACCGCGGACCGACTCCTCGGCCTGAGCTGCCTGCTTCTGTTTCTCGTTCCGTGCGAGGTTGTCGACGGACAGCATCCGCTCGGCCGCCGTCGTTCCGCCCGTGCAGAACACGATCAGCAGCGCGGCCCAGCCGACAATCGCCGGCACCGCGTCGCGCGATGCATCGAGCGCATCCGTCCAGTGATGCTGCGCGACGTCGCCTGCCAGCACCGTCGCGTAGAGGACGGTCACGGCCAGGCTGAACAGCAAGAGCACGAAGATGAGCGCCCATTTCCACCATGGCCGGTGCCGCGACGGCACGAATCTGGCCATCCTGCGCGCATGCGGCCGTACCGGGGCGGCAGAGTCCGCGGCAGGTGCTGCGCCGCGGCCGGCCTGCCCGTCGTCATCACTGCTGGTCATGAACGCCTCAACGATGCCGGCTCGAGTAAGACCTTGCTGCCGGGCCGCTGCGAGTGGCTGGCGGTCCACTCGTAGTCTGCCCGCGCGTAGTCAGACAACTCCTGCCGGTAATCAGGTACCCAGCGCACATGCGCGACACGGGTCGGCGTACATTAATGCATGACGCACACAATAATCCCGAGCCGAGCGAAACACTCCAGGCACGGGACGGCTGATACGGAGGTGGCACCGATGGCTCATGCAGCAGGCACGTTCACCGTTGCGTCCTGGGACGAAAGTACCTATCAGGAGCTGGCGGATCCGGCCAAGCTCACCAAACTGACCGCGACGTTCGCAATGGAAGGCGACATCACCGGCACGGCGACCTGGGACGCGGTGATGTACTACCGGCCGGACGGGACCGCGGTCTACACCGGCATGCAGCGATTCGAGGGCGGGCTAGGCGGCGTCGAGGGCACCTTCGTGGTCCGGGCCGACGGCGAGTTCATCGACGGCGAGGCCCGGTCAACCTGGGACGCCGTAACCGGATCGGGCACCGGCGGCCTGGCTGGCCTGACCGGCCGTGGCTCGGCGGTCGCGACCGCAACCCCGCCCGGCAGCTTCACCTTCGACTACGACCTTGGCTGATCACGCTGACCTAGACCGGCCGGCCAACGTCTTCGGCGCCCTGGCGCTCGTCGTCACGGACCAGATTGCGGATGCCACGGCGCAGGCGGCCGGGCGGGCAGACTCCGCGCCGGCCGCGCTGGCGGCGCTGCTGCACTTCCTGGACCGGCCCACGGTCGACTTGCTCCGGCAGGTGCTGGGCCTGACCTCGTCCGGTACTGTCCGGCTGGTCGACAGGCTGGCCGAGTCTGGCTACGTTGAGCGGCAGGAGGGGGCCGACCGGCGGTCCACCGCCGTCGTGCTGACCCCGGCGGGCCAGGCCGCGGCCGAGCAGGTCTGCCAGGCCAGGGCCGGGATCATCGACCGAGCCATGGCGGTGCTGTCGCCGGCCGAACGGGCCGAGTTCGACCGTTTGACCGGAAAGATGATGGTCGGCATGATGCGCGGGCCCGGTGCCGTCCGCTGGATCTGCCGTCTGTGTGACACCGGGATCTGCCGGGGAGCGCCCGGCGGCTGCCCGGTCGGCAACGCCGCCCGCGAGCGGTACGGCGGCCCCGCCACCGCTTCCGGTGTCTAGCTGGAGTTGTTCGACCGAACGGCGGCTGCGGCCCCGTCGACCGCGACCTGATCAGACACAATGTCCGTGCCGGCGCCCTCGGTCGCCGAGCCCGCGGCGATCGTGGCTGAGTGCGTCGCATCCTCGTGCACGAACTTGCCGCCGCGCAGTGCCGACGCGGCTGCCGCGATCAGCAGCACCGCGATCGCCATGCTGAACACGATGATCAGGCCGTGGTGGAACGGCTGGGAGATCAGCTGCGGGAAGAAGGTCTTGCCGGTCAGGACCGCCACGTTGCGCGCCGGCAAGTGCTTCAGCACGCCGGTGGGCGTGAGCAGCTGCTGCACCGGGTTGTAGCCGAGGAAGGCCGCGAACAGGCTGCCGACCGGCGGCAGCGAGCCGATCTGGTGCGCGACCGCGTGCGGCACGCCCTGTGCGCGTCAGGCCGCTGGTCAGCGTCTTCGGCAGGGTCGCGGCCAGGCCGGCGATCATCAGCGAGAAGAAGATGCCGATCGACAGGACGAAGCCCGAGTTCTGGAACGTGGCCAGCATGCCGGAGGCCGCCCCGCGCTGCTTGGCCGGGACGCTATTCATGATCGCGGCCGCGTTCGGCGCGGAGAACAGGCCCATCCCGGCCCCGGCCAGGAAGATCAGCCCGGCGAACTCGGGATAGCTGAAGTTGACCGGGATCAGCAGCAGCCCGCCGAACGCCAGCGCTGACACGATGAGCCCGCCGGAGGCGAAGGCGCGGGCGCCGTGCTTGTCCGACAGCCAGCCCGACAGCGGGCCGGAGACGACGAAGCCGACGGTCAGCGCCAGCAGGTAGATGCCCGACCACAGCGGGGTGTCCTTGTAGGCGTAGCCGTGCAGCGGCAGCCAGATGCCCTGCAGCCAGATGATCAGCATGAACTGCAGGCCGCCGCGGGCGATCGGAGGCCAGCAGCGTGGCGCTGTACCCCGGCCGCGAAGGCGCGGATCTTCATCAGGCCCAGGTCGAACATCGGCGAGACGACGCGCCGTCTCGATGAAGCAGAACGCCACCAGCAGCGCGACGCCGCCGAACAGGCCGGTCAGCACCAGCGGACTAGTCCAGCCCATCGAGTGGCCGCCGTAGGGCTGGATGCCGTAGGTGATGCCGGTCAGCAGCATGATCAGGCCCAGCGGCGAAGGTGACGTTGCCCAGCCAGTCGATCTTGGCCGGCGTCCGGATGCCGACCTCCTTCAGGCTCAGGTACGACCAGATCGTGCCGCCGAGGCCGATCGGCACCGACACGATGAACACCAGCCGCCAGTTGACCGCGGCCAGCAGGCCGCCCAGGATCAGGCCGATGAACTGGCCCGAGATGCCGGCCACCTGGTTGATGCCCATGGCGGTGCCGCGCTGGTTGGCCGGGAACGCGTCGGTCAGGATCGCGGGCGAGTTGGCCATCAGCATCGCGCCGCCGACCGCCTGGATGACCCGGAATCCGATCAGCCACAGCGCGCCCTTGGGCCCGGTGAACGGGTCGAACGGCAGCGCGAGTGCGCCCAGGCCGAAGATCGCGAAGCCGGCGTTGTACATCCGGACCCGGCCGTAGATGTCGCCCAGGCGCCCCAGCGTGACCACCAGCACGGCGGAGACGACCAGGTAGCCCATCAGCATCCAGAGCAGGTAGCTGACGTTGCCGGGCCGAGCGGGTTGAGGTGGATGCCGCGGAAGATGGCCGGCAGCGCGATGATCACGATCGAGGCGTTGACCGTCGCCGCCAGCATGCCGAGCGTGGTGTTGGAGAGGGCGACCCACTTGTAGTTCCCGCCCGCAGGCCGCGCCCGCCGTCAGTCGCCGCGAGATCCGTGCCCTCGGTCACCGTGCTGATCCTCCGCTTCCTAGATACTTGCTAGTACAAAACTAACAGGGAAGCGATGGTGGCCCGCACCCGGCGGTGCCGCGTTACCCGGGTTTTGCAGGACCGGAACGTGGTGTCGATACACGCCGCCGAATGGCGGGCAAATGCCGCATGGCGCTGCAGGAAAAGCGATAATCTCGCGGGATGCCCACCTGGTTGAACGCGTTCTCCGCTGCCGCGGCGAGCAAGATGCTCAAGGGCGTCGATGTCTCCAGTTTCCAGGGCCCGCCCGGCGACTGGACCGGCGCGGCCGGCAGTTTCAGCTGGGCCGCAGTGAAAATCACCGAGCTTGAGCCCAGCGGTACCCGGTACTTCAATGCGGACGCGCCCGCCGACTGGAAATGGCTGGCGAGCAACAAGAAAGGCCGGGTCGGATACCTTTTCGGCCACCCCTCGGTCAGCGCCACCGAGACTGTCAACTTCTTCATTAACAGGCTGACGCCGATGGGCATCCACGACCAGGATGCGGTCGCGCTTGACCTGGAGGTTAGCGATGGCCGCACTGCGGCCGAGGTTTCCGCCTGGGCCCGCAGCGTGATGTCACAACTCGAGCGCAGGCTGGACCGCAAGCCGCTGCTCTATACGTTCCTCGACTTCGCCCGCGCCGGGAACTGCGCGGGCCTGGGCGGTTACCCGCTCTGGATCGCCGATCCGTCTACCGCGGCAGGCAAGCCGACCGTGCCGGCCCCCTGGAAGACGTGGGCGATTCACCAGTACGACATCAGCGGCTCGATCGACCGTGATCTGGCCAGGTACACCAGCCTGGCGGCCATGCAGGCCGCGCTGGGCAAGCCCAAGAAGACCCCTCCGCCCCCACCAAAGGAGCCCCCGTTGCAGAACCTAGGCGGGAACGTGTCCGGGATCGCCTCGGCGGCCTGGCCGAGCGGCGATATGGCCGTAGCCGGTATCGGCTCAAACGGGTACGTGCAGGTCATCTTGTGGAACGGCACCGGCTGGAGCCCGTGGTCGACGGTGAGCCCCACGCAGGCCAAGAACGCTCCGTCCCTGGTCGCCTGGGGTACCGCGGACGGCAGCCTGTTTTACGTCGAGGATTCCGGTGCCGTCGTCGAGCTGACGACCACCGACTCCGGTCAGACCTGGGTGTGAGGCGGTCGGCGGCGGCTGCCTGACCTGGGCTCTCAGCACCGCCTGGTGAACTGCGGCTGGAGTATCTTCGGAGAGTGACATACCGCCCCGGCCCGCGTGAGCTGCGTGCCTCAGACGCCGACCGGGACCGGGTCATCGGCTTGCTCGCCGAGGCGTCCGCCGACGGCAGGCTGACGCCGGAAGAGCACGCCGAGCGGGTCGGGCTCGCCTATCAGGCTCGCACGCTGGGCGAACTGGCGCCGCTGACCACGGACCTGGTCACGGCCACCGCGCAACCGATCCGCCTGGACGGCAGGCGGCCGGTCACCGGCATCCTCGGCCGGGACAGCCGCGAGGGCCGCTGGGTCGTGCCGGCCAGCCTGCCGGTCGTGGCCGTGTTCGGGGAGGTCGAGCTCGACCTGCGGGACGCGATCTTCGCCAGCGGCCGGACCGTCATCTTCGCCACGGTCGTCGGCGCGACCTTGCACTTGATCGTGCCTGAGGGCGTGGTCGTCGAGACCAGCGGTCACACGATGCTCACCCGCCGGATCAGCAAGACCTACCGGGACAACGCCCCGCGGCCAGCTGCGGCGGCGGGTTACCAGCCGGGGCCGGGCCAGCCCGTCATCGAGATCCGCACGGTCGCGTTCGGCGGCACGATCAGGGTCACCTCGCCGAAGCGCCCGCGGCGCATGGGCGGCCTGCGCCGCGGCTAAGCGCCGCGGCTTGTTGTCAGGAGTTGCTCTGGAAGTCGACGGCGCTGTTGCGCGCCGAGCTGGTCTCTACCTCGCCTGGCGCGGATGGGACCATCAACGGCCCGATGGTCTACGAAACGCCGTCGCAGGTGCCGTACTTTCTGGTCTGGGCAGATGGCTCACCCCGCTCATACGTAAACGGTTCCACAAATCATGGCATTACGGACTCAACTACAACCGTTTACGTATTGCCGCGCAGCGGGTGACGGATAATACCGACTAAAGGGACACCCGAGGTGCTGTTCGGGCGTCGGCAGGCGCAGGCGGGCGAGGCAAGTTCGCTCAACTCCGAGCCTGCATGAACGCCTCCACGGTCTGGCCTCGCGGCAGACCTTGGAAGACAGCGCGACCTCAGGAGGGCGACCTCGGGCGGGCGCCCTCGGGCGGGCTCGCGCAGCTGATCGAGTCCAACCTTGCCAAGCAGATCGCGAGAGACCTTGGCACCCCGCGTTTACGTCCTTGGTCACGGAAACACGCAGCCTCCGGGCGTGGGGTCCATTCGGGAGGCGCGAGAGTGAGCTAGGAGTTGCTCTGGAAGTCGACGGCGCTGTAGGCGCTCAGCTTCCACAGCTGGTGCTCGCTGTGAATGTTGCGGACGGTGCCTGACCGTGCCCGCATCACCAGCGAATGGGTCAGCGCTCCGCCCGACCGGTACCTGACCCCGGCCATCAGCTCGCCGTCGGTGATCCCGGTCGCGGCGAAGAAGGCATCGTCGGACGTCACCAGGTCGTCGGTGTGCAGCACCCGGCTCAGATCGTGGCCGGCGTCCACGGCTTTAGCCCGCTCGGCGTCATCGCGGGGGGCGAGCTTACCCAGGATCACTCCGCCCAGGCACTTGATCGCGCACGCGGCGATGATGCCTTCCGGCGTGCCGCCGATACCCAGCATCAGGTCGATGCCGGTGCCGTCACGGGCCGCCATGATGGCCCCGGCCACATCGCCGTCGGTCAGCAGCTTGATCCGCGCCCCGGCGGCGCGCACCTGGCGGATCAGGTCCTCGTGCCGCGGCCGGTCCAGGATCACCACGGTCACATCCCACGGCGAGCAGTCCTTCGCCCTGGCCACCGCGGCGATGTTGGCGGCGGGCGGGGCGTCGATGTCCACCACCTCGGCCGCGGCAGGGCCGGTGACCAGCTTGGACATGTAGTAGACGGCGGACGGGTCGTACATGGAGCCGCGGGCGCTGACGGCGATCACCGAGATGGCGTTCGGCATGCCGTTGGCACACAGCCGGGTGCCGTCGATCGGGTCGACGGCGACGTCGCACAACGGCCCGCTGCCGTCACCGACCTGCTCGCCGTTGTAGAGCATCGGCGCGTGATCCTTTTCGCCCTCGCCGATCACGACTACGCCGTTCATCGACACCGTGCTGATCAGCTGTCGCATGGCGTTGACCGCGGCGGCGTCGGCGCGGTTCTTGTCGCCACGGCCGACCCAGCGAGCCGACGCCATCGCGCCGGCCTCGGTGACCCGGGCGAGCTCCAGCGCGAGGTTGCGGTCAGGCGCGTGCCGGCCCGGCGGTTCGGGCGCGACCAGGCCCGGATCGCCGCCTGCCAGATCGGATGTCTCAGGAATACCGGGCGCCCCGGCCACGCCGCCGAAACTTGCGTCCTGACCGGTTTCGCCCAGCCCCCGTGGCATCGAAGCTGCCTGATCCTCGGTCATGAGTAACGCACCTTCCCTGTGGGCAGCCCGTAGTGGAATCCTATGTAGCAGGCCGGACCGCCGCCCGGCCACCCTGGACAGGGTCAGAGGCAGAACGCCGGAGCCATGACGACAGAACAGGTATCGACCGCAAGCCGAACCGCCGAGCGCGGTACGTCGACCAGAGCCGTGCTGCTCGGCGCGGCGCGGGAAGTGTTCATGCTCGAGGGTTACGCGCAGGCGGGCGTCACCGACATCGTCGCGCTGGCCGGAGCCAGTGTGGGCAGCCTGTACCACCACTTCTCCGGTAAGGCCGACCTCTATATGGCGCTGTTCGATGAGCTGCATCACGAGCTTGACGTCCGGACCCGCCAGGCAGTCCGCCGGGGCCGGGACGCCGGCATCGCTGACCCGATGCGGTTGCTGCTGGTCGGAGCCCGCGGCTACCTGGATGTCTGCATCGAGCAGCGGGAGCTGGCAGGCCTGTTCGCGCGCGGCGACGGTCCGCCTGGCTTCGACCTGATGTGGCGGCAGCGGCTCTCGGACTGGGTAGCGCGCAATACCGAGTTCTTTGCCCGAAGCGGCGAGCCGTTGGACGAGGCGGCGGCGATCGTGATGACCGGCGCGATGATGCTGGCCGTTGCCGAGGTCGCGCTGGCGGCGGATGCGGCCAGGGCGGAGCAGATCGCCGACGGCGTACTCGAGGTACTGTCCCGGCTGCACGTCAGACCGGGCTAGCCGCCTCGTCAGAACGGCGCGCCCGGCTCCGGATCGCGTTTTTCCTGCCGGGCAAGCGCGGTTGCCAGCCGGGCCCTGGCCCCTTCCAGCCACTCCTGGCAGATTGCTGCCAGTTCCTCACCGCGTTCCCACAGCTGCAGCGACTGCTCAAGAGTGAGACCGCCGGCTTCCAGTCGCTTGACCAGTTCGGTGAGCTCGTCGCGTGCCTGCTCGTACCCGGGCCGGGCGGCCGCGCGGTCACCGGCCTTGGCAGTCCGGGCTGCGCCGCCGGACCCCTGGTCGGCCGTACCGTTTCCGGCAGCACCGTCGCCGGCCGCACGACTGCGAGGGGCAGTGCCGCCGGCCGAACCGCTGCCAGCCGCACCGTCGTCGGCCCTGTCCTTCGCTGCTGCCACGCCGTCAGCTTATTGCCGCCGTAATGCAGCGGCGGGCCGCGCCGATAACTTGACAGGGAGCGGGTGATCCGGCACCCGCGGGCTGCTCGCCGGACGGCTGAGGGGACGCCATGAAAAGTCACGATCGCTGCGGTCTTCGGCGGCCCTGCACCAGAATCTCCGGCGCCACCGGCGCGACAGCCAGAACTCGGCGGCGCCGCCGGACCGGCACCCCGGCGGGCCCGTCCGGCGAGGCCGGGCACCCCCGAACGCGCTGCCCGTCGCAGCGCAGCCCGGCTCAGATCGCCGAACTCGGCAGCTGCTGGCTGCGCCGGTTTCCTTGGTCGCCGGTGAGCTGGCGGCTGAACGGCCCGCATCTGTAGCCGGCCCGCACGCAGGCGATACGCCGCCGGACTGGTCGTCGCCAGCGCCCAGCAGCCAGGTCAGGGGCGTGGTTGGAACTCCGCTGCCCAAACAGGGGCGTGACAGTGCCAACCACGCCCTGCCCTGCCCGGCCGCTGCACGTTTGCCGAGGCTGCTGAGATCCGCCGGATTCTCACCGCGCGGGTGAGCGGCTGACCTTACCGGCCGACGCTTATCCGCCGCCGGCTGTCACCTGAAGCTGGTCGGCAGCGAACCGGACCGTCAGCACCTCGCCGCTGGCGACCTGGCTGGCGGTGAGCACGACGGACGAATCCTCCTGCTGGACGATCGCGTAACCGCGACCCAGGGTGGCCGCAGGCGACAAGGCGATCAGCCGGGCGCGGATGTGGGCGACGTCGTCGGCCGCGCGGTCCAGTCCGGCGGAAATGGCCAGCCGGCCACGTTCCGAAAGGCCCTGGATTTGCTCTTGCCGTCGCTCTATCTCGCGCACCGGGCTGGCGATCGCCGGGCGGGAGGTGATGGCGGTCAGCCAGGATGCCTCGCGGTCGAGCCGGCCGGCCACCGAGCGGTAGGCGCGCGTCCTGAGCTGGCGGATCAGCTCGAGCTGTTCGGCGACGTCGGGGACCGCGCGCCGGGCCGCGTCGGTCGGCGTTGACGCGCGGACGTCGGCGACCAGGTCCACCAGCGGGACGTCCTGCTCGTGCCCGATGGCGCTGATGACCGGGGTTGTGCAGCCAGCCACTGCCCGGACCAGGTCCTCATCGGAGAATGGCAGCAGGTCCTCCAGCGAGCCGCCGCCGCGGGCGACGATAATCACGTCGACCTCAGGGTCGGCGTCCAGCCGCTGCAGCGCCCAGATGATCTCTTCGCTGGCATGGACGCCCTGCACCGCGACCTGCTCGACGCGGAACTGGACGGCGGGCCAGCGGCGGGCCGCGTTCCGCAGCACGTCCCGTTCGGCGGCCGAGTCGCGCCCGCAGATCAGCCCGATCCCGTGCGGCAGGAACGGCAGCCTGCGCTTGCGCTCGGAGGCGAACAGGCCCTCGGCGGCCAGTGCGGAACGGAGGCGTTCCAGCCTGGCCAGCAGTTCGCCGATGCCGACCGCCTTAATCTGGGTAGCCGTCAGCGCGAACGATCCCCGGGCCGAGTTGAACTCCGGCTTGGCCCAGATCACCACGCGGGCGCCCTCAGCCGGGGCGGGCGTCGTCGCATCCAGCACGGCGCTGGTGCAGATGACCCGGACTGACACCGAGGCGACCGGGTCCCTCAGGGTCAGGAAAACGGTGCCGCCGCGGCGGTTCAGCTCGGCGATCTGACCCTCGACCCAGACTTTGCCGAGCCGGCCGATCCACTCGCCGACTAGCCGCAGGACGGTCCGGACCGGGACGGGTGCCTGCTCGGAGGTCTCTAGCGGCATGCGGGCGCCTGCCCTCGCTGTTCCGGCCGCTGGACGTCGCTGCTCACTGGCCGGGGCGGCCGGTCACGTGCCAGTCTCAAGCTTCTCGATCCGTCGCTCGAGCATGCCGAGGACCTCGGGCCGTTCGGCGTTCTTGCTCTCGTACTCCACCAGGATCCGCAGCTGGGCCACGTCAAGACTGCGCAGCCTCGCCCGGATCGACGCCAGCGACAGCGAGTCGTAACCGGGCAACGGCAGCTCCGCGACCTGGTTCGAGGCGGGCGGCGCCGTTGTCGCCGGCCGGACTTCGGCTGACCTGCTGCGGGCCGGTTCGTTCTCGGTCTGCGCCGGGTCGCTGTCGTCGTCCAGGTCCTCGGCCGACAGCAGCCGGACGTTGCCGGTCTGATCCAGCGAACGCCACCTGCTCTCGGGAACGACCGGGCCCCGAGTTCGCGGTCGCTTCGGCGCCCGGCCCCGCTCCGCGCCGGGTGCCGCCTGCCCCGGCGCCGCCTGCGCGGTCGGGCTGGCGCTGGCGCCTGCCTGCGGCCGGTCGGCCGACATCAAGATCTTGCCTATCCCGGCGAACACGGCCCGCAGTCCCTGAGTCGGAGCCTTCTTTATCTGTTCGGGGATCTGCTCGATGCCCATGGATGATCTTCTCCCTCACCTCTTCGCGCGGCCCTAGCGCCGGGTTGCCGGCCTGACTGCCAGCCGGGCCTGTCCGTGCCAGACCGGTCCGGCGAGCCTGCGCTCTGGCAACATTGTGGCTGGCCGGCGTGCCGTCGCGAGCCAGGAGCCCCCAATTGACGGACGCTGACCCGGTCGCGCCCGCGGCCTCGCACAGGCCCCGCCGCCACGCCGGGGCTCGGCGGCCTGTGCTGATCTCCTAAACTGGGTCCATGCCTGCCCAAACCCGCCGTGTGCTGCTTGCCAAGCCCCGTGGCTACTGCGCGGGCGTCGATAGGGCGGTGCAGACCGTGGAGAAGGCGCTGGAGCGCTTCGGCGCCCCCGTGTACGTGCGGAAGCAAATCGTGCATAACGCGCATGTGGTGCGCACGCTTGAAGAGCGGGGCGCGATCTTCGTCGAGGAGACCGAGTCCGTGCCCGAGGGCGCGGTTGTCGTGTTCTCCGCGCACGGCGTGTCGCCTGAGGTCCGCGAGGAAGCCAAGGACCGCAAGCTGCAGACGATCGACGCGACCTGCCCGCTGGTCACCAAGGTGCACAACGAGGCCAAGCGGTTCGCTGCCCAGGACTACGACATCCTGCTGATCGGGCACGAGGGCCATGAGGAAGTAGTGGGCACGACCGGCGAGGCGCCGGCAAACATTCACCTGGTCGACGGCCCGGACGGCAGCGATTCGGTCGAGGTCCGCGACCCGGCCAGAGTTGCCTGGCTGTCCCAGACCACGCTGTCGGTGGACGAGACCAATGAGACGGTCGCGGCCTTGCGCAAGCGGTTCCCGCTGCTGCTCGACCCGCCGAGCGACGACATCTGCTACGCCACGCAGAACAGGCAGGCCGCGGTCAAGCAGATCGCCGCCGATTCGGACGTCGTCATCGTCGTGGGCTCGCGGAACTCCTCGAACTCGGTCCGGCTGGTCGAGGTCGCGCGCGACGCGGGCGCGAAGGCCGCTTACCTGGTGGATGATGCCTCGGGGATCGACCAGGCCTGGCTGGACGGCGTGACCACGATCGGCGTGACCAGCGGGGCGTCGGTGCCCGAGGACCTGGTGGACGGCGTGCTCAGCCAGCTGGCGGCCAGCGGCTTCGGCGACGTGGAGGAAGTCGAGGCGGTGGAGGAGCGGATGGTCTTCGCCCTGCCGCACGAACTGCGCAAGCCGCGGCGGGCAGGCCCTAGCTGAGCGGGCTGCCGTAGCTGGTGGTTTCGGTGGGCCGTTGTCCGTGCCCGGCCTCGAACCGCAGGCTGTCACGCAGGTCGCGCACGCACTGCGGCAATCCCCGGTAGCACGCGACGGCCAGGCACATCGCCGTCCCCGCGAACAGCCACGGTGCCAGTCCCGCGAGCGTTAGCACCGTGCCCTCCAGCACGGACATCACCGTGCCATGGCTGGAATTGCCCTGCGCGGTCACGGCCTGTGCCAGGACGACCGCTGCCAGCGCGATGGCCGGGACCGAGACCGTTGCCTGCAACTGCGCCTCACGACGCAGGTAGCAGGGCGCGAGCACCGCGCCCGCGCAGAAGCCGAGACCAGCCAGCACTCCGGTGTGCGACCACCCCGCGACCAGGAAGATCACCAGGTAGCCGGCGAAGAGGCCGAGGAGCGCCCCGCGCGTGGTCAGCTGGAGCCGGAACGTGGCCGACCGGCTCGCGGCCCGCGAGCCCGCTCGCCGTGGCCGGTCGGTCTCGGCCGCGCTGAGTTGCTGGCTTGTCCGCTGTGCCATCTGGACTCTCCCCCCGGTAGTTCTCTCCCGGCTACGCAAGCCGGCGGCCTCAGGGCCCACTGATAGTCAGCCTGCCCGGTTCTCAGCCTGCCGCGCTGATGGCCCGGCCGCTGCCGAATAGCTGCGGCTGGCTGGCCGCGTCGCGGGCCGGCCCTGGCCGGGACACGAGTTCAGGCCCGCCGTCGACGACCAGATCGGGTGCCGACAGCACGCGGACGGTGTCTTCGACCGGCTTGGGCTGCTCGAGCTCCGCGTCGACCACGCCGAGCTCGCTCAGCTTGCGCGCGCTGACCAGTACCCGGCTCTCCAGTGAGCCGACCGTGCGGTTGTAACTGGACACGGCGTTGGTCAGCGCCTTGCCGAGACCGTCGACGTGCTTGCCCAGCCCGCAGAGCCGATCGTAGAGCTCGCGGCCCAGTTCGAACACCACCCGCGCGTTGTCTGACAGCGCAGCCTGCTGCCAGGCGTACTGAGCCGTGCGCAGCATCGTCACCAGCGTCGTCGGGGTGGCGATGTGCACCCGGCTGGCCATCGCGTGCTCCAGCAGGGCCGGGTCATGCTCCAGAGCTGGCGCCAGGAAGGCCTCGCCCGGGATGAACAGCACGACGAATTCAGGCGACGGGCTGAGCACAGACCAGTACGCCTTGGCGGCGAGCCGGTCGACGTGATCGCGCAGGTGCCGGGCGTGCGCGCCGATCCGGGCTTCGCGGACGACCGGGTCGGTGGCTTCGGCGGCTTCGAGGTAGGCGGCGAGCGAAACCTTGGAATCGACCACGATGTTCTTGCCGCCGGCCAGCCTGATCACCATGTCCGGCCGCAGCTGCCCGTCCGGTGTGCTGACGCTGACCTGCTCGTCGAAGTCGCACTTGTTGCTCATGCCGGCCAGCTCGACGACCCGGCGCAGCTGCATCTCGCCCCACCGGCCGCGGGCTTCAGGCCGGCGCAGCGCCGTGACCAGCGACTGGGTCTGCGCTCGCAGCTGGTCTGAGCTTTCCCGCGCAATCGTGACCTGCTCGGATAGCGCCGCGTGGGCAGAACGCCGGGCCGCGTCGGAATCCCGCAGCTGAGTCTCGACCCGGGCCAGGGTGTCCTTGAGTGGCTGCACCATCTGCTCGACGGCCGCCTTGCGGGTATCGAGCTCGCCTGCCGCCCGGGCGCTGGCTGCGCTCAGCCTGCCCTCGGCGATCTCCAGGAACGTCCTGGTGCTGCGGTCCAGGGCCTCCGTCGACAGCGCCTGGAACCGCTCGGCCAGCTGAGAATCGATCAGCTCGGCCCGCTCCAGTGCGGCTCGCTCGAGTAGCGCCGAGCGCTGTGCCGCCGCGTGCGCGCGCTCGTCCGCCGCCCTGGCCTGGCCGGTGAGGTCGGCGGCCAGGCCGGCCAGGCGGCCGCGTGCCAGCAGGTAACCCAGAGCGGCCCCGAGCAGTACTCCGATGAAGAGCATGATCACGTCCATGTTCAGCATGCTGACACCGGGCCACGACAGTTTCCGGGGCGACACGCCCGGCCGGTCGCAGCGGCAAAAATGTCCGGGCTGCTGGGCGGAGCCGCTGCGGGCCAGCTGATCGGGCCCCGTCCGAGCGGCGCCGCCAGGCCGACTAGAATTCCCGGGTGAGCCTGTCCATTGGCATCGTCGGCCTGCCCAACGTCGGCAAATCCACCCTTTTCAACGCCTTGACCAGGGCCAACGCCCTGGCTTCGAACTACCCGTTCGCCACGATCGAGCCGAACGTCGGCATTGTCGGCATTCCCGATTCGCGGCTGGACGAGCTGGCGGGCTTGTATAACTCAGCCAAGATCGTGCCGGCCACGGTGCGGTTCGTGGATATCGCCGGCCTGGTGCGCGGCGCGTCGGCCGGCCAGGGCCTCGGCAACCAGTTCCTGTCGCACATCCGCGAGACAGACGCGATCTGCCAGGTCGTCCGGGTCTTTACCGACCCTGACGTCAGCCACGTCGATGGCGACGTGTCACCCGAGCGCGACATCGAGACCATCGCGACCGAACTGATGCTGGCGGACCTGCAGACGCTCGAGAAGGCGGCGCCGCGGCTAGCGAAGGAAGCCAAGTCGGCCAAGGACCCGGACAAGACCAGGATCGCCGCTGCCGCCGAGAAGGCCCAGCAGGTGCTCGACGGCGGCACAACGCTGTTCGCCGGCGCGGCGGCGGCCGGTATCGACCTGGCCGATCTGCGGGAGCTGCAACTGCTGACCGCCAGGCCGTTCCTTTATGTCTTCAACGAAGACGACGCCGAGCTTGCCGACGACGACCTGCGCAAGCGGCTGGCCGGTCACGTCGCCCCGGCCGAGTCCATCTTCCTGGATGCCAAGACCGAGGCCGAGCTGGCCGAGCTCGAGCCCGCGGAGGCGGCCGAACTGCTGGCCGAGATGGGTCTGGGGGAGCCGGGGCTCGCTCAGCTCGCCCGGGCCGGCTTCGCCGCCCTCAAGCTCTCGACCTTCCTGACCGCTGGCCCGAAGGAGTCCAGGGCCTGGACGATCCCGGTCGGTGCCACCGCACCTGAGGCGGCTGGCGTCATCCACACCGATTTTCAGCGCGGCTTCATCAAGGCCGAGATCGTGTCCTTCGATGACCTCATGGCGGCTGGCTCGATCGCAGCGGCACGTGCCGCGGGTAAGGCGCGCATTGAGGGCAAGGACTACGTGATGCGCGACGGCGACGTTGTCGATTTCAGGTTCAACGTCTGAGAGCACTCGCAACCAGGTTTCGCGAGCGCTCCCAGGCATCTGCTGGGCCGCTGAGCTGCCGCGTCGCGCACGCCCCAGGACCGTGCGGTCAGTACAGGGTCGGCTGAGGTTCGGAGACCTCCGACGGCTCGGACGCGACATCGGCGAGGAGATCGAGGTAGGGACCGAGCCGGACCACCCGGTTCCGGGTGCCGCCGGTCATCTCGCTCAGGACTTCAATCTCGGAAGGTCCCTGATCAGGCCGTTAGCGGCGCTTAATAATCCTTTTCGTCATACAACTTCACTACTGTCATGAAGACCACGCTGGAAGCGGGGCCCATAAGGACGCAAAGCTCGCAAGGCAGGCCGTCAGTTGCTGCCGGAACCGGGCTAAAGGGGCGGTCGGCGCGGGAGTGTAGGTGCCAGTAAAGCCTGCGGCGACGACTGACTCGCCAAGCTATTTGCTGAGCGTATACATCCAGCGTAGCCTCTCGGTCGTGGAAGTCAGCCTGCTGCGGCACGCCCTCCGGTTCGCCGCAGTCATGGTCACCAGCGCCGTCACCGTCTTGGCGGCGACCGGCTGCAGCGCCGCGACACCAGGGGCCGAAGCTGCCTGTCGCGCGCCGTCCTCCGGCGCTGCTGATCACGCACCGCCCATCACCGTGCTGACGCATGCTGCGCATAGCGCTAACGGTGACATCTTCATCGCGCCGCAGGGGTGCGGCTACGCGAGTGGCCCGGAGATCCTGAGCCCGAGCGGCAAGGTGATCTGGTTCCATGCCGTGCCAGCAGGCGAGTTCGCGGACGACTTCCGGACCCAGACCTACCAGGGCGAGCCGGTGCTCACGTGGTTGCAGGGCGGCTGCGGTCTGAGCGGCACCGACTACATCTACAACGACCATTACCAGCGGATCGCCGACGTGAGTGCGGGTAACGGCTACTTCACGGACTTTCACGAATTCCTCATCACGCCCTGGAACACGGCGCTGATCCTCGCTTACGTCACGGGCACCGCGAACCTGACCTCGATGGGCGGTCCCGCCGACCAGAGGGTCTTCGATGGCATCGTCAGGAGATCGACATCCGCACCGGCAAGGTGCTTTTCCGGTGGAACAGCGCGGACCACGTTCCTTACCGCGACAGCCACCAGCCGCTGCCTGCCTCGGCGAGCACGCCGTGGGACTGGTTCCACGTCAACGCCGTCCACCTCGACACCGACGGGAACCTGCTGATCGACTCCCGCTACACCTGGACGACGTACGAGGTGAGCCTGCGCACCGGCAAGATCATCTGGGAGCTTGGCGGCAAGCGGAGCACGTTCAAACTCAGGCCGCGCCGGGCCAGTCCTCGACAGCGCCGGCGAGATCTTCGCCTGGCAGCACGACCCCGAGGCCATCGGGGCACGACGACTACACGTTCTTCGACGATGAGTCCGACGGCTCCGCCATGCTGCTGCCCTACAGCCGGGTCGTCACCGTCAAGCTCGACTCAGACGACCAGGGTGGCTACCCTCGTGAAGTCCGTCGACCAGCCGGAGGGCCTGGTGGCCTCGGCTCGCAGGGCAACGCGCAGACCACTGGCAACGGCGACCTCTTTGTCGGCTGGGGCGCGCTGCCCTATATCTCCGAGTTCAGCCCGTCCGGGCAACTGCTGTTCAACGCAGAACTCCCGGCCGGCGTCAACACCTACCGCGCCTACCTCCTGCCCTGGCAACCGGCCCGGTAGCGCCTAGAAATACTCGCCCGGGTCGGCGCCGGTCTGGCCCTTGCCTCCCGTGGCGGAGGTTCCGCGGGCGCGCGGTTCCTGCTGGGCCAGCTGGCGCGACAACTCGCCGCCCTGCCGGCCTCCATACGGCCTGCCGTGGTCGGCGAATTCCTCGCGGTAGTACGACAAGGTCCACTTCCCCAGCTGGATCCTGTCCCCGGTGTGCAGAGCCTGCTCGCTGACCGGCCGGCCGTCCACCCGGCTCCCGGCAGAACTTCCGAGGTCGAAGTAAATGTACTCGTCGGCAGGGTCGCGCCGGATCTCAGCGTGATACTCGTCGAGTCCATCCAGACGCAGATCGGCGTACCGGCTGCTGCCGATAACGGTCACCCCCGGGAGCAGTTCGAACTGACGCTGCACGGCGCCCGCCGGTGCCTCGCCGCCCATGGCGAAGATCAGGCGTGGATGCCCGCCGCCGAGCGGATCGTGCGTAGTCGTGATCTTCATCGAAGCCTCCCGCAGGTCCAGATTCGTCGCGGGTCACGCTCAGAGTCCCAACATAACGGGGATCAAATCCGGCTCGGTCGGCAAGGCCGGGCCCTGTTGCTATCACGGCCGCGATGTGCACGCGGTTCACGCCGACTGCCGGGCTGGCGACTCAAGATGCGGCGGCGATTTGGCATTCTAGAAATAGATTGCTAGTTTTACATTTCCAGCGTAGTCTGAAGGCAGACGCCCGGAGAAAGCGGCCGAAGGCCGCGCACGAGTCCGGGTGCGCAAGGGAGCACAGCTGAGTCTCGCCGGCTCCCGCCAGGAGAAGTGCCATGACAAGTCCTCCGGCGCCAGAAGGTGTCACCAGAACACTGCCGCCCCCCTTGAGTAACGGGCAGGTACCGCCTCCGGCGCCCGCGCCCCAGGCCGCACCCGCGCACACGCGGATTAGCGGGATCCGCGCCGGCATGATCGCGGCTGCCGCCGGCCTCATTGTGGTGATGATCTTCATCATCCAGAACACCAATGCCGTCAACATCAGTTTCCTCGGCGCCCACCTGCGCCTGTCCCTCGCCGTGGCGCTGCTCCTTGCCGCTATCGGCGGCGCGCTGCTGATGGCTGCCGCGGGAACCGCACGGATCACCCAGCTTCGGCGCATCATGCGCCGCGACCGGAACAAGGCTCAGGCCAGCTGACGCGGTCCAGGCAAGCGCCGCATCTTCCACCGCACGTCACTGACCAAGGAGTCAGACATGGGCATTATCGCTTGGATCATTCTGGGGCTGGGTGCGGGCTTGCTCGCCAACATGCTGATCCCGGGCAAACGGCAGCAGGGACTCATCGTCACCTGCCTCATCGGTATCGCCGGGGCGTTGCTGGGCGGCTGGGCGGCCAGCAAGCTGTTCCATCTCAGCCATCACGCTCTGCAGGGCTTCTTCAACATCTCAACCTGGATCACTGCCATAGCCGGGGCAGCTGTCCTGCTGCTGGCATACCACCTGGTCACCGGCCAGTCCGGCCGCCGGCCCGCGCGCCGCTGAGCTAACCACCCGCCGGCCTCGCTCGCTCGCCCATCGGCGGGATGAGCGAGCCGGCGCAGGTCTTAGCCGGGCCGGTCGTAAATTGCCTCCGCTGACAGCTTGTCAACGAACTTGGCCAGCCGGTCGGTCACCTCCTCCACGCAATGCGCGACCAGCACCACGTCGCCGTCAGGGCCCAGGACCGGCGCGTTAACCGGACACCAGTAGCGTGCCGTGAACTGGCCCGGCTGGCCTATCACTTCGACGTCATAGCGCTGCAGTTCCATCGTGTCGCACTCACCTGTGGCCAGCACCCGCTCTAGTGACGCGCTGAGGTTGCTCACACCGGTAGCGCCGGGATCTGCCGGATTGTCGGGGAAGGCGTCGAAGACCTTCTGGCCCACCAACTCGTCGCGGCTGCGGCCCGCCTTCTCGACATAAGCCTGGTTCACGTCGGCCATGACGAACTCCGGTGTCATCAGCATCACCGGGATCGGCAAGTTCTGAAATACCGCCGCATAGTCGATCTGCGGTCCTGTCATCCTGCAGCCCCCCGAGCGCTCAGATAGACCGAGGATGCAGGCTATCAAGTCGTCGCTCACAGCAGGCACCGCCGGGAGGCTACGGTAGCGTAAGCTACGGTTACGTAAGCGTAACTGCGTTGGTCCTGGACCCTGGTCAATGCGGAGCACTGTCCACGGAAATTCAGCGACCAGCAGACGAGGTCCGCATGACCGCAGTTACAGACGCCACGACGGCACCACCCGATGAACTCACCTCACGCACTGGGGCCAGGCCGGACGTCATGCCGGATCGGACCAGCGTTGTCGACCGTGTCCTGGTCGGCGTATTCGTGGCCGTCCCCCTGCTCGCGCTGATCGCCGCGGTGCCGTTGGCCTGGGGATGGGGCCTCGGCTGGCACGACATCGCGCTGGCAATCGCGTTCTACTACATCTCAGGGCTCGGCGTCGCCGTTGGCCTGCACCGCTACTTCACCCACGGCGCCTTTAAGGCGAAGCGCGGGTTCAAGGTCGCGCTGGCAATTGCCGGGAGCCTGGCTATCGAGAAGCCGGTGATCACCTGGGTCGCCGACCACCGAAGGCACCACAAGTTCAGCGACAAAGAAGGCGACCCGCACTCCCCATGGCGGTTCGGGACCGACGCGAAGGCCCTGGCCAAGGGCCTGGCGTACGCGCACATCGGCTGGATGTTCGACGGCGACGTTACCTCTGAAGAAAAGTTCTGCCCTGACTGGCTCGCGGACTCCGACGTCGTCAAGGTCTCCCGGTGGTTCCCCGCCCTGGTCAGCGTCTCCATCCTCGCGCCTGCCCTGATCGGGGGCCTCTGGTCCATGTCCTGGCAGGGCGCCGTGACAGCATTCTTCTGGGCCACCCTGGTGCGGATCGCGTTCCTGCACCACATCACCTGGTCCATCAACTCGATCTGCCACACCTTCGGCAAGAAGGAGTTCGAAGTACGGGACAAATCCAGGAACGTGTCCTGGCTGGCGATCCTGTCTTTCGGCGAGTCCTGGCACAACCTCCATCATGCGGACCCGACATGTGCTCGGCACGGGGTCTTGAAGGGCCAGATTGACATCGCAGCCAGGACAATCTGGCTGGCCGAGAGCTCGGCTGGGTCTATGACGTCAGGTGGCCCGATGCGGCCAGACTGACTGCTAAGCAGACCGGCCAAGCGCGGCAGCTCGGTGCCATGACCCGGCGGGAGTCTGCCAACCGGCCAGGCTGATGCTGCAGATGGCAGTCGGATCGGAGTTAGGCCTCGAGGGCCGGCTCGTCGGGGGCGGACAGACTCAGCACAGCGCCGGCTACCGCGGGTGACGCGCTGATCTTCGCTTCCAGCGCCCGCAGTTGGACGGCCACGTGGGACTCGGTGTCATCGCCGGTCAGGTCCACGTCGCCGATCACCGAGACCATCCTGGGGCAGGCGATCTCCAGGCGCAGATAGGTTACCCGGGCGACCTCCGGCAACTCGAGCAGTGCCTGGATGGCAGCTGCCCGAACGCGCGGGTCGGCTTCCTGCCCGACCAGGAACTGCCGGTTACGGTTGATCAGGACCATCGCGGTTGCAGCAAGCAGCGCGCCGATGACAATTGATCCGACGGCGTCCGGAACAGGTGAGCCGGTCAGCTGATGGGCGGCCAGGCTTGCGGCCGCGATGAGCAGGCCGGCCAGCGCAGCGGAGTCTTCAGCGAACACCGCGCGCAGAGTCGGGTCGGAGGTGGCCAGGACGTGCTCGATCAGGTCCCGTTGCATCCACTCCGCCTCGGGTCTGGCCTGCCGGACCGACTGCAGGAATGAGACTCCCTCCAGAACGAAGGAGACTGCCAGCACGACGTATCCGACGGCGAAATGGCCCCGCCGGCTCCGGCTTAAGGAGTTCCTGGATACCGCGCGTGACCGACACCGTGGCCCCGGCTACGAACAGCCCGAGCGCGGCGAACAGCGACCAGACGTAGGCCTCCCGGCCATGGCCGAACGGGTGCGCAAGATCGGGCGCACGCCGCGACCGCCGATTGGCGATCATCAGGAAGATCTCGTTGCCGGCGTCGGCCCACGAATGCGCGGCCTCGGCCACAATCGACGCCGACCCAGTCACGACGCCAGCCACCGACTTCGCTGCGGCTATGAGCACGTTGGCGCCGAAGGCGACCAGTACCGTCCTGACACTCTCAGACCCGCCGGGACCTTCCGAGCCCGGAACAGACCTGAGCAGATCGTGCGATCCGCCGGAGGCCGTCGCGGCAACAGGCGGTGCCGGACCCCTGCTGCCGTCCTCGTCGTGCGCCACCAGCCAGTGTTAACACACCGGCAGTGTCAGCGGGGAACGGGTGCCACGCCGTTATGCCGCGACGACGTAAGGAAAGCTCGCCCTGCGCAGTGGTGTGGTGATGACGGGAGTCAGGCCCGAGGTCACCGCCGTGTTGAGGACGAGGGAGAACATGACTTCCGGAGCGTTGTCGGCCAGCGTTCTGCCGTTCAAGCCGGCGAACCCGTAACTGGCTGGCGTGCCGACGACGTACGGCAGGACGTCGGGGAACAGCACGCTGGCCACGGTCTGCCCGTAGCCCTGCGGGTCGGCCGAGGTCCCGCTGGCGGAGACGACGGCGGCGACGAGGTCAGCGATGTTCTTGCCATCGGCGTTGAAATCGGCGGAAGGGTGCCGTTCGTTGGCCGGCTTCGAGAAGTCGGTGTCGCCGGGCCAGAAGATCGGCCACATCATCGGGTGGCCGGCCCGGTTGATCTGCCGCCAGCCGCCCGCGTCGGTGCCAAGTTTGGTGGCGCACCAGACGCCGGGCTCGTTCACCGGCGTGCAACTGCGGATGCTGGTGGGAGACTTCCAGCACGATCGACTCGACGGTGGTGTCGGCGAAACTGTTCCGCGCATTCCCGACGCTCCACTTGGCCAGCTCTGGCATGGCGCCGTTCTTGACGGCCGAGTCGATGATCGCGAGTTCGTCGAGATCGATGTAGAACGGGTCGGCGATGCGGCCCGCCCACACCCGGACGTCTTCGTGGCTCGCGGTCTCGCCGGTCCGGCTTTCCAGCACGAGCGACCCGGCCGCGGTGTCCTCCCGCGCCTCGTCACCGGTCAGGGTGTGCACCCGGACAGCCTGCTGCCCAGCGGAATCGCGTTCGCCGAACGACACCCGGTAGGTCAGGGTCTCGACGTCGGCTCCGTCGAAGTGAACTTTGAATTCGTAGCGCGCCTCGGGATTGAAGCCCGGCTGCACATCGGGTCCGGTGACGGTGGAGTTGACATCCATGATGAACACCGTGCTGTGGTCGCCCGGAAACACGTAAAGATCATCGAGATACAGCCGGCCATTCTGCCTGGCCAGCGGCGTGTCAAGGTGATGAGACATGGTGCAGCCCCCTGAAGACGAATTCGCCGGTGCCAGCGAGGAGGCAAGTGACCGCGGCGGAGCGCGCTAGCCAGCGTCCCGATTCCCCCGTACTGGCCGAAATACCACGCTAGCAACGCGCTGCCGACACCACTCAGCGGGTATTGCTTTCGGGGGGAAAGCACTAGCCTGTCCGGTACGTGCAGCCGGACAAGCCTGACGTCCCGACACCGGCCGCCAGGTGAGGACATGGAAAAGCTCGTCTACGTGCTGTGGGCCGATGGCGCGCCCGACAGCGGTGATGCGCTTCGCGCCCGCCTCCTCGCCGAGATCGTCCCCCGGTTGCAGCAGCTCGGCGGGCGCGGCATCACCGTCAACGTGCACGACTCCGAGGCCGCTGAGGCGCCGTCGCCCGTGCCGACGCCTCACGCCGAGGAGCCGCACGTGGCGGAGGTCTGCGTCTGGCTGGACAGCTACGACCGGCGTCAGGGTGCCGACGAGGCAGTGGCGGCCGCAGGACCGCGCTTCGCGGGCTACCTGGTGACCGAGTCGGTGTTCGAGGACTACGGCAGCACGCCGCACTCGGCGCGGCGCGACTGGCCCGACGGCACTAGGTCGCCAGGCGTGCTGACGGTCTCGCTTGTGCACCGTCCCGCCGGGCTTGACTACCGGACCTGGATCGAGCGCTGGCACGGGACGCAGTCACCGCTGTCGGGGGCGCTGCAGCCGCGCTGCCGGTACGTCCGCAACGAGGTCATCCGGCCCGTCACCCCGGATGCGCCGCAGATCGACGGCATCGTGGACGAGGCGTGGCCGTCCGCCGCGCATGTCGCCGACCCGATGCTGTTCTTCAACGCGGCCGGTCACCGGGATCGGCTGAACAGCAACATCAGCGCGATGCTGGAGAGCGTGACCGCGTGTCTCGATCTGGATCGGCTGCGCAATTCGACCATGAGTGAGTACCTGGTCTCGGTGCTGTAGCCCGGCGACCGGGCCGGTCATGACGCGTACGGGCGCCGCCAGAAGAAGGTGTGGGTCCCGCTCTCGCCCTTGACCGCGAAGGTGACGGTCAGCAGTTCCCAGCCCTGGGCGGCGAGTTCGTTCATGTGCCGGGTCAGCGAGTCGGGATCGTGCGCGTTGGCGGTGCAGCGATATTCCCAGCCGGGGGCCATGCCTCAGGGTAACCGGCTAACGCGGCGCGCCATAGAGCTCAGCCGGGCCGCTGATCCTGGTCACAACCCGGTTGACCGGGACGTCGTGCTTTTGAAGCAGACCGAGGATGTCCTCGGTCCACGCGGTCAGGAAGGCAGTCCCGCCGCCGGGCTCGCCGCGCAGCCTGAACCACACCGCGATCCGGCTGTGCGGGGTCGCGACCAGTTCGGCGATCGCCAGTTCCTCGTAACGCGCTTCCCAGGTCGCTACCAGCCACCGGCTGAAGGTCATGCCGCGAACCCGGATACCCCAGTCGAAGATCTCCAGCCGGGCCAGTCCGCCGCTGGTGACGACTCGCTTGCGCATCACGTCACCGATGAACAGACGGGACCGCTCGGTGGCCGGCGCGCCGACCCTGCGACCGGAGCCGCGCCGGGTCCTGGTCACCTCGCCAGGCATGACAACCGGCATCGCCGCACAAGATCGTTCTTACGCACCGTTTGGTCCTCTCGACGTGCCGCCGGAACGCCATCCCCGCAGCCAGCTGCCGGTCTGCTGGCTGGGCGTGTCGCTGAGAATACACGCAGCGGCAGGCCCCTTGACTTGACCTCGAGCCACGCCTGGCGGAGATCGGTCACGGCCAGTGCCTGCGGTCTGTCCGGCCGTGCCCCAGTAGGCTCGGCCTATGAGCGACCAGCCGCAGAACGAAGTCAATCCGCCCGTTGCCAAGCGGGTACCGACCAGGCGGACCCACCATGGCGACACCTATGTCGATGAGTACGCCTGGCTGGCCGACAAGGACAACCCCGAGACCATCGCCTTCCTCGAGGCCGAGAACGCCTACACCGAGGCGATGACCGCCGGCCAGGACGAGCTGCGCGAGGACGATCTTCAGCGAGATCAAGTCGCGGACCAAGGAGACCGACCTCTCGGTGCCGACCCGCAAGGGCGGCTAGTGGTACTACGCCCGCACCGTCGAGGGCCAGCAGTACGGGGTCCACTGCCGCCGCGCGGTCCGCCCGGACGACGCCGGACCGCCGATGACCGACGACGGCGCGCCGCTGGACGGCGAGGAGATCCTGCTCGACGGCAACGAGCTCGCCGGGGACAGCCCGTTCTTCTCCATCGGCGCCTTCGAGCGTCAGCCCGGACGGCAACGCTGCTGGCCTACTCCACCGACTACGCCGGCGACGAGCGCTTCACCATGCGGATCAAGGACCTGCGTCACCGGTGAGACCGCCGCCGACGAGATCCCGGACACGTTCTACGGCGCCGCCTGGTCGGCTGACGCCTCGGCGCTCTTCTACATCACCGTCGACGACGCCTGGCGGCCGTACCGGGTCTGGCGGCACCTGGTCGGCACCCCGGCCGCGGACGACGTCATCGTCTACCAGGAGGCCGACGAGAAGTTCTGGGTCGGCGTCGGGCTGTCCCGCAGCGAGCGCTACCTGATGATCAGCGCCGCCAGCAAGCTCACCAGCGAGGTCCGGCTGCTGGATGCGGCCGACCCCGACCGGGGAGTTCACGGTGGTCGCGCCGCGCCGGGCGGGCGTCGAGTACGACGTCGAGCACCAGGTGCTGCCGGACGGCACCGAGCAGCTGCTGATCCTGCACAACGATGGCGCGCTGAACTTCGAGCTGGCCAGGCGCACGCTCGACAGCCCGGCGACGTGGACGCCGCTGATCGCGCACGCGCCGACACCCGGCTGCTCGAGCGTCGACGCCTTCGCCGATCACCTGGTCATCTATCTGCGCCGGGACGGCCTGACCGGGCTGCGCATCATCCGGCCGCACGGCAGCGAGCTACGAGGTCGAGTTCCCCGAGCCGATCTACACGGTCGGGCCGGGCGTCGAACCCGGAGTACGACACGCGGCACTTCCGGCTCGGTTACGTCTCGATGGTCACGCCCGACTCGGTCTACGACTGCGACTTCGCGACCGGCGAGCTCACCCTGCTCAAGCGCAGCGCCGGTGCTGCCCGGTCCGGATGGCCGCGAGTACGACCCGGCGACTACGAGCAGCACCGGGTGTGGGCGACCGCCGACGACGGCACCAGGTCCCGATCTCGCTGGTGCTGCCGGCAGGCGCGCCGCGGGACGGCACGGCCGCCGTTCCTGCTGTACGGCTACGGCACCTACGAGATCTCGATCGACCCGAACTTCTCGATCCCCCGGCTGTCGCTGCTCGACCGCGGCTTCGTCTTCGCGATCGCGCACATCCGCGGCGGCGGCGAGATGGGCCGGCCTGGTATGACGACGGCAAGATGCTCAACAAGATCAACACTTTCACCGACTTCGTCGCGTGCGCGCGGCACGTGGTCGCCGACGGGCTGGACCACGCCAGACCGGCTCGTCGCCCGCGGCGGCTCGGCCGGCGGCCTGCTGATGGGTGCCGTGGTCAACATGGCGCCGGACGCCTTCGGCGGCATCGTCGCGCAGGTGCCGTTCGTGGACGCGCTCACCTCGATCCTCGACCCGACCCTGCCGCTGACCGTCACCGGAGTGGGAGGAGTGGGGCGATCCGCTGCACGACCCGGAGGTGTACCGGTACATGAAGTCCTACACGCCGTACGAGAACGTTGCGACCGACACGGTCTACCCGCCGATCCTCGCGGTGACCAGCCTGAACGACACCCGGGTGCTCTACCACGAGCCCGCCAAGTGGACCGCCAGGCTGCAGGCCGAGGCCAAGGGCGGCCCGTTCCTGCTGAAGACCGAGATGTCAGCCGGGCACGGCGGCCGGTCGGTCGTTACGACGCCTGGCGCGAGGAGGCGATGGTGTTGGCCTGGATGGTTACCACGGCCCAGTCCTGATCCGCGCAGGATCTCACCGTGGCCAGCCTCGAAGGGCGAGCCACCGACGTTGCGACGTTTGGTGGGCTTTCGGCGGTCCATTTGTCCCGGTATCGGGCCACGGAAGTGCGCAATGTCGTCCAACGGCCCTGGGTCGACGGTTGGTTCGTGGGCACATTGACGGGCGGGAACATGGGATGACGTGGGCAGATGCCGGATGCGGCCACGTTCCTGGCCGTGTAGGGGAACGCTTTAGCCACCGCATGTAGCGTCAGCGGGCTGATGTTGACGTGGGCCGCGGTGCCGCCGCCGCCGTCAAGCGTGCCGACATGCACCAGCACCGGGATGCCGAGGTCCTCGGCGGCCTGCCAGACCGGCAGCAGCGCCTCCGCGTCGATTGGGCCAGCCAGCGCGGGCGCGATCACCTTGTAGCCGCGCAGCTCGTCCTGCGCGACTGCCCGGCGCAGCTCGTCGGCGGCGCCGGGGGAGAACGGGTCGTGGTGGGCGAAGCCGATCATGCGCGGGTCATCGCGGATGGGCTGGCCAGCACCTCGTTGCCGCCGCCCGTCATGAAGGCGACGGCCTCGAGCTGGCTGTTCTCGATCTCGGCCGCCCAGCGCCTGGCCTGGATCTCAGCGGACGGCTCCGGCTCCTCGGGGTAGGGGAACGAGTACGCGTCCCACCACTGCTCCTGGTAGCAGCGCCAGTTCTGCTTCAGCTTGGCCAGCTTGCGCTCGCCGTGCTGCCACCGGTAAGCCACCTCGGCCGGCGGCGGAGCCGGGTCGGGAAGTGGCAGTGGAAGTCGATGATCGGGAAACCCCAGGCGCTCTCGCGCATCACACCCGGTCCAGGTCGCCGAACAGCCCGGCAGCGTCGTAGCTGACCAGGCCGCCGGCGATGGTGCCGAGCACCTCGATCGAGCCGATCTTCTCGTCCGGCGCGGTGACCGGGTCATCTGCCAGCAGCACCAAGTCCGCAGCCTGGCGCGGAGCCAGCCGCCCGCGTTGGTGCTCGGCTCTGGCCGCCCAGGCCGGCGCGACCGTGAAGGCGGCCAGCGCCTCGGCCGGGCTGACCCGTTCCTGCGGGCCGTGCACGGTGCCACTGCCGCTGGCCTGGCGCAGCACCATCGCCTGGATACCGAGCAGCGGCGAGCCGGGTGCGACCGGCCGGTCGGAACTGCCGGCTACGACGACGCCGGCCTCGATGAGGCTCCGAACGCGGAAAACCTCGTTCAGCCGGTCGGCCGCAACTACCTCGGCGAACAGGTCGCCGAACTCGGTGACCATCACCGGCTGGGTCACCACCGTCATGTCCATGCTGGCCAGCCTCGTCAGCTGGTCCGGCCGGATCAATGCGCCGTGTTCAATCCGGTGCCGCGGTTCGGGGATCTGGGCCGGGCACGGCCCGCTGGCCTGCGCCTCAGTCAGCGCGTCCAGTACCAGGTCGACGGCCAGGTCGCCCATCGCGTGCGCGGCCACCTGCCAGCCGGCCTGGTGCGCGGCGATGATGTCGCGGCGCAGCAGGGCCGGATCGTTGTCGAAGTCGGGCCGGCCGTCGGCGCTCTCGATGCCGAGACCGTCGACCCAGATCTTCATCGCGCCAAGGCTCAGCCAGTCATCACCGAAGCCAGTGTGCAGGCCGAAGTCCAGCCCGCGCTCGATCGCGTCGTCACGATGCGCGGTCAGTTCGTGCATCATCTCGTTGTGCACCATCAGCTGGCCGCGAGCGTGCAGCCAGCCGGACCGGCGGGCGAGCTGGTAGGCGGCGAGCTCGACCGGGCTGTGGTCAAGGCCGGGGCAGCCGATGCCCGCGTCGGTAAAGCTGGTGATGCCCTCGGCCGCGTACTGGCTGGTCGCCTGCCCGACGGCGCGGGCCAGGCGCTCGGCTGAGGACGGGCCAACGTGATCTTTCACCAGGTCCATGGCGGCTTCTTCGAGCAGGCCGGTGGGCCGGCCGGCCGGGTCGGTGCCAACGCGGCCCCGGTCTGTCGTCGTTCCGGAGGTGACGCCGATCGCGTCCAGCACGGCGCTGGACACGACGCACTGGTGGCCGGTGAAGTGGGTCAGCCACACCGGCCGGCCGCCGCCCGCGCGGTCGAGCTCGTCCCTGGTCACGTGCTCGCCCAGCGCCATGCCCGCGCCGTACCCGGTGCCGATCACCCAGTCACGGCCGTCCAGGCCGCGGGCGTAGTCGGCCACCGCGTCGAGGATTCCGGCCGCGCCCTGGACCTGGCTGAGATCCAGCAGGATCAGCCCGAGCCCGTAGGACGTGGTGTGGCAGTGGCCGTCGTGGAAGCCTGGCACGACCACCGCGCCGCCTGCGCTGACCGTCGTGCGCGCGGGCAGGCCAACCACTTCCTCGTCCAGGCCGACGACGGCGCCGTTCCACATGCCGATCGCGGTGGCGGCTGGCCTTGCCGGGTCGACTGTCCGGATTCTCGCGTCTCGGATGAGCAGGTCAAGCATTGACCCAAGGGTGCCAGCACCGCCCGGCCGGCCGTGGCAGCTGGCCTGCCGAGATCGTGCGTGTCGCGCCAGCGCGGCCGCCTTGTCCCGGCTTGATCTGCGTCGTGGCGCAGGTCAGCGCGACCAGAACTGGCGCGGCGCGTACCCGTCCCGGCGCAGCCAGTGCTCGGTATAGACGATGCGGCTGGCTTCGATGACGACGAGCGGGCCGCCGGGCGGCTCCGCCAGCGAGCGTGATCGCTCGACGTGGTCGGACTGCCACCGGTAAGCCGGCCAGAAGTGCCCGAACTCGGCGTCACCGGCGGTCAGTACCCGCGCCGTGCCGAAGATCTGGGCGCCCCGGCTGCTCGCCTGGCCGACGAGCGGTGCGAAGATCCCGGCCGATACGCGCGGGTCGGCGGCGATGTTGCGCATCTTGGGTGACGTCGCTGCCGCCATGAACAACAACGTGAAATCCAGGTGGTAGTACCGCACGAGCGTCGCCAGCGGGCCGTCCGGTCCGCAGGTCGCCAGCACGCACATGTTCTGCACGGAGAGCAGGTTGAGGATGCGCTCCTCGAGCCGGTCGCGGTCCAGGGCACGAGTGGGCGGCGGGCCGGCCAGCCAGGGGTTGGTAACGGGCATCCGCCAGCATCGCACGGCCGCGCTGTCACACCGATGTCACAGCGGCCGGCTGTGCTCGTTTCGCGCGGCATCACGTCGGCCGTGCCTCGTTGGCCGGCCCGCCCGGCGAGACAACGCGACAGGAGGGGCGATGACCGAGCGCTTGCCGGACCATAAGCCAGGCGCCGCCGCGCCCAGGCCGCCGCGTCGTGACTTCCCCGCGCCGGGGTGGCCTGCCTTCCGCGGCGCGCCGCCCCCAGAGCCGTCCGGTGAGCTGCGATGGCCGCCGGACCGGTCCTGGTGGCCCGGCGATGAGCTGGGTGCGGCAGCCGCTCGCGAATCAGGCCATGAATCCGCCCGCGATGCCTCGGCTACTCAAACTGACCACCTGGACTGGCTTCTTGTTGATAGCGAACTGCCGCCCAAACCAGCTGATCGTTCTCCTATTCCGCAGGCTGACGGCGCGCCGTCGAGAGTGGGTGGGCGTTTTGCAGCAGAATGGTGCCCGACAGGAACATCGTCGCGCAGCAACTCTTTGCTGCGCGAGCGCGGAAGAACGGGCGGAGGTGTGATGGTTCGCAGGGCACTCCTCGATCGTGGCGATGTGCTAACAGCCGACGATGAGGCACTGCCCCTCAGCCAGCCGCCCGCTGCCCGGCCCGCCCAGGTTCCGCCGCATTGGCGCGGCGCTGGTGGCCGATGGCTCGTCTGGGTTGCGCGCGCTGTCGTTTGGGCCGTGCTCCTCCTGATCGGCTATCGCGGCATTGCTGGCGATCATGACGGGCGAAGATCCGGCACCCCGGCCGAGCGCGGTTCGCGCAGCTGCGGCGCGCGGCACCCAGTTCCCGGTCATGCTGGCCGCCGCATATGCGCTGCAGTTCGGCGAGGTCTACCTGAACTTCAGTCCGGCGACCGCCGCCGCCCGCGGTGACGGACTGGCGCGCGTTCCTGCCGTCCGGCACGGATCCGCAGCTCGGCTGGAATGGGGCGGGCACTCAACAGCTGCGTCCGCCCAAGTCGCCGCCATTTCGGTCACCGGCAGCGCATACCGCGGTGGTCACGCTGCTAGCCAGGCTCAGCAACGGCCGCCTGATTGAGCTTGGCGTGCCCATCTACGCCGCGCACGGCGGCATGATCGTGTCGGGCGATCCGGAGCTGCTGCCAGGCCCGGCCAAGGTGACGCCTCCAGCCAGCGGCAGGCAAGCCGCTGATCAGGCCACCGAGGCAGCGCTGCAGAGCCAGCTGCCCGCGTTCTTCCAGGCATATGCAAGCGGCGACCGCACGACGCTCGCCAGATTCGCCACGGCCGGCGCGCACATCGCCGGCCTTGGCGGGTGCCGTTACTTTCGGCGTCATCGATAGCGTCTATGTCCCCGTCGGGGGTTCACGCCGGCAGATCTCCGCCACCGTCAGCGTGGCAACTGCCGCCCGCGTCGACCTCACTGGCGTCCGGATCGACTGGAATCCGCTCCCGCGGCCTTGCAGATGACGTATCAGATGACCGTCGTCCGGCAGGGCGCGAGCTGGGACGTTCAGTCGATCGGCGCGGCCACGCAAGCGCTGACGCAGGGGCCGCCATGACGCGACAACGCAGAACGCCAGCACCTGCACCCGACGGCCGCGCTCACTCACCCCCGGAGATCCGATGTCGGCTCACCTGTTTATTGCTGCAGCATCCCCTTGCGCTTAGCACCACCGGCCTTGTGTCCTATCTGCAGGGCCTATTCGGACCCCTCTTCCTGGGGATCGTCGGAATCGTCGCGATCTTCTTTCTCTTCACGCGCGAGATCATTCGCTTTGTGCAGTTCATCGTGCTCGCGATTGCCATTGCAGTCGTTTTCTACACGCCGAGCATCGTGCAGACGATCGCATCCGGCATCGCGAACGCGCTTGGCGTGCACTGAGCCAGGTGCGGCTCGCGGCCGGCCTCGCGCTAGCGGACGGAAGGAGGCGGCGCGTGGAACTCCCGACTTACACGAACATCTGGAAGATCGAGAAACGGCTGTACAAGCTGTATGACTTCCGGCTGCCCATGCCCCTGCCCGTCGGCCAGGTCGCGGCCTTCCTGGCCATCGCGATCCCGTACATGCTCATCCTGACGATGGCCGGGATGCCATTCAGCCACACCTGGGTGTGGCTCTACGTGCTACCGCCAGGCGTGCTGGCCTGGCTGGTGACCCGGCCGGTCCTTGAGGGTAAGCGGCTACCCGAGCTGGTGCTCTCTCATTTCCGCTACCTAGCTGAGCCGCGCACCTGGTGCCGGATGGCGCCGCTGGCGGAGAAGGACCAGATCGTCGTGGCTGCCAGGGTCTGGCGGCGGTCGGCCGCGCCGCCGAGACCCGTGCCCGCGGCGGCTGCGCCAGTTGATGCACAGGTCAGGCCGATTCAGCCGACACGACTCAGTGCCCGACTCAGTGCCCGGCGCAATGCAAGCTGAGGCCGGGCTAGCCGGTCCATTGCGGGCAGCCCTGCCGAGTCAGTGCGCCCGGCCTGGCCCACCCGTCCCGCGATTGCGGCACCGCAGGGCGCCGGGCTCAGGCGGGTCGTGGTGGCCCCCCCCGGTGGTACGCAGGTGCCTGCTAGCGCGCCAGCCATCCCGGTGACGGCGCCGCGCGCCTGCGGGTCCAGCCGGGGCGTGGCCGGGCCGCGTCCCGTCCCCGCCCGCGGCACCGCAGCGCCTGCTCGCGCTAGCTCCGCCCCAAGTTCGCGTCAGCGCGCCACCGGGCAACGCCGGGCCGCCAGCCGGGACCGCGTCCGGCGGCCCGGCCCCCGTACCGCCAGCAGGAACCGCGGCAGCCGCAGCAGCCGACGCGGCCCGGCCGAGGCACCGCCACGGCCCACCGCCCGGCCCGCCCTGACCGTGCGAACAGACGGCGCCGCCACCCGGCCACTGCACGTAGTCGAGCGCGCCCTGCGCAGTTCGCCCGGCAGCGGCGCCGACGGCTGGCACGACCGGGTTGTCGTCGTGCCTGGCGGCCACCGGCCGGGCAAGCCGGACCAGGTCCAGCGTGACCAGGCCAGGGCACGGCTGCTATTGCCCAGCCCGGCCCGCATCGTTGTACTCGGCTGCACCGCGGGCGCCGGCCAGACCACTACCACCTTGCTGGCTGGCCAGTTGCTGGCCAGCCTCCGCGGTGAGGCCGTCGCCGTTCTGGACCTCAGCGCCGGCCCTGGCTCCCTGACCGAGCGAGCGCGGCAGGTCCCGTGCCTGCTGCCGGAGCAGCATCGGCAGCGTCGGCCGCGACGCTGCCCGCGACGATCTGGCGCGCACTGACCCAGCGGACCCGGACCCGGTCGGCAACAGATCCGGACTCGGCGCGGAACGGGGTCTTCAGGTGATCACCGCCGACAGCCAGGACGAGCAAGCTGAGGACGCCGGGAGGCTGATCGACGCAGTGGTCGCTCGATACCCGATCACGCTCGCCGATCCCGCCGCCAGGCAGGTGCCACGTGCCGTCAACGTCGCGGACCAGCTAGTGCTCGTAGCGCCTGCCAGCGCTGACGCAGCAAGCGCACTGGCCATGACGATTGAGTGGCTGGAAGCGCACGGTCACGCGGATCTCGCCACGCACGGCCGTCACGGTCCTGAACGGCGTCAGCGAGCAGACGGCCGCGCATGTGGACAAGGCCGCGGCGATAGCGGCCGGGCGGTGCCGGGCCATCGTGCGCGTTCCGTGGGATGGCCGGCTGGCGGGCGGAAGCGCACTGGGGATCGCCGCGATCCAGGCGTATACGGCGCTGGCTGGCGTCCTCGTATCAGCCGGCTAGCGGACCCGGCTATACGGCCAATTCAGTCGAGAGAGCGGGCACCGATGAGTGCGCGTACCGCCGGGCGGACCCGGCTGTCAGTCCGGTACTTCGACGACCGGATAGTGCTGACCGAGACGCACGCGTGGGCCTACTACCGGGTGCCCACCGTGTCGTATGAATTCACCAGCCCGGTGGAGCGCGAGGCGCTCGCCACCGGCATCACGGTGGCGCTCGCCGCGATCCGGATGGCCGACGCCGAGATACACCTGCGGATAGCGCATCGCCCGTATCCGGCCGCGGAGTGGGCGACCAAGCTGGACGCAACCTCCGATGGCGGTCCTGGCTGGGTCGGCTACCTGGAAGAGATGTACCGGCAGGTCTGGGCCAAGGACTTCTGGACCAAGGAGGTTTACCTCGGCGTGCGGCTCGGGCAGCGCGGCGTGCGCGCTCAGTTGTCTGGCGGGTTGCTCGCCCAGGTCACAAGCTCCTACCGGGCAGCCGAGCAGGCGCTCGGCCTGATAGACGAGGCGGTGCCCGCAGGAGAGATCAGCCCGGTGGACCGAGCAGGCAGAGCGGCTCGGCCGGGCACTTGGGTCCAGTGCGCTCGGCCGCCACTCATGCCAGCTCCGACGCCGTTGCCTGGCTGTTCCGGCATGCGCTGGCCGGGACTGTCGCCGAGCCGCCGCCATCGGCAGCGCGCCGCCGGACCTGGGGCGCAGGCGAGATCGAGTCGCTGCTCGAGGGCCAGGTCGATAACGGCCGGATGGTGCTGCGACTGTCGCACCCGGCTGGAGAGTCCTGGGCCGCGTTCCTCTCCTTCGCCCGGTTCCCGGATGTCATGTACTTCCCGGAGGGCGAGCCGTGGCTGCACTACGCCGACGCGCTGCCGTTCCCGGTAGAGGCCAGCCTGCGGATGAAGCTGATCGCGCCCGGCCAGGGCGAGCAAGGACGTGAGCCGGCGGCTAGCGCACGCCAGGGACATGGATGCGCATATCCGGGAGGCCGGCGCCGACCTGCCGATCGCGCTGGCCGAGCAGATCGAGGCGGCGCAGGCTGCTGGAGCACGGCATCACCAAGGAGCGGCTGCCGTTCGTCTACGGCTGGCACCGGCTGATGGTCACCGCGCCCGACCGGGACATGTGCATCCGCCGGGCCGAAGCGGTAATCGAGCACTACCGGGACGTCGGGCATCGATGTCGTCAACTCGACCGGCGACCAGTTCTCGCTGCTCTGCGAGTCGCTGCCGGGGGACCGGGTCAGGCTGACGTCCTACCTGCAGCGCCAGCCGCTGTACACGGTCGCTGGCGGAATGCCGACCGCGACCGTGGACCTTGGCGACCGGATCACCCCCGACGCTGGCTGGATCGGTCCCTACATCGGCGAGACGCTGGGCCGCGCCCGGTCCGTGGTGCACTTCGACCCGCTGGTCGCCGCGGCCAGGAACCGGCCGACGGCGGTGGCGATCACCGGCGAGCCCGGCGGCGGCAAGACGACGCTGGCGCTGCTGCTGATCCTGCAGCTCGCGCTGCGCGGCGTGACCGTCGCGGTGATCGACCCGAAGGGCGACGCCGAGTCCCTGGTCGGCTGGCTGGCGCAGCGCGGCCGGCAGGCCAGGGTCGTGCCGCTGGGCAGCGCGGCGCCGGGCCTGCTCGACCCGTTCTCCTTCGGCGACGACCTGGCCGAGCGGCGGACGATGGCCACTGAGACGCTCCGGCTGCTGCTGCCGCGAATGAGCGAGGAGCGCGAGAGCGCCATGATCCAGGCCGTGGCCGCCGTCGCGGCCGGCCGACCAGCCGAGCCTCGGCAAGGTGGTCGAGTCACCTGGAGACGTCCGAAGACCCGGCGTCGGTCAACCTCGGCGCCGTGCTGCGCTCGATGTCGGAGATGCGGCTGGCCGGCTGTGCTTCGCGCCATCCGGCGGCCAGCGGATTGACGCGGCGGGCTGGACCACGGTCTTCACCCTGGCCGGGCTGACCTTGCCCGACACCGTCGTGCAGCCGCGACGACTACTCCTACGAGCAGCGGCTGTCGGTGGCGCTGCTGTACCTGGTCTCCCAGTTCGCGCGCAGGCTGCTGAACGGCATGGACCGGCGCCTGCCGAAGGCGATCTTCCTGGACGAGGCGTGGGCGATCACCTCGACGCCGCAGGGCGCCAAGCTGATCCCTGAAGTCTCGCGCATGGGCCGGTCCCGCAACACCGCGCTGATCATGGTTTCGCAGAACGCCGGTGACCTGCTGAACGAGCAGGTCACGAACTGCATCTCCAGCGTTTTCGCGTTCCGGTCCTCCGAGCAGACCGAGGTCGCCAGCGTGCTGGCGCTGCTCGGGCTGGAGCAGTCGACCGAGCACAAGGCCGTGCTGCGCGGCTCGGCAACGGCGAATGCATCTTCCGCGACCTGGACGGCCGGGCTGGCCGGATCGGCGTCGACCTGATCACGGACGAACTGCGCCAGAGCCTGGACACCAACCCGACGCGGGCGCGACCGGGCGACGTGCCAGTCGCCGTCGCGCCGCCAGCGCCCAGCTCCGCCCGGGGCCGGCTGATTCCCGGCCCAGCCACGCCGCGACGACACCTCCACAGGAGCCCCCCGGATGCGCAGACTCCGCCTTCCGCGCATGGCAGCCATGTCGCTGGCCGCGCTCGCGGCGGTCCTGGTCGTGCGTCCGGCGATGCGTGCGCGGCGGTCACGGCCAGTGCTCGGCCGCGCGCCGCTGCCGGCCGCGGCTCCGGCGCCGCCACAGATCCGCGGTCGCAGGTGGACCGCCTCACGCGACCGCAGGCACGGCGCCGGCACGTCACGGCGGACGCCAGGGCCGCGCGACTGCGGCCACCGCGGGCGGGCTGTGCTCGGTTCCGGGCATCGGGGACATCGGCGGGCTGTTCGGCTTCTGCGCGGCTGGCAGTTCCGGCGTGCTCGGCGACCTGAACAACGTCTGCCAGCCGTCGCTGCCCGACCCCGAGCCAGCCGACGCCGGCATCGACGCGATGGTGGCGCCGCCAGCATCGGGCAAGCAGCCAGCCACGCTTGTATGGCGAGTACGGCGTAGCCGGCGACTACTGGGCGGCCACCAATCTCGCAGTGCTCGGACATGACGTCGCTGATCGGCAACAACGTCGCGGGCATGGTCTTCGACGCGGCCAAATCCCTCGACCGGGTCACGATCACCGTCTACCAGTCGGCGGCTGGCGAGGGCATCCTCAGCTGGCTGCAGCGCGTGACCGACAAGCTGATCACCAGCCTGGGCAACGCGATCTACTTCCCTTACCTCGCCGTGGTCGTCATCCTGGCCGCGATCTGGCTGGCCTGGCAGGGCCTGATCCGCAAGCGCGGCGACCCGCACGATCGAGGGCACCGTCTGGATGGTCGTGGCCTGTGCGGCCGCGATCTTCCTGATCGGCAAGCCCGGCGACGTCACCGGCCTCGGCCGCGGCGTCTCCGACGGCATCTCGCAGACCCTCAACGTCGCGTTCGCCAAGCTGCCGAGCCCAGGCCCGAGCAGCTGCGTTCCGCTCCAGAAGGGCGACCCGCAGGTCCAGCCGGCGAGCTACAGCTACACCTCGGGCAGCGCTGTCGTCGACCAGAACGCCGACGAACTGTGGACCGTGCTGGTCTGCAAGCCGTGGCTGGTCGGCGAGTTCGGCACGTCGGTCTACGCGACCGGCGGCGGCTAAGCCGACGGTGGTGAACACCTACGGCCGGGCGTTGCTGTGGGCGCAGGCGATCGCCGTCAACGAGAAACCGACGCCCGCGCTGATCCAGGCCAAGCAGGACGCCTACGCGGGCATCGCCAGCAGCATCCAGACAAACGATCCGGCGATCTACCCGCTGTTCCAGGGCAAGCAGTGGACCACCCGGCTTGAGGTCGCGTTCGCCGCGCTGTTCGCGCGCTGTCGTCGCCGGCGTACTGGTGCTGCTGATCGCCGTCACGCTGATCCTGCTCAAGCTGAGTTTCCTGCTGCTGCTGATCGTCGGCCCGTTCTTCCTGCTGATCGGCACCCATCCGGGGTTCGGCCGGGTGGTGGCGCTGCGCTGGGTCGAGATGCTCATCGGCGTGCTGCTGAAGCAGGCGGCGATCGCGCTCGTGCTGAGCGTGCTGCTGTACTGCTACGCGCTGATCATGGGCACCAGCGACTGCCGTGCTGCCGTGGGCGCTGAAGATCCTGATGATCGCGCTGGTCACGGTGGCGGCGTTCATCTACCGCAAGCCGTTCCAGCACCTGTTCTCCGCCGTCGGCTACGGCGTGATCGGCTCGCCAGGAGCGGGCAGAGGCCGACCTGGCCAGGGCCGGGGCCATCCGCGCGCGCCAACACGCTGGCGGCGGCGACGGTCGCCGCCCCGCCGTTCGCCGCCTACCGGGCCGGCCGGTGGGCGCGGCGCAACCCGGGGCAGGCGGCGGCCTGGCCATGGCGGCGACCTCCGGGGGCGCGCGCAGCCGTCGCCGCAGGCCTGCAGCCCGGCGATGCAGACCGCCGCAGCGGTCGCCGACGGCACGGCAGCCGGACGGGCGGCCGGCGCTACCGTCGCCGCAGGTACCGACGGGGCAGGCGGCCGGATGCCGCGCGGCCGCGAGCCGTGCCGGGCGCCGGCGCAGACACAGTCGGCGGGTGCGCCGGCTCCGCCGCCATTGAACCTGCCCGCCAGGGGCGGCAGCCCGTCTTCTGCGGCTGCACCGGTTGCCGCAGGCCGCAGAACGCCGCGCTGCGACTGGCTGCGCACGCCCAGTCCCCAGGCCCGGTGCCCGGCGTCTGGCCGGGTGGCCGCTCAGGAACGGCAGTGCGGCCAGCGGCGCTCAGGCCCGCCAGCCAGACGTCGCCCCGCCCCGGCACCGGCGGCTCGCCCGGCCGTCCAGCCGCGGCCCGGCCGTCACCCGCGGCCCGGCAGGCGTCCCGCGGCCCGGCGGCAGTCGGGCACGGCGGCCGGACGCTTCCGGGTCACCAGCCGCCCAGCCGCCAGGCGGCGCGTTCGCGGCAGCCACAGGCCAGTCCGCCCGCCCGGCTCCGGCGGATCCGTCGCAATCCTCATCGGCCGGGCGGCTCCGGCACCGGTGCCGACGATCGCTGGCCCGTCCCGTCCCTCCGGCCGGCGCGACGCCGGAACGGCAAGGCAGCCGCCCGCCCGCAACCCGGCCTGCGGGCGGCCCGCCTGCGACCGGGAACGGCGCTGACGGTCAGGCTCGTGGCACGGCGCTCCGGCGGCCGGGTCTCGGCCGTCTGGTTCTGGGTCGCCAGTCTCCGGCTCGCCTGGCCCG
This sequence comes from uncultured Actinomycetota bacterium, assembly GCA_963713585.1. GTDB lineage: Bacteria > Actinomycetota > Actinomycetes > Streptosporangiales > Streptosporangiaceae > JAJYUU01. The sequence continues at coordinate 155,661 of CAVQMG010000018.1, read as the reverse complement.
GTTCGCCGGGCCCCAGGCCGCGGGGGACCAGACTGACCGGCCGGTTCCGTTCTGGCTTCGCCCGATGCGCAGGAAGTAACCGCGATGGAATCGAGCCCGGTTTCGCGGCGAATCGTTTTCGCCGTACTCGTCTGCGCGCTGGTGGGCGCTCGGCGCCTACCTGATCGGCCCAGTCGCGCACCGGGCCAGGACAGACGGCAGTCCGCCCGCCGCGGCGGCATCCGGATCGGTGGCGCCCGCCGTGAGGTCAGCTCGCCGGCAGCGCCGGCGGCGGGCGGCCGGCAGCGCGGCACCGGACATCTATCAGTGGCTCCCGTTCACCCAGGCCGGCCTCTCTGCTGCCGCATCCGTTGTGGTCCGGTTTGGCAATGCCTACGGCAGCTACTCCTACACCCAGACTGCCGCCGAGTACGTCGCCCCGATGCAGGCCATCACGGCGGCAGCGCTCAGCGCGCAGATCAAAGAGGCATTCTCGGCTCCCGGCGTCGCCGCGGCCAGGGTCGGCGGGAAGCAAGTGGCGGCGGGCACCACGACCGTCGACTCGATCCGGGCTTTCGGCTCGGCCAGCATTACCTTTGTCGCGCAGGTGAGCCAGCAGCTGACCGGGACGGCCGGCCGCAGCGTGCAGAACACCCTGTACGCGATCACCGTGATCGGAGCCGGGACGAGCTGGCAGGTCACTGACGTCGAGCTCGCCTCGCGCGGGCAACTCGTGAACTTCGGGGCATGGCGTGCCAATTCTCAAGCCGTGGCACCGGCGCGGCTGATCATTGGCCGTCGTCTGCGCTGCGGCCCTGCTGCTGATGGCGGCGCTGCTTGCGTCCCGCCGTCGATGTTCGCCGGCAGCGGCGCTGCTGGCCGAATCCGGTACATCGGCTGCACGTCCGGCAGCGGCAGTGACACCACGCGCAGCCGGCGGCTCAGCCAGTCGGCGGCCACCTCGATCCCGGCGGACTACCTGGCAGCTGTTCCGGTCGATCGGCGCCCAGTACAAGGTCCCGTGGGTGATCCTGGCGGGCATCGGCAAGGTAGAGAGTGACGACGGCCAGAGCACTCTGCCCGGCGTGCACAGCGGAGCCAACGCGTTCGGTGCGGCAGGGCCGATGCAGATCGGGATCGGCGGCGCGGCGGGCAACCAATGGGGCGGCGCGCCGGTGCATCCGGCCAGCCAGAAGGTCGACGGCATCGCCACCGACGCGAACGGAGACGGGGTCGCCAGCGTCTACGAGCCGGCCGACGCCATCGCCGGCGCGGCGAAGTACCTGCTCGCAGCATGGCGTCCTGGACAATCCCGACCAGGCGATCTTCGCCTACAACCACCTCGAGTCCTACGTCCAGGCGGTGCTGTACTGGGCCGGGATCTGTACGCACGGGCGGGTACTCCGTCAGCCCTGTCACCGCTCGACAGCGCGCCGCAGTGCCTTCCCGGCGTCGGCCAGACGCCCGACGCAGGCAGCCGCCACCGCCATCGCCTACGCCGAGCAGCAGATCGGCAAGCCCTACCAGTGGGGCGGCACCGGCCCGGACGCCTTCGACTGCTCGGGTCTGGTGATGATGGCCTACCGGGCGGCCGGCGTGTCGATATCCCGCGCACCTCGGAGGAGCAATGGACCTGGGGCCCGCGGGTGAGCCCTGGCCAGGTGCAGCCGGGCGACCTGGTGTTCTTCGCCGGCGCCGACGGCACCCCGACCGCGCCAGGGCACGTTGGCCTGGTGATCGGCGGCGGCACTGATGATCGAGGCTTTTGCCACCGGATTCCCGATCAGGGTCGCGCCCTACGGTGACCGCGACCCGGTCGGCTTCACCCGCCCGTGGGCGCACCAAGGCGTTCTGATCAAGGCAGCTGCTCTGCACTGATTCGGACGAGCAGAGGTTCAGAGTCTTAGGTGCCATTTGTCCAGTGGCGCAGCACGGCACGCGGTGGCTCGCATCCGTCTGCGGGTAGCACCAGGTAATCCCGCTTTACGTGATCGCGACGCTCGTGGCCGCAGCCTTGTCCGGCTGCGGTTTCGTGCTGCAGCAGCATGCCGCCGAACTGGCCGGGAGTGAACGGTTTCTCCGGCTCGGCCTGATTGCTCGGCTGATACGCAATCGCATGTGGCTAGGCGGGATTGCGCTGGTAATCGGCGGTGACCTCGTCCAGGCCTGGACACTCGGCCATCTGGACCTGTCGGTGAGCGAACCACTGCTCACGACCAGCCTGATCTTCGCTGTGCCGCTGTCTCACCAGCAACTGCGCCGGGTGGAGATCGTCGGCGCCGTGCTGCTCTGCGCGGGAGTGGCGGCATTGTCCCTGACGCGGACGGTCAAGGCGCCGTCCGAGTCGTTCGGCTCCCCGTCCCACTGGCCGGCCGCAGGCGGTATGGCACTGATCGCCGCGGTTCTGGTCGTCGTCGGGCGGAATCGGTCGGACGCCGCCCGGGCGACGCTGACCGGGCTACGCGACGATAGTGGCGACCCTGGTCGGCTTGTGGCTCATGCAGAGCGCCTTTAACGCCGCGCCGCTGCACGCGTCGCTGCCCGCGATCACCGCCGGGGAACCCGCCGCCGGGATCATCCTGGGTGTGCTGGTGTTCGGCGACAAGGTGCATACGGGCCCGTGGCTGCTGATCATTCAGCTGGCTGGCATCGCGGCCGTGGTGGCCGGCGTCATCCTGGTGGCACGGGCGCCGGTATTGAGCGAGCTGAGCCTTCGAGAACTGCCGCAGGTCGTCCGCAGCCACATTGCCCGTTCGGCCTCAAGCCGCCAGCCCGGCCGCCCGGACCTGGACGCCCAGGACGGCGACGACAACAGCGCCAGCCACGACAACAGCCGGGAATCCCGGCGAAATCGGCAGTAGTCCGGCAGGCTACTGACGAGTTAACATGACGGCAGTCAGCAGGCTGGCCGAGGCGTCAACGCGAGCGCTGGAACTCGCACTGGCACCTGGCCCGGAGGGAGATCCGCGTGACCGTCGCCGACGAAAAACTCGCCGTGATCGAGGCAGTTGACCTAGCCGGGCTCGGCCGGGCCGACATCGATGACGTCATCGAGTACGTGCACGTACCATCCGCGCGGCTGCCGCAGTGGATGAGCCTGTACGACCGTTACCTCCGCCAGCGCTGGAACGTCAACGAGCTTGACTTCTCCGCGGACAAGAGCGACTGGACCGACCGGATGACCGACGATTCGCGCAACTCGTTCCTGTCCATCGCCTCCGGATTCCACCACGGTGAGCGGCAGGTCGCGGTCGAGCTCGCGCCGCTGCTGTTCGGCGTCCCGGAGGACTACAAGATCTTCCTGACCAGCCACCTCGAGGACGAAGCCAGGCACACGGTGTTCTTCGACCGGTTCTACCGCGAGGTAGTCGGGCTGGAAGGCGACGGCATCATGGACATCCTGGACGCGTCCTGGCCCTACATCCAGGAGACCTTCGTCGGCCCATTCGGGCTGCTCGCCTACCTGACCGACGACCTGCGCAAGGACCCCTACAACAAGCACCTGCAGATGAAGTACGCCACCTGCTATGTCATCTGGATCGAGGGCGTACTGGCGCTGTCAGTCATGAAGATCACGCTGAACTACGCGCGCGACTACAAGGTGCTGCCCGGTTTCTATACCGGCTTCACCGCCACCTGCCGGGACGAGGCCCGGCATGTGCAGGGCGGGCTGCGCTTCGTGCGCGAACTGCTGGACGAGGACCCGGCCTACGTCAAGGACCTGCATGACACGCTGCGAACGCTGCTCACCATGAGCGCGGCCCGCTCCAGCTACATCTACTACGAGCCGCTCGGCTGGTCCGACGACCGGGTGACCGAGCTGTTCATGAACCAGCTGCACCGCAAGCTGGCCATGGTCGGAGTCACGCTTCCCGCCGACATGGAAGACATGCTGTCGGACGTCAAGCCGACGCTGGCAGGAGGCTGACGTGGCCAGGTTCATGACCGCGGCACTGGGCGCAGCAGGTCCGCGAGACGCGTCAACGCGCTGGCCGGATCCCGAGCGCAAGGCCAGCAAGCTGCAGGACTTCTGGGACTGGATCGCGATGATCGCCCGTTCGTGACCGGCAGGCTGGCGCTGAGCGTGCGCAGGCCTGCCGGCCGGGCGCCGAGGGCGACACCCTGGTGCTGGATTTCGAGGGCGGCCAGGTTACGCAGCGCTCAGTGCAGGAACGCGGCGACGCGGAGGCGGATGCCGTCTTCCTGCTCGCCGGCTGTTACGCGGACTGGCTGGCGATGCTCGACTGGCTACGACGTCGGCAAGATGGTCATGTACCGCAAGCTGATGCTGGAGAAGGGCGACACGCTGCATGTTCTTCACTGCCGCGTTCTTCTGGACCGAACTGCTGGCGGCTATCCAGTCCGTCCCCGCTGAGGTGCTGGCCCCAGCCTGAGCAGCCGGACTCAGCCGGGCTTGGCTGCCAGATCGAAGGCGAAGCTGGCCTGCTGCCGGAACAACCCGTCCGGCTGGCAGCTCAGCAACTCACGGCTGAGCTCGGCATCGAACGCGGTCTCCAGCCCGCCGAGTGCCGCGCTCGACAGCACCGAGGTCGAGTGCAGGTCGCCGGCCAGCGACCGGATCGTCCAGTCCTGGCTGACAACGAACTCCTGCCAGGCCGGCCAGCCGGAATCCGGCTTCCTGCAAGATTTCCAGGTCAGGGTGCTCGCGGCGGTCCTCGGCGTACTCCGCCGGTACCCGGCCGCCCAGCTCGGGCCTGCTGGTCCACCGGCGCACCGTCTCCGCCAGTACCTGCTGCCACCGGGCCGTACCATGCTCGCCGTACGGCGAGCCGCCCCAGACCAGCGCCAGGAACTTGCCGGGACGCAGCCAGCGCAGTGCCGACGCTGCTACCGCGGTCCTGCGCAGGCGGTGAAAGGCGTTGCCGATCACGACCAGGTCAAGGGACCCGGCCTGGGCCGGCACGTCCTCGGCCCGGCAGACCTCGAACCTGACACCGTCAAGGCCGGCGGCTGCCGCCTTCTGCCTGGCCACGCTGATCATGTCCGGCTCGGCGTCGACTGCGCAGACCTCGCTTGACCAGCGGCACAGGGCAAAACTCAGCTGGCCGGTCCCGCAGGCCAGGTCGAGAAGCCGGCCATCGGCTGCCAGCCCGGTGCGCGCGGCCAGGTCCGCGATCAGGGCGGCCGGGTACGCCGGCCGGAACTGTTCGTAGTACTGGGCCGTTCCCCGGTACAGATCTGGCCGGAACTGTGGCGTGCTCACCCGGCCATCCTGGCAGGCCTGCCGTACGGACGGTGCCGGCCGCGGCCGGGCTTCCCTACCATGGAGCAGTGCCCCCAGAGAGTCCAGACGCTCCGCCTGAGCGCGTCGAGGCCGGACCGGTCGTTGTGCGCCGGGTCCGGGCATCCGACGCGGGCGCTATCGCCGCCGCTGTCGAGGCCAGCCTTGACTACCTGCAGCCGTGGATGCCGTGGGCGACGGCGGAGGCGGCTGACCGCCGGAACCAGCTGGCCAGAGTCGCGGAGGCTGATCATCGCTGGGCATCCGGGCTCAGCTACACCTACTCGGTCCTCACCGTCCGGCACGGCACGCTGGTCGGGGAGATCGCGCTGCACCGCAGGTCGGCCGACCGCACCATCGAGATCGGCTACTGGATCGCGGCGAGCCAGGCCGGGCGCGGCTATGCCTCGGCCGCAGCCGCCGCGATCACCGCGGCCGCGCTGGCGCTGCCGGACGTGGACCGGGCCGAGATTCACTGTGACGCGGCCAACCGGGCCAGCGCTGCCATCGCGCGCAAACTCGGCTACCGGCTGGACCGGATCGAGGAGCTCAAGCCCGAGGCACCGGGCGAGAGCGGCCGCCTGATGATCTGGATCTGCGACCGGGCTGCAGCCGGCCGCGGCTGATCCGTTCAGTTCACGCAGGGGATGCCGTTCTTGGCGGCGATGGCGCCGCCCTGCGGTCCGGTCGTCGGTGCCGTGACCGGGCCTGGCGCCGGGCTGGACGCGCCGACCACCGGCACGGTCGTCGTGGTCGCGCCCAGCAGGATCTGCACATGGCCGGCCGCGACGGCGGAGCTGGCGGTCGCGGCGACGCCGAAGCCCCGGGCGATCACGGTGGCACTGTCAGCGGCGCCGCTGCCGTAGCGGATCGCGGTCGCCGCCCGGGCTGAGGTGTCGCCGACCTTTCCGGCCCGGTATCCGGCTTTTGCCAGCATTGCCGAGACCCGCCCCGCAAGACCGGCGGTGTCGCCGCCATTGAGCACATCGACGGTGACGGCGACATGGCGGTCTGAGCCCGCGGACGCCTTGGCCGCCGGCGAGGCAGTCACCGAGCTGAACGCATTCTGTACGATCTGCCGGATATAGGCAGGATTCACGACGTTGGCGTCCTGGCCGTCGATGGTGGCATAGCTGTGAATCGGCAGCGTGTGGAAGACCAGGTTCGCACTGGTGATATCCCGTACCTGCGACGCGAAGTCGAGCAGGTTCCAGCCCGAGTCGGTGATGACGTACTGCCGGGCCACCCGCAGCAGCGCGGACACCTTGCTGAGGTCATTCATGACGCCATCGGTCCGCAGCTGGTGCATCACTGAGTCAAGGAAAGCCTGCTGACGGTGCGTCCGGTCCAGGTCGCCGTTGGGCAGCCCGTCGCGCTGCCGGACGAACGCCAGCGCCTGCGAGGCGTCCAGGTGCTGGAAGCCGGCCCGGAAATGCGCACCCGAGTTCACGTCACGGACCGGATGGTTCAGGCAGACCTCGACTCCGCCCAGGACGCGCGCGAGCTCGTAGAAGCCGTAGAGATTGACCGCGGCGAAGTGATCAATGTGGACACCGGTCAGCTGCTCGACGGTCGCCACAGCGGCAGCCTGCCCTGCCTCGTTCCCGAGGAAAGCAAGCTGATCCTGGCTCATGCCGTGGTTGGCGGCGCTGAGTTCCTGTTCTTTATAGAACATGCTGACGCCGTAAGCCTGATCGATCTTTCCGGTTTGCTGTGGTCCTATCGTGCCGGCGAACTGAACCCAGTCGTCCCGCGGAATCGAGAAACCAACAGCTTTCTTGCCGCCGGCGAATATGTGAATCAGGATGAGGGTATTGGTGTCGTTTCCGCCAACTCCTGCCGCGACTGCAGCCGCACTGCCGGCGTGAAGTTTGGCAAGTATTCTCGGCGGCAGAATCGTGCCATTCCAGTAGCGGCGGCTCTCCAGCCCCATCAGCAGGATGTTCTGCGGGCCGGTCGACGGCCCGCTCGCAATCGCGTTGGAGCTGCCGATACCGCTCACCGCCTGGACAGTGAGATAGGACAGGCCGCTGGCCAGCAGCGCGACCGCGGCGATCAGGCACGCCACGACATAACCTCTGGTCACGCCGCGGCCCTTCGCCGCCCGGCCGCCCGGCCGCGGCGCGGGCGCCGCCCGGTGCTGGCGCCGGGCCGTTGTGCCCGGCGCTGGTCCTGGCCGCCTAGCCTCCCTCGACTGCCACCTGTCTCCCCCGTGCCCGGTGGTCATTCTCAGGCATGCCTCCCCGCCCGCGCATCACAAAAGTCCGCCGACAATTGCGCTGGCATGCAGACTACCTGCGCGCCGGGACGCTATTACGTGCTGGCCGGCCGCGCGATTACTAATATCAGTTCTTTACGCTGGGACCAGCCGGGGCTGAAGTTTCCGGGCGGAATCGCAAACCGGGGGAGAAACGCTGGAATCGCCGGGTAAGGACATCAGCCGACGGGCCGGTCGCGCCGTCAGCCCGCGACAGGGCCGGCGGCCCGCGACCCAGCGCGGCCGTCCGGGCTCGTGGGCGTCGCGATCATGGCTCTGGCGGCCGCGCCAGCCGTATCGCCTCGGGACCCGGCCTGGCCAGGCTCGGCGTGGCCGTGATCGTGGTGGCCGTGTTGCTGGGCACGATCGTCACGGTCGTGTCGGATAACGAACCGGGCGGCATCCTGAGCGGCTTCCTCATCGCGGGGACGGTGATCGGGGCCTTGCTGGTGCGGCCAGGTGCCGGCCACCTCATCCTCCCGGTGCCGCCGATTGCCTACGTCGCTGCCGCGGTGATAGCGGGGCTGATTCACGACCGGGCGACGGACACCTCCGTGACCGGCCTGGCGCTCGGCGCCCTGCAGTGGATCGCGGCCGGTTTCCTGGCCATGGTCACGGCTACCGCGCTGGCCGTCGCGATCGCCGTCTGGCGGTGGGCCCGTCAGGCCAGGACACCGCCCGCGCACGCGGCTACCTCAGACCGGGCCGGCCCGCCAGTTAGGAGCCAATCAGCAGGCCCCGCCCGGCGAAGAACCGCTCGAAATGATCCCGCCCGATCATCGCGTCACGCTGGCTCACGCCGGGAACACCGGACGGGTTGTGCAGCCGCACCGCCGAACCGGAGACTCCGGTCACCAGAACCAGATGCCCGCCGGCGCCCGGCGGCATCAGTTCCGGCCAGCGGATGAAGGGATGCACCGATGCGATCACCGGCGTCGCGGGGGAGGCCCAGCCGGCCACCGCCTCGAGGCTGAGATCGGTCGCGACCTGGGCGGTGAAGCCGAATTCTGCCGCGACCCAGTCGGCGAACGGACGGTAGATCAGGCCGATGACCCGGTCGCCATCGGGCCGATAGGCCTGCCAGGCCAGTGCCCGCTCGACCAGCCGCATGACCGGCGGCACCGGCAAACCGCGGAATGCGAGAATCATGCGCAGGCAGGCAAGCCCGCACACGCGCGGTGCCCAGAATCCGTATTCCGCCGCCGAACTCGCGCCCGATGCCGCCCAGCGCGGGTCCGCGGCCGAGTCCAGCTCGCCGCCGACGAACCGCGGCACCAGCTCCGCGGATTCCCACTGGCTGTAATAGGGGACACCGCTGTCCGGAGCAAGGCCCGGCAGCGGCGAAGTCACCCGCCGATGGTAGCGGCCGGGCACCGTGCCGCCCGCTGACGTGACCTGGGTCCAGGGCCGGTACCCATGGCCTGGTCATTGTCGGTTAGCGTCAGTGTCGTGTGTCTCCTCATTGCGATGTTCCAGGTCGTGCCGGACGCGCCGCTGATCGTGGCCGCGAACAGGGACGAACAGAACGATCGCCCCACCGTGCCGATGACCTTGCTGCGAGAGCAGGCGCCGCGGGTACTCGGCGGCCGGGACGAACTGGCGGGCGGGACCTGGCTCGCCGTGAACGAGCACGGCGTGGTCGCCGGGCTGACCAACCAGCCCGCCGCCAGCGGCCGTGACCCGGCGAAGCGCTCGCGCGGCGAGCTGCCGCTTGCCTTCGCCGCCTTTACCAGGGCAGCGGAGGCGGTCGACGCGCTGTCGGCCTCACTTGACCCGGCGCAGTACAACCCGTGCTGGATGCTGGTGGGCGACCGGACCTCGCTGTTCTCGATCGGCATCGGCGCGGGCACCAAGCCGGAAGTTGATCAGCTCGGACCCGGCCTGCACGTCCTGGAGAACGCGCCGCTGCAGGCCAGGTCGGCCAAGGCCGAGTTCGTCCGGCAACTCGCCGAGCGCGAGCTGTCAGCTCAGGCTGGCGACGGCGTTGCCGGAACGGTCGCCGCGCTGGAGGCGGTGCTGCGTGATCATCAGCCTGCGGTGCCCGAACCGAGGACCGATTCCACCGGCCGGGTCTGGCCGCCCAGCCTGTCGGCTGCGTGCGTGCACGCGGACGGTCACGGCACCCGGTCGGCGATGACGGTGGTAGTCCCGCGGGAAGGCCTGCCGGAGGTCCGGGTCGCAGACGGCAAGCCATGCCAGACCGATCTGACCGACGCCAGCGGGCTGTGGGCCGCCGGGTCCTGGGAGCTGCCCCCGCCCTAGGTCCAGCCGGGGTATCGACCTCGTGTCACCCGGGTGTCGGATCTGCCGTGGATGCGTTCCGGCAGGTCATGTGGTGCATACCATCCCGTCATGGGACTGCTGAGAAAACTCAGGGCACAAGAACCAGCCGCTGCGCCGCCAACCGTCGCCGGGAATCTGCAGCAGCTGATCACCAGTTCCGGTCAGGACTCGCTGTTCGCGCACACCGATTTCGTCAAGCAGGTCGAGTGCGCGCGCTGCGGTGCCCCGAAACGGCTGCCGTCCAAGACCGCGTACCTGTACTGCGACCACTGCGGCGCGCTGGTGGACTACGACTTCCGGCTGGCCAACCTGGGCACGAACGCGGGCTACACCAACACCGTCTACCACCAGCTCGTCGCGCCGGTTCAGGCCGAGATCAACAAGGCCAGGGCGTTCGGCGATAAGACGCGGTACCGGGAGCTGAACAAGGCCGTCTACCTGGAGTGGCTGCGCCAGTGCCCGCAGGCGGCCTCGCCGCGGGTCGCCAGCGACGAGGACTTCCGCGACCGGATGGCCACCTACCTGACCGAGTGCACGGTCACCCGCGACTTCGACGTCAACCTGGCCACCCTGGACGCGAAGTTCAACATGGCCGTCGGCCAGCTGATCAGGCTCCCGCAGCCAGACGGGCGGCCCTGGCTGGTCAGCGCCGGCATCTGGCCGGTCGCCGACTTGTGGAAGCAGCAGATGGAGGCCGCCTACCGGCTGCTGGACGAGACTGGCGTGTCGGCGCTGGACCCGGACGAGGCGCCACCAGGCGTGCAGCTGCGGATGGAGCACTCCACGTTCTGCCAGGGCTGGCTGCCGCACCTGACTGCCGCCGACGGCGAGCGGATGCTGGCCATGTTCGGGCTGAAGAGCGAGTACGCGCGGGTGAACGTGCCCGACGCGGAGGACCGCAACTGCGGCGGCTGCGGCGGCGAGCTCAAGGTCGTGCCCGGCGCCCGGGCAGTCGTCTGCGAGTCCTGCGGCCGCAAGCTGGACATCGCCGGCGGCGCGCGCCCGTGCCAGACCTGCGGTGCGTCGCTGTCGTTCCCGGTCGGTGCCAGCAGGATCGAATGCCCGTACTGCCAGAGCGAAACCCATCGCGTTTAAACCAGGAACGTGGCCGTCGCGCCCGGTGCCGTCCGGCCGGTCGCGGCGGCCACGCTCAATGCCCGGCAGACTGTGCCCGTCAGCCGGCCAGCGACCGGGCGACATGCTCCAGGTGATCCATCGACTCCTGCATGCCGCCTTCCATGCCGGAGTTGATGTGCGCGTCCCGGTGCTCGGAGTTCTGGTGCTGAATCAGCATCGACAGGCTCGTACGGCCACCGTTTCGGTGAAGTCGTGGTCGTCGTGACCGCGCTCGCGTCCGGCATCCCCTCGAAGACCTCGGTGTGACAGATGCGCTCGTCCGGGACGATCTCCGAGTACTCGCCGTGGAACGCTACCTCGAAGCCGCCGTTGGCGACCATCACGTACCGCCAGGTGCCGCCGGGTCGCAGGTCTACCTCAGCGCTGGTCACCTGCCGCGGTCACCGCTCCACCAGCGCTTGATCAGCTCCGGCGTTGTGTACGCGCGGAAGACCAGGTGCCGCGGGGCGTCGAACTCCCTGGTGATCAGGATCTGCGTGTCGGTCGGCAGTGTCACTACGGCCGAGCCCTTAGCTCGTCATCATCTCGACCATCTCCGTACTCCCGTTATTGGCCTTGTCCTCTGGAGTTCTGCCAGCACCTCGTCCATCCGGGCGAACCGCGCCGACCACAGCTGCTCGAAGTCCTTCACCCAGTCGTAGATGGGCTTGAGGGCGGACCGTTCAGGCGGTACATCCGCTGCCGGCCGTCGTCACGCACCTCGACCAGCCCGACCTCGCGGAGCACGCGCAGGTGCTTGGACACCAGTGGCTGCGGCAGCGCCAGCAACTCGACGATCTCCGTCACCGACCGCTCGCCTCCGGCGATGGCATCGAGGATCTGCCGCCGCCGCGGCTCGGCCACCGCGTTGAACGCGTCGGTGGTCGTCGCTGCCCTCGCCATGACTCCATCGTATGCCCATATGGATATATGTCAAGCCCGCCGCGGCCGGAACCTGCGGCCCGGCTGGTGACGGGGCGCTAGTCGGAGGCGGGCATGGCGTAGTCGGCTGAGCCGTCCGAGGCGCCCCCGGCTGGCGTCCCAGGGGCCGATGCGCCCGCAGGCGGCGTCCCCGCGGCCGGCTTCTCCGCGGCTGGCCCGTGACGGGCGTGGCTGGTACGGGCGGGGCGGACGAGCGGCAGGCCGCCGGTGTCGCCCCGGCCGCGACGGCCTCAGCCGTGGTCCGACCGCCGATGCCGCCGCTGCCGTCATGCTCACCGCCTCGGTGACCACGGCATCTGCCAGCGCCGGGCCGGAGGTGCTGGCCTCAGGCCACGGCCGGGCGCCGACAGCGGCCAGCGCGTCATGCGCCAGCGCCAGCTTCTCGTAGAGGAACAGCACCGGCCCGCCGGCGGCCAGTTCCAGTGCCGACCGCAGCGCGTCGGCCGGGTTCTCCGCCTGCCGGCACACGATGCCCGGCCGGGCCGATCGCAGCGCGGCCCCCACCAGTGACATCATCTCCCCGGCCTGCCGGCCGCGCTTGTCGCTGTCCTCGTACAGCACCACCGCGCCGAACCGGGCAGCGATCGCTGCCGCCGTCGCCCCGGCAGGTCATCGCGCCGGTCACCCGGCAACGTCACCGCCGCCACCGGCGCCCCCGCCAGACCTCGGCACGAACCGGCCGGTCGCCTCCATCGCGGCCGCGTTGTGCCCGTAATCGACGATGACGGGGCTGCGGCCTGCCCGGTAGATCGTGGCCCGTCCCGGGTTCTGCTCACCCGGCGCGAACACGGCCAGCCCGCGGGCGATGTCCTTCACGCTCACGCCCAGGGCCCGGCAGGACGCGACGGCGGCCAGCGCATTGGCCACCACGTGCGCGGCCCGGCCGCCGAACGCGCCCGGCAGGTCGGCGACGGCCAGGAACTGGCGCTGCTCGCCCGCTTCGGTCTCGGTCAGCTGCCCGTCGATGACCTCGTAGCAGCACCCGCCGGCCGCCTTGTGGCGCTCGATTACCGGGTTGCCGGGCATCAGGCTGAAGAACCTGATCACTGGCGCGTGCGCGCGGACGGCGGACCGGTCGGCCAGCGCCGCAGTCGCCGGATCGTCAGCGTTGAGCACCACCGAGCCGCCGTCGCGGATCTCCTCGGCCACCAGTGCCTTGACGTGGATCAGTTCGTCGAGATCGTCGATGCCGTCGTCACCAAGGTGGTCGGCAGTGATGTTGGTGATCAACGGCCACGTCGGCCTGGTCGTAGCCGAGACCGCGCCGGACGATACCGCCGCGCGCGGTCTCCAGCACAGCGGCCTCGACCGCCGGATCGTCCAGGACCATCTCGGCCGACCTGGGCCCGGACGCGTCGCCGGCGTAGACCAGCTTGCCGCCGGCGTACACACCGTCCGTGCAGGACATGCCGACCCGCTGGCCGGCCTGCCGGAGCACCTGGCCGATCATCCGAACGGTCGTGGTCTTGCCGTTCGTGCCTGTCACCGAGACGACCGGGATGCGGCCGGTGGCTCCCGGCGGGTACAGGCTGTCGACGATGGCGGCCGCGACATCGCGCGGCGTCCCTCGGTCGGGGACAGGTGCATCCGCAGGCCAGGACAGGCGTTGAGCTCGAGCACGGCGCACGGCTGAGCGGAGCCGTAGCCCCGCCGGCTCCTGCAGCGGCGCGGAGATGTCCGCCAGCCGCAGGTCGATGCCGCATATGTCGAGGCCGCAGAGCGCGGCAGCGCGGCGGCACATTCTCGGCCACCTCGGCATGCACCAGCTCGGTGACGTCCTTGCTCGTGCCGCCGGTTGACAGGTTGGCGTTGCGGCGCAGCGTGACGACCTGGCCAGCGGCCGGAACCGAGTGGTCGTCCAGGCCGAGTGAATCCAGGTGGCTCATCGCGTCGGCGTCGAGCTTGATCATGGTCAGTTCGCGCGAATGGCCGGCACCGCGCCGGGGATCGGTGTTCGCGTCCGCCACCAGCTGGCCGATCGTCCGCATGCCGTCGCCGGTCACCGATGCCGGGCGAAGTTGTGCCGCCGCGGCGATCTGGCCGTCGATGACCAGTACCCGGTAGTCGGTCACCGGCACCAGAGTCTCGACCAGTACCGCCTCGCTGACTTGCCGCGCCTTCCCGTACGCCTGGCGCGGCCTCGGCCGCCGGTCTGCACGCCGATGGTGAGGTTCGCGCCGTGACTGCCGCCGAGCGGCTTGATCACGACCGGCGCGCCGAGCTCGGCTAGCGCCGCGACGGCCTCGTCCGCGCTCCAGGCCGGCGATGCCGGGCGCGACCGGGATGCCGGCGCCGGCCAGCATCTGCTTGGCCAGCTGCTTGTCGGCCGCGATGTCGACGCCGACCGCAGAGGTCTGGCTGGTCAGCGCCGCGCACACAAGCTGACGGTGGCAGCCGTGGCCGAGCCGCAGCAGGCTCAGCCCGCCGACCCGGCGGACCGGGATGCCGCGCCGCCGGGCGGCTGCGGCGATCGCGGCCGTGCTCACCCCGAGCCGCTCTCGTTCGCAGACCCGGCGATCCGCTGCAGCACCGTCCACCTGCGGCGTCAGTCCGCCGATGACGTCCGTGCGACGACCCGCATGGCTAGCCGCAGCAGCTCCGCGGGCACCGCGGAGTCCGCGGGCTCGTCCTGCGGGCACTCCATCATCACGTCGTAGCGGCCGTCCGCGCCTGCCCACATCGTCCGGCCCAGGTGTACGTCCCGGCCGGCCAGGCCCGGACAGCTCCAGCGCGACGTGCTCGGTCACGTGGCCGAAGTAGGTGCCCCGCGCCATCGCGTCAGGAACCCGCCCGGCTGCCCGGCCGCGCAGTGGTGACCCGCGAGCCCCGGCAGCACGGCGGTGAGCCGGTCCGCGAATCCGCCGAAGTCGGTGGTCTCCCGGCAGGTCAGCTCGTCGAGCTCCAGCCGGGCGATGGTCACCGGGCTCGCAGTAAAGACGTTCGGCCCGCTCAGGTGGCGCAGGTCATCCAACCGCACGTCCGCTCCCTTTGCTGTCGTGGTGATCGGCTGTGCACGGCCCTATCGGCTGTGGTGATCGGATGTGGTGACCGGCTGTGCCGTGCCCTCGCGGCCAGGGACGGCCGGCGGCACGGCGGCGCCAGTGCCTGGCGGCCGCCCGGCTCAGTACCGGTCGTGCGCGGGGCCGATCGTCGGCGTCCGCGTCTCGAAGTCGAACAGGCACCCGGCCGGCAGCAGATGCAGCCGCACGCCGAACAAGGTGATCG
This sequence comes from uncultured Actinomycetota bacterium, assembly GCA_963713585.1. Classification (GTDB taxonomy): domain Bacteria; phylum Actinomycetota; class Actinomycetes; order Streptosporangiales; family Streptosporangiaceae; genus JAJYUU01. Next base: position 140,617 of record CAVQMG010000018.1, on the reverse strand, counting down.
GGTCGCAGTCGCCGGCCGGATGCACCACGGTGGCGTCCTCGGCGTCGACGACCGTCGCGACGCCCGATGCCGATGACCTCGAAGCCGTCGCCCTCGATCAGCACGCCGGTGTTCTCGTCCAGCCCGATGCCGAGGTGCTCAGGGTCCAGCGCGACCGCGCTGAGCAGCCGCGGCACCCGGCCGCGCTCGCCGAAGTGCATGTCGATGAGCGCCTTCGGCACCAGCCCGAGGCCGGGGCCGGTCCGTACCGCTGCCGCCGACACGTCCGAGCCCGCGCCGCCGAGGATCATCGTGCGGCCCATCGCGGTCGCGCCAGCGCTGGTGCCGGCGACGACCAGGCCGTCGGGCCAGCCGGTCACTGATGATGTCGTTGGTGCGCGAGCCGACCAGGGTGCGCAGCTTGGACTGGTCACCGCCGGTGAAGAACACGCCGGTGGCGTTCGCCAGCAGGTCGGCCGCGTCATCGCCGTCAGCGTCGCTGCGGCCGCGCAGCCTCAGCTCGCTGGTGTGATCGACGCCAAGCTTGCGGAACACCCGCTCGTAGTCGGCGAGTACTTCCTCCGGCACGTTGGTAGCTGTCGTGACCAGCACGATCCGGGCCTCGTCGCCGCCGCAGAGCTCAACGAACCGCTCAAGCAGGCCCGCGCCGCAGCAACGATCCTCGGCGCCGCCGATGATGAGCAGCCGACCTGGAGATCCCCCGTCGTCCACGTCCTCCGCCCTTGTCCCGGACCGTCAGCGGTCCAACGACGGCGTAGCTACCCTCGGCTGATCAGGCATCAATCCCAAGGGCAAATTCATGACGGAACGTGGTCGGGCCCGGCCCGCATCTCCCTGTCACGGCGGCAGTGCGACGGGCGGCCTCAGTGCCGACCAGCCGCCGACGGTCAGCCGGCAGACGGGTCAGTGCCGATTAAGCAGCCAGTCGCGGTTTTTGCCACTTATTCGACCGAGATCAATGCGATCCGAACCTGCGTCCGGCGGTGTGGCGCAGCTCGGCCTGAGCCGACGGGTTTATGGCTACTGGGCGCCAGAAGGCTGCTGGCGGCCAGTGCGGCGCGGGCCCGTCCTCGGCCTGGACAGCTCATCTGGCAGCTGCAGCAGCGGGTTGGTGGCGCTGGCGACGACGTCGCCTGCGATGTCGATCACCCTGCGGCCGCGGCTGCGGGCAGCCTCCCTGCAGCTGCTCGAAGGCCTGCCGGGGCTTGATCCGGTGCCGCTCGGCCAGCACGCCGATAGCCTGCTCCACCCGGATCCTGGTCAGCAGCGCATGTTCCAGCTGGCTGACGGTGGCGCGCAGCCGGCCAGCCTCGCTGGCCAAGCCCGGCTGGCTGCCGGGCTTGCCGGATGCGCTGTCGGGCATGCCGTTCTCGGCGGCGAGCAAGTCGGCCAGGATCATGGCGCAGGTCAGGTCCGGCAGGTCGTCGCTGCCGACACGCCAGCCATCCTTCGTGCGCCGGACGACGGCGTCATCAGCGACAAACCCGGTATTTGCCGCAGATCCCGGCCCGGGCGGCCCGGCCTCGGCCCAGGACTGCCCGGCCTCTGCCCCGGACGGCCCGCGTGCGGATAGCCCGCCTGACGATTGCCCGCCTGACGAGGACGGCACGAGTGCTTCCGGCCCGGCTTCTGCAGCCGCGATACCGGGGACCTCGATACCGTCCGACCGCTCAGCTTCGTCGGCGCTGTGGCGGCGGCTCCGCTTGCCGGTCATCGGGTGCCTGCCAGTTCGCCCAAGCGCTGCTTGACGGCCGCCGCGGACGGGTTGGTCAGGGCGCTGCCGTCGGCGAACACCACGGTCGGGACCGTCTGGAAGCCGCCGTTGACCGACATCACGAAATCGGCTGCGGCCGGGTCTTCCTCGATGTTGATCTCGGTCATCTCGATCCCATCGGCGGCTAGCTGGCTCTTAAGCCGACGGCAGAAGGCGCACCAAGTCGTTGTATACATGGTCAGCGGCTGCGGCACCCTGATTCTCCCTCTCCGCAAGGCTACAACTGAACTGTACTAACGCTGGCGGCCCTCGCGCACTTCCCGCCTCAGCTGCCCGGCGGGCGTCAGTGGCATGCGGAAGTATGTCCTGCGGTGGGTCCCGGCGGTTGACCGTCGGCCGTCATGATCATCTCGGACGACAGGAGAGCGCGTGCAGGTTCCTGACCCGCGGCAGGACGCGGCCGGTGGTGCGCTCGACGGAGCTGAGCGGTCGGGTCCTGATGCCATCCTGGCCAGCCTGGATCCCGAGCAGCGCCAGGTCGCCTTGGCGGCGCGCGGCCCGGTCTGCGTGCTGGCCGGGGCCGGTACGGGCAAGACCCGCGCGGTGGCGCACCGGATTGCTTACCTGGCGGCGACCGGGCAAGCCGAGCCCAGCCGGGTCCTCGCCGTGACCTTCACCACCAGAGCGGCCGGCGAACTGCGCGGCCGACTGCGTCAGCTTGGCCAGCTGGTGCCTGGCGCGGGTCTGGACAAGGTCCAGGCGCGCACGTTCCACTCAGCCGCGCTTCGCCAGCTGACGCACTTCTGGCCGTCGACCATCGGCGGGTTCGCTCCGCAGGTCCTGGAGTCCAAGATTGGCCTGGTGGCCGAGGCCGCGCGCCGCCTGCGGGTGTCAGCTGGCCTGCCAGAATTCCGGGACGTGGCGGCCGAGATCGAATGGGCGAAGGTCACTCAGATCCGCCCCGACGATTATCCGGCGGCCAGCGTCAAGGCAGGCCGGACGCCACCGCTGGACGCCGCGGTCACGATGGCCGGCTCTACGCAGGCTATGAGGGCCTGCGAGACCGACCGCCACGTGGTCGACTTCGAGTCCGTGCTCGAGCTGACCGCCGCCATCCTGGCCGAATACCCGGCGGCTGCCCGCGCGGTCCGGGACCGCTACGCCTGCTTCGTCGTTGACGAGTACCAGGACGTGAACCCGCTGCAGAAGCTCCTGCTGGACATGTGGCTCGGCGGCCGGGAGGAGATCTGCGTCGTCGGGCGATCCGCGGCAGACCATCTACTCGTTTACCGGCGCCACGCCGTCTTACCTGACCGGGCTTCCCGGCCGAGTACCCGGCGGCACCGGTGATCCGGCTGGTCCGCAACTACCGGTCCACGCCGCAGGTGGTAACGCTGGCCAACGCCCTGATCGCAGCGGGTCCGCCGAGCATGGCCCGGCCGGATCACGGCGCGCCGCTCGTCGCCCAGCGGCCCGCCGGGCCCCGCGCCGCAGCTGACTGAGTACCCGGACGAGCCGGCCGAGGCGGCCGCGGTCGCCAGGCAGATGCACGCTCGCTGCTCAAGGGCGGGACGCCGGCCGGCCGAGATTGCCGTGCTGGTGCGGACGAACGCGCAGACCCAGGGACTAGAGCAGTCGCTAGCCCAGGCCGGCGTGCCGTTCCAGCTGCGCGGGGCCGAGCGATTCTTCGACCGGGCTGAGGTCCGGCAGGCCGTGGGGCTGCTGCGGGCGGCAGCGCAGGTCCGCGTCCGCATCCGACGATCCGGCCGATCAGATCCGGCCGATCCTGGCGAGCATCGGGTTGACCCCGCAGCCGCCGGGCGGCCGCGGCACGGCTCGCGAGCGGTGGGAGTCGCTGTCGAAGCACTAGCGCAGCTCGCTCGCTGACTTCTTCGCGGCCAATGCCGCAGGCGGGTCTGGCCGACCTGGTCGGCCGAGCTCGCTGTCCGCAGCGCGATCGGCCATGTGCCAGCGATCGCCGGCGTGACGCTTGGCCTCGCTGCACGCGGCCAAGGGACTGGAGTGGCAGGTCGTGTTCCTGCCGGCCTGACCGACGGCATGGTGCCGATCATCTATGCCCAGACAGACGAGGCCATCGAGGAGGAAAGCCGGCTGCTGTATGTCGGCGTCACCAGGGCGCGGGAGCGTCTCTACCTGTCCTGGTCACTGGCGCGGACCGCGGGCGGGCGCCGGACGAGGCAAGCCGTCCCGGTTCCTGGCTGGCCTGACCGGCGGCCAGCAGGCGATCGGCCGGCCGGGCAGCGGACGGCCAGGCCGCAGCGCCGAGCGCGGCTGCCGGCGCCAGGCCCCAATCCGACGATCCGCTCTTCCGGCGGCTGCGGGACTGGCGGCTGGCGTCGCCAAGGAGCAGAGCTGTGCCCGCCTACGTGATCTTCTCTGACGCCACGCTGCAGGCCATCGCTGATGCCCGGCCAGCCAGCCGCGCGAGCTGGTGCGCGTCCCCGGTGTCGGCGCGGCCAAGCTGGAACGGTACGGTGCCGCGGTGCTGGAACTGCGCGACGCGTCAGTCGCGCAGGCAGCTCGCACGCCAGCGGGGACGGGCCAGCCGGCGACGTGGATCTCGGCAGGCGCCATGACCAAGGCGCTGGACGAAGTGGTCAGCTGCTCGACCTTGAGCAGATCGAGATGGACATCTTCCGCGGCCGCAGCCCGGACGGCGAGCGCCGGCAGCGGGTTTTCGGCGGTCAGGTAGCCGGCCAGGCACTCGTAGCCGCGGGCCGGACTGTGCCCGCAGACCGGCCAGTGCATTCCCTGCACGCCTATTTCATCCGGCCAGGCGATCCGGCCGTGCCGCTGGTCTACATGGTCGAGCGGGTCCGTGACGGGCGGTCCTTCACGACCCGCCGGGTGACCGTCGTCCAGCACGGCAAGACGATCTTCACGCTGTCTGCGTCCTTTCACCAGCCGGAACCCGGCTTCGAGCACGCCGACCCGATGCCGGACGGTGCCGGCCCCGGCCGACGTCGAGCCGACACCGAGCCCGGCTGCGACGGCTATTCGGCCCCGAGGCTGACGAGTACTCCCGCGACAACCCGATCGATCTCCGGCACGTCGGGCCCCTCACGCGAGGCTCAGCGCGACCCGTCCCTGCGTACCAACCGCAGCCTGGTCTGGCTCAGGGCCGACGGGGAACTGCCGGACGACCCGCTGCTGCATGTCTGCCTGATGACCTACGCCTCGGATATGACCCTGCTGGACACTGTCCTGCTGGCACACGGGGTTTCCTGGAGCGGGGGCTGGCCGCTGGGGCGAGCCTGGATCACGCGATGTGGTTTCACCGCCCGTTCCGGGCCGACGAGTGGCTGCTCTACGCCCAGGATTCACCGACCGCCACCGGCTCGCGCGGACTGGCCCGCGGCGAGGTCTATACGGCCGACGGGCGGCTGGTCGTGTCCGTGGTTCAGGAGGGCATGTTGCGGCGCCGGGGACCCCGTTGATAACAGCCAGGCCACGAAAAGAAACCGCAGGTAGAAAAACAGTTGCCGTCGGCCCCGGGACCCTGCATAGGCTTCTGCTTGTCCGCGAGACGATCTGCTACGCCCGAGAGGAGGTGCCCGGAAATGCTGAACATGATCACCACAGCTGAGGCTGACGCAGCCAAGGCTGCACAGCGGCCGCTCGCCGGTTCCGGCGCGGGCGCCTTCACGTGTGAGGGCCCGTGGGCCACGTCTCGCGTTTCCAGGAAGGCCGCTTCGGCGGCGCTGCCGCGCATCCGGCACGCCGAAGTTGCGGGCACCCCGGGCTACGCGCAGGCGGGATCCGCTAGCCGTGCCTACCCGACCAGCCTCGTCCAGGTCAGCTCGGTCCTGACCTTCGCTGTCAAGTTCGGCAGCGGCCTGGGCAGCGGCACTCAGCACTTCAACCAGACGACCCGCCTCCCGCTTATCCCGGGTGGATTGGGTCCGCATCCGGCGAGGGAACCGGATCCGGTCTGACACACAGACCGGCCAGCCCCCTCCAGGCCGCGGACCCGAAATAGGGTCCGCGGCCTTCTGTATGCAAGGCCACAAATTGTCAGAGGCACGAGGGAAACTCGACGAGTAGTGGAGAGGGGTTGGCACCGATGCAGTGGCCCGGCACAACGGACGTGCTGGAGGGACTGACCGGAGTTTCCGGTCGTCCCGGACTGAACGGTCCGGAACTGAGCGGTACAGGACTGAGCGGTACAGGACTCAGCGGCACAGAACTGAGCGGTACAGGACTCAGCGGCACAGAACTGAGCGGCACAGAACTGAGCGGCACAGAACTCAGCAGCAAGGTGCTGGCAAGCCCGGAGCTGCCCTGCAGGGACGAGCCCGAGCTGTTCTTCGCTGAATCTCCGGAGGATGTGGAGTTCGCGAAGTCGCTGTGCGGAAGCTGTGCGGCCCGGCTTGTCTGCCTGGCAGGGGCGATGGACCGTGCGGAGCCATGGGGAGTCTGGGGCGGCGAGCTGTTCCTGCGGGGCGAGGTTGTCCCGCGGAAGCGGCCGCGCGGACGTCCCCGCAAAGACGCGGTGGCGGCCTGACAATGGCCGCCGCCGGCCGACTGATCGAAGGCAGGACAGTGCAATGGCGCACCTACAACAGGAACTGGCACGAGACCGACAACGAGCGATGCTCGACGCTGCCGCCGCCCAGCGCGACGGCAGCCGGGCCACGATGTACAGCCGGATCGCCCGGCGCGCCGAGCGCGCCGAGCGGCAGCAGCGCAGTCACCGGATTCACGCCACCCGGCTGCGGGCCGAGCTCGAGCAGATCGACGCGCTCAGCTAGCTGCAGCGGGACCCGGTTCAGGCCTGGGAGTTCTACGGAACTCCCGGGCCTGACGCGGCTATCACCGGATCCGCGCTCTGCGGCGGCGCATAGCCCGGGATCCAGGCCAGCACCTCAGCCCGGAAGGGCCCGGTGCATTCCAACTGGCACAACACGCCGATGCCAGCCGTGGAGACGCGGTGAATCAGCACGTAGGACGGCGGCAGGTTGAGCCGCCTGGCGACGTTGGCCGGGCGGAGGTCGGCGACCCTGGCAGCCTCGCCTCGCATCCACTCCCGGCTGAAGGTAAACGTCTCGCCCTGTGATGGCTCGGCCAGCGGCGCCAGGAACACCCGTAGTTCGTCCAGGTTGACGGACATGCCGGGCCGCAGGAAGTCGTGCTCGCGCAGCTCACGCTCGACTGCCTCGATGTCGCCGTCGTGATGCATCAGCCACAGCATCCGGCCGAAGATCGGCGGCAGCCCGTCGGGCAGCCGGTCGACCGCGCCGAAGTCGAGCACTCCGAGCCGCCCGTCCGCTAGCACGCGGAAATTGCCCGGATGCGGGTCAGCGTGCAGCAGCCCGGCCCTGGCCGGGCCGGAAAACAGGAACCGGACCAGCTGAACGCCCACTTTGTTGCGTTGCTCCGGGCTGCCGGCGGCGATGATCTGAGCCAGCGGCGTCCCGTCCATCCATTCGCTGACCAGGACGTGATCGGTGGCCGCCAGGACTGAGGGCACGACAATGTCCGGATCGCCGGCGTAGGCATCGGCAAATGCCTGCTGCGAGGTCGCCTCGAGCCGGTAGTCGAGTTCCTCGACGACCCTGTCACGCAGTTCGTCGAGCATCGGCTTGACGTCCAGGCCCGGCATGAGCATCCCGAACAGCCTGCCGACCCGGCTGAGCTGGGTGAAGTCGCTTGCCAGCGCCTTCCCCGCGCCGGGGTACTGGATCTTCACCGCGACCTTCGTGCCGTCTCGCCAGACGGCGCGGTGCACCTGGCCGATCGACGCTGCAGCCGCCGGGATGTCGTCGAACTCGGCGAACTCCGCTCGCCAGTCAGGACCAAGATCGGCTGCCAGCACCTTATGCACGGTCGCCGCGGGCAGCGGCGGCGCGGACTCCTGCAGTTTCGTCAGGGTGGCCCGGTAGGGCCCGGCGATCTCCGGCGGCAGCGCCGCCTCGAAGATCGACAGTGCCTGGCCAAGCTTGAGCGCACCGCCCTTCAGCTCGCCGAGCACCCGGAAGATCTGCTCAGCTGTCCGCTGCTGCAGTTCCTGGGCAACGATCTCGGCGGACCTGCCGCCAATCCGCTTGCCGAGGCCGAGGGCTGCACGGCCCGCGATGCCGACCGGCAGCGTGGCCAGCTTGGCGGTCCTGGTCACGGCGCGGTGCGGCAGATCGCTCATGATCCCATTGTCGGTTACCGGCGCCGCAGTGGTGGTCCTCACCGCCTTCGCATGGCTCGCTAACCGGGTCGGCGCATCCGCCAGTCACATATGTCCCGCCGGGAGATACATGATCGGCCGTGTGATCATCGCCATCGGACTGCTTGTCACCGTCGCCGGGTCGTCTTCTCGCTGCAGGGATTCGGCGTGCTCGGCGGCAGCGCCATGTCCGGCAGTTCATTCTGGGCGGCCGCCGGGCCGATCGTTGCGATCGGCGGCCTGCTATCGCCTCGGCTGGCCTGTCCGGCTCAAGGCCCGCGCACCGCGGCACTGACCGGCGGCCGCCGCCCGTGTCAGGGCCGCCGCAGCGTCAGGCCGGCGATCGCGAGAGGCCGATCGCAGTAGCGCAGATACAGGCCGGATGCGGCTGCCAGCTGCGGCGTCGCCACTGCCAGCCCGGCAGGACGAGTTCGAGCGTTCCGTTCGCCACGGCTGACGGCAGCTCGGTCAGCGAACGCCACTGCCTGCGCCGCGGCCTGGGCCGCTACCGCGCTGCGAGTATCGTGCACGCGGCGTCGCCGTCCGGGCCCGCCCAGCTGGGCCAGGATGAGCGGCCAGGCGGGGTCTCGCTCGGCCCTGGTCAAATCCAGGCACCGCAAGCATGCGGTAATTCCCGGCCGTACCAGCGGCCCGACGACGCCGATCGCCTCGGTGGCCGATACCGCGAGGTGCGGTATCCGGGCCCGGTGAAATCCGGCCAGCTGTTCCGGCGCGGCCGGCCGGCCAGCACGACCAGATCGGCTGCGGCCTGATCACGGTCGCCTGCAGGCCGGGTCCGGCCTCGCAGGCCATGCCGGAGCGCGTCAGCAGGTCGGCGATCGGCCCGGCCAGGCCGCCGCCGCCGGTCACGGCGATCTTGGTCGCAGCCCTGCGGGCCAGGACTGCCCGCCCCGCCGTCGCCCTGGCCGCCGGTGAGCGATGCCGCTGTTAGCTCCGGAAGCAGCCGGTCACGCAACTCGGGCGGCAGCGACCGTATCATGGCCGCCGGGTAATCAATGAGTGCTCCAGCTGCCGCCAGCAGTGTCAGGATCCGCTCGGTCACCGCCACGGGCACGCCGCGCTGGCTGGCATCGGCGATGAGTTGCTCGCGCTCGCCGGCTGCCGTCGAGCAGCCGGATGACCTCAGCTGCCGAGCGCATGCCGGAGATGGCCACGGCCCGGCGCGGATCGATGCCGAGCTGCACGGTGTCCCGGTCCCGCCAGATCGGCAGCAGCCCGGGCCTCAAGGCTGGTCTCATGCCGTGAGGCTCGCACGGGCCGACCGACAATCGCCGCGGGACGGCCGAAAGTCCCCGGGCTCTGGCCAGCTCGCCCCCCTTCCCCGGAAACGGCGGAGCGGCCCGGGCCCGGGGACCCCTGGCTGGCGAAGCTAGGCTCCCGGCTCACCTTGGCAACCTGGCCCTGTGGACGGGCTTGTGCAGAGGCTGGGGAGGGCGCGGCGTGTCGTTGTGGATAGCTGTGCACACGGCTGTGAATTTCGCCGGAGCCACGCCGTATCGCTCCGGCTGAGCTGGCACAATGGCGTCCACCGCCTGTGGACGCAGATTGCTTGCCGGTCGCGCCTGACTGCGGTGCGCGCGTCAGGCCTGGCCGGGCCCGTCTGTGTCGTCCTCGCCCGGTTCGGCCTGCCGGGGCACGTCCAGGTCGGTCTCGTCGGCGGTGGCGCCGCCATCGTTCTCCGCGTTGAGGTCGGAGATATCGAACTCCGGTGTGCCGCGGACAAAGGCGTCGGGATCGTCGAAGTCATCTGCTGTCGGCAGCAGGTCAGGGTGCGCCCAGATGCCGTCCCGGCCGGAGATGCCGCGCTCGGCGGTCAGGCCCTGCCAGATCACCGCGGCCTCGCGCAGCCGCCGCGGCCGCAGTTCGAGGCCGACCAGCGTGGCGAAGGTACGCTCGGCTGGCCCGCCGGTCGCCCGCCGCCGCCTGATGGCCTCGGCCAGCGCGTCGGCTTGCGGCAGCCTGCCGTTCGCGGCAGCGGCGACGACAGTGGCAACCCAGCCCTCGACGAGCGCGAGGACGGTCTCCAGCCGGGCCAGTGCTGCCTTCTGCTCAGGGCTGTCCTCGGGCTGGAACAACGCCGCTCCGGAGAGCGCCTCATTCAGCGCCTCGGGGTTGGCCGGGTCGATCTGCGGCATGGCCTCGCGCAGCGCGGACAAGTCGACCTTGATGCCGCGCGCGTAGTCCTCGACGGCGCCGAGCAGCCTGGACCGCAGCCACGGCACGTGGCCGAACAGCCGGTGATGGGCAGCCTCGCGCAGCGCCAGGAACAGCCGTACCTCGTCCGCGTCCACCGACAAGCCGGACCCGAACGCCTCGACGCCAGCCGGCAGCAGGGCAGCGATTCCCTCCGGGCCCAGCGGCAGCCCGACGTCGGTAGAGCTGACAACCTCATCGGCCAGCGCGCCGACGGCCGCGCCGGTCTGGCCGCCGACCATCATCCCGCCGATGCGCTTCATCATCTCGCCCAGGCCGCCGAGTCCGCCCAGGCCAGCCGATCATGGCGCGCATCTCCGGCGGCAGGTCCGCGCCCATCTCGGCCGGGTCGTCGCCGAGCAGCCCGCTCATCGCCGCCACCGCCCGGGCAGCGATCGGATCGCACAGCTTGGACCAGACCGGAAGGGTCGCCTCGACCCACTCGGACCGGCTCCAGGCCTGCACGGTGCGGATCCCGCTCGGGAACTCGGTCGCCTCCTCCAGCCACAGATCGGCCAGCCGGAGCGCTTCGATGATCTTGCCGCGGTCGATCTCGAGGACGCTGGGGTCGCCCTTCTGCGCCACGGTCTGCCGCGCGATGTTCTTCGCCAGGTCCCAGTTGACCGGACCGCCCTGCCATGACATCAGGTCTGCGAACTGCCGCAAGGCGTCGGCGAACTGCTGCGGGTCGCCCATCGGGCCGAGCGGCCCCATGCCGCCGAAAGGATCGACAGGGCCGCCGCCGGAGCCGCCGCCGGGCGTGCCCGAATCTCCGCCGGGGCTATCCGACGGACCGAAGCCGAAGGGAGGCTCAGTCATCTGCCCGCCCTCTCAGGCAGGATGGAAGGGTCCACACTGGCCAAGCTATCCCGGGAGCGGTGCACTGTGAGCAACCGAGTAGCCCTGATTCGCCAAGAGCGCAGCACGAACGGCGAATCGAAGCCTCGGGCGCCTCGCCGCCGCGCGGGTCAGTCAGCGGGAACGCCAGGACTCGCCGTGGTGGCGGGGGCGCCGGATGCAGATCTGGCCACGGACGCCGGCGGCGCCGACCTGGCCAGGCCGCCCCGCCCCGGCCCCGTGGTGGCCGTGACGGGGGCTGCGCGCGGCCTTGGCCTGGCTCTGACCAGCAGGCTGGCCGGATCGCCGGCGGCTGGCCGGGTGATCGCGATCGACGTGCACCGCGGCGATGTCAGCGGCGTCACGTGGCGGATCACCGATGTCCGGGACCCGGCCCTGGCCGGGCGGCTGGCTGATGTCGACGTCATCGTGCACGCCGACCTCGACCTGTCGCCCGACTCGGACGCCAGGGCCAGGCGCGCCTTCAACGTGCGCGGCGCCCAGACGGTGCTCACGGCGGCGGCGGCCGGTGGGGTGAGCCGGGTAGTCCTGGTGACCAGCGCCATGGTTTACGGGGCACATCAGGACAATCCGGTGCCACTGCCCGAGGACTCGCGGCTGGCGGCTGACTCGGACGACAGCGTGATCGGCGACCTGCTGGAGATCGAGCACCTGGCTGAGCGGTCGCCCCGCGCGCATCTGGGCCTGGAGGTGGTGGTGGCGCGGCCGGCCGCGCTGGTCGGGGACGGCATCGACACGGTTATCACCAGGCATTTCGAGGCGCCACGGCTGCTCGCCGTCAAGGGCACCGCCGCCCGGTGGCAGTTCTGCCACGTCGATGATCTTGCCTCGGCCCTGGAGCTGGCGGTGGCCGGGCAGGTATCGGGCGCGTTCGCGGTTGGCAGCGACGGCTGGCTCGAGCAGGAGCAGATCGAGGAGCTGTCGGGCCTGCGCCGGGTCGAGTTGCCGGCCGGGCTGACTTTCGCCACCGCGCAGCGACTGCACCGGGCCGGCATCACCCCGGTGCCAGTGACGGACCTGCATTACGTGGTCTACCCCTGGGTCGTGGACTGCCAGGCCCTGCGCCAGGCAGGCTGGCAGCCCGGTTACGACAACGCCAGTGCGCTGGAGGTGCTGCTGGAGCAGCGGGCCGGGCATCATGCCGTGGCCGGGCGCCGGCTGGCCAAGAAGGACGCGACGATCACGGCGGCCGGCGCGACCGTCGCGGTCATCGGTACGGCCGCGATCGTGCGCCAGGTCAGGCGCCGCCGCCGCGGCTCCTGAGGTCGGGCGAGTGAGGACGTGGCCAGGATGCCTGTAACTTGGCATGGTGACCGTCGTCAGACTGACCGAGCTGCGCGCAGAGGCACTGTCGGTGGACGAGATCCGCGCCGCCGCGGCCGACCCCGCGGCCGGCGCGATCGCCCTGTTTATCGGCATGGTTCGCGATCATGATCACGGCCGGGGCGTCGCGGCCCTGTCCTACAGCGCGCATCCGTCGGCAGTTGCCGAGCTGGCCCGGGTGGCCGAGAAGATCGCGGCCAGCTACCCGATCTTGTCCCTGGCCGTCGCGCACCGGACCGGTGACCTGCATCTCGGTGATCTCGCGGTGGTTGCCGCCGTCGGGGCCGAGCACCGGGATACGGCCTTCACCGCGTGTCACGCCCTGATCGACGAGGTTAAGGCGACGGTGCCGATCTGGAAGCACCAGTTCTTCACTGGCGGTGACAGCGAGTGGGTGAATAGTGCGTAGGCTTCGGCCTATGCCTCGTCGGCTTCCTCCCATGTCGCACCGGCTGGTGACGCTCCTCATCGCTGGATCCTGCGTGCTGGCCGCGCTGGTCGTCGCCGCCGTCGTCTCGGTTCCGTATGTGGCGCTGATGCCGGGCCCGACGCTCAATACGCTCGGCAAGCCCGACGGGACCGAACTGATCCAGATCAGCGGTCATCCGACGTATCCGACCACGGGGAACCTCAACTTGGTCACGGTGTCCTACACCGGCGGGCCGGGAACTGGCTTCAACGTCTTCAGCGCCCTGCGGGCATGGCTCTCGCCGGATGACGCCGTGGTGCCGGCCGACGAGATCTACACGTCCGGGCAAACCCAGCAGCAGGTTGTGCAGCAGGACACGCAGGAGATGCTCGGCTCACAGCAGGACGCCACCGCCGCGGCATTGTGTTACCTGAACATCAGCTTCACGACGATCGACAAGGTCGACAACACGGTGAAGGGAACCCCGGCCTACGGAGTGCTGAAAGCCGGGGATGTGGTCACCGCTGTCGACGGCAAGACTGTCCCTGCCACCGCGACATCGTGACCATGATCCGCGGCCGCAAGCCGGGCGCGCCCGTGACGCTGACCATCGACCGTAAGGGCCAGACCAAGACCGTGACCATCAACACCAAGGACATCGGCGGCGAGCCGGTTGTCGGGGTGGACCTGGGGTCGCCCACGTACGTCTTCCCGTTCTCGGTCAAGATCAACTTGTCCGACATCGGCGGCCCGAGCGCCGGCCTGATGTTCGCCCTCGGGATCATCGACAAGCTCAGCCCGAACAACCTGACCGGCGGGCGGTTCATCGCCGGTACCGGGGAGATCGAGCCGGGCGGCCAGATCGAACCGATCGGCGGCATCCAGCAGAAGATGGCCGGGGCCAGGGCGGCCGGGGCGACGGTCTTCCTGACCCCCGCGTCGAACTGCCCGGACACCTCCGGCGCGGTGCCGGCCGGCCTCAAGCTGGTCAAGGTCACCTCACTGGCCGGCGCCGTCAGTGACCTGGAGGCGATCAAGAAAGGGCAGCCGGTGCCGTCGTGCTAGCTGACGTCAGCGCGGGTTCCGGTTGAACTCAGGGCGAGATCGGGCTGAACTCGCGAGCCTGTTGCCTGACGCGGTGGCGGTGCGGCACGCCAGCGTCGCCAAGGGCGTACGCTCGGATGGGACGGGACATCCAGGGCGGGGCCTTCGGTGAAGATGCCAGCGTGCCTTGGCACAGGCACGGCATCGCATGCATTGCGGCATGCGTCCTGGACGTACTGAGGGAAGGGAGCGGTACTGGTCGTGGCGCCTCGTGTGCTGGTTGATGCGACCGCGGTGCCTGCTGACCGCGGAGCGCTCGGCCGATACGTGGACGGCCTGGTCAGCGCGCTGGATGTGGCCGGGGCTGATCTCGCCGTAGCCTGCCAGCGGGCGGATGAGGAACGGTACGGACGACTCGTGCCTAATGCGCGGGTTGTGGCGGCGCCGGCGGCTATCGCGCACCGCCCGGCGAGGCTTGCCTGGGAGCAGAGCGGCCTGCCGCTGGTGGCTCAGCAGATCGAGGCCGACGTCATCCACTCGCCGCACTATTCGATGCCGTTGCGCCCGAACAAGCCCGTCGTCGTGACCGTGCACGACCTCACCTTCTTTACCGAGCCGGATGCGCACAGCCCGGTGACTGCCACGTTCTACAAGGCCGCGATCCGCACGTCGGCCCGGCGCGCGACCCGCCTCGTCGTGCCGTCGAAGGCGACGAGGGACGAGCTGGTGCGGGTGCTGGCGGCTGACCCGACTCGCATCGACGTGGCCTATCACGGTGTCGACCATGACCTGTTCCACCGGCCGGACGAGCACCAGCTACGCCAGGTCACTGACCGCCTCGGCCTGCACGGTCACTCCTACGTGGCGTATCTGGGCACGCTGGAGCCGCGCAAGAACGTTCCCGCCCTGATCGCCGGCTGGGCAGCGGTCGCAGCGGACTTGGCTGACCCGCCGGCCCTCGTGCTGGCCGGCGGCAGCGGCTGGAGCGAGGAAGTCGACGAGGCAGTCGCGGCGGTGCCGGCCCACCTGCACCTGGTGCGGCCCGGCTACCTGCACTTCAACGACCTGCCCGGGTTTTTCGGCGGCGCGATGGTGGTGGCGTTCCCGAGCACGGGTGAGGGCTTCGGGCTGCCTGCACTGGAGGCGATGGCCTGCGGCGCGCCGGTACTCACCACGCACCGGACTGCGCTGCCCGAGGTAGGCGGCGACGCCGTCGCCTACACCGAGCCCGACGCCGCCAGCATTGAGGCGGCCTTGCGGTCTCTGCTGGCCGATCCCGACCGGCGGACGGCGCTCGGCGATGCCGGTTACTCGAGGGCGATGGAGTTCAGCTGGGCGGCCTCGGCCGAGGCGCACATGATCAGCTATGAGCGGGCAGCCGCGCAGGGCACCGAGTAGTCCTGGTCTTCGCTGGCCGCGGGCCGGCTTTACGGTCAGAGCCTTTCGTCCTGGCCGCGGGACCGTAGTTCCGCTACCACTTGCTTGACTTCCTGAGCCCTGGACCGGTCGCACACCAGCATGGCGTCGGGCGTGTCCACGACGACCACGTTATCCAGGCCGATAACGGCGACCACCCGGTCGGTCGTCGACACGATCACAGCGTCCTTCACGTCCCGGGTGACGATCTCGGCCTGGCCCGCGATCACCAGGTTCCCTGATTCGTCACTGGGCAGCGAATCGCCGAGGGAGTCGAAGTCACCGACGTCGCTCCAGGGCATGTCAGCCGGCACCGTGGCGACCCGGCCGGCCGCCGCAGCGTTCTCCAGCACCCCGTAGTCGACCGAGATTTTCTCCAGGCCCGGCCACACCTCGCCCAGCACGGCGTCTCGGTCCGGGCCGTCCCAGGCCTGCGCGATCCGCATGATCCCGTCGTGCAGCTGCGGCCGCTGCCGGGCAAGCTCGCCGAGAAAGATGTCAACGGCAAATACGAAGATCCCGGCATTCCACAGGTACTGGCCTGATTCCAGGTAGCTCGTGGCGACCGCCAGCGATGGCTTCTCCTTGAACTCGGCCACGGTTCGTGCCTGGCCCGCCAGCGTCTCGCCGAGTTTGAGATAGCCGAACCGTACTTCAGCATGCAGCGGCCGGATCCCGATGGTCGTCAGGTAACCATCGCGAGCAGCTTGCTCCGCCTGCCCGATGACCTCGGCGAACCTGGGCTGATCCCCGATCAGGTGGTCGGCCGAGAACGCCGCCATGATGGCACCAGGATCGCGCCTGGCCAGCACGGCGGCCGCCAGGCTGACGGCCGCGCAGGAGTCTCGCGGTGCAGGCTCGACCAGGATGTTCCCGGCCGGCACCATCGGCAGCTGCCGGGCAATCTCGGCGGCGTGAGCCGTGCCCGTCACCACGTAGACCTGGCTGGCGGACGATAGTGATCCGAGCCTGTCCACGGTGGCCTGCAGCAGCGACCTGTCGGTGCCGGTCAGCGGGTGGAAGAACTTGGGTGAGCAGGCCCGCGATAGCGGCCAGAGCCGCGTACCGCTGCCACCTGCCAGAATCGTCGAGTAAAGCATCTAGCAACTATGCCCGACTCGTCGAGTCGCCGCGACGATGGAGGTGGTCGTGCAAAGTCGGCCGGTCGCCACCGGACCGGACGCCGGCGGGCTGAGCCGGGACTGGCTCGCCCCGTTCGCGGTCGATCTGCGCCTGGCGGTGCTGGTGCACCGCCGCGGCCCTGGTGACCCGGCATTGCGTCAGGATGAGTCCGGCGCGATCTGGCGCACCTGCCTGACCCCGGATGGCCCCGGAACGCTTCGCCTGACCACCGGGCGTCCGCCGGCGCGGCGCAGGCACGCCCGTGCACGCGGCTAGCTGGGGGCCGGGGGCACGCTGGCTGCTGGCCGCAGTGCCCGACCTGCTCGGCGTCGGCGACTCCCCGGCTGACTTCCGGCCGGCCCATCCGCGCCTGCACGACCTGGTGCGCCGGTTCCCCGGCTTGCGGCTGGGCCGTAGCCGCCGGGTATTCGAGGCGCTCGTGCCGGCTGTGCTGGAGCAGAAGGTCGTTAGCCTGGAGGCACACCGGGCCTGGCGGCTGCTGCTGCGCTGGCACGGCACGCCGGCGCCCGGCCCGGCTCCGGCCGGGATGCGGGTCTTCCCGCCCCCGGCCGCCTGGCGTGCCATTCCGTCCTGGGACTGGCACCGGGCCGGGGTGGAAGGGGTCCGGGCTGCCACGATCACCGGCGCCGCGCTGGTCGCCGGGCGGCTCGAGCAGATCTGCGACCTGCCCGGTGCTGAAGCGGACCGGATGCTCAGGTCCTTGCCTGGCATCGGTCCCTGGACTTCGGCCGAGGTCAGGCAGCGCGCCTGCGGCGACCCTGACGCCGTCAGCGTCGGCGACTACAACCTGCCGTCGGTAGTCGGCTGGACGCTCACCGGTGCCCGCGCTGACGACGAGGCCATGCTGGCGCTGCTAGCGCCCTACGCGGGCCAGCGGTACCGGGCCACCCGCCTGATCGAACTCGGCGGGGAGGCGCCGCCGAGGCGCGGGCCGCGGATGGCCGTTCGCGACTATCGCGCTATCTGAACCCGCACCTGCGGGCCCCGGACCGGGCGGCCCGGAACGCTGACGAGGCAGGCACGGGAAGCACGGCACCCCTTGCCTGGTTATGGCTCGCATCGCCCTCGCCCGGCCCGGTGACAGCACCGCGGCCTAGGGTTGGGGAGGCCGGCCTGCCCGGCGGCCTGACCGCACGAGGAAGAGGTACCGCCATCAGCGCTCACGAGCCCATCCCCGGCCTGCCGGACGCGGTCCCGGTTAGCCCCAGCGCGATCCGGCGGGCTCTGGCACGGGCCAGGGACGGCAAGACGCTCGATCAGACCGAGGCGACCATTCTGCTGCAGGCCCGCGGCGACGATCTGACCACGCTGCTGGAGCATGCCGGCCGGGTGCGTGACTCGGGCCTGGCGGCCGCCGGCCGTCCCGGCGTCATCACCTATTCGCGGAAGGTGTTCATCCCGCTCACCCGGCTGTGCCGGGATCGCTGTGCCTACTGCACGTTCGTCACGGTGCCGGGTCGACTCCCGGCCCCGTTCCTGTCCCCGGACGAGGTCCTGCAGATCGCGGCGGACGGGGCTGCCCTGGGCTGCAAGGAAGCCCTGTTCACTCTCGGCGACCGCCCTGAGGCCAGGTGGACCCAGGCGCGCGAGTGGCTGGACGCGCACGGCTATGACGACACGTTGTCTTACGTCCGCGCGATGGCCATCCGGGTGCTGGAGGAGACGGGCCTGCTCCCGCACCTGAACCCCGGCGTGCTCAGCTGGCAGGATTTCCAGCGGCTCAAGCCAGTGGCACCGTCCATGGGGATGATGCTGGAAACCACTTCGACCAGGCTTTTTACTGAGCGAGGCGGCCCTCATTTCGGCAGCCCGGACAAAGACCCGGCCGTGCGGCTCAGAGTCCTGGAGGACGCGGGACGGAGCGGTGTCCCGTTCACGACCGGCATCTTGATCGGGATCGGCGAGACGCTGGCCGAGCGGGCCGACTCGATCTTCGCCATCCGCCAGGTGTCACGTGAGTACGGCGGCATCCAGGAAGTCATCGTGCAGAACTTCCGCGCCAAGCCAGATACCAAGATGCGCGCCACGCCGGATGCGGAACTGACCGACCTGGCCGCCACCATCGCGGTCAGCAGGCTGGTACTCGGCCCGTCGGCGCGGATCCAGGCGCCACCGAACCTGATCGGCGAGGAGTACCAGCTGATCCTGTCAGCAGGCATCGACGACTGGGGCGGGGTGTCCCCGCTGACGCCGGATCATGTCAACCCGGAGCGGCCCTGGCCGCAGATCGACGACCTGGCGGCGCAGACTCAGGCTGGCGGGTTCGAGCTCGCGGAGCGGCTGACGGTCTATCCGCCCTACATCCGCGAGCCCTGGCTCGACCCGCGGGTCGCGCGGCATGTCGCCGCGCTCGCCGACCCGGCGACCGGGCTGGCCCTGACCGGCGCGATGCCGTCGGGCCTGCCGTGGCAGGAGCCAGACGGCGGCTGGGGCGAGTCAAGCGGCCGGACTGACCTGTTCACCACCATCGACACGACGGGCCGGTCGGCCGACCGGCGGGTCGACTTTGCCGAGGTCTACGGCGACTGGGCCGAGGTCGGCGCGCGAATCGACCCGGCGGCGAGGACGGAAGCCGCCGCGCGCGCAGGCGGGTCCTCGGGCGCGGCCGGCGGCGCGCCCCGGCGCGGGCCGGCCGAGGTGCTGGCGGCGCTGCGCAGCGCTGAGCGCGATCCGGCCGCGATCACCGACGCCGAGGCGCTGGCACTGCTGGACGCCGACGGCCCGGAACTTGACGCGCTGGCCGCGCTGGCCGACGGGCTGCGCCATGACGCGGCCGGGGACGACGTGACCTACGTGGTCACCCGCAACATCAACTTCACCAATGTCTGCTACACCGGCTGCCGGTTCTGCGCGTTCGCCCAGCGGCGCACCGACGCCGACGCCTACACGCTGTCCATGGAGCAGATCGGCGACCGCGCGGTCGAGGCGTGGGAAGCGGGCGCGACCGAGGTCTGCATGCAGGGCGGCATCCACCCCGACCTGCCCGGCACCGCGTACTTCGACATCGCCGCTGAGGTCAAGCGGCGCAGCCCGCAGCTGCACGTGCACGCGTTCTCGCCCATGGAGGTAATGAACGGGGCGTCGCGGACCGGGCTGCCGGTCCGTGAGTGGCTGGTCCGGGCCCGCGAAGCCGGCGTCGACTCGCTGCCGGGTACCGCGGCGGAGATTCTCGACGACGACGTGCGCTGGGTGCTGACCAAGGGCAAGCTGCCGGCCGCCGCCTGGATCGAGGTCATGACGACGGCGCACGAGCTCGGCATCCGCACCACCGCCACGATGATGTACGGGCATGTGGACACGCCGGCGCACTGGGTCGGGCACCTGCGCGTCCTGCGCGGCCTCCAGGAGAAGACCGGCGGGTTCACCGAGTTCGTGCTGCTGCCGTTCGTGCACGCCAGCTCGCCGATTTACCTCGCTGGCATGGCTCGGCCAGGTCCGACCCGGCGCGAGAACAGAGCCGTGCACGCGCTGTCACGGATCATGCTGCACGGCGCGATCGGCAACATCCAGTGCTCCTGGGTCAAGCTCGGCGCCGACGTGTGCCAGGACGTCCTGCAAGGCGGCGTGAACGACCTGGGCGGGACGCTGATGGAAGAGACCATCAGCCGCATGGCCGGCTCGGAGAACGGCTCGTACAAGACCATCAGCGACCTGGCCGCGCTGGCCGCGCCGACCGGTCGGCCGTTGCGCCAGCGCACTACCTTGTACGGCACGCCGTCCCCGGAGCGGCAGGCAGTTGCCGCCGCCAGCGACGGGGTCTGTGCTTCGGTGCGCGGGCGGCGCACGACGCTGCCGCTGCTGCAGGCGTAGGCGCGGCTTCAGGATCAGCGGGGGTCCGGATCGGCCGCCGTCAGCATCAGTAGCCGTCAGGCGGGCTGATGGTCGGCAGCGCCGCCCAGACCACCTTGCCGCGGTCAGCCGGGGCCAGGCAGTAGCCCCACTGGCTGGACAGCGAGGCGACGACCTGGAGGCCACGGCCGCTCTCCTCGAGCCAGTCAGGCTGCCGGGGCACGGGCACCGCTGGACTCGGGTCCGCAACGGCGCAGATGACGCACGGACCCGGATGCAGCAGCCCCAGCCGGATCGGCCACGCCGGTGCCGGCCCGCCGGGCAGTTGTGCTTGCGGCAATGCGTGCCGCAGTGCGTTGGTCAGCAGTTCCGAGACGACGGCCGCCACATCATCGCCGGCCGCGCCGATACCCCACCGCTGCGTGGTGGCAAGCGCGAACGCGCGCGCCGTCGCGATGGACTGAGTGGCCGGCGCTGGCGTCCGGGTAGCAACCCTCGGCGCAGACGTCCAGCTGTCGGCCAGGCCGGGCGGCCAGTTTCGGCAGGCGCGCCAGGCCATCTGCGCGGCTGACTGCAGCCACGGCCAGTCGGCACCCCTGACGGCCAACTCGGCCGACGGCACTGTCATTGCTGGTCCCATAGCTGCTGCTGCTGCACCTGTATCCGATAATCCGGTAGCAATGGCCATATCTTGCTCCATGCACAGAGCAGCCGCAAGTGTCATCTGCACGTGCATTTGCATAATTAATCGCACGCCGAGGCGCTAGACTGCATTCGTTCTGTGCAGCTGCACATGCATATGACATCGCAGCTGCCGTAATGGCTGATCAGGGAGAAGCATGCAGATCAAAAATGGTGTGCCGGCGCGAGCTGACGGGCGTGATGTGGCGCAAGAGCAGCTTCAGCAACGCCAGCGGCAACTGCGTTGAGGTCGCGAGCCTGACCGACGGCGGCGTCGCGGTACGGAACTCGCGGGATGCGGCCGGGCCGGCCTGGTCTACACCCGCGGGGAGATCGCCGCGTTCCTGGCAGGCGTCCGGAATGGCGAATTCGACGACCTCGGCTGACGGGTCGCCCGCGGAACTGCCCGATGCGGCCGTGACGAGGGAGAGGTTACGGTCCGGAACCGAAATGTGACGGAGAATCCCGGCCGGATAGGTGGTAGCGTGCTCTGGGCGCGCTTGTAGCCTTTCCGGCCGGGCTGTCCACAACGGCTTGCCGGAACGGCCGCTGACGTGTGCCTTTCCAGAAGATCGCGCGCGGGAGCGATTGGTGAGCTTCGCAGAGCAGCCCGACGGCCAGCGAATGGCCGAGCTGAGTCCGGTTGAGGCTGTTAGCGGCCCCACCGTGCTTCGCATGCTGCTCGGCAGCCAGTTGCGGCGGTTGCGGGAGGCAGCCGGGGTTACACCCGATCGTGCCGGTTACGAGATCCGCGCGTCCCGGTCGAAGATCAGCCGGGTCGAGCACGGCCGGGTGAGCTTCAAGGAGCGCGACGTCGCCGACCTGCTCGCCCTGTACGGCGTTACTGATGAGCAAGAGCGGGCGCACATGCTGGCGCTCGCTCAGCACGCCAACAGCCGCGGCTGGTGGGCCCGGTACGACGACGTGATGCCGGACTGGTTCGAGACCTATGTCGGGCTCGAGCAGGCCACCTCGCTGATCCGCAGCTACGAGCTGCAGTTCGTGCCGGGCTTGCTGCAGACCGAGGGTTACGTCCGTGCGCTCACCAGGCTCGGCCACCGGACCGCGGCAGCCGACGAGATCGAGCGCCGGGTTAGCCTGCGGCTCAAGCGGCAGCAAGTGCTCTCAGGGCCCGGGCCTGCGCCCAAGTTCTGGGCAGTGATCGACGAGTCCGCGCTCCGGCGGCCGCTAGGCGGCCGGGAGGTCATGCGCGACCAGATCCGCCA
Source organism: uncultured Actinomycetota bacterium (assembly GCA_963713585.1). Classification (GTDB taxonomy): domain Bacteria; phylum Actinomycetota; class Actinomycetes; order Streptosporangiales; family Streptosporangiaceae; genus JAJYUU01. The sequence continues at coordinate 118,622 of CAVQMG010000018.1, read as the reverse complement.
TCTGATCGACCTGACCGACCGCGCGAACGTCACCCTGCAAGTGGTGCCGTTCGACCGCGGCGGGCATTCGGCGCTGGGCGGCTCGTTCTCCATCCTCCGGTTCGCCGATCCTGAGCTGCCCGACATCGTCTATGTGGAGCAGCTCACCAGCGCCCTGTACCTGGACCGGGCCATCGAGGTGGACCAGTACCGCGAGGTCATGAACAGTCTCAGCGCCGAGGCCGAGACTCCCGCCGACAGCCAGAAGCTGCTGGCGAAGCTGATCAGGGTCATCTAGGCTGACCTCCGTACCGGCTGGTCGGGATGTACAGATAATCTGCGGTTAAATGGCGTGATGGTGGTGTACCCGACGGCACGGAAAGGCACTCACAATGGCTAGCGAAGGCGCGTTTGCGCCGGGCGGGGACACGCCCGGCCACAGCGCGGCACCGGCGTTCGACACCAGCATCGCCCACGTCGCCCGGGTCTATAACTACTGGCTGGGCGGCAAGGATAACTTCGCCGCGGACCGCGCGGCTGCTGAGCAGGCGATGGCGGCCTTCCCCGACATCGTCCATTCGGCCAGGGCCAACCGGGCGTTCTTGCGCCGGGCGGTGACCCACGTTGCGGTCGAGGCGGGGATCCGGCAGTTCCTGGATATCGGCACCGGCATCCCGAGCGCCAACAACACCCACGAGGTCGCTCAGTCGGTCATGCCGCGGAGCCGGATCGTCTATGTCGACAATGACCCGGTCGTGCTGGCGCACGCCAGGGCACTGCTGACCAGTTCGGCGGCAGGGGCCACCGACTACATTGACGCCGACCTCCGCGACACCGCGACGATCCTGACCGGTGCCGAAGTCACCCTGGACTTCCAGCAGCCTGTCGCGGTCATGCTGATGGCGATCTTGCAGCACCTCAGTGCCGACGACGATCCGTATGCGGTCGTCGGTCAGCTGATGGCGGCCGTCCCGTCCGGCAGCTACCTGGTGCTGTCGCATCCCGCCAAGGACATTCACCCGGCGGAGATGGCGGAGATGGCCAACAGGCTGAACCAGATGATGGCGGAAAAGGTGACATTCCGCACTGAGCCGGAGGTAGCCCGGTTCTTCGACGGCCTGGAGCTAGCTGAGCCGGGCATGGTCAACGTACCGGGCTGGCGGCCCGACACCGCGGAAGAGGCAGCCAGTCCGGCCGCGCTGTGGGGCGGCGTTGCGCGCAAGCCCTGATTCCGGCTCTCGGCACGCTGGCGAATCGCCTAACTGACCTCGCGCTCGTCAACCCCCCGGCGCTCATGACGCCCCCTTGGATCGCGGCCCGGATGGTCAGCTCCGAGCCTCGGCGCGGGCATCGTCGAGGCTGGCCAGGCTCTGGCCTGACGAGCTCAGTGACCATCAGCACCGGTCATTCGTAGCGTCTCGCTACAGTCCCGCCTAGCTAAACGGGTTGTGGATCCGGACCCCGTCGATGACCTGGTCCGCGTTGAGATCCTCGGTGTGCAAGGTGGCGCATCCGAGCGCGGCGGCGCTCTGGATCACCATGGCGTCCCAGAACGAGATACCCGACCGGGCGTGCCGGGTGATTGCGCCGAGTATGTCCGCTGGGTCGGGCGAGTGCACGTCCCAGAGGGACAGATCACGGACGATCTTCGCGGCAGCGTCGTGGTCCAGCGCCTTGGGTACTTTACGGGTGATCGTCACGAAGAATTCCTGCAGCACCTGGATGCTCAGGCAGCCGTCGCGGGATGCCCACAGACGTCTCATGAGTGCGCTGGCCTGGAGATGTTTGTTGCCCGAGCCGGAGTCATAGGCGTACACGACAACGTTGGTGTCGACAAACTGGCGGCTACCGCTCATGTAGTTCATCCCTGCTGCCGCGGAGGTGACCGCCAGTTCCCAGGTCGCTGCTGCCTGCCATGCTCTCGATCGCCCGCTCCCGGGCTGCGGCGTAGCCGGAGTCGCGCTCGACTAGGTCACGCAGCAGTCCGGCTAGCAGCTTCGAGACGGATGTATGGCGAGTGACGGCCAGGATCCTCGCTCGCCTCAGGTCCTCTTCGGGAAGTGACAGTGTGATGTTCTGATTCGCCATCGCAGAACCTCCTCACGTAAAAAAGTGTAGCACGTAAATACGTGCAGTCCGGCTGGCTGGACAGCGGGTCACTGCCGGCCGGACGGCGACGTGTTCGAGGTGGTGCTGCGTGCCGGCCAGTTTGCCTGTCTGCAGGTTGTTCACGAGCAGGCCGGTGCTGATCTGAGCGAGGTCGTCCGTGTATTGGCGGGCCGCTACGCCATGCGGCCAGACGATCTGGCGAAGGTTCGGACGGGAAGCATGAGTACCTGATGTTCGCCGCGCCGCGCCTGATGTCGGCCGATGGCTACGCTCGGCTGGCCGGGATGTGGCCGGCGCCGCCCGGCGGGTCGTGGTCAGGCAGAGATACACCCTCGTGCTGGGCCGCGGTGGGGCTACATACAGGCCTGGGTGCTCACGAGCGGGCGGACCGCGCTGGAGCGGACGGCGGTGGCGCCGGCTGTGTCTAAGCGACGGGACGTGCGCTGGCTAGAGCGTCATCGTGAAGGCGGCCGGGTCGCGGGGCGGGCGGTCGGCGGCCGGCGCCGCCGGATGGCCGATCCCGATCGCGCCCATCGGCTCCCAGCCGGCCGGCAGGTCCATGGCGGCCGCCGCGACATCCCGGCAGAAGATCGTGCTGGAGATCCAGCACGAGCCGAGACCCTCGACGGCAAGGGCGACGAGGAGATTCTCGATCGCAGCGCCCACGGCGACGAGGAACATCGTGCGCTCGCAGGCATTGCGGCGGGCGTCAGGGTAGGTGTGCGATCCGTCGGCGACCAGGCACGGCACGATGATGAGCGGCGCGTGGCGCAGCGGGTCACCGCGGCGGACCCGGCGGGCGATCTGCTCGGCGGTGAAATCGTCGGCGCTCAGGTCGGCCTTCCAGGCCGCGAGCATGTCGTCGAGCAGGCGGGTTCGGGACTGCGCCGTCTCCAGGACCACGAACCGCCACGGCGTGCTGTGGTGCGGCGCCGGCGCGGTGATCGCTGCGGCGATGGCGCGGCGGACGGCGGCGGGCGAGACCGGCGCGCTGGTGAACTCGCGGACGGTCCGGCGGGCGGTGATCACGTCGGCTGCGCCGAGCCGGAACATGTCCTCGTCAGCGGGCCGGATAATCGCGGCGGCGCCAGGCCCGGCAGCGTCGGTGACCAGATCAGGCAGACCGCGGACGATCGCGACCGGCACCCCGGTGGTCTTCTGCTTGATCAGGTCGGCGGCCGCGGCGATCTCGTCGGCGACCGCCGCCACCGTGACCTCCAGCACGCTGCCGAAGGTGTCGGTCTGGCCACGGTGATCGCGCAGCGGCGTTACCCCGGCCGCGCCGATCGCGGTGTCGGTCTGGCCGGCCCGCCACGGCCTGCCCATGGTGTCGGTGATGATCACGCCGACTGTGGCGCCGGCCCGCTCGGTGATGCCCTTGCGCAGCGCCTCGGCCGACGCGTCCGGGTCGACTGGCAGCAGCACCAGCGTGCCGGGCTCGGTGTTGGACTCGTCTACGCCGGCCGCGGCCATGACCAGGCCGTGCCGGGTCTGGCTGATCGTGGTCGGGCCGCGGCGGGCCACGACGCGGACCGTCTCCTCTTTGATCGCCGTGTCCCGGTCGCCGGTGATCACCCGGCCCTCGGCCTTGCTGACGATCTTGGAGGTGACGACCAGGATGTCGCCGTCGTGCAAGCCGGGACCCGCGGCCGCGGCGCCGGCAATGAGGGCCGCGAGGTCATCACCGGCCGCGATCTCCGGCAGCCCTGACACCGGCAGGATGATCAGCTGAGCCGGGGCGGGCGTGAACTGCTGGCTGGTCACGGCCGGATCTCCAGCGCGAGGTCGATCGCGGCCCCGGCGATGTCGGCGGCGGCCGCGACGTCGGTCATGTACAGCGGGCGGGCACGGACCGCGATCCCGCCGAGTTCGGGGGCATCGACGGCCTCCTTGTCCTGGTCGTCGACGAGCCAGCCGTTGAGCAGCGCCGGCCCGTAGTGCGCGGCTACCGCAACTGCTGAGGTCGCGACGCCGATGGCCGCCAGGCACGCATCGGCCATGCCGCGCACCGGGGCGCCGCCGATGATCGGCGACACACCGACCACCGTCTTGGCGCGGACGGCATCCGCGATTCCGGGGATGGCCAGGACGGGACCGACGCTGACGACCGGGTTAGAGGGCGGGAGCAGCACGAAGTCAGCCGCAGCGATCGCCTCCAGGACACCTGGTGCCGGCCGGGCCTGGGCCGCGCCCACTGGCTCGATCTTGCGGGCGGGCACGGCCGCGTGCAGCCGGACCCACCACTCCTGGAAATGCAGGATCTGCTCGCGGCCGTCCACCTCGACCGTGACATGAGTGCGGACCGGGTCGTCGGACATCGGCAGCAGCCGCACGCCAGGCTGCCAGCGAGCACACAGCCGCTGGGTTACCTCCGACAGGGTGCGGCCCTCGGCCAGCAGCTGGTTACGCAGGATGTGGGTGGCGATATCCAGATCCCCGAGCCCGAACCAGTCAGGTCCGGCGCCGTAAGCCGTCAGCTCGGACAGGACCGTGTGGCTCTCGCCGGCCCGGCCCCAGCCCTGCTGCTCGCTGATCCCGCCGCCCAGGGTGTACATGACGGTGTCCAGGTCCGGGCAGACGTGCAGGCCGAACGGAGTGAAGTCATCGCCGGTGTTGCCGATCACGGTGATGTCGGCATCGGGCACGGCCGCGCGCAGGCCGCGCAGGAACCTGGCGGCGCCGACCCCGCCGGCCAGAACAGTGATGCGCATGCTCGCAGTCTCCCAAGAGCGGCGGGCGGCACCGCCGTGAACCCCCTAAAACAAGGCGTCTGCCCGTCCTTCGCAACAGTGCGCGGTGCCGGACCGACCGGGGTTGCGCGGGCTGCGGGCCGCGGGGTGCCCGGACTGTCGCCCGTGGATCCACGTTCCCGTGAAATTTCTTGGCTCGGATTTTCACCTCAAGCCAGGGCATCCAGGTGGCCACTATCACGTATCTCCCTTGACGAGGGGCAAGACACGCGCGTGTAATTTCAGTCATGTAATTCTCGCGGCCGGAGCAGGCGGGGGCGGGATCACGGGGAACGGGATGGCAGGAGGTGTGCAGTGGCAGACGTCATCGTCTCGCTGGTGCACGACGCGCTCGGCATCAGCGTCGATGATGCTGCGGAGCAGAGCTGGCAAGATCGCGCGCTCTGCGCGCAGACGGACCCGGAAGCTTTCTTTCCGGAGAAGGGCGGCTCGACTCGTGAGGCCAAGCGAGTCTGCCGCAGCTGTGAGGTCCGGGCCGAATGCCTGGAGTACGCACTCGGTCACGATGAGCGTTTCGGCATCTGGGGCGGCCTGTCGGAGCGAGAACGCCGCAGGCTGAAGCGCCAGGCGGTCTAGCCAGCCGGTATCGCCGGGCGGCGGGCGCGCTGCTTCGTCTGGCCATCTGATTGCGCCAGATTCGCGTATTGTTCACGGGTACCCCCACCTAGGGCAGGACGGCAGGTGCTGTCGGACTGGCTAGCGAACCCCGGACAGCAAGCGGAACTCCTTGGCGCCGAACGACACGTACTCCCAGCACGTCGTGACTGCGGTGATCGTCGCTCACGACGGCGCTGCCTGGCTACCGCACTTGCTCGACGCGCTCGGCCAGCAGACCAAGCCGGTGCAGCGGGTCGTCGCCGTCGATACCGGCAGCCGGGACCGTAGCGGGTCGCTGCTGACCGCGCAGCTTGGCCAGGGCGCCGTCTTCGGCATGGACCGCAGCGCTGGCTATGCGCTGGCGGTACGGCGCGCTGTCCAGCACAAGGCGGCCAGCGCGCCGGTGGCCGCCGGCTCGGGGCGCGTTCGCGACCGCGGTGACCAGATCGAATGGCTCTGGCTGCTGCACGACGACTGCGAGCCGGCGCCGGATGCGCTCGAGCAGTTGCTGCGGGGCGCCGCCGAGACGCCGACCGCTGCCGTCTTCGGGCCGAAGCTGATGGACTGGACCGACCGCGACGTCATCGCCGAGGCGGGCATCACGCTGGACACCGTCGGCCGGCGCATCACCGGCGTCGATCCACGCGAGGTTGACCAGGGCCAGCACGACGGCGACCGGGACGGCCTGGCCGTCAGCAGCGCTGGCATGCTGATCCGCCGCGATATCTGGGAGGAGACCGGCGGATTCGATCCGGGCATGGCCCTGTTCGGCGAGGACATCGACCTGTGCTGGCGGGTGAACCAGGCCGGCTACCGGGTCCGGGTGATCACCGACGCGGTCGTTTACCACGTCCGGGCGGCAACCCGCGGCCGCCGGCCGGTCTCAGTGGGCCGCCGGGCCAGGCTGCTGGACCGCCGTCACAGCCTGGTGACCCTGCTGGGGAACCTGCCGTTCGGCCCGATGGTCGCCGCGCTGGTCGCCAACCTGACCCTGTCGTTCGTCCGCACGCTCTTTTACCTGGTCGCCAAGCGGCCGGCCGCGGCCCTGGATGAATCGGCCGCCGTGCTTGGCATCATCGGCCATCCCTTCCGGATGGCGAAGGCCAGGCGCCGCAGGTCCCGCGGCCGCCGGGCCGCCTACAGCCGGCTGCGCGGCGACCTGCCGCCCGGGCACTCGCTGCGCCGGATGGCTGAGTTCGTCGCGCTGCTCATGTCCCGCTCGTCAGCTGAGGACCTGCCCGAGGCGCATCATGCCTCCGACGACCCGACCGACGACGACTCGCTGCTGGTCGACTCTGGCGTCCTGCAGCGGCTGCTGACCAGGCCGGGCGTGTTGCTGGTGCTCGCATTGATCGCGGTCGCGATCGCCGCCGAGCGCTCGGTCATCACCGTCGGCACGCTCGGCGGCGGTGCCCTGCTGCCCGCCTGGGAGGGCGCCTCCAGCCTCTGGTCACAGTTCCTGCAGGCCTACCACCCGGCAGGCATCGGTTCCTCCGGCGCCGGGCTGCCGTACGTCGGGATTCTCGCCTTCATCTCGACGATCTTCGGCGGCAAACCGTGGCTGGCCATCGACGTGCTGCTGCTGGGCTGCGTGCCGCTGGCGGGCGTGACCGCGATCCTGGCGCTTCGGCGGGTGACCAGATCGGTGCCGGTGCGGGTCTGGGCGGCTGCTTCCTACGCCCTGCTGCCGGTAGCGTTCGGGGCAATCTCCGGTGGCCGGCTGGGCAGCGCGATCGTGTTTGTGCTGATTCCCGTAGCCGGGATGCTGGCGGGCCGGATGCTCAGCCAGCCGGGCCGTACCGCCAGGCGGGCGGCCTGGGCCACCGGCCTGACGGTCACCGTGGGCGCCGCCTTCGTGCCGCTGCTCTGGCCGATGGCGGTCGCCGGGGCGGTTTTCGCGGGCATCGCGCTGCGCCGTGGCGGCGGAGCGCTGTACCGCAACCTCGCCATCGTGGTGCTGACGCCGCCGGTGCTGCTGCTGCCGTGGCTGGCGGAGTTCGCCTCGCACCCGTCGCTGTTCTTCCTCGAGGCAGGCGTGCAGCAGCCCGGCCTCGCCGCCGCCAGCCTGCCCGCGAAGTCGCTGCTGCTGCTGAGCCCCGGCGGGCACGGATTGCCGCCGTACTGGGTGAGCGGCGCGCTGGTGCTGACCGCACTGGCCGCGCTGATCGCTACCAGGCGGGCCAGCCTGATCGTGTCCGGCTGGATCGTGGCCCTGCTCGGGCTGCTCTTCGGAGTGCTGGCCAGCCGGACGACCGTGACCCCGGTCGGCAGCCATCCGGTGACCGCGTGGCCTGGCGCGGCCCTGGCCGTCGCTGCAGCGGGCCTGCTGCTCGCCGCGGCCGCGGGCGCCGACGGCATCGGGCAGCGCCTGTCGGCGGGCGGACGCACGGGCGTGCGCCGGCTGGCCAGCGGCCGGGGACTGCCGGTCGTACTGCTCGGCCTGCTGGCGTGCACGGCGCCCGTGCTGGCGGCGGGCTACTGGCTGATGAACGGGATCAGCGCGCCGCTTGCGCCAGCCACCGGCCAGGTCGTCCCGTCGCTGGTCTCGGTCACCGCGGGCACCAACCGCCAGTTGCGGACGCTGGTGCTGACCTCGTCCGGCGGTTCGGTGTCCTTCCTGCTGCTGCGCGGTGGCAGCCCGCTGTTCGGTGACGCCGGGCTGACGCCCGAGTCGGCCGCGCAGATGGCGCTCACGAAGGCGGTCGCGGCGCTGGTGGCGCGAGACGGCGGCGAGGCGGTCAACCAGAGCCAGCAGCTGGCCAAGTTCGACATCGGGTTCGTGCTGATGCGCGCGCCGCTGGACAACTCGCTGGCTGGCGTGCTGGATAACGTGCCGGGCCTGACCGAGATGAGCATGACTGCCTCGTTCGACCTGTGGAAGCTGACCGATGCCCCGGCCCGGGTCAGCGTGATCGAGCCCGGCGGCACCGTTGTGGCGCTGCAATCAGGAGCAATCGGCTCGGCGGCAGCCGCGCCGGCCGCCGGCGGGATCGTGGAACTTGCCGAGCCGGCCGGCGGCTGGTCGGCATCGCTCAACGGCCACGGGCTGACTCCGGTGGCCTCGCCGGGGGCACCCTGGGCGCAGGCATTCCGGCTGCCGCCCGGCGGCGGCACCCTGACCGTTAGCCGCAACGGACTGATGCACGACCTGGTGACCTGGCTGGAAGTCGCGGCCTTCCTCATCGTAGCCGCGCTGGCCCTGCCGGGCATCGCCACCGCGGCGGAGATGGAAGCCGCCGCTGCCGTGTCCCAGCCCGGCGTCGCGGACGCGGACGCCGGCGGTGAGCTCGCGGGCGTCGGCGCGGCCGGTGAGGGCGGCGGTACGGCCCCCGGCGCGGCCGGTGCACGAGGCCGCAGGGTTGCGGCCGCCGGGCGGGCTGGCCGCGGCGGCCGTGCCGGCCGCGGCGGACGGCAACGGCGCGGCAGGCCAGATGTAAGCCAGCCGGGTCCGCTGCAGCCAGGTCCTGGCCTGCCGGGGACCGGGCAGCCCGGGTCCGCGCAGCCCGGGTCCGCACTGTCTGGTTCGGCGCAGCCAGATCCGGGCAGGCCGGGCCGGGCCGGCCGTCGCGGGACCGGCCTGCCGTCGCCGGCTGGCGTCAGGTCGGCGCTAGGCCGCCGTTCGGCCGCCGCTGCCGCCGCCGCCGCCGGTGTTGCCGCCAACGCGGCTGACGCCGAGGCAGGCACGGCCGTGATCGTGGGCGGGGCAGTGGCGGGCGCCGCGGCCGGACGAGCCGGGCTGAGCCTGGGCCGCTCTGGCGCTGGCCGGACAGCCCGGCCTGCAGCCGGGCCCGGCAGCGCGACGGCAAACCAGGGCATGGCCGAGCCGAGGACGGCGGCCTGGCCGGCTGGCCAGCCCGCCAGCAGGTTCATGGCTCCGCCACCGGAAGGCGCAGCGGGTCAGTACCAGGGGAGTGCCGCCGCGCCGCGGCCGCCCGGCCCGCCCGGGACCGGTCCTTATGGTGCCGATCCTTACGGCGGTGACGCTCGCGACTACGGGAGCCGCCGCCCGGCTGGCCCGCCCTACCCGGATGCGCCGCGGCGGCCGGCTGCCTCGCCGTCCGGGATGCCCTACGACGAGCCCGAGCCTCGCGGTCGCGGCCCGGCCGCGCAGGACCCGTATCCGGCCGCGAGCTCGCCCTACACCGAAGACGGGCGCGACTACGGCAGCGGTGCCCGCGGGCCTTCCGGCGGCCGGGCGGGCAGCCACGGCGCGCCGGGCTACCCCGACGAGCCGTCATACCCGGCTGCGCCAGGCCAGCCGCCCTCTTACCCGGCCCGGGCGCCGTACCAGGACGAGCCCGGCTACCGCAACGAGCCGGGCTACCGCGACGGACCGTCCCATCCGGCCCAGCCCGGTTACCGGGACGCGCCGCGCTATCGCGACGAGCCGTCCTACTCCGGCGACCCCCAGTACTCCGGCGAGCCTCAGTACTCCGGCGAGCCCCAGTACTCCGGCGAGCCCCAGTACTCCGGCGGCCCTCCGTACGCCAGCCCGCAGTACTCCGGCGACCAGTACCCGGCCGACCAGTACCCGGCAGACCGGTACCCCGGACACCGGCAGGCTCCGGCTGCGGACGAGAACTGGCCGCAGCGCCAGCAGCCGGCCGGCAGCTGGCGCACCGATGATCAGGCCTCGGCGTGGCCGGAGGCCGACCAGCGGCAGGGCTGGCCGCAGGAATACGGCCAGGGCGACGGCGCCGACCCGGTGTGGCCGGCATCCGGCCAGCGGCCGTGGGCCGATCCGGGCGACCTCGAGGCGCTGCCGCCCGACGGCGAAGTGCATCACGACTGGCCGCCCCGTGAGGAACGGGGCAGTCGCGGCTGGGCTGCGCCCGACGGCGAAGGTGAGGAATGGTGAGCCGTCTGCGTTACCGGCGGCTGATCTTTGCCGGGATCGTCGTGCTGGTGCTAGCCGGGATCTACGCTCTGGCCGGCGCCGGGCATCCGGCCGCCGCCGCGGGCCAGAGCACCCAGGCGGTCAGGGCTCCGGTGTCGACGGCCGTGCGCATGTGCGCGGCGCCCGGCTCCGGCGGTATCACCAGCGGCTCGGTCGCCGTCGCCGCGATGCCCGACGCCACGGCGGGGGCGGGCCCGAGCTCGGTCACGATCAGCCCGCTGACACCCGGCGGCAGCACAACGCCCGGTCCGGCGCTGGCCACCGACACCAAGCCCGGTGTCCTGCAGATCTCCAGCGTGCGCACTGCGGCACCGCTGACGAAGGCGCAGAAGACCGGCCAGCCCGGATCGAGTCCGGCCGTGACGACGCAGGTCGGCCGCGGCGGCGTGCTGGTCACGGCGAGTGGCGCCATGTCGCAGGGCCTGGCGGTCGAGCAGACCGGGCCGGGCGGGCTGACCACCGGGCAGTGCAACGCGCCCGGCACGAGTTTCTGGTTCGCCGGACCGGGTCAGGCGTCGTCGGCCACGATCGAGCTGTACCTGATGAATGCCGGAAATCAGGCAGCGGACGCCCAGGTCACGGTGCTGACTGACGTCACCAAGGGGCCGCCGCTGCTCGGTAACGCTGACAACGGGATCAGCGTGCCCCCGCACAGCATGGTGGAGCAGTCGCTCGGCGCGCTGCTGCAGTCGTCCAAGGTCGTGGCGCTCAACGTCAGCACCAGCGTCGGCCAGATCGTCGCTGCCGTCCGGGAGACTTCATCCGCCAGTCACGACGGCAACTGGCTGGCGCCGACCCAGCCGCCGTCCAAGCACCTGGTCATCCCCGGCCTGCCGGGCGGCAGCGGGACGCGGGAGCTGTTTATCGCGGTGCCGGGCACCAGCGCGGCCCAGGTCAAGATCACCGCGGTAACCGCCCGTGGTTCCTATCAGCCCACCGGCGGTACCGGGATCGAGCTGCTGGGCGGATCGACGCAGTCGCTGGCCCTGCCGTCGCTAGGCGGTGTGCCAGGCGCCGTGGTGATCTCCTCCAGCGTCCCGGTCACGGCCACCATGCTGATGTCCGGCGGCCCGGCCGGCACGCCTGGCGTGCTGGCGGTCAGCGCCCAGCCCGTGCTGGAGCAGGGCGTGCTCGCCGACAACCCCGCCCGCTCGGCCGGATCGACCCAGCTCGTGCTGTCGGCGCCCGGGCATGCCGCGTCCGTCCGCGTCGTCACCTCGACGGCCGACATCCCCGCAACCGGGCAGGCTGGGACCGTCGTGCAGATCAAGGCGGGGTCATCGGTACTGCTGCCGGTCCGGCCACCGTCGGGCAGCAAGGCAACTGCCTTCACGGTCGTGGTCACCCCGCTGAGCGGATCCGGCCCGGTCTACGCGGCCAGAGTCATCACCTCCGGCGGCACGGTGCAGTCGGTGCTGCCGGTTCCCAGCTCCCTGACCTGGGTCCCGCTGGCGCCGGTCCAGGACTCGCTGCCCGTCGTCCTCGGCAACTGACCCGAGCGCGAGCAGCAAACCCCGGGGCGGAACGAGCTAGTCCTCGGCCGGGTAGCCAGGGTCGACGGTCTGCGGGTCCACGCCGAGCCACCGGGCGAACTGCTCGACGATGACGTCGAGTACCAGTTCGGCCAGTTCCTCCTCGCCCTCGGCCCGGGCGATCAGCGGCCGCCGGTAGAGCACGATACGGGCCGGGCGGCCGTCCTCAGCGCCGTCGGTGTCCTCACCGTCCTCAGCACCGTCATCGGTGTCGGGCGGCATGAACTGTCCGGGCTCGACGGAACCGGGCTCCAGCCGGGCCAGCGGTACCAGGTCCGGATCGTCGACATCGGGGAGGGACGGCGGGATCTCCTCGACCGCGAACTCCACGGCGGATAGTTCCGCCTCCCAGGCCGGCTCGAGCTGGGACACCGCCAGCAGCACCAGGTCGTCAAAGCGCTCGGACCTGGTCCGGTGCAGCGGCACGTCGGGCGGCACCAGGGAACCTCGCAGCCCGCGCCCGTGCCTGTCCCGCCGCCGGACGTGGCCTGGAGTTGCACCGCCGGTGCCATTGCCGTCATGCACAGTAACCGAGCGTATCCCAGCGGCCGGCGGCCGGAAGCCCGCCCGCAATCTGGCATCCGGAGACACGATCGCGCAGTGTGCCCCGGGTGGTGGCGTTACCGTCTGGCGATCGATACCGTCAGCCGTTGTGAGCGACCTTCACGATCCCCCGATGCCCGGCCCGCAGGTATTGCGGCTCGCCGGGTGCCCGCCCGAGATCGGGGTGACCGGCCGTTGACCGCTCGCCAGTGCTCTAGACCGGCCTGCAAGCAGGCCGCTTTGTACACCCTGACCTATGTTTACCGTGATTCAACTGCCGTGCTCGGCCCGCTGGCGGCTTTCGTCGAGCCGCATTGCTACGACCTGTGCGCCCGGCACGCCGACCGGATGACGGCCCCGCGCGGCTGGGATGTGGTGCGGCTGCCGCTCGCCGAGCCCGACGAGGCGGCCGAGGCAGCCGAGGCCGATGACCTCGAAGCGCTGGCCAACGCGGTTCGCGAGGCGACCTCGCCGCGCACGCCGGCCGAGCCGACCGGGCAGGGCGTCGAGGTCGGACGCCGCGGGCATCTGCGGGTGCTCAGATCGGCGCCACCGGACGGCTCCAGGATCCGGTAGCAGGGCGGGGGTCCGGCGGCTGCTGCCGGGGTAGGACCGCGCTAGGCCCGGCCGGACCCGCCCGCGTTGCTGCGCCCGATAGGATCGCTGATGCCCGGAACGGGCGCCGGCTGGCGGCGATGAGCTACAGGAGACGTTCATGAAGATCGATGACTGGCTGCTGGAGATCCTGGCCTGCCCGAAGTGCCACTCGCCGCTGCGCGCCGATGAGGCTGCCAGCGAGCTGATCTGCACAGGCGCGGACTGCGGTCTGGCCTATCCGGTGCGTGATGACATCCCGGTGCTGCTGATCGATGAGGCGCGCGATCCGGCGGCGGGCGCCGCGCGGGGGTGATGCTCCATCTCCACCGAAGGGGAGGCCGGCGGCGGGAGTAGCGGGCACGGCAGCGGCAAGCGTGCCGTCATCGCCGCGCTCAGCGCGAATCTCGGTATCGCGCTCACCAAGTTCGTCGCCTTCGTCTTCACCGGTTCTGCGTCGATGCTGGCCGAGGCGATCCACTCGGTCGCCGACTCGGGCAATCAGGTGCTCCTGCTGGTCGGCCGCACCCGCGCCGTGCGGGAGGAGACCGAGGAGCACCAGTTCGGTTTCGGCGCCGAGCGCTACTTCTACGCGTTCATCGTCGCGCTCGTGCTGTTCACCGTGGGCGCCGTCTTCTCGGTCTACGAGGGCATCGAGCGGATCCGCCACCCGCAGACGCTCACCTCGCCGGCCGTCGCCTTCGCCGTGCTCGGCATCGCCATCGTGCTGGAGAGTTTCTCGCTGCGCACCGCGATCAGGGAGTCCAATCACAGCCGCGGCACGGCGGGCTGGATTGCCTTCATCCGGCGCGCCAAGGCACCTGAGCTCCCGGCCGTCCTGCTCGAGGATGTCGCCGCGCTCAGCGGCCTGACCCTGGCCCTGATCGGCGTCACGGCGGCCACCCTGACACACGACGACCGCTGGGACGGCGCGGGCTCGCTGGCGATCGGCGTCCTGCTCGGCTGCGTCGCCGTGGTGCTGGCCATCGAGATGAAGAGCCTGCTGATCGGCGAATCGGCTAATGCCGAGGCCGAGGCTGCCATCGTCGCGGCCATCGAGGCGGGTCCCGAGGTCGACTGCGTGATCCACCTGCGCACGCTGCACATCGGCCCGGAGACCCTGCTGGTGGCGGCGAAGATCGCCGTCCTGCACGATGACACCGCGGGCAGCATCGCGGCCGGCATCGACGCTGCCGAAAAGCGAATCAGGGCCGCGGTGCCGATTGCCTCGCTCATCTTCCTCGAGCCGGATCTCTACCAGGCCGGCAAACTCGACCGAGCCGACCCGGCTGTCCGGGCGGCCCGGCGACGGCGTTACCGGGCCGGCCGCGGCGCCGCCGGCGCCTGACCGGTGCGGCGGCCGGCCTCAGCCGCCGTGCTCGCCGCTGTAGCCGACCATCCAGCCCGGCTCGATCCGGACGTAGACGATGTCCGGGCCCCAGGTCGACGGTGAGGCGCCGTAGTGGCCGGTGAGGTGGTCCTCGATCCAGCCGCGATCAGGATGGGCGGAATCCAGGAACTCGGCCCTGCCATGGGTGAACACGCCGAACGTGTCGCCTTCCAGGTAGGCGGCGCTGACGTAGGGCCGGCTGCGCAGGTCCGCTGCCTTGACCGACGTGCCGCTGGTGGTGAACACCCACCGGCCGCGCAGCAGGTGCCCGTCGACGCCGCTGATCCGCGGCCGCCCGGCCCCGCTGACGGTGCTGAGAGCGAGCGTGCGCATCCCGCTGAGCCGCTCAGCGAGCGCGGCCGCGGGCACTGCCCGTCCCGGTCTGATGATCGATCGCAGGTGCTCGCTGGCGCCGCCGAGCGACCGGTCGAGCAACTGCTGCAGCCACTCGAGGTCTGCTGGTTCCTCGCGCATGTCCATGGCTCCCTGTCCGCGGTGCTCCTGCCACCAGCGTGGCACGACGGCCAGCCGGGCGCCTGATCGTTCTCGGCCAGACGCGGGCGGTTTTCAGTCCGCGCCTGGCCGGCCCGCCTTCAGGTCGATCAGCCGCTGCAGGTCGTCCAGATCCGCCTCAAACTCGGCGTCCCAGTCAGCGGGCTGGCTCAGCCAGGGCGCGAGCCTGGAATGGCCGGGCAGATCGCCGTCCGGCAGCCGGCCGCGGGTAGCGCGGGGGACGCTGCTGCCGAACCGTCCGAGCGCCTCCGAGGCCCCGTAGCCCATCACGAACGTGCCCATCAGCCGCTCCAGCCTGGGCACGTCCGCTTCCGGCACGCCCGCGTCGGCCAGCGCCTGGTAGACCGCGTCGGTGATGCGCACGGCGTCGGGATCGACGGAGGGCTGCGAGAACATGAGCGTGGCCAGCCACGGGTGCCGCCGGGTGAGGTTGCGGCCGGCCCGGGCCAGGTCGCTGAGGCGCTCCTGCCAGGTCGCCCCGGCGGACGTCACCGGCAGCAGCTCGCCGAGCATCCTGCCCATCATCCCATCCAGCAGCGCAGCCTTGCTGCCCACGTGCGGGTACAGCGCCATCGGCGTGACGCCGACCAGCTCGGCGACAGCCCGCATGGACACCGCATCCAGGCCGCGGTCGTCGGCGAGCCTGATCGCGGCATCCAGGATTTCGTCCTTGCGACCGGCCATGTATACAGTGTAGATTCTATACAGCGTAGATCATTTACATTCAGGGAACGTGGCCCGGACGGGAAAGGGTGACGAGCGTGCTCATCGGGATACAAGAGCAAGACGCCGGGCGGGCAGCGGTGTGCGGCACCGGCCCGTCCGGCCGGGAACAGGCAGCGGACCCGGTGCTGGTCGTGGCCGGCCTGGTGAAGCGCTACGGCAGTCGGCCCGCGCTGGACGGGTTCGATCTCACCGTCCGGGCCGGCGAGATCACCGGTCTGGTCGGTCACAACGGCGCCGGCAAGACGACCTTCGTCGAGATCGTGACCGGCCTGGTCAAGCCGGACGCGGGCACCGTCACGATCGGCGGCATCGACGGGCTGCGCGAATCCCGCCGGGCCAGGCGGCTGGTCGGGGTGTCGCCGCAAGAGCAGGCCCTGTATGTCAGTGCCACCGTGCGCGACAACCTGCGCCTGTTCGGCGCGCTGGCCGGGCTGCGCGGCGGCCGGCTGCGGCTGGCCATTGAGCAGCTTGCCGAGGAACTGCGCCTGACCGAGGTGCTCGACCAGCGGGCCGGGCTGCTGTCGGGCGGGCAGCGCCGTCGGACCCAGGCGGGCGCGGCGCTGATCGGTAATCCGCGGCTGCTGCTCCTGGACGAGCCCACCGCCGGCGCCGACCCGCAGACCCGGGCCGCCCTGCTGGCCGCGGTCCGGGCCAGGGCGGCGGCCGGCGTGGCGGTCGTCTACACCACTCACTACCTGCCCGAGCTCGCCGACCTCGGCGCGACCGTGGCCGTGGCCAGGTCCGGCCGGGTCATCGCCCGGGGCAGCCAGGACAGCCTGATGCGCGGCCTGCCGGGGGAGCTCCGGCTGCGTTTCGGCGAGACCGGGCCCGAGCCCGGGCCGGGCCAGGCTGGCACCCTGCCGCTGCCTCAGGAACTGGCGGCCCGGGCCCGGATCGTCGGCGGCGAGGTCCGCCTGACCAGTGACAACCCGGCCGCCGATCTGGCTGGCGTGCTCGCGGCCGGCTGTGAGCCGGTCGCCGTGGACGTGCGCAAGCCCGACCTGGACGACCTGTACCGCGCTCTCGCCCCAGAGGTGCCCGATGCGGCGTGAAGGGTTCCGCCGGACGACCGCCCTGATCCGGCACAACACGATGCTGATGCTGCGCGAGCCGGGCCCGCTGGCCAGCCGGCTCGTCCTGCCGCTGGCGTTCCTGATCCTGCTGCACCCGCTGTATGAGCAGGCGCAGGGACACGGCCAGGGCATCACCCAGGCAGTTGTGGCCACCATCGTGACGTTCTCACTGCTGGCGATGAGCATCGCGGGCGGCACGATCTTGACTGAGCGGATCTGGCACACCTGGGAACGGGTCCGTGCTACCGCCGCGCACCCGGCCGAACTGCTGATCGGCAAGACCGTTCCGGTGCTCGGCGCGCTGCTGCTGCAGCAGGCGATCGTGCTCGGGTTCGGGGTCGCGGTTCTCGGGCTCACCGTGGCCGGCCTGCCGCTGCTCGCGGTGGTGATGATCGCCTGGTCGCTGACGCTGATCGGCATGGGCGCGGCACTGGGGCTGCTGGCGCGCAGCCTGAGCGCGCTCTCGGCCTGCTACGACATCGGCGGAATGCTCCTGTCCAGCCTGGGCGGGGCGCTGGTACCGCTGACCGCGATGCCGGCCTGGATCCGGCACGTCGCCCCCGCGTCGCCGGGCTACTGGGCCGTCACGGCGCTGGAAGCGGCGCTGCGCGGCGATGCCGGGCGGACGCTCGCGGCGGCCGCGGTGCTGCTCGCCTTCGCGGCCGGGGCGTGCCTGATCGCCGGGCTGCGGGCCGGCCGCAGCTGGGGACGCTCGGCCACGATGTAACGGCGCGGCCAGCACTGCGGCTGGCCGGCGAGGACTGCCGCCCGGCCGCAGGCAATCCCGGCCGCAGGCGAGCCCGGCCCCGGACTCGCAGGCCGCGGCCGGGCTCGTCAGCGCGCGCTAGCCGCCTGCTACCCCGGTAAGCAAGCCGCTGTCGCGCAGCGCGGCCAGGTCCTGGTCCCGGCCGGCGTTCGCCCGCAGGTCCGGGTTGAGCGCGATCGCGTCCATCGTCGTCATCGCGGCCTGCGTCAGCAGCCCGGCGCCAGCCTGCGCGCAGGCCAGGTTGTAGCTGGCCATGCCGCGCGCCATCGGCGGAGCGCCGCAGCTCGCGGCAGTCGCGACGCCGGCCTCGGCGACCGCGACGGCCCGCTCGGGCTGGCCGTGCCGGAGGTAGTACTCGCCCAGGTGCCCGGCCGGATGCCAGAAGCCGCGCACGATGATCTGCAGCCAGAGCTGGCGGCCGCGCAGCCACGGATGCCTGGCCGGGTCCGTCAGGTCCGCGGCGGCCGCCGCCGACGCGGCCGAGATCAGCTGGCCGGCCACCAGCCAGCTGTCCGGCCCGACAGCGCCGGCAGGCTGAGCGGCCAGTGCCGCGTACAGCTCGGCAGATTCGTGATCGGCGTCGCCGAACTCCGGCGGCACCTGCCCGCGCTCGATCGCGGTCATGCGCTGGACCTGCTGCCGCCGGAACTCGGTGTTGTGGGCGACCAGCGGCGCGGCGGCCCAGCGGGCCGGGCTGCCGTCCTCGCCAGCTGGCGCCGCGGCCAGCAGCTGCTGTTCCTGCGTTGCGGCCAGGCCGATCAGGCCGGCCGCCGCGGCGCGGATCTGCGGCACGCTGGTCATCACGCGCCGTCCTGGCTCGCGCCGTCATCCGGCGGGCAGTCGTCCGCGTCAGCGTCGCCGCCTGGCTTTCGCGCGGTGAACTTCAGTGACCAGTCGACAGTGATGGTGATGGTGGCGAAGCCGAGCGTTTGCAGCCGGCTGAGGACCGAGGCCGGATCGACGGGGTTGTAGGTATCGCCTTCGTGGAAGTGATGCAGGTCGTTGCTGGCCAGGCTGTCGGAGCCGATCAGCACGCCGCCCGGCCGGAGCACCCGGCAGGCCTCGGCCAGGATCTTGTTCTGCAGAGCTTGCGTAGGCACGTGATGCAGCATCGTGAACGTGGCGACGGAGTCGAAGCTCTCGTCGGCGAACCGGAGCTCGGCGCCGCTGCCGGTGACGATCTCGACGTTGGTTCCCTCGTAGCGAGCGGCGAGCGAGGCCGCCGCCTGCTCGTCGATCTCTACGGCGGTCAGCCGGGTCACCCGGTGCCGCAGCCACTCGGTGGCCGCCCCCGGTCCCGGCCCGATCTCGAGCATCTCCTTGCCCAGCTCGACGTCCCTGGTGACGGCCGGCAAGATGTCAGTCTGGATGTGCTCCGCCCACTCCGGGCTGGTGCATACGCGCGCATGGTTTTCATTCATGGTCCCGACGCTACGAACCAGGCTGGTCAGGGCCAATGGCGTAGGCTGCCAAGCTGTGTCGCAGGACGGCCAACTGCCCGACGATTACTGTGCTGCCGACGATGTCGACCCGAACGCCGCGGTCGTCGTCGCCACTTTTCCCATGCCGGCCGGGCTCGTCTTCGACTGGCACACCCATCCCGATCACCAGCTGGCGTGGGCGGCCAGCGGCGTGCTCACCGTGCGGACGGACCAGTCGGCCTGGGTACTCCCGCCCACCCGGGCGCTGTGGATCCCGGCCGGGGTGCGGCACGAGACGCTGTCCGCCAGCGCGGCGACCATGCGCTCGGCATATGTCCGGCCTGCCCGATGCCCGATCAGCTGGCCGGAGCCGACACCAGTGTCGGCCAGCCCGCTGCTCGCCGAGCTGATCGGCTACCTGGAGAATCCTGGCCTGACCGCCGAGCACCGCACGCACGCCGAGACTGTGCTCGTCGACCTGCTGCGGCCGGTCGCCATGACGTCGGTGGACGTCCGGATGCCGGCTGATGACCGGGCCCTGCAGGTGGCGGAAGCGATCGCGACCGACCCCGCCGACGGCCGCACACTGGCCGAATGGGGTGCCGAGGTGGGCGCCAGCGAGCGGACCCTGGCCAGGGCGTTCCTGTCCGATACCGGCGTCAGCTTCGGCCGGTGGCGCACCATGATGCGGCTGCAGGCAGCGCTGGCCGGGCTGGCCACTGGCGATTCGGTCGGGAAGGTAGCCCGGCACGTCGGCTACGAATCAGACAGCGCCTTCGTGCAGGCGTTCCGGCGTGAGACCGGGATTACCCCGGCGGCCTACTTCCGCGGCGACGGCTGACCGGTCACGGGCGGCTGAGCAGCCGCAGCGCGCGTTCCTGCTCGAAGTCGAGGGCACGAGCGGGCGGTGGCTGAATCCGGCCGATCCGCCGGCCCAGTTCGGCGACCTCAGCCCGGACTCGCGGGTCGGCCAGCACGCGTGATGCCGAAGGCGAGCGCCACCGGGCTGATGTCGTACCGGCGCTCGATGGCGACCCCGAGCGCGACTGCGGCCAGGTCGGCGTCGCCGAACTGCCGGTGCCGGCCTGCCTGGCCCGCCGGCCGGTGCGTCCCGCGGCTCCCCTGGCAGCACGACCCGGATGCCGCGGCGCCGGCGGCGCCCTGCTGGCGCAGCGGCGGGAGCAGCCCGAGGGACTCGCGGTACCGGAGCATTCGCGGCGTCATGTCCAGCCGCTCAGCGGCGCCTCAGTGATGCGCATGGGCCAAATCTTACAAGTTCTTGTCAGGAACGATGCAGTTGAGCGTGCGATGGGTACCGCGTCTGTCATAACGTCGTCCTGTGGCTCCGGATCGGAGCCGTTACCGCACGTCGCAGACCGGCCGCAGAACCGAGGAGCCTGCATGCCCGCTGAGACACCTCCAGTTCAAGGTTGCCGACCTGTCCCTGGCCGACTTCGGCCGCCGCGAGATCCGGCTGGCTGAGCACGAGATGCCGGGCCTGATGTCGGTCCGCGCCGAGTACGCCGACTCGCAGCCGCTGGCAGGCGCGCGGATCACCGGCTCGCTGCACATGACCATCCAGACCGCCGTGCTGATCGAGACGCTAGTCGCGCTGGGCGCCGAGGTGCGCTGGGCCTCCTGCAACATCTTCTCCACCCAGGATCACGCCGCCGCAGCCATCGCCGTCGGCCCTGACGGGACCCCGGACAACCCGCGCGGAATCCCGGTGTTCGCCTGGAAGGGCGAGACGCTCGAGGACTACTGGTGGTGCACGGAGCAGGCGCTGACCTGGCCGGGTGAGCCCGGCCCGAACATGCTGCTGGACGACGGCGGTGACGCCACCATGCTGGTGCACAAGGGCGCGGAGTTCGAGGCCGCCGGCGCGGTGCCCGCGGCCAAAGACGACGACGCGGAGGAGTGGCAGGTCTTCCTCGCGGTGCTGACCCGGTCGCTCAGCGCGACTCCGGCCAAGTGGACCGAGGCCGCCGCCGCCATCAAGGGCGTCACCGAGGAGACGACCACGGGCGTGCACCGGCTGTACGAGATGGCCAAGGACGGCTCGCTGCGGTTCCCGGCCATCAACGTCAACGACTCGGTGACGAAGTCGAAGTTCGACAACAAGTACGGCTGCCGGCACTCGCTGATCGACGGCATCAACCGGGCCACCGACGTGCTCATCGGCGGCAAGGTCGCGGTCGTGTGCGGTTACGGCGACGTCGGCAAGGGCTGCGCGGAGTCGCTGCGCGGCCAGGGCGCCCGGGTGATCGTCACTGAGATCGACCCCATCTGCGCGCTGCAGGCTGCCATGGACGGCTACCAGGTAGCCCGGCTGGAGGATGTGGTGGACGTCGCCGACATCTTCGTCAGCGCGACCGGCAACTTCCACATCATCACCGCCGAGCACATGAGCCAGATGAAGCATCAGGCGATCGTCGGCAACATCGGTCACTTCGACAACGAGATCGACATGGCGGGCCTGGCCCGGCTGCCGGGCATCAAGCGGCTCACGATCAAGCCGCAGGTCGATGAATGGACGTTCGCGGACGGGCACGCCGTCATCATCCTGTCCGAGGGCCGGCTGCTGAACCTCGGCAACGCCACCGGGCACCCGAGCTTCGTGATGTCCAACAGCTTCACCAACCAGGTCATCGCCCAAGTCGAGCTGTTCACCAAGACCGCTGACTACGCCGCTCGGCGTGCACGTGCTGCCCAAGTACCTGGACGAGAAGGTGGCCAGGCTGCACCTGGACGCGCTCGGCGTCAGGCTCACCGAGCTGACCAAGGAACAGGCCGCCTACATCGGCGTCCCGGTCGATGGCCCGTTCAAGCCCGACCACTACCGGTACTGACCGGCCGGGCGGGCACCTCGTCCGATGTCGCTGATCCCGGGCTGGCGCTGGCTGGCCAGCCCGGGATCGCCTGGGCCGAGCGGGCCATGCCAGTGCTGGGCATGCTGCGCTCGGCCTTCGCCGAGCAGCAGCCCTTCGCCGGCCTGACCGTGGCCTGCTGCCTGCACGTCACCGCCGAGACCGCGGTCCTGGTCCGGACGCTGACCGCCGG
Source organism: uncultured Actinomycetota bacterium (assembly GCA_963713585.1). Taxonomy (GTDB): domain Bacteria; phylum Actinomycetota; class Actinomycetes; order Streptosporangiales; family Streptosporangiaceae; genus JAJYUU01. The sequence goes on along the minus strand of CAVQMG010000018.1, from coordinate 96,672 downwards.
CGGCGCGCAGGTCCACCTCGCGGCCTCCAACCCGCTGTCCACTCAGGACGACATCGCGGCCGCCCTGGCTGCCGAGCCGGCGTCATCGTCCAGGCGCGGTCGGGCGTCGATCGCGGTGGCTACTACGAGCACATCCACCGGGTCCTGGACAGCGAGCCTGATCTCCTCGTCGATGACGGCGGCGACCTGGTCAACACGCTGCACGAGGCGCGCACCGAGCTGATCGCGGGCGTGCGCGGCGGCTGTGAGGCGACCTCGACCGGCGCCGCGCGGCTGCGGCGGATGGCCGCCGCCGGTTCGCTCGGCTTCCCGGTGGTCGCCGCCGACGGTCGGCGACCATCCGGATGATCGACCACCAGTACGGCACCGGCCAGTCGGTTCTCGACGGCATTCTCCGCGCCACCAACACGCTGGTGGCCGGCAAGACCGTGGTGGTGGCTGGCTTCGGCCCGTGCGGATCCGGGATAGCCGAGCGAGCCCGCGGGCTCGGCGCCCAGGTGATCGTCACTGAGGTCGACCCGGTCCGCGCGCTCGGCGCGATCATGGCGGGCTTCCGGGTCTGCCGATGGCTGCCGCCGCGCCGCAGGCCGAGCTCGTCATCACCGCGACCGGGTCGCGAGAGGTGATCGGCGCGGCTGAGCTTGCGCTGCTGCCCGACGGCGTCGATGCTGGCCAACGCCGGGCACTTCAATGTGGAGATCGACGTGCAGCGCGCTGGCCGGGCTGGCCGTAGAGGTCAACCCGGCAGTCCGGCCGCACGCCGACGAGTACGTGCTGGCCGACGGCAGACGGCTGATCCTGCTGGCCGAGGGCCGGGTCGTCAACCTGGTCGCGGCGGAGGGCAACCCGGCGGCCGTCATGGACACCTCGTTCGCCGTGCAGGCGCTGGCGCTGGCCTGGCTCGCAGCCGCTGCGCCTGGTCGAGGCCGCGAGCCGACCGGGCACCGTCGGGGCGGGTCCGGGTGCTCGAGTGTGCCGGCCGTCATCGACGCGCAGGTCGCCAGCCTGACCCTGGCCTCGCTCGGCACGCCGCATCGATACGCTGACGCCCGGCCAGCTGCGCTACCTGGAGTCCTGGCGCTCAGGGCTCCTGACCGCTGCCGTCAGGCGGGCGGCGCGAATCCCGGCGCGGCCGGGCAGCCGGCCGGCGGCGCGAGCAGCTCGGGCGGCGCGGCGGCGGGCGGCGGGGACGGAGCGGCCGCGGGCGGGGACGGAGCTGCCCGCGGGCTGAAGCGAGCTGGCGGCGAAGCTGGCGCGCTCGCGCTCGCGCCGGACCGCGAGCACCGCGCTCAGGTACGCCGCGGGCGGCGTGCCGGGCGGCGGAGGCGGGCTCACCTGCGCCGCGACAGCATTGGCCAGCTGGATGCCGAGAGCTTCCCTGGCGGCCGGCTGCAGCTCGGCGATACCGGCGCAGGTAGCTGCCTGCCGCGTCGGCCGTCGGCCCGGACAGCCTGGATACCTCCAGCGCCTGCGCCCATCCCGCCAGCGCCGGCGGTACGGCGGCGAATACCGGCGGCAGCGGCTGCCTGGCCGGCATCTCGCTCCTGCATGCACGTAGGTGCCGGCGAACATGTCCCCGACCCGCTTGCCTTTGGCCGACACGATGGACGTGATGAGCGCCACCGGGGCCAGCGCGTATGTCCAGATCTCGAACAGCCCGCCGAGCGCGCGGACCAGCGCCTGCCGGAACCGCACCGGGCTGCCGTCGTCGCCGACCACTCGCAGCCCCAGCGCCATCTTGCCGAGCGTCTTGCCGCGGCTCAGTGTCTCGAAGGCGGTCGGGTAACCGACAAAGACGAGCGACGTAGACCGACAGCCAGACGGCAGCCAGGTAGTCGCGATTCAGCGAGCCAAGCAGCAGCATCATCCCGATCAGGATCGCGAGGTAGAGCACGAGCTGAACCAGCAAGATCGAGGAGCAGCGCGGCCATCCGGCTCGGGAAATTCGCGACCGGCAATTCCAGCACGACGGCCTCGCCGGTGACGACTTCAGCCTCACTGCCCCGCTCCTCGCCGCGTCGCCGCAGTACCGGGCCAAGACTACCCAGGCCGGCCAGTACTCTCCTGTCGTGGACGTCGACGCCTTCGCCGCCGCGCATCGACGCGGACTGGGCCGGCTAGCGGCTGGTCCGCCGCCGCCGCCGGCTGTCCGGCGACGAGGCTGACGAGCTCGTGGCCGGCTACCAGGCCGCGGCGACGCACCTGTCCGTGCTGCGCACCCACGGCTACGACCCCGCGCTGGTGGCCCGGCTTTCCAGCCTGCTGGGCCGGGCCCGCGCTGCCGTCACCGGTGCGCGCACCCCGGCCTGGCGGCAGGTCACCGTGTTCTTCGCCGTGAGTCTTCCCCGGCATGGCGTTCCGGCCCAGGTGGTGGTGGGCCGGGACCGCGGCCGGGTCGCTGCTGCTGGCACTGATCGTCGGCCGCTGGATCGCCGGCTCACGATCGGTCCAGGCCAGCCTGCTGACCCACTCGCAAGTCGCCGGCCTGGTCAACCATCAGTTCCGGCAGCTACTACTCGCAGGACACCGCGGCGTCGTTCGCGCTGAAGGTGTGGACCAACAACGCGCTGGTGGCGGCGGAGGCTCTGATCGGGGGCGTGTTTCTTGGCGTCGGCACGATCTTGGCGCTGCTGGACAACTCCCTGAACCTCGGCGTCGATGGCGGGCTGATGATCGGTCACGGCAGGACCAGCGAGTTCTTCACGCTGATCTTGCCGCACGGGATGCTGGAGCTTTCGGCCGTGTTCCTGGCGGCGGCGGCCGGGCTGCGGCTGGGCTGGGTCATCATCGACCCTGGCCCGCGGCGCCGGGGACAGGCGCTGGCGGAGGAGGGCAGGCGCGACGGTGACCATCGCCCTCGGCCTCGTCGTGGTGCTGGCGTCTCCGGGGCCATCGAGGCCTTCGTCACGCCCTCCGCGCTGCCGTCCTGGGCACGGATCGGCATCGGCGCGCTTGCCGACGCCACGTTCCTGGCCTACGTCATCCTGGCCGGGCGTCGGGCACGCCGGCTCGGCCTGTCCGGCTGACATCGCGCGAGGCCCCCGAGCACGCGCCCAGTCCACGGCTGAGCCCTGACACCGCCGTCATAGCCGCCCGGCCGCCTTGAGGCCAGGTACGCATCGGCCAGCGCAGACGGCAGCCGGTCCGGGCGGCGCATCGATGACGTCGACGCCCGCCGCGTCAGCAGCCGCGGCCACCGCGGCCCGGCCCGCGCAGGCCCGCTCGGCCGCGGCCGCCTGTACACCGCCGCAGGTCGGCGCGGCACGCCGCAAGCTCGGCCAGCCGCGGGTCCGCAGCTGGCGGCCACGAGCAGCCGGTGCCGGGCCGCCAGCAGCCCGACTCGGGGCAGCAGGCCCAGTTCGAGAGCCGCGGGTTGAGGTCGGTGAGCAGCACGACCAGGCAGCGCTGCCGGGCGACCGCGAGCAGCGTGCTGGCCATCAGGCCGCCGTCGGACTCGGCCAGCTCGGGGTCGAGCAGTGCCATGGCATCGGTCACCCTCGGCAGGACCTCGGTCCGGCTCGCGCCGATGACCCGCGCCCGGACCTGCCGGTCCACCGCGAGCAGGTCGACCCGGTCGCCCGCCCGGGAGGCCAGCGCGGCCAGCAGCGAGCGCGGCGTCCATGGCGGTGTCCAGCCGCGGCGACGCCGGCGACCCGGCCGGCCGAGGTCCGGCCGGTGTCGAGCACGATCACGATGCGCCGGTCGCGCTCGGGCCGCCAGGTCCGGACCACGATGTCGGATCGCCGCGCCGTCGCCCGCCAGTCGATCGACCGGACGTCGTCGCCGATGACGTACTCGCGGAGCGAGTCGAACTCGCTGCCCTGGCCGCGGATCAGGCTGCGGTGCTGGCCGTCGAGCTGACGCAGCCTGGCCAGCTTCTCCGGCAGGTGCCTGCGGCTCAGGAACGGCGGCAGCACCCGCACGGTCCACGGCACCGCGCGGCTGGCCTGCCGCGCCGGCCAGGCCCAGCGGGCCGACCGACCGCACCGTCACCTGCCCGGCCGGTTTGTCCCCGCGCCGGGTCGGCTCCAGCGTGGTGGTCACCGTGACCTGGCCGCCGGGCGGGACGCTGACCCGGGCCCGCCCGCTCGCCGCCGACGCTCGGCTGCCAGGCGTCGCGCACCAGGCCGCGCAGCTGCCGCCGGCCCGGAGTTGGCGATGGTCAGCGTCGTGAGCTGCCCGGCTGGCCGAGCAGGATCCGGGCGTCGCCGGACCGGGTGAGCTGCAGCGCGCCGGACGCTCGCCGGCGAGGAGCACGTCCGCGGCGATGGCGGCCACGATCAGCCCGTCGACCAGCAGCCAGGCCGGCCGTGGTGCGCAGCAGCAGAGCGGCGAGCGCGGCGATCAGCGCCATCAGCGCGGCGCGGCCGGTCAGGGCCATGGCACGTCCTACCGGGGCACCGGGACGGTGGACAGCACGCTGTCCAGGACGCCGTCGGCGGTCGCGCCCTCCAGCTCCGCCTCGGGCCGCAGCTGGATCCGGTGCCGGAACGTCGGCCGGGCCAGCGTCTTGACGTCATCCGGGGTCACGTAGTCGCGCCCGGCCAGCCAGGCCCAGGCCCGGCTCGTCGCGAGCAGCGCGGTGCCGCCGCGCGGCGAGACGCCGAGCTGGAGCGACGGCCGACATGCCGCGTGCCGCGGCAGATGTCGACGATGTAGCCGGTGACCTCGTCTGACACCGCGACCCGGCCGACTGCCGCCCGGGCTGCCGCCAGGTCGGCCGGCGCCGGCCACCTGCCGGACGCCGGCCGCCGTCGAGGTCCCGCGGATCGAATCCGGCCGCGTGCCTGGTCAGGATGCCGATCTCGGCGTCCCGGTCCGGCACCGCCACGGCGAGCTTCAGCAAGAACCGGTCCAGCTGGGCCTCGGGCAGCGGGTAGGTGCCCTCGTACTCGACCGGGTTCTGGGTCGCGGCGACGAGGAACGGGTCGGGCAGCGGCGCGCGGCACGCCCTCGACCGACACCTGGCGCTCCTCCATCGCCTCCAGCAGCGCGGCCTGCGTCTTCGGCGGCGTCCGGTTGATCTCGTCGGCGAGCAGCAGGTTGGTGAAGACCGGTCCTTCCCGGAACTCAAACTGCGCCGTGCGGGCGTCGTAGACCAGCGATCCGGTGACGTCGCCCGGCATCAGATCCGGCGTGAACTGGACCCGCTTGCTGTCCAGCGCGAGCGCGGCGGCCAGCGCCCGCACCAGCAGCGTCTTGGCCACGCCGGGCACGCCTTCCAGCAGCACATGCCCCTGGCACAGCAGCGCCACGAGCAGCCCGCTCAGCACCTGGTCCTGGCCGACCACGGCCTTGGCGACCTCGTCGCGCACGGCGATCAGCGCCGCGCGCTCGGCCGTGCCTGCCGCCGGGTCTCCGGTCCTCACGACGTGCCTACCTCTCGCTCGAGATCATCAAGGTCGCGGGCCAGTTCTACCAGCGCCCGGTCGGTGCCCGGTGCCGCGCCGTAGAGCAGCTGGCCGATCCGCGGTCCGTCCTGGCCGGAATGCGCTTCCAGCGCACCGACGACCGTGTCGCGGTCTGGTCGCGGCGGCAACCCGATGGCTGGCCCGATCCTGCGCAGGAACGCGGAGCGAAGTCCGTCAGCTGCGGTAGCCCGGGCCCGGCGTGCCTCGTAGAGCCGTCCATGTCCCTCTGTCGTCTCCGACGCCCGCACCACCACGGGGATCGGCTCGGTCACCAGCGGGCCGAGCCGGCGGGCGCGCCAGGCCACCGCGAGCAGCAGGGCGACTGTCAGCTGGATGGCCACCAGCCACGCGGCGAGCGGTACCAGGCTGATGAATGACTTCCGGCTGCCCGCCGCCACCGTGACCACCGCGACCGGCGGCACCAGCCAGACGATCTGCCGGGTCGCGAGCAGGTTGACTGCCAGCGCCGCGTTTCCCTGACTGCCCAGGTCGGCGTTGGTGAGCGGACTGGCGGTACCGAGGATCGTCACCTGCCGTCCGCGGGTGTCCAGGACCACCAGGGTGGGGCCGCCGGCGGTCCGGTAGCACTGCCGGACGCCCGGCCCGGCCTGGCCAGCCGCCAGGGCCGAGCCACCCAGGGCCGTGCCGCCCAGGTCAGCAGGACCGGCCAGCACGGCCGCCGCGAGCGGGCAGCCGGGCGCGGTCACGCGGACCGGCTGGCCGGCCACCGACACGCCGATCCCTGGGGCGATCGCGGCCAGCGACAGCGCATCCGGCTCGACCAGCAGGATCCTGGCCCGTGTCGCCGCCAGCGAGGTCAGCTGCTGCCCCGACAGGTAACCGGGACTGGTGATGACCAGGGTCGAGCCGGGCCGGGCATCGGCGATGGCAGACCTGACGGTCGTCACCTCCCTCAGCTGGCGGCCGAGTCCGGTGAGCACGTCAGCCAGTGCGCGGGTCCCGCTGGCAGTTGTCGAGCCCGGACTCAGGTAGGAGTTCGCCGGCGTGCGCTGCAGCAGCGCGATGGCAACGCCGGCCAGGGCGACCGTCAGCGCGATGGACACCAGGCCGCGCCATCGCCGCCAGAGCTGCCGGACTTGTCCCGCCGGAGGCCGCCGGATGCCGGAGTGATGCAGCGCCCAGCCGCGGCCGGCCGCCGGGGCAGGCGCGGTCACCAGGAACGCTCCTGGTCAGCGGGCGCGCCGGCCGAGTGCGGCGGGACCGCTCCCGGTGGCATGACGGTCGCGGAAGCCAGGCCCGGCAGGCCGGCACTGACCAGGACCCGCGCTGCCTGGATGCGCAGATCGAGGTCCCGTACCTGCTCGTAGCCAGGCTGGCTGCCGGGCCGCCCGCCGTAGCGAACGTCATTGAAGAGGCCGGCCGCGGCGGTCAGGGTTTCCGCCTCGGCGGGAATCGCCTGGCCGGCCTCCGCCGCCAGCTCAGCTGCCGTCCGGCCCGGCCGCGGGGCCAGTACCTGATGCGACTCCAGCTCGGTCACGATAGCCCGGACCCGCTCGACGATCGCCGCCTGATAGTCGCCTGCGGCGGCCAGGCTGTCGGCGGCGGCCCGGTGCTGGCCGGCCGTCAGCGGATGACCCTGCAGGACCGGGCCGTTCCCGGCTCGCCTGGTTCGCCGTATCGGCCCGGCCAGGTACAGCAGCGCGGCCAGAACGGCGACGATGACGACCGTCACCAGGATCGGGCCTACCCAGCTCGTGCTGCCGGTCGCGCTCGTCCCCGCCAGCGAGGACAGCCAGTGCCCGATGTCGTGCCAGATCCGGGCCACAAGCGAGGGCTTGTACATCGGCCTGGCAAGCTCGTGCCTAGCCAGCTGCTGCGCCCGGGACCGGCTGACGCCTGGCAGCCCGGCCGTGACGGCGGCTAGCATCGGCCCGGCCGTGGTCTAGCCGGATCGGCGGCTGCCTGTCGCCGTGCGCAGATTCCGGCCATGCTCACTCCTCGCTCCGCCAGGCGTCGGGCCGGTCACCAGGCAGTGGACTGGCCCGGCTGGGCAGCCGTCGGCGGCCGCCATGCGGCGTCGAATTCGCCGCCCGTCAGTCCCTGGTTCTCGGCTGCGTTCCGCAGTGCCAGATCGAGGCCTTCCCGGCGGATCCTGAGATCGGTGTACAGCAGCACGCTGACGCCTGCGCTGATCGGCCTGGTCACCGTGCCCGCCAGGATGCCGCCGATCGCCCCGATAATGATGGCCACGATCGAGGTGTGCGTCGCCAGGCTGACCAGGCCAACGGCGCTGCCTCCGCCGCCGGCGATCGCGCCGACGATGGTGAACGGGATCGCGATGACGTAGGCGGCGAGGCTGACAACGATCCCGGTGAGCAGCAGGATGCCCAGCAGCCGCAAGAAGCTGCCATTGCTGAGCTCCCAGGACCGCTTAATGGCCCGCCTGGGCGTGATCCGCTCGAGCACGAGAGCCGGCAGGGTCACGCTCAGCCGGATGATCAGCAGGATGCCGAAGACGATGCTGGCGATGCCGCCCAGCACGCCGACCAGGATGGCGACCGGCGTCAGATGCAGCAGCGCGAGCGCGATCACGACGGCTGCTACCGGCAGCGGCACGCACAGACCGATGAGCAAGAGCAACAGCGAAGTCGCGATGACCGAGCCGACGCGCCCGGACCGCCAGGCGTCGCCGAGACTGATCTTGCGGCCCAGGATCCCGGTTCCCACGACCGCGCTGAGCATGCCGGTGAGCGCCGAGGTCAACACGAAACTCAGCACGACGAACGCCACGGTGGCGACGGCAACGGCGCCGGCCGAGCCGAAGAAATTGTCGAGCTGCTGCTGGCTCAGCTGCTGGCCGCTCTGAAAGGTCGTCTGGGTCCTGGACAGCCAGGAATGATCCAGCGAGGAGAACACCGCCGAGGCGATGCCGGAGACGGTCATCACGATGGCGGCGAGGCCAAAGGTTGCGGCCGGATTGCGCCGGGCGGACGTCACGGCGCCGTTGAAGATGTCCCCGAGCGACAGCGGGCGCAGCGGAATGCCGCCGGGCGCGGGCGCGGCTGACCAGCCGGGCTGGCTGTAGCCGGGCGGCGGATACCCACCGGGCTGTCCGTAGCCGGGCGGGGGATAGCCGGGCTGGCCGTAGCCGGGCGGCGGATACCCACCTGGCTGTCCGTAGCCGGGCTGGCTGTAGCCGGGCGGCGGATACCCACCGGTCTGTCCGTAGCCGGGCGGGGGATAGCCGGGCTGGCTGTAGCCGGGCGGCGGATACCCACCGGGCTGTCCGTAGCCAGGCTGGCCGGGGACTGGTTCAGGCGGCTGGCCGCCCGGCCCGACCTGACCCTCGCCGCCGGGAGGCTGACCTGGTGGCATCTGATCTGGCATGCGCACTCCTTGCATGGTGAGCGCGCAGCGTGATCATCCGCCAACGCCAGCTCGATGAGCGCCAGAATATCGACCTCCAAGCCGCATATGACACATTTAACGTGCACAACATTGGCGCGGTCGGCCGCGAACCAGCACACTCAACAGATGGCGATCATCGACCAGACGGCGCCGGGCGGCCCGGCCGTCCCGATGGCGGCGCTGAAGTGGCTGGATCCGCCCGGCGGCCCGGCGGTCGCACTGCTGGACCAAACCAGGCTTCCCGCCGAAGAAATCTTCGTGACCTGCACCGATGTTCCGCAGCTGATCGACGCCATCCGGCGGCTGGTGGTGCGCGGGGCACCATTGCTCGGGGTGGCCGGCGCATTCGGGGTGGCGCTGGCCGCTGCGCGCGGAGACGACGTCGCCGGCCGCGGCCGCAGATATCGCGGCGGCCAGACCGACGGCCGTGAACCTCGGCTGGGGCGTCCGCCGGGCGCTGGCGGCCTGGCAGGCGGCCGCCGGCGATCCGGGCCACGTTCCCGGCCTGAAAGAAGGAGCGCTCGCCGCCCTGCACGAGGCGAGCCTGATCGCCGCCGAGGACGCCGCCGCGAGTGCGGCGATGGCCAGCCACGGCCTGCGACTCGTGCCGGACGGGGCGCGGATCCTCACCCACTGCAACACCGGCGCGCCTGGTATCGGCGGGTGAGGGCACGGCGTTCGCGGTGATCCTGGCCGCGCACCGGGCGGGCAGGCTGGCCCAGTTGTGGATCGATGAGACCAGGCCGCTGCTGCAGGGCGCCCGGCTGACCGCGTGGGAGGCACGCCGGGCCGGGCTGCCGCACGCGGTGCTGGCCGATAGCGCCGCCGCGTCGCTGCTGGCGGCCGGCCAGGTCGACCTGGTGCTGACCGGGGCCGACCGGATCGCCGCCGACGGCAGCGTCGCCAACAAGGTCGGCACCTACGGCCTGGCGGTGCTGGCCCGCCACCACAGCGTGCCGTTTGTCGTGGTCGCGCCGGTCTCCACCGTCGACTCTCGGACACCCCGGACGGGAGCGCGATCACGGTCGAGCACCGGCCCGCCGAGGAGGTCACCAGCCTGGCCGGGCAGCCGGTCGCGCCGGCCGGCAGCGCAGGCCTATAACCCGGCTTTTGACGTGACCCCGCCGGAGCTGATCACCGCCATCGTCACCGAACGAGGGGTGATTCAGCCGGTCACGGCGGGTAATCTGCGAATCCTGGGCGCGGGCCGAGGCGCTGTGGCGGCTCCCCAAGCCACCATCTACGTGGAACGATGAGGACTATGAAGGGTCGCGTGCTGGTCGTCGATGACGACGCCGCTCTGGCCGAGATGCTCGGCATCGTGTTGCGCGGCGAGGGATTCGAGCCCACGTTCGTCGCGGACGGTGACCGGGCGCTGGACGTCTTCCGCGACACCAAGCCGGACCTGGTGCTGCTGGACCTGATGCTGCCCGGCATGGACGGCATCGACGTCTGCCGCCAGATCCGGGCCGAGTCCGGCGTGCCGATCGTCATGCTGACCGCCAAGAGCGACACGGTCGACGTCGTGCTCGGGCCTGGAGTCGGGCGCCGACGACTACATCGTCAAGCCGTTCCAGTCCAAGGTGCTGATCGCCCGGGTCCGGGCCCGGCTGCGCCGGACCGACGACCCGGCCCCGGAGACGCTGACCATCGGCGACGTCACGATCGACGTCGCCGGCCACTCGGTGCAGCGGGCCGGCGAGCCGCTGAACCTGACCCCGCTGGAGTTCGACCTGCTGGTCGCCCTGGCCCGCAAGCCGCGCCAGGTCTTCACCAGGGAGGTGCTGCTCGAGCAGGTCTGGGGCTACCGGCACGCCGCCGACACCCGGCTGGTCAACGTGCACGTCCAGCGGTTGCGCGCGAAGATCGAGAAGGACCCGGAGCGCCCGGAAATCGTGGTGACGGTTCGTGGCGTTGGATATAAGGCGGGCCCGGGCTGATCGGGACCCGCGCCAGCCGCCCGGCAGCCGACCGGCCAGGTGCGGCCGGGGCTGATCCAGCTGGGCAGGGCGATGAAGGGAGCAGCGAGCAGCGTCAGGGCCGGCTATCGCGGCTGGCTGGCTAGACCGCGCTCCGGACTGCTCACTCGCTCGATGCTTCCGGCCGGCCCGCCGAGCCTGCTGCGCCGGATCACCGACCGCTGGCGCAAGTCGCTGCAGCTGCGGGTGATCACCGCCACCCTGGTGCTCTCGGCCGTGGTCGTCAGCCTGCTCGGCTTTGTGCTGATGCACCATCTGGTGGCCGACCTGTACGCGGACAAGGTGCTGACGTCGGAGAGCATCGCCGCCTCCGGCCTGCAGCAGTGCGCCGAGCCGCCGGGTTCGCGCGCAGCCGCCAGCGACGCGTCCAGGGCCGGATGTTCAGCTCGCCCACCAGCTCAGTCTCCACCGACGGCAGCCCTACGCCGTCGAGGTGACCCTGCCGCCGGACGACCAGGGCGAGCCGGTCTACAGCAGCGGCGCGGAGAACGACTTTTACGGCCTGCCGCCGCAGCTGCCCAAGGTTCTGGTGCGGAAGGTGGACCGAGCAGCTTGCGGGCAAGACGGCCCCGGCCAGGGTATGGGCCAGCATGGCTTTCGGCTCCAGCAGATGCCCGGTGCCCGGCCTGGTCTTCGGGGCCCCGGTCGGCACGATCTACCAGCTTTACTACTTCTTCCCGCTGTCAGCCGAGCAGCAGAGCCTCGCCAGCATGCAGCGGAACCTGCTGCTGGTCGGCATCGCCGTCGTGGTCTTGCTGGCCGCCATCGCCTGGCTGGTGACCCGGTGGGTGGTCGTCCCGGTCCGGCTGGCGGCGCAGGGCGCCCAGCGGCTTTCGGCCGGGAAGCTCGACGAGCGGATGGAGGTCCGCGGCACGGACGAGCTGGCCGCCCTGGCGACCTCGTTCAACGAGATGGCCGCCAGCCTGCAGGAGAAGATGGACGAGCTGGAGGACCTGTCCCAGGTGCAGCGGCAGTTCGTGTCCGACGTCTCGCACGAGCTGCGCACGCCGCTGACCACGATCAGGATCGCCTCGGACGTGCTGTTCGCGGCCAAGGACGACATGGACGCGGCGGCCGGACGGTCGGCCGAGCTGCTGCAAAGCCAGCTGGAGCGGTTCGAGTCGCTGCTCACCGACCTGCTGGAGATCAGCCGCTACGACGCTAACGCGGCGACGCTGGATGCCGAGCCGGTCGACGTCTGCGATCTGTCCGCCAGTCCGCCGACGTCGCCCAGCAGCTCGCGGAGCGGCGCGGCACCAAGATCGAGTTCCGGCTGCCCGCCGGGCCGTGCATCGCCGAGGTAGACCGGCGCCGGGTCGAGCGGATCCTGCGCAACCTGCTGGTGAACGCGGTGGAGCACGGCGAGACCAAGGACACCGTGGTGACCGCGGCGATGGACTCCGGGGCCGTGGCGATCTCGGTCCGCGATTACGGAGTCGGCCTGAGCCCGGGCGAGGAACAGCTGGTCTTCGACCGGTTCTGGCGCGCCGACCCGGCCCGGGCCCGGACCACCGGCGGGACCGGGCTCGGCCTGGCGATCGCGCTGGAGGACGCCCGGCTGCACGGCGGCTGGCTGGAGGCGTGGGGCGAGCCCGGGAAGGGGTCGGTGTTCCGGCTCACGCTGCCGCGCGCCGTCGGCGGGGAGCTGCACGGCTCGCCGCTGCCGCTGAGCCCGCATCAGGCCGGGATCGACGCGGCCGACCTGGCGGGCCTGGCCGAGCCGGCTGACCTGCCGGATCTGCCCGGCCCGGCCCGGCACGGCGCGGGCGTCTCCGCTGCTGCAGTGCGGGGCGTGATCGTCCACGGTGGCGCCTCCGATGCCGCCGGTACCGGTGCTTCCGACCGTGCCGGTGCCAGTGCCGGCCGGGCCGCCAGTGCTGGCCGGGGCACCAGGCGCGGGCAGCAGCTGGCTGACGAACTCGCAGCCGATGCGCCGGAGCTGGACGCTGACCTCGCGTCCAGAGGCGGCCCCGCGAGCGGGATAGCGGCTCGTGGCTAGGCTGCGGCTGGCCAGTCGCGGCTCGGCCTGGCGGCTTCGAGGCGTCATCGCGCTGGCAGCGATTGCGGCGGCGGCGGTGTCCACTGCCCCGTCCGGCGGCCTGGCGACGCAGGCATCGGGCCGCAGCAGCCAGGTTCAGGCCTACACGCTGCCGTTCCCGCCCCCGCCGCCGACCGCCAGCTGGCACGCCTACCAGGTCGTGCTCGGTTTCCTGCACGCCAGCGCGAGCTACGCCCTGGACCCGACCGCTGCCGGGCAGTATATGACGCCGCAGGCCCGCAAGCACTGGCAGCCGGCTGTGCCGGTCACGGTGGTCGGGCGCCCACCGCGGCCAGCCAGTTCCAGACGGAGCAGGTGCCGCCGCACATCACCCAGCCCGGCCGAGCACTTCGAGCAGGTCAAGCTCACCGGCAGCAGGCTGGCGACGCTGAGCCAGTCGGGCCAGTACCAGTCGAGTCCTGGCTCAGCCGGCCGTACCAGTTCCCGATGGTCAAGGGCCGACGGCATCTGGCTGATCGACAGCGCTGCCGTCGACGGGCTGCTGCTGACCCAGTCCGACTTCCAGCTGGTGTACCAGCCGCGGAACCTGTTCTTCTTCGCGCCGCCGCGCCGGTCACACGGCTGCTGGTGCCCGACCCTGTCTTCGCGCCGCTGCAGGTTCTAACACGGCACTGAACACCGGGCTCGCGACCGGGCTGGTGAAGGGCCTGCTCCACGACCGGGGCGACTGGCTGTCCGGTGGCGCCACTACGGCGTTCCCGCCCGAGACGCCCCTGATCGGGGCCAGGTGACCATCAGCGGGCGCCACGCCCGACCGATGGTCGACCTGGGCGGCGCCGCGTCGCGCCAGACGCAGGCTGCAGCTGAGCAGATAGGGCCCAGCTGCTCAGGCGACGCTGGGCGACAGAGTCCTACTCGGCGAGCCGGTAGCGAACTCGTCGCAGCTCGAGATCAACCACAAGCCGCCGTACACCGGCAATCAGCAGCAGGAGAACCTGGTCCCGGCGGTGTACTACCGCCGGCATCCGGCAGCAGCGGCGCCGGAAGCCTGTACGCCAGGACGCCGGCCGTTGCCTCGGCGGTGACCAGTCCGGGTCGCCGCAACCCGGGCATCGCTGAGCTCGGCCCGGGCGAGGTCGCCAGCCCGCCGGCAGTCACGGCGCTGGCAGTCTCGCCGGGCGGCAGCCAGCAGCTGGCCGTTGCCGTCCAGGACGGTCGCGGCTGCACCTGCAGTCGCCCGCTCGGCGCAGCCGGGAGCCTCACAGCAATACGCCGCCTTCCCGCTGGCCGGCTCGGCCGGCCCCTGCACCTCGCTGAGCTGGGACAGCGCAAGGCCATCTGTGGGTGGTGGCCGGCGGCCAGGTCTGGGTACTGCAGCCGCCAGGATCGAGCGGCCGTGCCGGTCACCGCGCCGATCTCGCTGCAGACAGGCGAGCAGGTGTCACGGATCCTGGCGCTGCGGATGGCACCGGACAGTGTGCGTGCTGCGCTGCTGGTGCACACGTCCGACGGGCAATCACCTGCTGCTGGCTGCGGTGAACCAGCGACGGCCTGTCGTTCGGCCTGGCGGTGGCCGTCGGTACCGGCCTGGCCGACCCGACGGCGCTCAGCTGGTTCGATCCCTACCACCTGGCGGTTCTCGCCCACCACGAGATCTATGAGGTACCGCTCACCGGCAGTGAGGGGACCGAGCTGGGCGGCGCGCCGGCTCACCCGCAGACCCTGACCTCCGACGGCAAGTCGCTCGTGGTCGGGACCACTGACGGCCAGCTGTGGACCTCGGCCCTTGTCCAGCTTGACTGGCGGGCCGTAGCGAAAGGTAGCAACCCGGTCTTTCCCGGATAGAACCCCTGTATCCGCTGGGACAATTGCAACTCTGCCGGCAGTGCATATCCGCAGCCTTACCGGCGGACATCCGCCGCGGCGGAGCGGCTGGCGGGGATCCGCTCCTGACATTCGGCTGGCCTGCGGCTAACGTCGTGTCATGGCACCCGTCCGGGTCCGTGGTTGCGCTGGGCTGATGACCCTGTCAGCAGGGTCGACTAGCCCGGCTAGCCGATGCCAGCCGCAGGCGAAGCGGCCCACGTAAGGCGACTTCTCGTCGACCGATCACGGTGCGGCTTAGAAGTAAGTCCTGCCCCGCCGGGGGATCCGATATCCCCTGGGTAGGGAGAAGGGTAGTAGTGGCACAAGCCGCCGCGACCCCCTCAGCAGGCGGATGTGGGGTAGAAGACCAGGTCGGCCGGGCGGGTGCCGCTCATGACCGGACAAGAAGGGAGTTCCTGCGTGGACATCATCTTCAAAGCCCGGCACACCGACGTGCTGGAGAGGTTCCGGAAGCACGCGACGGCCAAGCTAGCGAAGATCGAGAAGCTGGACGCCAAAGTACTCAGGGTCGACGTCGAAGTCTCCGCTGAGCACAACCCCCGGCTGGCGGACCGCAAGGAGCGGGTCGAGCTCACCGTAACCTCGCGCGGGCCGGCCATCCGGGCCGAGGCTGCCGCTGAGGACAGGTTCGTCGCGCTGGACATGGCGTTCGCCAAGCTCGAGTCCCGGCTCCGCCGTGCGTGCGACCGGCGCAAGGACAGGCACGGAGCGCACTCAGCGGTCCGGCTGAGCGACCTCCCCGAGGCCGACCTGGCTTCCGACGCCGAGTTGCCGGCCATCAGGCTGGGCGCGGGCGGCGGGCTCCTGGCCGGCAGCGACGCCGCGGGCGCGATGGCGGAGATGGCAAAGGCCGCGCAGGCCGCCGACACCAGGGCCGACGACGAGGCGGAGCAGGCGGCGGCGGACGAGGAAGCAGACGGCTTCGTGCCGGTCGAGCGTGCAGGGCGAGGGCCCGCTGGTGGTCAGGGAGAAGTTCCACGCCGCTAGCGCGATGAGCATCGACCAGGCGCTGTTCGAGATGGAACTAGTCGGGCACGACTTCTTCCTGTTCACCGACGCCGTCGACCAGCGTGCCGAGCGTCGTCTACCGGCGCCGCGGCTACCAGTACGGCGTGATCAGGCTGGTGGAGGAGCACGTTCCCGGCCAGGCCGCCCAGGCCCAGGCCAACGGCACGGCGCCGAAGGGCGCGAAGCAGGCTGATTCCCGCGAGCAGCAGAATCAGCGGGCGGGCCTGGCCGACTAGCGGCCGCGCGGACACGAGTTGCCAGTGCGGCGCGCCGACCCGCGCCGCACTTGCAACCGGGCCCTGGTCAGCGAGAGTTCAGGCACGGGCATCGCGGGGTCAGGGTCTGGCGGACCGGGCGGGGAAACGGGAAAGCCTGGTCGCTAAGGAAGGAAGGATCATGGGCCGCAGTGCCGGGGTCAGCCCGAGGCACGCCACAGCCAGCCGGACGGGCTGCGCCGCGGCGGAGCCGCGGCCGGGGATGTCGCGCCGGGTGAACCTGGCGTCTCCGAGCCGATCCGCACGCTGATCGTCGACGATCACGCGCTGTTCCGCCGCGGCCTGGAGATGGTGCTGGAGTCCGAGCCCGACATCGAGCTGGTCGGCCAGGCCAGCGACGGCGAGGAGGCCGTCGACAAGGCCGGCGAGTCGCTGCCCGACGTGATCCTGATGGACATCCGGATGCCGCGCAGCAGCGGCATCGAGGCCTGCCGGGCGCTCAAGGACGTTGCCCCGAGCGCGAAGATCGTCATGCTGACGATCAGCGACGAAGAAGAGGACCTGTTCGAGGCGATCAGGGCCGGCGCGAGCGGCTACCTGCTCAAGGACATCCCGCTCGACGAGGTCGCCGACACGGTCCGCGCCGTGCACGGCGGCCAGTCGCTGATCAACCCGTCGATGGCAGGCAAGCTGCTCACCGAGTTCGCGGCGCTGGCCCGGCGGGACGAAGATGAGCCGCCGCAGCAGGTCCCCGCGCCCAAGCTCACCGACCGCGAGATCCAGGTGCTCCGGCTGGTCGCGCGCGGGATGAACAACCGCGACATCGCGAAGGAACTGTTCATCTCCGAGAACACGGTCAAGAACCACGTCCGCAACATCCTGGAGAAGCTGCAGATCCACTCCCGGATGGAAGCCGTGATGGTCGCTGTCCGGGAAAAGCTGATCGAGTTCGGCTGACCGTCATTCCGCAAACCCTGAGGGGAACGTGGCCGTCCGGCCGCATGCTCTTGTCAGGGGCTGCCTGACGGCGTAAGGTATCGCCTGACAAGTCGCCGTCGTACCGCAGGCGGCGTGGCGAAGGGACTGCCCGATGACGACCAGCCAGACTCAGGACGCTGTCCCGGCTGCCGGGACCAGGCCGGCTCCTCCCGATGCGGTCGCCGAGTGGCGGGCGAATATTGCCTGCTCGTTCTGCCGCAAGTCGCACGACGCGGTAGCCAGGCTGGTCGCCGGCCCTGGAGTCTTCATCTGCAACGAGTGCATCGGCCTGTGCAACGACCTGCTGGCGATCCCCGAGCCGGACCGGCCGGACCCGGTCGCCAACTGGGAGCAGAACATGTCCGACGAGGATCTGCTCGCGCACCTGCCGAGGGTGGCCGTGGCGGCCGCCGAAGTCGAGAATCATCTCGGCGCCTGGGTCCGCCTCGCGCGTAAGCGTGGTATCACCTGGACCAGGATCGGCGCGGCGCTGGACATGACCCGGCAGTCTGCCTGGGAGCGGTTCTCCGGCGAGGAGTAAGAACGAGACGCCGGGACAAGCCGCCGCGGGTTTCGCGAGCCGCTCAGCCGCCGTGGACTGCCAGCGCCGCTTGCAACCGCGGCCGCAGCGCGGGCGGCTCGACCTGCTGCAGCCGGACGTGCTGGCAGCCGACCCAGGAGGCGGCCTCGACCAGCGCCTGCGCCATCGGCTCGGTCGCGGCCGGGCTTGTCCACGGTCAGTTTGCGGGCGACCAGCGTGCTGCCCTCGCGGGCCGGGTCGACCCGGCCGACGAGCCGTCCGCCGGCCAGCAAGGGCATGGTGAAGTACCCGTGCACGCGCTTGGCCTGCGGGACGTAGGCCTCCAGGCTGTGCTCGAAGCCAAATACCCGCAGGGTCCGCTTGCGGTCCCAGACGAGCGAATCGAACGGGGACAGCAGGGTGGTGCGGTGCCATCCCCGGCGGCCGGAGCTTCGCCTCGGCCAGCGCCGACGGGTCGGCCCAGGCGCGGACGGACGGACCGCCCTGCCCGGCGGCGATCTGCACCGGGATCAGCCCGCCTGCTTCCGCCGCCTCGGCCGCGTTGATCCTCGGCCGTCCTGACGGATGCCCGCCCCGCCATACCGGAGTCGCTGGTAGTCACGCAGGTCGGACTCGGTCACCACGCCGAGCGCCCGGCCCGCGACGGCGGCCAGACGGGTGACGCACTCGCGCTCGGTCAGGTCGCGGCCGAGCAGCCCGGCCGGCAGGACCCGCTCGGGCAGGTCATAGACCCGGCGCCAGCCGATCCGGCGGGCGCAGATCACGTCGCCGGTGTCCAGCAGCCACTCGACCGCGATCTTGGTATCCGACCAGTCCCACCACGGCCCGCCGTTCTTGGCGCCGCCGAGCTCGGTGGCGGTGAGCGGGCCCTCGGCCCGGATCCTGGCCAGCACGCGCTCGCAGACATCGGGATGACTCTGGTGCCAGCGCAGACCGCGCTCGCGGAAGGCACGCCGCCGGAACTCGTAATACGGCCATTCCTCGATCGGCAGCACGCACGCGGCGTGCGACCAGTACTCGAAGGCGGCCGGCTGGCGCGGATGCCAGTAAGCCCGCTCGACCGGCGCGCGCCCGATGGCACCGAGCCGCGCGTAGGCGACGAGCTCGTGCGAGCGGGCCAGCACGCTGATGGTGTCCAGCTGGACAGCGCCGACCCGGCGGAGCATGGCGGGCACGCCGCCTGCCCGTGCGTCAGCGCCGATGAGCCCCTGGGCGCGCAACGAGATAGAGCGCGCTTCGTCCTGGCTCAGGGTGCACTGCAACTCGGAGAGGCTGGGGGCCGGCCACGACTGCGAGGCTACCGGCAGGTGCCGACAGCCGGTCCGCGAAGATCGTGCGGGTTGCCGCGCCGCTGACGGCAGCGATCCCGGCCCTACCCTCGCGGCCGCACTGGACCGTGAGGGTATATGTCCGCTTATGTTCCGTGTTGCGGAGGCCGGGCGGTGCGATGGTCGGGCGCTGCCGGTTTAGTACCAGTCGTCGAAGATGCCGGTGGCGAGCGCCAGCAGGCCGCCGACGGCCGCGACGCCGAGCGCTACCCAGAACAGCCACCAGAGTCGGCCCGAAGCACCAGCGCCAGGCCGCCGCCAGGAAGGCGACCATGATGAGCGACACGGCGACCCAGGACACGGTGCGGCCGTGGAAGGCCGGGAAGTGCACCGGCGTCCCCGGCACCTGCGAGACGAACGGGGCTACGTCCTGGCCGCCGCGCCGCACTGGCGCCCGCGCTGGCGCCGAGCGCCGCGCCGACCCGCGCCCGCCACCTGCCCGCCTGCAGTGGCTGGCCCCACCTGATTCGCCATGCGCGCTGCTCCTCTCCTACCGCCTGTCGTGATACCTATCATTGTGGCCAGCGGCCGGTCGTGGCGCGCACTCGGCCCCATATATGAGTGTGCCGACCTGCGCCGCGGACTCGGCTTCGCCAGCTATCTCGCCTACCATGGCGGTGAGGCAGGAACGCTGGCTGCCGCTATGCCGTTGGACTGCTACGGGAGCGGCCTGCCACTGCCGCCTGCCCGGCCGGCCGCAGCTCGCAGCCGGGTCGAAAGCGGCTAGCGGTGAGCAGCAGCGGCCAGCCACAGACCTAGCCAGAAGACCCGCAGGGAGCGCGACGACAAGTGCCAGCCATCATTGACAACATCCTTCGCGCTGGCGAGGGCAAGACGCTGCGCAAGCTCAAGGCGCTCGTCAGCCAGGTCAACTCGATCGAGGAAGACTTCAAGGCGCTGATCGACGCCGAGCTGCGGGCGATGACCGACGAGCTCAAGCAGCGGCACGCCGACGGCGAGTGCCTGGATGACCTGCTGCCGGAGGCCTTCGCCACGGTGCGCGAGGCTGCCACCCGGGTGCTCGGCCAGCGGCACTTCGACGTCCAGCTGATGGGCGGCGCGCGCGCTGCACCTGGGCAACATCGCCGAGATGAAGACCGGTGAGGGCAAGACCCTGACCGCCGTGCTGCCGTCCTACCTGAACGCGCTGACGCGGCCAGCGGCGTCCACGTCGTCACCGTCAACGACTACCTGGCCCGCTACCACGCCGAGTGGATGGGCCGGGTGCACCGGTTCCTCGGCCTGGAGGTCGGCGTGATCCTGGCCGAACATGGACCCGGACGAGCGCCGCAGGCAGTACGCCGCCGACATCACTTACGGCACCAACAACGAGTTCGGCTTCGACTACCTGCGCGACAACATGGCCTGGGGCCTGGAGGAGTGCGTCCAGCGCGGGCACTACTTCGCGATCGTCGACGAGGTCGACTCGATCCTGATCGACGAGGCGCGGACGCCGCTGATCATCAGCGGCCCGGTCGACCAGAACAGCATCTGGTACCAGGAGTTCGCCAAGATCGCGCCGCGGCTGCGGCGCGGCGAGGACGGCGAGGGCGACTACGAGGTCGACGAGAAGAAGCGGACCGTCGGCATCCTGGAGTCGGGCGTCGAGAAGGTCGAGGACTGGCTCGGCATCGACAACCTCTACGAGAGCGTCAACACCCCGCTGATCAGCTTCCTGAACAACGCGCATCAAGGCCAAGGAGCTTTACACCAAGGACAAGGACTACGTCGTGATGAACGGCGAGGTCCTGATCGTGGACGAGTTCACCGGCCGCATCCTGCCCGGGCGGCGCTGGAGCGAGGGCATGCACCAGGCCGTGGAGGCCAAGGAAGGCGTGCAGATCAAGGACGAGAACCAGACTCTCGCCACGATCACGCTGCAGAACTACTTCCGCCTCTACGAGAAGCTCTCCGGCATGACCGGCACGGCGCTGACCGAGGCCAACGAGTTCCACCAGACCTACACCCTCGGCGTGGTACCGATCCCGACGAACATGCCGATGATCCGGGCCGACCAGGCCGACCTCGTGTACCAGACCGAGGAAGCCAAGTACGACGCCGTCGTCGAGGACATCGTCGAACGGCACGAGGTCGGCCAGCCCGTGCTGGTCGGCACCACCAGCGTGGAGAAGTCCGAGCTAGTGTCGCGCCAGCTCAAGCGCCGGGGTGTCCCGCACGAGGTGCTCAACGCTAAGTACCACGAGCGTGAGGCAGCGATCATCGCCAGGGCCGGGCACAAGGGCGCAGTCACGGTCGCCACGAACATGGCCGGGCGCGGTACCGACATCATGCTCGGCGGCAACCCGGAGTTTCTCGCTGACCTGCAGCTGCATCAGCGCGGTCTGTCCCCGGTCGATACACCTGAGGACTACGAGAAGGCGTGGCCCGAAGCGGTCGAGAAGTGCCGTGAGGCCGTCAGCAAGGAGCACGACGAGGTCGTCTCGGTGGGCGGCCTGTACGTGCTCGGCACCGAGCGGCACGAGTCGCGCCGGATCGACAACCAGCTGCGCGGTCGCTCAGGCCGCCAGGGTGACCCCGGCGAATCCAGGTTCTACCTGTCACTCGAGGACGAGCTGATGGTCAGGTTCAACGGCGACAAGATCGCTCACCTGATGCAGCTGATGAAAACCCCGCCCGACATGCCGCTGGAGTCCAAGCCGGTGAGCCGGGCCATCAGGTCCGCCCAGTCCAACGTCGAGTCGCTGAACTTCGAGATCCGCAAGGACGTGCTGAAGTACGACGATGTGATGAACCGCCAGCGCAAGGTCGTGTATGAGGAGCGTCGCCGGGTACTCGAGGGCGCCGACCTCAAGGGGCAGATCACCAGCATGACCGACGATGTCATCGGTGAGTATGTCATCGGCGCTACTGCCGACGGATTCCCCGAGGAGTGGGACCTGGACAAGCTCTGGCGTGCGCTCAAGCAGCTGTACCCGGTCAACGTCACCGTCGACGAGGTCGTCGCCGATGCCGGCGGGGAGCGAGCGAACTTGTCGGCCGAGTTGCTGGACGAGGTGATCAAGGAAGACGCGCGTGCCGCGTACGAGCATCGTGAGCAGGAGCTCACGCCTGAGGTCATGCGCGAGGTGGAGCGCCGGGTCGTGCTGTCGGTGCTCGACCGTAAGTGGCGCGAGCACCTGTATGAGATGGACTATCTGCGCGAGGGCGTCAGCCTGCGCGGTTACGGCCAGCGCGATCCGCTGATCGAGTACCAGCGCGAGGGCTACGACATGTTCACCGCGATGATGGACGGCATCAAGGAGGAGTCGGTCGGCAGCCTGTTCAACCTGCAGGTCCAGGTACAGCCGAACCCGATCATGGCCGAGGAGAACGGCAACGCCGCCCAGGCGGGCCCGATGATCAGCCTGTCGCCCGGTGGCGCGCCCGCGCCAGCCCCGGCCGCCCCGCCGCGCCAGGCACCGCAGCCCGCCCAACGGCAGCAGCAGCAGGCCCGGCAGCCGGCGCAACGGCAGCAGCAGGCCCGGCAGCCCGCGGCTGAGCCCGCCGCGGACGGCCAGCAGGGCCTGCCTGCTGGCCTGGCCAGGGGCCTGGCACGCCCGCAGCGCTCAGGTGAGCTCAGCTACAGTGCTCCAGCCGACGACGCTTCTGGCACAGCTCAGCACACGACAACCGGAGCCAGCGCGGACTACGGCAACGTCGGCCGGAACGCGCCCTGCCCGTGCGGATCGGGCAAGAAGTTCAAGCAGTGTCACGGTGATCCGCGTAACCGCTAACCGTCCCCGGACGGGGACCTAGCCCGCCCGCCCCCGGTTCGTAACCCAACCGGGGGCGGGCGGGCACTTGCTAAGGGCCGCGGCTTGGTCAGGCCGACTCGATCGCGGTACAGCACCAGCCGTCGCCCCCTTGCCGGTATGGCCGCGGCTGCTCGCGTTCCAGCCGGATCGCCAGCAGCCGCACTCTGGGCCCGAATCCGACGACGGCCGCCAGTTCGAGCACGTCGGAGGCTGGCGAGGAGGTGACCACGCGGCGGACTCGCGGCCGCTGGTCAGTGGCGAGCATCGGGCCGAGCTGGCGGATCCGGCGGCGTGCCTGCTCGGTGGTCCAGGGCGTGAGCTGCCGGGCTGGCCTGGACCCGGCCAGCGTCTCGGCGAGTACCTGGGCGAACTGGCTGGGCCAGCTGCCTGGCTGGCCCGTCGGCGGACCGGAGTCGTCATCGTTACGGTCCTGATGGTGGCTGCCATCGTGGTCGGCTGCCCGTGACTCCGGATGGCTCTCGGTGTCCTGGCCAGCCGTCTCCGGCAGGCGCTGGCCAGCGCTGAGCTCGTCGTCGTAGGGCGGTGCCGTATCCGGTACGGCATGCTGCCGGACCGCGACTGCGTCGGGCAGCGGAGCCTGCCTGCCCGGCTGAAGGACCCGGGTCGGCAGCATGGGCACGACGATCGGCCTGGCAGGCAGGCCAGGAATGTGCCAGGGTAACTGCGGGTGCGGAATCTGCTGCATGTCAGGAGTTGTACTCGGTACCAGTGACATTTCCGGTGCCGGAATGCCCGGGCCGCGCCGCTGGTTCCACTGCAGGAGCACCAAGACCAAGAATTAGGACCAGGAGACTGTCGTGTCCTTGCCACCGCTGGTAGAGCCCGCCGAGAGCCTGAGCATTGATGAGGTGAAGCGCTACTCGCGCCACCTGATCATCCCTGAGGTCGGCATGACCGGGCAGAAGCGGCTGAAGAACGCCCGGGTGCTGTGCGTTGGCGCAGGCGGCCTGGGATCGCCGGCCCTGCTTTACCTGGCGGCCGCCGGGGTCGGCACGCTCGGCGTGATCGATTTCGATGTCGTGGACGAGTCCAACCTGCAGCGGCAGGTCATCCACGGGCAGTCGGACATCGGTCGGCCGAAGGCCGAGTCCGCGCGGGACAGTATCGCCGAGATCAACCCGTACGTGCGGGTGATCGTGCACGACGAGGCCCTGACCAACGACAACGTCATGGAGCTGTTCGCCGGATACGACCTGATCGTGGACGGCACCGACAACTTCGCCACCCGCTATATGGTCAATGACGCGTGCGTGCTGCTCGGCAAGCCCTACGTCTGGGGCTCGATCTTCCGGTTCGACGGCCAGGCGAGCGTGTTCTGGGCCGAGTACGGCCCCTGCTACCGCTGCCTGTACCCCGAGCCTCCGCCGCCGGGCATGGTGCCGTCCTGCGCTGAAGGCGGTGTGCTGGGCGTGCTGTGCGCCTCGATCGGATCGATCCAGGTGACCGAAGCGATCAAGCTGCTCACCGGTATCGGTGAGCCGCTAGCTGGCCGGCTGATGATCTACGATGCCCTGGAGATGAGCTACCGCACGGTCCGGGTCCGCAAGGACCCCGAGTGCGCGGTCTGCGGCAAGAACCCGACCATCACCGAGCTGATCGACTACGACGCGTTCTGCGGCGCGCTGTCGGCCGATGCGCAGCAGGCGGCCTCCGGGTCGACGATCAGCGCTACCGACCTCAAGGGCATGCTCGACCGGGGCGACAACATCTTCCTGGTAGACGTGCGCGAGCCGAACGAGTACGAGATCGTCTCGATTCCCGGCGCGACGCTGATCCCCAAGGACCAGTTCCTGACCGGAGCGGCGCTGGAGAAGCTGCCCCAGGACAAGCAGATCGTGCTGCACTGCAAGAGCGGTGCGCGCAGTGCCGAGTGCCTGGCCATCGTGCAGGGCGCAGGCTATTCGGACGCCGTGCACGTGGGCGGCGGGGTCCTGGCCTGGGTTAGCCAGGTCGACCCGAGCCTGGCAACGTACTGAGGTCTCGCGGTCGCCAGGGCTGCGGCGATCGCCGCCGCAGCCTTATCGGCTTTGCCTGCCCAAGGCCGTAAACTCCGGGTGTGACGTGGCAGCCTGAGCCACCGGAGAGCTCGCCAGCTGCGCCCGAGGGCGAAGGTCCCGATGCCGACGATGCACGGGGCCCGGTCGGCGTGCCCGCTCAGCTCGCCAGTCAGCTGGCCCCGGCCGACGGTCAAACCCCAGGCCAGGCCGGGCCAGGCCGCGCTCCGGCGCGCCGCAGGCGGGGCGGATTGCAGCTAGCAGCCTTCGCCGCCCTGCTGGCAGCGGGCCTGGCCGGGCTCGCGGTCGCGGCCATCGGGATTGCGCACCAGCTGCTGCCCCGGCAGTTCACCCCCAGGCAGCAGTCCCAGATCGCTACCTGGGAGATGGAGCGACAGTGGCGCGCTCTGCCCGCCGGCAAGATCTTCCCTCTTGTGGTCTCCTACCAGCTCTCCGCCGACTCTCTTAACGCCCGCGCCAGTCTTGGCCTCGACGCTCGCAGGCTGGGCATCGCCTCGCCTACCGGCTGTGCCGCCGCGGTCTCCGCCGCCGCGGTGAGCGTCCTGAAGCACTACCGGTGCAGCGAGGCTCTGCGCGCGACCTACGTCGATTCCAGCGGAAGCATGGTGGCGACCGTCGCCGTCATGGTGCTGCCCGGCGCCGCCGCTGCCACCACCGTGGCGGCCGATCTGACCGGCAGTCGGACAGCTCGGCACTGCTGGTCAGGGCCCTGAGCGTGCAGCGAACACCGGCGGCAGGATTCGGGGACGCGGAGCGCCAGCTCACCCTGGCATCAGCCGACGGGCCTTACGTCGTGCTGTCGACGGTAGGGTTCGCCGACGGCAGGCACCGGATCACAGTGCGCGACGACGGCTACCTCGACCAGGAAATGACCAGTCTCGACGCGGGATTGACGGAGTCCGCAACTTCGACGCTGGGCCCCACGCCCCCCGCCCCCGTCTGCCCGGGGGCACCTGGATGCTGAGGCTGGCGCGCCGGAGGACACGCGCGCTCTCCTGCCTTGCGGCGGCGCTGACGGCGCTCGGCGCGACGTCGGTGCTGCTGGCCGCGCCCGCGCAGGCAGATCTGGTACGCAGTACCGAGACATGGGTCATCAACGAACTGAACCTGCAGCCGGCCTGGGCGGTCGACCAGGGGCAGGGCGTGGTCGTCGCCGTCATCGACAGTGGTGCTGACGGGAATGTCTCGGACCTGACAGGTCAGGTGCGCCAGGGACGGAACTTCACCGGGGTGAGCACGCCGCCGTCTGACCCGGACTGGGGGCTGCACGGTACTTGGATGGCGTCACTGGTGGCGGGGCACGGGCACGGCCCGGGCGATAGCGACGGCATTCTCGGCAGCGCGCCCAAATCCACGGTGCTGTCCGTGCGGGTGATCACCGACGGCACCGACCCGAACTACGCCGAGTACGAGCAGGAGTCGGCTAGCCGCGGACAGCATGAACTGGCCGAGGCCATCGACTACGCGGTCGCGCACGGCGCCGGGGTGATCAGCATGTCCCTGGGCTACAGCCTGCAAAGCCGCGCGGTCCGGTCCGCGCTGCAGCAGGCCTACGACCACAACATCGTTGTTGTTGCTTCTGCGGGCAACTCAGGCGACACGTCGGTGACGGCCAACTCCAGCCGTGCGCCGTACTCGTTCCCGGCCGATTACCCCGGCGTGCTTGCCGTCGCTGCCGTCGACGCGAACGGCCAGGTGTCCGGGTTCTCCAGCAAGAACTTGTCGGTACAAGTCGCCGCGCCCGGCGTGCGGGTGCCGGCGCAGGGCCGCAACGATGGTTACTGGCTGGTGACCGGGACCAGCCCGGCGTGCGCGCTCACCGCGGGGGTCGTCGCGCTGATCAAGTCGAAGTACCCGGGCCTGACCGACTCGCAGGTCATCAGCGCCATCACGAGCAGCACTGCCGTCAGTACCCGGCCCCGAGGCGGCTGGAACCCGCAGATCGGGTTCGGGGTCGTTGATGCGGCCGCCGCGCTGACCGCGGCCGGCAAACTGGCCGGCGAAGGGCCACCATCCGCCGGGTTTGCGGCAGCCAGCCATTTCGGCGGCGGAGTCGCGGCCATCCCGGCACCGCCGGTAACGCCGCGCGGCCCGGCCGGCCTGATCCTGTTCTGCCTGCTCGCGGTTGCCTGCCTGACCGTCATCGGGCTGGCGACCGGCCGGCTGTTCGCGGTGCGGGAATTGCGCGCGGCGGCTGCGGAGGAGTTGCCCGCAGCCGGAGGCTGGGTCACGCAGTCTCCCGCCGACGGCAAACCCGGCCTGGCGGACTGGCCGTCGTCGCTGCTGCGGCCGGCCAGCCCGGATGCTGCGGACTGGCCGCCGTCCGCCGGCCCTGCGCTGCCTCCTGCCAGTTCGGTTCAGCCGCCGGCCGTCCCGGTGCCGCCTCCGGTCAGTCCCGCGCAGCCCGGCGAGCGTTCTGTCCCCGACCAGCAGCCGCCACGGCTGCCGTTCCTGCCTGCTCCGACCGCGCGGCACGCGGCTCCGCGGCCCAAGTGGCCTGGCCTTGGTGAACGTCGTGACGAGAGCTGACCAGCAGGACCTCGACGACTACGCGAGCAAGGTGCTGGACGTAGTCGACTCGATCGAGCCGGGCAGCGTCATGTCCTACGGCGACGTGGCTGAGTACCTCGGCCAAGGCGGGCCGCGTCAGGTCGGCCGGGTCATGGCACAGTGGGGAGGCGGCGTCGCCTGGTGGCGCATTGTGCATGCCGACGGTTCGCTGCTGGCAGGGCATGAGCGAGCCGCCCTCGCCGAGTACCAGGCCGAGAACACGCCGTTGCGCTACCCGGCGTCCGGCGGGCTGCCGCGCGTCGACATGAGACGAGCCAGACGGCGCGGTTAACCGGTGGCGCCGAACAACGGCATCCGCTGACTGCGCACCAGCCTCCTAACGTCAGGAACATTCCGGACGATTATCGTCCGGGACACGGTCTACGGTGGCGGCATGGCTAACAGCGACTACCCGTGGGATCCACCCATGGCCGGCACGGAAGCCGAGCACCTGACCGGTGCGCTCGACCGGCTCCGCACGACGTTCCGGTTTAAGGCCGACGATCTCGACGCGGCCGGACTGCAGGTCAGGATCGGCGCCTCGTCGCTGACCATTGGCGGACTGCTCAAGCATCTCGCCGTGTGCGAGGACAACATGTTCACCGTCAGGCTCAGCGGCGCATCAATCGGCCCGCCGTGGGAGGGCAACAACTGGGACGGCGACAGCGACTGGGAGTTCACGTCGGCCGCCGACGACAGCCCTGAGCAGCTCTACGACCTGTGGGATGGCGCCGTCGAACGATCCCGCGCCAGGCTCAACGCGGCCCTGGCGAACGGCGGGCTGATCCAGTCCGTGCACTTCGCCGACCCCGACGGCCGCCACGCCAGCCTGCGCAGGCTGCTCTGCGACCTGATCGAGGAGTATGGCAGGCACACCGGTCACGCCGATTTGCTGCGCGAAGCGGTCGACGGGCGGGCTGGTGAAGACCCGCCAGCCGGATGGCGCCCGAAGGCCGGCCACTTTAGCGTCGCAGGCTGACCCCGGCGCGTCGACATGAGAGGAGCCAGACGGCGCGGTTAAGCGGTAGCGGCAGTCAATGTCGGCGGCATCTGCTGGAATGCCAACCACGATGGAAACCGCCGCGCCCGCCTACCGACTCGTCCGCCAGCACCGGCCGGACGCGGCGCCCGCGCGCGCTGATGACGGCCAGCGGCGGGTAATCGAGCACGCCGCCGGCCCGTTGCTCGTCCTCGCCGGGCCGGGCACCGGCAAGACGACCACGATCGTCGAGGCGGTGGTCGAACGCGTCGAGCGCCGTGGCATCGATCCCAGCCGGGTGCTGGTGCTGACATTCAGCCGCAAGGCGGCCGCCGAGTTGCGTGAGCGCATAACGCTGCAACTCGGCCGCACCGTACGCCAGCCGCTCGCCCT
This sequence comes from uncultured Actinomycetota bacterium, assembly GCA_963713585.1. GTDB lineage: Bacteria > Actinomycetota > Actinomycetes > Streptosporangiales > Streptosporangiaceae > JAJYUU01. The sequence continues at coordinate 68,244 of CAVQMG010000018.1, read as the reverse complement.
GACGTTCCACAGCTACGCCTATGCGCTGGTCCGGCGTGAGTACGCGCTGGCCGGCGAGCAGCCGCCGGTGCTGCTGCCAGGACCCGAGCAACTGCTGGAGGTACGCCGGCTGCTGCGAGGTGAAGCTGCCGACGGCGCGCGCGGCTGGCCCGAGCGGCTGCGCGCCGCGGTGGGCACCCAGGGTTTCGCCGCTGAGCTGCGCGATTTCCTGCTGCGCGCCGCCGAGCGCGGCCTGGACGGTCGCCGCCTGGCAGCACTCGGCGGGCAACATGACCGGGACGACTGGGTCGCGGCCGGCCGGTTCCTGGACACCTACGCCGCCAGGTTCGACCTGGCGCCGGTTCCGGCCTACGACTACGCCGAAATCGTGAGGATCGCGGGCTCCCTGCTCCGCCGGGGCGCGGTTCGGGCGCGCGAACGGCAGGCCTACGATGTGGTCCTTGTCGACGAATATCAGGACACCGACCCGGCGCAAGAAGAACTGCTTCTTCAGCTGGCCGGTGACGGCCGGGAACTCATCGCGGTCGGCGACCCGGACCAGTCGATCTACGCGTTCCGCGGTGCCGACGTCGACGCGATCAGGCGTTTTCCTGACCGGTTCCGGGCACCAGACGGCTCGCCAGCAGAAGTCGTCGCGCTGCGCACCTGCCGCCGCAGCGGCACGGCGCTGCTGGCGGGATCGCGGCGGATCGCGGCCCGGCTGCCGCAGGCACTCGGCCAGCTCGAACATGCGGCCACCCGCGCCCACCGGCAGCTCCTTGCCGCCCGGGAGGAGCCTGGCCGCATCCGCATCATCACCGCGGCCAGCGCCAGCCAGGAGGCGGCACTGATTGCCGACACGCTGCGGCGTGCGCATCTGCTCGATGGCATCGCCTGGTCGGACATGGCGGTTCTGGTCAGGTCCGCGGTCCGCCAGGTGCCGGCGCTGCAGCGGGCTCTCACCACGGCCGGAGTGCCGGTGGACGTCGCCGGCGACGAGCTGCCGCTGACCGCGGAGCCTGGCACCAGGCCATTGCTGCGGCTGGTCAGCTGCGCGATCGCGCCGGAGTCGATGGACGACCAGGCGGCTGCCGAGCTGCTGACCGGTCCGCTCGGCGGGACTGACGCACTCGGCCTGCGCCGGCTGCGCCGGGTATTGACCGAGGCCGCGCGGGCGGCTGGTCAGCCTCCGCCGGACGAGCCGCTGGCAGATGCACTGCGCGATCCGCGCAACCTGATCCCGGCCGGGCTGGCCTCAGTTGGAGCAGGACGACCGGCCCGTAGCGCAGGTGCTGGCCGTGGCGCGCCAGGTGGCCGACCTGCTGCAGCTCGCCAGTGAGGCCAGCAGCCGCGGTACTCCGCACGATGTGCTGTGGACTGTCTGGGCGGCCAGCGGGCTAGCCGCGGCGTGGCAGGCACTGAGCGCGGCGGGCGGTGCGCGCGGGGCAGTCGCGGACGCCGACCTTGACGCGGTCGTCGCGCTGTTCGACGCGGCGGCGCGGTTCACTGCGAGGCTGCCGCAGGGCTCGGTCCGGCTGTTCCTGGACAGCCTGTCCGGCCAGGAGATCGCCGGAGAGACTCTCGCCGCCCGGGCGCCCCGGGGTGACTCCGTCGCGGTCCTGACCGCGCACCGGGCCAAAGGCCTGGAGTGGGACCTGGTTGTCGTCGCGGGAGTGCAGGAGGGCAGCTGGCCTGACCTGCGCCAGCGCGGGTCACTACTCGGCATGGATCAGCTGATGGACGCGGTCGCGGGCCGCGACGCGGGCCCGGCCGGGGACGCAGCCGATGTGGCCGCGGTTGCCGCAAGCGCCCGGATGCTCGCGGACGAGCGGCGGCTGTTCTACGTGGCGGTGACCCGGGCACGGCGTGAGCTGGTGGTGACTGCGGTCGGCGCGCCGGATGGCGAGGAACGTCCGTCCAGGTTCCTGGCCGAGCTGGCGGGCGGGGACATCGAGATCGACCAGGTGGCCGGTCCCGGCCGCCGGTTCCTCTCGCTGCCGGCACTGACAGCCGATCTGCGCCGCGCCGCCGCCGACGTGCAGCTGCCCGCGCAGGTGCGCGCAGCGGCCGCGGCGCAGCTGGCCAGGCTCGCGGCGGCCGGTGTGCGCGGCGCTAGCCCGCGCCAGTGGTACGCGCTGACCGAGCTGACCGCGGCGGGTGAACGGCTGCCTGGCAGCGTCCAGGTATCCCCCTCGCGGGTGGAGACATTCACGAAGTGCGGACTGCGATGGCTGCTCGAGGCGGCCGTGGGCATCCGGTCGCCTGGCACGGCGCAGAATCTCGGCATCGTGATCCATGCCGCCGCCGCGCTGGCGGCAGAGGGCGCCGATGACGACGACGTTGGCAAACGAGTTGACGAGCTGTGGCAGCACCTGGATTACGGCAGCAACTGGTACAGCGCGCGCCAGCGCGCGCTGGCCGAGACTATGGTGGCGAAGTTCCTGGAGTGGCATCGCGCTAACCCGCGTGAGCTCGTGGCCGTCGAGCACCAGCTGCGAGTCCCGATGGGCGATATCACGATCACCGGCCGGGTGGACCGGATCGAGCGCGACGAGGACGGTGCCGCCGTCGTCGTCGACCTCAAGACCGGCACCAGCCGGCCCGCCGACAGCGACCTGGACCGCAATCCCCAGCTCGGCGTCTATCAGCTCGCGGTGCTGCTCGGCGCGTTCGAGCAGCTCGGCCTCACCGAGCCAGGGGGAGCTGAGCTGGTGCAGGTCGGCAAGGCCGGCCTGAAGGCAAGCGTCCGGGTGCAGCGGCAGCGCGGGCTGAGCAGCGATCCCGAGCCGGAGTGGGCGCGCGAGCTAGTGCAGACCGTCGCGACCGGGATGGCCGGCCCGGTCTTCACCGCCACCGCCAATCCGGGCTGCCGGGTCTGCCCGGTTGCCTCCTGCTGCCCGGTCGACGAGCGCGGCGGGCAGGTACTGCCATGACGCCAGGACAGCAAGCGCGGTACAGCCCGGCGCAGCTGGCCAGGATCGTCGGCGCGCAGGAACCGACCGCCGAGCAGGCCGCGGTCATCGGCGCGCCGCTGGCACCCATGGCCGTCATCGCCGGTGCCGGCTCAGGCAAGAGCGAGACGATGGCGGCCAGGCTGGTCTGGCTGGTCGCCAATCAGCTGCTACGGCCCGAGCGAGTGCTCGGCCTGACCTTCACCAGGAAAGCAGCAGCCGAGCTGGCTGACCGGGTACGGATCAGGCTGACCGGCCTGCGCCGGGCCGGCCTGGACTTGCCGGGCCCGGCACAGGGGAACGGCGCGGACGAGGACGTGCTGGCCGGTGACCCGGTCATCTCGACTTACCACGCCTATGCCGGCCGGCTGGTCGCCGACCACGCCCTGCGCGAAGGGCTGGAGCCGACGCTGCGACTGATCACACCCGCGGTGTCCTGGCAGCTCGCGGCCCGGGTCGTGGCTGCCTACGATGGCCCCACTGACGGCCTGGACTGGACGCCGTCGACCGTGACCGCGATGACGCTCGCCCTGGCGGGCGAGATGGCCGAGCACTTGCGCGGGGCGGCTGACGTCCGGACTGCGGGTCGCTGGCTCGAGGAGCAGCTGGCTGAGCTGACCGGCAGAGTGCCCAAGGCTGTCACCGAGGCGGTCAGGATCCAGCGGGTACGCGAGCAACTGCTGCCGCTGGTGGCCGGCTACAGGTCCGCCAAGGCAGCCAGGGATGTCCTCGACTACGGCGACCAGATGGCCGTGGCGGCCCGGATCGCGTCCCGCCACCCTGTGGTCGGCCAGGCCGAGCGGGCCCGCTATCAGGTCGTCTTGCTCGACGAATACCAGGACACCTCGCACGCCCAGCTCGTGCTGCTGCGGTCGCTGTTCGGCGACGGGCATCCGGTCACTGCGGTCGGCGACCCGTGCCAGTCGATCTACGGCTGGCGCGGCGCCAGCGCGGGCAACCTGCGCCGGTTCCCCGCGGATTTCGCCGCGCCGGACGGCACTCGGGCACCCGTCCGGGTGCTGTCAACGAGCTTCCGCAACACCGGCCGGGTCCTGGCGGCGGCTGGCGCGATCCAGGAAGAGCTGCGTGCCGCGGCACCGGACGTGCCGCTGCTGGCAGCACCGCCCGGCCGGGCTGAGCGCGGTCAGGTCAGGTGCGCGCTGCTGGAATCGGCGCGCGATGAGGCGGCCTGGGTGGCCGGGCAGATCATCGGGCTGCTGGAATTGCCGGCTGGCCTGGCGCCGGACGGCCAGCCGTGGCCGGATGGCAGTGACGCGCAGGTGCGGCCGCGGGATCTTGCGGTGCTGTGCCGCAAGCGCAGTCAGTTCGCCGCGCTGCGCGCCGCCCTGGAAGCACGCGGGATCCCGGTCGAAGTAGTCGGTCTGGGTGGCCTGCTGACCGTGCCGGAAGTCGCCGATATCGTCGCGACGCTGCAGGTGATGCACGATCCGGCGGCGTCGGCCGGGCTGGCCCGGCTGCTGACCTCGCCGCGCTGGCGGATCGGCCCGGCCGACCTGGTCGCGCTGGGACGGCGCGCTAAGGCGCTAGCCCGGGAGGCGGCCGGCGGACCGACGGTGTCGGCCGGGTCCGCGGGGCCGCCCCAGGGCGGCCGGGCCACCGGCCGCCGCAGCCGCGCCGAGCTGCCGGGCCAGGCCGAGCTGCCGGGACTGATCCCGGCTCAGCCAGGCCCGCACCAAGCCGCTGACCGCGCGGCCGGGCCGGATACCGGTGACGCTGGCGTGATCGGCGAAGCGGTCAGCGACCTGACCAGAGATAGCGGCAGCCTGGTCGAGGCCCTGGATGACCTCGGCAGCCCGGCGGCCTACTCCTTTGCCGGCCACGCCCGGCTGGCCGCGCTCGCGGCCGAGCTCCGGGTGCTCCGCGGGCACGTGGCCCGGCCGCTGGCCGAACTCGTCACTGAGGTCGAACGAATGCTCGGCCTGGACATCGAGGTTGCGGCCCGGCCCGGTACCGATCCAGCCGCGGCCCGCGCCGACCTGGACGCTTTTGCTGACGCCGCAGCCGCATTCGCCGGCGATGCGCACGAGCCAACGCTCGGCGCCTTCCTTGCCTATCTGGAGGCCGCTGAGTCCGAGGAGTTCGGCCTGGAAGCCGGGCAGGTCGGCGACACCGACTCGGTGAAGCTCGCGACCGTGCACGCGGCTAAGGGACTGCAATGGCCGGCCGTGTTTGTTCCTGGCCTGGCCGACGGCGTCCAGAGCCACATGTTCCCGGCCAAGCCCAGGGTCTCGACCCGGTGGACCGAGAACGCCAGGCTGCTGCCGTTCAGCCTGCGCGGCGACGTAGCCGACCTGCCCGCGCTGGCCAGCCTGGATAAGGCCGACCTGGCCGCGTTCAGCGAGGCGTGCACCGCACGCGACCTGGCCGAGGAGCGCAGGCTCGGATATGTCGCCGCGACCAGGGCTGCCTACCTGCTTGGCTGCTCGGGCTACTGGTGGTCAGACGGCGCATCGCGGCTGGGCCCGTCTCAGTTCCTGGCCGAGGTCCGGGGCGCCTGTGAATCCGGGGCCGGCCAGGTCACCTACTGGCATCCCGGGCCTGAGCCGGACGCGGTCAACCCGGCGCTGTCCGAACCTGCGAGCGCCATCTGGCCGGCCGCCGTCGCACGCCGGCCAGCGATACGAGGCTGTCCGGGCGGCGGGCGCGCTCGTCGAGGCCGCGGTCCGGGCTCTGCGGGACGGCGCGCCGGAGGCCGAGCCGGCCGCCGAAGACCCGCACGCCGGGCTGATGGCCGACTGGGCCAGGGACACCGACCTGCTGCTGGCCGAACGCAGCCAGCGGCAGCCAGGCCAGGCGGTTCTGGTCAGCCTGCCGCGCCAGCTTCCGGTGTCATCGCTGGTGACCATGGCCAGAGACCCGGCTGAGCTCGCGCAGCAGGTTCGCCGGCCGATGCCGCGCAGGCCAGTGCCGCAGTCAGCCCGCGGGACCACGTTCCATCAATGGCTCGAACAGCGCTTCGGGCAGGCTCAGCTGATCGACGCCGACGAGTTGCTGGGCGCGGTCGATGACCAGTCCGGGCCGCCGGGCGACGAGGAACTGGCTGCGCTCAAGGGCGCCTTCGAGGCCGGGGAATGGGCGAGCCGCTGGCCCGCCGAGGTCGAAGTGCCGTTCGAGACCCTGATCGGGGACAGGCTGGTGCGCGGCCGGATCGACGCGGTCTTCGCCGGGCCGGACGGCGGCTACGACGTCATCGACTGGAAGACAGGCCGGCAGCCCGGATCGGCACACGAGAAACGGGCCGTCGCGGTGCAGCTGGCGGCCTACCGGCTGGCCTGGGCGGCGCTGGCGGACGTTCCGGTGACAAAGGTCCGCGCCGGGTTCTACTACGTGCGCGACGACGTGACGGTGCGCCCGGCGGACCTGCTCGACGGCGACGGCCTGGCCGCCCTCATCGAGGGCATCGAGGCTGAGCAACTGACGGTGGCCTAGGCCAGAATCTGATTATCAGATACGGTGCGAGCATGCGCACCATGACCGCCACCGAGGCGTCGAGGAACTTCTCCGACCTGCTGGATGCCATTGAGCGAGGTGAAACGGTGACGATTACCAGAGGCCACCACCCGGTAGCCGAGATGCGGCCCGCTCGCCGCCGGACCGGAGCGGACCTGCGAGCTGCGGTCGAGGGCATCCCTCCGCCAGATCCGCGGTTCGTACACGACATCGCCAGTGCGCTCGCGCTGATCACGAATGAGGCTGGTGACCCATGGGCCGGCGCCTGATCGTCGAGACGAACGTGTTAATTGCCTACGAGCGCGGCACTATCGACCGCGCAGCCCTGGATGCCGACGAGCTTGCCATCGCGGCACTGTCTGTCGCGGAATACCGGGTCGGCATAGAGCTGGCCGATAGTCCGGACCGGGCGGCGGACCGGGCCAGGGCGCTGGCGGCGATGGCCTCAGCTATTGATGTGCTGTCCTACACCGAAGCTACAGCCGCCTATCATGCCAAGCTCATGGCACACGTGCGCAGGAGCGGCACGCCACGCGGCGCGCATGACCTCATCGTGGCCGCGCACGCGCTTCACACTGACCGCACCATCCTTACCTTTGACGCCAAAGCCCGATTCGGCCATCTGCCGGGAGTCGTGGCTGTCGATGTCTGAGTCGCGGCAGGCGGATCGCAGCTAGCTCAGCCGGACCGCGATGCCGCTAACATGCGGCGAGCTCGGCCACGGCACGGGCGTGTCCGGCTGCCGGTACCGCTCCAGCTCCCTAATCTCGAACCCGGCCGACGCGATCGCCTGCACGGTGTCGCGCGCCGCGTGGCAGCCGCCGAAACAGCGCGGCCAGCAGGTGGCGTCCGCCAGCCGCTGGATCCGCCGCATGCCCCGCGACGGTGCCAGCACGTGCTCCATGAACCGCAGTTCGCCGCCCGCTCGAAGCACGCGGCGCATTTCCGCCAGCGACCCGGCCAGATCCGTGACCGAGCACAGCATCAGCGTCGCAACGACGTTGTCGAAGGTCTCAGCTGCGGCGGGCAGCCGCTCCGCCGTTCCGGCAGTCACGCTGACCGGCACCGATGCCCGGGCCGCCTGCTGCACCGCCAGCGCCCGCAGGTACTGCTCGGGCTCGACCGCCAGCACGCTGGTCACGGCGGGCGGGTAGTGGCTGAAGTTCAGTCCGTTCCCGGACCCGACCTCGATCACCGAGCCCGCCAGCCCGGCGAGCAGGCTCTGGCGGTGCCGCCCGACGCCCGCGTCTTCCATCCGGCTGCTGAGCCGGGTGTAGAAACGGGCGAACAGCGGATGTCGAACCTGCTCGGCCGGCATGGGGCTCCGATCGATATCGGGCGTGGGCACGTACGGTTCCATTGTGTCGGGGAACGTGAGTATCGAGGAGCCGGCGATGGCTGACCGCATCCGGCGGATCAAAGCCTGCCTGAACGGGCGGCGCGCAGAAGCCGAGCATCCGGCGATTCCAGTGACGCCGGCTGAGCTGGCCACTGAGGCCGCCGCTGCGGTCGCGGCCGGGGCCGAGGCCGTGCACGTCCATCCGCGCGGCAGTGACGGACGCGAATCGCTGCAGGCCGCCGACGTAGCTGCCGCCGTCTCGGCGGTCCGGGCCGCGTGCCCGGCCGTCCCGGTCGGCGTGACCACAGCCCTGTGGGTGACCGGCGAGGTGTCGCTGCGGCACGAGGAGATTGCCGCCTGGGCGGACCTGGACTGGCGGGAGCGGCCCGACTTCGCGTCGGTCAACCTCAGCGAGGAAGGCTGGCAGCAGCTGGCGGCGCTGCTGGCCGGGATGGGTATCCGGTCCGAGGCGGGAGTGTGGTCGGAGTATGACGCGGCCGCGCTCGGCTCTTTCGAGCCGCCCGGTGGCTGGCTGCGGATCCTGGTCGAGATCTGTGTGCCCGCGGCGGCAGCGACCGGCCAGGCGGACGAGATTCTGGCGCGCCTGGAGGCCGGCGGCGCCGCCGCGCCGGTCCTGCTGCACGGTGAGGACGAGGGGTGCTGGCCGCTCGTCCGGCATGCCGGACGGCTGGGCCTGGCCACCCGGATCGGCCTCGAAGATACGCTGACCGGTCCTGATGGCCAGCTGGCCGCGGACAACGCCAGCCTGGTCCGGCTCGGGCTGGCCGAGTGGGCGGCCGGCGGCTCGACCGGCGCGGCCCGGCGTCGGCGGGGCCGGACTGGGTAAACTGCCCCGGTCGGACGGGACGGAGGCATCCAGGTGACCGAACGCCGAGTGGCCATGAGTGACGGCATCGCCGAGCGGATAGTGCGGCGGGCCGTTTCGCATCTGGCCAACACCTATTCGCACGGCCCGGCCAGGGCGAGCACCGCCAAGGACATGCTGGTCAGGGCGTTCGAAGGGACGTCTGAGGACGCCGACGGGGTGGATGGTTACGCGGCTGCGGCGGCCATGGCCGCGCTAGCCCACGGCATCGAGGCGGAGACTGGCAGCGGACTGGACTGGCTGGCTGTCGCGGCTTTGCAGGAGTGGGACTTCCACCACCCGGAGAATCCCATCTAGCCTGCAGTGAGGCGTCGCTCCACCGAGGCGACCTTGGCGTCCAGCGCACCGGTGATGCCAGGCCTGATGTCCGCTTTCAGGGTCACGCTGACCCGCGGCGCCTTCGCCGCCACCGCGTCGCAGGCGGCCTTGACCACGGCCATGACCTCGTCCCACTCACCCTCGATCGTGGTGAACATGGCGTCGGTACGATTCGGCAGGCCGCTGGCGCGCACAACCCGGACCGCGTCCGCGACATAGCCGCCGACCTCCTCGCCGACTCCGAGCGGCGTTACCGAGAACGCAACGAGCATCGGTGATCTCCTTCTGGCTGCGTCGGGCGGCGGCCCGCCTGGTCGGTGCGGCTCGCCTGGTCGGCGCGGGCTGCCCGGATGGCCGTCCGCACTACGATCGTGACCACGTCCCATCATGCGCCAGCCCCGAACCTTCTCGCCTGCGAGGGAGCCCATGGACGTCCGCCAGTACATCGAGGAGCACGCCGCAGAGTTCTTCGGCTCGCTCAGCCAGTGGCTGACGATCCCCTCCATATCCGCCGACCCGGCGCGGCGCGACGACGTCAGCCGTTCCGCGGACTGGCTTAAAGATCATTTGACCGGGAACGGGGTTCGACGTGGTCGAGGTATGGCCAACGGGCGCGGCCGGCTCGGGCGGGACTGCCAGCGGTGTATGCGGAGTGGCCGGCCGCAGACCCGGCGGCGCCGGTCGTGCTGGTCTACGGCCACCACGACGTGCAGCCGGTCGAGCCGCTGGCGGAGTGGGACAGCCCGCCGTTCGAGCCGGTCCAGACGGACGGACTGCTGCTGGGCCGCGGTGCCTCCGACGACAAGGGCCAGGTGCTGTTCCATGCTCTCGGCGCTGCGGGCCGGACTGGCGGCATCCGGCGCGGCCGCGCCCGCCGGTTACGCTCAAGCTGCTGATCGAGGGCGAGGAGGAGTCCGGCTCGCCGCATTTCGCCGAGTTGCTGCGCGGACAACCGTGACCGGCTGGCGTGCGACGTGATCGTGGTCTCCGACACCACCATGTGGGCGGCCGACGTGCCGTCGATGTGCGTCGGCATGCGCGGCGTGGTGGATGCCGAGATCGATCCTGCGCGGCCCCGAGCGCGACCTGCATTCCGGCTCGTTCGGCGGCGCCGTGCCGAACCCGCTGCACGCCATGGCGGACCTGCTGTCGGGCCTGCACGACGGCGACGGCCGGGTGACCGTGCCCGGCTTCTACGACGATGTGCTGCCGCTGTCGCCAGCCGAGCGTGAGCTGATCGCGCGGCTGCCGTTCGACGAGAAAGCGTGGCTGGCCGAGGCCGGGCCACAGCGCGCAGCGGCCGGCGAGGCCGGATACGGCACGCTCGAGCGCGTCTGGGCCCGGCCCGACGGCCGAGGTCAACGGCATGTGGGGCGGCCACACCGGGCCCGGCGGCAAGACCATCGTGCCGGCCGAGGCGCACGCGAAACTGTCGTTCCGGCTGGTCGCCAACCAGGACCCGGCCGACGTCATCGCCGGGCTGCGCCAGTACGTGCGCGACCACACGCCGCCGGGCATCGAGGCGAGCGTGATCGCCGACGGGCCCGGCGTACGGCCGTGCTTCTGCGCCGATGGACTCCCCGGCGGTCCGGGCGGGCCTGCGGGCCATGGAGCGGGCCTTCGGCAAGGAGGTCCTGTTCACCAGGGAAGGCGGCAGCGGCCCGGAGGCAGACCTGGCCGAGATCCTGGATGCGCCGCTAGTCTTCGTGGCAGTCGGGCTGGACGCGGACCGAATTCACGCACCGAATGAGCGGGTCGATATGGCACTTCTGCTCAAGGGCGCCGAGGCGTCGGCGTACCTATGGGACGAGCTGGCCGCGGTGGCCGGTGAGCTGACGGCAGGCAGGTGAGCGCGCAGCCAGCGGCCGGACGGGCCGGGCCGTGGCCGGCATCGGCTTGTCTACCGGGCCGGCGCTGACCGGCCTTGCGCTCGCGCGCGGTGAGGTCGACAGGTCCGCGCACCTGCGTGCCGACGAGGCCTGGCTGGCCGCGGCCTGGGCAGAACCGCGCAGCGGGTGCTCGTCGTCGAGCACGGCCAGGCGCTCTGCGAGCTTGGTCACGGCGGGCCCGGCTGCTGCTTCATCCGCCCCGGCGCAGGCGCCCGATGGCGTGCAGTTCCTGCTCGGCGTCGACGACGACGGCATCGCCTACTTCGGCGTCGCCGGGCCGCTGCCCGAGCCGCCCGGGAGACCGTCCGGGCCGGTCCAGCCTGCGCGAGGCCGGCCCGCTGCTGTCCGACCGCGACGCCGGCCTGATGACGCATGCGGTCGCGCTGGCCAACTGGCACGAGACATTCACGCACTGCCCGCGGTGCGGTCGCCCACGGACCCGTTCGCGTCCGGCCACGCGCGCCAATGCCCGGTCGACGGCAGCGAGCACTTCCCGCGCGTCGATCCGGCGATGATCGTGCTGGTCACCGACCGCGCCGACCGCTGCCTGCTGGCCCGCAACGCGATGTGGCCGGCCCGCCGCGTCTCCATCCTGGCCGGTTTCGTCGAGGCGGGAGAGTCGGCCGAGCAGGCGGTGGCCCGCGAAGTGCGCGAGGAGACGGGATCGTGGTCGGCGCCGTCACTACCTGGGCAGCCAGCCGTGGCCGATGCCGCAGAGCCTGATGCTGGGCTTCCGTGCCGAGGCCACCGGCGACACCGAGATCAAGGTGGATGCCGACGAGATCGCCGAGGCGCACTGGTACAGCCGGGATGACCTGCGCGCCGCGATCGGAACGGCGACCTGCTGCTGCCGCCGCCAGTCTCGATCGCGCACCGCATCATCGTGTCCTGGTACGGCGGCCGGACTGCCCGGCAACTGGTGAGCTCGGCATGAGCGGCACCGATAGGTAGATTGACGATACATCGGCCATCTACTTATGCTGGCGGACATGGCGAAGCACCTGCCGCCATGCGGGAGCCGACATATTTCGTGCTGGCGTCGCTGCAGGAAGGGCCCCTGCATGGCTACGCGATCATCAAGCGCGCTGAAGAAATGTCGAGTGGCCGGGTCCGCCTCGCTACCGGCACTCTGTACACGGCGCTAGACCGGCTGACGGCGAGGGCTACGTCGGGCTCGTCACGAGGAAATAGTGAAGGCCGGATCCGCCGATCCTATGGGCTGACCGGTGACGGCTCCGCGGCACTGAGGACGAGGCAGGCGGCTGGCGTCCGCGGCCCGGCTGGTGCGCCGCGCGCCGGCCACCGGGCTCTCGCCGCGGGCAGGCACAGCACCGCCTGGCCAGGTGCGCCCGGCATGAGCGACCTGGAGCGCTGGTACCGGCGCCTGCTACGGGCGTACCCGGCCCGGTACCGGGCCGACCGGGGGGACGAGATCATCGGCACGCTGCTCGAGGCCGCTCCGGCTGACCGGGAGCGGCCACGGCTGCGCGAGGCGGCCGCCCTGGTCGCGGGCGGCGCGCAGGCCCGGGCAGCGCAGAACCAGCGCCTGTCGGCTCCGGCGAACCTCCGGCTGGCGGCGATACTCGGCGTGGCTATCTTCCTCGGCTTCGCCGAGACCGGCCGGGCCGCGATCGCGGCGTCTTCCCCGCTGTCCATCCTGCCCACCAGCGAAAGGCTCAACGGGACGCCGGGTCACCCGGTCGTCGCGGCCGCCCTGGCGCTGACGGCGATCACCCTGATCTGGTTCTCTCCCCGGTATGTCGCTGCCCCGGCGCTGGGCCTGGCGGCAGCGGTGTCGCTGCAGCCGCTCCGGCCGCCCGGCATCGCGCTTGCGATCGTGCTTGCACTGCTAGCACTGCTCGCGGCAGTAAGTCGGCATCGCCCGCCCCGATCCTGGCTCTGGTGGCTGGCCGTCCTCCCGGCCTGGGCGGTACTGGGCGTGCTCGGACCCGCCCCGATGCTGGCGAGCGCGTTGCCCTCGCGCCGGTGCCCATTATCTTCCTGGCGGCCGCCGTGCTCTGGATCGTGGTCGACGGCCGGATTGCCCTGGCCTGTGCGGTAGTGGTGACCCTGTACGGCCTGCTGGTCCGCGGCGCGTTGACTGGCCCGGCCGTGTGGGCGCTGCTGACGATCATCGCGCTACTAGCGCTGGCGGCTGTGCTGCGGATGCGGCGCCAGGCCGTTCTGTAGCCCGTCGCGCGTCGTACTGTTCCGGATACGGAGATTGCGCGCCCGGCTGGCTTGGCGGCGCTACGGCGCGCCCTCACTCACCGGCCGGATCGCGCGGTCCGCGGACAGCAATGACGGCCAGGCCGACCGCGAAGACCCGCCGGCGCACAACGCGGCGCCTAGGTCGTGGCCTGGCCGGGCGGGCCAGATCCAGGGTGTGGCCAGCGCCGGGCCATGCCAGTCCGTGTACAGGCCGTAGGCGCCGACGACCATGTAGGAGAGCGGGCCCGGCCAGGCCAGCAGGCCGCCGAAGGCGCCCGCGCACAGCAGGCCGATGCCGGTCAGGCCGGCCGTGTTGCGGTAGACCTCGGCAATGCCGCCGGCTAGGTGCCCGGTCGATCCGGCAGCTGCCAGCGCGCCGGGCGGCGACCACCGTCAGCACCAGCGTGGTGCCGAGGCGCAGGACCGGCAGCCGCTGGCCCGCTACCCGCTCCGGCTCGCCGAACGGGCTCGCCGTGGTGACGACGATGACAGCGGCCACTGCGGCCTCGAACAGCAGGGGAAGCTGCAGGGCTCCATAGCTGTCCCAGTGCCAGTGCAGCGCGATCCGCAGGCCCGTTGCGCAGGCGACAACCGCCGTCAGTGCAGCCGGCACACGCAGGCCGGCCAGGTGCAACCAGATCAGCCGCAACACGGCGCGGGCTCGCAGGCCCGCCAGGACCGGTGATGCCATCGCTGCCGCGGGCCGGGCGGTCATGGCAACTGCGCCACGGTCAGCAGGCCGGCCCGGACGGCAGCCAGGTGCCTCGTCAGCCAGCTGTGCCGGGCCGCGGCAGGCAATGCCTCCAGCCGGCTCGCCGCGGCCATCGCCGTGCGCCGGCGGTCGGCAGCAGTGCCCGCAACGGGCCGTCCTGGCTGTCCGGGCCGTCTGGCGGCCCGGACGCCGGCTGGCCGTGACGCAGCCAGCTCACTCCCGCATCCGTGAGCAGGACGGCGGCAACGGCCTGCTGTGCCTGATCCGGTTGACTGCCGCCGACCAGGCTGGCCACCAGGTCGAGTGCTGTGTCCGAACGGAGCTCCGAGCCAAACTGAGCAGTCGTGGTGCCCTGCTCACCCGGCAGCAGGCCGGATATCCCCAGCGGGAACACAGCCCGCCGCCCGAGCCGTGCCCGGCGGCGACGCTGATGTGAACGCTCGTACTGCGGTCCCACCGCATAGACGGGGGCGACACTGGCTGAGCCGTGCAGGAGCGCCGGGAAGCCCGGCCACCTCGGTCAGCAGCGGTGCCAGCGCGGAGGTAACCCATCGGCAGGATGGCGGCGAAGGCCGGATTCAGGCAGACCGCGATGGGCGTCTGGCTGCAGGCCGGGGTGTAGCGGACCGGCTGGTCGTTGGCCGCGTCATGCAAAGCAGGGATGATCTCCATGCCGTGCGGGTCCGCGCGGCCGGTCCCGGCGAGCGCGAGCGCGGTCGCGGTGGCTGCCACCCCGGCGGCAGTGATGACAGCGGCGAGGCACCGCAGCCGCTGGCTGCCGGACCTGGCCGGCAGTCCCAGTGCGCCCAGCACCGCGAGCGTTACTCCGGCCAGAAGAATCGTCTGGGCGATAGAGAGATCGGGCAGGTAATGGTAGAAGCTGGCCACGCCCGGATCAGGCCCGATGCCCGCTGAGGCAGTCAGCTGCGGGGAAAGCTGCCACAGGGAGCTGTCGGCATGTGAGCCCTCGGAGCTGAGCCCGAGGGCAAAGAAGGCGGCGACGGTCACCAGCGGAGTGGTCAGTCGGCTGGGCAGGAACGCTCCGGCCGCGAAACCGGCCGCCGACACGGCCGGGATGCCCGCGGCGCCGACTGCGACCGGCCACCACAGCGGGCCGCCCCAGCCAGCGTGCCTCGCCGTCATTGCGTACAGCACGGCCGCGCAGCCCAGGTAGGCCAGCATTGCCCATACGGTCAGGGCGGCCCAGGCAGTGAGCTGAGCGGTCCATCGAGGCCGCGCTGTCGATGCCACCAGATCGGTCAGGTGGCGCCGGCTGTCCCGCCAGCCGGTCCAGGCGGCCGCGCCGGCCACGGGCGGGACGAAGTCCAGCAGGGCGCCGTGCTGCATGGTCATGGCCCGCAAGTTCCACATCGCGGGCAGCTCCATACTGTTGCGGTAGGCGTCGAACCAGAACAGCGCCACGGCGACCGGGACCAGCCAGAGCATCGCGCTCCGGCGCAGCTCCAGGCCGAACAGCCGGACCGGCGCTAGCCCGCCGGACCGGGCCGGCCGGGCCGGCGCCGGGATGGCCGGCACGCTCGCGGCCGTCATGACCGGGCCGCCGCGAGTACCGCGCTGTAGCCGCGCTCGAGCGGTGCATCACCGGTGCTGTGCCCGTCGCCCCGCGCGGTCAGCTCGTCCGGAGTGCCCTGGAAAATGATCTTCCCGGCTCCCATCAGCGTGACTTCGGTGCAGGCCGCTCCGACGTCTTCGACCAAATGCGTGCTGACCACGACGGTGGCGGTCCGGCCCAGGTCCCGGAGCAGGCCGCGGAACGCTACCCGCTGCTCGGGATCCAGCCCGGCTGTCGGCTCGTCGAGCAGCAGCAGCCGCGGTTCGTTCACGATGGCCTGCGCGATCCCGACCCGGCGCAGCATCCCGCCGGAGAGGGTGCGGAGTTTCGCGGTCGCTTTGTCCCTCAGCCCGACCCGGTCAATTGCCGCGGCCACAGCGGCCGGCACACGGCCGGCCGCAGCTCCTTCAGCAAAGCGAAGTACTCGACGAACTCGGTCACGGTGAACCCCGGGTAGTAACCAAGATTCTGCGGCAGGTACCCCAGTGCGTGCCTGACGTCACGCCGCTCGGCGTAGCCGCGGGGATCACTGCCCAGCAGGCGCATCGATCCCGACGAGGGCTGGATCACGGTTGCCATCATCCGCAGCAGCGAGGTCTTTCCCGCTCCGTTCGGGCCCAGCAGGCCCAGGACTCCGGGGCCGGTCTGCAGGCTGACTCCAGCCACAGCCACCGTCCGGCCGAACCGGCGGGTCAGCTCGGTGATCTCGACATTCATGCGGGTCCTCTCCAGGCTCGTTGCGGCGGCTCGTTGCGGCCAGCGTGACCGTGACCGCCACCGCCAAGGCTGGCCGACAGGACGGGTGCGGGTCGTCACACCAGCAACCGAACTCGCAGTAAGACCGTGGCCGTACGAGCGGCTGGCCAGGGGCTGGGGTCGTACTCAGGTATGACCCCGCTGGTGTGACGACCGGGCCGTCCGGGCCGCCTACTCTGGGACCGTGACACCGACGCCCGAGCAGCCATGGCCGTGAGTGGCGTGCGCGAAGCGGCCAGGCTGCGGGCCTGGTCCGGCCTGGGCGATGCGCGCCGGGCTCCGGCCTGGTGGCGGGGATCCTCCGAGCAGCGCCTGGCGGTTCTGGCCGGCCTGGTGGCGGGGACCGTGCTGCTGGCGCTGGCCAGCGTGGCCACCGTCCATGGCCAGCTCGTGCCGGCCTCCCCGGCCCGACCGTACGCCGCCGGGAGTCAGTGGCAGCACCTGATGGCCGTTGCTGTCGTCGTGCCGGTGCCGCTGCTGGCCGGATCCCCGCTGGTCGCCTGGGCGGCCGGCTGGCTGGCCCTGGTGCTCGTCCCGTTCGCGCCCGCCTCCTGGACGGGCGGCTGGCCGTGGGGCCCGGTGCAGATACTCCTCATGTTGGCCGTCTTCTGCCTGGCGGGCATCCGCCTTCGGCGGCCGGCGCTGTGGTCGCTGTTCGCGTTCACCGTCATCCCGTGGTGGCTGTGGCTGGCCAGCGACATGGCCAATCTGAAGGGACCGGGTGCTGCCACCGTTGCGTTCGCTCTCGCGACGATCGCGGTGGACGCCCTGGGCGGGCGCCGCCAGGCCGAGCAGGACCTGGCCGCAGCGACCGACCGCGCCCGGCAAGAGCAGTCGCGCCGGGCCGTGCTCGAGGAGCGGGCCCGGATAGCCAGGGAACTGCATGACGTGGTGGCCCATCACATGTCGCTGATCGCGGTCCGGGCTGAGACCGCGCCGTACCGGCTCAGCGACCTATCCGGCCCGGTCAGTGCCGAGTTCCAGTCGCTCAGTGCCGCGGCGCGGGACGCGCTTGGCGACATGCGGCGCCTGCTCGGGGTGCTGCGCCATGAGGCGCAGCCCGCCGGCCTTGCGCCGCAGCCGCAGTTGTCAGATCTGCCCGCGCTGGTGAGCGGCGCCCGGCTGGCCGGGGTACCAGTAGAGCTCGTGCTGCCCAGTAACGTCGCCGATGTGCCCGCCGGAGTCGGCGTCTGTGCTTACCGGATCGTCCAGGAATCGCTTTCCAACGCCAGCCAGCACGCGCCCGGCGCGCCTGTCCTCGTGTCGGTCGGGCACGCTGACGGCACCGTCGTGCTCCGCGTCGTGAACGGGCCGGGCGGGGTGACCCGGTCAGGTGGCCTTCGGCAAGGTCAGGGCACCGGGCTGGTCGGGATGCGCGAGCGGGTGGCTCTCCTCGGCGGCTCGTTGTCGGCCGGCCCGGCTGCTGACGGCGGCTTCGTCGTCAGTGCCATCCTGCCGGTCAGCGCCGCGGCATGACCGTGGCTTCCAGCGGCAGGCCCATCCGGTGCCTGATCGCCGACGATCAGGCCATGGTACGGGAGGGGTTCGCCGCGGTACTGGCGGCGCAGCCGGGCCTGATCGTGGTGGGGCAAGCTGCGGATGGCGCCGATGCGGTCAGCCAGGCCCGGCAGCTCGATCCTGACGTGGTCCTGATGGACGTCCGGATGCCGCTGATGGACGGGCTGGAGGCGACCCGCCAGATTCTCGGCCTGCCAGGCCCGCACCGGGCCAGGGTGCTGATCCTCACGACCTTCGATCTTGACGATTACGTGTACGAGGCGCTGCGCTCGGGCGCCAGCGGTTTCCTGCTCAAGGACGCGACGGCGGCCGAGCTCGTACAAGCGGTCCGTGTCGTCGCCGCCGGCGAGGCACTGCTCGCTCCGTCGGTAACCCGCCGGCTGATCGAGGATTTCGCCCGCCGGCCGCGAGCGGACGTTCCTGCCCCGGCCTCGGTCGCCGCGCTGACCCAGCGGGAAACCGAAGTGCTGCGGCTTATCGCCCGCGGTATGTCCAATGCTGAGATCAGCACCACGCTGGTGATCGCCGAGCAGACCACCAAGACTCACATCGGCCGCATCCTGGCCAAGCTCGGCCTGCGCGACCGGGCTCAGGCCGTCGTGCTGGCCTACGAATCCGGACTGGTCGCGCCCGGCCAGTAGCCGCTGGCCGGCGACGTCAGGCCGGGGCGAGCTTGCCGATTGTCTCGCCAAGATCGATTCCCGGTGTCGGCAGGATCGCGATGACCGGGGTGTCCAGGCCGGTTCCGTGATACTCGGCGACGCAGTTCCCGGCAGTGCTCGGCGCGCGCCGTGGATGACCAGTTCGTCGACGAGCTCGTCAGGGATGGCCTCCAGCGCGCCCTTGCGGTCGCCGGAGTTCCAGGCCGCCAGCATCGGCGCGATCAGCTCGCCGCGGCCGAGCCACTGGTGGAATGCCGCATACACCGGCACGGTGAGGTAGGCGGCGATGACCCGCTTGCCGATGAACCGGGCGGTGTCGGTGTCGGTGGTCGGGAACACGAAGATCCGCGCGACCAGCTCGCAGTCCGGGCCGGCGACGTCGCGCACCTTGGGCACGTCCGCCGGGGACAGCCAGTTGGTGATCGCGATGCCGGCCTCGGCGGCGGCCAGCTTGCACCATGCCCGGCCGCAGCGCTGCGAGGGCGAGCGCAGGCGGGATCTTCGGGCGCCGGGTCGAGCCGGAAGCCGTCCACCGAGAACGTCTCGTACTCATGGGTGACCTTGCCGCCGGCCAGGGCCGCGCGCAGGAACCGCAGCATGTCACGGGAGCGCTGGTAAGGCTTCTCGAACGGGATTCCGTTCCATTGCTCCACCGCGACCTTGGACGAGGTGCCGATGCCCATGACGAACTTGCCGGGCGCGAGGTCGGCCAGCGTGCCCGCCTGCACGGCCAGCGTGACGGGTGCGCGGCCGTAGACGCCGACGATCGCGGTGCCCAGCCGCAGCTGCGGCGCCCACTGCGAGGCCAGCGCCAGTGGAGTGAAGGCATCGACCCCGTTCAGCTCAGCCGACCAGGCGTCGGTATAGCCGAGGTCAGGCAGGCTGGCGATCAGATCCCGCTGGCCAGCCAGCGGGACTCCGTTCAGCGGCAGCGTCAGGCCCCAGCGCGTTTGCGATCCCATCAGCGTCCCTTCGCAGCGTGCTCACGTGGCTGCGAGTATGCCAGGGTTTGCGCCGCGGGCTAAGCCCGGCCGGCGGCCAGCGCCTCGTTTCGCTCATGCAGGTCACGAAGTCGCGATTCGGTCTGCCGATCGGCCGGCGTGTAGGCAATCATCCGGGTGCCGAGGCGCTGACCGAGCCACAGATGGGTGTAGTTCAGCTTGAGCAGGCCGGCCTCCGGGTGCAAGAACCGCTTGGTGAGATTCTCCGGGCTCGCCACCTCGTGCCGGTCCCAGATCTCCGCGAACTCCGGCGATGCCTTGGTCAGCCGGGAAACCAGGCACTTCCAGGCCGGCTCGGAGACGTGCTCGGCCATGGCCGCCCGGTACTCGGCCACCATCCTCCGGGTGCCCTCCTCCCAGTCCAGCATCGCGGCACGGCACTGCGGCGCTGGTGAAGACCCGCCAGAGCGAGTTCCGGTCCTCGAACGGGACATTGCGGAGCGGTCCCATCAGGTTCTCGTAGGCGGTGTTGAACGCCAGGATGTCGTAGCGCGCATTCCGGACGCAGGCCGGATACGGCTCCAGCTGGTCGAGCAGCAGCTGGGCGGTCGGCGGCAGCGAGGCGCACTCGGCTTGCCCGTTCCCGTCCGCCACGTCCGCCAGCCGGAACAGGTGGTCGCGCTCATGCGGATCCAGCAGCAGCGTCCGCGCGACGGCATCAAGCACCTGCGGCGAGGCGTTGATGTCACGGCCCTGCTCGAGCCAGGTGTACCAGGTCACGCCGACTCCGGCGAGGGTCGCCACTTCCTCCCGGCGCAGGCCGGGAGTGCGGCGCCGCAACGCCGGCGGCAGGCCGACCTGCTCGGGTGCGATCCGCTCGCGCCTGCTGCGCAGGAATCCGGCCAGCTCGTGCCTGCGGGCCGGACCGGCCAGATTGTCAGTACCCCGCGATACGTTTCCGCTGAGGTCAGTTCCGGCGAAGCCGGTGTCGCTGAAGCCGGTGTCGCTGGGGCCGGGCCGATCAGTTTCAGGAACCGCCATGGTCAGAGTCTGGTCGCTCATGGCTACTAGTATGCTGCATCATTTATGCTGTTGCCAGGTACTGTTGGTACCAGTATAAACAGGCTCTAGTACCTGGCTGCGTTTGTCGGCCACGATGAGGTACATGCCTTCGTTCGTGAACTCCGGAACTGCCCTGGATACCCGCAGCGCGGCGGGTTCCCGCACCACCGTCCATCCGCCGGCAATTGGTCACCGCGAGTCGCGGACATTGACCGGCGCCGGCCTGACCGTCATCCTCGTCGGCGTCCTGCTGCCGATGATCGACTTCTTCATCGTGAACGTGGCGCTGCCGACGATCGACTCCGATCTGCGGGCCAGCCAGCCGCTGCTCGAGCTGGTGGTCTCCGGCTACGCCACGGCCTACGCGCTTCTGCTGGTGCTCGGCGGCCGGCTCGGCGACAGCATCGGCCGCAAGCGGCTGTTCCTGATCGGAATGGCCGCGTTCACGCTTACCTCACTCGCCTGCGGACTGGCGCCGACGGCCGAGTTCCTGGTCGGCGGCCGGATCGCGCAGGGCGCCTCGGCGGCGCTGATGGTGCCGCAGGTGCTCGCCACGATTCAGGCGGCCACGACCGGCGAGCGCCGCACGCGGGCGCTGGGCAGCTACGGCGCCACCGGCGGCCTGGCCGCGGTGCTCGGCCAGGTACTCGGCGGGCTGCTGGTCTCGGCCAACATCGACGGTCTCGGCTGGCGGCCGATCTTCCTGGTGAACGTGCCGATCGGGCTGGCCGGTCTGGTGCTGGCCAAGCGGTACGTGCCCGACACCCGGCATGGTGCGCCCGGCGCCCATCGACGGCCGCGGCACCCTGCTGCTCGGGCTCACGCGTGCTGGCCGCTGCTCGTCCCGCTCACCGAGGGCCAGTCGCTGCGCTGGCCAGCCTGGACCATCGCCCTGCTGGTCCTGGCGCCGGTCGCGCGCGGCCGCGTTCGCTGCCGTCGAGCGCCGGACCGAGCGAGTCCGGCCGCACGCCGCTGGTGCCGCCGTCGCTGCTCCGGCACCGCGAGCATGCGCCGCGGGCTGGTGCTGGCGCTGCCGTTCTTCGCGGGCTTCGGTGCTTTCATGTTCTGCTACGCGCTGCTGGTCCAGGACGGCCTGCACGCCAGCGCGCTGACGGCCGGACTCGGGCTGGTGCCGATGGCGGCCGCGTTCCTGCTCGCATCGCTGGCCACGTCCCGGCTGCTGGCCCGCTACGGCGCCAAGGTGCTCACCGCCGGCGGCCTGCTGCAGGCAGTCGGGCCTGATCGTGCTCGGCGCTCACCGTGTACCTCGGCTGGCCGCATCTGTCTGTCGTCGACCTGGCGCCCGGGCCTGGCGGTCGCCGGGCTGGGCCAGGGCCTGGTGATGAGCCCGCTGTTCGGGATCGTGCTGTCGGAGGTGCCGCCGCCGTGGCCGGGGCCGGCAGCGGCGTGCTGACCACGACCCAGCAGACGCGCGCTGGCGCTGGGCGTCGCGACGCTGGGCAGCCTGTTCCTGGCGCTGGCCGGCGACGGCACCGGCATCAGCACCGCGTTCATCGTGGTGCTCGCCATCCAGGTCGTGGTCGCGGTCGGGGTCGCGGCCGGCGCCCGGGGGCTGCCGGGCTGGCGCAAGCGCGTGACGACGTAACCGGGGCACACCGGCGCACGGGCAGGCCGGCCCGGGCGTGCCGCCGGCGGGACGTTCCGCTGGCGGCGCGCCCGTTGTGCGTACCCGGCATCTGCCCAACCGGTGCTGCCAGTCCGCAGTCTCAGTAGCGTGCGCGGCCCGAGGGGAGCGGCCGCCCGGAACTAAGGCGGGACTTCGATGACGATGAGACGGGTGAGCACAGCTGCGGCGGGACTGGCCCTGGCGGGCGCGCTCGGCGCCGCGGGACGCGTCACTGTTGCCGAAGCGGCACCGTCGCGGCCGGCCAGCGGCCCGGTGCCCGCCGGATTCGAGCCAGCCTCGGTGACGTTGATCTCCGCCAGCGATGGCTGGGTGCTCGGCACGACCAAGACATGCGCGCACGCGCCATGCACGTCCGTGCTGCGGACCACGGACGGTGGCCGGAGCTGGTCGGGGATCCCGGCGCCGAAGTTCAGGCTGGCCGCCGGCAATGTCTCGCCGGCCTGATCAGGCTGCGGTTCGCCGATGCCGCCGATGGCTTCGCCTACGGCTCGCAGCTGTGGGTGACGCACAACCGCGGGTCGGGCTGGCACCGGGTGCGGCAGGTGCCCGGCTACATCGCCGACCTGGAGACCTCGGGCGGACGGGCCTACCTGGCTAGCCAGCGCGGCGGCAAGGTAACGATTTACTCGAGCCCGGCGGGCCGGGATTCCTGGCACCGGGTCAGCGGGCTGCCGCGCCTCAGCGGCTCGGCAGGCCTTGGCACTATCACCGTGCGCGGCAGGTCCGCCTGGATACTTCTGGGCGGCCGGATCTACGCGACCAGTAACGGATCAGCGTGGTCGCGGGAGAGTTTCCGCTGCCCGGCCGGCTTCGGCATTGCCAGCCTCACGGCCGGCCGCCCGACGAAGGTCTCGGTGCTGTGCAGTGGCTCGCCCGGCCTCGGTTCAACCGCGAAGCGCGTCTACGTGTCCGCCGACCGCGGGACCAGTTTCACCAGGGCCGGCCGCCCGCCCGCTGGCGGGGACGGCGGGCTGCTGGCCGAGCCGGCGCCGCGGCATCTGTTCATCGCGACGTCATCGGGCGCGACCTGGACCTATGTCAGCACTGACGGCGGCCGGAAGTGGAAGGACGGCGCGCTGAGCCTGGACGACGGCGGTCTGGGGTGGAACGATTTCGGATTCACGACCGCGAGTCAGGGTGTCGCGGTCGAAGGCACGCCGTCGGTCGGCAGCAAGCTCTGGCTCACCAGGGACTCGGGCCGGCACTGGGTCCGCGTGCGGTTCTGATCACCAGGAGCGCACTGCGACCCGCCGTCGGCCGCTAGCCGGTAAAGGCGAACGTCGCCCCGCCGGGATCGATCAGCCGGTGGCAGCCTTCTGCGGCCGGGAACTTAGCCAGCTGACCGCGGACCCGGCTGAGCGGGCCATCCGGTCCGGCCAGGATCAGGCCGTCAGCGTCGCTGGCGACCAGCTCGCCGCCGACCCGCAGCAGCACCGGGCCGTCGCGGTGTGCTGACACTGCGGTGCGGCCCTCGGCGAGCGCCGCCAGCACCGCGGCCGGGTCGTCGGCCTCGGCCTCCACCCACGTGGTCGGCTCGCCGGGCGGGGCATCGTTGCCGGGCCGGTGCCAGTCGCTGCCGCCGACCGGGATGGCGGCCGGATCCCAGGCCTGCCACCAGCCGAACGGGGTGGTCCACGCGGGTATCCAGCCAGCTCCAGTGCCAGACCTCCAGCAGCGGCGGCCGCCGCTTCATCGGCGCCGCCCAGCTGACCTGGCCGCCGTAGGGATGGTTGATCGACAGCAGTCCGCCGGCCTCCTCGCAGGCCTCGAGCCAGCTGTCGGGCGGCTCGCGGAAGTCGATCCAGCCGACATCGCCGAGCGCGCCCGCGTGTCCCGATTCGGTCGTGACCTCCTGCCCCGGCAGCAGCACGATGCCGTGCTCGGCCGCCGCGCCCGGCAGCTCGCGGTGATGGCTGGTCGTGTTGTGGTCGGTGACCGCGAGGAATTCCATCCCGCGTCCGGCTGCGAACCTGGCGAGTTCGGGCACGGTCATCACGCCGTCGGAGTGCACCGTGTGGGTATGCAGGTCGCCGGCCAGCCAGCGGCGGCCGGCCGAGGCGGGCAGGATCCGCGGGGCAGGCCGTTCGGCCAGCGCGGGCATCGGCTCGGGCGGCGCGTCCGGACGCAGCTCACCGGGCGACGAGGAGACGTCGATTGTGACGGTGTAGTCCGCCCCGCCCGGCGGAACCCGGTGCAGCCCGATCATTACCTGCCACAGGCCGGGCTCCGGCTCGCCGGGCAGGTAACCGGGCGTGGCGGCGTCCGGCCCGATGACATAAGACCTGCGGACGCCGCCCGACCAGCCGCGGAATCCTCCGGCCCCCAGGCAGCCGAGATCCATGACGGCCCCGGAACGTTCGTATTCAAGCTCGACCCGGATCGCGCACGCGCCAGCGCTGACCTCAAAGGGCAGGTAGTGCCAGGCCGAGCTGAACCGGTCCTCCAATGTCCAGCGGCCAGAGTGGCGGGTTACGACCATGCCTTCATCTTGCCATTCAGCCCTGGTCACCAGAGGTTCGCTGATGCCGCGAATACGACGGAGGGCTTGCCGAGATTAATTCAACGCTCGTAGAATTCAACGCACGTTGAGATGTTCCCGCCGTCTCGGAGGCAGCCGATGTGGGCCATGATCGTGAAGGAATTCCGGCAGCTGCGCCGCGACCGGCGGACGCTGGCGATGATGATCGCGCTGCCGGTCATCTTGCTGGTCGTGCTCGGCTATGCCGCGAGTTTCGAAGTCAGGTCGATCCCGGTAGCCGCCGCCGGGTCTGGCGCCGCGCACCTCGTACTGCCCGGGCCGCTTCGCGTGGTGGCCGCGAACACCGGCGGCGGGCGCGCCTGGGCGGCGGACGAACTGCGCGACGGCCGGGCCGCGGTGGCGGTGATCACCGGTGCTTCCGGCCCGGCCGTCCTGATCGACGGCAGCCAGCTGTTCGCCGCGCAGGCCGCCCAGGCTGCCCTGCCCAAGGTCAGCCTCGCGGCCGCGGGCACCGCGTCTGCCGCCAGGATCTCTGTCACGGTGCTGTACAACCCGCAGCTCCGCACGTCGGACGTGATGATCCCCGGCCTGGCCGGCGTCGTGCTGGTGTTCATCGGGACGATCATCACCAGCCTCGGCGTGGTCAGGGAACGGCAGGCGGGGACGCTGGAGCAGCTCGCCGTGATGCCGCTGCGACCGCGTGATGTCTTTCTCGGCAAGATCGTGCCGTACTTCGCCGTGGCGGCCGTCGACCTGGCCATCGTGCTGGCCGTCGGGCTCGCGGTCTTCGGTGTCCCGTTCCGCGGCTCAGCGCTGGTATTCGCGCTGGGCGCCGTCTTGTTCTTGTTCGTGACGCTCGGCATCGGCGTACTGATCAGCACGGTCTCGCAGAACCAGGGGCAGGCGATCCAGCTGGCGGTGATGACGATGCTGCCGCAGGTACTTCTGTCTGGCCTGATCTTCCCGCTGACCTCCATCGCCGCCGGGGTCCGCTGGATCTCCTACCTGCTGCCGCTCACCTACTTCAACGAGATCGCCCGCGGCGTGATGCTGCGGGCCGAGCCGATCGGCCCGCTCTGGCAGCCGTTCACGTTCCTGGCAATCCTCGGCCTGGCGGTGGGAACGCTGGCGACGCTTCGGTTCCGGCGCTACCTGGCGCCGTCGGCGGGCGGCCGGGGCGTCGCGCGCCGGCACCGAACGCGGCCCGGCCCGGTCAGTGATACCGCAGCCGGAACGCGCGACCAGGAGCAGCTGGCATGACAGGCACGGACCCGGAGTCCTTCGGCGCGGCCGGCCTGCGGCTGTGCTACGACAAGGTTGCCGCGCTGCAGGACGTGTCGGTGACGGTCCCGGCTGGGCAAGTGACTGCGGTCGTCGGCGGCGACGGGGCCGGGAAGACCACCTTGCTGCGCTGCCTGGCCGGCACGCTGCGGCCCGATGCCGGCCAGGTAACCACGCCCGGCAAGCTGCGCACTGGCTACCTGCCGGCCAGCTCGGGCGTGTACCCGGACCTGACCGTCGCGGAGAATCTGGCGTTCCGCGCGACCGCCTACCGGATGCCTGCGGCGGCGGCGGCCAAGCGGAGCGCTGAGCTGACCGAGCTGGCCGGGCTCGCGGCGGCACGCGACCGGCTCGCCGCGCAGCTATCCGGCGGCATGCGGCAGAAGCTCGGCGTCATCGCCGCCATGCTGCACGAACCGGACCTGCTGATCCTGGACGAGCCGAGTACGGGCGTCGATCCGGTGAGCCGGTCCGGGTTGTGGTGGCTGATCGCGTCCGCAGCCGCGCACGGCGCAGCGGTCGTGCTGGCCACCACGTATCTCGACGACGCGCAGCGCGCCGCGACGGTGCTCGTGCTCGACTCCGGGCAGCAGCTCGCCGCGGGCACACCAGACCAGATCGTGGCCGCGATGCCCGGCGTGGTACTGGCCGCAGCCAGCCGGCCAGCGGGCCCGGCAGGCTCGCGGGCCTGGCGCCGGGGTTCCGGCTGGCGGGTCTGGTCGGCAGCCGGAGAACCTGGCACCGGGTCCGCCGTAGTGCCCGACTTGCAGGACGCGGTGACGGTGGCCGCGCTAGCCCGCGAGCTCGCGTCCGGGCCTGACTCCGCAGCAGCCACGCAGCCGGCCCCGGCGGCCAGCTTCCGCGGGGCCGCCGCCGCCAGCCGTCGGCCTGCCGGGCCGCTGGCCGAGGCGGCCGGCGTGACCTGCACGTTCGGCAGCTTCACGGCGGTCAGCGACGTCAGCATCAGTATCGGTGCCGGGGAGGTTGTCGGCCTGCTGGGCGCGAACGGGGCCGGCAAGACCACGCTGATCCGGATGCTGCTCGGCCTGATCGCGCCGACGGCTGGCCAGATCAGCCTGCTCGGCGAGCCGCCAGGCCGCGGTACCCGGCGGCGGATCGGCTACGTGCCGCAGGGCCTCGGGCTCTACGACGACCTCACGGTGGCCGAGAACCTGCAGTTCGCCATGGCCGTGTTCGGCGGCCAGCCAGCCGCGCCGGCCGATGACCCCGCCTTCGGCTCGCCGGTCCCGGTCGGGCGGCTGCCGCTCGGGCTGCAGCGCCGCGCGGCGTTCGCGCAGGCGCTGTCGCACCAGCCCGACCTGCTGATCCTGGACGAGCCGACCTCCGGCGTCGACCCGCTCGGCCGGGCCAGGCTGTGGCAGACGATCTCCGCCGCGGTGAGCGCCGGGGCGGGCGCGCTGGTCTCGACTCACTACCTCGAGGAAGCGGGGGAGTGCGACCGGCTGATCATCATGGCGGACGGCAGGGTCGTCGCGTCCGGAACCGCGGCGGACATCACCGGCGACCGGCAGGTAGCAGTCGTCGAGGCAGCCGACTGGGCGGCCGCGTTCGCCGCCCTGGAACGGGCCGGACTGCAGGCAGCCCTGTCCGGGACGACGCTGCGGGTACCTGGGGCCGGCGTCGCGGCGACCGAGCAGGCGCTCCGCGACGGGCAGGCCGGGCCGTGCCGGGTCTATCTGGCGGCGGCGACGCTGGATGAGCGGTTCTTCGAACTCGCCGCGCACCAGGCCGGCGACTCGACACGGGCACCGGTATGAGCAAGGCGGCGCGGTCCGGCAGGCGGGCGGGCGACAGCGGCAGCCGGGAAGCGATCCTGGCGGCGGCCCGCGGCCAGTTCGCCGAGCGCGGCTACGACAACGCAACGATCCGCGCCATCGCTGCCGCCGCGGGCGTCGACCCGGCGCTAGTGCACCATTTCTACGGCAGCAAGGAGCAGTTGTTCGCGGCCGCCATGCGGTTGCCGGTGGTGCCGAGCGAGGTGATCACGGCGGCACTGGCCGAGGGGAGCCGGCCCGCGGGCGTCAGCGCCGGCGAGCATCTGGTGGCCTCGGCGCTGGCCTTGTGGGAGAGCGAGGAACTGCGCGGCCCGTTTACCGGCCTGCTGCGGTCGGCGGTCACCAGCGAGCAGGCCGCGGCCATGCTGCGGGAGTTCCTGACGGAGGCCATTCTCCGTCCGGTCGCGAGCGTGTCGGGGGACACTGACCCGGACAGTGCCACGTTCCGTGCTTCGATGGTGGCCAGCCAGATGCTGGGCCTGGCGGTCGCGCGCTACCTGCTGCGGATCGGACCGGTGGCGACCGCGAGCCGCCCGGAGCTGGCCGCGGCGGTCGGGCCGAACATTGACCGGTACCTGTCAGGTGAGCTGCGGCGCTGAGGTCTAGGGCCACGGGAACGTGGCCAGGTCGGGCTCGACCCATCCGCTCCTGGCGGCCGGCGAGGCGAGCACCGCCGGGCTGTAATGCTGCCGGAGCAACCGCTTGTCCAGCAGCTGGGGATGGCGCGCGGCGAACTCCTCGAAGCCGCGGGCGGCCGGGTCGGCCTCGGCGTGGTGGCCGACGATCTCGGTCCACGCCCTGGTCATCGTTGCGTTGTACTTCTGCGGCGCCCGCTCGTAGGCGGCCAGGTGCCGGATCCAGATGCTGATCTTGCGCACCGCGGCCGCCGTGCCGTGGCGGCGCGCGGTCAGGAAGGCCAGCTGGACGTGCTGCCGGTGGCCGAAGCCGCCGCCGGCCGGACCGATCTCGCGCAGCAGGCTGGCGAGCTCGTCGGGTGCGGAGTGCTGCTGAGTCATTGTGGATCCTCTCTCGTCTGGCCCCTGGTGAGGGCGGCAGTGACAGCAAGGAAGCCGGCCAGTTCGGCCGCGCTGACCTGCCCGCGCACGGCTTGCTCGAGGTCGGCCACGGCCGAGCGGACCGCTGCCGCCGCGGTCTGGCCGTCGCCGGTCAGCACGATCAGGAACGACCGGCGATCGGCCGGGTCCAGCTCCCTGGCCAGGTAACCGCGGCGCTCGAGCCGGTCCAGCACGCTGGTCAGGGTGGTTGGCCTGGTACCGGTCGCGTGCGCGAGCTCGCCGACCGCGCGGGCCTGCCGGTCCGCGAGCACGGCGAGCACGTTCTGTTCTGACGCGGTCAGGCCCAGCCCGGTCAGCCGCGCGCTGAGCTCGTGCAGGGTCACGTGCGTGGCCCGGTGCATCGCGGCCACGATGCCGCCTGCCTGCCCCCGGTCGTCGCGGTGCGCTCCAGTTATCACGAGAATGGATATTACCAGATCGTAGTATCTTTCGCCATAGCGGCGAGCGGGCCTGTCCGCACTACGATCCACAGGGTGGACCCCATCCTCGGTGACTGCTCGCTCGACCGGCTGCGTCAGCGGACCAGCCACAAGTGGCGGACCTACCCACCCGACGTCCTGCCGGCTTTTGTCGCCGAGATGGACTTCGACCCGGCGGAGGAGATCAAGGACGCGATCCGGGCGGCGCTGGCCCGCGGAGATCTGGGTTACCCGCACAAGGGAGCGCTGGGGGAGGCGTTCGCCTGCTTTGCCGCCGACCGGCTTGGGTGGGCCCCAGATCCGGACCTGATCTTCGCCGTCCCGGACGTCATGACCGGCATCGCTGAGATGATTCAGGCGATCACCGAGCCCGGCGCGGGCATCGTCATCAACCCGCCTGTCTACGCGCCGTTCTTCTTCCGGCTGGAACTGGCGGGCCGCCGGATCGTTCAGGCCCCGCTGGCGGCCGGCTCGGACGGGGTCTATGACCTGGACCTGGACGCCCTGGACGCGGCGCTGTCGGAGCCTGGCGTCGGCGCCTACCTGTTGTGCAATCCGCACAACCCGCTCGGCCGGGTCTGGTCGCGCGGGGACCTGACCGCGATCGCCGGACTGTGCGAACGCCGCGGAGTACCGGTGCTGGTCGACGAGATTCACGCGCCGCTGGTGCTGCCGGGAGCCACGCACGTTCCGTTCCACACCATCGACCACCCCGCCGCCCGGCAGGCGGTCGTCTTCACCTCGGCGTCCAAAGGCTGGAACATTCCCGGCCTCAAATGCGGCATCGCCATAGCAGGGACCGCCCGGGCGGCCGCGATCTTGCAGCAGCGGTGGGAGGCGCTGCTTGCTTCCCATCTCGGCGTGCTGGCCTCGGTCGCCGCCGTGCGGGACGCCCGGACCTGGCTGGACGCGGTCGTGCAGCAGGTCGCCGCGAACACCGAGCTGCTGACAACGCTGCTGGCCGAGCACTTGCCGGGCGTGCGCTACCGGCCGCCGCAGGCCAGCTTCCTGGCCTGGATCGACTGCCGCGAGCTGGAACTCGGGGACGACCCGGCGGCCGAATTCCTCGCCGCCGGGCAGGTCGCGCTGGCACCCGGCCCGGATTTCGGCAGCCAGGGATGCGGGTTCGCCCGGCTGAATATCGGCACCTCGCCCGCGCTGATGGCCGAGGCCGTGCGCCGGATGGCAATGGCCCTGTCCGGCTGAGGCTGGCTATTGCCGTGCGCCAGCGCGGACTGTCACCATTCATCACCTGAAATTTTTTGTTGGCAACGGGGTGGTCCGGTGCTCTTACCCCCGTACCAGTGCTCAGACCACTACGGAGATCCAGATGCGCGTTACCCGAATCCCTGCGGCCTTGCTTGGCGCGGTCACCATTGCCGCGGCACTGTCGGCGTGCGGCGGCGGCTCTGCCCCGGCGCCATCCCCGACGGTCACGGTCACTGCCTCCTCTCCGGCCAGCCCGCAGTCCGGCTCGGCCAGTCCGGCCGCGGTTGCGCCGCCGGCCATCGTCGCCGTCACCAAGCACGGCGCACTGGTCGGGCTGAACCCGGCTACCGGCGCCGTCACCCAGACGCTGGTGTCCAGCGGCGTGCAGGGGGACGAGGTATCGGTTTCCGGCAGCGGCATGGTCTATTTCGCCGTCCGGCACGGCTGCAGCAGTGAGATCGAGGCCATCCCGGCCGGCGGCGGGACGGTAGCCGACATTGTGCCGGGCGCCGTGCCGGCTGTCAGCCCGGACGGTTCCAAGCTGGCCTACACCACGCAGCCGTCGCTGACAGCCGGATGCACGCCCAGTTCGAACTTGTCGGCGCTGTACAAGCTGGAGGTCAGGACGCTGAGCTCGGGCAGCACCATCACTCTCCCGGCGGTGCCGGCCAGCCAGTACAGCGGGTTGCCGTACCCGATCTCGCACCTGTCCTGGGCTGCCGACGACAACCACCTGGCCGTGTCGATCTCCTCGGCTGAGGACAATGAGGGCTGGAACCTGATGCTGGTCGATACCTCGCAGGCGCAGTACTACCTGACCGGCTCGGGCACGACCAGCGTCCCGGTGACCGGCTCGCCCAGCGCGCAGCGCAGCTACCTGCGCGAAGGCGTGTACATGCCGGGGGGCAACCTGTTCGTCAGCCGGGCCTGCTGCGCCGGCTTCCCGGTGCAGAACACCTCCCGGCTGATGTGGGAGGTCAGCGCCAGCGGCACGCTGGTCCACCAGGTGGCTGTCGGCTTCGCGAACCTGGACCACGTCAGCCTCGACGTGAGCACGGACGGTACCTGGCTGCTGTACCTGGCGGGCAAGGCCCTGTACGTGTCGCATGACGGCAATACCCCGGCCGAGCTGGCGACCGGATTCCTGGCCGCATCCTTCGGGTAGCGCGGCTCAGCCCGGAAACAACACCGGGAGGACGGCACAGCCGTCCTCCCGGTTTTTTGCGTCCGGCCGGGGGAGGACGGCACAGCCGTCCTCCCGGTTTCTTACGTCCGGGCGGGTCACCCCTGGCGAGTCCGCCGGGGGTACCTGCCGGGTGGCCAGGACGCCTGAGATGGGCATGCTTGCCGTTTATTAAGCGAATGCATCCTGGTCAGCAGGACTTTTCCATGCGAATGTGGAAACGAGTCCCCCGCCCAGGCAAGTAGTTGGAGGGGTCACATATGGGCAGGGATGTCCCGTCCATGACTGTTAGTCAGCAGGACCGGCGTGCCTACCGGGAGAAAGTTCGTCAGTGCCTTGACGTTTTTGCCCGTATGCTCCGTGAGTCCAGGTTCGACACTGAGCCGCGGCAGGTCGGGCTGGAGATCGAGCTGAACCTGGTCGACGCGGACGGTCTGCCCTCGATGACCAACACCAAGGTGCTGGAGGCGATCGCCGATCCGAGCTGGGCCAGTGAGCTCGGCCGCTTCAACCTGGAGATCAACGTCCCGCCGCGGCAGCTGACCGGCGACGCGCTCAGCGCTCTGGAGCGCGTCGTGCGCGGCAAGCTGGCGCACGCGGCCGCCCGTGCCCTCGGCGCCGGCAGCCGCCTGGTGATGATCGGCATCCTGCCGACGCTGCGCCAGGAGCGACGTCACCGACGATGCCATGTCGAACAATCCGCGCTACCGGCTGCTGAACGAGCAGATGATCGCGGCCCGCGGCGAGGACATGCGGATCTGCATCGACGGGCCCGAGCGGCTGCTGACCCACGTCGACACGATCATGCCCGAGGCGGCCTGCACCAGCGTCCAGTTCCATCTCCAGGTCAGCCCCGAGTCGTTCGGCAACTACTGGAACGCGGCCCAGGCCATCGCGGGGATCCAGGTGGCGCTGGCCGCCAACTCGCCGTACCTGTTCGGCCGGGAGCTGTGGCGGGAGACCAGGATCCCGCTCTTCGAGCAGGTCACCGACACCCGGCCGGAGGAGCTTCAGCAGCAGGGCGTGCGGCCGCGAGTCTGGTTCGGGGAGCGCTGGATCACCTCGGTCTTCGACCTGTTCGAGGAGAACCTCCGCTATTTCCCGGCCCTGCTGCCGCTGCGGGAGGACGAGGACCCGGTGGCGGCGCTCGACAACGGCGAGGCGCCGCGGCTGGCGGAACTGACGCTGCACAACGGCACCGTGTACCGGTGGAACCGGCCGGTCTACGCAGTCGAGGGCGGGATGCCGCATTTGCGGGTCGAGAACCGGGTGCTGCCGGCCGGCCGACGGTCGCTGACGTGATCGCGAACGCCGCCTTCTATTACGGTCTGGTCCGGGCGCTGGCCGAGACGGAGCGACCGGTCTGGACCCAGATGTCCTTCGCGGCCGCGGCCGACAACCTGGTCGAGGGCTCCCGGCGCGGCATTGAGGCGAAGGTCTACTGGCCCGGCATCGGCGAGGCACCGGTCACTGAGCTCACCCTGCGGCGGCTGCTGCCGCAGGCGTGGGAAGGGCTGCGGCAGTGGGGCGTGGAAGCCGCCGATGCTGACCGGATGCTCGGCATCATCGAGCAGCGCTGCCTGACTGGCCGCACGGGCTCGACCTGGCAGGTCGAGAACGTGCGCAGGCTGGAGCGCGGCCAGACCGACCGGCGCGGTGCGCTGCGGCGGATGACTCAGGGCTATATCGAGCGAATGACAACGAATCAGCCAGTGCACGCCTGGCCGTCCCTCTAACGGCACTCCGCGGGCGGCACTCCCGCGGCGGCAGCACCGCCACGCGGGCCCGTCCGGCCGGCCAGATTCAGTCGTCCCGCCCGTCTGAACTGGGCTTGTGTGATCACTATCCGTAGCTTTGCGGATGCGCAGAGTGGGAATACCAGGCTGGAAGAACCGGACGATCGTGAATTGGGAGTGGGAAAATGGCGGGCAGGCCCAACGCCGGGCAACCAGATCCCGGGCCGGGACAAGTCCCCGGAACTCCGCAGGCACCCGGTACGGCACGCGCGCCCGGCACCGCCCAGGGACCGGGCACTGGCCAGACGCCCGGCACTGCCCAGCCGCCCGGCACGGGCGAGTCCCGGACCGGACCGCAGCTGGGCCAGCTAGCCCGCCCATCGCTAGTTTCAGCCAGGCGGGAACTGGCGCCAGGACCGCCATCGACGGCGCGACCGTGCGCAGGTACATGGCCGAGCTCATCGGCACCGGCCTGCTGGTGTTCTTCGGCGCGGGCATGGCCACCATCGTGTTCGGATTCCGCGCCTACGGCGGCAGCGTCGCGGCCGGGATCCTGCTCACTGGCCTGGTCTTCGGCCTGATCCTGCTCGGACTGGTCGCGCTCATCGGCCCGATCTCCGGCAGCCACGTCAACCCGGCGGTCACGCTCGGCGCGTACCTGGCCAGGCGGATCTCGCTTTTCGACGCGGCCGGGTACTGGGCCGCGCAGGTCATCGGCGGCATCCTGGGCGCCTTGCTGCTGCTGTGGGTGTTGCACGGCTCGGCGTTCTACTCCAAGGCCAGGAACGGCCTGGGCGCCAACGGGTACGGCAACCTGTCGCTGCTGCACACCTCAGGCGGCGGCGCCTTCCTCACTGAAGTGATCCTGACCGCTGTGTTCGTTCTCGTGTGGCTGAGCGCGACTCGCAAGGAAGCCAGCGTCCCGGTAGCGGGCCTGATCGTCGGCTTCACGCTGGCGCTGGTCAACATCTTCGGCCTCCCGATCGATGGCGCATCCGTCAACCCGGCCCGGAGCATCGGCCCGGCCCTCATCGTCGGCGGCCAGGCGCTCAGCCAGCTCTGGCTGTTCATCATCGCGCCGCTGATCGGCGGCGTGCTGGCGGCCGGGGTCTTCATGCTTTTCCATCCGGTCGCGGAGGACACCGCCATCAGCGGCGGGGGCGACGTCAAGGCCGAGACCACGATGACGCTGTCGGCGGCCGACGAGGATGAGGTGCGGCGCAGGGCGGGCCAGACCACGACGGCGAGGCCGGGCCAGGCTGGCTCGCCGTCCGGTGCCAGGCCGTCGTCGGGGACCGCTTCGGGTACCGGCGCGACACCGGTAGCCAAGCCGCCGGAGGATCCGCCCGCGGGGAATCCGCGGCGTTAACTCCAGCCGAAACAGACCCGACCCGCGCTGCTGGTTTGGGCCGGGCGGAGTCTGGTGAGACCATCGCCAGGTGAGCCAAGGCGGCCAGTCCCAGCAAGCTCCGCAGTTGCGGGTCAGCAGCGCATCCGGGCGCTGGGTGCTGCTCGCGACGGTGCTCGGCTCCAGCATGGTCATGCTGGATTCCACGGTGGTGAACGTGGCGCTGCCGACGATCGGCCGAGAGCTGAACGCGTCACTGGCCGGCCTGCAATGGACGGTCACCGGCTACACGCTGACGCTGGCCGGCCTGATCCTGCTCGGCGGCTCGCTGGGCGACCGGGCCGGGCGCAAGCGGGTCTTCCTGATCGGCGTCGTCTGGTTCGCGGTGGCCTCGGCGCTGTGCGGCCTGGCGCCGGACATCTACGTACTAATCGCGGCGCGAGTCTTGCAGGGCATCGGCGGAGCGCTGCTGACGCCAGGTTCACTCGCCATCATCCAGGCGACCTTCGCGCCGGAGGAGCGCCCGCGCGCCGTCGGCGCATGGTCGGGCCTGGGCGGAGTCGCCGCGGCCATCGGCCCGGTCGTCGGCGGCTGGCTTGTCCAGTCGGCCGGCTGGCGCTGGGTATTCCTGCTGAACCTGCCACTGGCGGCGGCGGTCATCGCGGTGACGGTCAAGCACGTCCCGGAGACCCGGGACCCGTCAGTGCGCGGGGGATTCGACATCGCCGGCGCGGCGCTGGCCGCCCTGGCCCTGGCGGGAATTACCTACGCGCTGATCGAGGCACCCGAGCAGACGAGCAAGGCGGCCGTCATCGCGGCGGGCCTGGCGGGGGTGGCGGCAGCGGCCGGGTTCATCCTGGTGGAGCGCCGGCGGACCCGCCGCCCGACCAAGGTCATGGCGATGCTCCCGCTCGACGTTTTTGCCTCGCGCCAGTTCAGCGCGGTCAACGTGGTGACGTTCCTGGTCTACGGCGCCTTCGGCGGGCTGCTGTTCCTGCTGGTACTGCAGCTGCAGGTCGTTTCCGGATTTTCGCCGCTGGCGGCCGGGTCGGCCCTGCTGCCGCTGACGTTCCTGATGCTGGCGTTGTCGGCGCGAGCCGGCAGCCTGGCGCAGCGCATCGGGCCGCGGTGGCTGATGACGGCCGGCATCACCGGCTGCGCGATCGGCATGCTGCTGATGAGCCGGATCGGGCCGCACGCCAGTTACCTGACCGACGTGCTGCCCGCCGTCGTCGTTTTCGGCCTCGGCTTGTGCCTGACCGTGGCGCCGCTGACGGCGACCGTGCTGGCCAGTGCTGACGTCCGGCACGCAGGAGTCGCCAGCGGCGTCAACAACGCGGTCGCCAGGGCGGCGGGCCTGGTAGCCGTGGCGGCGCTGCCAGCGGCAGTCGGGCTGGGCGCGGTCAGCTACCACGTTCCCGCTCGGTTTAATCATGGCTTTGATGAGGCCACGCTCATCTGCGCCGTCCTGCTGCTGGCCGCCGCCGTGCTGACCGCAGTCCTGATCGACAACAGCGTGCTGTGGCCGACCGGCTCGCCGCCGGCCCGGCCGCGACGGGGCACCGTCAGCTGCTCGGTTGGTGCCCCGCCGCTGGAACCCGCTCCTGTTCCCGCTCCCGCGCCGGGGCCGGGCCAGCCGCCCGGCTAACTGTCCAGTCCGAGCGTGAAGGTCGGCTTGGGCGAGGTCTCGGGCAGCCGGTGCTCTTCGGACAGCCGCCGCACAGCCGTGCCGGTCGCCAGGAACTCGGTGGCGTGCGCGCCCCAGACGTGGTTATGCACGCCGACCGTGACGCCGACGATGCCGGACGAGCGCGCCTGCGCGGCCTCGGCTTGCATCCGGCCCAGCGCGAGTTCGCGCGCCTCGTAGACGCCCTGAGTGAACTGGAGCATCTCCTGGTTCTGGCCGGTCTGGCGCAACGTCTGCATCATCGACTGATGCGCGATGTGGTACACGCAGGTACCGAGCACGAACGCCACCGGCACTGAGCCGGCGGCGAGCAGCCGGAAGAAGTCCTGCGCGGACAAGTCCGAGGTGAACGCGCGTCCGTCCGGCGCCCGGTGCGCGCCAGTGCCCGCCAGATGCCTGACCGCGGTGCCGGTCGCCACGAATTCCAGCACGTCCTGACCCCAGGCATACATCTGCATCTTCAGCTGCACGCCGACGATGCCGTCAGCGCCGAGATGATCGGCCTCCGCCTGCATCCTAGTCATGGCCAGTTCCCGCGCACTGTACATAGCCTGGGTCAGCACCTGCAGTTCCTGGTTCTGGCTCCACCGGCCGACTTGCAGGCCGACATGGTAGATCGAGGAACCGACGACGAAGCCGAGCGGCTCGAAGCCCGCCTCGCCGAGCAGCACGTACTCCGACACTGACAGGTCGGAAGTGAAAACGCCGGTCTCGTTCGCGCCGGCGGTTTGCGCGAGCCTGGAGTCGGCGGCCTGCGGCTCCCACGTCGACGTGGCCTGATTCTGGCTAGAAAACAACGGCATGACTGCCCCCTGACACGCGGGTGGTGCGCCCGGATAGCGTCGTGTTTGCCCGCGCTGCAGCAGCAGCCTACGCCCGGCAGGCTCGCCGCCGGCGGCTACGGCTCCGGTGCCCGGCGGACGTCGATCTCCACGTCGGGCCGCTGCTGGGTGGTCCGCGCAGAGAGCTCGTAGGCGCGCAGGTCGGCGTAGCCGACCGGCGGCGGAGTGAGCGTCCGCGGCCAGAGCTGCCGGACCCGCACCACGTTCAGCTCGACCAGGTACAGCGTCAGCTGAGCCTGCAGGTAGAACCAGGCGAGCAGGCCGAGCACAATGCCGAAGGTCCCGTAGACGGAATTGGTCTTGGCCTGGTGGCCGAGGACATAGGTACCTACTAGCTGCAGCACCTGCCAGGCAACTGCCGCCAGGATGGCGCTCAGCCGCAGGTCCCGGGCGGGGATCTCGGCGGAGGTCGCGAGCCGGAAGCCGAGCCAGAACAGGCCGATATTCAGGGCCAGCGACACAGCAATGGCGGCAGCGTGCCCGCTGGTGCCGATCAGGTGACCGACACCGCTGGCGACTCCCGACAACGTGATGGTCGCGATCAAGCCGGGACCGATCACGCCGATGAGACCCAGACTGCGCAGCAGCGACCAGGGGAAGCTCGGACGCAGATAGCGCGGAATGCCCCAGACGGTATTCATCGCGTTCTGCATGGCGTTGGCGATACCGCGGGCGCCGTAGAGCGTCAGCACGAGCCCGATGACCAGCGCGATGCCGGACTTGCCGGTGCTCAGGCTGTGCACCTGCAGTTCAGGGCCGATGCCCGGGTACTGGCTGAGAGCCGAGTTGAGCAGCTGGTCGCGCAGGCTCTGGTTGTTCGCGATCACCAGGTTGAGCACGCTCACCAGCACCAGCAACAGCGGGAAGACGGACGCGAAGCCGTAGTACGCGATCAGCGCGGCCAGGTAGCCGGCCTGATCATCGCTGAATTTCTTGTACGTCCCGAATGCCACCGCGAGGAAAGGCTTGCGTTGCTGCAGCTTGTCCACCTTGCGCAGCAGCCGCGCCGCCTTGCCTGGTACTGTGCCGTCGGCCGGGCCTGGCCGCGCCTTGCTCATAGTGCAGGGTCTACTACCCGCCGTTTCACGCCTTAGCCATCGGCACCGGACCGCGGCCGGGGCCGACCGCCAGGTCGAGGTCCTCGGCCGCTGTCTGGTGCCCGGCGGCGCAGCGGAGCTCGGCATGCACGATCTCGTCGCAGCCGCTGTGCCGCAGCTCGACTGGCGCGCCAGCCGGCTGCAGCCACCGATCGCCCCATTGCATCAGCCCGACGAGCACGGGCAGCAGTTCGGCGCCCTTGTCGGTCAGCCGGTACGCCATCCGCGTCCGCTGGCCCGGATGCCGGTAGGGCTCCCGCTCGAGCAGCCCGTCCTCGACCAGCTCCTTGAGCCTGGCCGCCGTGACCGGCTCGCTGATCCCGACTCGCTCGGCAAATTCGTCGAACTTGGTCGTGCCGTAAAACGCCTCGCGCAGGATCAGCATGGCTGACTTGCTGCTGACGACCTCTAGGGCCTTGGCCAGCGAGCAGGCCCGCGCCGTCCACTCGCCGCGCGGTGACAGCGGGCCCGAGAGCCGGACCGTGTGCGCGGCCTCCGATAGTGCCTCCATAGCAGGAGTCTAGCTGACTTGTGAAAGACTAAGCCAGTCGCGTAAGGTCCTGGCTATGAGTTTGCTAAGTCAGCAGGCGGATGGTGCCACGACCCGGACCCTGCGGCCAGGCCAGGTCCTGCTGATCGTGTGTGCCGGCGTGGTGATGGCCAGCCTCGACCTGTTCATCGTCAACGTGGCCCTGCCGCAGATCTCCCGGGACCTGCACGAGCCCAGCCTGGGGGCGCTGTCCTGGGTCCTGAACGGCTACGCGATCGTCTACGCGGCCCTGCTCGTGCTCTTCGGCCGGCTGGCCGACCAGCGCAACCGCAAGACCGGCTTCCTGCTCGGTGTCGCCATCTTCACCGTGGGCTCTGCGGCCTGCGGAGCTGCCGTCAGCGTGCCGATGCTGATCGCCTTCCGGCTGGTGCAGGCCGCCGGCGCCGCGCTGCTGACGCCAACCTCGCTCGGCCTGGTACTGGCCAGCTACCCGGCTGAGCGACGCGGCGGCGCCGTCCGGGCCTGGACCGCGACCGGCGGCATGGCCGCCGCGCTCGGCCCGGTGATCGGCGGGCTGCTGGTGGCCGCTAGCTGGCGGTGGGTGTTTTTCGTCAACGTGCCAATCGGGCTGGCCGCCCTGGTGGTCGGCTGGCGGCGGCTGCCGGACGTGCCGGGCCATCCGGGTCCGCGGCCGGACGTGCTGTCGGCGCTGCTGGTCACCGGCGGCGTTGGCGCCCTGACCCTGGGCCTGGTCCGCGGCGACTCCTGGGGCTGGGGCTCTGGCCGTACCGTCGCGATACTGGCGGCCGCCGTCGTTGTCCTCGTGCTGTTCGCGCTGCGGTGCTTCCGCCATCACAACCCGCTGGTGGAACCCGGTCTGTTCCGGGTCCGCGCCTTCTCCGGAGCGTCGGCGGCCATGCTGCTGTTCTCGGTGTCCTTCGGCGCGATGCTGCTGTCGGTCGTGCTGTGGATGCAGGACGTCTGGGGCTGGTCCGCGCTGCAGACCGGGCTCGGCGTGGCGCCCGGGCCGGTCATGGTTCCGCTCTTCAGCTTCCTGGTCACCGGCCGGCTGCTGGCACGGTACGGTCCGGCAGCGGTCATCGGACTGGGCGCGACCGTGTTCTCGGCCGGCATCGCATGGTGGGCCCTGGCCGTGCAGGTGCAGCCGAACTACCTGGAAATCCTGCCCGGCATGGTCATCACCGGCATCGGAGTCGGGCTCACGCTGCCGTCGCTCATGTCGACCGCCGCGTCCGCGCTGCCGCCGCAGTCCTTCGCCACCGGTTCGGGCGTCGTGAACATGCTGCGCCAGGTAGGGTTCGCGGTCGGCGTGGCGATGCTCGTGGCCGTCCTCGGCAACCCGCACGGCGCGGGCGCCGAGCTCACCGCCTTCCGGCACGGCTGGTATGCCACCGCCGGCGCCGGTTTCGCCGCCGCGCTCGCCGCGCTCGCGCTGCGCCGCCGGGCCGAGCCGCTACCGGCTGGCGGCAACCTCCGCGACGACCCGCTCACCTGACCTGATCGCGCCGTCCATGTAACCGGCCCAGATCTGCGAGGTCTCGGTCCCGGCCCAGTGAATCGGGCCGACCGGCTCGCGGACCGCGTGCCCGTAGCGCGTCCAGACATTGGGGCCGAACAGCGTGCCGTAACAGCCGCCGCTCCACTTCTCCTGCTGCCAGTCCCGCTCCAGGTAGTTCTCCGGCCGAGCGGCCCGCGGGCCGAAATAGCGGACCAGCGAATCGATCACCGCCTGCCGGCGCACCGGCAGCGGTTCGCGGGCCAGCCGCCGTGCCTCATCGCCTTCCAGGAAGGCGAGCAAGATGCCGGGCGAACCGTCCGGCGGTGAGTTGTCGAACACCACCCGGGATCCGGCGCCGTCGCTGGTCGCCTGGCCGCACAAACCGTCGTTGCGCCAGAACGGCTCGTCGTAGATCACCTGGGTCTTGATCACCGAGCCCATCGGCGCGCGCTGGGTCAGCTGCTCGCGCCACGACGGCAGCGCCGGCTCGTACTCGATCCGGCCGGCCAGGTGCGGCGGCGCGGTTACCACGATCTGCCGGCCCTCGAACTGGCCGCCGGGTGTCGTGGCGGTGACCTTGCTGCCCGCCACCTCGATCCGGCTCACGGGTGACTCCAGCCGGACCACGGTGCCGACGCCGAGTCGGGCAGCCAGCCGCTCGGCGATGAGCGCGGAGCCGCCGGCGAACCGGTCCTGCTGCGCGCCGCCGGTGACGTCGATCAGTCTCTGGAACGAGCCGCCGAGTGCGAGTAGAACAGCACGTGCAGCATGGACAAGTCACCGGGCTCGGCGCCCCAGACCGCCTCGGCGGCCAGCGCGAGCAGCGTCCGGGCGCTGCGGCTGGCGGTGTGGCGGCGCGCCCAGCTGTCCAGCGTCTGGCCGTCCAGCCTGTCCGCGCCGGGCGCGGTCCACGGCTTGTCCAGCGGCACCTTCCTGGCCAGCGCCTCCAGCCGCGCCTGCGCCACCCCGATGTCGGCCAGCACCAGCGGGTTGATCCGGGGATCGCACCGGTGTAGGTGCCGCGCTTGCCGTTAAAGTGCAGCACCCGTTTTCCGGAGTCATTGGTCGGGAACGTGGTCACGTCCATCTCGGCCGCCAGCTCGTACAGTCGGTCCTGCCCGGGCCCGGCCCACTGGCCGCCCATCTCCACGATCTTGCCGCCGCCGATGTCGTCATTGACGACCCGGCCGCCGACCCGGTCCCTGGCCTCCAGGACGACGACGGATTGGCCGGCGGCGATGAGGTCACGAGCCGCGGTCAGCCCGGCCAGGCCAGCGCCGACGACCAGGACGTCAGCCGACTCGGTCATCTCAGCTACCTCCGGGTATGCCTGTTATGTCAGTCAGATAAGAGTGTTCCAGCAGCCTAGATGCCGGCCGGCGGTTCCGCTCGTCAAGGACGCCAGCCTGTCGGCCGGCCGGCGTCCTGGTGCCGCTCGCTCCGCCCGGGCTAGCTTCCCGCCTTGATCCGGCGCCAGCCGCCTGCCCGGTTGTTGGCGACGATCTGCCGGAGCATGGCGGTGAGGGCAGCCGCGTTGATCAGGTCGCCCTCGCGCACGGCCATCGTCCGGGCGGTCTTGTTCTGGTGCCCGGCGGTGATGATGCCCTCGGGGTCCGGCACGATCGCGCCGTCATACAGGAACAGGTTCACGTGATCACGGGCCGCCAGCAACGCGCAGACGTTGCCGTCCAGCACGAAATAAGGCTGTCGGGTGCGCTTGATGGTCTCGGTGATCTCCGGGTCGGCGCTGTGGATGAGATCGCGCAGTTCCCGGCACACGGTTTGCTGCCAGGCTGGCAGGGCGGCGATATAGGCGTCGACGCGAGGATCGGCGTCGTAGCTCACCGCTGATCGAGTTCGGTGATCAGTCGCTTGGGCGCCTTGCGCCGCCACGACTCGGCGAGCAGTTCGGCGACCCGGTCGTCAGCTGCCGCCGCGACGACGACCCGCAGTCCCCTGACCTGAGTGCCCCAGCGAAGTGGCTCGTAGGCGCCTGGGTCCTCGGCCAGGCAGGCGGCGATCTCAGCGTCGTCCACGAAGACGTGCAGGTGCGTCTCGTCCGGCGGGACGGTGGCGAAGATCTTTCCGCTGACCCGGAACGAGGTCATGTCGAAATGCGGTGCCTCGCTCGCACCAGGGAGCGACAGCGCGAACCTGCGGGCCTGCCCAAGGTCGGCCATGCACCCAGGTTAACTGCGGTAACTGCGGCATCGGATGCTCGGTCAGCGATCCGAACAGGGAGAACCCCAGCCGGCGGTAGACCGGCTCGCCTTGCTCGGATGCCGTCAGCACGGCCGCGTGCGCTCCGCTGCCGGCCGCCAGCCGCAGCGCGGCCGCGGAGATCGCGGTACCGAAGCCGCGGCGTTGCTGGCTGGCCAGCGTCGAGATGTTGTACAGGCCGGCCATGCCGGCGTCCATCACCACCTCGGCCGTGCAGGCCGGCCGCCCGTCGTGATACCCGACCAGCAGCCGGGACGGCCCGCCGGGTGCCAGCAGCCGGCTGGCCGTCCGCTCGTAGAACTCCAGCACCGTGGCTGATGGCGGGTCCCAGTTCGCGGCCAGCACCCAGGCCCAGTCGCGCAGTTCGGCGGGTGTCCGGACCAGGCGGATCTCCAGCCCGGCTCCGGCCGTCGCGGTGACCGCGCCGCCGGCGTCGTCAGGAGCATCCACAGGGCGGGCTCGGCTTCGGCTGGCGGCAGTCCGGCCTCGGTCAGCAGGACCGCCAGGCCGCGCGGGCGTCGAGGCCGGGCCGACCCGCCAGGCAAAGGAACGGCCGGTCGCCGTCACGTCGGCCAGCACCTCGCGCGATCCGGCCGGGCGCGTTCTCGGCCGTGAGCGCTGCCCCGCCGACGAAATTGAACGTGTCATCGTCCAGGCCGCTGTCGGCGACCAGCACGCCGCCGCTGCGCCGGACCGACATTCCCGGCGTACCGCGGTGCAGCCAGCTGGCGTGCACGGCCAGGTTGTGCTCCAGCGCTGGCCGCTAGCCCGGCCGGGATGCGCTGGGACATCTGCCTGATCACCCCTTTCGCCTGAGGTGTCACGAGCCGCGCTGAAGGGGCTGAACCTGCCACGGTAGTCTTGCCGCCCTGGGGTGCAGGCACGGGGATCCGCGCTTGAAGGGCTGCGAACAGTGCTATCGCTGGTAATACCGAAGGGCTCGCTGGAGCGAGCG
Organism: uncultured Actinomycetota bacterium; assembly: GCA_963713585.1. Classification (GTDB taxonomy): domain Bacteria; phylum Actinomycetota; class Actinomycetes; order Streptosporangiales; family Streptosporangiaceae; genus JAJYUU01. The sequence goes on along the minus strand of CAVQMG010000018.1, from coordinate 24,991 downwards.
ACCCTCGACCTCTTCGATGCTGCGGACCTGACCGTGCGCCGGTCGTCCGAACGTGACTACCATGCGATGATCGACGACCCGCGGATCGAGCCGGGTGCGGTTCCTGCGCCCGCAGGAGATCCCGTCCTACGTCGAGCAGGGCCTGTTCGACTTCGGCATCACTGGCCGCGACTGGATCACCGAGACTGGCGCCGACGTCGCGTCCCTGGGCGAGCTGCAGTACTCCAAGGCGACCTCCGAGCCGGTCCGGGTGGTGCTTGCTGTGCCCGCCTCGGTGCCCTGGCAGAGCGCCAGCGACATGCCGGAAGGCGTGCGGATCTCGACCGAGTTTCCCGGCCTGACCCGGCGGTACCTGGAAGCGCGCGGAGTCAAGGCGGTCGTCATCCCGTCGTACGGCGCGACCGAGGCAAAGGTGCCCGATATCGTCGACGCGATCGTCGATCTGACCGAGACCGGGGCATCACTGGTCCGCAATGGCCTGCGCATCCTGGACACGCTGCTCACCAGCTATACCGAGCTGATCGCCAACCACCGGGCCTACGCCGACCCGGTCAAGCGGGACGCGATGGAGGACGTCGCGCTGCTGCTGCGCGGCGCCATCCAGGCCCGCGGCAGTGTGCTGCTCAAGCTCAACGTCAGCGCCGCCGACCTGGTCGCCGTGACCGGCATCCTGCCGGCCATGTCATCGCCGACGATCACCTCGCTGGCCGGCGGCGACATGCACGCGGTCGAGGCCGTGGTGCCCAAGCGCGGCGTCAACACGCTGATCCCGGCGCTCAAGGCGGCAGGCGGCCGGGACATCCTGGAAATCCCGATCAGCAAGATCGTGGAGTAGCCGCGTGCTGACGAGGATCGACCTGCGCGGTCAGTCGCCCAGCAGGATGCCCGCGGCCGCGCTGGCCGCGCTGCTGCCGCGGGCTGCGCTGGATGTGGACGCCGCGGTCGAGCAGGTGCGGCCGATCTGCGAGGATGTCCGGCTGCGCGGCGCGGCGGCCGGGTCCGCGAGTACACGGCCAGGTTCGACGGGGTCGAGCTGGCCAGCACCGTGGTGCCGCGCCGAGGCGCTGAGCGCGGCGCTGGCCGGGCTGGACCCGGGCGCTGCGCGCGGCGCTGACCGAGGCCAGCACGGCGCGCCCGGCTGGTGCACCAGGCGCAGTTCCCGGCCGAGACCTGGTCGGCAGTCGCGGCCGGGTCCACCGTGACCGAGCGCTATGTGCCGGTCCGCGCGGGCCGGCGTGTACGTGCCCGGCGGGCTGGTCGCCTATCCGTCCTCGGTGCTGATGAACGTCATCCCGGCGCAGGTCGCCGGCGTGAGCGAGATCGCCGTCGCGTCGCCGCCGCAGCCGGAGTACGGCGGCCTGCCGCACCCGGCGATCCTGGCCGCCTGCGCAGCTGCTCGGCATCACCGAGGTGCACGCGGCCGGCGGCGCGCAGGCGATCGCGATGCTCGGCTACGGCACCGACGACTGCCCGCCGGTCGACGTCATCACCGGCCCCGGCAACGTCTACGTCGCGGCGGCCAAGCGGCTGCTGCGCGGCCGGGTCGCGCATCGACGCCGAGGCTGGCCCGACCGAGATCGCGATCGTCGCCGACGACGGCGCGGACGCCAGCTTCATCGCCGCCGACCTGGTCGCCCAGGCCGAGCACGACCCGCTGGCGGCCTGCCTGCTGATCACCACCAGCGCCGCGCTGGCCGACCGGGTCGACACCGAGCTGGCCAAGGCAGCGGCGCAGGCCAGGCACGCCGAGCGGGTCCAGGCCGCGCTGACCGGGCAGTCGGCCTGCGTGATCGTCGACGACGCCGACGCCGCGCTGGCGGTCTCCGACGCCTGGGCGCCCGAGCACCTGGAGATCCAGGCGGCGGACGCGGCGATCCTGGCCCGCCGGGTTCGCAACGCCGGCGCCATCTTCGTCGGCGCCTGGGCGCCGGTCTCGCTCGGCGACTACCTGGCCGGCTCCAACCACGTGCTGCCGACCGGCGGCACGGCCCGCTACACCGGCGGGCTGTCGGTGCTGTCGTTCCTGCGCGGTGTGCACATCGTGGAGTGCGACGCAGGCCGCGCTGCGCGAGCGTCGCGCCGTACATCGACGCGCTCGGCGGCGCCGAGGACCTGGCCGCGCACGTGCAGGCGGTGCGGGTCCGGGTGCCCGCCGAGCCGGGACAGCCGTGACGGCGGCCGAGGCCGACGGCCAGACGGCGTGCCGGCAGGCGGCGTGCAGACTGACCAGATGCAGACTGACCATCGGCCGCCGCCGATCCGCGCCGACCTGGCCGGCCGCGCAGCCCGTACGGCGCGCCGCAGCTGGACGTGCCGGTCCGGCTTAACACCAACGAGAACCCGTATCCGCCGTCGCGCGCGCTGGTCGCCGACATCGCCGCGGCGGCCGGACGGGCCGCGCGGCCTGAACCGGTATCCCGGACCGGGACGCGCTCGCGCTGCGAGCCGCACTGGCCGCGCTACCTCGGCCACGGGCTGACCGCCGGCCAGCACCTGGGCCGCCAACGGCTCGAACGAGATCATCCAGCAGCTGCTGCAGGCCTTCGGCGGGCCGGGCCGCAGCGCGCTCGGCTTCGAGCCGTCGTACTCCATGCACCCGCTGATCGCGCAGACGACGGCGACGCGCTGGATCGCCGGCGCAGCGCGCCGAGCGACTTCAGCCTGGACCCGGCCAGGCGGCGGCCGCGGTCCGCCGAGCCACCAGCCCGACCTGGTGTTCCTGACCTCGCCGAACAACCCGACCGGCTCGGCGACGCCGCTGGAGGTGATCGAGGCGGTCTGCGCGGCCGCGCCGGGCATGGTCGTCGTCGACGAGGCCTACGCCGAGTTCGCCAGGGACCCGGCGGCACCGCGCTGGCGCTGCTGCCGCGCTACCCGCGGCTGGTCGTGGTCCGCACCATGTCCAAGGCGTTCGCGCTGGCCGGGCGCGCGCGTCGGCTACCTGGCCGCCGACCCGGCCGTCGTCGACGCGCTGCTGCTGGTCCGGCTGCCCTACCACCTGTCCGCGGTGACCCAGGCGGTCGCGCTGGCCGCGCTGCGGCACTCGGCCGAGCTGCTGTCCATCGGTCGCCGCGATCCGCGCGGAGCGCGATCGAGCTCGTCGGCGACCTGCGCGGGCTCGGCCTGGCGGCGGCCGGACTCCGATGCCAACTTCGTGCTGTTCGGCCGGTTCGCCGACCGGCATGCGGTCTGGCAGGCGCTGCTCGACCGCGGCGTGCTGGTCCGGGAGACTGGCCCGCCGGACTGGCTGCGCGTCAGCATCGGCACCGCGACGGAGACGGCCACGTTCCTGTCCGAAGATGAACGCGCGTGCTGGCGCGGCGGCGCGGTCGCGTGATGCGGCCGTGACCAGGTCGGCGCGGATCGGGCGGGTCACCGGCGAGACGCAGGTCCTGGTCGAGCTGAACCTGGACGGCGCCGGCGTGGGCCGGGCCGAGACCGGCGTGCCGTTCTTCGATCACATGCTGGCCCAGCTCGGCCGGCACGCGCTGCTCGACCTGACCGTCCAGGCGCGCGGCGACATCGAGGTGGACGCGCATCACACGGTGGAAGACACGGCGATCGCGCTCGGCCAGGCGCTGCGCGAGGCGCTCGGCGAGAAGCTCGGCATCTGCCGGTTCGGCGACGCGCTGGTGCCGCTGGACGAGACGCTCGTGCGCGCCGCCGTCGACCTGTCCGGGCGGCCGTACGTCGTGCACACCGAGCCGGACGGCATGTCGCCGCTGATCGGCACCTACGACACGACGCTGACCAGGCACTTCTTCGAGTCGCTCGCGCAGTCGGCCGGCATCTGCGTCCACCTCGACGTGCTGCGCGGGCGCAATCCGCATCACATCGTCGAGGCCCAGTTCAAGGCGTTCGCCCGGGCGCTGCGCGCGGCTGCGGCCCCGGATCCGCGGCTCGGGCGGCAAGTGCCGAGCACCAAGGGCGTGCTCTGCGGCGGAGACAGCGAATTCGCCTGCACGTAAACAACCGTATCGCCGGCGAAAGATTGTTTACGAGATCATGATCTAGCCGCCTAGCTCAGCCGCCCTTGAGGTCGCCGATGCCGAGCGAGCCGGGCGCGCCGGCGGCAGCCGCGCTGCCGGCCCTGGCCCGGCAGCGTTGCGGGCCAGCGGCGCGGCGTTCACCTCGGCCGCCAGCCCGGCCGCTTCCTGCTGCGCGCACGTAGTCCTCCGGGTCCTTGTCCACCGGCCGGACGCCGGCGAAATTCCGCGCCTCGAACGCCGCGAACGCCACCGCCAGTTCATGCCGTTCCGGCAGGCTGACGCGGCGGCGGAAGTCGGTCAGGCCCTCGCGCTCCTCCTCGGCCATGTGGTCGCCGTTGGCCCGTTGACCGCGGCGATCGCGTCGCGCCAGCCGGGGCGCCCACCCGGTGCCGGGCGACGGCGGCAATCGCGTCCCGGATCTCGTTGTGGTCGTGAATGGCGTCGAGGGTCTCCGGCTCGGCGCTGGGCAAGCGGCCGCGGGCCGAGCGCCAGCTCGGACCAGCTCGGGGTAGAAGATCTCTTCTTCGGCCGCGGCGTGCACTTCCAGGAATGACCGCCAGCCGGGCCCAGACGTCGGTCAGGGCGCGCGACGTCCGCGGGTCGATCTGCTCCAGCATCGCGAAGCGACGGCGCTGCTCGTGATGGTCGTCCAGGATCAGCTGGGTGATATCCATGGGGTCTCCTGGCGTCGCGAGCTTCTACTGTCGCACGCCGTCCGGTGACCGGCCATCAGCACCGCGGCCGCAGGAACATGATGGCGAGCACGATGATGATGATCAGAACGATCGTCCCGATTCCGATATACATGATCACTTCCTCTCCTGAGAAGCCCCTAGCTACCCGGCGGGCCTGGCCGAAACGCTGGACCGCCTGGCCCGCCGGCGATGCAGGCATGCGCCGTCGAGATGACCTCGCCGGATCGATAGCCTGGGGCGCCGGGCAGTACCGCGCCGGGCACATCACGATCAGGACGGGAGCTGCCGTGACCAGCCGACGGCCGAGCGTCGTCGTGCTCGACTACGGCTCGGGCAACCTGCGCTCGGCGCAGCGCGCCCTGCAGCGGGCTGGCGCGGATGCCGAGGTGAGCGCGGACGCCGACGCGGCGCTGCGACGCCGACGGGCTGGTCGTGCCGGGCGTGGGCGCGTTCGCCGCCTGCATGGCCGGGCCTGCGGGCGGCCGGCGGCGACCAGGTCATCGCCAAGCGGCTGGCCGGCGCGCCGCCCGGTGCTCGGCATCTGCGTCGGCATGCAGGTCCTGTTCGCGCCGGGCGACGAGCACGGCGAGACAACCGCAGGGGTGGGCTGCTGGCCGGGCGTGGTGCAGAAGCTGACCGCTCCGGTCCTGCCGCACATGGGCTGGAACGTGGTCAGCCGCCCCCGGCCTCCCGCCTGCTCGCCGGGCATCGACGCAGACGCCATGTTCTACTTCGTGCACTCCTACGCCGCGACGCAGCCGCCCCGGCCGGCCCGGCGCGCCCGAGCCGCCGCTGATCGGCTGGACCACGCACGGCGAGGACTTCGTCGCCGCTGGTGGAGGACGGCCCGCTGATGGCGACCCAGTTCCACCCGGAGAAGTCGGCTGACGCCGGCGCCGCGCTGCTGGCGAACTGGCTGGAGACCCTGACGATGACCCGGAGACCTGCGATGAGACGCTGAACTGCTGCCCGCGGTGGACGTGGCCGGCGGCCAGGCGGTCCGGCTGGTGCAGGGCGCGGCCGGGACCGAGACGAGCTACGGCGACCCGGTCGACGCGGCGCTGGCCTGGCAGGAGGCCGGGCGCCGACTGGATTCACCTGGTCGACCTGGACGCCGCGTTCGGCCGCGGGTCGAACGCGCCGCAGCTCGCCGGGCTCGATCGGCCGGCTCGACGTGCAGGTCGAGCTGTCCGGCGGCATCCGGGACGAGGCCGCGCTGACCGCGGCGCTGGCCACCGGCTGCGCCCGGGTCGTCATCGGCACCGCGGCGCTGGAGGACCCGGACTGGGTGCGCTCGGTCATCGCCGAGCACGGCGACCGGGTCGCGGTCGGCCTCGACGTGCGCGGCACGCGGCTGGCGGCGCGCGGCTGGACCACCGACGGCGGCGAACTCGACGACGCGCTCGACCGGCTGGAGGCGGCCGGCTGCCACCGCTACGTCGTCACCGACATCGACAAGGACGGCATGCTGCGCGGGCCCAACCTGGACCTGCTGCGCCGGGTCTGCGCGCGGACCGACCGGCCCGGTGGTCGCCAGCGGCGGCGTGTCGAGCCTGGCCGACCTGCGCGCGATCGCCGGGCTGGTGCCGCTCGGCGTCGAGGGCGCGATCGTCGGCAAGGCGCTGTACGCGGGCGCGTTCACGCTGCCCGAGGCGCTCGCGGCGGTGGCGGCCAGTGACCGGCGAACACCGGCGACGCTGGCCGGGCTCGCGGAGGTGTCCAGCGGCGCGACCTGGGAGCCGATCGTCGGTTACAGCCGGGCGGTCGCGGCCGGCGACTTCGTCTTCGTGTCCGGCTGCACGTCGATCGACGGCGCCGACTTCGTGCACCCTGGCGACGCGTACGCGCAGACGCGTCCAGGCCATCGCCAACGTCCGGGCCGCGCCTCGAAGCGCTCGGCGCCGGGCTGGCCGACGTGGTGCGGACCAGGATGTACGTCACCGACATCACGCCGCTGGGAGGAGTACGGCCGGGCCCACGGCGAGGCGTTCGCCGCGCGTCATGCCGGCGACTTCGATGATCGAGATCGGCGGCCTGATCGACCCGCGGATGCTGGTCGAGGTCGAGGCCATCGCCTGCAAGCCCGGCATCGGCGCCGCCGGCCGGGCGCAGGACGCGCCGACTGACCGGGGTGGGCGCGGCGCGCTATGACGGTCGCGGTTCGGGTCATTCCCTGCCTGGACGTCGACGGCGGCCGGGTGGTCAAGGGCGTCAATTCGCCAGCCTGCGCGACGCCGGCGATCCGGTCGAGCTGGCCGCGCGTCTACGACGCGCGAGGGCGCGGACGAGCTGACGTTCCTCGACATCACCGCGTCCAGCGACGACCGCGAGACCATGTACGACGTCGTCCGCGCGCACTGCCGATCAGGTGTTCATCCCGCTCACCGTCGGCGGCGGGGTGCGCAGCGCCGACGACGTCGACCGGCTGCTGCGGGCCGGGGCCGACAAGGTCGCGCTGAACACCGCGGCGGTCGCCAGGCCAGAGTTGCTGCAGGAGGCCGCGCACCGGTTCGGCGCGCAGTGCGTCGTGCTGTCGGTCGACGCCCGCCGGTCGCCCGACACCGGCGTCCGGCTTCGAGGTGACCACGCACGGCGGCCGGCGCGGCACCGGCATCGACGCCGTCGGCTGGGCCGCCCAGGCGGCCGGCCTGGGCGCCGGGGAGATCCTGCTGAACTCGGTCGACGCGGACGGCACCAAGAGCCGGATTCGACCTCGAGCTGATCACGGCAGTCCGCGCAGGCGGTCGCACGTTCCCGTCATCGCCAGTGGCGGAGCCGGGGCGCGTCGAGCCACTTCGCGCCGGCGATCGATGCCGGGGCCGATGCCGTGCTCGCCGCCAGCCTGTTCCATTTCGGCGAGCTGCAGTATCGGCGCGGTCAAGCAAGCGCTGGCGGCGGCCGGGCACCTGGTCCGGCCGGTCGCAGCGAAGGAGGAGCGGAATGCGGATTGACGCCGCGGCGTCCGGGCTCGACCCGAAGATCGCCGCCCGGCTCAAGCGGAACCCCGACGGCCTGGTCGCGGCCATCGCCCAGCAGCATGACACCGGTGAGGTGCTGATGCTGGGCTGGATGGACGACGAGGCGCTGCACCGCACGCTGACGACCGGGCGATGCACCTACTGGTCGCGCAGCCGCGCAGGAGTACTGGGTCAAAGGCGAGACCTCCGGGCACGTGCAGCGGGTGGTGTCGGTGGCGCTGGACTGCGACGGCGACGCGGTCCTGGTCCGGGTCGACCAGACTGACGGCGCCTGTCATACCGGCGACCGGACCTGCTTCGACGCCGACGTCCTGCTCAGCTGACCGCGGCGGTCAGCTGGCCGCGGTGGTGACGAAGGCGCTGCGTCAGCTGGCCGCGGCGGTGTTGGCCTGGGTCAGCCCGGCTAGCCGGCACTGCGGCCGGGTCAGCGCCGAGATCTTGTCACTGCCGGTGTAGGCGCGCCGGCAGGTCGCACCTGGCATCGGTGCCGCACTGGTGCATCAGGGCGCCGCCGGTGGTGTTCGGGATCGAGACCGTGATGCAGCCGTTCTTCGAGCTGCCGTACGAGCCGGGCCGGGCCGCGGCCCACACCGCGACAGCGGCGATCACGAGCAGGATGACGGCGCAGACGGCCGCGATGCGGCGCTTGTCGCGTGCGGTCACCTGCTCGGCGGCGGGCTGGTAGGCGAAAGGCATTACGCGCAGTATAAGCGGCATCCGGCCAGTACAGGAGGGGTCCGGCGCGGCCGATGCCTCGGCCCAGCCAATCGCTCCGGGTTAGCCGCCGTGGTACAGCCTGTCGAGGTCCACGAGCTCGATGTCAGGCCTGCCGGCGGCAACCGACACGAGGTCGCCGGTAAACCCGGAGCGTGCGAACAGCATGATCTTTGGCAAGCTCGCGACCCTAGTGGCCGGCAGCAGTCCGCGGATGTGCTCGAGTCGCTCGAGTTGGCTGACGCCGACCGGATCGTCGGTGCCCTTGGCTTTACCGAGGGCTGTGATCCGGTCGCCGCCACAGGCGGCCGTCTCGGTGACCACGACATCTACCTCATGGCTCTGGCCGTGCTGTCTGCACGCGATCTCGGTCGGCCGCACCTGGCTGGCAATACCGCCGACCGTAGGCGCGGCGGCGTGTTCCAGGCACCAGCGCCGGCTAGGTACTCAAAGTGCGGGCCGTAGATACGGGCCGCTACCGTGTCTGCCGCCGACGCCCACACTTGTGCCGCACGGCCGATGACCAGTTCCGGCTCACGTCGGCTGATGATGAGCTGATGCAGCCGCACGATCGGCTCTGCCACAGTGAAAACGCTGCGCTTGTCACGCAGCGCATCGTCGGTCCGCTCGATGAGGCCGATGTCCTCGAGGCCGCTGAGCAGGTTGGAAAGCGAGCCGGCTGGCCGGGCAAGGGCGGCCGCAATCTCCGAGCGGCGGTGGCAGCCGGAGCTGACGGCCGTCAGCAACGCGGCGTAGGACGTCGGATCAGATATCGACGGTTCCTCCCGGAGTAGTTGCCCGCCCTCGCGGAACATCGCTGAAGCTGGGTTTAGCAGGCGCTGTGCCACCCAGGAATCGAGGCCAGCCACGTCGGCGGGTCCGGAGCCGCCGGACATCTCCAAGTAGGCCGGTGTACCGCCCACCAGGGCGTTAACCCGGAAAGCAAGCTCCGGGTGGTCTGACAGCCCCCAGAAGGAAGCGGCCTCGCGGAACCGGAATGGCCGGACCACCAGCTCCAGCAAGGCGCGGCCACGGAGTGGAGCTCCGCCGCCTAGCAATTGCGCCATCGTCGACAGGGCGCTGCCGCACAAGATCATACGTGTCTGGCTACCCTGCTTGGCGCGACCGAGTGGACTAAATGCCTGTTGCAGGTAGGACGGCAGCGCGGGCGTCGCAACGGACAGGTAGGGGAACTCGTCGAGAATCACTGGCACCGGCTCTCGTTCACCGAGCCGTACCAGCTCCTCAAGCGCCAGCCGCCAGTTGCTGAAGCTGACCGGCTGGCGCAGGCCCGCGAAGTCGGCGTAAGCAGCGCCGAGGTCGAGTAGGCTCTGCGCTTCACTCTGCTGGGTTGCCCCGAACATGAAGCCACCTAGCTGGCGTGCGAGCAGTTCCAGCATGAGTGTCTTTCCCTGCCTTCGCCGCCCGTAGACCAGGCCCAGGCTCGCGCCTCCGGCGGTCGATGTGGCGAAGTCGGTCAGTGCGGACCACTCGGCGTCCCGTGCGAACAACAGCCCCGGCTTATCGATCGTGCACCTCAGCCGCTTGTCGATAATGATGTCTACAGGAATCATACTTGGAAGTATCATTAATGAGCGAACGGCTCTGAGTGAGTGAAGCCAACCGGGCCTGGACGGCTGGTTAGGGCAGCAGGGTCACGGCGAGCAGGTAGACGTTCAGCGCGACGATGAGGCCGGCCGTGCCGGCCGCCGCGACCGGTGGTGAGCCGGCGGTTGACCAACGCGCCCATCATGTCGGCCCGCCGGGTCAGCACGACCAGCGGGACCAGCGCGAACGGGATGCCGAACGACAGCACGACCTGGGAGATCACCAGGCTGTCGGTCGGCGGCAGCCCGAGGCCGAGCACGATCAGCGCGGGCAGCATGGTGAGCCCGCGGCGCAGGAACAGCGGGATGCGGCGGCGGATGAAGCCCTGCATGACCACCTGGCCGGCGTAGGTGCCGACGCTGGACGACGACAGCCCGGAGGCGAGCAGCGCGACCGCGAAGGCCAGCGCCGCCCCGCCGCCGACCAGCCGGCCGAGCCCGGCGTGCGCGGCCTCGATGGAGTCGACGCCGGCCGTGCCGCTGCGGCTGAACAGCGACGCCGCGACGAACAGCATGGCGAGGTTGATCAGCCCGGCGGTGCCGAGCGCGACGAGCACGTCGAGCCGCTGGAAGCGCAGCAGCTCGCGCCGCTCGGCGTCGTCCCGGCAGGCCACCCGGGACTTGGTCAGCGCCGAGTGCAGGTAGACCACGTGCGGCATGACGGTGGCGCCGATGATGCCGGCCGCCAGCAGCAGCGCTGTCCGGGCCGCCGAGACGCGGCACCAGGCCGCCGGCGATGCCGCCCGGCTGGGCGCCGACCGCGATCAGGTCGTAGGCGAAGCCGAGCAGCACGATGCCGAGCAGCGCGACGATGCCAGCTCGAACCGGCGGTAGCCGCGCTGCTCCAGGGCCAGGATGCCGAAGGCGACCACCGCGGTGATCAGCCCGGCCGGCGACAGCGGCACCCGGAACAGCAGGTTGAGCCCGATCGCGGCGCCGACGAACTCGGCCAGGTCGGTCGCCATCGCGATCAGCTCGGCCTGCACCCACAGCCCGAGCGACACCGGCCGGCGGAAGTGCTCGCGGCACAGCTCGGGCAGGTCCTGGCCGGTGGCGACGCCGACCTTGGCGGACAGGTACTGCACCAGCATGGCCATCAGGTTCGCCACGACGATGACCCAGACCAGCGCGTAGCCGAACTGCGGCGCCCGGCGGAGAAGTTGGTGGCGAAGTTGCCCGGGTCGACGTAGGCGACGGCGGCGACGAACGCCGGGCCGAGCAGCGCCACCATGCCGCGCAGCCGGCCCGCGGGCCCGCAGCACGTCGCAGCTGCGCTCGCGCGGCCGGTCCGCGACCGGCTCCGTGCGCTCGGCCGCAGCTCTCCGGTCGCCGGCCGTCACCGTCGAGCGTCGGCCACGCTCAGCCGACCGACGGGCCGAGGCCGAGCGACTGCGGCGTGCTGGAGTCCGGCGACGGCTGGTGCAGGCCCTCGTCCAGCGGGCCGAACTCGGTCATCAGGGCCGCGCTGCCGCCCCACGGCGTCTGCTCCTCGGCGACCAGCGTGTTGGTGGTGAGCAGCAGCCCGGCCACCGACGCGCCGTTCTGCAGCGCGGAGCGGGCGACCCGCAGCGGGTCGATGATGCCCATCTCGATCATGTTCGCCGTAGCGGCCCTCGCAGCGCGTCGAAGCCCTCGTCGACGCCCAGCCCGGCGATCCGGGCCACCACCTCCTCGCCGGAGTAGCCGGCGTTGGCGGCGATCAGGATAGGCCGGCTCGGTCAGCGCCCGGCGGACGATCTCGACGCCGGTCGCGTAGTCGTCGGTGACCTCCAGCTCGTCCAGCGCCGGGCTCGGCGTGCAGCAGCGCGGCGCCGCCGCCGGCCACGATGCCCTCGGCCATCGCCGCCCGGGTCGCCGACAGCGCGTCCTCGACCCGGTGCTGCAGCTCCTTCAGCTCGGCGTTGGTCGGCGCGCCGACCCGGATCACCGCGACCTTGCCGGACAGCGCGCCGATCCGCTCGGTCAGCACGTCCTCGTCGATGCCGAACGTGGCCCGCTCCAGCTCGGCCCGCAGCTGGGTCGAGCCGGAACTCGACCGCGTCCGGCGAGCCGTGCGCCGCCGATGATCGCGGTGCGGTCGGCGGTGACCCGGACCTGCGCGGCCCGGCCGAGCTGGTCGATGGTCATCGTCTCCAGCGTGAACCCGGAGTGCTTGCTGTAGACCGCGCCGCCGGTGATCGCGGCGATGTCCTCCAGCTTGTGCAGCCGCCGGTCGCCGAAGCCGGGCGCCCGGACCGCCACGCACTGGAACATCCCGTTGACGTGGTTGTGCACCAGCATCGACAGCGCCGTGCCCTCGACGTTCTCGGCGATGATCACCAGCGGCCGCGGGTGCGCGCATGATCTTGTCGAGCAGCGGCATCAGCTGCTGGACCTTGGTGATCTTCTCGCTGCACAGCAGGATGTACGGGTCGTCGAGCGATCGCCTCCAGGCTGGCCGGGTTGGTGACCAGGTACGGCGACAGGTAGCCGTTGTCGAACTCGAAGCCCTCGACGAAGTCCACGCTCATGCCGTGGACGGCGCGACTCCTCGACGGTGACGATGCCGCCGTCGCCGACGGTGTGCAGCGCCTTGGCGATGCACCGCGCCGACCGTACGTCGTCGTCGTTGGCCGAGATCGCGGCCACCCGGCGAAGTCCTGCTCGGTCGACCACCGGGTGCGCGACGCGCTGCAGGTGCTCGACCAGCCGGCCGACGGCCAGGTCGATGCCGCGCTTGACCAGCACCGGGTTGGCGCCCGCCGTCGATCGCCTGCATGCCCTCCCGGACGATCGCCTGCGCGAGCACGGTCGCCGTGGTGGTGCCGTCGCCGACGATGTCGTTGGTCTTGATCGCGGCTTCCTTGACCAGCTGGGCGCCCATGTTCTCGAACTGGTCCTTCAGGTGGATCTCCCGGGCGATCGTCACGCCGTCGTTGGTGACGACCGGCGAGCCGGTGATCTTCTCCAGGATGACGTTGCGGCCCTTGGGCCCGAGCGTGGACTTCACCGCCTCGGCCAGCTGGTCGACGCCGGCCAGCAGCAGGCTGCGGGCCTCCGCGCCGAACCGCAGTTCCTTGGCCATGGATCCTCCAGCTTGTTGCGGTGACCGCTCAGGTCAGGGGACGAGGATCGCCCGGCCGCGGACCCGGCCGGCGTCCAGGTCGGCGATGGCCTCGGCGGCGGCCGTCCAGCGGGTAGGTCCTGGTGTGCAGGGTGACCTTGCCGGCCTGCGCCAGCACCATCAGCTCGGCCAGCTCGTTGTAGGTGCCGACGATGTTGCCGATGATGTTGCGCTCGGTGGAGATGATGTCGAGCGTCGGGATGCTGCAGCGTGCCGCCGTAGCCGATGACGAAGTACGAGCCGGCCCGGCCGGTCATCGCCCAGCCGTCGTTCTCGGCGCCCTGCTCGGCGACGAAGTCGAGCACGACCTCCGCGCCCGCGCCGCCGGTCAGGTCCTGCACTGCGTGCGACCTGGCTCGCCGTCGGCGACCACGGTGTGCTGCGCGCCGAGCTGCTCGGCCAGCTTGAGCGCGTCGGGGTTGCGGTCGACCACGATGATCGTGGTCGCGGTCAGCGCGGCCAGGCACTGGATGCCGATGTGGCCGAGCCCGCCGGCGCCGATGACGACGCAGGTGGTGCCCGGGTACAGCAGCGGGATGGCCTTGCGCACGGCGTGGTAGGCGGTGATGCCGGCGTCGGCCAGCGCGGCGACGTCCTGCGGCCGGGTGCTCGGGTCGAGCTTGACGCAGGCCCGGGCCGAGGTGAGCAGGTACTCGGCCATGCCGCCGTCGGTCGACAGGCCGGGGAACCTGCTGTTGCTGCAGTGCATGTCGTCGCCGGCCCGGCAGGCGCGGCACAGCCCGCAGGTCGGCGTCGGGTGCAGGATCACGGTGTCGCCGACGGCCACGTTGGTGACCGCGGAGCCGACCTCGTGCACCCAGCCGGCGTTCTCGTGGCCGAGGATGTAGGGCAGCGGCGTGCCCATGGCCGCGTCCCACTGGCCCTCGATGATGTGCAGGTCGGTGCGGCAGACGCCGGCGCCGCCGATCTTCACGATGACGTCGAGCGGCCCGGCGATCGTCGGCTCGGGCACCTCGTCGATGACGGGCTGCTGGTGGAACGCGTGCAGTCGGACAGCCTTCACTGATGCTCCTCGCTCGCTGTGACGGTCCTGGCAGGCAGCGGGTTCGCCGGCCCGGCGTGCCGTACCGGTGCTGCAGCATGCCGCGGCAGATGCTGCCGTTCGCCTCGAGGCTGACCCGGGTGACCCGGGCCCGCCGCAGGTGCAGCGGCACGGCCGTCCGCGCTGACCGGCGTCGCCGGTGGCCGGGTCGATCAGCAGCGGCGCGTCGTCGCCGGCCGGCAGGCCGAGCTCGGCCCGCCGCTCGCGCAGCCGGTCCAGCGGCCGCGCGACGGCGGCACGCTCGCCGAGGGTCATCGCGCGCAGCCGGCCGGGTCGGCGCCCGCGGCCAGCAGCGTCCGGCAGACCTGGTCGGTGCCGGCCATGACCGCCTTGCGCAGGAAGTCCGCGCGCAGGCTCGTGCAGCTCGCCGACCGCCTCGCCGTCGAATGACTGGGCGAAGCCCGCCTGCGCGGCCACCCCGCCGTTGATCGCGTCGGAGGCGAAGTGGTCCTCCAGCACGACCTGCGCAGTGCGCACGCCGGGCACCGCGGTCACCGCGTCGTAGGCGTCGGCGACCATCAGGTAGGCGAAGTTGGGCGCGCAGAAGTAGGTCGGCAGCCGGAGCCTGACCTCGGCGTCCCCGTCGGCCGACACGGTGCACGCGGCCACGAAGCCGAGCGAGGTGATGGGCTCGTCCAGCTCCGGGTCGCGCACCGTGGCCAGGGCGGCCAGCAGGGGCATGGCGGCGTCCCGCCTGCCGCCATGCCCCGGTGGCTGCCGAGCCTCGCGTGCTGCTAGCTGCCGTGGCTGTCATGCCTTAGTCGACCAGCTGGGCGTCATCCTGGGCGGCTGGCGTGCCGGCATCGGCGGGCAGCCGGAACTCGGCCGGCACCTCGATGTCGTACAGCTTGGCGGCGTTCAGGCCGAGGATCTTCTTCTTCCCGGCCGTGCCCGAGCCGCGGGTAGTCGGAGAACTCGTCGCTCGGGTAGTCCCAGTCGACGAAGCCCTCGACCTGCCACTTGGGCTCCCAGATGCCGTAGTCGCTGCCGAAGGTCATCTTGTCCTCGCCGACCCAGAACAGCAGCTCGCCCATGACCTTGGCGAAGAACTTCGGCCGGGCGTACATCAGGCCGCCGATGACCACCGACAGTCCCGCGTAGACGTTGGGCTCCTGCGTCGCCATGAAGCAGAAGTCCTCGATCCGCGGCAGGCCCACGTGCTCGACGATGAAGTTCAGGCCCGGGAAGTCGGTGGCCGCGTGGTCGACGTCGGAGACATCGAAGGCGTCCTTGTCCAGCGGCCAGATCGTCGGGCCCTTGTGCACGTGGATGTTCTTGATGCCGAGCTCCTGCGCGGCTTCCAGGTACCGGTAGGCCGCCGGGTCGCTCAGCTTGTAGCCGCGCGAGCCGTTGTTCCACTCGGCCGTGTACAGCTTGACGCCCTTGGAGCCGAAGCGCTCGACATTGCGCTGCAGCTGCTTCAGTCCCTCGTCACCGTCGCGCGGGATCGAACCGCGTGTTGTAGATGAACTTGCCCGGGTGCTTCTCGCCCATCAGCGCGTTGCGCTCGGTGGTGTTGAAGCCCTCCTTGTACCACTCCTTCAGATAAGTGGGCTGGAAGACCGCCACGTCGACGTACCCGTCCTCGAAGACGTCCTTCATCAGGTCGTCCTCGGAGTACTTCTGGAAATGCTCGATGCTCCAGTGCGTCTCGGGCGGCCCCAGCCCCTGGTACGCGTGGAAGCACTCGATCCAGCCCTTGGCGTACTGCTCGGCGCCCGGCACCCAGTTGTCCGGCGCCGCGTTCCAGTAGTGCATGTGGCTATCGACCACGAAGTACTTCTCGCCGTCCTTCTCGTACACGGTGCCTCCTTGCAGGCCGTCGGATCCGTCCTACTTCTTCGGTCTACGCCGAGGTGGGCGGTGAGGTCAAAGCCCAGGTAATCGGCCGCATCCTCGGGGTTGGCGAACATGATCGTCCGCGTCGTCGGTGTGGATCATGCGGCCGTAGTGAGTCGACATGCTCTCCTCGAACTCGGCCGCGTCGAAGAAGCCGGGCTCCTCGCCGAGCGCCTCGGAGACCTCGTCGTAGTTGAGGTCCATCCGGCCGGTCGCGTCGACCCGGATCATCGACGGCAGCGGCGTCACCGTCACGTTCGGCTTGGTCGCCAGGACCTGCGCCACGACTGCGCCGATCTGGCTGTTCATCAGCGTGAATCCGCACATGTTCGAGGCAGTGTTGTCGGCCTTGAACGGGCTCTCGGCCGTCTTGAACGTGGTCACTGGTGCCAGCTCCTTCGGGGTGTCGAGGTTGCAGGTCGGCCAAGATCACGGCGAACCGGCTCTTGGCCGCGTCCAGGCCGTCCTCGAACCGCGGCGGCTTGGAGTCCGGCTGCGACCACAGCGGCTGCAGCGCGCGGGCCGCGGTGATCGCCCGGCCGGTCCAGGTGGACAGCCAGTCCTGCAGCAGGCCCTTGTTGTGCGTCGGCGAATTCCGGTCGTTGCTGAGCAGGTGGAACATCGCGATGGTGTAGCGCAGGTCCCGCTCGGCGAAGTCATACTCCTCGGCACCGACCAGGGTCGGGGTGACGAAGTCGCCGTTGCGCGGCGCCGCGTGCTGACCAGGTGGCTGCGGAACAGCTCGCCCACCAGCGGCTCGAAGACCACGTTCGCCGCGAAGATCGCCTCGCACCAGTCGTCGATGCCGGTCAGCTGCTCGGCGACCTCGCGTACGCCCTGCCAGGCCGGGTCGGAGTTCCATGTCTGCAGATGCGCGCCGCCGTCGAAGCCGTCGATCTCCTCGGTCAGCGTCAGGTTGTACAGCGCCAGGTCCTGAGCCGCCCTGATCCGGTGCATGCTGTTCACCGAGATCGCGTTGTTGTGCATGTTGGTGGGCGCCCGCCGGTTCGCGTTGGCGTACAGGTACAGGCCCAGCCCGTGGTCGACGTGCATCCAGGCGCCGATGTTGGATTCGACGAACCGGACCCAGTTCGGGTTCCACTGCTCGAACGCCTTAGCCTGGCGCGCGTTGTCGACGTTCTGGTTGAGCTGGCGGACAACGTTGGAGTTGTACCGGTAGAAGGTGAGCTCCCACTCCTCGTTCGGGTCACGGAACTCATGCCAGCCGGTGGCCGGCCAGTCGTAGCCCTTGCCGCCGGAGCCGGGATAGCGCTCGGGCTCGGGCCGGTCCGAGCCCCACGCCTTCAGCGCGGTCCAGTCCAGCGGGTAGCCGCCGCGGCCGTCGGAGAAGCCGTACAGCCAGCCCTGGGACAGGTAGTGCCGCGGGTCGGGCTGCACTTCGACGGTGACGTCCTCGTAGTGGGACTGCTTGCGCTTGGCCGGGGTTGTAGTAGTTGAACCGCCGCGATGTCGAGTCCGGGAAGTCTTCGCCCCTGCCTCGGCGTCGGTGAAGACCGGCTTGGGAACGCTGCGCTCCTGGCGTCGTCTCGCTCATGGTCCCTCTCAGTCCTCCGGGTTACCGGTGAAGGTGAACTTGTCGTAGTAGATGCGCTTGTCCTGCACGCCAAGGGCCGACAGCAGCGGCAGGGCCGCCTCGACCATCGGCGGCGGGCCGCACACGTAGGCATGCGCCCCGGTCAGGTCACTGGCGTGCCGCTTCACCACGTCGGTGATCAGCCCGGTCTCGCCGTCCCAGCCGTCGTCACCAGCCGGCTCGGACAGGGCCGGCACGGTAGCGGAAGCTGGGCAGCTTGTCCTCCAGCTCGCGCAGTTCGGCCTCGAAGCACAGGTCCGCGCCGGTCCGCGGCGCCGTAGAAGAAGGTGGCCTTGCGCTGGATGCCGCGCTCGGCCATTGTCCGCAGCAACGCCAGGATCGGCGCCATGCCGGCCCCGCCGCCGACGAACACCAGGTCGGCGTCGCCTTCGCGCAGCGTGAAGACACCGAACGGCCCGGTCAGCTCGAGCCGGTCGCCCTCGGCCAGCTTCTCGTCGAGGAACTGGGAGAACAGCCCGTCCGGGTAGATCTTGATGACGAATTCCAGCAGCCCGCTCTCCCGGCTGGAGGTGTTGGCCATCGAGAACGACCGGACCGCCTGCGTGCCCGGGATCGCGATGTCCATGTACTGGCCGGGGAAGAACTTGATCTCTGCCGGCTCGGTCAGCCGGAGCACCAGGTGCCGCATGTCATGCGTCACCGCGTCCTTGGACACCACCTCAGCCACGCCCTGCTGGATCGGCAGGCCGGAGCGGATCATCTCCTCGTCGTAGTTGAGCAGCTCGATGGTGAGGTCCTCGTAGGCGTGCGCCCGGCACAGCAGCGTGTAGCCCTCCTCGAGCTCGAAATCGGGCAGCGCGAACGTGGAGTACTTGTCGTGCTCGATGTCCTCGCCCTCGAGGATGAACGACTTGCAAGAGGCGCACTGGCCCTCCTTGCAGCCGTGCATGAGCATGATGCCCTGCTCGGCGGCGGCGCGCAGGATGGTCTGGTCCTCGGCGACCTCGATCTCGATGCCGACCGGCTCGAACCGCACGACGTGCTTGTCGGACATGACCCTCCTCGCGGACTGCTGGCGCTGCTGGCCTGGCCAGGCCGGGGGAGAGGGCTGCCGGATCCGAAGTAGCAGCCCCCTCCCGGCTCGTGCGGTCAGGCGGTGGACGGCGCGGGCCGCCCGGCCGGACCTTGCCGGATGTAGTCGGCATGGAAGGCCTGCCGCTGCTCGTCGGTCATCTCGTTGAGCAGCACGTTCGGGCTCAGCACCGGCCCCATGCGGCGCAGGTGATCCAGCGTCCACATCTTCTTCGGGTCATCCAGGTTCAGGTGCGGCTGCGCGACCATGGTCTTGCCGTCGTCGCGCACGTAGCCCATGTCGGAGACCACGTCGGCCCAGTTCCAGCCGTGGTACAGCGTCTCCCACTCGCGGTTGCCGATGAGCTGGCCCATGTTCGGCGTCTCGCCGGCCCTGGTAGGTCGGCCGGAACGCGACCGCGTCGGTCCAGCGGCACTCCTCGTGGCAGTACGTGCGCCACTGGCCGTCGACCTCGGCCATGACCATGTCCTCGCGGACCAGGCACGGGACCATGCAGGTCCAGCACCGGTGCGGGTACACGTAGTCGACGTTCTCGGCCACGATCGGGTGGTGACCGTTCGGCGTGGACAGGCGGTTGTAGTTCTCCCACCACTTGCCGTACTTGTCATACCAGCCCGGGTACTTGTACTCGAACCACTCGAAGTCCTTGTCGGTCATCGGGTCGATCCGCCAGTAGTTGGCCAGCCAGCCGGTGGCGAAGAACTGGGCCACTTCGTGCACGTAGCCCTTGTTCCAGATCTGGTTCCACGCCTCCTCGATCAGGTCGTGCGGGATGACCAGGCCGTACTTCTCCAGCGGCACCAGGTAGCTGCGGTAGTAGTCGTCGTAGATCCACCGCCGCCACATCTCGGCGTAGGACTCGCGGTCCTTGCGCCGGTCCTTGGTGCCGTACTCGATGAACGTGCCGATCGCGGCGTCCACGACGCGGTGGTTGTTCCACCACGCGTAGCGCAGGTCGCGCTCGAGCAGCTGATGGTTGGACTCGTCGGCCAGCGCCATCAGCAAGGTCGCGTACCCGTTGCTGATGTGCCGCGACTCGTCGGACTGCACCGAGTGGAACACGGTCGGCAGCAGGTAGTCGCCGTTGGCGGCGGCCTCGGCCGGCATGGCCACGAACAGCGTGTTGGTGAACGCGGTCTCGGCCACGATGGTCAGGTAGATGCTCGCGGCGGTGATGGCGTCACCGGTGATGAAGCCCTCGGCGAATTGCCGCCCGATGGTGCCGCAGTAGTCGTTCTGGAAGTTGCGCAGGCTCGAGTTGAACCCGGCCGGGTCGATGTAGTTGTTCATGTACAGGCGCTTGAGGTTCTGCTGGATCGTCGAGTGCCTGACCTCGTCGATCATCTGGATCGCCTGGCCGTTGTGCAGTTCGGGGTTGGGCACCGTGCGGAACAGCAGCGGCATGGCGCGCGCGGCGGAGATCTCCGGCAGCGGGATGATCGACAAGAACAGCTTCTGCCATTCCAGCCAGCGCTCCTGCACCTGGCGGAACATGTTGCCGCGGATGGCACCGTCCTGCGCGCCGTAGACGCGGTTGTCCTTCTCCTCCTGCATCGGGAAGTAGGACCGCAGGACCTGCTTCAGCGGGTCCTTCTTCTGGGCTTTCGCGAATGTGTAGTCGGTGCCGTACTGCGAGACCGGCTCGTGGTACATCGGTTCCCAGGAAAGCTCCTGAATCTTCTGGTGTGCCTTGGCTACGCTCTGGCGACTCATGGTCACCCCTTCCTTCGACGACCCGGCGGGTTTCCGAGACGGCCCTGCTTCAGCGGCGGCCGTGCCGTTCCCGCCGCCGGCGTCACGCCTCGGCGGCGGACGCGTGAGCCCTTCCGGACTCCTCGTGCTGCCGATCACACCTCGCCACCGGGCCCGGTGAGCTCTCAACATGAGACAGGTCTGTGGCCGTGCCGCGACGAGCGTGTTTGCCACACCGGGAACGTGGCCGGATCACTCGCCGCCGAAAACCGCGCGCCGCAGGTCCTCCAGTTCGGCGCGGACGTCGGCCGCGAGCTGCCGGTTGCCCTCGGCCGCGGGCCGGATGCCGAGCGCCCGCAGCAGGTCCGCGGCGGGCGCGCCCGGGTCGCCTGACTGGCCGAGCACCGGGTGCAGGCCCTGCGCCGCCAGATGGTGGAACACCAGATTGACGACGCTCCACGGGTTGAATGTCTCGTCGCCCTGGTCGGGCGACCAGTTGCCCGGTTGACCCATGTGCCCGCCTCCGGCTGGTAGATTGCCCGGTTTGCCCGTCAGCATTTAGGCATCGAAAGCCGCATCCAGCCGACGGGAGGTCTCAACTTGAGACAGGTAGGTCGGCGTGCGTGCTTACCTTGAAGGCGAGAGCAACCGCAATCGCACGCGGGCTGAACCCCTCCAGCCCGCGATAGCCGTTCGGCTGAGGCAGGAGGCGGCTGATGTTACAGAAGGCGTTGCAGCTGACGCCCGCGTCGGGTGAGGACGGCCCGCTGGCGAAGGCGCGCGAACGGTTCCTGACGGCCGAGTCGGTGGAGCCGTATCACGTCCGGGATACGATCCTGGCGTCCTGGTGGCGGTCCCGGCGCTCGCGGGTCGCCGCGGACCGGATCGACCTGAGTTACGTCCGCGACCCTGACCTGGACACTCCGCTCACCCGCAGTGCCATGCCGGTGCTGCGCAGTCTGCGCGAAGCGCTGGACGGCCAGCCGATCAGCGTTATCCTGACCGACGCCGACGGGCTCGTGCTCACCAGGATGGCGGCCGACAGCGAGCTTGACCGGCATCTGGACGGTGTCCGGCTGGCGCCGGGGTTCAGCTATGCCGAGGAATACGTCGGGACCAACGGCATCGGCACCGCCCTGGAAGGCGGTCAGCCCATGCATGTATTCGGGCACGAGCACTACGCCGAGCACCTCGAGGACCTGGCCTGCGCCGGGGTGCCGATCCGGCATCCGGTCTCCGGCCGGACTGTCGGCGCGGTCGATCTCACCTGCTGGCGCAAGGATGCCGACCCGTTGCTGATCGCGCTGGCCAAGACGACCGCGGACCAGATCATGCAGGCGCTGCTCACCGACATCAGCGCGCAGGAAGTCCAGTTGCTGCAGGAATACCTGCGCGCTTGCAAGCGGACCAGCGGCATGGTGCTGGCGCTCAGCCGGGACACGGTCATGCTGAACGACTACGCCCGCCAGGTACTGGACCCCGCTGATCAGGCCGTCCTGCTCGGCCAGGCCGCCGAGGCGCTGGACGCCGGGCATCACGGCCCGGTGCAGGTGGCGCTGCCGACCGGGGTCACCGCACGGCTGTATTGCCGGCCGCTGGAGGGCACCGGCTCGCCGCGCTCAGGCGTGGTGCACGTCCGGCTGGCCGAGTCGGCACCGCGGGTAGCGGCCGAGCCGGGCGCGCACGTGCGGATGTACCTGCCGGGCCTGGTCGGCTCGGGTCCGCTCTGGCTGCGCGCCTGCACCCAGGTCGAGGCCGCCTACACCACCGGCGAATGGCTGGCGCTGTCGGGCGAAGGGGGCACCGGCAAGCTGGCGGTGCTGCGCGCGGTGCATCAGCGGCGCAATCCGGCCGGCTGGTTCCATGTGTGCGACGCCGCGCAGGCAGCCGAGACGGACTGGCTGGCCAGGATCCGCACGGAGCTGTCGGGTGAATCGGGCAGCCTGGTGATCCGCCATATCGACCGGCTCAGCGCCCGGCGGCTGCATGCGCTGTCGGCGGCGCTGCAGGAGACGGTCGCCGCCGGCGGGCACCGGTCGCTGTGGGTCGCGGTGACGCTCGGCCAGGGCAGGCCGTCGGCCGATCTGGCCAGGCTGCTCAGGTTCTTTCCCTGCACTATTGAGTTGCCGCCGCTGCGGCATCACATCGAGGACCTGCACGAGCTGGTCCCGTTCTTCCTCGGCAAGCTCAACCCGCCCGGCCGCCTGGTGTGCTCGGCCGAGGCGATGCAGCTGCTGCTGCGCTACAACTGGCCGGGCAATTCCGAGCAGCTATGGCAGGTGCTGCGCCGGATGGTGCAGTTGCGCCGCACCGGAGTGATCAAGCCCAGGGACCTGCCGCCCGAATGCCGGACCGTCAGCCGGCGGCTGCTCAGCCCGCTGGAGTCGATGGAGCGGGACGCCATCGTGACCAGCCTGCTCGACTTCGACGGGAACAAGGTCAAGGCGGCCGAGTCGCTCGGCATGTCCAGGGCGACCATCTACCGCAAGATCCACGAATACGGGATCGTGGTTCCGGCCGGCTAGCGCCGTCCGGAACCGTGCTTGCTTAATTCGCAGGCCGGCTAGCGCCGTCCGGAACCGTGCTTGCTTAATTCGCAGGCCGGCTAGCGCCGTCCGGAACCGTGCTTGCCTCAATCGCAGGCCGGCTAGCGCTGCCGGATTGCCCTGACTCAAACTGAGAGGCTGGTGGCTGCCGCCTGGAGGTACAGCTGAGTGGTGGGCCGGATACGGTCCGCGACCCAGTACGTCCAGGCGAGGAGACGGCCCATGACCGCAACCGGTGCATCAGCCGACGAGACCGCGCAGGCAGGCGCGGGGCAGCACATCAGCCCGGTGGCAGCTGCGGAAGTAGCCGAGGCCGACGTGGCGCAGGCCGCGGTCGCGGGCCCGATGGCCGGCGATCCGATGGCGCTGGGCCTGCCAACATTCATTGTCGGCTCGGTGGCGCTCGGCCTGACCCTGGTCGGCATGGTGCCGGCTGCCGCGGCCGGCGCGCCGCTGGCCATCATCCTGGCCGCCACGTCCATCGGCCTGTTCGCGGCCACGATCTGGAGCGCCGCCGTCGGGCAAAGCGCGGTCGCCAGTGTCTTCGGCACCTTCGCCGGCTTCTGGCTCAGCTACGCGGTGCTGGTACTCGGCCTGACGCATAACTGGTTCGTCATCCCGGCGACTGCCGTCGTCAGCACGCAGGAGCTGTTCCTGACCGCCTGGCTGATCATCATCGTGGTGCTGACGCTGGCCACGCTGCGGCTGCCCGTTGCCTACACCGCGCTGCTCGGGCTGGTGGACGTCGCCCTCCTGCTCGTGCTGCTCGGCACTAGTCAGGGCTCGTCCGGCCTGACCAAGGCAGGCGGCGTCGTCGTGCTGATGTTCGCGGCGCTCGGCGGGTACCTGTACTTCGGCACCGCTTCGGTCGCCACCGGCGGCGGCAGCGTTCCGCTGGGCAAGCCGCTTCTGCACGGATAACGGGGACGCCGGGCGGCTGCGCCGCCGGGGCTGGCCGCCCGCCGGCCCTTCCTGCGGCGCAGCCGCCCGCCGTTTTCGCGCCATCTGCAACATCGGTATCGCGGTGTCATTCCTTGACCAGACCGCGCTGCGATGATTCATTCAAGTAATGACCTGGGGTGGGGCTAGGCAGGCTGGGTGGGCTCGGTGAGCTGGGCGGTCGCCTTCACGGTGTGCGGCGCGGCGCTGCTCGTTGCGGCCGCGCTCGCTTTTCTCGGTATCGCGCACGTGCGGCTGTCGGGCGCGGACGCGATCCAGCGCGATGGCTTGGCCACTGGCGTGCGCGCGCCGCGATGGTCGCTGGCAGATCCGGCGGGGGTAACGCGTACCTCGCCGCCATCCGCCCCGCTGCAGCTGGTGGTCTTCGCCGATCACTCGCTGAAGTCCTTCCCGTCGGTAGCCGAGGGGCTGCGCGAGCTGCTGGCCTCCGGTGAGCCGGTCGAGGTCGTGATGCTGCTGCGGCAGGCAAGCCCGATGGCGGCGCCCGTGCTCGCCGAACTCGGCCTGGACGGAGTCGCCGTGCTGACCGGGACACCGGGGCTGTATGCGGCCTACAACGTCCGGGTAGGACCGTTCCTGATGTTCGTCGACTCCGCCGGCCTGGTTCGCGCGTCGAGCCTGGTCAACTACTCCTGGCAGGTGGCCAAGCTGCACCAGCTGGCCGGGCTGCCGGTGGCGGCGCGCCAGTGACCGCGCTCGCGCTGGCCGCCAGGGCCGGGCTGGCAGTGCTGCTGCTGGCAGCGGGAGGCGCGAAGCTGGCCGGCCTGGACGACTTCGCCGTCGCGGTGGCTCTCTTCGTTCCGCGCCGCACACCGGCCGTGATCGCCGATCGCACGGTGGTGGTCGCGGCGCTCGATCGCGCTGGCTGAGCTCGGGGCCGGCGCGGTCAGCCTCTGCTGGCCGCAGGCCCGTGCGGCCAGTCTGGCCGTCCTGGCCCTGGCGTGCGGCTTCACGGTAGTGGCCGGGATCGGCTACGCCCGCCATCGCGGCCGGCCGTGCCGCTGCTTCGGCGCGATCACCCGGCGCGGCTTCAGCCGTCGCAGCCTGGTCCAGGCCCTGCTCATCACCGGCGCGGCGGTGCTCGCGCTCCGCGCCGTGCCGGCGGCTGAGGTGAACCTCGGCCTGAGCGAACACCTGCTCCTGCTGGCTGCCGCGGG
>CAVQMG010000017.1:0-229899 GCA_963713585.1 uncultured Actinomycetota bacterium | reverse complement strand
CAATGCCGACAAGAGCCGCGCCGACCGACAACCCGAAGCAGATCCACAGCGCCGTGTTCATCGCCGGCGTTGCGAGGCCGGTCAGAGTCGTGGCGAAGTGCAGCAAGATCGGCACGATCATGAAGGCGGCTACGGCCCGGAGCAGCTCGAGGATTGCGAACACGCGCTGAATCGACGCCGACCGCAGCGAGAAGCCGGCCAGGAACAGCGCTGGTGTCACCGAAGCGCCGATGCCCACGCCAATGAGGCCGGTCCCGACCAGCGTGAGCGTCGAGGTGGCCGGGATCTCGAGCCGGAGGACAGCGACGCCGGCCGCGATGAACGCCAGGCCCATCAGAGCGAAGTAATGGATCAGGTGTGTCTTGAAAACCGCCCCGAAGACTGCCGCCGTGATGACCGCGGCGATCAGCTCAGGGACGAAAAGCAGTCCTTCATGAAGCGGTGTGTGCCGAGGAGCGAGGATCGTGGCGGTCAGCCCGATGGCAGACGTCGCGGCCGCCGCTGCGCAGACCGCCACGACGATCCCGGTCACCGGGATGGTGCTGGCCAGGGCACGCACGGTGAGCAGCGGTCGCGGGGCCCGGTACTGGTAGACCCACAGGATGATGATCAGCGCCAGTCCGACCAGTAGCGGAACGATGGCGAGAGGGTCGAGGAACCGATGAGTGAGCAGCTCGGAGGTGCCCCAGAACGCCAGCACTGAGCCGCTGGCCGCCAGGCCGATAGCCAGGCCGTCTCGCGGCGCGGAGCGGTCGGCGGCCGGGGCGTCCTGGAACGTCAGCAGGGACATCAGCAGGCCGAGGGCCGCGATGCCCGCCACGATCCAGAACAGCGGGCGCCAGGCGTGGAACGACGCCTGGGCGCCGCCGACCAGCGGGCCGGCCGCGACGGCGCCGAAGATGCAGATGTTGAAGATCACTGCGGTCCAGCGCAGCTTGGCTGCCGGGAAGCCGAGGAACAGGGGCGGTGCCGCCGCGATGAGCAACATGCTGGTGCACAGACCCTGCAGGATGTGGCCCGTAATGAACATCCCCGGCCCCGTCGCTGCCGCTGCCAGCACCGAGCCGATCACCAAGGCGCTGGCGTAAATCACGAGCAGCCGTCGCTGCGGGAAGAGTTGCGCGAGCTGTACGGCCAGTACCGTGCCGACGGCATAACCGGCATTAGCCAGGCCGTCGGTCAGGCCGATCGTCTGCGGGCTCATGTGCAGGTCGGCGGAGATAAACGGCGCTAGCGGCCGGAAAGCGGCGGACAGACCCAGGTACGGCACAAGGAACAAGACGACCATCGTCGCCGCAGCCGCATACCGCCCGGCCAGCGGGCCTTCCGGCAAGGGATTGTGACCTGGGCTCGCCGCCGGACTGGCAGGCGGAGTACCAGGCAGAGTCTGTGCGCCTGCCATCCGACCATGCTTCCCGGCCGCGGGCTCGGCCATGCCTGCGGCCGCCGGTCGCGTGAGGTAAGCGAATTGCTGGGATTCCGGTCGGCACCAGAGCGCTCAGTGCTGCAGGTCGAGTACGCCGATCGGGGTGCCTGCCCACAGCTTGCGTGAGGCATCTTCTGGATAAGCCCGGATCCCGCCTCGGCCATCGATGTCGAAGACCCGCGTCGCCCGATCCACTTCGTCGTAGGCGGGCCAGCCGGGATCACTATCGCGAGCGAATGCCGTCCAGGCCGCCCGCATGTGACCGGATATGTCGATGGCATCGGCGGGTGGCGGCGAGCCGATCAGCAAGGCAGCCAGACCTTGGTCGAGGACGCCGAAGACCAGCGGCACGTCGAGGGCGTGGCAGGCGCCGAGGATTCCGCCAGCTCCGGGCGTCGCCCAGCTGAGCTCGTACAGGTAGCTCTCGCCGCCGCCGGCGGTATGCGCACTGGCCAGGTGCAAGCTTGGGATGCGGAACATACGGTCCGAATACGCAGTCAGGAACAGCTCTTCCGGCCCGGCATCCGGATAGGCCTGACGGATCCGAGCGCCCGCATCCGGCTGCGGTCCGAACAGTTCCATCGCTTCCGCTGCCATGTCGTCGGTGACCGCGCCAGCCTGGCCGGCTAGCGCCAGGAAAAGCCGCCACTCGTCACGGTTGTGCCCGGCAATGAGCCGGACGCCGGCCGATGCGCCCCCGGCCAGGGCGGTCCACGGATCAGCCGGCAGAACGTCGCCGTCGACGACCGGAGAGAACGCGGTCGGTGTCTTCGCGACGAGCCCCCACCTGCTGATCCCCGGCATCCGCCCGTCGAGATCGGCGATCGCGTCGAGGAGCTCGCCGGGCAGGAGGTCGGCGAGCGCGGCGGCAGCAGGCTCGAGCCCGAGCGGCCGGACGAGCTCGGCGCTGATATCACGAGCCAGGGCCGGCCTGAAGAACGTGCCCGGCACGCTCTGCGCGATGGCCTGGCCGAACAGGCCCGCGGCCGCGGGCATGACCAGCAGCGAGGCAACCCCTCCGGCTCCGGAGGACTCACCGAAGATCGTCACGCGCGACGGGTCACCGCCGAAGGCACCGATCTCCTGCTGCACCCAGCGCAGCGCCGCGACCTGGTCCAGCAATCCGCGGTTGGCGGGAGCGCCGGCTAGCTCGGCAAAGCCTTCGACGCCGACCCGGTGGTTGGCAGTCACCACGACCGTCCCGGTTCTCGCAAGTGCGGCACCGTCAAACAAGGGGTCGGCCGACGAGCCGAACCGGTAGGCGCCGCCGTAGATCCAGAACATCACCGGCAGGCCCGCAGCACCCGGATCTGGGGTCCAGACATTCAGCGTCAGCCAGTCGTCTTCGTCATGGCGGATAACACCGGACGGCGCCGTGCCTGGGTCCGGCGGCCCGAGCTCCGCCTGCGGTGGCGGCGGACCGAAGACGTCGGCATCCCGGACGCCGTCCCACCGCGCAGCCGCCTCCGGTGCCTGGAACCGGCGCGGCCCGACCGGCGGAGCAGCGAACGGCATGCCGCGGAACACCGCGATCCCGCCCTCCGACCGGCCCCGGACCGCACCGGCGCTGACGCGGACAATCAGATCACCCGTGAGCTCAGACATGGCGTGCGAACCTCCAGCGTTCTCCAGCCGGCGAGCTGCCGCGCGGCGCTGAGGATGGCGAGGTCCCCACGTTACGCGCGATCACGATAAGGCCGGGAACGTGGTCGTGCTGCTCAGCTCAGATAGCTTGGCTCGCGGTGATCGGGGCGTCGACCGGCAACTGCCGTTCCCGTTGCGTGCTGGCTTCGGTGGGAGCGGTCGAGCCGTCGAGCATCAGGTGCACGTGCACGGTGACCAGGTCGGCGCCGAGCACGCGCACGTTGATGGCGTTCAGGGCACGAAGCGGGTGCCAGGCGATGATGCGCCGCTGGCGTGCGAGCGCGTCGTCCTCGGGCAGCACGGTGGCCACGCCGTTAACCCAGCGGTAACGCCATCCGATCCGGAGCCGCACCCGCACCCGCGGGTCGCGGGCGATGTTGCGCACGTAGTTCGCGCGTGTGCCGTGCTCGGCGATGATCCAGAACGAGTCGCCTTTCCGGCCGTTGCCGACGGGCACCCGCCGCGGCTTGCCGGAGTTGCGTCCGCGGGTCTCCAGGATCGCCAGGCCCAGCGGGTTGATGCCGATCGTCAGCAGCAGGCGCATCAGCGGGTTGATGGTCCACCGCTGGAACGTCCGGACGACCAGGACCTTGAACCGGCGGCTGCTGACGGTGAGGACCAGCAGCGCGGCATAGACAGCGGTCTGCACGAGCGCGGAGAGCCTGCTGCTGCCCGCGATTAGCAGGTACGGGCCCCACACCAGGGCGAGGGCGGCCAGCGTTCCGGCAGCTAGTCCGCGCGGCATGCTCCACCGGGCTCCGGTATTCGCCGCGGCGCTGTTCTCGATCGGCTGTTCTCTGCGATGCAACATTTCGGACTCCCCCGATGATCGCCTTGCTGAATCGGACCCTCTGGCTTGTGGCCAAGGGCCGCCTCCTGTGTTCTGGCATCTTTATATTAATACATCGGTGCTAGTACCGCAATGCTATATAGTCAGTCTTGTGCCAAAAGAGGTCGACCACGACGCACGCAGGCGCGAGCTCGCCGATGCGGCCATCCGGGTCATCGCACGCCATGGGCTCAGCGCCACGACGCTCGCTCACGTCGCCGACGAGTCAGGCTGGTCCATCGGATCGATCCGGCACTACTTTCCGAACAAGGACGAGCTGATCGCCTCGGCGCTGTGGCGGGTGGGCGAGCGCGTCGACGACAGGATCCGGCGCCGTACCGCGGGCGGAATGAGCGTGGCCGACCTGCGGGCCGCCGCCGCCGAACTGCTGCCGCTGGACGCCATCGGGCACGAAGAAGCGGTTGTGCACCTGGCCTTCCTGGCCCAGGCAGCCGTGGAACCCGCCCTGGCCGATGCAGCCGAAGACGCGGCACGACGCCTGCAGGAACCACTCGCGGCACGGATCGCGCATGCGGTGCAAGCCGGCGAACTGGCGTCGTACCTCGACGCCGAACGCGAGGCCACACGCCTGCGAGTGCTGCTCGACGGCCTGCGCCTCCAACTCGTCACGACACCGCGGCGCAGCTCTGCCACATGGGCGCTGGCAACCCTGGACGACCACCTCGCCGCGCTCGCAGCCTCGCCCGCTCCAGCACGAGACGGCCGCCGCTCTGCTGCCCGGCGCTGACAGCCTCGTCGTCGCGACCTCAGTCGCCGCCAGATGCAGGAGAAGCATCGGCCACTCGCGACCGGTCGTCTCCGTGGGCGCGGCGAACCTTTGCCGCTAGAGCGACGATTGCCTGCTCCCACGTCGGCTCCACGACGTCGAGCCGGGGATCGTGCGACGGGGTGCCGCCGACCCGCAATCCTGCCCTGTGCCCGCGTGACACGTCGAGCGCCCAGAGAACGGGTCCGTGCTCAAGCGAGATCATCGTTCCGTCGTCTGAGCTGCTCACCGCGACGTGCATTCCGGCGAGTCCGTCACTATCCTCGAGCCAGCTGTCGGCTTCGATGCTCGCCCACGCAGCCTCGTCGATCTCGCTCGCGTCAGCATCCGCAGAGTGCGCAGGCAGAACCCAAGACCAGAAGATTGGGTGCTCCAGCAGGTAACGCCATGCTGCCTGCACGTCGTCAGGTTTGGCGACGTAGCCGGCGACGACGGCTAACCATCGCTCAGCCCGCCAGGCGGCGAGCTGCTCGCGGTTGCGCCGCCGTTCCCCGGTCGTCCACGGCTCGGCCGTCCAGTGCTCCTCGTCGGCACCGGAGCGCAGCAGCATGCCGCCGAGGGAGTGCCAGCGGGTGCCTTCCTCGTCTGTCCACTCCCTGGACTCGGGCTCGTCTGCCGGTAACGGTCCGACTACCAGGCCCATGCCCATCTGTAAGCGAACGCGACTGCCGGGGAACGTGCGACGGGCGACGACCGCGTCCCGTTCGTCAAAGTCTCCGGCCCAGACAAGCTCGCCGTCGCGCAGCGCCGCTGCCCCCATCGGCCAGCGTGTCAGGTGGGCGGCGGTAAACGGCTCATGAGGATTCGGCAGGTCAGGTCTGGCCACCGGGCAACTGTCTCATAACGGACCGCGAAAACGCCTGCAAAAACGCCTGCGACGCGCGCTGCGGGACCGCGAGGAGCTCAGCCAGCTCGACCGTCTCGGATCGGACGACAGGAATCTCGATTCGGTCCGCGTCACTGAGGAGACGCAGGCTTCCTAGAAGCTAATGGCCGGGGGCGACGGCAGGTCGTGCACTCGGCAACTGGTCGCGCTGAGCTCGCTGTACGCGAGGTCAGCCTCATCCACGACGGCGCGCACCGGTCGCACGCGGTCGAGCATAGCTGCCGCGTAGACGGCGACTCCCTCCCGGACAATTGCGGTGCGCAAGGTCCTGCGCGCGCTCCAGACTCGTCAGCCGTAGATGGTGTCCAAGTCGGCTAGGAGGACTCCCGGTCCGGCCGCCGCTCGCAGCTCATCGTCGAATCCAGTGCGCGCGTAGCAGGCCAGTACGGTGTCGGCCGTGTCGAAGCCGCTGGCTGCCAGCAGGGCCTGGGCGCGCCTGAGCCGCGCGAGATGGCGCATCCCCATGGTGTCCCACTTCGCTTCGCCTAGAGACAGCACCGACCGCGCCTCGCCGGGAACTGCCGGTCCTAGTACTGCCACATCAACCTGAATCTGGCCACGTCCAGCCGGATCGGCAACTGCGCCGGCGGCGACCCGGCCCACGGGGGCTCCGAAGAGCTCTCGGCCGCGCGCCATCGCGAAGTCCCTGCAGACTGACTCGAAATGCGGTCCGGCAACAGCGGAGCTGAACCGCTGCCGTGCATCAGCCCAGACCCGGGTGCCGAGGCCTACCTCCAAATCACTCCACCGGGGACGCATGATTGCCTCGTAGAACGTGATGAGCGGTTCGGTGATCCGGTACTGCGCGCGGCCGGACCGGAACGCATCCTCATCCTTGAGGATCAGTCCGCAGTCCTCAAGCACGTTGAGAGGATGCGCGACGTCCGGCGACCTGCGGCCTATGTAGCTGGCGATGGCACCCCAGCGGCCGTTGCCGTTGGCAACGGCGGCAAGGACCGAGTGGTAAAGCGCCGGATCGCGGATATCAGCTTCTTCGACGAGCAAGTACCGGGCCTCCCTCATCAGCGGACGATCCGGGTTGAGCACGGCACGAATCACCCAGTCATCGAAGTCGTCGAGACTTGCCGGCGCATCGTCGCGGACGAACTGCCTGCGGTAGGCCGGAGTGCCGCCGACGATTGAGTGCACCAGGACAGCGAGACGGGGATCCGGACCCTGCTGCGGCGTGACGGACGACCACGTTCCTGTGGGTCGGCGGACACGACCGCTCCGAACGGCACGCGATCGTCGGCCCTCATTTCTGACGCGATTGCGCGCATCGACATCTCAAGTGCGAACGCGGCCAGCTCAGGTCGAGCTCGGTAGGCTGGCCGGTCGCTGTTGCGAGGTCCCAGCCGTGGGTGAGGATCTCGCGGACATAGCTGGCGACGGCGATGTCGCTGCGGAGGTGCGTGATGACCTTCGCGCTACGTAGTCGCTGGGCTGGCCTTCCGGCGGCACCCAGAACGCCCGTGAGGACACTAATCGACTCGAACAGCTGACTCGCGTCATTTCGGACCGGTGACACGCCGCAGCATCAGTTGACATGCCATGTCATGGCGCGATGTGCTGAACGCGCCCGGTCCTGTCCCCCAAGATCGGTTTCCTGCCTTGGTTATTCTCATCGCGGTTGTCGCCAGTTATTTGGTGTGGCATGCCACCCGGGCCAATCAGGCCCGGCTGGGAATCCGGACCCGCCGCGGGCAGATCCGGGGCATGGCGCGTGAGATCCGGAGGTTCGTGATTCGGGGCATCGTCGTGCTGGTCGTGCTGATCCTCCTGCTGGTCATATATCTGAGACACTGACCGCCCGCGAGCCTGGCCTAAATGAGATCGGAACTGCCCGGAACATCGTGTCCGCAACGAGCCTGCCGAGGTCGTGAGGCGCGACAGCAACCGCGGGCGGGCTACGACGACCCGACGAGGTCGCGGAGCATAGCGTTCGTCTCGGGGTCCGGCGAGTAGATGATGGTGCCGACCATGCCCCTAGTCAGCAGCACCTTGTAAACGTTCCGCACGAGCCTGCCGAATTCAAGGTCGGTGACCTTGGCGCGGCTGCGGAAGTCGGGGTCTCTACTGGCTCCCCGGACCGCTCGCCAGCCGCCTCCGCGCCAGATGAGGTCGGGACCAATGATGACTCCGTTCCAGTCGTATTCGAAGCCCTGCGCTGTATAGACGCACCCGACCTGGCCGAAGCCGGCCGGATCAGTCGCCCATAGCGCCGACGGCGGCGCGCCACCAACGGCGCGATCGCCGCGCAGGTTCCAGGGTCGTGACCAGTCGCCGATGATGACGTCATTAATCAGCGAGCCGTCGGGCCGGGGATCACTCCACGGCCAGCAGTAACCCGCCGCCATTCGGGCGCCGTACCCCTTCCCGAGCTTGGTCCGTAGCTGGTGCTCGAGCTCGTAGGGACTGTCGGCGATGTGGACAGCGAAAGCGGAATCGCCGACCCACTTGAGCGGTCCGCCGGGAGCCAGCCCGAGGAGCCGGGTCACCCATTCCATATACGCCTCGCTGCCGCCACAGCGGAAGTGCGCGTTCAGGTCGATCTTCTGGACGGCCAGGCCGAGCGACTGCGCATGCGCCTCGATCTCGCCGACGGTTCCGAGCTCGCCAGGACGCACGACCTGGTGCTCATCGAGCAGGAACACCGGCACTCGCGCCGCCGCGATCAGCTCGTCGACCTGCCGCCGGTCAGTACGCTGCTGGCGCGGCGTGTACCGGCTCATCGAGGTCTCCCGGATCCGGTGCGCCTCGTCGAGGATAAGTACCTCTAGGCCGTTTCGATCGGCGTCGACGAATTGGTTGAAGTACTTGAAGAGGTTCCGCGTCCGGGGCGAACCGCGGCCCGTCACCTGCCGGAGCGTCTGGGTGAACGACCGCGAGCCGGTCGCGTGCAACACAGTCCGCCCGCGACGCGCCAGCTCGCCTAGCAGCGAGAGCGCGATGACACTCTTGCCGCTGCCTGGGCCACCGGAGACGATCACAACAGCCTTCGAATCCCCGCCCCGTGCGGCCTCGGTCGCATGCAGGACTAGGTTGTAAGCGAGCCGCTGCTGGTCAAGCAGAACGAACTGCTCGCGATCCCGGATTTCCGCAGCCGCGACAGCGAGTAGCTGCCGGCTAGGCGCCGCCCGCGAACTCAGGAACTCGTCCGCGTAAGGGGCGCCCGCAATGCCGGGCGCCAGCCGGGCACGGAGAAATTCCATGAATTCAGCGCGCCGCTCCCCGGTGAACATCCGCCCATCACGCGACTCGGCCAGCCGCCGAAGCGGAGACACGCCCAGCTCGGTCGCGTTATGCAGGTACGCCGCCCCGACAACGGCGTCCGTGCCGTCCTGCAACGCCGGGACGAAATCCCGGAGGTACTCGCAATACCCGCGGACCTGCTCGACCGGGTGAAGGCGGGGATGCCGGCCGTACCCGTCGATCAGTACGAGCGCGGGGTCATCCTCGAAGAGGTCGGCCGCGCTCCACTGTTTGAGCTCGATGACGACGTAGGACGCTGCACCGGTCTTCGGATGGCGGCCGGCCACAATTGCATCGACCCGGCGGCTGCTCAGCGGCAGACGGTGCTCTAGCAGGACCTCCACTTCGCCAAGCCCGGCCTCTACAAGGTCATTCGCGAGCACCGGGATACTCCGGTCCCACGAGCGGCTCTCACTCGGCGCGGGCCGCCCGGCATGCTCGTAGAGCATCTGCTCAAAGATCAGCTCAGCCACGCTGCCATTGCTTGCGATCCCGGCCAGACTCGCAGCCGATCGCCGGACCAACGCCAAGGACCTGCTCCCGCGCAGCGCACAGTCGCACGGGTAGGGGCATCTCCATCACGGCTCTCATTTGATGAGATCGCACAGGAAGCCCGTCGGGCCGCATTACGGACACCTTACTAACTGGTCGCGGACCCTGCCGGGCGGCTGTTATCTGGCAGCCAGCTGATGGACCGTTTCGGGGACGGGACTCGCTGTCAGGTTGGTCGACTCCGTATGCCTGAAAAGGTACAAAGCCAGCATGACTGCGGATGCCGGGGCCCTGCTGGCGGGTGTGCGCCGGGAAGCTGGCCTGACTCAAGCCGAGCTTGCGCGACGCGCGGGTACTTCACAGGCAATGGTCGCGCGTTACGAAACGGCGTGGCGAGCCCGACAGTGCGCACGCTCGCTCGGTTGCTCCGCGCGGCCGGCCACGAACTCAGGCTCTCTGGCCCGGTCAGTAGGCAAGAACTCAAAGGCAGTCCAGCTTCGGCTCTGCTCCAGGAGCATGAAGCTGCGATCCGGGCGGCAGCCGAAGCCGTCGGCGCTACGAACATCCGCGTCTTCGGCTCAGTAGCCCGCGGAGAGGACACACCGGACTCGGACATCGACCTGCTCGTCGACTCCCCGGCGCACGAGCGCGGCTTGTTCCCGCTCCTACGTCTCGCGGGCGAGATCGAAAGCCTGATAGGCCGACCCGTGGACGTAGCGGCGGTGGAGGTCATGGCCCCTCCCGTCCGCGAGCGCGCTCTCGCTGAGGCAGTCCCGCTATGAGCCCGACACCGAAGGACCGGCTGACTGATATCGCCGAAGCAGCGGCGGCAGTCCGCAAAGCCACTCAGGCCATCGAACGGGCCGGGGCCGACGGCTCCGAGGACGAGGCCCAGCTTGCCTTCGACGCTCTCCTGTACCGGCTCCGGATAAGGCTTTGCGCCGACCTCCGTCGCCGTCGTAACGAATTGGAATATCCGCATCTCCCTGCAGACACGGCAACTGCTGAGGGGGCACGACGGGCAGCCTCCGACGCTCAGCTCCTGATCACTGCGGCCGACAGGCCATCACCGAATTGTCTTTCTTTACCTAGCTCTGCCATCGTGCCTGCAGAATCCCCGGCCACAGCCAGAATGCCGTCTAATCTAGGCACGTGACGAACGCAACCGACTCGGGCAACGATCCAGTCGGCCTCGTTGTCGGCACGGTCGCGGCGACGCCGCTGCAGTTCTCGGTCGCGATCAGCCCTGATCAGTACCTGCAGCTCGACGACGTCGTCGTCACCCACCGCAGCCTGCCCGGCAACCGGCAGGTACGAGTCTCCGGCGTCGTCACCAACGTCGAGGCCACGCACGAAGGCGCCAAGTTCGCCTCCGACGTGTTCTTGATCCAGCAAGGCGCCCTGCCCGCCGAGGTTTCCGAACTCGCGCAAGTCTCCGTGACCCGGGTCGAGCCCGAGATGTACGTTCCGCCCATGCCCGGCGCCCCGGTTGCCAGGGCGACCGGCAAACAGCGGGACGCCGCCCTCTACTTCGACGAGATGGGCGATCAGAAGGTCCCCGTCGGCTTCGGCCGCGACGGCAACCCCGTCTACCTCAACTTCGAGTTCGTCGACGGCACGCGCGGCGCCCATATTTCCATTTCCGGCGTCTCCGGCATCGCCACCAAGACTAGCTTCGCCCTGTTCCTGCTGCACTCCATCAACAACTGCGGCGTCCTGGCTGCTGAGGCGCACAACACCAAGATGCTGGTCTTCTCCGTCAAGGGCGAAGACCTGCTGTTCCTGGATTACGCGAACAACCGCCTGAGCCCCGAGCAGCACAAGCGCTACGACGAACTCGGGCTCCCCGCGGCCCCGTTCCAGAACGTCAGGGTCTTCGCCCCGCCCCGGCGGGGTGACACCTCCGGCACCCCCGACGTCAGCGCCAGGGATAAGGCCGTCAGCCCCTTCTACTGGACCATCGCCGAATTCTGCGAGGACGAGCTGCTGCCCTTCGTCTTCGCCGATGCCGAGGACGAGCGCGCCCAGTACACGATGCTGATCAGCCAGGTTTCGGCCCGGTTGAAACGCGACGCGGTCAGCACCGGCAACGACGGCGCCGTCCGGATCGCCAGCGTGGACCCCGCCAACGACAAGATCATCCGGACCTTCGGCGACCTGGTCGAACTGCTCGAAGCCGAACTCGGCGACGACCAGCTGCGCGGCCAGTGGGTAGCCGGCAGCGCGGTCACCGGCAGTATCAACGCACTGCTGCGACGACTCCGCTCGGCGGTCAAACCGCTGACTGCGATCCTCCGCGGCGACCTCGCCCATCGCGGCGAGCGCTCGATCTCCACGAGCCGCGCCCAGGTCACGGTCGTTGATCTGCACAACCTGCCCGACCGCGCGCAGCGGTTCGTCGTCGGCGTCACCCTGCGCGGCGAATTCGCACGCAAGGAGCGTCAGGGCACCGCCCGGCCGCTGATGTTCGTCGTGCTGGATGAGCTCAATAAGTACGCGCCGCGCGAGGGCGACAGCCCGATCAAGCAGATCCTCCTCGACGTCGCCGAACGCGGCCGCTCCCTCGGCGTCATCCTCATCGGCGCGCAGCAGACCGCCAGCGAAGTCGAGCGCCGCATCCTGGCCAACTGCGCGATCCGTGTCGTCGGCCGCCTCGACGCCGCTGAAGCGGAGCGCCCGGAGTACGGCTTCCTGCCGCCCCAGCAGCGCATCCGCGCCATGCTCGCCAAGCCCGGCACCATGTTCATCGCCCAGCCCGACATCCCGGTCCCGCTCGCGATCGACTTTCCGTTCCCCGCCTGGGCAACAAGACCAAGCGAGAAGGGAACGTGGTCCGGCGTGGACGACGGCCCGGCCGTCCCCTCCGACCCCTTTGCCACCATCCCGGGCGCCCACGACGACCCTCCGCCCTTCTAACGCGCGCCGCGAATCTGCCGGGCGCGTTCGGAGTAGCAGCCCCCGGCCGTGCGTCGCGCTATGTCAGAGCCCTCGGTCACACTGCCGGTATGACTCTCACGACTCGGATGCTGACGCCGGAGACCTGGGACGACTTCGCCGCGCTCGTCGAGGCTAACAACGGCGTTTGGGGTGGTTGCTGGTGCATTGGCTTCCACCCTGAGGGCGTCGGTCACGGGCGCGAAGGAAACCGGGAGCTGAAGCGTCAGCACGTGACGCGCGGAACGGTCCGCCAAGTGCTCGTTTACGACGGTGAGCGCTGCGTCGGCTGGTGCCAGTTCGGACCACCCGCCGAGGTGGCTACCATCAATAACGCCAAGGCCTATGAAAAGGACCTAGCCGAGCTGCCGGACTGGCGGATCGGCTGTATCTTCACCAACTCGAAGGACCGCGGCAAAGGCATCGCCGCCGCAGCGGTCGCGGCGGCACTCGACAAGATCAAGCGGACCGGCGGCGGTGTCGTCGAGGCCTATCCGGAGCAGACCGAGCAGCGGCCGCCGCAGCGCGGCGCCTATCTGCACACAGGACCGGAGGAGTTGTATGCGAGATACGGCTTCACACGGGTACGGAAAATCGCCAAGTGGCGGTGGGTCATGCGCGCCAAGATCTGATCCCGCAGGTGCGAGCCAGCGAGCGCGAAGCTACCGGTAGGAGTCGGTGGAAAAGCGCAGGGTCTTGGCCTGGTTTCGGTCATGGCCGTAGATCATCGATGCGCTCTCGCGGTCCGCTGTGTCACGCAAGGCCAGCGCACTGGTGCGCGCCGTCTCCGGGTCCGCCTGGCCATTCCACGCGTCGTAGTCGTAGTTCTCCTGGCAGTAGACAGCGTCACCGCAGATGATCATGTTGCCGCTTTCCGGCAGCCGCAGCAGAACCGACTGGTGGCCCGGTGCGTGACCAGGCGTCGGGATCACCTCGACACCTGGCAACAGGGCCGTCTGGCCGTCGAGGAGTTCATAGCTCAGGGCCGGCAGATTCCAGTACTGGTTGGGGAACGAGGGATTGTCCTTGGCGTACTCGTAATGCTCGCGCTGCACGAAGAACGTCGCGTCCTTCAGCAGGTCGTTGTTTCCCGCGTGATCGAAGTGCAGATGCGTATTGATCACGTACTTGATGTCGGCGGGCGCGATGTCCAACTCCGCCAGCCGCCACAGCAAGCTGTCCTCGCGCCGCATATCCGGCACCAGCAGCTCGGCTAGTGGTGTGCCCCGCCAGGTGAGCTCGGGATCAGCTATGTGCAGACGGCTCATCCCGGTGTCGACCAGCGCTAGCGAGTCATCATCAAGGCGGATCAAGAACGAGGGCACCGGAATGTGGATGCGCTTGCCGTCCGCGACGCCCGGCGCGATGACCTCGTAGTTACAGCAACACCCGCCCAGCGGCAGTATGTACAACTGCATCATGCATCTCCTGATATCGGTGCTTGACCGCGGCGCCGCCCGGCGATCAGCAGTGATGCCGAATGACCGGGAACTGCGGCAGCAACTGATCTTACGAGGCGCCGGCGACGACGAAAATCGTGGGAACCGGGCCAGCCACTCGAACTGAGGCCGAGCACGGGCCCCAACGACACCTTCGACCGAGAGGCATCCTGGGATGGCCGCCGACCAGGCCTCCTACGAGGTACTGGCCGCATGCCGGGTCACGAGCATGGTAGGCCTAGTTCGCCGCAGGTGCCGCTGTGCGGACGCTCTCTCTCAGGCGAGCACGATGGTCCCGTGGCTCGGCCGACAGACAACGGAGATCGAAGATGACGGCAACCCTGAAGATGACGCATAAAGCAATCGGAGTCGAGGTCCGACGTGGCCCGTACGACATCGTGGTTGACGGTCAGCCTTCCGGATCGGTCGAAATGAACGGCACGATCGAGATACCAGTCGAACCTGGACGTCACACTCTTCAGATTCGCAGCGGCCGAAACTCCAGCCGAACTCAGACCTTCGAGGCCGCCGAGAGCCAAACCGTCTCCTTCCGATGCACAGGAAAGAGCTTTCTGCCGATCTTCCTCGCGTCCTTCGTCGTCCCAAGCCTGGCGCTCCAGCTGCGCCGTGAAGCCGATGATCGGTCTGTGTGACGACAGAGTCGCAGGCCGAGATCAACCCGGAAACAAGCGCTGTACCGATGCAGCTAAGGCTGCGTATCCGCTCTAAACAGCGAGTGGCCCCTCCGTCGGGCAGATGTGGCTCGCCAGCGCGATCAGCCCGGCGTCGCCGCCGCGCCGACCGAGGACGCCAACTCCGAGGAGCCGACCGCTGTCTAGGTGACGGACCGGGATGACCAGCTGGGGGCGTCCGCTCAGGCTCGCGGGCGTCGTATACCGGAACGCGCCGCCGCGGAAAGACTGCAGATCTGCGGGCGATGCCGTGCGCAGCGGCGGCAGGCCAGGCATTACCGGCAGCACGGCGATCGCATCAGCGGGCAGCTGCTCGTCAAGCGCCGCGACGTAAGCACGCCGGGCGCGCTCGTCGTCATTCCGCCCATCGTGGGGGGCTGAGCTCAATGCCTCGGCTCGCCGGACTCGCCCGGCCACGTCAGGCGCGAGCACGCCGATGTTCTCAGCAAGCCACGGCCCGTGCATCGTCCACACTTCCCGCGCCTGAACCCGCGCGAACAGCTCCGCGACGTCGTCATTGACGACAGAGCCGAGCTCCCGGTCGGCTAACGCACAGCCGGCTGCCTCGGCGAGCGCGACTGCTAAGACCCGGACCGCCTCCGACGTGGGCAGGCTGACCGCGGCAAGACAGTCCGCTGGTACGACCACTTGCCGCAGGGGTGGTTGCGTGGCCACAGCAGCGGCAACCTCGGCCGCGTTGTCTGCGGCCACCGTGAAGACCTGCCCGAGCGACGCGAGGGTGCCAGCCAGGAAGCCCACGACGTCAAACGACGGTGCCAGCGGCAGCACGCCTTCGGCGTCGATCAGACTGTGGGTGGGCCGCAGGCCGTACAGGCCGCACGCCGCCGCGGGTACCCGGATCGAGCCGCCGGTATCGGTGCCGATCCCGGCGTCGGCCAGTCCCGCGGCCACCGCCGCGGCCGGGCCGGAGGACGATCCGCCGGTGAAGCGGTCCGGATAAGCCGGATTCAGCGGCGCGGTGCCCTCACCCGCGTTCCCCACGATGGACCAGGCGAGCTGATCGAGTTTCGCGAGGCCGGCTACCGATGCGCCCGATGCCAGCAGCCTGGACAGCACCGGCGCGGTCTGCGTGCTCGCAGCGTGCGTCTCGCGCCACCGCGCGTGGCCGAACGACGAGACGTGCCCCGTCAGGGCGATCATGTCCTTGACTGCGAGCGATATCCCGGTCAGCGGTCCAGCGCCAGCTGGCGGGATACGGACCGATCCGGGCGCCCAGCAGTCATCCGGCTGTGGCTCACCTGCCATCGCACATCCCCTGCGTCGTCGCCAGCAGTGCAAAGATCGCTACGCATCGTAATCACCCGAGACGCATAGCCTCGTCATTGAAAGGGCGAGCCGCGCAGGAACAGTGGCGGGCCAGCCACTACGTCACAGTTTTGACAGCGTTGGCACCCACCGAGCCGTCGGCTGGGGCCGCGGGCCCAGCGAAGTCTCAGCCGAACGCCCACCCGGTCCATGACTCGACCGCTACGACAATCACCGGACCGTCGAGGATCTGGCCTTCGTACTGCCGGTACTTGCTGCGGAGCTGATTCCAGTGCTCCGCGTGCTCCTGGCCCGATCGCTCAACCGTCGCTGTACCGTCGGCGCGGGCCCACCAAAGCTGAGTCCACTCGTCGGCATAATGATCTGTGAGCAGGCTAACTCTCGGGTTCTCGGCGATGTTCGCCAGCCGCCGGAGGTTGAGCGTTGACTTCGGCTTGCTGTCGATGCCGATGACGATCCGGCCCGCACCGTCGACAGCAAAGGTGCACGGCACCAGGTGAGGCCGGCCATCCGTCTGGGCGGTCGCCAGCCGCAGCACGGGGGATGCGACGAACCGGCTGCGGGCATCATTGGAGGTCAGGCGCATACAGGCGAGTCTTTCCTAGGTGCGAGCCAGGAGCCGCCAGGCAGACCGACGGCGTGTTGCCGCAGGTAACAGCCCCCGTTGTCGTCCCGATCACCGGGAGGAGGGACGGCCTCGTCGCGAGGCAGCTAACCACGGCCCTTCCCGAGAAGGGAGGTGGCTTACCGTGCGCGCACATCGCCTGGCCTCGAGGTCGGCGAAGCTCGCCGTGGTACCGCTGGTACTGGCGGGCGCGGCCGGAGTTGCTCCGACAGCCGCGATAGCCCGAGCTGATGGGCACAGGCAGGCTCTCGCCGCCCGCATCACCGGCCAGCTCAATGGCGTGGCCACCATCTCCGCCCGGAACGCGTGGGCGGTCGGCAGCACTACCGGCCCGTCGTTGATCGAGCACTGGAACGGCACGAGGTGGAAGAAGGTCGCTACTGGCCTGAAGGTCAATGAAGACAGCGCCCTCGAATCCGTGACCGCCCTTTCCGCCAGCAACGCCTGGGCCGTCGGGTGGAGCGGCCAGTACGCCTCCGAGATCGTGCACTGGAACGGCAAGAGATGGAAGAAGGTGCACAGCCCGAATCCGGGCCTCGGCGGTACCGCGCTTTTCGGCGTCGCCGCTACCTCGTCCACCAACGCGTGGGCGGTCGGCTACACCGGCGCTGAGCACAGCGTCATCCTGCACTGGAACGGCAGATCGTGGAAGCGGGTGCCCAGCCCGAGCCCTGCGTACTACAGCCTGCTCTACGGAGTAACCGCCATATCCGCTCGCAATGCGTGGGCAGTCGGCTTCAACAAGAACACCGCGGGCGTCGAGGTCACGCTGATCGAGCACTGGAACGGCAAGGTGTGGAGGCGAGTGCCGAGCCCGAACCCAGCCGGACTGGACAATGATCTCTTCGGCGTCACGGCCACTTCCTCGCGCAACGCCTGGGCCGTAGGCGATACCCCGACGGCCGCCGGGACCTCCAAGTCGCTGACCCTGCACTGGAATGGCTCCGTGTGGACGCACGTACCGAGCCCGAACCCAGCGGGAACTGGCACGAGCGGCCAGCACGGCAACAACCTGCTCGCTGTCTCCGCAACCTCGGCCCGCAATGCCTGGGCAGTGGGGTTGACCAATCACCTCGGAGCTTTCAGGACCCTGATCCTGCACTGGAACGGCGCGGCCTGGGCGAAGGTGCACAGTCCGAATCCCGGCCCGTGTTCGTCCTGCAACCAGCTGCAGGCTGTGGCAGCATCCTCCGGGCGCCATGCATGGGCCGTCGGCACTAACGACTCTGGTTTCTCAGTCCTGATCGAACGGTGGAACGGTCACGTCTGGAAATAGCTGCTGATCACGCCGCAGGTGCTACCCAAGGGGCTCT
Organism: uncultured Actinomycetota bacterium; assembly: GCA_963713585.1. Taxonomy (GTDB): domain Bacteria; phylum Actinomycetota; class Actinomycetes; order Streptosporangiales; family Streptosporangiaceae; genus JAJYUU01. The sequence goes on along the minus strand of CAVQMG010000017.1, from coordinate 212,293 downwards.
ACCGAGCGCAGCGACCGAGTTCACGGGAGGCCCGCGACGCGGATCGCCTGAAGATTCCGCGACGTCGAGTTGGTGACCAGCAGAGTCTGGCCGCCTGGCATCAGGAGGATCTGGCGCGGCACCTGGCCGGATTTCACCAGCCCCAGCAGCGACGACTTGCCTGCCAGGGCCGCCGTCGTATTGATGACAGCGATGTTGGGCGTTGCACCTTTGACCAGGTTGATGTTCGAGTCAGCCACGACAAGGCGGGTGCCGCCGTTGAACAGGGCCATGCCGACCGGATTGGCGCCGACAGCGACGTCCGCCAGGAGCGAGTGGCGGGGGTCTGACTGAAGCTTGGCGGCCGAGAAGGCCAGCACGCTGTTGCTCTGTCGGGCGGCGACCCACAACACGCTGCCGTCTGCGGAGGTGATCACGCGGACTGGGTTGCAGCCGGCGTTGGTGTGGCCGATGACAGCTGTGGCCGGATTCGTCTCCGCTCCGGTGAGACTGAGCACGCTCAGCCATCCCTGGCCCGGATTGGTCAGGTCGGTGTTGTTCCGGAAGCTGACCACATAGAGCCACTTGCCGTCGGGCGACGCGACGATGCTGTACGGGAACTGGCCGACCGGGACGTAGCCAACCAGGTTGGCCGGACCGAATCCGTGTGCCAGGGCATCGCCGAGCCTGAAAACCCCGATGTCCTTGCTGGTCTGGAGCGAGACGAAAGCGAACTGATCGTCCGGCGAGATCGCGACCTGGTCGGCACCGGTGCCGCTGCCGCTTCTGAGGTAACCGAGATCCGCGCCCGCGCTCCCGTTCTCGGCAGCCGCGACGCTGATCACCTGAGCGCCCCTGTTGCCCGCTACCAGCAGGTACTTGCCGTCGTGCGTCAGGGCCTCGCCAGACTTGGCGCCGGTCGCCGGGATCGTCCGGAGCAGCGCCGGCGCGGGGCCGCTGCCGTTGCTAAGCACCGCCACCGAGCTGCCGAGCGAGGCGAAGGTATAGCGACCGTCGCTGCTCGCTATCGCGGCGAATGGGCTCGCCCCGAGCGAAACTGAGGAGCTGGATACGTTCTTGAGGAACGGCGCCTGCGCAATCGCGGCCGTACATCCGGGAGCCGTGACATCTGCCACTAGCCCCGTTGATCCCCCATTTCCGTTGCCGCCGGTGTTGCCCGCCCCTGTCTGGTGCCCGGCAGCGCTCGAGCCTGGCGAATGATGCAGCAGGGCATAGCCCCCGCCCGCGATGATCAGGACGGCGGCGGCTATGCCCGCAAGGGCGGCGCGCGTGCGCCACCAAGGGCGGCCTGGCCCGGCATCGTCCCCGCTCGCAGCTCCGGCAATGCCAGCTCCGATGAGAGTGACATCACTTTCGCGGTGACCCACCGCGGTCGCCGAGCCGTCCGGCACAGCCGGACGTGCGTCGCCCGCCGGAGTCTGGCCTGGCTGGCTCGCGGCTTGCGTCGCCGGAGCGGCCCCGGCGGCAGGCGGGTCTGCGCTGACAGCGCGCACTGGCTGCGCTAGCTCCGTCGGTTGCCTGACCGGCGCAGGCAGCTCTGCCGCGCCAGCCAGGTCCGCGGGCGCGACGATCTCGGTCGGCGGCCGGGCTGGCGCCACGCCAGTCTCGGCATCAAAATCAGCAGACCTGAGGCCCAGCGCGCGGTGCATGGCCACGGCGAAGTCGCGGCAGCTCGGATACCGGTCGGCCGGCGACTTGGCCATCCCCTTTGCCATCACGTCATCAATCGCGGCCGGCAAGCCGGCCCGACGGCTCGTCAGCGGGGCAGGCTCTTCTGACAACTGGGCGTAGATCACCGCCAGGCCGGTGTCCCGCCCGAAGGGCGGCGCTCCGCTGAGCAATTCGAACGCCGCGCAGGCCAGCGCGTACTGATCAGCGCGGCCGTCCAGCGGGCGGCCCTCGATCTGCTCGGGTGCGACATAATCCAGCGTGCCGAGGAACTGGCCGGTCGAGGTGAGACCGCTCGGGGCGAGCGACTGCTTGCTCAGTCCGAAGTCGGATAGGTACACGTGCACCGGGCGCCGCCCAGAGCCCGCGCCTGCGTCGAGCAGCATGTTCGCTGGTTTGACGTCGCGATGCACGAGCCCGCGAGCGTGCGCAGCATCCAGCGCCGACGCGACCTGAGCGATGATCTCGCTGGCGCGAGCCGGCGATAGCGGCCCGGCCCGGTCCAGCAGCGAGCCGACGTCACCGCCGCGTACCAGCCGCATCGCGATGAACAGGGCGCCGTTCGCCTCGCCAGCCTCGAATACCGGGATGATGTGCGGGTCGTCGACGGCCGCAGCTGCCCGCGACTCGCCGATGAACCGCTGGCGGAACGAGTCATCGAGTGCCAGGCCCGGCGCCATGATCTTGAGCGCCACGATCCGGTCGAGCCGCTCATCGTGCGCGCTGAACACAACAGCCATCCCGCCCCGGCCGATCTGCTCCTGCAGCCGGTAGCCGGCTATCCGCGACCCCGCGGCGAACTCGCCAGGGGCCGACGGAAGGTCCTCGCTCAAGTCCCCTCCAGCGTGATGGCAGACCACAGCGTGACCGAAGCGCGCCGATCCTGACACAGCAGCATCACTCAGTCACGCTGTGAGCATAGGGCCGTCAGTGCACACGGACTAGGTCCGTGTGCACATCAGGCGCGAATGGCTAGCTGTGCGGTGTGAACGAGGTAGAGCAATGGCCCTTTCGGCCAGGCCTGCTGACGTAGACATCGACGACTACTTTGCGGCCGGGCGTCGCTCCGCTGATGTAGTACGGCACTGTCGCCCGACCGTTGACGTTGGCGCGGTGATGGTACTTGCGGTTCACAGTCTTGTAGTGCGCGACTGTCGTCACGTAAGCATGCGCGACGGTTCTTACCTTGACGTCGGTCGTGGTGTAGTCAGCGGGATGCCTGTTGCTCATCGACGCATGACAGGCCAGGGCCGCCGGGCTCGCATTGGCCGCTCCGGCCAGGCAGCGCGACGCTGGCAGGTACGACCAGCGCTGCGGTGACGACGGCAGCTGCAGAAAGGCGCGCACATAACTTCATCCGGACTCCGTTCTAGGGCGGACGTTCCGCTTCTTCCAAGTCACGCACACTTCGGGCCGTCAGGCTATGGACATGACTCAGGGCATGCTGGCCGAGTTCTCGGCCTTTTGCAGTGTCACCGGCACATGTGAGACTGGCGCGCGTGAGTAGTGCGACCGACTCAGCAGCGTCGCCGGTCCCGGAGATGGCAGGCCCGGCGCCCGCCGGCGCTGCGCCTGCGCCGCGTCGCCTACCCGGCGCATCGGCGTGGCGGAAGCTGCGGGCCCGGCAGGAATTGCAGCTCGCGGCCGCGCTCTGGCGCGCCGACCGGCGGCTGGCGGCAGGCTGGTGGACGCTACTGACGCTGCGCGGCCTGCTGCCGGCCGGCTTCTCCATCGCGACCGGTGTCCTGGTGGCGGCCGTGCAGCGCCACGCCAGCCTCGGCGGACCGCTCGCGCTCGTCGGCGTGCTGTTCATCTTGCTGCAGGTGCTCGGCCCGCTGCACACGGCGATGAGCGCGAACCTCGGCGACCGGACCTCGGCCTGGCTCTACGACGAGCTGACCGACGCGTGCGTCGCCCTGCCCGGCATCGGCCATCTGGAAGACCCGGAGCTTGCCGCCGACTTGCAGGTGGCCCGGGACTTCGACCGCGGGCATGACCGGGCCGCCGCTGTCGATGTCGATGGACTTCATCGCGACCGGCCTGGTCGACATGATCGCGGGATTCGGCCAGGCTGCCGTGCTGTTCGGTTTCGCCTGGTGGGCGCCGCCCGTGCTCGTGCTGGCCTGGCTCTCCACGCACTGGCTGCTCCGTGAGAGCGGGGTCTGGCGGGACCGCAACACCGACGAAGTGCGGCAGGCGCAACGAGATGCTGAGTACGCCTACCGGCTGGCCGTCGATCCGCCCGGAGCTAAGGAGCTACGGATCTTCGGCCTGCCCGACTGGATCCTCGACCGGTTCATCGCCAGCCGCCGTCGGCTGCACGAACTGCAGTATCGAGGCGACCCGGATGCGGGAGCGGTCAGTCATCTGGATGCCTGCTGATCGTCCTGGCCGCCAACGTGCTGGTGCTCTGGATGCTCGGCGCCGCGGCGCTTGACCACCGGATCGGCCTCGGTCCGCTGGTCGTCTACGCCCAGGCCGCGGTCGGCACCGCGATGATCGCGTTCGGCGGGCTGAACTGGGCGCTCGACGGCTCTGCGGCTCCCGTCGCTGCGGTCGGACGGCTCAAGGCCGCGATGGCAAGGCCGGCACGCTCACCTCCCGCACTGTGGCACCTAGCACTGTCGCACCTAGCACTGTCGCGTCCAGCACCGGCACCTCGAGCACCGGCACCTCCGTCGGCCGGCCAGCCGACGGCATGCCCGCGCAGCACATCCGGTTCCGCGACGTCAGCTTCGCCTACCCGGCCGGCCCGGACCGGCCGGTGCTGCGCGGCCTCGACCTGGACATCCCAGCCGGGACGTCGCTCGCGATCGTCGGGCGTCAACGGCGCCGGCAAGACCACCCTCGCCAAACTGCTGTGCCGCTTGTACGACCCGCAGTCCGGCTCCATCGAAGTCGACGGCACCGACCTGCGCGACCTCGACCTGGCCTCGTGGCGGCGCCGGGTTACCGCGGTCTTCCAGGACTTCGTCCGCTTCGAACTGACACTGCGCGAGAACGTGCTGCCGCGCCTCGCCGCGGCCTGCCGCAGTCGGCCGAAGCCGCCGCCGAACTTGACCAAGTCGCGACGGCCGCGCTCGCCGAAGCCGGGGCCAGCGGCCTGGCCGACCTGGACACCGTCCTGGCCAAGGGCTACACCGGCGGCACCGAGCTGTCCGGCGGCCAGTGGCAGCGGGTCGCCCTGGCCCGCGCGATGGCCGCCGTGACGGCAGGCGCCGGCCTGGTCCTGCTCGACGAGCCGACCGCCCAGCTCGATGTCCGCGGCGAGGCGGAGATCTTCGAGCGGGTGCTCGCCGCGACCCGGTCCTGCACCACGATCCTCGTCTCGCACCGGTTCTCCACCGTCCGGCAAGCCGACCGGATCGCCGTGGTCGAGGACGGCGCGGTCGTCGAGCTCGGCAGCCACGACGAGCTGATGGCCCTGCGGCGGCCGCTACTGGACGATGTTCACGCTGCAGGCGCAGCGGTTCGCGGCCGGCACGCCCGAGGAAGGCGAGGAGGAGGTGAGGTTCGATGTCCTCGCCTGACCAGGCCTGCCGGCGACGAGGCGCTGGCGCCCCGGCGGCCGGACGCACCGCGCCAGACCCGGCCGACACCATGCCGCCCGCCCTGAAGTCCATGTGGCGCCTGTGCAAGCTCGGCTACCGGCTACGAGCCGCGCCTGATGGGCATCTCCTTCGTGCTCGCGCTCGTCGCCGCGGTCCCGACGCGCTGCTCGCAGTCTGGTTCAAGCTGCTCGGCGAGGGCGCTGCTCGAAGACAAGCCCGGCCTGCTCGATTCGCGGTCGCCGCGCTCGCGGTCTCGGCCGTCGCTGACCTGGCTGCTGGCGACCATCTCGACCCGGCTGCAGCGCCGCTTCCGCGACAAGGTCACGATCGCGCTGGAATCGCATGTCGCGCGGCTGCAGGCCGAGATCGCCACCATCGCGCACCAGGAGCGGCCCGAGTACCTCGACCGGCTGTCGGTCCTGCGCGAGCAGATCTTCATCCTCGACCACATGTACATGTCGGTCTTCTCGACCGCCGGCTGGATCCTGCGGCTGGCCATCACCGTGGTGCTGCTGGCGTCGATCAACCCGGTCCTCTGCCTGCTGGTCGCTGTTCGCCCTACCGACCGTGCGCACCACCTCCTGGCGGCCCGGCGGTCGAGCGGACCGCCCAGGAACGCGGCGCGCAGTCCGACCCGGCTCGCCCGGCACCTGTTCGCGCTCGCCACCACCGCGCCGCCCGGCAAGGAGCTGCGCGTCACCGGCATCGGCGACGCGCTCGGCCAGCGCCGCCGCGCCGCCTGGGAGCGCTGGTACGGCCCGGTCGCCGCCGCGCGCCGGTCGCGTCGGCCGCCTGGCATGCGCGGCGGCTGGGCGATCTTCGGCGCTCGGCTACGTCGGCGCGATCGCGTTCGTCGCGACCGGGCCGCACGCCTCCGCCGCCGACGTGCCTCCTGGTGCTGGCCGCCGGCGCCCGGCTGTCCGCCTACGTCGGCGCCACGGTCGGCGAGATCGGCTTCCTGCGCGGCATCTGGATGGACGGCTCGCGGCGGCTGGCCTGGCTCGAGGACTACGCCGCCGCGTTCGCGCAGCGACGCCGACCAGCCCGCGCCCGAGCGGATCACGCGACGGCATCCGGCTCGACCACGTGACGTTTCGCCTATCCCGGCACGAGCCGGCCGCGCTCTGACGGACGTCAGACCTGTTCCTGCCGGCCGGCGCGGTGGTCGCGATCGTCGGCGAGAACGGCGCCGGCAAGACGCACGCTGGTCAAGCTGCTGGCCAAGCTCTACGCACCCGACCTCGGGCCGGATCCTGGTCGACGGCACCGACCTGGCCCGGATCGACCCGGCCGCAGTGGCGGCAGCGGCTGGCCGGGCGCGTTCCAGGACTTCTTCCGGTTCGAGTTCCGGGCCGGCCAGACCGTCGGCGTCGGCGACCTGCCGCGGCTCGACGACGAGCCCGCGCTCGTGGCCGCCGCGGTCGACCGGGCCGGCGCCGACGACGTGGTCGACGCCCTGCCGGCCGGCCTCGCCACCCAGCTCGGCCCGACCTGGCCCGACGGCGTCGATGTCTCCTTCGGCCAGTGGCAGAAGCTCGCCCTGGCCCGCGGCTTCATGCGCGACGAGCCGCTGCTGCTGGTGCTCGACGAGCCGACCGCGGCGCTCGACGCCGAGACCGAGCACGCGCTGTTCGAGCGCTACGCCAGCCGCGGCCCGGCAGCGAGCCGGAGAACGGCGGCATCACGATCCTGGTCTCGCACCGCTTCAGCACCGTCCGGATGGCCGACCTCATCGTCGTCCTCGACGGCGCGCGCGTGGCCGAGGTCGGCACCCACGACGAGCTGATGGCCCGCGGCGGCCGCTACGCCGAGCTGTACCGGATCCAGGCCGCGGGCCTACCAGTAACCGCGTGCGGCTTAGCCGCCGATGCAAAGAACATCCCGCCAACTTGCGACGATGTGCGCGGGTCTCGTCCTCTACGCTCCTAGCGTGAACAGCGATCTGTGGGTCGGCGCGCTGACGACCCTGGCCGGTGCAGTGCTTGGGGGAGCTATCAGCTTCCTGCTCAGCCGCCAGCAGCTCAACGCTGCGCGGGCACAGCGCGCAGAGGCGGCAGTGCAGGAGAACGACCGCCGTAGCGAGAACCGTCGGTTCGACGCCTATGCCAACTTCCATACGCAGGCGCGGGCCTACCGAAGCGCCATCCGTCCGTATCGCGAGCAGGCGGGTCCTGGGATGACAGTACGAGAGATCGATGTTCTTGCACGCTCGGCTGACGCTGCGTCTTCCCTGGTGTTCCTAGTACAAGAGAGCGCAACCACGCGTGCAGCTTGCGCTGCTGTCGTCCGAACCATCGACAACACGATCGCTGTGATTCACGAACTTGCCCCCGACCTAGACGGCGTTCCCTGGGACGAGCTGAATGACCAGATGGCGCACGTCATGCGTCAATGGGAGACGGCAGCCAGGGAGGAACTACAGGTTGGCGGGCCACGATGACCGGCGCCACCACGTTGCTTGAGGTCGCCAGGGCTTATCAATAGCCGCTGTGTCAAGGCGCGTGGCAGGCACATGGCTTGGGAGCCTGCGCCCGCAGGCCGGTTAGTACCGTCGCCAGGATCGCCTCGAAGATGTCGTCGTCGTCTACTCCGGGCAGTTCGGTCCGCACCTGCCAGATGCCCGGGTACTCCTCGCGCTTGACTGAGAGATATACCTGCGTCCAGGCGGCCCGGTCGGTTGCCGCTGCTCGGCGGCCCAGGGAAAGGAACGCGGCCTCGCCGCCGGCCCAGAAGAGCGAGAAGTCGCCGAGCGCGCGGTACGTCAGCGCCGCCTGCGGTCCTTCGAAGCCGGCCTGCAAGCATCGCGCCGATCATGATGTCGACTGCCCGCATCTCGGCCGGCCGCTGGGTCGTGCGGTAGGCCGACAGTCGACGCCGCGGCCGGATGGGCGCAGGTAGGTGGTGCGCAGCCGCCTGGCCTCGGCCAAGGTGTCCACCCAGCATCCCTGCGGCTCGAACGCCGTCCATCGCCTCGTCGATCAGCCGGTCCGCGATCGCGAGGACCAGGTCGTCCTTGCTGGCGAAGTGCCGGTACACGGCGGTCGGGTCGACGCCGAGCGCGCGGCCGAGCTTGGGCAGGCTGAAGCCGCGAGCCCGCCGGTCGTCGAGCAGCCGCAGGCTCTCCGTGACGATCGCGTCCGTGGTGAGGCTGCCGCGCCGCAACCACGTTCTGCGGCTGCTCTTCAGCGGCTGCTGCGACCGCGGCGGTCACGCTGCCTCCCTTCGCCGTCGTAGGCGCTGCCTCGCCGGCAGTCAGCGGAAGCCTAACATCGGCGAGGTTAGTCAAAGGCATTGACTAGTGCTTTGGCAACTGCTCTGATCCCGGGCAATTCACCCCAGAGCACCGGAGGCCCTGCGTGCCAGTCGACGCAGAGCTCCTTTTCACGGCATGGCACGGTCTTCGATGGATTCCGGTTCCTGCCGCCTGGCAGCGCTGTCCGGGTCAGCGGCGGCCGCATCACCTCGTCGGCCGGCGCGGACGCCAAGGCTCGACGGAGCGACGGTCGATCGACCTGGCGGGCGGCACGCTGCTGCCCGGCTTCATCGACGCGCACGTGCACCCGGTGTTCGCCGGCGACCAGCTGCGCCGCTGCGACCTGTCCGGCGCGAGTGACCGCTGCCGGAGTACCTCGCGATCATCGCGGCGCTACGTCGGCCGCAACCCGGACGCTGGCCTGGATCACCGGCGGCGGCTGGTCGATGGAGGCGTTCCCCGGCGGCATCCCGACGACGCGACCTGCTGGACGCGGTCGTCCGCGACCGGCCGGTGTTCCTGCCCAACCGCGACCACCACGGCGCGTGGGTCAACTCCAGGCGCTGGAGCTGGCCGGCATCACCGCGCGACACCCTGACCCGGCCGACGGCCGGATCGAGCGCGACGCCGACGGCGACCCGACCGGCATGCTGCAGGAGGGCGCCGCGAACCTGGTTTCCAGGCTCCTGCCCGAGCTGCACCGACGGACGACCGGGACGCCGGGCTGCTCGCGGCCCAGGACTACCTGCTCTCGCTCGGCATCACCGGCTGGCAGGACGCGATCGTCGGCCGAGTCGCACGAGTCAGCGCCGACCCGATCGCCGGCTTACCTGCGCGCCGCCGACCGACGGACGCTCGCGCGCCCACGTCGTCGGCGCGCTGTGGTGGGACCGGCACCGCGGCATGGAGCAGATCGACCGAGCTGCTCGAGCGGCGCGGCCGGCGCACCGGCCGGCCGGTTCCGCGCGACCAGCGTCAAGATCATGCTGGACGGCGTCGCCGAGAACCACACCGCCGCGATGCTCGAGCCCTACCTGGACGGGCACGGCTGCGACACCGAGAACAGCGGTCTGGACTTCATCGACCCGGCCGAGCTGCCGCGCTACGTCACCGCCCTGGACGCGCGACGGCTTCCAGGTGCACTTCCACGCGCTCGGCGACCGCGCCGTGCGCAACGCGCTCGACGCGATCGAGGCCGCCCGCGCCGCCAACGGCGACAGCGCGCAGCGGCACCACCTGGCGCACCTGCAGGTCGTGCACCCCGACGACGTCCCGCGGTTCGCCGCGCTCGGCGCGACCGCCAACATCCAGGCGCTGTGGGCCGCGCACGAGCCGCAGATGGACGAGCTGACCATCCCGTTCCTCGGCGAGCGGCGGTCAGGCTGGCAGTACCCGTTCGGCGTCGCTGCTCGCCGCCGGGCGCGCCGCTGTGCGGCGGCAGCGACTGGCCGGTCAGTCCAGCCCGAACCCGCTGCTGGGCCGCGCACGTCGCGGTGAACCGCACGCTGCCCGACGGGCACGGCGGCGCGGCCAGCGACCCGTTCCTGCCCGAGCAGGCGACTCAGCCCCGAGGCCGTTCTTCGCCGCCTACACCTCCGGGCAGCGCCCGGGTGAACGGCCTGCGAGCGACGTGACCGGCGCGGTCAGGGCCGGCCTGGACGCCGACTTCGCCATCGTCGACGCCGACCTCGCCGATCGGCCCGCCAGTCGAGATCTGCCAGGCAGCGGTCACGCAGACCTGGATCCGCGGCGAACTGGCCTAGCAGCACAGCTAGCGCGACCCAGCCGCCTCACCCCGACGAACGCGGCCGCGTCCCCCGACTCCGCGCCGCGAGCACGGCACCGAGGAGGACCAGATGAGCCATCGATGACAAGTCGTCGCGCGGCGATGGCCGCCGCGGCAGCAGCGCTCACCGCGGTCCTGGCGCTGGCCGCCTGCGGCCGCTCGGCGGTACAGCAAGCGGCAGCAGCCGGCAGACGTCTCGCCCACCAAGGGCCTGGTCACGACCACCCCGGCCGGCACCAAGCCGGTGTCCCTCGGTGGTCTGGGCGGTCTACCGCGACGTGAACTCGCTCGACCCGATCTTCGCGTTCGACTACCCGGAGAACACGGCCATCTCGCTGATGTGCGAGTCGCTGCTGAAGCAGGCACCGGACGGCGTCGATCGAGCCCGGCCTGGCCACGATGTCCACGCCGATCGCCGACCAAGCTGGTCTTCACGATCAACCCCGCGGCCAAGTTCTGGGATGGCCACCCGGTCACCCCGGCCGACGTGGTCTACAGCCTGGACCGCGCAATGAACCCAAGCCTGCGGCGGCTTCTACGGCCAGGTGTTCGACCCGGGTGTCCTCGATCGCCGCGACCGGCAGCGACCAGGTGACGATCACGCTCAAGCAGCCGGACTACTGGCTGCCGGGCGAGCTGTCCTCGATGCCGGGCGTCATCATCGAGAAGAGCGTTCGCGCAGCAAGCAGGGCAAGAACTACGGCACCCCGGCCGGCGGCATCATGTGCACCGGCGCGTACGAGTTCAAGTCCTTCACGCCCGGCGTCGGCGTCACCGCCGCTGCCAACCCGCAGCTACTGGAACAGCGCGGTCAAGACGCCGCTGGTCAGCAGATCACGCTCAAGGGCGTGCCGGACACGACGACCTCACCTCCGGCCTGGAGACCGGCGCGATCCAGGGCGCGTACTCACGATGGGCCTGTCCACGCTGCCGCAGCTCGAGTCCAGCACCGGCGGTCAAGGTCTACCAGGGGCCCGGCTGGGCGACCGACGCGTTCATCGTCTCGACAGCAAGGGCGTGCTCGGCAACGTGAAGGTGCGCCAGGCGCTGTCGCTGGCGCTGAACCGGCAGGCGATCATCTCCAGCGTGTACAAGGGCGCGGCGCTGATGCCGCGCTGGATCGCCAACCCCGGCACCTTCGGCTACGGCGAAGACGGCCTTCGATGCACGCCTACGACAGCTCCCCGGTGCTGACCCAGAACCTGGCGCAGGCGCGCAAGCTGATCAAGGAGGCGGGCGCGGACGGCAAGACGATCACGATCGGCACGTCCAGCCAGCTGTCCAACATCGCGGCGGTGACCGGCGCCTACCAGCAGGCCGCCCAGGCGATCGGGCTGAAGACCATGCTCAACTCGGTCTCGGCCGCAGAACTTCATCAACTTCTTCATCGACCCCAAGGCCCGCGCGGGCGTCGACGGGTTCCTGACCGTGAACTACGGCGACTACGCCGACCCGGCGGCCCTGCTGGCACGCTCGTCCTGCCCGGCGGTCGCAGAACTACGACAACTTCAACGACCCGCAAGATGACCGCGCTGCTCGAGCAGGCGCGCAGCACCGCGGACCCGGACAAGCGGGCGGCGCTGGTCGCCCAGGGCCGAGGAACTGGCCGCCAAGCTGCTGCCGTGGATCCCGAACGTGCAGCCGACCAACATCGCTGATGCTCAGCAAGGGCCTGACCGGCGCGACCGCCTCGTTCGCCTACATGTTCGCGCCGTGGGCCAACACCCTGGGCGGGACGGGCTGAGCCGATGCGACTGGCGTTCCTCGGCCGCAGGCTGGCGATGCTCGTCGCCAGCCTGCTGGTTGCCAGCTTCGTGATCTTCGGCGCGCTGTACCTGGCGCCGGGTAACCCGATCGCGGCGCTGTCCGGCGGCCGGTCGCTGCCGCCGAGCAGCCTGCGCGTGCTGAAGCGCGCTATCACCTGAACCAGCCGTTCCTGACCCAGTACTGGTACTGGCTGGAGCAACGCGCTGCACGGCAACCTCGGCATCTCGATCACGCTGCGGGAGAACGTCTCCACGCCTGATCGCGTCCCGGGTCTGGACCACCGCGGGCCTGGTGCTGTACGCGTCGGTGATCATCCTGGTGCTCGGCATCGGCCTCGGCGTGCTCGCGGCGCTGCGGCCCGGCTGGTGCGACACCTCGGTGCTGGTGACCAGCGCGATCTCGGCGGCCATCCCGTCGTTCGTCGCCGCGATCGTGCTGATCACGCTGTTCGCGGTCAAGCTCGGCTGGTTCCCCGCGCTCGGCAACGGCACCGACTTCTGTCAGCAACCTGCAGCACTTCACGCTGCCCGCGGTCGCGCTGGCGATCTCCTCGCTGGCGATCGTGGCCCGGGTCACCAGGGCCGCGATCAGGGAGGAAGCCGACCGCGAGCACGTGCAGACGGCGATCAGCCGCGGCATCCCGCGCCGCCAGCTCGATCCGCCGGCACATCCTGCGCAACGCCGCCATCCCGATCACCACGATCTCCGGCATCACGATCGCCTCGCTGATCGCGGTCGCCGCCGTGGTCGAGACCGCGTTCGGGCTGAACGGGCTCGGCGCCTACCTGGTGCAGGCCGCCCAGTCCAAGGACCTGGCCGTCGTGCAGGGCATCTCGCTGGTCCTGGTCACCGCGTTCGTCGTGATCAACGCTCGTGGTCGACCTGGCCTACGCGGTGCTCGACCCGCGGGTGTCGCTCGGAAGCAGGGCCGGATGAGCGCGGCCATGCCGCGCCATCGGCGTGACGGTCGCGGCCGTCGCGGCCGCCCGCGCAGCGGCGCAGCCGGGCCTGCTCCGCGGTACCGGCGCCGGCCGGGATCGCCTCGGCCGTCGTGATCGCGGTCGCCACCGTGCGTCGCGGTGATCGGCCCGCTGATCGCCCCGTACAACCCGACCTGCCGAACCTCGGCCTGGCCTTCGTCGGCCCGGCCGGCGGGCACCTGCTCGGCTACGACTTCGAGGGCCGGGACGTGCTGTCCAGGCTGCTGGCGGGCGCCCAGTCCTCGATGCTCGGGCCGCTCGCCGTGGTGATCGGCGCGCTGGTGCTCGGCACGCTGCTGGCCGTCATCGCGGCCTGGCGGCAGGGCGCGGTCGACGCGGTGATCTCCTCCGGGCTGGACATCCTGTTCGCGTTCCCCGGCATCCTGCTCGCCGTGCTCGCCGCCGCCGTGTTCGGCGCCGGGCCTGACCGCCGCCGCGATCGCGCTGGCGATCGCCTACATGCCGTACGTCGCCCGGGTGCTGCGCGGCGCCGCGCTGAAGGAGCGCAGCCAGCCCTACGTCGCCGCGCTCGAAGTCCAGGGCGCGTCGGCGACGTCGATCTGCCTGCGGCACATCGTCCCCAACATCGCGCCGCTGATCGTCGCCCAGGCGACGATCCTGTTCGGCTACGCGATGGTGGACCTGGCCGCCGTCTCGTTCCTCGGGCTCGGCGTGCAGCCGCCCGCCGCCGAACTGGGGCGTGATGATCTCCGAGAACCAGGTCGGCATCCCGAGGGCTACCCGCTGCCCGCACTCGCGGCCGGCGCGTGCATCGTCGCGCGTCGTCATCGCGTTCAACGTGCTCGGCGAGCGCCTCTTCGAGCGGGCCCAGGCGGCGCCGGTGACCGGCGCCCAGCGCACCGGACTCCCGACCAGCCGGGCTCGCATGCCACCGGGGCTGCCGCGGGCCACCGGGCCCGCTGTCTGCAAGGTCGACGGCCTGACCGTGCGGCTGCCGGTCGAGGGCAGGAACGGGCCGTCCTGCGGGACGTCAGCCTCGAGGTCCGGCCCGGCGAGGCGGTCGGCCTGGTCGGCGAGTCCGGCTCGGGCAAGTCGATGACGGCCCGGGCGATCGACCGGCTGCTGCCCCGCGGCGCGCGAGGTCAGCGGCCAGATCAGGTTCGACGGCGCAGGACGTGCGCGCGCTGGCGGGCAGCGAGCTGCGCGGCTTACCGCAACAAGGTCGCGATGATCTTCCAGGACCCGCGGGCGCACGTGAACCCGGTCCGCCGGATCGGCGACTTCATGACCGAGGCGCTGCGCACCAACCTCGGCGTCCCGGCCGCCGAGGCGGGCAAGCGGGCCGGCGGACATGCTCGGCCAGGTCGGCATCGACGACGGGGAACGGCGGCTGCGCCAGTACCCGCACGAGCTGTCCGGCGGCATGCTCCAGCGGGTGATGATCGCGGCCGCGCTGCTGACCGAGCCGCAGCTGCTGCTGGCCGACGAGCCGACCACGGCGCTGGACGTCACCACCCAGGCCGAGGTGATGGCGATCCTGGACGACCTGCGCCGCGAGTCACGGCCTGGCGATGCTGTTCATCACCCACGACCTGGACCTGGCCGCCGCGATCTGCGACCGGACCGCGGTGATGTACGCCGGGCCAGATCGTCGAGGTCCGCGAGTCGGCGCTGCTGCACTCCGATCCGCTGCACCCGTACACGGCGGCGCTGGCCGCGGCCCGGCCGGACATCGACAGCACCGCGCACCGGCTCGCGCGCGATCCCCGGCCGGCCGCTGTCGGCGTTCGAGGCGCCGGACGGGGAGTGCGCGTTCGCGCCCCGGTGCCCGCACGCCGCGCCGGCCTGCCGGGACGGCGCTGCCGGAGCTGGTCGAGCTGGACGGCGGGCTGTCCCGGTGCGCCCGCGCGGCGGAGCTGCGCGGGCGCCTGGCCGGCGTGCCTGACGCTCTGAGCGAGGCCTGACTGGCGCCAGCTGACGCCGGTCCTGGAGGTGACCGGGCTGCGCAAGGAGTTCGGCGACCTGGTCGCCGTCGACGACGTCAGCTTCGCGGTCCCGCAGGCCGGTCGCTGGCGATCGTCGGCGAGTCCGGGTCGGGCAAGACCACGATCGCCCGGATGATCGTCGGCCTCGAACGCCCGACCAGCGGGCACGATCACCGCCTGCGGCCGGGACCGGTCCGCGCCCGGCCAGGTCGGCGCGGCGAGCGGCGGCGGCGCGGCAGCGAGGTCCAGATCGTCTTCCAGGACCCGTACACCAGCCTGGACCCGCGGCAGACCGCCGAGGCGACCATCGACGAGGTGCTGCGGCTGCACCACGGCTGGCCGGCCGACCGGCGCCGGGAGCGGATCGAGCGAACTCACCGGGCTCGTCGGCCTGGACGAGCGGCAAGCCCGGGCGCTGCCCAGGGCGCTGTCCGGCGGGCAGCGCCAGCGGGTCGCGATCGCCCGGGCCCTGGCCGCCGAGCCGCAGGTGCTGATCCTGGACGAGTCGGTCGCCGCGCTCGACGTGTCGATCCAGGCCCAGGTGCTCAACCTGCTCGCCGACATCCGCGACTCGACCGGCGTTTCCTACGTGCTGATCAGCCACGACCTCGCGGTCGTGCGCCAGCTCACCGACGACGTGATCGTGCTGCACCGCGGCAAGCGTCGTCGAGCGCGGACACCACCGCCAGCGTGCTCGACGACCCGCAGCACCCCTACACCAAGCGGCTGCGCGCGAGCGTGCCCAGGCCCGGCTGGAAGCCGCGCCGCGGCGCGCGCTCGCCGCCCCGGCCGACCCAGAAGGAGCTGATCGCCATGACCGACCTGCACTACCTGTCCGCCACCGACGCGCTGGCCAGTGTTCCGCAGCAAGGAGCTGTCGCCGGTGGAGCTGATGACGGCCGTGATCGAGCGCGCCGAGGCGGTCGAGCCGGCGATCAACGCGTTCGCGCAGACCTGCTACGACGAGGCGCTCTCGGCCGGCCAAGGCCGCCGAGCAGCGGTACGCGGGCACCGGCGAGCCGCCGCGCCGCTCGACGGCCTGCCGGTCGCGGTCAAGGAAGAAGCGCCGATCGCCGGCCAGCGGCAACACGCTCGGCTCGCTGCCGCTGCGCGACGTGTCGCCGACCACACGGCCGCCGTTCGTCCAGCGGATCATCGACGCGGGCGGCATCGTGCACGCGCGGACCACCACTCCGGAGTTCTCCTGCGCCCCGGTCACCTGGACCAAGCTCTGGGGCGTGACCAGGAACCCGTGGAACCCGCGTTCTCGCCGGGCGGGTCGAGCGGCGGCTCGGGCGCGGCGCTGGCCGCCGGTTCCACCACGCTGGCGACCGGCTCGGACATCGGCGGCTCGATCAGGATCCCGTCGTCGTTCTGCGGCGTCATCGGGTTCAAGCCGCCGTACGGCCGGGTGCCCGAGGTCGCGGCCGTTCAACCTGGACCATTACTGCCACGAGGGCCCGATGGCCCGCACCGTCGCGGACTGCGCGCTGCTGGAGAACGTGATCGCCGGACCCGCACCCCAGCGACGTCGTCTCGATCCGGCCCAAGCTGGAGATCCCCGCTGACCTCGGCTCGGTCCGCCGGCCTGCGGATCGCCTCTCAGCCCGACCTCGGCTGCTACCCGGTCGACGCGCGACGTGGCCGCGAACACGCTGGCCGCCGCCGACCGGCTGCGCGACGCCGGCGCGAAGGTGCGAGGAGGTCACGCTGCCCTGGGACCTGGCGACGATCGCCCGCGCGGTCGCGCGATCCACTTCGGCATGATCTTCGGCGCCTCGATCAGGGAGATCTACGAGCAGCACGGGCCGACCTCACCTCCTACGCCCGGCGCCTGGTCGACGACTCCGCCGAGATCTCCAAGGACGACTTCTACGCCGGCCTGGAGCTGGAGAGCCAGATCTACGCGCCGCTCGGCGAGCTGCTCGAGGAGTACGACGCGCTGATCTGCCCGACGTTCGCCGTGCCCGCGCTGGACGCCGAGTACGACGTCGGCGATCCGAGTCTGAGGTGAACGGCACGCCGCGTGCGCGAGCTGGTTCGACGTGATGATGACCGTGCCGTTCAACATCGCCAGCCGCTGCCCGGTGCTGAACGTGCCGTCCGGGCTGTCCCGCGACGGGGTGCCGACCGGACTGTCGGTGGTCGGCAAGACCTACGACGACGTGACCGCGTTCCGGGTCGCCGCCGCGCACGAGGAGCTCTTCCCGTGGCTGGACGAGCCGGAGCGGCGTCCCGCGCTGTAATCACCGCCGCGGCCGCTGCCCGCGGCAGCCAGGAGCTGTCGCCGGGTGGCCGGCCCGCGGCGGGTCACACGTTGGAGCTGATGCGGCCGCCGTCGATCTGGTACACCGCACCGGTGATGTAAGCGGCCAGGTCTGAGGCCAGGAACGCCACCAGGTTGCCGAGCTCGATCGGCTCGCCGAACCGGCCGACGGGGATACCGGGCACCGGCGCGCCCGGCTGTGCCTGGCCGGCGCCGATGCGATCAGTGCGGAATGAGCCGGGCAGCACCAGGTTGACGGTGATCCCGTCCTTCGCCAGGTCCGGCATGAGCCCCTTCATCAGCCCGGCCACACCGGGCCTGGTGCCGTTCGACAGGTCGATGCCGGCCACCGGCTGCTTGACCGAGGTCGACTGGATGCTGACGATCCGGCCCCACCCGCTGCTGCGCATGTACGGCAGGACCGCACGGACGAAGCGAACGAAGCTCAGCGTGACGATCTCGAACCCGGCCAGCCAGTCCTCGTCGGTCAGGCTGGCGAAAGCGCCGATCGGCGGACCGCCGGAGTTGTTGACCAGGATGTCGATGGTGCCGAACCGCTCGGCAGTAGCGGCGACCACGGCATTGATGCCATCCGCCGTGGCCAGGTCGGCCGGGAACGCCAGAACCTCCGCCCCGGTCTGCTCCCGGATATCGGCCGCAGCCGATTCCAGCACCCCCGGATGCCTGGCACAGACCGTGACCCGGGCACCCTCGCGCGCGAGGGCGAGCGCGCAGGCTTTCCCCAGCCCCTTGCTCGACGCCGCGACGAGCGCGACCTTACCGTCCAGCCCGAGATCCATGCACCTCTCCTTCACCGCCGACCACAATGCCCGCGCGTCACCGTGATCCTTCCAGACCCACGGGCGACGATCGCGGTGGGCAAAGCGCGCCCGCGCTAGCGCAAAGCCCGCATCCGGCCGCAGACACGCGGCCGGAGACGCGGCCGGCGCACCCTTGCCCGGGCCTGCCCCTGATGTTGCCGCCGTCAGGACAAAGACGCGCAGCAGCCGCCGCGGCCGTCGTCACAGGGAAGCTCCAGCGGCTCTCACCGCGACCCGGCCTGACGACCTGACCAGCAAGTTCGCGCACACTGCCGGTACGGCGGAGGATGCCCCCGTCCGGGTGCCGCGGGCTGGTTTGTGGCGCAGAAATCACTGACTCCAATCCTTGCCAGCGACAGATTGACGTGTCTGGGCTCCGCCTGGCCGTTTCACCGACGGGGTTCACTCAGCTGCACGCCATGGTCGACCGCGCGCGACCACCCGCATAACGGGTACTGGCCCGACGGAACACCGCAGTGCGAGCCCCCGGCCAGCTTGGGCCTGGGTTAGGTCGCCTTGGCAGTCTTGCCAGGCGCGGTGATATGGGGCGCCCGGTGGGAGACCACGTAGATCCCCGCCGACATCAGCAGCAGCGTGATGACCTCGCCCACGATGCCCGCGGCCGTGCCGTTGAGCTTCTCGTTGAGCCAAAGCCAGCCCAGGAACACCGAGATGACCGGGTCGCAGGTCGTGATGATCGCCAGGACCGGCGCGATCAGGGTGCCCTGCTGGAAAGCGTTCTCGTTCAGCAGGAAGCCGAGCGGCCCCACGACCGCCAGCGCGTAGATCGGCCAGTCGGTCAGCAGGCCGGTCAGGCCGCCATTGGCATCGGTGATCACCAGCTTGACCAGGAAGGCCGAGACGCCGTAGCAGATGCCGCAGGCGAGCGCGAGGGCCAGCGGCCGCAACGTGTCACTGCGCCGGGCAACGGCCAGGCAGCCCGCAACCCCGGCGACGAGCCCGGCACCGAGCGGCAGCACGACGAGGAAGCCCACACTGCCGGTGCCGTCAGACGGCCGGGCGATGATCAGGAATCCGGCAATCCCCGCTGCCGTCCCGATGACGCCGCCGAGCAGGATCGGGTCGAGCCGCCGCCGCAAGTAGGAGTTGATCAGGACCGCGAAGATCAGGCCGCAGGCCAGCAGCGGCTCGACCAGCGCTAGCGGACCGTACTTCAGCGCCAGCACCTGCAGCGCGAAGCCGAGGAGGGTCCCGACGATCGATGCCAGCCACAACGGCTGCCGGGCCAGGTCCTCGAAGATCTTCGGCGACAGCGCCTTCCGCTTGGCGACTCGCTTGGTGCTGTGCTGATCCGCCACCGACGCGATGCCGAACACCAGCGCCGCGCTGATGCCGAGCACGATGGCTAGCACCGGGGACAACTGTCCGCCACCTCCTGGCACGCTGCAAATTACCCGACACCGGGCAAATCGCAGCCCGAGCATGATCCATGCCCGGCAGAACCTACCCAGCAGGTGCTCAGTGCGATCCCACCCCACTGGACTTCTGCGCGAACGCCGCCCCGGAACCGGGCTTGTGGCCGGTTAGTGTCGTCTGGGCGACACCAAACCGGCACAGCAGGGACAGCTAGGCGGACAAAGCCGACATTAGTCGGCCAGTGTGACCGCGGGCTCGGGGGTCGGCTGCCGGTCCCCGGTGTGCTTGGCCCGGCGCACGATGGTGCGCGCCGCATCGGCGTCGTTGATCGACAGCGCGAACGGGATCGCGGCCAGGCAGAATGCCGCCGCCACCAGGAACGCCACCCGGTAGGCAATCAGGTTCGCCGTCTCGTGCCCGCCGACCAGGTGCACCGGCCCGACCAGCACGATCGCCGTGGTCAGCACGGCCACGCCGATGGCGCCGCCGAGCTGCCGGACCGCGTTGAACATGGTCGACGCGCGCCCCGTCGCCGCCGGGGTGATGGTGGCGAACGCCGCCGCCTGCAGTGGCACGAAGATCTGGCCCATCGAGAAGCCCAGGGTGAGCATCAGCAGCCGCGCCCACCACAGGCTGGTCGTCGGTCCGAGCAGCGCCAGCAGTCCGATCGAGGCCGCCGTCCCGAGCAGGCCGATGGCGACATGACGCCGGGGGCCGAGCCGCGGGTACAGCCAGCGGCTGGCCAGCTGCGCGCCGGCCATGACGCCGAGCGCCTCGGGGAACGTGCTGAGGCCCGAGCCCAGCGCGCTCAGCCCGCGACCATCCTGGTAGTACAGCGAGATCGCGTACAGCGTGCCCAGGAAGGCCACCGAGGCGAGCACCATGACAATGTTGCTCTCCCGGAACAGCTTGTTCCCCAGCAGCCGCAGATCGACCATGGGCTGCGACGTGCGCAGCTCGACGAACACCATGATCACCAGCAGCACGACGCCGGCTGCGATGGTGGCGAGCACGTCGGTCGAATGCCAGCCCTTGTTCGGTCCCTCCGACACCCCGTACATCAGCAAGCCCAGGCCGAGGCCGGAGAGCAGGAAGCCGGGCAGGTCGAACCGGCCGGGGTTGGCCTGCTCGGTCTGCCGCAAGAAGATCGCGCCGAAGATAAACGCCGCGGCGCCGATCGGCAGGTTGACGTAGAAGACCCAGCGCCACGACAGATCGGTGACCAGCAGCCCGCCTAGCACCGGGCCGAGCGCCGGCGCGAACGTCGTCGGCACAGTCAGGATCGCGGACGCCCGGATCCGCTCCTCGGGCGGGAAGACCCGGAACAGCATCGCCATCCCGACCGGCGCGAGCATGCCGCCGCCGACGCCCTGCAGGACGCGGAAGGCGACCAGCTCGCCCAGGCTGGAGGCCAGCCCGCACAGCGCGGACGCGACCGTGAACACGACGATCGCGGCGAGCAGCACGCGCTTGCCGCCGAACCGGTCGCCGAGCCAGCCAGAGGCCGGGATGAATACGGCCAGGCTGACCAGGAAGGCGATCGAGATGCTGTTGACGGCCGTCGGCGCGACGTGGAAGTCACGGCCGATGGTCGGCAGCGCGACGTTGACGATGGTGGCGTCCATGATCGACATGAACATGGCTGCGACAAAGACGACGCCGATCGCAACCTTCTGGCTGATCCGTGCCTGCACTGTCTTCCCTGCTCTAGGCGTTTCCTGCTCGACGAGTTGCTGCTCCGGTGAGGAGCGCCGAGGGCCTGGAGCCGGGTCCCTCAGATGCGGGCGGTCTGCTCAGCAGATCGCTCTGAGCACGCGGCACTGCGGATCGGCTCGCCGGTACCTACAAGCCGACGCGACAGGCGGAAATTCCGGCTGACCAGCATGCACGATCAGTGACCTTCCGCACACCTTCCTGCGGGCGTGCGACCCGATCACGGACGCTGGCCCGGACAGTCATCAGCGCGGCAGCCGGACTTCGGCGTAGACGGCCCGGTGGTCCGTGCCGGGCAGCTGGTGGACGGAGGTGGCGAGCACCGCGCAGCGGGGGTCGGCCAGGACATGGTCAAGGGCCAGCAGCGCCGTGCTGGCCGGAGTGGGTCCCCAGGTCATGACGAGCCCGTGGCCCGCCTGCCTGGCGGCGTCGACGTAGCCCCGGCGCAGCAGGGCGCGGAAGTGCGCGTGATCGAGGGTCGCGTTGAAATCGCCGGCCAGGATCATCGGAACATCGCCACCGATGTCGCAAGCCGACGCCAGATCCGCCAGCTGAGCGCGCCAGCGAGCGGCCGTGTGCTGAGACCGGACCGGCGTGGGCGCACGAGTGTGGACGCAGGCCAGCCGGACGTACTGCCCCGAGGGCAGCTCAAGGCTGCAGAGCGGCCTGGCCGGGGACTGCCAGTAGCCTCCGGCCGCCAGCGCCGAACCCTCGACCTCATCCCGCTCATCGCGCAGCGGGTAGCGCGCGTAGATGCCGTTCCCCCGCGGGCCCTTGGCGGCCGCTCGAGCACCTGATGGGGAAGCAGCCGGCTGAGCCCGGCCCGGTCAAGCTCGCCGACGGCCGCCTCGGTGAGTTCCTGCAGGAACAGCACGTCGGCACCGGTCGCGGCTAACAGCTCCGGCAGGGTGTCCGCCGCGGCGCGGCTGACGAACAGATTCGCGGTCAGCACCCGCAGCACCGGACCAGCCGCGGGGGGCAACGGGCGCCGCAGCGCGCGCGGGCCCACCGCAGCGGTCAGCGCGGCGGCGGCGAGCGCGGCCGTCGTTCGCGGGCCCCGGTTGCGCAGCATCACCGTGGCGGCCAGCGCTCCGGCCGTCACCTGCGGGGTGAACGACATCAGCGGCGCGGACCAGTCCTCGGTGCGGCGGATCCGGTCGGCGCCAGTCAGCCGAGCCGCCGCCCAGCCGGCCAGGCCCCCCGCGACCGCCCACTCCAGATAAGAAAACGACACCGGCTCATGATGCCAGTCCTGGACTGCAGGCCCGGGAAGGCGTCCTGCGCCGCGTTTCGAGTGACGAGGAGTTGCTGCCGGGCTAAACGCCGAGCCCGGCGATCAGGTTGATGGCCGTTGCCAGGACTATCGAGCCGAACAGGTAGGACAGCAGGGCATGCCGCAGAGCTGTTGCCCGAATCTCGGTGCGCTGCACGTTGGTATCGGAGACCTGGAAGGTCATCCCGATCGTCAGGGCCAGGTAGGCGAAGTCACGGTAACAGGGCTGCTCGCCCTGCTGCTGATTGAAATCGACCCCGCCGACAGGATCGAGGTAATAGAGCTGCGCATAGCGCAGGGTGAAGATCGTGTGCACCGTGAGCCAGGACGCCGCGACGCTCACCAGGCCCAGGCTGGCCAGCATGCCCTGCTCAACGCCGCGGGCGTTGTGGGCGGCGACGAGCACGACGCCGACGGCCGCCAGGCTGGCCACGCAGGCGCACAGGGTGAGGATGTCACTGGTGGCCCGGCTCGGATCCTCCCTGGTCGCCCGCTCCGCCGTGGTCGTGGCGGATAGCGGCCAGATGCCCAGCCAGACCGTTGCGGTAAACACGATCGCGGTCGCGTCCCAGCCGATCGTCGGCGCGTAGCGCCAGTTCCCGAAAGCAACCGTGAGCCCGGCTGCGACGGCACCGATCAGAGCAGACATGCCCAGCCGGGCGCGCCTGCGCCGCCATAGCCAGCTCGACAGCTGATGCCGCACCTCCGGCACGGGGTCCTGGCGATCCATCTAGCAGTTATCTCACGGTCGGGCAGTTCGCCGTCCGGGCCACGTTCCACGAACCTGATGGATTGTGTAGTTGAATGCAGATCGATGAAGATCCTGCATACCAGCGACTGGCATGTCGGCAAAGTGCTCAAGGGCCGCGACCGGCACGACGAGCACGAGGCGGTGCTGCGCAGCATCATCTCGATCGCGCGGGCCGAGGACGTCGACGTCGTCCTGATCGCCGGGGATCTGTTCGAGACCTCAGTGCCAAGCCCGAAGGCGCAGGGCCTGGTGATGCGGGCGCTGCTGGCGCTGCGCGCGGACGGCCGCCAGGTGGTGGCGATCGCCGGGAATCACGACAACGCCAGCCTGCTGGACAGCGTCTACCGCCCGGTCCTCGGCGAACTCGGGCTCCAGGTCCTCGGCACGCCCAAGGCGCCCGATTCAGGCGGCACGCTGCGGCTGACGACCAAGAGCGGCGAGCAGCTGACGGTCGCCGCGGTGCCGTTCCTGTCCCAGCGTTACGCGGTCCGGGCGGCGGAACTGCTGCTGCACGAGGCCGCCGAGCACGCGCTCGACTACGCACGACGGGTAGCGAGCATCGTGGCCATGCTCACCGCCCAGTTCAGCGCTGACAGCGTTAACGTCGTGATGGCGCACGCGACCTTGCTCGGCGGCCGCCGCGGCGGCGGCGAGCGGGACGTGCAAACCTCGTTCGAGTACGAAGTGCCGTCGAACATCTTCCCCTCGTCGGCGCATTACGCGGCGCTCGGGCATCTGCACCGTCAGCAGGAGATTCCGGCCCCGTGCCCGGCGTTCTACTCAGGCTCGCCGCTGGCCGTGGACTTCGGCGAGGAGGCCAACGAGCCGGGCGCGCTGCTGGTCACCGCGGCGCCCGGCGTCCGCGCCGACGCGCGGCGGGTGCCGATCAGCGGCGGCCGCAAGCTGCGGACACTGCGCGGCTCGCTGGATCAGGTCATCGCCGAAGGCGAGCAGGCAGGCGACGCCTATTTGCGGGTCATCCTGGCCGAGAAGGCCAGGGCCGGGCTCGGCGATCTGGTCCGGGAGAAGCTGCCCGACGCGCTGGAGGTCCAGCTGGACGAGGCGCACCGGCCGCAGCCCGGAGTTCACGGCGCGGCCAGGCCGAGCCGGGCCGGACGGACCCCGGTCCAGCTGTTCGGCGACTACCTGGCCGAGCAGAACGTCGCCGATCAGCGGGTCGAGCGCATGTTTGCTGAGCTGCTGGAGGAGATGACCGACGGCCAGCCGGGGGCGGCGCTGCCCTGACCGGCCGGCGCTAGTCCCAGTACGGCCTGAGCTCGAAGGTGCCGAACAGGGCGGTCGGATGCCGCGAGGCGACGTCGATCGCCTGATCCAGATCAGTGCAGGCGAGGATCGTGTAGCCGGCCATCTGTTCCTTAGTCTCGGCGAACGGGCCGTCGCTGACCAGGACCTCGCCACCGCGTACCTGCACCGTGGTGGCATACCCGGTCGGCCGCAGCCGGCCGCCGCCGACCATGATGCCGCGCGCTTTCATCTCGGCGTCCCAGGCCTCGATGGCCCGGTCCTCCTGGATGGCCGCCGGGCTGTCGTCGTCCTCGAAATCCATGGCCGACTCGTCGAAGCAGTGGATCATCAGGTATCTCATGCTGGCTCCTCCGCGGCCGTCCTGGCCTGCTGTGACAGTGTCCGTCATCGTGACGACGCACCGCGGGTAGCGCGATGGACACCGGCCGGGTGCCTGTTCGGCGGGCCGCTGGCGCAGAAGTGACGAGACGGCGCGCCACCGTGATGGCTGTACCGCGAGCCGGTGCACGCCGCCCCTCCCGGCCAGCATGCCACGCCCCGCCAGCACCACGGCGAACGGCTGCGCGCCGTCCCGCCCCTCGCCGGGTGCGCGCAACACGGCACGCCCTCGACTTGCGCTGAACTCACCTGAGCTCTAGTAAAGGAATTGTAAAGAGAAGCCCGTGAACTGGCAATGCCCTTCGCCGCGCCGGCCCCGTGCGCCGGCCCGCGCCTGCTGGGATGCGCGAGGCGCCAGCCGCGTGTCGGCGGGTTGCGCCAGACTGGTCCGGATGAAGAATCCCCGCGTTTCCGGCCGGAGGTCATAGCCGATGCGGCCGCTACGGCTCCTGCTCGACGGTTTCGGCACGTACCGCAACGAGACCGAGGTCGACTTCGCCGACGTCGACTTCTTCGCGCTCGTAGGGCCGACCGGATCCGGTAAGAGCACGGTCATCGACGCGCTCTGCTTCGCGCTGTACGGCACGGTGCCTCGCTGGGACAACGAAAAAGAGGTCCGCAACGCGCTCGCACCGTCCGCCAACGCGTGCCGGGTCAGCCTGATCTTCGAGCTGTCGGGCCAGCGCTATGTCGCCGTCCGCGCGCTCCAGCGCGACAAGAACGGCAAAGTGAGCACCAAGGCGGCGCGGCTGGAGCGGCTGGACGCCGCCATCCCGGCCGATGCCCCGCTCGCCGAGCTGCTGGAAGCGAGCGCCGAGCAGCTGGCTGAGGGACCGGACCAGGTCAAGATGCGGGTGCAGGAATTGCTGGGGCTCAGCTACGAGCACTTCACCCAGTCGGTGCTGCTGCCGCAGGGCGGGTTCTCTGACTTCCTGCGCGCGACCCCGGCCAACCGGCAGCGGCTGCTGGTCGAGCTCCTCGCCTTCGGCGTCTACAAGGAGATAGGCCAGCGCGCCCGTGAGCGGGCCCAGCGCGCCGAGACCCAGCAGGCGATCGCCCAGCAGGCTCGCGATCAGCTCGCCGATGCGACCAGCGAGACCGAATCGGCGGCGGCCGCCCGCCTCACCGACCTCACGACGCTGGCAGCCGAGGTCGACAACCGCCTCGCGACCCTGGCCGAGCTGCATCAGCAGGCCACCACCGCCGCGGAGCAAGCCCAGCAGGAACGGAACGTGGCCGTCCAGCTCTCGGCCGTCGCCACGCCCGCCGGGGTGAGCAGCCTGGCCCGGCAGATCAGCGCGGCCGAGATCCTGGTCGCCGAGAGCCGCCAGCGCCTGGACGCCGCGAACGAGGCGGCCGACCAGGCAGCCCGGTCCAGGGCCGGGCTGGCGGACAAGGCCGCGATCCAGCGCCAGCTCGACAACCACGCGCTGCGCCTGGAGCTCATCGCCGAGGCCGAGCAGCAGGCCAAGGCGCTCGCCGCGGCGCACGAGCAAGAGGACAAGCTGGCCGGCCGGCTGCAGTCGGCCGACCTGGACGTGAGCTTCGCCAGCGAAGCACTCGAGGCCGCGCAGCGCGCCCACGCGGCGGCCGGGCTGGCGCAGACCCTGCACCCGGGCGACGACTGCCCGGTATGCCGGCAGCGGATCGATGTCCTGCCGCCGCAGGAGGCTCCGGCTGACCTCGCGGCGGCGCGGGCGACCCTGGATACCGCGACCGCGGCGCAGCGCACGGCGCGCGCCGCCCACCAGGACGCGGTCAAGACGGTCGCCTCGGCCACCTCCGCGCTGCAGGGCACGCAGACCAGGCTGGCCAGGGCGGCCGAGGTGATGTCCGGTCACCTCGACCAGGACGAGCTGATCCGGCAGCTGGAGGCGATCGCGGCGGCGGACGCCGCGGCGGCGCAGACCCGCACGCAGGCCTCGGCCCGGCAGAACGAGCTCGCCGCTGCGGAGCGGTCGCGTGCTGCGCTGGCCGCCGACGAGCAGCGCGCCTGGGCCGCGCTCGCCGCCGCCCGGGACAAGCTGGTGCCGCTCGGCGTGCCGGCTGTTGCTACCGGCGCGGGCCAGGATCTGGCCGCGGCCTGGGACGCGGTCGCGAGCTGGGCCGCGGCCGAGGCAGCGAGCCGGCAACTGCTGCTCCCCGGCCAGGACGAGGCAGCGGCCAGGCTGCAGCGCCAGTTCGACGCGGCCGCCGCCGGGCTGGCGGAGCTGCTCGCCGCTCACGAGGTCGCGGCAGACCCGCTGATCAGGGCGCCGGCGGCCGTCGCCGAGCAACGCGTACGGGCCGAGACGCAGCTCAAGCGAATCCGCGATGACCGGGCGAGCGCGGCGCGGATCGACCGGCAGATCGCCGCGCACCGCGAGGACGCGCAGGTCGCCGCCATGCTCGGCAACCTGCTCAAGGCGACCTCGTTCGAGCGCTGGCTGTGCAGCGAGGCCCTCGACTCGCTGGTGCGCGAGGCGTCCGCGACCCTGATGGAGCTGTCCGGCGGCCAGTACGAACTGGACCGGGACGAGCGCAACGACCTGGTCGTCATCGACTACGAGGACGCCGGCGCCCGGCGGCCCGTGCATACCCTGTCGGGCGGCGAGACGTTCCAGGCCTCGCTGGCCCTGGCGCTGGCGCTGTCCCGGCAGGTCATCGGGCTGTCGGCGGGACGGCGCGAGCTGAACTCGATGTTCCTGGACGAGGGATTCGGCACGCTGGACAGCGACACGCTGGAGACAGTTGCCAGCACGCTGGAGCGACTCGCGGCAGACTCAGACCGGATGGTCGGCGTCATCACGCACGTTGCCGAGCTGGCCGAACGGGTGCCGGTCCGGTTCGTGGTGAGCCGCAGTGGCACGACGTCGTCCATCGTCAAGGAGCGTGCGTGACGATACTGGCGCCGGGTCCGGGCGCGTCACCGGTCTCGTTCAGCGTCGACCCGTGGGACCCCAGCTACGGGATGGCCTACGGCGAGGAGATGGGCGGCGAGCCACCGCAGTCCTCCGCCGAGCTCATGCTGGATCTGGAGCTGCCCGCAGACCGCTGGCGGCCGCTGACCGCGGGCAAGAACCACCACGTTCCCGGCACGATCTTGTTTCTTGACGGCGTCCGCCGGATCGACGCGCGCGTCTGGGTGCACGGGACCGATCCGCAGCCGTCGCCTGGCATCGCCGCCTCGTACGCGGCCGGTCTGGTCTGCCTGGACGGCTCCGCCCGGATCACCGACGTGGCGCTGGAGCGCGGCCTGTTCACCGCGGCGACGCAGGCGCGCGACATTGACAGCCGGCATGCCGTGTACGTGGCGCGCAAGGCGGCCGGACCCGGCATGGACCAGCTCTCGCTGGCGCTGCAGCAGCACCTGAGCGACACCGAGGTCCAGCTGGCGCTGCTGTTCAGGAAGGAAAATCCGGACGCCAGCGACCTGCTGTTCGTGGACGGACCGCTGCGGGGACGGACCCACCTGGACCGGACGATCGGCTTCATTAAGACCCATCACACGACGTACCTGCCGCCCGAGCAGGCCGCCGTCGTCGGGCAACTGGCGCCGGGGCAGCGCACGCCAGCGTTCACCATGGGCACGTCGTGGCGGCGCAATTCCTGGTACCTGCGGCTGCCCGGCGGCGCCGCCGCGCCGTGGTCGGGGGTGGTCCGGCTGGAATGCTCGGCCGACCTGCCGGTGCCCGAGCTGACCCGGCTCGCGGACCTGAGCGCGCAGGTGCTGCCGCCGCTGGCCAGTTCGGCGCATAAGGACCCGCGCGCCCCGCAGAACCTCGTCCCGATCGGCGGCCTCGAGCGCGAATTGCGCCGCCGCCTCGGCGACCCGTCGCTGCTGTACCGATCGCTGCGCGCCGCCGCCGCGCGCTAGCCGCACGACCCCTGAGGATGCCCGGCAGACCGTCCGCGAGCTCCTGGCCAGCGGCGTGTAGCAGCGTGGAGGCATCTTCGACTATGCGGGGTTCGAGGTTATCCAGTGCCAGACGACACGCGGCCCGCTCGAGCTCGCGGTTCCGCGGCCGGATACCTTCATCGTGCCGCTGGAACCGCCGCTGGCTGAGGCGCACGCGGAGGTTGAGCGGCGATCGCGGGCCGCCCTGATCCCTGGCTAGCGGTCGAATACCTAGCTAACGACAGTCGTTTCGGCGCTGACCAGACGGTCGAGCAGGCCGGCCAGGGTATCGAGCTCCGGCGGCGTCAGAGTTCCCAGCGTCCCCTGCAGGACCTCATCGACCAGCGGCCCGGCGCGCTCCAGTACATCGCGGCCCTGCGGGGTCAGCCGGTGCCGGACGGCGCGGCCAGGGCCGGCCACCCGCTCGGCGAAGCCGCGCTCGATCAGCCGCCCGACCAGCGTCCCGGCTGCCTGGTCGCTCTGGAAGGTCAGCACGGCCAGATCGTGCTGGGACGCATCGGGATTCGCTGCGAGGTTCCGCAGCGCGTCCCACTGCACGATGGACAGACCCAGTGTGGCCAGCCGGGCATCGAGCGCGCGGTGATGCCGAACCTGCAGCCGCTTCACCGCCTGCCCCACTTCTTGCAGGGACCTGGTCATGCGCAACATCATATCTCAGCTTGCTTATATCAACATATTGATTTAGACTCGCGGCTATGACGACGATGACAGTGACCACGACCGCCGGGTCCGTCCCGGTCAGCTGCACAATCCAGGGCTCGGGGCAGCCTTACCTGCTTCTGCACGGCGGGGCCGGACCGCAGTCCGTGGCTGCCTTCGCCGGGCTGCTCGCGGCCACGCCGGCCCGGGTCATCACCCCGACTCACCCGGGATTCGGCGGCACGCCGCGGCCCGACGGGCTGGCCAGCATCCGAGGCCTCGCCGAGGTCTATGCCGGGCTGCTGGACGAGCTGGACCTGGCCGACGTCATCGTCATCGGGAACTCAGTCGGCGGCTGGATC
The DNA here is from genome assembly GCA_963713585.1 of uncultured Actinomycetota bacterium. GTDB lineage: Bacteria > Actinomycetota > Actinomycetes > Streptosporangiales > Streptosporangiaceae > JAJYUU01. The sequence continues at coordinate 182,598 of CAVQMG010000017.1, read as the reverse complement.
GCGAGCGAGCTAGGCGTGCTGGCGAGCGAACGGGTTAAGGGCATCGTGCTGGTCGACGCGGTCGGCCTGCAGTTGGACGAGCACCCGATCGCCGACTTCTTCTCGCTCACCATGGACCAGGTCGCCGAGCTCAGCTACTACCGGCCGGACGCGTTCCGAATCGACGTGTCATCGATGCCCGACGCGCAGAAGGCCGTCATGGCGGGCAATCGCGCCGCGTTGCAGGTGTACGGCGGCACCGCGATGGCTGACCCGAGCCTGCTCAGCCGGCTGCCTGCCATCAGCGTGCCGGTGCTGGCCGTCTGGGGCGCGGCCGATCGCATCGTCTCGCCCGAGCACGGCAGGGCCTACGCAGCCGCGATTCCCGGCGCTCGCCTGGAGGTCATCGCGACCGCGGGCCACCTGCCGCAACTGGAGACGCCCGAGATCCTGTCCCAGCTGGTGCGGGAATTCGCCGCGTCGGCCTGACCGGCAGTGTGCGGCTTTTTGCCGGAAGGCCCGTCGCTCTTGCGATAATGCGGCCGACGGGCTGAAGCGTCTTCACGTGCTCTAGCTCGCGCGAGTCCGCTGGAGCCGCGTTGACGGAAGTTGCAGATCCGCCGCAGACCCAGACGTCCGGCTATAGCCATGACGTCGTCATCGACCGCGGCGATGGATTCTCCGACGAGCCGTTCATCCGGCTGCAAGCCGATGAGTTGCCGCCGCCGGGCGTCCAGGCGATCGACAACACCTGGGCACTGGTAGTACGGGGCGGCCAGGCAGTCGCCTTCCTCTCGCCCGAGATTGTCACCAGCCTCGACCCGGGCCAGCCGGTCACAGTGGTCTTCGACGGACTCGAAGACGCGTACGTCGCCGACTTCGGCCAGCCGCGGGATTACTTCCGCGCCAACCTCGGCCGGCCGCTGGAGGTCAGCGGCCGGATCGTTGTGTTCAGCCGCGACGTCGCCGACGCGGTCGCTACCCGAGCGGTCCTCACCGACCTCGCCACAGCCCGGTGCCCGCGCGGCCGGATCCTTCCGCCGGGCAAAATGTGCAGCCGTACCTGCGACTGCTCACGGCGGCACTAGTGGCCCGGCTCTGGCCCGAGCCAGACGATCCCAATCTGGCGAACGCCCTGGCCGGGTACGTGTCCAGCGGAGCGCCCCTGGTGGCGGGTTTCGAGCTCGCCGCGATCGTCCTCCTGCTCACCGGTGACGGCATCGCAGACCACGTTCCGCTCGAAGGCCCCGCAGTCCTGGCGATGGTGGTCTCGGTCATGCTCATGGTGTTCAGCATCCGGTACGGATTCTGGGCGGTGAGTTACTGGACCACACCAGCCGAGCGCGTCATGTGGCATCCGGCTGCTCTGATCAACGACGAGGCCCTGGACGGCGAGCGCTACGCGCTGGACGGCCGGCTTGAGTATTTCCGGGCTCTGCGCAACCGGGCCGAGCACCTGTTCCAGCTCGGCATCATGGCATTTCTGCTGGCAATCGCGCTGATGCTTGTCCCCGCCCGATGGCACGCAGCCTCGGTGGGCTGGCGCTGGGCGGCCTTCGGTGCGGCGGGCCTTGCGATCGTCGTGCACGTGCTCTGGTCGTTCGGCATCTGGTTGCAGCACCGGATCGAGCACCGGTACCTGACTCTGGCGGCCAAACTGGCCGACACCGGCAACGCCAGGTGGGCACGCAAGAAGAGCAGCTGGGAGCGCAGGCAGACATCGCTGCAGAGCCGCGGCGACGCCTTTCTCCTGCTGCTCTCGGTCATCTGGCCGCCTGCCAAGCCGCAGCCAGACAAGACCCTTGAGCCGGCTGATGCCGACGAACTGCGGGGCTTGCGGCGCCAGTAAGCCGCCCGCGGCTCTGGCCGGGGCTGATCCGGCCGGCTCAGGCGCCGGTGACGCCCGCGAGGCCAGTGACGATCCGGTCGAGCATCGTGGTGTCGTCCGGCCAGGGGAACCCCGGCAGCCTCGCATGCAACGTCGCGTAGCCGTGCAGCGCCGACCCAGATCGCGGTGCCGTCCAGTACGGCGTCGGCGCTGGCGGACGATCCCGGCCTCCATGCAGGCCTGCAGGCTCTCACGAGCCGCTCGAAGCTCTCGGTCCTGACCGGCGGTACCGGCTGCGGTCCGCTGACGGTCAGGTCGCTGCGCTCGAACAGCAGTTTGTACCTGTTCGGCCGCTCGGCAGCGAACCGCAGGTAAGCGGCGCACCCGGCGCGCAGCCGCGCCAGCGGACCAGCCTCGCCTCGATGGCCGCGTCGATTGCGTCGTTGAAGTCGGCGAACGCGCTGTCCACGATCGCGTCGACGATGGCCTCGCGGTCGGGAAATGGGTGTAAATCGACGGCGCTGAGATGCCCGACCTGGCGCGCCACGGCCCGCAGCGTGACGGCTTCCTCGCTGCCGGTCTGCTCCAGCAGTTCCGTTGCCCCGGCCAGGATGTCGGCGCGAAGCCTGCCGCCCTCGCCGCGCCTGTTCCGCTCCCGGAGAACTTCCGTCATGGCTATGACTTTACAACTGTTAGCTCATGCTGTAAAACTTACAGCTGTAAGCCTACAGTTGTTAGTCTTAGCCTGGCGAAGAGTCCAGTCATGGAGATCGATCAACTACTCGCGAAGCGGGAGCACGGGCATCCGCGGCGGCGGGCGATCCTTGCCGTCATGTGCCTGTCGCTGCTCATCGTGGTGATCGACAACACGATCCTGAACACGGCCCTGCCGACGCTGGCTCGGGTGCTCAAGGCTTCCACCACCGACCTGCAGTGGATCACCGACGCCTACACGCTGACGTTCGCGGCCTTGCTGATCATGGCTGGCGCGCTCGGGCGACCGGTTCGGGCGGCGCAAGGCGCTGCTGGCAGGCCTGGCCATCTTCGCCGCCGGATCGCCTGGGCCGCGCTCTCCGGCGATGCATCCACGCTGATCGCGGCCCGCGCGCGTGATGGGCGTCGGCGCCGCGTTCGTCATGCCGGCCACGCTCTCGATCCTCACGGCTGTGTTCCCCGCTCAGGAGCGGGCCGGAGCGATCGGCGCTGTGGTCCGGCATCGCCGGCGTCGGCATCGTGGTCGGCCCGACGCTCGGCGGCCTGCTGCTCGCCCACTTCTACTGGGGCTCGGTCTTCTGGGTCAACGTGCCGCTCGTCGCCGTCGCTCTCGTCGCCGTCCTCGCCCTGGTGCCTGACCTGCCCGGCCGCCGCGAGGCCGGTACCCGCCTGGACACTCTCGGCGCCGTCCTGTCCGTCCGCCGCGATGCTCGCCGTCATCGACGCGGTGATCGAGGGCCCGAACCGCGGCTGGACCTCCGTCACCACGCTCGGCGAACTGGGCGTCGGCGCCGCCTGATCGCCGCCGGTTCGTGTACCGCGAGCTGCACACCGCCAGCCCGCTCATCGACGTCCGGGTCTTCCGCAACCGCGCCTTCTCGGCCGCCAGCGGCGCGATCGGCCTGACCTTCCTGGCGCTGTTCGGCTCGCTGTTCGGCCTGACCCAGTACCTGCAGCTGGTGCACGGCTACACGCCGCTGTCCGCGGGCCTGCGCGCCCTGCCGTTCGCTGCCGCCGTCATGGTGACGGCACCGCTCAGCAGCAAGCTGGTCACCCGGCTCGGCGTCCGTGCCATCGTCCCGGCCGGGCTGACGCTGATGGGCGGCGGGCTGCTGATGCTGACCACGATGACGCCGGTGACCAGCTATACCTTCATCGCGGCCGGCGTGGCGATCATGGGCGCCGGGATGGGCCTGATCATGGCGCCGGCCGGCGAGTCGATCATGTCGGTCCTGCCGCCGGAGCAGGACCGGCGCGGGCAGCGCCGTGAACGACACGGTGCAGGAACTAGGCGCAAGCCTCGGCATCGCGGTCATCGGCAGCATCATCGCCTCGTCGTTCCGGCACGGTCTGGACGCCAGCAGCCTGCCCGCGCCGGTTGTCGCGGCGGCACGATCCTCCATCGCCGCGGCCGACGCCACCGCGGCGCACGCCGGGACTTTGGCGCCGCAGGTCCTGCAGGTCGCTCACCAGAGTTTCACCACCGCCATGACGACCGGGTTCACCGTCGCGGGCGTCATCGCCGTCGCCGGGGCCATCGTGGTCGGGGTCGCACTGCCGCGACGTGCGGCCAGGGTCAGCGCCCGGCCGATTGAGGGCAGCATCCAGGCAGCCGGGTTCGCGCAGGCAACTGCCCGTGCGCCGGACCCGCAGCTCGCGCACGCGGCCGCCGAGTAGCGCGGCCGGCATGAGCACGCCCTCCGGTGACCGTCGGAGGGCGTGTTTTTTGCCACTTCCTGCGTTCGGAATGACGGGCAGCGTCTTAGTTTGCAGGGATTTGAAAGGCTACGAGAATCACGTGAGTCGCTTGTGTCACTGCATTGTTCCTCCCTATATTTCGCAGCAAAGCTGGCCACCAGCAGCAAGAGCAACATGGCCGGCCGGGGGGACGTCCGTGTACGGCGAAGGGATGCGGGCAGGTGGCCCAGAGCGCCAGGAGGCTGGGTAGGCGTCTGCAGGCGCTCAGCCGGGCCATCGCTGAGGGCGACGCGCAGGCAATGTGGGAGTACGCCCTGCTGCAGCTCGGCCTGCCGGAACAGCCGCAAGGACGGCGCCGCCACAACGAACTGCCCTTCCTGACCGCTGTCTACCGCGCCGCGCAGGCCAACGCGCAGCCGCAGGCGCGGGAGCTGATCGTGCGGGCGGCCGGGCGCGGCCAGACCAAGGCGATGGTCGTGCGGGCGCTGCATCTGATCTCGGCCGGCGATCCCGACGCGGAGAAGTTGCTGGCGCTCGCCGCCGGCCGCGGTGACACGGCGGCGATGTTGCGCCTGGGCACGTTGCTAGAGATCCACGATCCCGCGCAGGCCAGCTACTGGCTCGCCAGGCTCGCCGAGGCCGGCGACGACGCGGGCATGTACGCGCTCAGCCTGCTGGTGCACGACAGCGACCCGTCCGCCGCGGCCGGGTGGCTGCAGCGAGCCGCGTCAGCAGGGAACGTGCACGCGCAAAGTGACCTGGCCGTCCGTGCCTTCGAGGCCAGGCACGATCAGCTCGACCCGGTCACGCCGCCTGCCGCTGATCCGATGCGCGGCGAGTGGTTCACTCCGTCCACGCCTTTCTCTCGCCGGGCCCGGCACGTCGCCTCGTGCCGCAAATGCGGGCGCAAGACTATCCACGACAATTTCGAGTTCATCATCGGGCGCTGGTACGGGCTCGGCAGCCCTGGCACCGCCGGCAAGACCGGTGACCGGGTTCACTTCAGCACCTGCGCCGTGTGCGCGTGCCTGTTCCCGCTCGACGACGCTTCCCGTGAGTATGTTCAGGACCAGGGCGCCGACTGGTTCGACCCGGCACTGGCGGTACCGGGCGGCTGACAGGCGGCGGAAGGAGACTCGTGACCGACCGCGCACTGGATGTCGAGAGCATGCTGGCCGGGCGGGCGGCGCTGCTGCGCGATGCCTGCGAGCGTTCCCTTGCCTACCTGGATCAGGTCGCCAGCCGGGCAGTCGCCCCGGCCAGCACGGCCGTCGCGGCGCTCGGCGAACTCGACGTTCCGCTCCCGCATGCCGGGCTGGCGTCCCACGAGATCCTGCGCAGCCTCGACGAGCTCGGATCGCCAGCCACCGTCGCGAGTAACGGCCCCCGGTACTTCGGTTTCGTGACCGGCGGAGCGCTGCCGGTCGCGCAGGCTGCGTCCTGGCTCGGCGCGGCCTGGGACCAGAATTCCGCGCTCACGGTCATGTCGCCGGTAGCGGCCAGGCTGAGCGAGATCTCAATGCGGTGGATCACCGGCCTGCTCGGCTTGCCCGCAGCTGCCCGCGGCGGATTCGTTAGCGGCGCCACGATGGCCAACGCAACCTGCCTGACCGCCGCCCGGGACGCCGTGCTGACCGCGCACGGCTGGGATGCCGCGCGTGATGGCCTGGTCGGCGCCCCGCCGGTCACGGTCGTCGTCGGTGCCGAGGTGCACGCCGCCGTCCGGAAGGCACTCGGCATCGTCGGTCTCGGCCGGAACCGCGCCGTGGTGCTTCCGGTCGATGATCAGGGTGCCATCGTGCCCCGCGATCTCCCGGTGCTGGCCGGTCCCGCGATCGTCTGCGTGCAGGCCGGCAACGTGAACACCGGCGCGAGCGACCCGTTCGGCCCGCTGATCGCCTGGGCCCGGCAGCAGCAGGCGTGGATACACGTCGACGGCGCGTTCGGCCTGTGGGCCGCGGCGGCCGAAGCGACGGCGGGCCAGGTCGCCGGCGCTGACGGCGCGTCGTCGTGGGCGACCGACTGCCACAAGTGGCTGAACACCACCTATGACTGCGGGCTCGCGCTGGTCGCCGATCCGGAGGCGCTGCGGCGGGCGATGGAGTCATCGGCTTCGTACCTGCCGGGCGCCGGCAGCGAGGCCATGAGCCTCACCCCCCAGTCATCGCAGCGGGCTCGCGGCATCGAGGTGTGGGCCGCGCTGGCCGCGCTCGGCCGTCACGGCGTGGCCGACCTGGTGGACGGCACCTGCACGCTGGCGCGCCGGTTCGCGGCCGGGATGCGGGCGGCCGGGTTCAGCGTGCTGAATGACGTCGTGCTGAATCAGGTGCTGGTCTCCTTCGGCTCGGCCGAGCAGACCGACGCGGTCATTGCTGCCGTCCAGGCGGACGGCACCTGCTGGTGCGGGCCGACGACCTGGCAAGGCCACCGGGCCATGCGGGTCAGCGTGAGCGCCTGGAGCACCACCCCAGCCGACATCGACCGCAGCGTTGCCGCCGTCCGCGCGTCCGCGGCGAAACTCGCTTCCTGAGCGATCTCGGTCAGCCAGATCACGCGGATAAAACCCGTTGGTGTGCCGACCTACAGCGCCGAACAATGACTACATGACGACTGTGACGATCTCCCAGGCGCGCGCGTCGCTGCCCGATCTGCTCACCCGGGTCGAGCAAGGGGATGAGATCACGATCACTCGGCATGGCCGAGCCGTCGCCGTGCTCGCGCGACCAGAGGTTCTCCACCGGCGGACCCACGTCCTCACCGAGAACTTGGCCCGGATCGCTGAGTTCGGCTCGGCCGCAGCAGAGCCGGATTTGTCGATCGAGACCGGCCTCACGCTGAAACGAGCGGAGCAGCTCATCGGCGCCATCAGGGCAGACCGTGAGCACCGCTGAGCGAAGACTTCGACGCCGACGCCCTCATTCATCTATGCAGCGGTACCGCAGCACATCTGCTGGGGCGCCGCGAAGCGGCTCAGTATTGCCGGCGCCGCGAGCGTCGGAATGGGCTGGCGGGCGCTGAACTCGAGCTGGCCGCTCTTTGCGGATTGCGCCGCGATGCTCGCTTCTTGAGATCTCAGAGCGGTTTGCGCGAAAGAGGCGAGGCAGTCAATGCACGTGATTGATGAGGTCCAGGATGCTGTTAGCCAGTGCCGCCATTGCCGCGACGGGGGCCATGCCCCCGGCTACGAGCGTGAGCTTCGATCGAATCGAGTTGTGGTCGGGATTGGAAGCCCTGAGCTCCATATCGACGGATTGAAGGTTGCTACGAATCTCGCCGGGATCAACGAAGTCACCCCAATGCCGGTCCACCTGGCGGATGAGTTCCTCGACGAGCGCGATCACCTGGTTGCTCTCGTCAGATTGAGTCTGCCCGATCGACGCGTTCGCGTGCTCCCCGATGGCGACCGCCGAATTGATGATGCTCCCGAAGTTCCCGGTCGATACCTCTGACGCCATTGGGGCCTCTCCTGTCGTTGTCGTTTTGGCCCGTTCGCGTCGCAGCTGTTACTTCGGCGGGTTACCGCCGCCCTTGCCGCTCGCGTTGCCTCCGCCGCTGGCTTGCGCCTGCTTACCAGTGGCCACGTTCGAGTTGATGATGTCGCCCACCTGCGTGTAGATGGTGTACGCGTTTTCCTGGATTATCTTCATCTGTGGGTCTAGCTGGCTGAGGTCCACGTTCTTCTCGTCGAGGAACCTGGTGACGGCCCGGAGTAGCTTTTCCTGGGCGAGCCGGACAAACATCTTCTCGTCGCGCTCGATGAAGTAGTGCTGCCAGTCCGCGCCGCAAGCCAGCTCGCGAATGCTTCGTTCTGCACCGAAGTTAAAGAGCTGGCCGTTGGCTATCCTGAATCGTTGTTCTCTGTTGTCACGCAGCGCCTTCCTGCGTCGGCGGGACGCTTTCACAAGCCTCGCCGGTGCACCGGACAAGGCAATAGGTGTTATCCGGGCGCACTGCCAGGCGAGCTTCCAGGGGGGCTTGCGACGTTGATCGCGATAATGCGTATCGGCCCGCTGATGCTCCGCACTGACAGGCGGCAGTACATAGAAGACCCACTCGATATACAGTGACCCACCGAGGTGCACCGCACGAGTGAACATAGTGACGACAAGCTGGCCCTGCCATCCGCGCATCTCGACGCACACATAGACCCTTGCATCGGACGTGGGGTGCAGCGCTGCCTCATGAAGCAGTGCCGGATTGACCCACGTTGTCGGAGGCTCGTCGCGCGAGGGCAGGAAATCGTCGTCGTCCTGAATATGAAGTCCGTTGACGAACAGCCGTTCCTCGACGTTCAGATCACGAAGGCCCAGGTCCTTCATTGCCGACATGATCGCCGCATGCATTTCCTCGTTCGAGAAAGGCGTCGGCGTCGCAGGCGCCTGCTGGTTCGCGTCCTCGCTGGCCTTTCTGCCGACGCTGACGTCGATGACAAGGTGCTCCCCTGCGATCCGGAAGCCGCTACCCACAAACGCGCGCTGGTTCCGGAAAACGACCAGATTGCCGGATCTGCGTGTGCTAACCGCGCGCAACCGGTCTGTCAGCCACGTGTCGGCTGGCTCCGGAGCGCCCCGTGGCTCAAAGTTGCTTCTGAGCATGTGCCGACGCACGCAGGAACGGCGATCGAGTTGCTCGGTGAAGACAACGAGCCAGCCGACTGCCAGAGCTGCGATGACAACAGCAAGCATCGCAAGTGGCCAGAGCGCCACCATGGACGCTGATCCGATCGTGGCTACAACCGCGATTCCGAGAACCGCGCACAACGCACGATCCCGGCGCAGGCGTCGCCGAATCGAAGCCAGCGCCCATTTGGCCACGACGGCCATATCGACCCCATAGGACGGCGGCAAAGCCCGGAACCGCTCGTTGACGACCCGCCCAACCACGTAACTCGCATAGGAGGGCGACAGCTGCGTGCGGGCTGACAGGTAACGCGTCGTCTCCCGGTCTTCGAGCCATCTGGAGTAGCTGCGGCTGGTGCCCGCTTGCCTCGGGCCCTGCCCGGCGCGTGAAGCATGATCTCGATAATTGCCGTAGGGGTACCGGTCCTTCGGCTGGCGGTTCCAGGGCTGGTTCCAAGGCGGTCGGTTCGTGGGCTCGCTGTCTGACGGCTCGCGGAAGAACATTCGCGGCTCCCAACGCGGACAGGACCAGTCCGGAGTTGCCTGCCTATGTCCGGCGTACCACGCAGGTAGCTGACCAGCAATAGCCACGTCACGCCTAGCGCACGACGGCGCTCAGTACAGCGTTAGCGGCGGATCCCGGCGGCGAAGAGTTCCCGCAGACTGACCACGCCGCACAGCTCGCGGCCGTCGACGACCGGCAAGTGCCGGAACCCGTTCAGCAGCATGATCTGCGCCGCCTCGTCCGGTGAGGCGTCCGGCCCGGCGGTCTGCGGATCCGCGGTCATCCACTCCGATACCGGCGTTGAGCACAGGTCCTGCTGTGACGCGGCGGCGCGCAGTACGTCTCGCTCGGTCAGGATGCCCGCGACGAACAGGCCCTGGGTGATGACCGCCGAACCGACGCCTGCTTGCACCATCGCGGCCGCGGCCTGGCAGACCGGAGCCTCCGGCCCCACTGTGACCACGTTCCTGTTCATGAGGTCGCCCAGCGTGGCCACCGGTTACCCGCTCTCGCCGATCTCATCAAATTCCGGATCGGCCTGCTGCGATGCCATCGCGAGCTCGGCCGACAGCTGCGACCACAGCCATCCGGCCCAGGCCGACACCTGCGGCCACTTGCGCCAGAACACCTGCAGCGTCGTTTGGTCGAATCCGTCCAGCGCTCGCTGCGCCGGCAGGGTGGAGATCAGGTCAGACAAGTCCTCGATGATGGCGAGGAATTCTTCATTGCTATCGTCCACTGGCGGCCCTCCAGCTAGCGGATGTGCCCTCGACGGTAACTGAGTTTGCAGCAGCAGTCACGGGCTCGAACCCAGCAGAAAACGCGAGGGACTCAGGCAGCACTCATCGCGGCGAACAGGGAGCCGTTCTCCAGGATCTGCGCAGCGCCTCTCACGACACAGCGCAGCGGGTCATCGGCCACCACCGCGGCGATGTCGGCGGCCGCCTCGATCCGGTAGACCAGGCCGGGCAGCAGTGCACCGCCGCCCGCCAGCCGGATCTTGCCGCGGACGACTTCCTCGGCCAGGTTCGGCGGGATGTCGGCGAGCAACTCCTCGACCGTGCTGACAATCGTGCGGACCGTGGGCTCCACTGCCGCCGCGACCAGCCGGGCCGACACGTACTCGACCCGCGGCGTCCTGCGGATGGCGTCGACTCCGACTGCCTCGGCATCCTGGATCGAGTCGCCGCCGAGACCGAGCGTCGTCTTCAGGTTTCTCGCCGCGTTGCGGCCGATCAGCAGGCCGTACTCGTTCTTGACCGCCCGGATGATCGCCTCGTCCATGACGTTGCCGCCGACTCGCAGCGACCTGGCCCGGACGACGTGCCCGCCGGCCAGCACAGCGGCCTCGGTGGTGCCGCCGCCGATGTCCAGGATGAAGGCGCCCGATCCGGCGCCGAGGTCAAAGCCCGCCCCGGCGGCCGCAGCCACCGGCTCGTCGACCAACCGGATCGCGCACCGCGGCCGCAGCGCCTCCGCTGCCGCCGCCACCGACCGCCGCTCGACCCAGGTGGCCTCGGCCGGCAAGCAGACGATCGCGGCGGTGCGGCCGAACCGCCGGCGCAGCCTGGCCATCCGCAGGAACGACTGCAGCATGGCGACCGTCGCCTCGAGGTCAGCGATCACGCCGTCGCGCAGCGGGTGGATAACCTCAACATCCTGCGGTTCCTTGCCGGTCAGCGCATCGGCCGCCAGGCCGACTGCGATAATCGCTCCCGTGCTCCGGCTGACCGCGATGGCCGATGGCTCCTCGATGACAATGCCACGGCCGGTCACGTACACCAGCGTGTTCACTGTGCCCAGATCGATCGCCACGCCCGATCGGAACTGCATCGCCTGCCCTCTGCCCGGTTTGCTGGCCCGCCTCTCAGTATGGAGTCATCCGGGACAGCCCGAGCGAATTCCGGCTGACTAGCGGCTCTTGCCCAGCTCGCGGCGCAGGCGGCAGCATAGGGCCAGCGCGCGGACCCGCCCGCCTCAGCATCGGAGGAAGCCCGTCGTGAAACAGCATGTCATCGAGGCTGGCGGGCAGCAGATCGCCTGGCAGGAGAGCGCCGGAACCGGACGTCCGGTCGTCTTCGTACACGGCAACTCGGCGTCGGCCCGGACCTGGGACCCGCTGCTAGCCGGGCCGCTCGGCGCCCGGTTCCGCTGCCTAGCCTTCGACCTGCCCGGTCACGGTCGCTCGCCGGCGGCTGCTGACCAGGGCGCGTACTCGCTGCCGGGCTACGCCGCAGTGCTAGCGGAGGTCGCCGCCGAACTCGGCGCCGCTGACGCCGTCGTCGTCGGCTGGAGTCTCGGCGGGCACATCGCGCTGGAGGCGGCGCCGGCTATGCCCGCGGCGGCCGGGTTCGCCATCTTCGGCACGCCGCCGGTCGGCTCGGCGGAGCAGATGGGCGAGGCGTTCCTGCCCAACCCGGCCATGAACGTCGGCTTCGCCGCAGAGGTCAGCGCGGATGAGGCGCGCAGCTATGCGGCGAGTTTCGTCGCGCCCGGCTCGGGCCTGTCGCTCGACCCGTTTGTCGCTGACATCCTGGCCACCGACGGCAATGCCCGGGCCAGCCTGCTCGCCAGCATCGGCGCCGGCCACTTCGCTGACCAGGTCGCTATCGTCGCGGAGCTGCGCCAGCCGCTAGCGATTCTGCAGGGCGAGGGCGAGCAGCTAGTGAATCTCCGCTACCTGCGCAAGCTCACTGCGCCGACCCTGTGGCGCGGCGAGGTCCAGCTGGTCGCCGGTGCCGGCCATGCGCCGCAGCAGGAGGTCCCGGCCGCGTTCGGAGCGCTGCTGGCGGAGTTCATCAGCGACATCGACGGCTAACCCCGCCGGGCTGACTATGCCCGGCCGCTCGCGCGGGACTAGGCCGGCATCATGTCGAACTTGTCCGGGTCAGGACCGGTGCGCTGATTGCGGTTCAGCGCGGAGATCGCCTCGACGTCCTCGCCGGACAGCTCGAAGTCGAAGATGTCGATGTTCTCCCTGATCCGGGCCGGCGTGATCGACTTGGGAAAGATGATGTCACCGCGCTCGATGTGCCAGCGCAGGATCACCTGGGCCGTTGTCTTGCCGCACCGGCCGGCGATCTCGGTAATCGTCGGGTCGTCCAGCGCATTGCCGCGGGCGATCGGTGACCATGCCTCGACGGCGATCTGGTGCTCGGCGCAGAACCGGCGCACCTCGTCCTGGGTCAGGTAGGGGTTGACCTCGATCTGATCGACCGCAGGCGGGACCTCGCACTCCTGATGGATCCGGCGCAGGTGATGCGGCTGGAAGTTGGAGACGCCGATGGACCGGGCCCGGCCGTCCCGGTAGAACTCCTCCAGCGTCCGCCAGGTGGAGATGAAGTCGCCGTCGTACCTGGTCGGCAGCGGCCAGTGGATCAGGAACAGGTCGACGTAGTCAGTGCCGAGCGCCGCCAGTGACCCGTCAAAAGCCTTGCGCGCGTCGTCGGGCAGATGCGCCCCGTTGTTCAGCTTGGTGGTCAGGAACACCTCGCTCCGGTCCAGCCCCGAGTCGCGGATGGCCTGGCCCACCTCGGCTTCGTTCTGGTACATCTGAGCCGTGTCGACGTGCCGGTAGCCGGCCTGGAGCGCGGCCGTCACGGCGCCGGCTGTGTCGCGCGGCTTGACCAGGAAGACGCCGAATCCGAACTGCGGGATCGTCTGGCCGTTGTTCAGCATGAGCTGCGGGATTGCGGTCACGGCTGGTTGCCTCCCAGAGTCGTGGTGGACCAGTAAAACCTCTGCTGACGTACTTGCTGACCCGCTCCGGCGCCTTCAAACGCACCCGGCCGGCCTCGCCGCGAGGAACACCGGCGACGGCGGGCGTCTTGCGGCATTTGCTCGGGTGCCGTCAGCCCGGGTCTCAGCCGCGACGCGGTATGCCGGAAATGCGGGATTCGATCCGGCGGACTCCCTGCGCCTTCCGCTCCAACTTGTGCCGTGATATCCGGATAACACGGTCGCAAAGTTACTCGGAAGTAGTGATGTGGGTCTCATTGCGAAACCGACTCGTGGTCGCGGGGCGTCAGATTCTCGTAACTCACCGTGACGGCAAGGAGCCCCCACTCCCGGCCACGCGGTCCCCCGATAGGAAGGACGCCCCCATGCCTCGCACTGCCAGTCTGACGGACGCCCTGCGCGGCCGCGGCAACGCCCTGGTATTCGCGGGCGCCGCCGCAGCACTGGTCGGCGCCGGCGTCGCCAGCGCCGCGACTGTCGCCCCCACTGCTTCCCAGCCGACGGCGCTCAGCCGCACTGCCTCCACCCAGGTTCGTGCGCTCGACGCGGCCGCCAGCCAGGGAACTGACAGCTTCGCCCCGAAGGCGCCGGCTGCCAGCCACACTGCGGTCGCCGCGCCCGACCAGAAGGTCGCCGCGCCCTCGCACAAGACCTTGCTCGTCGCCAAGCCCGCGCCAGCTAAGCACGCGCAGCCCAAGTCCCCGCTCCAGCCGCACCACGCGAAGGCTGCTCCGGCGAAGCCGTATCAGATTTACGACTCGGTGACGCCGTCGCAGATCCCGCACGGTCATGAGGTCGCGACCTACGCTGACGGCGGGTACGCGGTCAGCCCGTCGCAGGTGGCCGGCAAGCACGTGCTGTGGATCGACACCAACGGCTCGGACCCCAAGGCGAATGCGCTGGATGTCGAGCCCGGTGACGCGACCCCGTCCGGCGCGGCCGCGTGGGCCAAGGCCAAGCTGTCAGCTGACCCCCAGGGCACCGCGATCATCTACACGATGCGCTCGGACTGGGCCGCCGCCAAGGCCGCCGTCGCGGCCCTGCCCGGCCACATGTCCCGCCACGTCCAGTGGTGGATCGCCGACCCGACCGGCACCCCGCACGTCATCCCCGGCGCCAGCGCCACCCAGTGGTACTGGGGCTCCAACTACGACATCACCTCCGCCACCCCGGGCTTCTGGACCGCCCGGTAACAAGCCGGCGCGCGCCCGGCCGCCCCACCGGCCGGCCCCGCCCCCCAACCACCCGACCCCGGCCACCAGCCCCCGCAGCCCAGCCACCCCGCCCCAACGCCCCCCCAGCGGGACGGGGAACCCGGTGACACCCGCCCCAGCCCCCCGGGGCAGAGGACACCAGCCCGGTCCGCTCCCACCCCCCGGGAGCGGACCGGGCACCAAAACCCCCCGCAGCCCGCGAGCCTCCCGAGCCCCCGACCCCCCGCAGCCCCCGCAGCCCCCCGCAGCCCCGAGCCACTGCCCCGCCCCTCCCCCGAGAGAACGGGGCAGCGCGCTGCCCGGATGCCTTCGCGCATGAGGACGCGGCTCGCATGATCGCGCGGCGGTCGCGTCATCGGCGGTCGCGCCGGCGCGCGGCGATCGGCAGTTGCCCGCCGGACCACGTTCCCGGCCTGAGGTTTGTGGTGTCAGGCACCAGCCCGGTGCGCTGCGAGCTGCTGCCAGGTTCGCCCGCTGCGCACGCTGGCCGGCTGCTCCGACGTCACGTCCGATCCGGGCCGCGCGCCGTCATCGCTGGCCTTGACCAGGATCCAGCGGCGCTCGCCGGTTCTGGTCAGGCCGAACCGGCCGGACAACTTGCTGCCGTCGAGGAGTACCGACAGCCGGCCGGGCTCGTCGCGCACAATCTCGGCCGGCCCCTCGTCCCAGATGATGACCGCGCCGGTGCCACGACGACGGCCCTCGCCGCCTTCGTGCACGCCCTCGAAATCGCCTGCCGACAACTCGTGGTCCTCGACCGGGACTGCCAGCCTGCGCACGGCCGGGTCGAGCGATGGCCCTTTCGGCACAGCCCAGGAGCGCAGCACGTCGCCATCCTGTATCCGGAGGTCGTAATGCAATCTCGTGGCGTCGTGCAACTGGACGACAAACCTGGACTTGCGCACAGCCCGACGTTACTTGGGCGACGGCCAATCTCGGTGACCGCCAGCCGGATCCTGACTGTCCGGACTAGCATGATGCGCCATGCGAATCATGGGCGATTTCGGAAGGTTCCTGGCTGTTTTCAGTGCCGGTGCTGCGCTGACCGCATGCGCAGTCGGCAGCGCGGCCGCACCTGTCGCCGCTGCGACCAGGGCCGGCGCGCCTGCGGCCCGCGCGAGTACGCCCGCAGCAGCACCGGCCGCCACCGCGTCCGCAGCAGCCACGGCCCAGCTTCCGCGTTACGGCAACCCGGCAGGGCACGTCTTCGTGCCAGCCGCCGCCCGCGCCGTGAATACCAGCAAGCCGAACCGGGTGATCGGCACCGGCACCGCCGCCAGTTGCACCTCCGCCGCCGTCGTCCGGGCCGTCAAGAAGGGCGGCATCATCACCTTCAACTGCGGTGCCGCGCCGGTGACCATCACCATGACCGCGACTGCGAAGGTGGTGAACACCCACCACCATGTCGTCATCGACGGCGGCGGCAAGGTCACGCTCAGCGGCGGCGGCAAGATCCGCATCCTGTACATGAACACCTGCGACCCGAAGCAGAAGTTCACCACAGACGACTGCTGGGAGCAGAAGTGGCCGCAGCTGGTGGTGCAGAACCTCACGTTCAAGGACGCCTACTCCGGCGTGAAGCAGACCAAGACTTCTAACTACGGCGGCGGCGCCATCTTCGACCAGGGCGGGCAGCTCAAGGTCGTCAACTCCGGATTCATCGACAACAGCTGCTACAAGTTCGGACCCGATCTCGGCGGCGCCGCGATCCGCGCGCTCGGCATGTGGCAGGGCAAGCCCGTCTACATCACGCACGACACCTTCCATGGCGGGCGCTGCTCCAACGGCGGCGCGCTGAGCAGCATCGACGCCAAGTGGTCGGTCTACAACAGCCTGTTCACCGACAACCACGCGATCGGCACCGGCGCGAACCCGCAGCCCAAGGGCTCGCCGGGCGGCGGCAGCGGCGGCGCCATCTACACCGACGGCGACTCGTACAACGTCCTGATCGCCGGAACGGCGATCCGCTACTGCCACGCGCGCGAGGGCGGCGGCGCGGTCTTCTTCGTGGTGGATGGCGGGCCCGGCACACTGACCATCGAGAACTCGGTGCTCCACCACAACCCGAGCGCCGCGTTCCAGAACGCGCCCGGCATCTTCGACAGCGTCGACGGGCACGACACACCGCCGACCGAAATTAGCTCGACCGTCAACTGACGGCTGGCGGGAGGCGGCTGGATGCCGGCGGTCGCCGGCCAGCACGAGCCGGCGGTTCCCGCGCGTTAACCGGTGATGAAGAAAGAGCGAATACCGGTCCGGCTCCGGTACTGGCGCGTCTGGTCGGCCTACGATTGACTGAATAGTCAAGCAAATCATTACTAGCGCCTGAACGTGCGGTATCGGCGCGTTTCGGCTGCCGGGAGGGTCGCGCTCATGCCCGGATTCCACTGGCGCGCGCCCGGCGCAGTGCTGGCCGCCGCCACCTGCGCCGCGGCGATCCTGACCGGCGGGCAGGCGCAGGCTGCGCCAGGTGCCCCGGCAGCGGCTTCGGTAACTTCGACCGGGAACGTGGCGCGAGGGGCCAATCTTGTCCTGAACGCTGGTGCCCAGGCCGGTGCGTATTCGGCGCACGGCTGGGATGCTGTGACGATTCCGGGCTGGCAGATCGTGAGCGGGCTGCCGACCGTGGTGCGGTACGGCACCAGGCTGCTGCCCGCTGCCACCGGGCACGGGGCCGCCGTCAGGAGCGGCCAGCTTTTCGTCGGCGGCGCGGGCGGGACCGCGAGGCTGCGGCAGGTCATCTCGTTGGAGTCAGCCAGCGGATCGCTGCCGCCGGCCGGGACTAGGTATTCGATGTCGGCTCTGCTTGGTGCCGACCGATACGACTCGGCGTCGGTGACCGTGACCTTCAGGTCGGCGGCGGGACACCAGCTCAGCCAGGTGACGATCGGCCCGGTCCGCGGCAGCGGCAAGTCCGCGGCAATGCGGTACCGCTCAGGCTCCGGACGGCTCCCGGCTGGCGCAGCGACCGCGAACGTAGTACTAAAGCTGGCCACCACTCTGAAGAACATCGACGGCCCGTCGGCGCCCAACGTCGGATTCGACCGCGGCGTGGCGGACAACATCCGCTTGACCGTCTCCGCCCCGGTGCGGCGGCGCGTGCTGACGGCACCGGCGCTGAAGGTACCCCGTTACCAGCATGTCTTTCTCTTCTATTTCGAGAACCAGGATTACCGCGCGATTATTGGTAACACCAGGCAGGCGCCGTTTATCAACAGCCTGCTGCCGCACGCCAGCCTGCTCAGCAATTTCTTTGCCGAGGAGCATCCCAGTGATGCCAACTACCTCGCGCTGGCCGGCGGCAGCACGTTCGGCGTGCCGCTGACCGACCCGCTGGAGGAGAACTCCCAGTACACGATCCGCGCGCCGGACATCGGCGACCTCATCGGCACAGCGGGCGAAACCTGGAAGGCCTACCTGCAAAGCGCCGCAGGGCCGTGCGACGACACCGTGCACGGCGATTACTGGGATGACGACATGCCGATGACTTACTTCGCTGACGTGCGGGACCGGCCCGCTTACTGCTCGGCGCACCTGGTGCCGCTGCCATCGCTGCAATCGGATCTGGCCAGCCCGGCGACCACGCCCGGATTTTCCTGGGTGAGCCCGGACGACTGCGCGGACATGGAGGGCTGCGGCATCCGGGCCGGCGACGAGTTCCTCGCGGCCGAGCTCGGCGAGATCATGCGCTCGCCGGCCTGGCGGACGCAGCGGTCGCTGGCCATCATCACGTTCGACGAGGACAACTACGACCATCAGAAGCCGGCCCAGCGGGTGCCGACGATCGTCATCGGCTCCGCCGGGGTACGGCAGGGCTACGTGTCGCCCGTCCGGTACACGCACTACAGCCTGCTGCGCACGATCGAGGGTGCGCTTGGCCTGGGCACGCTGACCGCGAACGACCGTTACGCGCAGCCGCTCAACGACATCTTCGCGCCGGGTCAGGACCAGACCGGGCCGCCAGTAGCCGCCGCCGTCCACACCGGGACCGGCGGCCACGCGGCTACCCCCGCAGCCAGGGCAACGCCCGCGATGGCCCGTTCAGTGGCCGCCTCAGCGACGGTATCGGCCGCAGACTCGGCGGTATCGGCGGCGGACTCGGCCGGGGTATCGACCGCGGGCTCGGAGGCGACCGCGCCGCCCCGGCACCAGACCGCGTTCGTGGTGAACTCCGCCTCGAACTCGGTCACGCCGGTGGACCTGGTGACCAGGAAGGCCGGCCAGCCGGTCAAGGTCGGCCACGACCCGGCTGCCATCGCGATCACGCCTGACGGCCGTACCGCCTATGTCGTGAACTCCGGCTCCGGTACGGTGACGCCCATTGCCACCGGCACGCGCAAGGCCGGTACGCCGATCCCGGTCGGCACTGACCCGCACTCCATCGCCATCACCCCGGACGGCGCGACGGCCTTCGTGACCAATTCCGGCTCAGACAACGTGACCCCGATCGACCTGTCGACCGGCCAGGCGCAGGCGCCGATCCCGGTCGGCCGCGAACCGCAGGCGATCGCGATCACCCCGGACGGCCAGACCGCACTGGTCCTGACTGGGGCGGCGGCTCCGTCACGCCGATCAGTGTCCGATCCGGCCGAGCCGGGCGGCCGGTCAGAGTCGGTAGTTACCCGTTCGCCATCTCGGTCACGCCGGACGGGCGGACCGCCTACGTCGCAAACTACGGCTCGGATACCGTGACGCCGGTTGACGTCAGGACGTGGCGGGCCGCGCGCCCGGTTCCGGCGGGCCAGGCAACGAACGCCCTGGCCGTCACCCCGGATGGCCGCACGGTGTTCGCGGTCGGCGGCGATACCGACACGCTGACCCCGCTCAGCGCGGGTACCGGCCGACGCGGGCCGGTTCTGGCGGCTGACCCGGCGATCAAGGTCGGGTACTCGCCGACAGCGGTCGCCGCCGCCGCGTCCGGCCGGACGGTGTACGTGATCAGCACGATCTCGGGCACGGTGACACCGGTCGACGTCGCGACCCGGAAAGGCCGGCCAGCCGATCTCGGTCGGCCTCTACTCCTATCCGACGGTGATCACGCTGGCGCCGTCCGGCCCGCTGGCAGTCGTGGTCGACACCTACGGCGACCAGGTGACGCTGGTCAACACTGCCTCGCGCCGGGCAGTCACGAGCATCAACGTGGGCAGCTACCCGGACGCGGTCGCGATCGCTGGCTGACCGCACCGGGCCGGCGGCAGGCCTGATGTGGCCGGTCAGGGGCCGGTCAGCGGCGGGCCAGATGTCGCCGGTCAGAGGTCGCCGCGACCGAGAGCCGCGCTGATCGCCAGCGCCGCGTCGGTGGTCGCCGTCAGGTGCGGGCTGAGCGCGGTCGGCCAGGTGGAGAATTTAGCCACGACCGTCTGACTGGGCACGTGCACGAACACGTTCTGGCCGTTGATGCCCGAGGCGTGGAAGAACGGGACGGCTGGCTCGCGCACCCACCAGCAGTTCCGGTAATGCGCTCCGGCCGGGAAACCGGGCTCCTCACCCGCGGCCGTAAACGCCTGCGCGCCGTCAGGCGCGCCATTGATCGTGTCGCGGATCCACGGGGCCGGCACGACCCGCCGGTGACGCACCGGGTTCGGCTGGCCGCCGGAAGCGAACAGCAGGCCGAACCGGCCGAGATCCCGCAGCGTGGCGCACACCCCGCCGTCGGCCATCGCGTTGCCGTGTGCGTCGACGGTGATCTCCGCGTCGAACTCGGCGCCCATCGGCCGCCACACCAGAGCCGAGATGAGCTCGTGCAGCCGCGCTCCGCCCGCTTTCTCCAGGACCCAGCCGAGCACGTCAGTCAGGATGGACCGGTATCGGAACGGGCCGCCGTGCTCACCGTCGTTCGCCAGCGTCGGGTAGTAGGCCAGCGCGTCCGCGGGCCGCGGCTCAGGCCCGTCCGGCCGCCACAGGTAGACGCGCTCGTAGGTCCGGACATCGGCCTCAAGGCTGGCGTAGTCCTCGTCGAAGCGGGTGCCCGCGCGCATGTCCAGCAGGTGCTGCACGGTCGCGCCCTGGAACGAGGTGCCGGCCAGCTCGGGCACGATCTGCTCCACCGGTGCCGAGACACTCAGCAGTCCCCGGCTGGCCAGCACGCCCGCCACCGTCGAGACAACCGACTTCGACACCGACATCAGCAGGTGCCTAGTGTCCGGCCGCATCCCGTTGAAGTACTGCTCGGTCACGATCTCGCCGTGATGCAGCACGAGGAAACCGTCGGTGTAGGTCTGCGCGAGCATCTCAGCGACAGTCACCTCGCGGCCGCCGGAGCGGAACGACAGCGAGTTGATGTCGCGTTCAGCTCGCGGCAGCCGCCGGGCGCCGCCGTCACCGCGGCTGATCCGCGCGGTCGGGATCAGCTCGCGGATGTGCTGGAACGCCCACCGGTTGAACGGCGGCTCTTGCCAGTTCGCCAGCGTTACCTGCGCACCGGGCGCGAACGGCGGCACTCCGGACATCAGCTGGTGATCATTACCCGGCGCACTCGCAAGCTCGGCCATTAGCATAATTTAGAGGACTCTGTGACAGATGGCACGACTGCGTCCCGCGTGGGTGCCGCCGGCACACCGTCCCGGCCCGGCCTGACCCCGCCCGCACGCAGCCCGCCGGAGGCACGACATGAGTCCCAGGAGACCGAAGCCCGCCATCAGTACAGCGCCGCCGGAGGCCGACCCGTCCTCAGTCGCCCAGTCCGAGGCGATCCGGCTGTTCAAGTGGTATGCGAGCCACCTCAGGCGCAGCCGGTTCAGCTTCCAGGCCTCCGAGCTGATCCTGCTGGCCGCGTCCGCGGCCGTACCGGTGGCCGGCATCATGACGCCCGGTGACGCCCGGCCGGCTGCCATCATCGGGGCCGGCGTCGTCGTCCTGACCGGACTGCGTTCGGTGTTCCATTTCTATGACAACTCGACCAGGTTCGGCTGGGCCTGCAGCGTCATCCGGACCGAGTTGCGCCTGTACGCGGCTGCGGTGGCGCCCTATGACGACCCGCAGACGCGCGACGGGATCCTGCTGCGCAAAATCAACTCGACTGAGCTCACCGAGACCTCGCAGTGGATGACAATGCCCGGGCCGAGCGCCCCGCAAGCCCCCGGATCTGCCGGCCCCGCGGCCGCCGCTTCCTGACCTGCCTGCTGGTCGGTTGACCTTAGGCGGCTGGCCCCGCCGTGCCCTCTGGGCCCGCTGTGCCCTCTGGCCCCGCTGTGCCCTCTGGCTCCGCTGTGCCTTCGAGCGCCGCCTTGTAGTGATTGACGAGCACGCGCAGGTAGCCCGCCATCCATTCGCCGCCGGCATCGCCGGGCCCCGGCGGGCCGGTCCAGGTAATCTCCACTCCTGCCCGACCGTTCTCGGGGTAGACGCGATAGCGCATCCGGTCGTACGGCGGCCTGAGCGAGTGGGCGACCACGCCCATGCCGTCCAGCAACTCCGAGACGACGGCAGCCGAGGCCATCAGCGTCCCGGTCGCCGACCGGCGGACGAAATACTGAATCTCCCCCGGCTGGCCGGCCGTGGTGCCGGGCACGAGGCCGCAGGCCACCGGGACATCCGGCGAGTCCGGGTCAAGGTAGGGCTCCTGCACGACCGCCCACACGGCACCGGGTTCGGCATCGATGACAGCCTTCTCGGTAACCGATATCCAGTCCTTCGACGGCGGCGGTACCTGCACGCACAGCCGCTGACCTCGGCTGAGATCAGATCGGCCGGGACCGGACGCCGGTCTTCCGCGACTGCCCGGATGCCGCTCAGCCACTGGTGAAGGCCAGCGCGCGTGGCCACTTCGACCGCGTCCGCGTGCAGGCGTGAAGGGTAACGGGCAACCTCGATGTGCACTTTCGTGGTGCCGCGCCTGGCTGGCCGCGCAGCCAGGCGGTAGTAGTGCCGGGACGGGGCTGGCTCCCGGAACGTCACCGACCTGGCGCTGTCGTCTTCGGCGACTTCGTAGAGGCCATTGTTGGGCAGGCCGGCCGCGGTGGACCCGAGCCAGAAGCGGAGCTGGTCAGCGCCGGGCACGGCGAACATGAAGGCCCTCGCCTTCAGCGACCAGATGGCCGGGCTCAGCAGCAGCTGCCAGACCCGGTCCGGGTCTGCGCGCACAGCAACTGACCGTTCGGCCTTGATCGCGACAACGCTCACCCGGGCCTCCTGCCGTCGACATTTCGTGACAATTTAGCTGGCGGATCGCGCCGCAGGCAAGAATCCTCTGGCTCCGACCTGCCCGAACGCGTGGCTGCGGATGTGGGCGGTCAGCTCGCGGTCCCAGCACGCGGCGAAACACTTGACTCTCGTCGATTCGCTGGCAGGATCTCATTAACCACCGAGAAAGCCTGATATGCCGCAGATTACCGACCCTGTTGACATGCAGCGCAGGAAGGCCTTCCGAGCGCTCATCTGGGCGGGCGTGCTCGAAATGGCGTTGGGCGTGGTCTACGCCGTCTTTCCCTTCGAAGGACGTGGCAGCTTCCATATCGTCGGGGGAATTGTCATCATCGCCGGAGGCCTGGTCGTGCTTGGATTCGCGCTCCGGCTCCGGAGCAGAGGCATGGCCAAGTGACCGGGCTCAGCAGCCCGCCCCATCCCGGCCGGTAGGCAGAGCCGGCGAAAAACTCTGGCGGCGGTGTCGATCCGGGCCGCCGCGCTCCGTTGGATAGGCGGAACTGCCAGCGGGCAGGCTTGCCCTGACATCACGGAGGACCAGATGAAATACGCGCTGCTGATCTACGCCAGCCAGGTCCGGCCCGACGACATCAGACCTGTCGACGGCGTCATGGATAGCTGGCTCGACTACACGACCGCGCTCAAGCAGTCAGGCGCGCTGCTCGGGGCCGAGCAGCTGGCACCGGCCGACACGGCCACGACGATCAGCGTGCCCGGCGGCGAGCGGCTGCTGACCGACGGCCCGTTCATGGAGACTAAGGAGCACCTCGGCGGGTTTTACCTGATCGACGCAGCGGATCTGGACACAGCCCTGGACTGGGCGGCCAAGATGCCGATCATGCGCTACGGCCGGGTGGAAGTGCGGCCGGTCGTGGAGGGCGCCGGGTGGCAGGCGGGCCTGAAGTAGACGAGCCGCAGGTCACGGCGGCCGCGCTTGAACGCGCCTACCGTCAGGAGTGGTCGGCGATCGTGGCCACGATCTCCCGGCGGCTCGGTGACCTGCAGACCGCCGAGGATGCGGTATCCGAGGCGTTCATCGCTGCCGCCCGGACGTGGCCGCGCGACGGCGTGCCGCCCAAACCTGGCGCCTGGCTGACGGTTACCGCCTGGCGCAAGGCCGTCGACCAGCTCCGGTCCCGCCAGCACATATCGGAACGTGGCCTGGCCCCGCTGATCGAGTCCGCCACCGCGGAGCCGGTACCCGCTGATCCGGATGAGGCGACGATGGAAGATGACCGCCTGGGGCTGATCTTCGCCTGCTGTCACCCGGCGCTGGCACCGGAGGTCCGGGTGGCGCTGACGCTGCGCTACGTGGCCGGCCTGACGAGCAAAGAAATAGCGGCCGCGTTCCTCACCCCGGAACCGACGCTGGCTCAGCGGCTCGTCCGGGCCAAGCGCAAGATCAGGGCTGCGGGCATCAGCTTCGAGGTACCGCCGGCCAGCGCGGTCGCGAGCCCGGCTGGCCGCGGTCCAGGCGGTCATTTACCTGGTCTTCAACGAGGGTTACGCGGCCACTGGCGGGGCCGAGCTGATCCGCGTCGACCTGTGCGCGGAAGCGATCTGGCTGGGCCGGGTCCTGCACCGGCTGCTCCCCGCAGACGCCGAGAGCGCCGGACTGCTCGCGCTGATGCTGCTGTCCGACTCACACGCGGCTGCCCGGCTCGACCCGGCCGGACAGCCGGTCCTGCTAGCTGATCAGGACCGGGCGCGCTGGGACCGGGAGCTGATCAGCGAGGGCACCGCGATCCTCGACGCGGCGGTGGCATTGCGCTCGCCCGGTCCTTACCAGCTGCAGGCCGCGATCGCCGCGCTGCACGCCGCGGCGCCATCCTTCGCCGATACCGACTGGCCGCAGATCGCCGCGCTGTACGGAGAGCTGACCCGGCGCGCGCCGTCGCCGGTCGTCGAGGTGAACCGGGCCGTCGCCGTTGGCCTGGCCGACGGACCGCTGGCCGGCTTGGCCGTGCTTGAGCCGGTGCTGACCGGAGGGCAGCTGGCCGGGTACGCGCCGCTGCACGCTGCGCACGCGGACCTGCTCGAGACGGCCGGACGGGCTGGCGAGGCCACCGCGGCGTGGGCACGCGCCATCGGCTGCACCGACAACGCCGCCGGACGCGATCTGCTGACTCGCCGCGCCGCGCGGCACGAGCCCAGCTGACGCCGGCGAAATTTCTGACTGACGCTGTCGATACCCGCGCTCAGCCCCCGTAGGAGGAGTGAGCCGGGCAGTCTGCAGGCGCCAGTACGGCGCCGCTACCCGGTCCCGGAGGTGGGGAACATGCCGCTCACCGGCACGACAGGCGCCAGCCATCGCGGCTGGGCGCTGGCGCTGACCTCGGTGGCTTTTTTCATGACCGCGCTGGATGCCCTGGTCGTCGTGACCGCGCTGCCGGCCATCCACGCCGGACTCGGGGGCAGTGTGTCGACGCTCGAATGGACGGTGAACGCCTACACGCTGCCGTTCGCGGCCGGCATCATCACCGCCGCCGCGCTCGGCGACAAGTTCGGCCGGCGCCGGATGTACGTGACCGGGCTGATCCTTTTCACTGTGGCCTCGGCGGCGTGCGCGCTGGCCCCCGATGCCGCCGCGCTGATCGGGGCCCGCGTCGCCCAGGGACTGGGCGCCGCGCTGGTCACGCCGCTGAGCCTGACCATCCTGGCGGGCGTCTTCCCGCCGGAGCGGCGCGGCTCGATCGTCGGCATCTGGGGCGCGATCGGCGGACTCGCCGTAGCAGGTGGCCCGCTGGTCGGCGGGGCCGTGGTGCAGGGCCTGGACTGGCACTGGATCTTCTGGATCAACGTGCCGATCGGCCTGGCCGCCGCGATCCTGTCCGCGGTCCGGCTGCCAGAAGGCCGCGGTCCTGCCCGCCGTCTGGATATCGCCGGAGTCGCACTCGTGGCGGCAGGCGCCGTCGCGCTGGCCTGGGGACTGGTCCGCTCCGCCGGCGAAGGCTGGGGCAGCACCGAGGTGATCGGCGCGCTTGTCGCCGGCGTGGGGCTGTTGTTGGCGTTCGTCGCGTGGGAGCGCCGGGTGACCGCGCCCATGCTGCCGCCGCGGCTGATGCGGAACGTGCGGTTCGCCGCCGCCAACGCGACCGGGTTCATGAGCATGGCCGCGATCGCGTCCTCCGCGTTCATGATGTCGCAGTTCTTCCAGCTCGGACTCGGCTACTCGCCGCTGGCCACCGGCCTGCGGTTCCTGCCCTGGACGGCGATGCCGCTGCTGGTCGCGCCGGCGGCAGGCAAGCTAGCGGACCGGATTGGTACCCGGCCGCTGATGTCGGCGGGGATGGTGCTGCAAGCCGGCGGACTGGCCTGGACCGCGCTGTACGTCAGCACCGGGGCCAGCTACACCGACTTGGTACTGCCGCTGGTCATCGCCGGCGTCGGCATCTCGATGGTGATCCCGTCGACGCCGACCGCTGCCCTGGGCGCGGTGGCGCCCGCCGAGCTGGGCACCGCGTCGGGCGTGCAGAACACGCTGCAGCGGTTCGGCGCGGTGTTCGGCGTCGCGATCGTGACCGCGGTCTTCTCCGCCGCGGGAGACCTGGGTACCGCCGCCAGTGTGGTCAGCGGGATCCGGCCGGGGCTGCTCGCCGCCGCCGGGCTGTCGCTTCTCGGCGCGCTGGCCGCGCTCGCGGTCGGCGGACGCCAGGCAGCGCAGGTCACCGGCAAGCGCCCCGAGCCGGCGCTAGCCTCAGCTGGAGAGGTGAATCAGCGATGACAGCTTTCGCGGCAGGGATCGGCGCATCCGACGAGCAGCCGGGACGAGTGCCGGGCGGCCAGGCTGGCGCTGCTCGCCAGGGAAAAGGAACTCAGCCGGCTCCGGGACGAGCTCGCGGCGCAGCGGCGCCAGCTGCCCTGGGTGCCGGTGGACAAGGAATACGCGTTCGATACCCGGACGGCGGTGTTGCCCTGCGGGACCTGTTCGACGGGCGCAGTCAGCTGGTCGTGTAAGGGCCGGGACGAGCAGGACCTGTCCTGGACCATGGCCTGGCTCCGGCGGCACGACTCGTACTGACGCGGCCTCAGCCGAGTTGAGCGTCGAGGGCGTCCGTCAGGACCTCGGCGATCTGCTTCAGCTCGGCGGCGGAAATGACGAACGGCGGGGATACCTGCAGCGCGACGCCGCGCAGCAGCCTGGTGATGACGCCGCGCTCGCGCGCGGCCGTCACGATCCGGGCGCCGAGCCCGGCATCGGCCTCGCGCGCGGCCGCGGAGATCTCGATCCCGGCCAGCAGCCCGGCCCCGGTGCGCACCTGGCTGACCAGTTCGTGACCGGCCAGCGGGGCGAGCGCCTGCGCCAGCGCGGGCTCCAGCTCCCTGACCCGTGCCACCAGCTGCTCCCGCTCGATGATGTCCAGGTTGGCAAGCCCGACCGCACATGCCGCCGGATGCGCGGAGTAGGTGTAACCGTGCCGGAAGATCTCAGCCGAGCCCTCGCGCCAGAACGGCTCGGCGATTCTCGGGCTGGCCAGCACGGCGCCCAGCGGCAGGTAGCCCGACGTCAGTCCCTTCGCCAGGGTCATCAGGTCCGGCTCGATCCCGAACCGGTCGCTGCCGAACCACTCGCCAGTACGGCCGAAACCGCAGATGACCTCGTCGGCGATGAACAGCACGTCGTTCTCCCGGCAGATCCGCTGCACCTGCGCCAGGTACCCGTCGGGCGGGAAGTAGACGCCGCCCGCGCCGATCACCGGCTCGCAGATAAACGCGGCGACGTGATCAGCTCCGGCTTGCTCGATGACCTTGGCGAGCGCGGTCGCGTCGTCCCACGGCACGTGCTCCACCGACGGAACCAGCGGCGGCCCGAACGGGTCGGCGTTGACCGGGATACCTCCCAGCGAGGTGCCGTAGGCGTTTACGCCGTGGTAAGCGTGCGAGCGACCGACGATGATCTGCTTGTCCGGCCGGCCCACGGCGCGCCAGTAAGCCCGCGCGAGCTTCGCGGCGGTGTCGACCGCGTCCGAGCCGCCGCCAGGCGTGAAGAACACTTTCGCACCGCGGACCGGCGCCAGCCGGGCGACCCGGTCAGCCAGTTCCTCAGCGGGCTCATTCGTGAATGTCTCGTAGGCCTGGTAGCCGGCGATCTTGTGCATCTGCACGGCGGCGGCATCGCCCAGCTCGGTCCGGCCATACCCCACGTTGCAGTACCAGAGGCTGGCCAGCGCGTCGAGGTAGGCACGGCCCGCCGCGTCGTAGACGGTCGCTCCTTCACCGCGCACGATCGTGACGGCCTTCCCCGCGATCGCCGCCATGTTCGCGAACGGATTCCACATGGCGTGCGCGCCCGATGCTGACATCCCGGCTGTTCCTTCCGTCGGCTGCGAGCCAATCTACCGGCGGGGTGCGCAGGCCAGCCGGGTCAGGTGGCTGCGCCGATCCACCGGTCCGCCAGCCGCCGTACCCAGCTCGCGGCAGCCGCCGGATCACCCGGCGGCCCGGCGACCACGACCAGCTCGGTCACCCCGGCCGCGGCCAGGTCGGGCAGCTGGGCCGGATCGGCGTCGCGCAGCGACACCGCGACCTTCAGGCCGGTGAGGTCGCGGCCCTCGCGGCCGAACGCAGCAGCCAGCACGCCGATCCGTTCGCGCACCCGCGCGAAGGGCAGGTTGAAGCCATACCAGCCGTCCCCGATCGCGGCCACCCGGCCCAGGGCCGCGTCGGTCGTACCGCCGAAAATGACCGGGACGCGGCGGTCGCTGACCGGCTTCGGGTTGACCCGCACCGCGTCGAAATTCACGAACTTCCCGTGGAACGTGGCCGGATCGTCGGACCACAGACGTCGCATCGCGGCCACATACTCGGCAGTTCGCTCGCCTCGCCGCGCGAACGGGACACCGAGCGCGGCGAACTCCTCGGCCGACCAGCCGATGCCGACACCGAGATCGAACCGGCCCGAGCAGATGAGGTCGAGCGTGGCCGCTTGCTTGGCCAGCAGTACCGGGTTGTGCTCGGGCAGCAGCAGGATCCCGGTCGAAAGCCGGATCGAGCGGGTGACACCGGCCAGGAAGCTCAGCGCCAGCAGCGGGTCCAGCCAGTCGGCATCCGGCGGGACCGCGATCTTGCCGTCGTCGGAATACGGGTAGCGCGACGCGGGCCGGTCAACCATGACGACGTGCTCGCCGCACCAGAGGGTGGCAAAGCCCGCCGATTCCGCGGCCGCGGCGACGGCCACCATGATCTCCGGCCTGCTGCCAGCGCCGATGCCGAGCGCATGCAGCCCGATGCGCGGGCGTACCCGACCGTCTCCCGTGTGGGTCCCGTTCACCAGCATTGTTTACCCACCAGCGCCGGTACCGTACGCCACCTGCACCGCCCGCCTGGCGCACGAGCCCGTGAGTGACATGCCGATTCCGGGGCAGTCAGGACGCATGCACCTGAGGATGCCAAGCTGGCCGGCGTGGTCGCGCAGCCGGATGGCGCTGCTGGCGGGAGCAGCGGTGCTAGCCGCCACGACGGCACTGGCTGCCTGTGCAAGCTCGCCCGACGAGTCCGGCTTCGCCAGGCCAGCCACCCGAACGGTCGCCGACAGCCATACCGTGACTCTCGCTCAGGCCGGCCTGAGCCGGGCAACGCTAGCGGTCCTGAGCGGCGCCGCGAGCATCACGGTCACCGCGACGCCGATGGCCGGGCAGTTGCTGCGGGTAGGGACGCCCGCGGACTCGCAGGTACGACCGGAACTGACCAACAACAGCGGGCGGGTCGAGCTGTTCCTGACCAGTACCGGCCTGAGCGGTCCGGCCGCGGTGTCGGTCCAGGTGAGCTCGGCCGTCACCTGGACACTTCAGTTCAGCGGCGGCGCCAGCGAGACCGTTCTGGCCATGGCCAGGGGCAAGCTGGCCGGCATCGACTTCACGGCCGGCTGCAGCCTGATCGAGGCGTCCTTGCCCCGGCCCGACCGGACCGTCACGATCACGCTGGCAGGCGGCGCCAGCCAGGTCCGGCTGGCCGTAGCGCCGGGCGTACCGACCCGGCTGCGACTGTATGGCGGCGCTTCCCTGGCGACGCTCAGCGGTGTCAGTCACAGCGGCCTGGCGGGCGGTACGGTGCTGGCGTCGCCCGGCTGGTCCGCGGCGACGGACCGGTACGACGTCCAGGCACCGGCCGGCATCTCGATGATCTCGGTGTCAGCACGCCGCTGACGTGCGCTCCGTCCGGGCCGCAGCTACCCGCCTAGGACCGGGGCGCGCTGCCGGGCGCCCATCGTGAGCTGCCGGTACAGCGTCTCGGTGTCGGGATGGGGCTCACCGCCAGGCGCGATATCCTCGATCGCGTCCAGGCAGTGCCGCCAGGCCTCGGTGACGCCGGCCAGATTTCCGGTCGCATGCTCGGCCCGCATCACCGCGCGCCACAGTTGCTCGGCCGACGCCTCTGCCAGCAACCCGGCTCGCGCGGCCCTGGCGGCTGCCCTGGCCGATCCGGTCGCGAGTTCGAACTCCGACAGCTTCTCCGCGGCGTCGACGAGCTCGGCCCGCACGGTCTCGATCAGCGGGATATCGATCCACCAGAAATAGCTGCCGGCAAACGGCTGCCCGTTGATCAGGCCCACGGCCGTGCGCAGGTCGTCCGCCCGGCCGGAGGCGGCGAGGCGGCGGAACTGCGACCAGTCCAGCAGCGCACCCGGATGCAGCAGGTAGTGGCCGTTGCCTGCGTGGATGATGTACTCCTGCCCGTCGGGCGCCTGGCCGAGGCGCCGCCGGGTCCTGGTGATGATCTGCCGTACCGCATCGCCTGGCTTGGGATGATCGGGATCGGGACCGAGCATGCTGCACAGGGCCGAGTTCGACAGTCCGGCCGGCGCCGCCAGTGCCAGTGCAAGCACCAGCTCAGCCTGCTTGGGCTGCAGCTGATCGGCTGCGCCGGTGACAGTAAACGGCCCGAGGATCTGGATGGTCAGTTGCTCCGCGGCGGGCGGACCGAAACTGAGCTCCCCGGTCGCAGCCGACTCGCTTGTCCACGTGCCGTCCGCCCAGGTGTCGTGCGTCCAGTTGCCGTCCGGGTCGCCGCCGGCCGCCGGGTCATCCGGCGCCTCGTCGACGGGCCAGGCCAGGGAGCCTGGCAACGGCTGCAGGGCGGCCGCTTGCGGGATCCACGGCGGCGCCCCGTACATGACGTAAGGCTCGGCGTCCTGGCCGAGATCGGCGGTGTCAGCCGCGACGGCGAACAAGGTGGCGATCGCGTCGTACTCGGCACCCGACAGCGCGCGCGGCCGGATCATGATCTGCAGCGGCACCACGTTGGCGATGATCCCGCCCGGCAGTTCCGGGTCCGGGGCGACCTGCAGCACGGTCGGTACCATCCGGCCGCCGCTCGTTTCCGGATCGCCCGCGACGAACGCGGCGATGCCGCCTGGCCCGTCCTCGGCCAGCTCGAGCAGCCGCTGCAGCTCACCCGGTCCGGGCTGGGCCCGGCTGACCAGGATCGTCAGACCCCAGTCCTCGTTCTCGGGTTCGGTCAGCCGCAGCTCGCGCATATCGGCCGGAGCACGGTCCGCCACCCGCGGCGCGACCGATGCGCTGCGCGACTCCAGCAGCGCGAGCGCCTCCTCGAAACTGCCGCAATGCTCGGCCCGTCCCAGCGTCGCCAGCTCGTCGCAGCCGACGAGGATCAGCTCGTACCAGCCACTCCACTGGCCGGTCGCCAGCTCGGTGGCGACCGTCGTCACGACCTGGTCGATCAGCTCCGGCGGGCCATCGCATCCGGTCACTTGCAGTGCCTCGAGATCGAGCAGCAAGTACCCGTCCCCGGTGGCGCCGGCCGTGATCAGTCCGGCCAGCAGGTGACAGCCATGCTCGGCGAGCCCGGGCGGCCGCGGACCTGAGTCATCAGCGAGGACCGCGGGCAGGTCGAGCCGCCAGCACATGCCCTGCCGTCCGGGGCTGATCGTGTACGGGGCCGGCGGAGCGTCGGCAGCTGGCTCGGCGAGCAGGACTTCGAGCGCGTCCGGGGTGACGTGCAGCCCGACAATGTCGGGCAGTTCCTGGCCGGAGCCGACGATGCCGTCCTCCAGGGAGCTGAGCGCGTCGCGTAGCGTCTCCAGCGGCTCGGCTGGGGCCGTGGCCCGCAACCGCTGCTCGGCTGCCAGCACGCCCGGCTCGGGTGGCAGCGCGATGCGCCGGCCCCGCCGCCGGGTCGCACGCTGGCTGCGACGCAGCCGGTTAAGGCTGGTCACGACCGCCCCGGCCAGCGCGCCGGTGATGAACACCGCTGCCTCCGGCAGTTGCTGCCCGGATGACTCCGGCCTGGCTGACGTGCGGTAGCCAGCCTGCTCGCCCGCGAGCTGGCTGCTGGCCGCAGCCGATCCGGCGCTCTGCTGCCCGGCTGCACCGCCGGCACCGGCGGGCGGGCTGGCCGGTCTGGCGGCGTGCTCCTGCGCGGTGCGGTGCCGGGCAGCCGGGTGCCGTCGCCGGAAATGGGCCTCCTTCGCGGGGTGCCCGAGGTGATGGCTGCCGCTGCTGGTCGTCACGGCCGCCGGGCCGGTCGCGTCACCGGGCAAGAACAGCTGCCAGCCAGGCTCGATCAGCGAGGGGTTGGTGAAGAGCTGCCCGCCTGCCATCGCATGGCCGGCGTTCAGGCGCACGATCTCCGGGTACTTGTCGCCGGCCCCGAGGTAGCGCTGCGCGATCGTCCACAGGCAATCACCTGGCCGCACTGTGATCAGGCGCGTCGCGTGCGCCGGGGTGACCTCCAGCGCATCGGTGTGGGCGTCCGGCTCCGCGGCAGTGTGCGGCTGGGCTGCCGGATGCGGGGTCGATGGCTGCAGATCGAGATATTGCGGGGCGG
Source organism: uncultured Actinomycetota bacterium (assembly GCA_963713585.1). Lineage (GTDB taxonomy): Bacteria > Actinomycetota > Actinomycetes > Streptosporangiales > Streptosporangiaceae > JAJYUU01. Next base: position 150,375 of record CAVQMG010000017.1, on the reverse strand, counting down.
TCATGAGCGACATCTCCTGCGGCGGATCGTCAGCGCCGGCCGGGTGTTGCTGAGCAGCCACAGCGGTGACTGATGCGGACAAGGTGACGGCGGCCGGGGCAGCAAAGGTCAGCGCGGCCAGCGCAACGAGATGCGCCGCCGTGCTCTGCACGCCGCCCAGGCGCAGGCGCGGAGCACGGCGGCCGCGCACGGTGGCCTGAACCTCGGCCAGGACACAGACGGTGAACGCTAGCCAGGCTAGCCACGAGCAGTCCCGGATCACCGTGATGAGCAAGCTGCCGTTATCGCGGCTGGTCAGCACGACGGCCATCTGGTGCCAGTTGGCCAGCCGGGCCGGCAGCGGCGAGCCGCCGAACTGGTACAGCACGACCGGCAGTCCGATGATCGCCGCCAGCAGGGCAGCGAGCGCCGCCAGGCCGGTCAGGGTTGCCCGCGCGCGAGTGATCATGCTCCTCCTGTCACGCCGGTTACCAGCTGTGCCGTGGCGGTCCGCGTGGTGCTGAAGCTGCGGATGCCGATCAGCGACAGGAACTTGGTGGGCTCGGTGATGGTCACCCGGACCGTGATGGCCCGGTTGCCGTCAGGGCTGACAGTGAAGTTGCGGTAACCGGCCCCGACCAGGTACTCGCGCGCCGCGGCGGTCGCTCGGGCCGGGTCAACCGCGAAGTCTCCGGTCGAGTAGGCCTGGGACACGTCCACGGTGGTGGCGCCCGCCCGGGCTGCCTCCTGCGCGACCGCGGTGGCATTCTCGTCGGCAGTGAGCTTCGCGCCGCCGTCGACCACGATGCCGGCCAGCGCGACCAGCGCGACGAACAAGACGACGAGCATCAGCGACAAACCGCCGTACTCGCGTCCCTGACCGCCCACCGGCCTCCCGCCCTGCTCCGCGGCACCGCCTGCCGCGCAGGTCATGACGATCCCTGACCGGGTGTGACATCCCGGTGACAGTGCTGCGACCATCGCTGCCTCACCGCACCCGGTACAGGTCGAGCGGACTGCTGAAGCCGCCGGAGAGCGTGGTCGCACCCGGCAGGCCAGGCAGCGCGAGGTCCGACAGCGGCACCGTGCAGTACACCTGCGCTCGCACCGCGGCAGGCTGCCCCACCGGATAGCCGAACTGGCTGGTGTCGACCAAGACGGTGAGCGAGGTGCAATCCAGCCCGTCGCGCGCTAGGGCGGCGCGCGCACTGGCCTGGCCGGCATCCTGGGCCGCGGCCGGGCTGAGCGCAAGCGATGCTTGCCGGGCCGCATCGCGGGCGGCCGCATCGACTGAACCCTGCGCGACCGTTGTCCGGCCGGCCGCGATCACCAGCCCGAGCAATGCCAGCAGCACCGGCGCCAGCACCACGAGTTCCAGCGCGGCGTTACCGCTGTCGGCAGGCTGACCACGCACCCGGCGCCTCACGAGCGGAACTCCTCGACCGGTGCCTGCACGGTTTCGGAGATGCCGACCACCACGCCGGGAACAAAGCTGGGAACGTGGCCCCGAACCGTAATCGAGATCGTCGCCGCAGTGCTGCCCGCCGAACTCGCCCGCGGGTCGAGCAGATAGCCTCGCCGGCCTGCCTGGCGAAGGCGAGCGCCGCGGCCTGCCCGGCCGATGCCCGAGCACCGTAGGCTCTGGCCGCGTCGGCGCCCTGCCGGGCTGCGGCGAGTGCGGCGTCCCTGGCCAGGAACCAGAATGATGCCTGGACCATGAGCATGATGAACAGCAGCACGCACGGCAGCACGATGACGTACGTCAGCGTCAGCGCTCCGTCGTCCTGTCGCCACCAGCCGGGCAGCCGCACCGGCCAGGTCACGGCGAACTGGGGATCTGGCTCTCGAAGTTGCCGATCTTGCCGGTCAGGAAGGCGGCCAGCGCCACCGCTGCCGTGACCAGCACGAAGGCGATCGCGACCCACTCCAGGCTGAGTGCGCCACGGTCCAGTTCGCCGGAGCGCACTGCCGCCCAGCGCACCCGCAGCTGGACGCCGAGGTAATGCAGAAGAGTTAATCGCGGGTCGGTGAGCACGGGGGTGTCCTTCCTGTCGGTGCCCGGCGGGCCGGGCGGCCTGGGTTAGCCGAAGAGCCGGTAGAAGTCGGGGAAGATCAGCAGCACAAGGAATCCGCCGGCCAGCATCGCGATCGGCAGCACCATGGTGGTGCTGCGCCAGCCGGCCTTTGCCTTGGTGGCGGCGAGTGCCTCGGCTCGCATCGACTCGGCTCGTGCGCTGAGGGTGTCGAGGATCCTGGCTCCTTCCTGGCCCGCCACCCCGGCGATCTCGGCCAGGTCAGCCAGTTCGGTGATGCCGATGTCCTCGGCCAGTTTGGCCAGTCCGTCCCACGGTGGACGGCTGGCCTTGCGTGCCTCGTTCAGCGCGGCGCCGATGCGCTCGAATGCCCAGCCGCGGCCCACCTCGGCCGCCGCTTCCAGTGCCTCGGTCGGTGCCGCACCCGCGCCGCGTTCCAGTGCGACCAGGTCCAGGTAGCTGGTCAGCGCATGCCGGAAGTCGGTGCGCTTCTCGGCCGCGTTGACCCGGGTGACCACATCGGGAGCGAAGAACATCGCCGCGCCGAGCGCGAGCGATGCCGGCCACCGGCACGGTCAGCGGGAAGGTTCGGCCGCCGAGCGCGAGCAGGCCGGCCAGCACGGGCACCAACGCCAGGCCGAGGATGCCGAGGCTGACCTTCGTAGCCCACCACTGGGCCGGGTCCTGGCCGAGCAGCCGGAGATCGGCCGACGGCACCGGCAGCCATGGCGCCGCCCGGCTCACCGCCCGGCCGGTCCGGACCTGCAACGGCGCCGTCCGCCCGGTCGTCGCGCCGTCGCCATCGAGCCGGTCGATCGCCGCGCGCAGACTTGGTCCGGCCGGCCGGAGCTCACTGACGGCGAGCCAGCACCCGAGCCCGGCAAGTATCCCGGCCGTAACGAGCCACAAGCTCACGCTGGCCTCCTTTGCTCGGCCAGCAGCAGGCGGCTGCGCTGGTCGCGGCCGGGACCGGCGACGGCGGCCGACCCGTTCAGGAACCGGCCGGGCGCGGGCACCGAGCCGAGCTGATGCAGCCAGAACAGCCCGCCCGCGTACAGCGCCGCCACGAGCGCCATCACGACCTGGCCGGCCACGGTGCTGAACGGAGCCGAGTACGCCCGGTTAAGCACGGCGAAACCGGTGAACACGACCACGAAGACAGTCAGCCACTTCACCGTGGTCCGGTGCTGAGCGCGCTCGGCTTCGATCTCGCGACGTGCCGCGACGTCGCGACCGAGCATGATGGCCAGCGAGTTCAGCACGTCGCGGACGGCACCGCCACGCCTTCCGGTAGCGATGATCAGGGCGGCAGCAATCCGGTCACCGGCTGGATCGTCGATGTCGGCCGCGAACGCGCGGAGCGCCTGCTCGGCCGGCATCCGCGCCGCCAGCCGCCGGCCAAGGGCCGACACGGCGGGCTCGACCGGCTCGGGCGCGTGCCGTGCCGATGCCTCCAGCGCATCCTCCAGGCCCCTGCTGGCCGTGAGCATGTCCGCCAGCCGCCTGGTCCACTGCTCCAGGCCCTCCAGCACGGCCGCCTGCCGCCTGGCCGCCTTGCCTGAGGTGATCCTGGGCAGGAAGAGCACCGCAAGCGCCGCCGCGATCATCGCCACCGGCCACCGGGTGATGGCCAGCACGACAATGCCGGTAGCCGCTGCGATCAGCAGTCGCCTGCGCGCCGGGAGGCTGATGCTGATGCGGACTGGCGGCGGTGTTCCCGGCGGCGGCGCCTTCCTGGTGAGCTCGCGGATCAGCAGGACGATGCCGGTGACGATCAGGCCGCCGGCGCAGCCGGCCAGCACGATCACCGGTTCCACGTCCCCGGCTGGCCATGCTGCGTCGCAGCCCGCTGCTGGTCGAGCATGCCGACCTCGAAGCCGGCGCCGGCCAGCCGGTGCAGCAAGCCTGCCGACGGCGTATGGGCGGCGACCGCGCGGCCGGTCACCGGGTCGGGCAGGAAGAGCCGGTTCACCGCCGGCCGGTCGGTGTCGCCGGGCGGCATGACCTCGAGGATCTCCGACACAAATCGCACTGTTCTGGTGCCGTCGTAGCCGCGGCGCACATGCACGATCAGATCGACCGCCATCCCGACCAGGATGTGAATCGCCCGCTCGGCCAGCGCCAGGCCGCCGCGCAAGCCGAGGATCAAGATGCGGTCAAACGCCTCGGCGGGCGAGTTCGCGTGCAGCGTGCACATCGATCCTTCCTGGCCGGAGTTCATGGCCTCGAGCATCGGCATGATCTCGCTGCGCCGGACTTCGCCGACCAGGATCCGGCGCGGGTTGTGCCGGAGCGCGTGCGCGATCAGGTCGTGCAGGGTGATGCCGCCTGCGCCCTCGGAGTTAGGCTCCCGCGCCTCGAACGCGATGACGTCCGGGTGCTGGCTCAGTTCGTGCAGGTAGAGCTCGTACTCGGATTCCAGCGTCGCCACTCGCTCACCCGGCGGGATCTCGCTGGCCAGGGCGCGCAGCAGCGTCGTCTTCCCGGCGTTGACCCCGCCGGTGATGATGATGTTGCACCGGCTGCGGACCGCGGCGGCCAGGAACCCGGCCAGCGTCGGGTCGATCGTGCCGAGTCGCTCCAGGCGCGGCAGCGTGACATCGATCTGCCCGTGCCGGCGCAGGGACACGCACGGCCGCGGCGTCACCGACATGGTCGCGGTCATCCGCGCACTGCCGGTCAGCGCCACGTTCACTAGCGGTGAAGCAGCCGAGAAGTCGCGGGCGGTCTGACCGCCGCGGGTCGCCCAGGTCCTGATCATCGCGACCAGCGCGTCGTCGCTCGCCGCGACCGGCGGCCCGGCCACCCGTTCGCCGCTGGCGTAGGTGATCCAGACCTGGTCGCACCCGTTGATGTCGATGTTCTCCACTTGCGGGTCGCGGAGGTAGTCGGTCACCGGCCCGAGTCCGTAACGCTGGTCGTGCACGGCCTGGGCGAGTTCCTCGATGGCTCCGCCGGCCGTAGCGGCCAGCAACCCGACGCGAACCTGGTGCTCGAGCCACCGGCGCGCGGTGTCCCTGATGACCGGCATGACCTCGGCCGCGCTCGCGCCGTCGTCTAGTCGCGCCGCGATCATGGCGGTGATCTCGCTGATGCCGTTGATCAGCCGCGGATCGGTCAGCCCGTACCGCGTTTGCAGGCCAGGCGTCAGCTCGGGCAGCGCCGGGGGCAGGTCCGGGAGTTGCCGGTCCGGCGGCCGGTCCGGCACCTGTACCTGCACCGGGTCGGGAGCTTGCACCGGCGCGGCCTCCAGGGGCCGCGGCTGCGGTGGACGCCCGGGGTCCACTGTCACGGCATCTGTGATCAGTTCTTCGGGCGGAGCGGGCGGCCAGTTCAGCGTCATGGTGCGACACCCGCTCCCGTCGGCTGCGGAGTCATGACCTCGACGTGGTCGCGCAGCGCCCGGCCAGCCGATCTCGCCGACCTGAGCAATGCCCCCGAGCTGAGATACCGCTGCGACCCGGCGCCGTCGGACAACAGGGCGGCCGCGCGGCTGTCGTCGGGGAGCACTGCCGCCACCGGGACGCCGAGCGCGTGCGACACCTCGCGCGCGGAATGCGTGCCCGGACCGGTCAGAAGCAGCGCAACCCGGCTGGCGCCGGTTAGCCTCGTGACCATCTCCACCCGGGCCCGGGCCGCCCACACCTGGCGCAGCGTCGGACGCAGCACGATCGCGACGGTCCGGGCCGCCGACAGCACCGGCAGCGGCTGCCCGGCGCCGGCATCAAGCCGGCCGCAGTCCGCGATGACGTCGGACAACTGGGCCGTCAGGGCAGCGGCGACCGCTGGCCAGGCCGGGGCGAGCCCGGCCGCCTGCCGCGGATCGGTCAGGCCAGGCAGCAGCAGCCTGGTCCGCTCGTCATCGAGCGGGATCAGGTCTTCGGGCAGGCTGGCGGCAGCGGCTGGCCCGCTCCGGCCCGCTTCAATGGCGTGCTCCATCAGCCCGCGGCCGGCTGGCACGGTACCGGCCAGCAGCCCGGCCAGAACGTCTCCGCCGCTCGGATCACATTCGGCCACAATCACCGGCCGCGGCCACGCGAGCGCCAGCGCTATCGCGGCCGTGGTGACACCCGGCGAGCCGCCCGCCGACACCAGTGCATACAGCTCGCCCACTCAGGAACTCCGCTTCGTCACCACGAGCGCGAACTGGCCCGTTGATACCTGAGCCGCGACGGCCGGGCCATTGGCCGACCTGACCAGCAGGTCGACGACGTCGAACCCACCCTGGTCCGGCGCGGCATTGACGGCCTCGACCACGGCCGGCACCGGCGCCGTCAGCGACGGCGTGCCGGACTGGGAAGACGGCTCGCCCTGATCACCTGGCGTGGCCAGGATCAGCACCTGATCGCCTGCTGACAGGCCGCTGGCGGGCAAGACGGACGGCTTGATCGCGGCCGGCACGAGGACCTGGCCGGGACCTGGCGGCTGCACCGTCGTCAGGTCGGCCGGCGCCAGCAGAGTCGCCTGGCGCAGCGCGACCGCGGCAATCTCGCCGCTGACCGCCCGCAACTGGGAAGCCGGGATGACCTGGATGCCGCTGCCGACGGCGACTCTGGCCGTGCCCAGGTCGGCGGCGCTGATGACACTGCCGGCCGGCACGGACGTGGTGACCATGACGACGGCGACCTGGTGGTCCGCCCGCTGGTACACCGCGGCGCTGATCAGCACGCCAGCGCCGGCCATCGCGACGGCAAGGGCGATCATGGCAGGCCGGCGTCGTCTCGGCAGCCCGCGCAGGCGGCCTGTGTCGGGCCCGGCCACCGGGCCGTGACCGTTCGGCGTGACGTCCGCAGTCGGGAAATACGCGGTCCCGACGCCGGGCGGCGGATTACTCACGGGGTGTTCACCAGTGCCTCTCCTTGCGCGACCGGGACAGTGAACGCGACCGGCACCGGCAGTGCCGGGTCGAGCACCGCGCCAGCACCGCCCGAACCGGTCCAGCTGATCCGCCAGGTCACGGTGACCGAGGCCTGGTAGGCGTTGCCGGGCTGACCGGTCGATGGCTGCTGATAGGTGTACGAGCAGTCGGTGTGCTGGCCGGCCGCGGGCCGGGCCGGGTCATACGGCGTGCCGGGCCCGGCACAGCTGAACCCGCTCAGACCGCCGCCTGGCTCAAACGTCAGCCCGACCGGCGTCGCGGTCGCGGTCGCCCAGACCGGGCCGGCCCGGACGGTCACGCTGTGCGGAGTCCATTCGTTGCGCGGCAGCCAGAACCACTCGGGCAGGCCGACCAGTGCGTCGTGGCCGCGCGGTGGCGCGGTGTGCGGGCCGAGGTAGGGCACCTGCAGCTGGCCCAGCGCTGAGTCCAGCAACTGCTGCGGCGTGACAGCGGGCTGGCCAGTGGCGATGTTGACCAGGACGGCCTGCGGGCCCGCCCCGACGTTGCCGCCTATGCAGTCCAGCAGCGCCCACTCCTGCCCCTTCGGCGGCGGCCAGGACAGGCCGAGGTTCAGCGCCTGAGCCTTGTCGAGCGGCGTCGTGGTGCAGGTGTTGTTGATCCCGCCACCACTGCCGCCGCTGCCGCCGCCGCCGCTGCCGCCTGATCCGCCGCTGCCTGATCCGGTCGAGCACGGCACCGGCACGATAGTGCCGTCGACATAGGGGTCGCAGCCGCCACCGCCGCCACCGCCAGCCAGTGCCCGGGTCCCGGTGGATGCGAGCAGGCCGCCGGCCAGCAGCAGGGCGGCCAGTGCCCCGGCTACGGCGCGCACGGCACATCCTCGACTAGCTGGAAGTCCACCAGCCAGCGGCCGCCGGCCCGGTGCAGCCGCGTGACGAGGTTGTCAGCGGCCACCCCGGCCGTGCCCGGCACCGGATGGCCGGACGCATCCTGCAGGCCCATGCCACTGGTGTTGTCGCAGTCGTGCACGAAGGCGTGCTGGCCGTCGATTCGTACGGTCAGGACATGTACCTCGTCCTGACCGTAGAAGCTCTCGCCCTTGGCCCAGATGCCGCTCACCGCCTGCACCAGGCCGCCGATCCGGTCTGCCGCCAGGTAAGGGCTCAGCAGCCGGCGGGCCAGGGCCGCATTCTTCGACTTGTCCGCCTGCCCCAGCGCAGCGACGTAGCCGGTGATGGCCGCTACCACCTGCTGGCGCGGAGGTAAGGACACCGGGCCCGCGATGGTCGTGGCGCCGGCCTTCGCGGGCTTGGGCGGCAGCTTCACCTGCGCGGCCGCGCCGGAGCAAGCGGCCAGCAGCGGGGCGAGGCACCAGGCAAGGACGGATAGCCGGAGCCGCCGTCGGTCGGGCAGTCGGCTGAAGCGGGTCAAGGTCATTCAGCTCTCCACTGGTTGGCTGGTCCGGCATTGGCCGCTGAACGGCTTTTCGCAGGTGAGTCAGCGTTTCGCACCATAGAGGCGCCATGTGAGCATCCTGTTAGCGCGGCGTAAGCGCCCAGCTAGAAGCGGCATTGCCGGCCACGCTGTTGGCACGACGCCAGGGGCGTGTCACGAGTGCGAACATTCGCACGAATGGCGGCTGACTCAGCCGGCCCGGGCCTACTCGCCGACGGCGGCCGGCTGGTCCGCGGCATGGCAGCGCGCCAGCGGAGCCATCCGGTAGTGCCCGGTGTCCGGGTTCTGGATCAGCAGACTCGAGTCGGCTAGCGCCTGGGCCACGCCGGGCGCTCCCGCCGCCGACAGCACCAGTGAATTCGGCAGATCATGGCCGCCGACCGTGGCCAGCGTGCGCAGTGCCCGGCGAGAGCTTGGATCCAGGGCGCGCCAGGCAGCGTCGAACCGGCGGCGGACCGATAGGTCGCCGATGCTGAGTTCGCCGAGCAGCCTGCCGTCATCCGACACCGCTGAGGCTAGGTCAGCCAGCCGCCGGGCTGGACTCGCGGCTAGCCGGGCGCCGACGATCCGCAGCGCCAGCGGCAACCCCGCACATGCCTGCACGATCGCCGCTGCCGCGCCCGGCTCGGCGTCGATCCGGTGCTGACCGGCGATCCGGCCCAGCAAGGCCGTCGCCTCGGCCGGGCTCAGCCCGGCCACGCTCACGCAGCTCGCGCCTTCGAGATCGGCCAGTCGCGAGGAACTGGTCACCAGGACCGCAGAGCCCGCCGTGCCCGGCAGCAGCGGGCGCACTTGGGCCGCGGTCGCGGCGTCATCGGCTACCAGCAGGACCCGGCGCCCGGCCAGCACCGAGCGGTATAAGGCTGCGAGCTCGGCCAGGCCTGCCGGGACCCGGCCGGGCGGGACCCCGAGCGATCGCAGCAGCTCGCCGAGAACGCCGGCCGGATCACGGGGCTGGGCGGCACCGCCCAGGCTCACGTACAGCTGGCCGTCGGCGAAGACCGAGCTGGCCAGATGACCGGTCTTGACGGCCAGCGCCGTCTTGCCCGCGCCCGGCGGCCCGGTGATAACCGTCACGGCCACCCCGGCGGCGGGCATTCGCCGGGCCAGCGCCTCGATGGCGTCGGCCCGGCCGGTGAAGTCAGCCGGTGGCGCGGGCAGCTGCCTGACCGGCGACCAGACTGGCCGCATGTCGCTGACGACTGTCAACGCCCGTGGCCGGAACAGCAGGTCAGGGCTATCGTCGAGGATCAGTCCGAGCACCGCGCGCGCTTCGGGTCCGGGGTCCTGGCCGAATTCGCGCACGGTCAGGTCGCGCAGCCGGCCGTACGCAGCGAGCGCGGCAGCTTTCTGCCCGCACCGGTAGAGCGCGAGCATGAGCTGGACGTGCGGATGCTCGGGCAGCGGATCGGCCGCGACGAACTCGCGGATGGCGGCAAGCGCCTCGTGATGCTGGCCCAGTGCCAGCCGCGCGTCGATCAGCCATTCCCGCGCTTCGCGGCGTTGCTCCAGCAGCTCAGTGGCGGCCAGCCGCATCAGCGGGCTATCGGGGAGGTCGATGAGCGGCGGATCCCGCCACAAGCCGCAGGCCTGCTGGAGCAGTCGGGCTGAGTCCTCGGCGTGGCCGAGGTCGAGCGCTGTCCGGCCGTGCGCAGCCAGGCTCCGGAAGTTCGCGGCATCGAGCTCTCCCGGCCCGGTCTTGACCCGGTAGCCGGCCTGGTGCGTAATCAGCCGGTCGTGGCCTGCCAGTGCTCGCCGCACATCGCGCATCCGCACCCGCAGCGCCGTCTCGGCGTCGGTCGGCGGGTTGTCGCCCCACAGGGTGTCGATCAGCAGCGTCCTGGTCGGCGGCTGGTCGGCATGCAGCAGCAGGACCGCCATCGTCGCGCGCTGGGAGGGCCGCCTGAAGACAAGCGGCCTACCGTCGTCCGCCTCGACCGATAAGGGCCCGAGGATGCTGAACCGCATAGCGGCTCCAGGTGCTCCTTGCGACAAGCAAATCCCTATGCAAACTCAGGAGCTTACTTCGACGATTCACGGTGTGTACCCGTAATCCCAGGTAAGGACATAAAAACGAGTACTCGGCCGGCTTAAGCAAGTACGCAACTTCCGTCCCGTACGTAACAGCGGATCAGGCTTGCTGCCCGGTCTGTCAGTCCGTCAGCAGGCCGCCGAACAGATCACCGGACACCTCGCCGGTGCCAGCCACCCGGCTGAGCACGTCGACGGCGGTGAACGCCAGATCCTCGGCCCGCTCGCAGCCCTCGACTTCGGCCCACGTGACGGGTGTCGAGACGGTCGGCTGCGGCCGGGCGCGCAGTGAGTAAGGCGCGATCGTCGTCTTCGCCGCGTTGTTCTGGCTCCAGTCGATCAGTACCTTGCCGGGCCGCAGCGCCTTCGTCATCCTCGACACCACCAGTTCCGGCTGCTCGCGCTCGAGCCGCTCGGCCAGGTCCTTGGCCAGGTCGCTGGTCTGCTGCGAGCTCAGCTGCGACACCGCGGCATACAGCTGCATGCCCTTGCCGCCAGAAGTCTTCGCCAGCGGCCGCAGTCCGAGATCAGCCAGCAGCGGCCGGAGCAGCAAGGCGACCTGACAGCACTCCACGATTGTCGCGGGCGGTCCCGGATCGAGGTCGAACACGAGCAGGTCGGGCTGGCCTACCGCCGGGTGCCGCCACATCGGCGTGTGCAGTTCCAGGGCGGCGAGATTGGCGGCCCAGATGAGCGTGGGCAGGTCGCCGCCCAGGATGTACTCGATCGTCTCGCGCGACTTGGTCGAGCCGGGCGAGGGAATCCGTGCCGTCGGCACCCACTCAGGCGTGCCCGCCGGAGCGTTCTTCTGGTAAAAGAACTGCCCGTCCACGCCTTCGGGGTAGCGCTTGATGGTCACCGGCCGGGCCGCCAGGTGCGGCAGCATGACCGTCGAGATCCGCAGGTAGTAGTCGATGACCTGCGCCTTGGTGAACCCGGCCGCCGGGTAGAGGACCTTGTCCAGGTTGGACAGCGTGAGGGTCCGGCCCTCGACCTCCGCCGCGACTTTGCGGGACTCAGGGCTCACGGATCACCTCGCGGGGGTCTTTGTCATCGCGCAGGCCCTTGTAGGCAGGCGCGCGGAGCCGGCCGGACTTAGTCCAGTCCGCGAAAGTGATCTCGGCGACGAGTACCGGCTCGACCCACTGCGCGAATCGCGAGTCCTCGGGCGGCACCTTGTCGGCGAACGGTGAGCTCTCCCGGCGCAGTGGCGCCAGCTTGCCGTTCAGCATCTTCAGCGTCTGCTGAGTGAAGCCGGTACCGACGTGCCCGCTGTACCTGAGCTCGCCATCGGAGTGCACTCCGACCAGGAGCGAACCGATCCAGCCCGCGCGTCCGCCCTCGCCCGGCTTCCAGCCGCCGATCACTACTTCCTGACGGCGGACATTCTTGATCTTCAGCCAGGCTGGCGAGCGGCGTCCTGGCTCGTAGCGCGACGCCACTCGCTTGGCCATGATGCCCTCGAGCCGGTGCTGCTGGGACACGGCCTGGATGTCAGCACCGGACTCGGCCAGGAAGGCGGGCGGCGTCTGCCAGCGCGCGGTCTGCAGGCTGAGCCCGTCCAGGAGCTCGCGGCGGCGAGCATAGGGCTGCTCCAGCACCGGCTGCCCGTCGAGCCACAGCAGGTCGAAAGCGAGGAAGCTGACCGGTACCTGCGCCGACAGCGCACGGGCTTGCGCAGCCGAGCCGATGTTCATCCGCTGCTGCAGGGCCTCGAAATCCGGCCAGGCGCCGCCTGCGAACGCGACGATCTCGCCGTCGAGTACCAGCTGGGCGGCGTCGGTGCTGCCCGCCAGGCTGGCGAGCTCGGGGTAGGCATGGCTGATGTCGCGGCCGGACCGGGACACCAGCCGGACCTTGTCCCCGGCCAGGAACGCCAGCGCGCGCAGTCCGTCCCACTTCATCTCATAGGCCCAGCCGGCGTCGTCGCGCGGCAACTGACCGGACGTGGCCAGCATCGGCCGCAGGTCGGCCGGGGGCTCAGATCCGTGGCTCGCGCGAGCTGCGTCGTTCACATGCCGATCTTTACCCGATGGGAGGGCGGCTAGGCCAGCTAGCCCATGGTCTTGGCGCCGTCGATCGACTCCCTGATGATGTCGGCGTGCCCGGCGTGCTGGGACGTCTCCGCGATGAGGTGCAGGAGCACGCGCCGCGCCGACCAGCTGGCACCCGGCTCGTACCACGGCGCCTGCGGCAGCGGCTGGCGCGCGTCCAGGTCGGGCAGGCTGACGAGCAACTCGTCAGTCTGGGCAGCCGCCGCCTCGTAGTCCGCGAGCAGGGCCGCCAGCGTCTCGCCCGGCAGCATCCTGAAGCCGTCCTGGTAGGCCCGCATGATGTCCTCGTCCTGCCAGTCGCCCACCACCGACGGGCCCTCGGCAATAAAGCTCGCCCACTGCCGTTCGACGCCGGTGACGTGCTTGATAATGCCGCCTACGGACAACTCGCTCGCAGTGGCTCGCGCCGCGGCTTGCTCATCGGTCAGGTCACGAGCGGCGAAGCGCAGGAAGTTGCGGTGCTTGGCGAGCGTCTCGGCCAGGTCGGCACGCTCGCCGGTCAGCGTCGGCAAAGAGCTCATCATCGGCCTCCACGGGTCGGCGCGGCAGCTGGCACTGCCTGCTTTCTTCACGCTACCCAGGGGGTACGACACTCGGCTGTGCCAGTGGGTGCGACAGTGCGCGCCAGTGAGACGGCGCCCGCCAGTGAGACCGCGCCCGCCAGTGAGACCGCGCCCGCCAGTGAGACCCCGCTCGTCAGTGAGACAGTGCCGTATGGCCGCTCATCAGGATCAGCGCAACTGGGACGTGCGATTCGACTGGGCCAGCACGGGCGCGGACGCCATCGGCGCCGATGCCAGATTCGCGGTGATTGTCGACGTGCTGAGCTTCACCACCGCGCTCAGTGTCGCGATCGACGCTGGCGCAGACGTGTTCCCGTATCAGTGGAACGACGACTCGGCCGCCGCCTTCGCGCGCGCGCACGACGCGACGCTGGCCGTCGGCCGGTCGCAGGCGGCCCGGCCGGACGGCGCGGGCCTGGTCAGCCTGTCCCCGGTCAGCATCAGGTCAGCGCCGGAACTGAGGCGGATCGTCTTGCCGTCGCCGAACGGCTCGGCACTCGCCAGTCACCTGGCAGGCCGGGGGCCGGCAGTCACCGGAGCCTGCCTGCGCAACCGGCGCGCGGTCGCCCGGTGGCTGGTCAGCCAGCGTGACGGCGACCCGGCTGGCGGCGGCATCGCGGTGGTCGCGGCCGGCGAGCACTGGCCGGACGGCTCACTGCGGGCGGCCGTGGAAGACCTGTGGGGCGCCGGCGCCGTGATCGCGGCGCTCGCTGAGCTGGGTGTGGCCGGCCTCAGCCCGGAGGCGGGCGCCGCGGCCGCGGCGTTCCGCGCGGTCGAGAGTGACCTCGCTGCCCAGTTGCTCGCCTGCGGCAGCGGCCTTGAGCTGGCCGGCCACGGCTATCGCGACGACGTCGCCATCGCAGCGGAGCTGGACGCGAGTGACAGCGTGCCCGTGCTGGCCGGACTGCGGTTCACCCGGTTTGCAGCCGGCGCCGGGGGGCAGTGCAGCCACGATGAACCGTGACAGATCGCGCCAGCAAGTGCTGCGCGGGAAAGCTACACCTTGTATGCCAGAGCGAGTATCCTATAAAATCGCTAGGATAACTCTGGAGGATCTCCATGGCGCTGCCAGACTTCTTCGTAGCGGGCGCGCCTAAGGCCGGCACGACCGCCCTGCATGCAGCACTAGCCCAGCATCCCCAGCTGTTCCTGTCGCCGGTCAAGGAACCGAAGTTCTTCCTCACCGATGGCCCGCCGCCAAGTCGCGGCGGCCCGGGCGACGTTAAGACCTACCGGGAGCATGTCTGGCGGCGGCCGGACTATGAGGCTTTGTTCGATGCCGCGCCGCCGCACTCGCTGCGCGGCGAGTCCACGCCGTTCTACCTCTACGACCAGGCCGCCCAGCAGCGCATCCGGGCGGCGATCCCGGACGCCAGGATGATCGTGGTGCTTCGAGACCCGGTCGAGCGCGCCCATTCAAACTGGACGCACCTGTGGTCGGCCGGACTCGACCCGATCGCTGACTTCGTCAGCGCCTGCGCGGCCGAAGACGAGCGAATCGCGGCCGGCTGGGCCGACTTCTGGCACTACAAGCGACTTGGCCTGTACGGGCGGCAGCTGCAGCACCTGTACTCGGTGTTCGACCGCGAGCAGGTGCACGTGTTCCGCTACCGCGACCTGGTGGACAATCCGGCAGGCACGCTGGACCGGATCTGCCTATTCCTCGGGGTTGCGCCTGGCCAGGTCACCACGATCCCGCGCGAGAACGTCACCGCTCACCCGGAGTTGACCCGCCGGCACCGGCACCTCGCCAGAATGCTGCGAGCGGCCTCGGCAGCGGCGTCCCGGCTGCCGCATCATGCCGGGATGGCGATGATCGACCGGCTGGAGCGCAGCCTGCAGCAGGGGCAGCACCGCGTCAGCCGCTGACCTGGCAGGAACGGCAGGCCCTGATCCCGTTCTTCGAGGCCGACATCAAGCTCCTGGAAGAACTCACCGGGGAGAACTTCAGCGCCTGGGTACAGCCGCGGGACGCATCTGGCGGCCTGGTCGGCGCCCGGCGCCGCCAGCGGCAGGCGCGTAACGGCCGCCCGCGCGAGTTCTAGCGCAGTTCGGTCCGCAGCTCATGCAGGCCATCCGGCCTGGTCAGCTCGTAGTAGAGCCGCTGCCGGCCGTCCGGAAGATCGACGATATCCAGGTAGCGCAGGCCGCCCGGGCCAACCGGGGCCAGCGCGACCGGGGCTGAGCCGACGGCCGCGAGCCGGTCGGGCGTGAGCCCGGTGGCCAGGCCGGTGCGCTCCTCGTAGTTCTGCGCGACAGTCGCCCGGCCGTCGTAGAAAGCCTCAACCCCGTCGCCCGTCCACTGCACGGCGCTGATCCGGACGCCGCGCGCGTCCCAGTGGCCGGGCCTGGGCAGCAGTGCCTGACCGTGCCAGGTCCAGGCAACGCCGTCGGCGCTCGTGGCGTAGTCAGTGGTCATCCGGTCCGTGCTGTCGGGATCAGCGAGCGGGTGTACCGAGGCCCACAGGTGCCACGTTCCGTCCCGATGCTTGATAACGGGGTCCTTGACGGCACCTGGCCGAATCGCCGGGCAGCACGACTGTGCGCTGCCGCGGGTCGAATGCGCCGGGCGCCGCGGCCTCGAGCAACTCGACCCGCCAGTGCTTGGTCCCCCAGGTCGCGCAGCTCAAATACAGCCGCCAGGTGCCATCCGGGGTCAGGACCAGCGCCGGGCGCTCCAGCGACTCGGTGTCCATCTCCTGCTTGCCGATGACCTGCAGCGTCTCGAAGTGAACTCCGTCGCTCGAGCGGGCCACTGCGACGGCATAGCCCCGGCCCTGGCCCAGCGGCCGGCGCAGCCGGTAGGCCAGGAAGATCTCGGTATCCGTCGCCGCACCGCGCTGGGCGCTCCGGCCCAGTACCCCGGCTCGGCGCCGGGCGGCTCGATCGCCACGACCGAGCTTTCCGGCCGTGGTACCAGCTCGGTCAGCTGAGCGCGGGGCTCTTCGGTCATCACGAAGGGAAGAATAGGCGATCTTCGGCAGAGACCGGACCGGCCTGCGAAGGCCCGCCCCGGCCGGGCCGGATCACTTGCCAGTGCCCGAACCGCAACGCAGTCGTCACCTGGCCGGGTCTCGCTCCGTCGCTCCTATTCGCGATACATTGCGTTTATTGCGCAGTCGTCCTGATATTGATCACGGGGGTCGGGTATGGACGCGCTGGAGCCTGACGATCCTGGCCAGGTGGGCCGGTACCGGCTGATCCGGCGGCTGGGAGCCGGCGGAATGGGCCGCGTCTTTCTGGGCCAGTCGCCGAGCGGCCGCCTGGTCGCGGTCAAGCTGATCCGGGCTGAGCTCGCTGACGATCCTGGCTTCCGGATGAGGTTCGCGCAGGAGGTCGCCGCGGCCCGCCGCGTCAGCGGGATCTACACCGCCCCAGTCGTGGACGCCGATCCGGACGGCCCGCAGCCCTGGCTGGTGACCGCTTACGTCGACGGCCCGTCACTGGCTGACGCGGTATCGGCGCAGGGCCCGATGCCAGCCGTCGGTCCGGACGCTCGCCGCCGGACTGGCCGAGGGCCTGGCCGCCGTGCATGCGGCCGGAGTCGTGCACCGCGACCTCAAGCCCTCCAACGTGCTGCTGGCCGGCGACGGCCCGCACATCATCGACTTCGGTATCTCGCGCGCGACGGACTCGGCCTGGCTCACCTTCGCCGGCGGAGTGATGGGGTCGCCCGGTTTCATGTCGCCCGAGCAGGCCGAAGGCCGTCCGGTCGGGCCTGCCTCCGACATCTTCAGCCTGGGCGGGCTGCTCGCCTACGCCGCGACCGGCGAGTCGCCCTTCGGCGTCGGCCCGGCCTCGGCGCTGCTGTACCGGGTCGTGTACGGCAGCGCCTCGACCGCCGCGGTGCCGGCCCCGGTCCGGACGCTGGTCGAACGCTGCCTGGCCAAGGATCCGGCCAGCCGGCCCACCGCGGAGGAGTTGCTGGACGAGCTTGGGTACGCCGAGCCGGACGCGGGCTGGCGGTTCTGGCACGCCGCGGCCGGCCGCGCCCCGGCCAGCCCGGCCGCGCACCGCCAGGTGCCGGCCACCCAGCAGGACCCGCCGCCGTCCGCGGCCGACCCGCTGGCCGACCCGCTGGCGGGCCAGGACCTGGTGCCGTGGACCGGCCTGCAGATACCGGTACCAGTCCGTCCGGGGCACCCGGCCAGGCACCGGCGGCGGTCCAAGTCGGCGGTGTTCGTCGGCCTCGCTGTCGCCGCCGGCCTCGCTGTTGGCTCGGTCTCGGCCGCCGTCGGCGACGCCGAGACCCGCGGCGACAGCGCCACCGCGAGCGCAGAGTCCGGCCGAGCCGGGGAGCTGACCTCACCGGCCAGCCAGCCCGCCGAGGCCGACCGTGCGGCGAAACACGCTGCCGCCGCCGGGCCGAAGGTCACCGCACTCGGCGCGCGGGACTGGAAGCGCGCCTGGCGGCGGGCGGCCCGGCGTCCGGCCAGCTAGACCTGGGCGGCCCGGCCTGCCCAGTAAGGCGCCCGCAGCTGCCGCTTGAGGATCTTGCCCGACCCGGTCCTCGGCAGCTCGTCCAGGAAGTCCACCGAGCGCGGCACCTTGTAACTGGCCAGGTGCTCCTTGCCGAACGCGGTGATCTCCTCGGCCGACAGCCGCTCGCCCGGTGCCACCACCACGGTGGCGTGCACGACCTCGCCCCACTCCTCGGACGGAATGCCGAACACAGCCACGTCGTAGATAGCCGGGTGCTGCTCGAGCGCCGCCTCGATCTCCGCCGGGTAGATGTTCATGCCGCCCGAGATGATCATGTCCGACTTACGGTCGCAGATGTACAGGTAGCCCTCGTCGTCCCAGTACGCGATGTCGCCGACCGTGTGGAAGTCGCCGCGGCTGTTGGCGTCGTAGCTGTCCTGCTGCTTGTAGTACTCGTTGAAGACGCCCTTTGAGCGCACGTACAGCTCACCGGGGTGCTCGGGCCCGGTCCCTTCGACCACGTTCCCGTCTTCGTCGAACAAGACGATCTCGATACCGGGCGCCGGCTGGCCGCACGAGCCCGGCTTGCGCAGCTGATCTTCTGGCTTGAGCACGCAGTCCACGCCGAGCTCGGTCGAGCCGTAGACCTCCCACAGCGACTCCGGCGGGAAGTCGGCGACGTACTGCTGCTTGAGCGCGAAGCTCCACGGCGCCGCATTGGCGATCATCACGCGCATGGACGAGCGGTCGTAGCGGGCTTTCACCTCTCCCGGCAGCGCGCAGAGCATCCGGACCAGCGCCGGGGCCGAGAAGGTGGACGTCACCTTGTACTTGTCCGCCAGCCGGAGCCAGTCCTCGGCGTCGAACTTGCGCTGCACCACGACCGTCGCGCCGAACAGCAGCGACGCGCCCATGAACGCGCTCGGCCCGCTGTGGTAGAGCGGCCCCGACGTGATGTAGATGTCGTCCGGCCGGTATCCCAGCAGGGAGACCAGCGCCAGGCCGGTCTCGGGGTCGGTGTTGTGCCGGACGGCGCCCTTGGGCTTGCCCGTGGTGCCCGAGGTGTAGATCATCGTGGCGCCGGCCGGAACGTCGGCGCTCAGCTCGGGCGGCGCCTGGTCCGACGCCGACGCGATGGTCTCCTCGCCCAGCATGCCGTCCGGTGCCGGGCCGCCGTAGACCAGGACGTGCCGCAGGTGCTCGAGCTTGCCGACCAGCCCGTCGAACAGGTGCGCGTACTCGGCGTCGACGTAGGCGACCTCGGCGTCGGAGTGGTCGACGATGTAGCTGGCCTCTTCCGCGGTGAGGCGGTAGTTCAGCGGGACGGCCACGGCGCCGATCTTGCGCGTCGCGGTCATGACGGCCACGACCGGCAGCGAGTTCGGGCCGCACCAGATGACCTTCTTGCGGGCGGTGACGCCCAGCGCCAGCAGCGCGTTCGCCACCTGGTTGGCGTGGGCCTCGAACTGGGCGTAAGTCCACTGGTTGATGCTCGCCGTCAGGCCTGTCCTCGATGATCGCGAGCTTGTCGGGCTGAGTTCCCGCATAGACCGTCAGGATGTCTGGCATCGCACCTGTTCCCTCGTCGCACGCTGCACCCGCAGCCGGAAGTTGCTCAGGTACACCCTGTACCGAATGACGCTCGGTTGTCACCCTGCAGGGCAAATTTTGTCCGGTCGTGCCCCGGTTCCTGGTCGTCGCCGGGCCAGCTGCACACAGCCGTGCTACCGACCGCCAGCCGCGGCGATCCGCACGGCGCTGGCGACCAGCCGGTCGGCCCGCTTCGCCGCCTTCGGCTCTTCCGCCTCGCTCTGCGCGATGAGCTTGTCCGGGTCGACCCCGTGTGCCTCGGCTTCGGCCCGCCCGCCGTCGGTGAGCCACCGGCTGACCTGCGCACCGTCGACTTCGGGATGGAACTGGACGGCTAGGTGCCGCCCAACCGAGAAGGCCTGCACGGCTACCTCGGTCCGCGCCAGCACCCGGGCGGCGTCGGGCGGCAGGCACCGGTCACCGTGGAATTCCAGCCACGGGCCCGCCTCGATCAGCTCGGGGTCGAAGGTCTCCACCAGGGTCCAGCCGATCTCCTTGCGCGGCGCTGCCTCGACCTTCCCGCCGAGTGCCGCGGTCAGCGCCTGCGCGCCGAAGCAGATGCCGAGCACGGGCACGCCAGCCTCGTCGGCCGCGCGCAGCCAGTCGAGCTCGGCCCCGATCCAGTGCCCGATGGCCTGCTCGTCGTAGACCGACCACACCGCGCCCAGCACGACAACATGGTCCACGCCGTCCAGCGATGGCAGCGGCCCGTCCGCCGGGAACAGGTGCACGCTCAGCTCAGCGCCCCGCGCCGCGAACGCGTCAGCAATGAAGCCTGCCTCGTCCACGGCGTGATGCCGCACCACGATGACCCGCATTCGTCCTCCTCGGTGCGCCAGCCTGCGGCTAACCCTCAAACCCATTGTCACGGAACGTGGCCCGTTCTGCCTACTGCCGTCCGCGCCCGGAAAAGCAGCTGCACCGGGCAGCGAGTGCCGGGAGGATGACAAGCATGACGTGGAAGCTGACCGGCAGCCTGGATCACTTCCTCGGCGCGGCCGATGGTTACCTGCGAGCCGAACCGGTGCTCAACACGGTGCTGCTGACTGTCTGCGAGCGCCTGCGCCTGCGCGGACCGGCCGCGTTCGGGGACGATCCGCCCTGGTTCGGCTGGCACGAAGCCGGATCCGGTGCTGTCGACGGCGCCTTCCTGCGGACGCCGCCGTTCCCGCTGCTGGCGGCCGGCCTGCCGGATGGCTCGGCCGGATCGCTGATAGCCGCCCTGGCCAGCGCGGGGTGGCGGCCGCCTGCCGTGAACATCCCGGCGCCCGCCCAGGCCGGGTTCGGCACCGCCTGGCAGCAGGCTTCGGGGGGCAGCGTGGCGGCCCGGCTGCGGTCGCGCTTGTTCCGGCTGGCGGGCCTGGTGCAGCCGGACCCGCCGCCGGCCGGATCAGGCCGCACGGCTGGCAACGAGGACTACGACCTGCTCGTCGACTGGCACGAGGCATTCCATCGCGAGCTCGGCCAGACAGCCGAGGATCCGCGCCGCAGCGTCGAGGCCGGTCTCGGTCAGGGCTGGCTGCAGCTGTGGGAGGACGGCGGCCGCCCGGTCGCGATGGCGACCCGGACAGCCGAGGTGGCCGGCGTTGTCCGGGTGGCCGGCGTCTACACACCGCCGCAGTACCGGCGCCGCGGTTACGCCGGCGGCGCCACCGCGGCCGTGACCCAGGCGGCGCTGGATGGCGGCGCGGCTGACGTGGTGCTGTTCACCGACCTGGCCAATCCGACCAGTAACGCCCTGTACCAGCGGCTCGGCTATCAGCCGGTGGCCGAGCGGCTCCTGCTCGACCTGGTGCCCGCGCCGCCTGGCGGCGATGTCACGGACGAACTCGCTGCGTCGTCTTAGCCACCATGAGAATCGCGATAGTTGGCGGGACCGGCACCCTCGGCAGCACAGTCGTTGCCGAACTGTCCGGCCGCGGCCACGACATCAGGGTGCTGAGCCGGTCCAGCACGGAGTTCCGGGTCGACCTCGTCTCCGGCGACGGCCTGGCGGCGGCGCTCGACGGGTGCGCGGCCGTGATCGACGCGAGTAACGCGACCTCGCCCAAGCGGGCCGGGCAGGTCCTGGTCGACGGCTCGCGCACGCTGCTGGCGGCCGAGCAGGCGGCGGGCGTCCGTCATCACGTCGGCGTCTCGATCGTCGGCTGCGACCGGGTGCCGATGGGCTACTACCGGGTCAAGACCGAGCAAGAGCACGTCATCGAGCACGGGCCGGTGCCCTGGAGCCTGGTCTGCGCGACTCAGTTCCACGAGCTGGCCGCGGCCGCGCTGACGGCGGTGGGCAAGTACCGGGTGCTGCCGGTACCGCGGATGCGGCTGCAGACTGTGGCCGCCGCCGAGGTGGCGCGGGTCATCGCGGACGTGACCGAGGCCGGCCCGGCCCGGCGCCGCATCCGGGTCGCCGGACCGGAGATCACCAGTGCGGCACAGCTGGCCAGGACCTGGAAATCAGCCACCGGGCGCCGGGCGGCCATGATCGGAATCCCGGTGCCGGGCAAGCTGGGCCGGGCGCTGCGCGAAGGCGGCCTGACGGCGGAAAGGCCAGACATTCGCGGCACCATGACCTTCGCCGAGTGGCTCAGGAACGGGCCGCACCCAGCTCCGTGACCAGCGCCTGGACGGCCGCCTTAGGCGGGCCGCGTTCAACTCCCGAGCCGCGCCGCGACACCTAAGGCGGCCGGCCGGCGGAAATAGGGACTGCGCCCGATGCCGCCAGGTGCGCCTTACCGCGAGTCTCGACAGTGCGAGCAACGGGCTCGCGGACTCGAGGGAGACACCATGCTGAACGAGACGCTGATGGCAGCGATCGCCGCCGAACGGGAAGCTGACCTGCGGCACGAAGCCGCGCGGCAGCGCCGGGCGCAGCGGGCACCAGCCGGCATTCACCGCCGGGTGCCACTACAACGCCGGCCGCACGCCGGGCCGGCCAAGGCCCAGCCGAGCACCCGGGCGATCTAGTGCCATGAGCAGCCCAACAAGCACCCGCCACCACAACAGGCGCCGGGGACAGACCAAGTCACCGGCGCCTGTTCCTTCTCACACTCACAACAGCAGGCGCCGGGGACAGACCAAGTCACCGGCGCCCGTTCCTTCTCTCAGTCGCCCTTCACGTTGACGATCTGGCGCAGCGTGTGCCGGATCTCGACCAGGTCGCTGGCGTCGGCCATCACCTGATCGATCTCCTTGTAAGCCGCCGGGATCTCATCCAGGAAGGCGCTCGTCCGCCGCCACTCGATCCCCGCCATCGCCGCATCGAGCTCCGCCCGGCTGAACTTCTTCCGCGCCGCCGACCGGCTGTACATGCGGCCCGCCCCGTGCGGCGCCGAGTTCAGCGACAGCCGGTTGCCCTTGCCGGACACCACGTACGACCGGGTGCCCATCGAACCGGGAATCACGCCCGCCCGGCCGGCCGAGGCGTCGATGGCGCCCTTGCGCGACAGCCACACCTTCTTGCCGAAGTGCTCCTCCTGCACGGTGTAGTTGTGATGGCAGTTCACCGTCTGGGCGACCTCGGCCTCGCGGCCGATCCAGGACTGCACGCAGTCGGCCATCCGGGCCATCATTTCCTCCCGGTTCAGCAGCGCGAAGTGCTGCGCCCAGCGCAGGTCCCGGATATACGCCCAGAACTCCGGCGTCCGCTCCGGCAGGTAGGCCAGATCGTCATCCGGCAGCTGGATCCACCACTTCTCGCACAGCGCGCGGGCGATCTTGATGTGCTTGTTCGCGAGCTTGTTGCCCACGCCTCGCGAGCCAGAGTGCAGGAAGAGCCAGACAAAGTCGTCTGAGTCCAGACATACTTCACAAAAGTGATTCCCGGATCCCAGGCTGCCCAACTGAAGCCGCCAGTTGCCAGCGATCTGGTCCGCGCTGTCCGCTCCGTCCAGCTCCTCGAGCTCGGCGATCCTGGCCTGCGTGCCAGCCCGGTCCACCGAGGCGTTGTAGACGCCGGCCGACAGCGGGATGGCCTGCTCGATCGCCTCGCGCAGCGTGGGCAACTCGCCGCGTGCCGCGATGTCGGCGGCGGTGAACTGCGTCTGCACCGCGATCATGCCGCAGCCGATGTCGACGCCGACCGCCGCCGGGATGATCGCCTGCAGGGTCGGGATGACAGACCCGACAGTTGCGCCGCGGCCGAGATGGGCGTCCGGCATCAGCGCCACGTGCGGGAAAATGAAGGGCATCGTCGCAGCTCGCTCGGCTTGCGCCCGAGTCTGGTCCTCGAGGATCGACGCCCAGCTCATGAGCCGCTTGGTGATCTGCTCCATTTTCCCTTCCTTTCCGTTTTGAACCGAACCATCACGGTAGCTCCGGGTCGCGCCGCGACGCACCGGGTTTTCCGGGGTCGTGGTGTGCCGATCTGGTGTCGCCAGGACGACACCAGATCGGCACATGCACGCCCAGAACTAATGCGAACACGTATTTGAATCCCCGATGTAGCATCGAACTCATGAACGGAGCGCTTCAGGGTTCACTGCTCGACCTGGCCGACCGGCCCGGTCTCGGCCAGCTGAGCGAGATGCGCCGCAGGACGCTCAGTCGCGGCGCCTGGGTTGATGTGCTGCCGGGCTGGCTGACCGGCGCTGACGAGCTGTTTGCGCGGCTGCTGACGGCCGTGCCCTGGCGCGCAGAACGGCGGCGCATGTACGACCGGGTAGTCGACGTCCCCCGGTTGCTGTGCTTCTACGCCGAAGACGAGGAACTGCCCGATCCGCTGCTGGCGGCGGCCAAGGCGGCGCTGGACGAGCATTACGCGGCTGAGCTGGGCGAGCCCTTCGCCACGGCGGGCCTGTGCCTCTACCGGGACGGCCGGGACAGTGTCGCCTGGCACGGCGACACCATCGGCCGCGGCAGCACGCAGGACACGATGGTCGCGATCTTGTCCCTCGGCACGCCCCGGTCGCTGTTGCTGCGGCCGGCTGGCGGCGGCGAGCCCGCCCTGCGTTTCGACGTCGGGCACGGAGACCTGCTGGTTATGGGCGGCAGCTGCCAGCGAACCTGGCAGCACGCGATTCCGAAGTCGGCCCGGCCGACCGGGCCGCGGATCAGCGTGCAGTTCCGCCCGCACGGCGTCCGGTAAAGCGAACGGCACCGTCATGCGGGCAGGGTTGATCAGCCGGCGAGCCGGGCAAAGTAGCGGATATGACTGGCCAGGAGTCCGGACCTCAGGCACCAGGGCCGGAAGATCCAGCGCTGGCCAGCGGGCCCCCGGCGGCAGCGTTGCTGGTGCCAGGTGACCTCACCGGGCCGACCTCAAGCCCGCTGCCGGGCCCTGACGGGCAGCTGAACATGGCCGCCTCGCCTTACCCCCCGATCGCGGACTACGCGTTTCTGTCCGATTGCGAAGTGACCGCGCTCATCGCGCCGAGCGGCTCGGTCGAGTGGATGTGCCTGCCCCGGATGGACAGCCCCAGCGTGTTCGGCGCGATGCTGGACCGGGATGCCGGGCGGTTCCGGTTCGGCCCGGCGGACATGGCCGAGCCTGCGGACCGCCGGTACCTGCCCGGCACCATGGTGCTCGAGACGAGCTGGGACTGCGGCGAAGGCTGGATCGTTGTCCGGGACTGCCTGATCATGGGCCCGTGGCGGCACGAGCATCCGGGCCGCAGCTCGCACACCCGGCCGCCGACCGACTATGACGCCGAGCACACCCTGCTGCGTACCGTCCGGTGCGTGCACGGGACCGCGCAGCTGATGATGGACTGCGAGCCGGTCTTCGACTACGGCCGCAGCCGCAGCAACTGGCGGCACACCGAGCGCGGCTACTACCAGGCGGAGATCAGCACCCCGGCCGAGGACCTCACGCTGACGCTGACCTCCGACGTGCGGATCGGGGTCGAGGGCCCGACCGCCCGGTCGCGTACCTTGCTGCGGGACGGCGAGACGCGGTTCTGCGCCCTGTCCTGGGGCCGGGTGGCGCCGCCGGAAGACTACGAGGAGGCCTACCGGCGGCTGGTCTGGACCGCGCATCACTGGCAGCACTGGCTGGCCCGCGGCGATTTCCCCGACCACCGCTGGCGCACTCATCTGGCTCGGAGTGCGCTGACGCTCAAGGGACTCACGTTCGCGCCAACCGGCGCCATCGCCGCGGCCGCGACGACCTCACTGCCCGAGACTCCCGGCGGCGAGCGCAACTGGGATTACCGCTATAGCTGGATCCGGGACGCCACCTTCGCGCTGTGGGGCCTGTACACGCTTGGCTTTGAGTGGGAGGCCAGCGACTATTTCGCCTTCCTGACCGAGGTAGTCGAGCGCGACCGCGGCGACATGCAGATCGTCTACGGCATTGACGGCCGCTGCGAGCTGACCGAGCAGACACTCAAGCACCTGCACGGATACCAGGGCGCCCAGCCCGTGCGGATCGGGAACGACGCGTACTCGCAACGCCAGAACGACGTCTGGGGCGTCGTGCTCGACTCGCTCTACCTGCACACCAGGAGCAGGGACCGGCTGGACGAGCGTGTCTGGCAGATGGCCAAGAACCAGGTCGAGCATGCGCTCGAGCACTGGCGCGAGCCGGACCGGGGCATCTGGGAAGTCCGCGGCGCCCCGCAGCATTTCACGTCCTCCAAGCTGATGTGCTGGGTGGCCGCCGACCGCGGTGCGCGGCTGGCCCGGATCCGCGAGGATCCCGACGCCGCCCGCCGCTGGCAGGACGCGGCCGACGAGATCCGGGCAGATATCTGCGCGAACGCGCTCGACGATCGCGGCGTGTTCTGCCAGCACTACGGGACCAAGGCGCTGGACGCCTCGCTGCTGCTGATGCCGCTGCTGCGGTTCCTGCCGGCCGACGACCCGCGGATCCGGGCGACGGTGCTGGCGATCGCGGACGAACTGACCCGCGATGGCCTGGTGCTGCGATACCAGGTCGACCAGACCGACGACGGCCTGTCCGGGGAGGAAGGCACCTTTACGATCTGCTCGTTCTGGCTGGTCTCGGCGCTGTCAGAGATCGGTGAGCACGCCAGGGCGCGGGATCTATGCGAGAAGGTGCTGTCCTACGCCAGCCCGCTGCTGCTGTATGCCGAGGAGATCGAGGCCAGCTCCGGCCGGCATCTGGGTAACTTCCCGCAGGCGTTCACCCATCTGGCCCTCATCAACGCCGTCATGCACGTGATCGAGCACGACGAGGAACAGTCTCACAGCGTCATGACCGGCACTGCCGAGCGGCCGCGGCATCGCAACAGCAATAGCAAGAAGGCGCAGCGGGACCGGCTGGACTGACCCCGTCGGCCACGTTCCCGGCCCTGAGGGTCTTCTGGCGGACGATGGACGCACGCGCGCCGACAAGGAGGAGCCCGATGACCGCGCCGGAGTTTGACGCAGAGAATCTGTTCGACAAGGACTATCTCGCGTTGTTCGCCGGCCCGCTGGAGGAGCGCAGCGACGCCGAGGCTGACCTGATCTGGCAGTTGCTGGAGCTGCGGCCCGGCCTGCGGGTGCTCGATCTGGCCTGCGGCCACGGCCGGATCGCGAATCGGCTGGCGGCCCGCGGCGCCGAGGTGACCGGCCTGGATTTCAGCGAGGTGTTCCTGCAGCGGGCCCGTCAGGACGCTCGCGAGCGCGGGGTCAGCGTCCACTACGTGCAGGGCGACATGCGCGATCTTCCGTGGCAGGGCAACTTCGACCGGGTGGTCAGCTGGTTCACCGCGTTCGGCTATTTCGACGACGCTCAGAACCGGCAGGTGCTGGCCCAGGTAGCCGCGGCACTGAAGCCGGGCGGGCAGTTCGGCATCGAGCTGAACAACTACGCGGCGCTGATGCGCGGCTACCTGCCGTCGGTGGTCACCGAGTACGACGGGGCGCTGGTGATCGACCAGCACCGGTTCGAGCCGCTGACCGGGCGCAGTTTGGTGCGCAGGCGGATCGTCCGGGACGGCAGGGTGCGCGAGATCCCGTTCTTCACCCGGCTGTTCACCTTCCCCGAGTTCCGGGACTGGCTGCTGTCGGCCGGCTTCTCCGCCGTCAGCGGATGTGGCGAGGACGGCGCCCCGCTCACGGCTGAGCACCGCCGCATGATCACCGTGGCCGTCAGGTAACCAGGCCGGGCGGCAGCCGCGCGACGCTGCCGCGCGCGGCAGCGTCAGCCGCGGGCGATCGGGGCGGTCGTCGCGCCTGCAGCCTTGATCAGGTCAGCGGGAGCGACCTCGATCTCCAGCCCGCGCTGTCCTGCGCTGCAGAAGACGGTGTCGAAGCCCAGCGCCGAGTCGTCGATCACGACCGGCAGCCGCCGGCGCAATCCGAGCGGGGCGATGCCGCCGGTGACATAGCCCGACGCCTTCTCCGCCTGAGCCGGATCCGCCATCGCGGCCTTCTTGCCGCCCGCTGCGGCTGCCAGCGCCTTCAGGTCCAGCGTGCCGGCCACCGGGACTACCGCGACGGTCAGCGCGCCGTCGACATCGGCGACGAGGGTCTTGAAGACGCGGCCAGCCGGCACGCCGAGCGCCTCGCTGGCCTCCTGGCCGAAGGACGCGTGCCGCGGGTCGTGCTCATAGCGGTGCACCGTGTGCGCGATGCCGAGATCCGCGAGCACCTCGATTGCCCGAGTACCGCCACGGCCTGCCACAGTGGCGAGCTTAACCGGCGGGAAGCAAGACTAGGGGCGTGACCGCGTGGGTGCTGCACGTCGACCTCGACCAGTTCATCGCTGCCGTCGAGGTGCTGCGCCGCCCGGAGCTGGCCGGCCTTCCGGTGGTCGTCGGGGGTGACGGCGATCCGGCGAAGCGAGGCGTGGTCGCCACCGCGTCCTACCAGGCCAGGGAACGTGGCGTGCACTCCGGACTGCCGTTGCGCACCGCGGCCCGGCGCTGCCCGGACTGCGTCTTCCTGCCAGTGGACCGGGCCGCGTACGAGGCAGTGTCGGACGAGGTGATGTCGGTGCTGCGTGGTCTGGACGCGGTGACCGAGGTCATGGGCTGGGACGAGGCGTTCCTGGCCGTGGACACCGAGGATCCGGAGGCGTTCGCCCGGCAGATCCAGCAGCTGGTCAGAGCCGCCGCCCAGCTCGACTGCAGTGTCGGCATCGGCCAGAACAAGCTGCAGGCCAAGCTGGCCACCGGCTACGGGAAGCCCGCGGGCGTGTTCCGGCTGACCCACGCCAGCTGGTTCGACGTGCTCGGTCCTGAGCCAGCGAGCGCGTTGTGGGGCGTCGGTGCCAAGACAGCAGCCAAACTGGCCGAGCTCGGCATTGTCACCGTGTCCGACCTCGCGGCCGCCGACATCAGCGCGGTCGCGGCCCGGTTCGGCCCCACGATCGGGCCGTGGCTGGTGCAGACCGCCCGAGGCCTTGATCCGTCGCAGGTCAGCGCGGAGCCGTACCTGCCACGGTCACGCGGACGCGAGGTCACGTTCCAGGAGGATCTGGACGACTGGGATCAGGTCGAGGCCGAGATCGCCACGCTGGCCGGTCGCGTCGCCGGCGACGTCGCGGAGGAAGGCCGCCCGGCCGCGCGGATTGTCGTGAAGGTGCGATACCGGCCGTTCTTCACCAGCACGCACGGCGTTCCGCTGGCTGAGCCGACCGCCGACCCGGCTGCGATCGCGGCGGGTGCCCGGGCTGCCCTCGGGCAGTTCACCGGCCGCCGGCCGGTCCGGCTGCTCGGCGTGCGGGCCGAATTCGCCGACGACTGAACCACAGCGACCGCGCGAGTCCGGTGGGTCCCGGCGGCCCGGGCGCCGCCAGCCATGTCACGGGCTGGCGGCCTGTCTCGTCTGAGCTTCTGATCAGATGAACAGACGAGTCAACGGAGGACGTCATCATGCGTGTACTGGTAGCCGGTGCCACCGGAGCGGTCGGCCGCCAGCTGGTTCCCCAGCTGGTCGCGGCCGGACATCATGTCACCGCGACCACCAGGAGCCCGGCGAAGCTGGAAGCCCTGCGAGCGGCGGGTGCCGATCCGCTGCTTATGGACGGGCTGGACGGCGAGGCGGTCGGTGCCGCGGTGGCAACGGCCGAGCCCGAGGTCGTCGTGCATGAGATGACCGCGATCCCGGCCGCGATGAACTTCCGCAAGTTCGGCCAGACCTTCGCTGCCACCAATGAACTGCGCACCCGGGGGCTCGACCACCTGCTGACGGCTGCGACGGCGCAGGGAGTCCGCCGGTTCATCGCGCAGAGCTACGCCGGCTGGCCCAACATCCGGTCCGGCGGGCCAGTTAAGACCGAAACAGACCCGTTTGATCCGGAACCGCCAGCCGCGATGCGCCAGACGCTCGACGCGATCCGGTACCTCGAGCACGCCGTCACGACCGCGCCGCTGGACGGGCTCGTGCTTCGTTACGGCAGCCTCTACGGGCCTGGCGCATCGGACGCGCTCGTCGGGCCGGTGCGGCGCCGGATGGTGCCGCTCGTCGGCGACGGCGCCGGGGTGTGGTCATTCCTGCACGTCACCGACGCCGCCGCCGCGGCGGTGGCAGCGGTGGCCGGCGGCGCGCCAGGTATTTACAACGTCACCGACGACGAGCCTGCCCCGGTGGCGCAGTGGCTGCCGGTACTGGCACGCTGCGCCGGTGCCAAACCGCCCGTGCATATCCCGGCCTGGCTAGCTCGGCTGGCCGCGGGCGAGGCAGTCCTGTCGCTCATGACGCGAGTGCGCGGCAGCGACAACGCCAAGGCCAAACGAGAACTCGGCTGGCAACCCTGCTGGCCGAGCTGGCGCGATGGCTTCGCCAGCGGACTGGACCAGGCATACCCGGCCGGCCAGCGAGTGAGGTGACGGGATGGCCGCAGGACAGGACATGACCAGTCAGCAGCGACAGCAGGCCGGCGCCGACACCACGGCCACTTTCGAGAGGCTGCGGCCGTTGCTGTTCTCCATTGCCTACCGGATGCTCGGCACGGTCAGCGAGGCGGAGGACATCGTGCAGGAAGCCTTCCTGCGTTATCACCGCGCCGTGGCCAGCAATGGCGAGCCGGCGTTGCCCAAGGCGTTCTTGTCGACCGTGGTGACGAGGCTGTGCCTGGACGAGCTCCGGTCCGCCCGGGCCCGGCGCGAGGCTTATGTCGGCGAGTGGCTGCCCGAGCCGCTGCTCACCGGCAGTTCGCCGCTCGGCCAGCCTGCCATCGATCCGCTGGCCCACGCCGAGCAGGCCGACTCGCTGTCGATGGCGTTCTTGCTGTTGCTGGAGCGGCTGACACCGCTTGAGCGCGCGGTGTTCCTGCTGCATGACGTCTTCAGCTACGGCTACGACGAGACTGCCGGGATCGTCGGCCGCAGCGCGAGTGCGTGCCGCCAGCTGGCGCACCGGGCCCGGCAGCATGTCGAAGCGGAGCGGCCGCGGTTTGACGTCGCCCCGCGGGAACGTGACGAGCTGGCGGACAAGTTCTTCGCCGCGGTGCGCGACGGAGACGTCGACGGTCTGGTCGGCATGCTGGCGGCGGGCGCCGAGGTGCACGGCGACAGCGGCGGCGTGCCACCAAGCTGGCGCCGGCCCATCACCGGCCGCAAGCACGTCGGCAAAGTGCTGGCAGCGGTCGGCAATCAGGTCCGGCACGTCGGCGGCACGCTGCTGGCCACCGGGGTCAACGGCCAGCCCGGCGCACTGGCGCTCGGCCCGGACGGCAGTCTCATCGCCGTGCTGAGCATCGACATCGCCGACGGGCAGATCCAGACGATCAGGTCCGTCATCAGCCGGCCCAAACTGCGGCACCTCGGCCCGCTCGCGGACCTCGCCGAACTTCAGCGCCAGCGCCGGTCGGGCACGGACCCGACTCCAGCCGGGGGCAGTTGACGGGCGGGCGACGGCAGGCCGGATATCAGTGCCCGCGGCGCTGCCCGGGCTGTTGCGCTCCGGGCAGCAGCGCGCGCCCGCCGATGACGGCGTAGGTAGCCCTGGCCGCCTGCTCGGCGGCGGCTAGGACAGCCGTCGGCTCGGTACCGAAGTCTCCGTCCAGCAGCATCATCGCGTAGCCGTGCGACACTGCCTCGACGGCGACGGCGAGCGCCGGATTCTCGGCCTGATCCACTTCGCGCACGTAGTGCAGGAACGTATCGATGATCGGCTGCTTAGCCGCATCGATCTCGGGATGCTCGCGCTTCTCCAGGCCAAGGCCGAACAAGATCTCGAACATCGGCCGCTGCTGCCCGGCGAACCGGACATAGGCGTGTGCCACCGCGGCCAGGCAGTCGGCCGGCGTCGCCGCGATGCCGAGCCTGGACGTCAGGTCGGAGCTGAATACGTCATAGGCACGCACGGCGACCGCAGCCAGCAACTCGTCTCGGTCCGCGAAGTGCGCGTACGGGGCGCTGACGGCGACGCCGAGCCGCCTGCTGGCCGCCGCCATGGAGAACGTCCGCACCCCGCCCTCGGCGATCAGCTCGATGGCAGTGTCGATCAGCGCGGCGCGCAGGTCGCCGTGATGGTAGCGGCCGGACTTCGTGGTCGGCATGTGCAGAGGGTAGCCGAGCCCGGCGGGTATCTGATATGTTCTCAGAAACTGATAGTCATTCAGATCAGTGTCGCCCGACGTACACAGCGCTGGAGGGCACGATGACAGGTCCAACGCCGGCCGCCGGCGACAGCGCGCTGCCGACCCTCGTGCTCATCCACGGCGCCGCGACCACGAGCCAGACGTGGCAACCGCAGATCGAGGCTCTTGGCGAGCAGTTCCGCGTGCTGGCTCCCGACCTGCCCGGCTACGGCACCAGCCCGGGGCCGTTCGCTGTCGACCGGGCCGAAGGACAGATCGCTGAGCTGATCGCCGCCGACAGCGCGGTGTCGGTGTGCGGCATCTCGGCTGGCGCGACCGTCGCGCTGCAACTGGCTGCGGCATGCCCGGATAAAGTCAGCAGCCTGATCTTGTCCGGGCCAGAACTGCACACGCCGCGGATCGGCGCCATTCTGCGCAGCGCCATCCTGGCGATCGTTCCCGCTGGCGTGATCGCCGGCTCGGATCCCGGCGTCACCAAGGCGGCCGCCCGCGGGGCCGTCCGCGCCCTGGGCCGGACCGACGCCCGGCCGCTGCTGGCGGCGGTCAGGGCCAGGACGCTGGTCCTGTGCGGGACCAGCAACCGCCGGCATCTTGGCTCTGCGCGCACGGCCGCCAGCCGGATCCCCGGCGCTGAACTACGGCTGATCGACGGCGCGGGTCACCTGTGGAACACCGAGCGGCCCGCGCAGTTCACCGCGGTGATCGCGGCCTGGGCCGACGCCGGGGCCGGGGCTGAGCGCTGATCACGCACACCACCGCGAAACCGACGGCGGCGCGGCGGAGTAGCTGCCAGCTGAGGCCGCGTCGCGGGCTGAGGAGATGCTGGTCAGCCGACGAGCGCGTCCATTCGTTCGGCCAGGTCGACGAGCGCGCACGGCGGCGGTTTCCGGATCTCCAGAAGTTCCCTGATCACCTGGCAGGCGCGGTCGCGGTCGCGGACCTGGCCGGGACCGAGGTCCTCGGCCCGCACCAGCGCCGCGGTCGCCTCGTCCACCTGCTGCCGCAACGCGTAGGCGCGGGCCACGTCGATGAGCATCCGCGCCTGCCGGCCTGGCGACAGCATCGCAGCGTCCACGTTGGCAGCGACCCGCAGTGCGTGGCCCGCGTCGCCCAGATCGACGCTGACCGAGATCTCGTACAACGCCACGTACTGGGCGCTGAACTCCGGCATCGCGTTGGCCCGCTGCGAGCCGAGTCTGCTCGCCAGCAGCCGCGCCTTGGCTAGGTGGCCGAAGGCTGAGGCCTGATGGCGGGTACGCGCCGCCACCACAGCGCGCAGCAAGGTCAGGCCGCCGCACAACGCGAGCGCATCCGGATCACCGAGCTCGGCCAGTCCGCGCATGGCCAGCAAGGTGGTCCTGGCCGCCTCCTCCGCGAGGGCGTGCTCGCGGCAGTCCAGAAATACCGAGGCGAGCCGGTACTGGCCGGCCGCGGCCAGCAGCAAGTTGCCGGCCTTCTCCGCCGCGGCCATCGCCCGGTCGGCGGCTATCCACGAGGCCATGGGCTCTTCCAGCTTCACCAGGGCAGCCGAGCACGCCTGGTAAGCCATCGCGCTCAGCTCGTAAGCGTCCGGCAGCTGGGCTGTCGGCCCAATCCGCACCGCGGCTTCCAGCCCGGGCAGCAGGTCGGTCAGCACCACCGCCAGCTCGTAGTAGTCGCCAGCCCTGGCCAGGCCGCAGGCGCGTTCGGTGGCGGACCGCAGGCACGACAGCGATGGCGCCGGGATCTCGCCCAGCATGGCGCACAGTGAGTGCGAGGCTGCCAGGACAACGCGCAGGCTCTCCGCCGCCGAGGACCGCCGGAATTCCTCTGCCCTGACTGGCGCCCCGGCCGCAAGTTCGGGCAGCGGTAATTCGAGTGCATCGGCAAGAGTCTTGAGCACTGAGAGCTTGTCGATCGGCTGGACACCGCGCTCCAGCTGTGACAGCCAGGCAACGGGGCAGTCGGCGATGGCAGCCAGCTCGGGCTGGGACAGGCCGTGCCGCCGGCGCTGCTCGGCTATTCGTCGCCCGAGCACCTGCTGGTACTCCACGGTGTTCACCTGCGCGGTCCCTCTCGGTTAGGGTCCAGGCCGCATTATTTTCCCGCGTTTCCGCGCGCCGTTCTAGCGTAAACGAAGACTGCATATCGAGAATTGCACGCCGTCAGTGCTTTACGCAAGTGCGTGTGATGCGATGTCATGGCGTTCCGCAGGCCATTGATCTTGCTGGGTCGGTATTGCCGCGAGCCTATGCCTCCCGGCGCGACTGCATCGGCGGGCGGCAGAATCCGCTAAGGCGGGCCAAGCATTTCCCGCGCAAGTCGCTTCCTTACCAAGGCGGCCCTGGCCACGCCCGGGAGGGAAAGTATTAATCATCGGAAAAGCCCCAGGGCCGCCGCGTGCCTCACCGTGCACGCGGGCCGGTGCGCTAGTCTGCCGCCCCCGGCTGTAGTCAACCGCGCGATCGATCCGTGAGGAGCGACATGGTCGTCCCGTTTGCCGCCCGCATGGTCGCGGCGGTAGTCGGCGTGCTCCTGGTGGCCACCTCGGCGAGCAGCGTGATCGGAACGCTCATCGTGCCCAGATCGGTGTCGAGCTGGCTGACCAAGCAAATCGACCGGATCGTCGACGACGGGTTCATCATCGCCACCAAATGGGTCAAGGATTTCCACCGCCGGGACAGGATCCTGGCCGCCCAAGCCGCGACACTGCTGCTCTGCCAGCTCATTGGCTGGCTCAGCATCTTCTTCGTGGGCTTCGCGCTGATCTTCTGGCCGCTTGTGCACGGCGGTATCACCGATGCCTTCAGCGCGGCTGGCCCTGGCTTGTGGCAGATCGGCGAGGACCGGGCCCGCGGCGGGCTGCAGCAGGCGATCCTCGACGTCGCCGCGCTGTCGGGGCTCATCACGATCACTTTGCAGATCGCCTACCTGCCCACGCTGTACTCCGAGTTCAACCGCCGGGAGAACGAGGTGGCGCTGCTGAACTCCAGGGGCGGGGTACCCAGCTGGGGGCCGGAACTGCTGGCCCGCACGCATTACGCCCTGGGGTCCGGCGTCTCGACGATCAACACGCTGCCGGACCTGTACGCGGACTGGGAGCGCTGGGCCGCGGATGTGGCCGAAAGTCACACCACCTACCTGCCGCTGGTCCGGTTCCGGTCACCCAAGCCGCTGTCGTCGTGGATTACCTCGCTGCTGGCCGTGCTCGACTCGGCGGCTCTGATGCTCGTGCTCAACCCGTCGAACGCGCCTGTCGTCCGGCCCGCCTCTGCCTGCGGGCCGGATTTACCTGCTTCGGCGACGTCGCCAGGGCGATGGGCTTCAACATCCCGCTAGAGCCTGACCCCGCCATGGGCATCAAGCTGACCTACGACGACTTCCTCGACGCGATCGCCAGGCTGGAGGAGGTCGACTTCCCCATCGAGCGTAAGCCAGAGGAGGCGTGGCCCGACTTCGTCGGCTGGCGGGTCAACTACGAGGAGGCGGCGTACTGCATCGCCAAGGCGGTCGACGCAGTGCCGGCCTTCTGGTCAGGGCCGAGGCGGCACAAGAACTGCCCCGCGATCGCGCCGAAACGCCCGCCGACAGGCCGGCCACCAAATGGCGGGTTCAAGAAGGCCGCGACCTAGACGCGTCCGGTCGCGCCTGCACCAGGTCCAGGTCTGTATCGGCATCAGGATCGTCGCTGTCCTCGTCAGCGGCCGCCGAATCGTCGACAGCCGGCCAGGACGGCCTGCGCGCGAGCAACGGCGAGCCAGGGAACGTGGCCGGATCCGGCAGCGGTGCAAGTCCCTGCGCGCCCGGCTCCGGCACCGGCCGACGGGCCGGCCCTGACCAGCTTTGCTGATGTCCGGCGTAGTCCTGCCCCGGCCTGTCGGCAAGCTCGTGCTGATCGGCCAGCTCGTTCTGATCCTCAAGTTCCTTCTGATCGGCTGGCTCGTTCTGATCGGCCAGTTCCTCCTGGTCGACCAGCCGGTCTGCATCGCCACGCTCGCTGCGGCCGGGCAGCGCGTCTGAGTCCGGGCGCCGGTCCTGATCGGCTTCGGCTCGCCGCCAGGCCTGGCTCAACGATCCAGCGTCGCCGCTCTCGAAGCCGCGCTGATCACGTGGCTCCGGCTGACCGAAGCGGGTATCCGGGCGGGTCCATGCCCCGGACCCGGCCCAGGCCGCCAACCCGGCCCAGGTCGCCGACCTGGGCCTGGATTGCTGGTCTTCCTCCAGCCGCCGGTCGGCCGCTGCCTGCTGGCCTGCAGCGGCCAGCTGATCGGCAACTTTCGGCCCACCGGCGAAGGAGTCGTCGTCAGCACTGCCCGACTGGTCGGCGGCTGCAGCCTCGAAGTGACGTCCGGCATCGAAGCGGTCCGCCGCGTCGAATCCGGCGGCCGGACGGACGTCGCCAGCGGCTTCAGCCTGGGCGTCAGGCTGGACTTCGGCGCGCGGCTCGTACGTGCCCGTCATCTCGGACGTGCGGGCTGCTGCGGACTGCCCGCCGGCCACGGAGCTGCCCGTGGTCGCGTGGGCCGCGGATTGGTTGCCTGGCTCGGAGTCTTCAGCGGTCGGGGACGTGCCGGTGGCTGCGGACTCGTTGCCAGCCTCGGGGTCGCCCGTGGCCGGAGACGGGCCGGCGGCCGCGGCCGCCTCGCCGGCTTCTGAGTCGCCTGTCGTCGCCCACGGGCCGGCGGCCGCGAACTGGCGGTCCGGCTCGGGGCTGCCCGTGGTCGGGAACGGGCCGGTAGCCGCGGATACCTCGCCAGCCTCGGCGCCACGGGCCGGGTTGGCCTGATGAGCATCCGCGGACGGGTGCGAGTTCGCCTCGGGGCCGCTTGTCTCGGACTGGGCCTCAGCCTCGGTCTGGTCCCGGGTCCCGGCCTCGTCCCTAGCCTCGGACCGTCCCGGCGCCCGGGGCGGCGCCGGCACGGCGGGCCACGCCGGAGCCTCGGACCAGGCGGGCGCCTCGGACCACGCGGACGTCGTGGACGGTGCCGGCATCTGCGATCTCGCAGGCATCCCCGAGCTGGCGGGCAGATCCGGCCGGGCAGGCAGTTCGGACCGCGCCGGCAACTCGGCCGGATCCGGCAGCGCGGGCAAGTCCGGCAGAACTGCTGGCGTCGGCTGTGCGTCGGGCTCCGGCAGCGGGCCGGGCAACGGCAGCGCCTCTTGCTCGGGCAGCTGAACGCTCCCCAGGGCGGGAGCCAGCACGCTGGCAGCGGCCCGAACGGTGTAGTCCTGCAGCGTGTCCCCGATCAGCCTGGCCGCGTAGGACAGCAGCGCCTGACGCTCGGGGTCGGCCTCACGCTGGGCCGCGCCTGCCAGCTCATCGGCCAGCCGGTTGGCCAGGGACTCCGGGGTCGGCCACTGTCCCACGGCCCGCCTGGCCTCAGGCGTGACCTTGAACACGTACCAGAACCTCGGGTCGCCGCCCGTCGTCGTCTTCCTGAAGTCGACATAGACCGGATCGAGAGCCTCAAGGGCCTTTGCTACAACTGGCGCCTCCAGCCCTGTCCTGGCTGCGATGTCGGTCACGGTGACCATGTAGCTCTGCTCAAGCAGGCCGACTGTCGCATCTAGGACCGGCAGATCTCGCGCCGCCCAGGTGTCATGCACTGAACACTGCCTAACCGGGAGAGAAGCGGGCACACCCTGGAAGGAAGGCCGGCCCAGATCCCCCTTGAATCGTCGGTTTCACCCTGGCTCGTTAGCCCAGGGGCGATGTATCCGGCAGTAAGGAGACTAGCGAGAATAGGAACAGCTAGCAGCGCCAATGTGGTGTTCGTCCTATCGGGCCAGGCGCTGGGCAGCCCGCGACAGGCCCTTGACCCGCCCGCTTGGTCACCGGCGCTGCCCGCCTGATCACGACTTGGGCGTTGGCGGCAGGGCACGCCAGCAACGTCGCTAAGCTGTGCGGGCCCGTCAATCGGCAGAGTTGCCGAACCGAGAGGAATCCCATGAGTAACGACACCGGAGTCGAGCGGACCCTGGTGCTGCTCAAACCCGACGCAGTCGCCAGAGGCCTGGTCGGGCGCGTGGTCACGCGTTTTGAGGAAGCCCTGCTAAAGATCGTTGCGGCCAAGATGGTCTGGATGGACGCGGACCTGGCTAAGAAGCATTACTTCGATTTGGAAGAACGCTTCGGCTCCGGCGTTTTCAATGCGATGTCAGAGTTCATGGAGAGCGGCCCGGTCCTGGCGCTGATCCTCGAGGGCGTCGAAGCTGTTGCCTGCACCCGGAAAATCGTTGGCTCGACCTATCCCGACCAAGCCCCTCCGGGAACCATCAGGGGCGACTTCGCGCACATGAGTAAGGCCTACGCCAACGAGCGCGGGATTGCGGTCGCCAACCTGGTGCACGCTTCTGGCAACACCGAGGATGCGGCCCGCGAGATCGACGTCTGGTTCGCCAAAGACGAGATCCACGAATACGGCAGCACGGCCGAGCGCTTCATTCGGTAACAGCAGGCTCGGTAACGAAAAAGTCAGCTGAACCACTCAGCACCATTCCCCGTTCCCTTCAGCAGCGGTGCCGGCAATTTTGCCGGGCCCGCCCGGCGATGCGGCGCCCGGGATCCGGGGCGGTCGGTCGCCGGCCAGCCTCGAAGGGAGTTCGCATGCCGGTACGTCATCGTCTGGCTGCGGCAGCCGCCACGGCAGGGGCCCTCGCAGCTTTAAGCCTCGTCGCGGCGCCGTCCGCGCTGGCCAGTCCGTCTATCGTTCCCTACCTCAGTCATTTCAGCTCGCTGAAGACCATCGCCTCGACCGTGCCGCACAACGGGGACGTGAACCCGTACGGCATCTTCGTGGTGAGGCACAGCACCGGCCGCCTCCACCGCGGCAATGTCCTGATCAGCAACTTCAACAACAAGGCCAACGAGCAGGGCACCGGGCACACGATCGTGCAGATCACGCCGTCCGGGCACCGGTCGCTGTTTGCCAACATTCACCCGTCGCAAGTGCCCGGCTGCCCGGGCGGCGTCGGGCTGAGCACGGCGCTCGAGATTCTGCCGGGCGGCTGGGTGGTCGTCGGCAGTGTGCCGTCGTCCAACGGCATGGCCGCCACTGCCAAGGCCGGCTGCCTGATCGTGCTGAACCGGTTCGGCCACGTGGCCGAGATCTTCGCCGGTCACGGCATCAACGGGCCGTGGGACTCTGCGGCCAAGGTCTACGGGCAGGTAGCTGACCTGTTCGTGACCAACGTGCTGAACGGCACCGTGGCCGCCAACGGCAAGGTCGTGCACCGCGGCAACGTGATGCGCATCTCGCTGGCGCTGCACCACCACGCACCACCGTCATGGATCTCGGCTACCAAGATCGGTTCTGGCTACGCTCAGCGGACCGACGCTGCCGCCTTCGTGCTCGGTCCCACCGGGGTGGGCCTTGGCCGCAACGGCACGCTGTACGTGGCCGAAACTCTCACCAGCCGGATCTTCGGCATCAAGCACGCCGCCAGCCGGTCTGGCAGCGGCGGGCCTGGCTTCCTGCTCACGCACGGCGGCAAGCTCAACATGCCGCTAGGCCTCACCATCGCGCCGAACGGTGACATCCTCACTGTCAACGGCGGCAACGGCAGGATCGTGGAGACGACGCCGTTCGGTGTTCAGGTCGCCTGGAGGTTCCTCGACAAGTCCGGCAGCCCGCCTGGTGCCGGCGCATTGTTCGGGCTGGCGCTACGTCCCTTCAAGGGCGGCATCTACTACGTAGACGACGCTGTGAACACGTTGCGCCTGCTGCACTAAGCCGCGGCCGTCGCGCGAGCTGGACCGGTTCGCAGGAGCGAGGGCGGAAACGCCCGGGCGCTCCTGCACAGGCCGGCGGGATGTGGCAGACCAGTTGGTCTTCTCAGCTGGCCGGGTCGTAGGAGGAAAGGCGGTATCCGCCTGCTCCTGCGGCCCGGTCGGCGTTCCGCCAGCGCCATCACCCAGGAACTCCAGGGCTGGAAGCCGCCCCGCCCGCCAACCCGGCCTGACCGAGGACATCGAACTGGGCCGCTACCTCATCTGACCAGCCCGGACACCAGGCAAGGCAACTGCCGAAACGTGACCCAGGTCGGTTACTGCGGGTCTTCGACAGCCAGCCAGCGCTCCAGCCAGCCGAACTGCTCGGCCAGCATGTGCAGGACCGACTCACGCGCGAGGTAGCCGTGGCTTTCGCAGGGCAGCACCACCAGCCTGGCGGTACCGCCGGTGCCCTGGATGGCCTGGAACAGCCGCTCGGACTGGATCGGAAACGTGCCGGAGTTAGCGTCACGTTCGCCGTGAATGAGCAGCAGCGGCGAGCTGATCTTGTCTGCGTACCGGAATGGCGACATCTGGTCGTAGACCGTCGTCGCCTCCCAGAAGTTGCGTCGCTCCGCCTGGAATCCGAACGGCGTAAGGCTGCGGTTATACGCTCCGCTGCGGGCGATCCCGGCAGCGAACAGATCGGTGTGCGCCAGCAGGTTGGCCGTCATGAACGCGCCGTAGCTGTGCCCGCCAACCGCTACCCGCCGCGGGTCGGCGATACCCATGTCGGCCAGCGCGCCGATATGCGCGACCGCCGCCGCCGAGATCTGCTCGACGTAGGTGTCGTTCATGGTCTCCGGGTCACCGATGACCGGCATGGTGGCGCTTTGCAGCACGGCGTAGCCGCGCAGCACGAACCAGACCGGGTCGCCTGCGCTCAGCCGGGTGAACCGCTCGGTGGTGCCGCGTACCTGCCCGGCCGTGCCGGCGTCGCCGTAGTCGAGCGGGTAGGCCCAGATCACTAGTGGCAGCGGGCCATCACGCTCCGTCTGGTAACCCGGCGGCAGGTGCAGCATGCCGGTGAGCTGCACGCCATCGCCGCGGTCGTAGGTCAGCAGCCGCTTGTCCATCCCGGTGAGCTGAGGGTGCGGGTCCGGCCAGTCCGTCAGCTGCCTGCGCTCGCCTGAGCCGAGCCGGACCACCGCCAGATTGGGCGGTTCGGTCCGGCTCTCATGCCACAGCAGCACGGACTCCCGGTCCTCGCCAGCGAATCCGATCGCATGCTCGTAGGCGTCGGCCGGGCTGCGCCACAACCGCTGCGTGCTCAGGTCGCTGAGGTCCAGCCGGTCGAGAAACGGCCGGTCCCCCTCCGGGCTGGCGCCGTCACCGCGCAGGTAAATGTGGTTACCGTCCTGCAGCACCGTCCTGGTGCCGTCCGGATGCGCGGTCATCACCGGCGCGCCAGGGTCGGCGTACGCCTCGTCCGCGGAGTGATCGAAGATCACCCGGCTGTCCTGCGCAGCGGCCAGGTCGGTCAGCCGGGTGGTCAGCCAGCGCCGGTCGCGGTCGTGCTCGGCGATCAGCAGCTGACCAGGCGCGGCCATGTCGTACCAGCCGATACAGCGCTCAGCGACCAGCACGGACGGCTGGGGCGCGTCATTGAACGGCGCCTGCAGCCGGAATACCTGGTCCCGGTGATCGACCTTGGCCATCGGGTCGCCGCCGTCGAGCGCTTCCGCCCAGACCAGGCTGGCTGACTCGGACTCCTCGAACGACACCATCCGCGGTCCGGACGGCACACCCTGCCGTGGCACTTCGTCACTGACCGGCAGGTCGGCGATGACCCGTTCCAGCTCGCCGCCGGCCGACCAGACCTCGACGCGGCGGGCGAAGTAGGGGTAGGGAACCCGGAACGAGAACGGGCGCTGCAGCCGGTAGACCAGCAGGTGCCGGCCGTCCGGCGACTCGGACAGGTGGTAGTACAAGCCGGCTTCGCCCAGCTGCTCGGCAGTGCCGGATTCCGGATCAACCCGCAGCGGCACCGTGGTGGCCAGGGCCTCGAATGCGTCGGCGTCCGCATCGGTCTTCAGCAGGTCGGTGTAGGTAGCCATCTGCGACCGCTTGCCTGCCACTTCCTCCAGCCGCGGCTCGATCACGGTCTGGCCCAGCCCCGGTGGCGAACCGGGCGCGCCGAGCACCAGCAGGCTGGCGCCGTCTCTGGACCACCGGACGGTGGATCCGGCCGACGTCGGGTCGCCGCCGAGCACGTCGCGCACCCGCAGCCCGGGCACCTGCGCGGCCGTCGCGGCCTGAGCATCGGCAACCCAGACCGCGATGCCATCGGCCTCGTCCATCGTGAAGGCGAACCGGCGGCCGTCCGGCGCCCAGACCGGCACGCTCACCGACTTGCCCTCTGGCAGCTCAAGCTGGCGCGGCTGGCCGCCGGGCACCGCGATCACTGACAGCCCGGTCAGCCGGCGAGTGCGCTGGCGGCCCGCGATCGCCGGATCCAGCCGCAGGCCGGCCAGGCCCAGGTAAGGCCGGGCCAGTAGCTGCACCGGCGGGTGCGATTCGTAGTGAACCAGGGCAATGAACCGACGGCCCGGCGCCAGCGAAGCTGCTGGAGTCGGCGGTGCGTCGATGATCGAGACGATGTCACTAGCCGGGGTCTGATACGGCACGCTGAGTTACCCTCTCCTTCGCTGGCCGCCGCGGGTGCGCTGACCTAGGCTCGCCTGACATCCGCTCTGGCGCAAATCGAGGTGATCATGCAAGCGAGCCCGGCTGCCAGCGCAGTGCAGGTCCCCGGCTTCACTGACCATCATGCCCACCTGCTCCGGCAGGCGGCACTGGAAGGGCGCCCTGCCGCGGCCGGCTCGCCAACCGGACCGGCCAGGCTCGGCCCCGGCGGCACAGGACGTTCGTGACTTTCATCACCGGGTCGCAGCGGAGGGACGCAGCCCGATGGACGTGCTAGACCCGGCTCCTGATCTGGGCCGGCCGGACCTCGACCGCCGGCTGCTGACGGGCCTGGAGTCGGCGGCCGCGGCCGGGCTGGTCGAGGTGACCGAGATGGGCATGCGCAGCTGGGCTTACCTCGATGCGCTCACGGCCTTGCAAGCGACCGGGCCGCTGCCGTGCCGGGTCAGGATCTATCTGGCCAGCGGCCTGGCCGCGGAGGCAAGCCCGGCCGAGCTCGACGCCCGGCGGGACGAGTCCGGACCCTGGCTGCGGCTGGACGGGGTCAAGTTCTATGCCGACGGCTGGCTAGTGCCGCGCACCTGCGCGGTCTGCCAGGACTTCGCCGATACCGCGGGCAGCGGGGTGCTGTTCACCTCCGCCGCCGACCTGGCCCGGCGGATACAGCCACTGGCCGGCCGGGGCTGGCGGATCGCCACGCACGCCATCGGGGACCGGGCAGTCAGCGTCGTGCTGGATGCCTATGAGCTCGCCTTCGACGGCGACGCTGCCGCGATCGCGCGGGCGGCACCGCGGATCGAGCACGCCAGCATCCTGTCCGCCGACCTGATCGCGCGGATGGCTGCCAGCGGCGTCGTCGCCTGCATCCAGCCGTCGTTCGCGGTCACCGATGCGAGCCAGCTCGGCCCCGCGCTCGGGCCGGACCGGGCAGGCCGGGCCTATCCGTGGACCGAGCTGGCAGCGGCGGGCGTGCCGATGCTGTCGGGCACCGACTACCCGATCGAGGTGCTGGAGCCGCTGCCGAGCCTGGCCCGGCTGGTCCGCGGCTGGTCAGGGCGACCTGGCTTCGGCACTGCCGGCCGCGCGCCCGGCCAGGCAGTGCTGCCGGTTGCGGCCGCGTTCGCGATGATGACCGACCCGGTTGCCGGGCAGAGCCTGCTCAGCGCCGATCCGCGTACGGCCAGCGCGGACGAGCTGGACCAGATCCAGGTGCTCGGCACTACGCCGTCGCCGTTCTGAGGACCGCTCTCTCGGGTGGCCGTGCCTTGCTGGCCATCGCCGAGCCTGCCCGGCCGCCGCAAGGAGACGGCCGGGCGGGCTCAGCTACCACGTTCCGGTCCTGATGGTTGTGCCGGTCAGTACCAGCCGGTGGCGAGCTCGTGATCCCAGGCACCGCGCGGGGAACCGTAGCGGGCCTTGATGTACTTCAGGCCCCACAGGATCTGGGTACGCGCGCTGGTCTGCCAGTGTGCTCCGGCGGTGGACATTTTGTCGCCCGGCTCAGCCTGCGGGATGCCGTAGGCGCCGGTGTACAGGTTCTCCGCGTGCTTGTTCCAGCTGCTTTCCCTCGACCACAGGTCGTTCAGCGCCGGGAACTGGCGCTCGCCCCAGTGGAACCGGCTGAGCAGCCGCCTGGCGATCTGCCGGGGAGTCAGCTTGCGCTTCGTTTTGGCCGAGGCGGCAGAACTGGCGGTTGCCTTGCTGTCCTTCGAGCTGAAGCTGACCGCCAGCACCGCGTCTAGCTGAGCGGGCCGCGCCGTGCTGCTGGCCAATCCAGCCCGGGCCGCATGCCCGGCGCTGTCAGCTGGCCGGATGATGGCCGCCGGCCTGGTGACCGCTGCCGGGGCGGCCGCCCCGGCAGGCCAGGCAGCGAGACTG
This sequence comes from uncultured Actinomycetota bacterium, assembly GCA_963713585.1. Lineage (GTDB taxonomy): Bacteria > Actinomycetota > Actinomycetes > Streptosporangiales > Streptosporangiaceae > JAJYUU01. Next base: position 106,704 of record CAVQMG010000017.1, on the reverse strand, counting down.
CCCGCAACTGCCGCGACCACGACGACCGCTGGGGTGGTTACTGCGAGGTGGAACCTGGCTGAACTGTGGAACCTGGCTGAGCTTAGGGGGCTGGGTGTCCGGAAAATGGACAAGTCGAGCCTTCTGTCGGGCGCGCGGGGGGCGCGCTCGGCTTTCACCCTGGTCTAGGGCCCGCCACCAGGGGGTGGGCGGACCGCGGCGCGCGGACCTGTCGCGAGTTCAGGGCGACCTGGCGGCTCGGGGGCAGCCATCACACGCGCTGGGTGCTGTCGAACGCATACTCTGCCCCACGTTTCTCTTCGTTGTAGCCCGAAAATGCCATTACAACGGTATGAGTTAAATCACATTTACTCATTCGTTATTTGCGAATTGCGCGGATAATTCTTCGCTCGAGTCAATTGCGGATGTTTCCAGCGTGACGGCAGCGGCTGGCGAGGCGAAAGTCGCAGGTCAGGGCCGACGTGGTTGAGCTCGATTGGAGTCCACCCGGACGCGCCCACGCTCGGCGGCAGTCACGGGACGAGCTTCCCGGACGATGACAAGGCAGTGCACGTCTCCATGGAGCACGCCGGAGGTGTCTCATGCGGGGAGCAGCCCGGTCGCGCGACGCGGTATCTCTAGCGCTCGGGCTGGGCCTGGTCCCAGCGTGCTGCGCGGTGCTGGCTTTCAGCCCGGCGCTAGCTGCCCACCGGCCGAGTCAGTCGGGCCCGGGCGACGCGGTGCCGGGGCTGAGACTGGCGACGCGCGGGCAGCCGGTCCTGAGCACGGACGCGGTCCTAGGCCGGGACCAGGTTCTGGGCCGGGACCAGGTTCTGGGCCGGGACCAGGTTCTGGGCCGGGATCCGGTTCTGGGCCGGGACCCGGTCCTGGGCAGGGACCCGGTCCTGAGCAGGGGCCCGGCCGCACGCCGCGCAGTAGCGGACCTCCGGCTGCGCGCTCAGAACTGCCGCTGCGATCGGTCTGCCGCACTGCTCACAGCGCCCGTACTGGCCGGCCGCGATCCGGTCAAGGGCGGCCTCAATCTCGGCCAGCGCCTGCCGTTCGGCCACTGCCTGGCGGGCCAGCTGCCGGACGCGCCGCGAGCCGGCGCCCGGACTCGCTGAGCGACCGGGCGCGGCCGAGGCCGCTTCGTCGTGGTAGGCGAGCGACAGGGCGGTGACGCGCTCCAGCCGGACCCGCCAGCGCGCTTCCAGCTGCGCCCGGCGCTGTGCCAGCCCGCCAGACCCGGCCTGCGCCGACCGCCCGGGCCGGGAATTGCCGCGATAGCGCGGGGCAGCGGAACGGCGGCTTGCTGGTTGCACGATCGGCGTGCTGGGCATCGGCTCCTCCTGCTCGCCGCCCGGCCGGCCAGTCCCTTCTGGGCAGGCGTCGCCGGGCTGATGCTGTCCAGCACAGCGCAGCTTCCTGCAGATCCGCTGAGTGCATCCGATCCGGTTGCTCCGAGTCCGCGCCGACCGTGGTCCCAGACGCAGCGGCGGTGACCGTCGCGACGCCGACCCGCGGCGCAACGGGGTCAGCGGACGGGCGGGGCGGCCTGTCCGGCAGCCCCGGCCAGAGCGAGTCACGGTCGCGCGGGTTGCCGCTTATGAAGAGCTTTACCAGCACATGATGGGCGATCAGCACCGTATTTCATCCGGTACCATGCCATTACCGCCGCATCTGCGGGAAATTCTGGCGGCGCGGCCGGGGTGACGCGGAGATTTTTCCGGGCCGCACCGAGCGTCCTTACGCCGCTAGGAAGCCGACTGGCGTGGATATTTGCCCAGCCCGGACCCCATACTGCCGATAGCCCGATGTCAAAGTCGGCCGGACCCTGCTACTTAAGCCTGGCCGATGGTGTTTGATAGACGTGGTTGCATTCGTATTTTGCGTACGCGACGCGCGCCGCTGATGGCCGGGCCGGAGTGCTTCCCCGGACCGGGCAACGGGTTCGACGTCGTGGCGACCCAGGATCCTCGTCCGTGGATCCCGGAGATCACCCAGTAGGAGAAGGCACATGCCTCAGGGCACCGTGAAGTGGTTCAACGCCGACAAGGGCTACGGGTTCATTGCCCCGGACGACGGCAGCGCCGACGTCTTCGTGCACCACTCCGCGATTCAGGTTGACGGCTTCCGCAGCCTTCAAGAGAACCAGCGGGTCGAGTTCACCGCCGGCCAGGGCGCCAAGGGCCCGCAGGCTGAGCAGGTCCGTCCGCTCTAACCGGAACCGGCCGAGTCGGTCGGCAAGCACGCATAGCTGCAAGCTCTGCACAAGTTAACGAAGAGGCGGTCCCGAATGGGGCCGCCTCTTCGGCCGTAAGTGACAAGTTCTTGACGCAATTGCGTTGGTGCCGAGGAAATCCGGAGAGTAACCGGGTATCCGGAAATCGGACAATAGTACTTCTCATGCGAATACTGCAGTAGAAGTGCTCTATCTGCCTACTATCTGCCGCCGCAGCCGGGTAATCCATGACGCGACTCTAATTGGCTGGGCAAAAAGCGCATCCTGTTTCGAGGCCCTGTGCTATATATCCCTCGTATCACGCCTGCCCGGTGAGGATAAAGAGAATACATTGCTATCAAAGTGGCCTACTGCTGTAAGTGATCACTCTGAGTTATCAGGTACTCACGGTGACGATTCATCCCGGACCCCGGCCACGCGAGGATGCGTGCCGCCGGCCAGCTCCGTGCTTGATCGTCGGGCGGAGCGCTTGCTCGCAGCGCTCGTAGCGCTGTCGGTCTACCGCGAGCCAGCAGATCGAAATGCCGTCCTGTTCCAGCTGGGCACGGTTGACCGGACTGCGGCCAGAGTGCCGAACCAGCAGGGGCCGACGCCGCCTTATCGGGAACCGGCCGACCTGGCCGAACTTCTCGACCGGTGCGTGGACGCCGGCCTGGCAATCGTGCCGGGTGCCGCCGACAGATCTGGCGCCGCTGACGCCTGGTTCGTGGATCGGGAGATCGCCACCGAACTGCACGCTCAGCTCATGGCGAGCGGCCGGGCGGGCGAACTCGCGGAGTCCCACCGGCGTGCCGCTGCCTACTGGCGGTGGCGTGCCACCGCCTGGCCGCAAGACCGCCGGGCAGACATCCACGATCTGCTGGAGACCCGCCATCATCTGTTCAACGCGGGCGAGATAGCGAGGGCGAGTGAGGTGACCGAGGTCATCTGCGTGCAACTGCACGCCTGGGGGGATCTCGGCCGGGAAGCACGGATCGTCCAGTCGACCCTCGGCTGGCTGCCAGATAGCTCACCGGGCCGGGCGGAATGGCTGTACAGACTCGGCACGATCGCATCGCTGCTCGGAGATCATGCCGAGGCGACGCGCCGCCTGACCGCGGCCGCCCGAATGTACGCCGCGCTCGGCGACAACCGCGGCCTGGCGGGCACGCAGCACAGGCTGGGCGCGTTAGCCCAGTCCGTGGGTGACTACCGCAAGGCAGAACGCTGGTACCGGAAGTCCGCCGCGGCCCACCAGCGCGCCGGCCAAGTCCAGGACCGCCCGCGCCGGCCCGACGTGAGCCCCGGTCCGACGCCGAGCCCCGGGGCGCAGCGCAACGCGATGCGCAAGTACGTGCGCGGCCTGCCCGCTGGCAGTTCCCTGGCATCGTCATCCTGACGGTGGCGGTCCCGCGGCGGATCTGCTGGCCGCGACCACCGGGTTGCTGGCAGTGCGTGAAAGTATCCCGTCCATTAATGAAACGAGCCCGCCACATCCGGTAGCCGCCAGAAAGAGGGAAAGATCGCATGCCCGGTGGGTAGTAACAGTCGCAAAGCCGGCCACGGCGGTTAGAAGATCCCGGGGTTGCCGTCAATACGGCGTCCGTCGACGTTTAGCTGTACTCGGCCTGTACTCGGCCTGTACTCGGCCGCCGAGGTGTCCTCGAGCGCGTGGCTTACGGCACCGAATCACCACGAGCGGGTCGCTAAGCAGCGAGTACACGGTCGTGATGTGCGCGACGGGCGCCCCGGCCGGCAGGTAGGCCCGTCGACGTTGCCGTCGCGGCCCGGCACGCGTGCACGGAGGCCGGGATAGGCGCGTTCAGCGCTGCCCTGCGGCTGCCGGTACTCACCTGCAGCAGTGCACGGCACCCGATAGCGGGCGGGATGGCTAACATCACTGCATGACCCGAGGGCTTCTGAACAGCGCGCTGGCCGGGATGGGCACGACGATCTTCGCCGAGATGTCGGCGCTGGCCGTCGAGACCGGCTCGATCAACCTGGGCCAGGGCTTCCCCGACACCGACGGCCCGGCCGAGGTGCTCGAGCCGCCGCGCGACGCGGTGCTGCGCCGGGCGAGCAACCAGTACCCGCCGGGCCCGGGCATCCCCGAGCTGCGCCAGGCGATCGCCGCTCACCAGTGGCGCTTCTACGGCCTGGACGTTCGACCCGGACACCGAGGTGCTGGTGACCGCCGGCGCCACCGAGGCGATCGCCGCGGCGCTGCTGGCGCTGCTGCGAGCCGGGCGACGAGGTCGTGCGTTCGAGCCCTACTACGACTCCTACGCGGCCGTGCATCGCGATGGCCGGCGCGCGCACGGGTGCCGGTGACGCTGCGCGCACCGGACTTCGCGGCCGGACCTGCGACGCGCTGCGCGCTGCCGCGATCAGCCACGCACCCGACTGATCCTGCTGAACTCGCCGCACAACCCGACCGGCACGGTGTTCACCCGCGACGGAGCTGGCCGGCGATCGCCGCGCTGGCCGTCGAGCACGACCTGCTCGTGGTGACCGACGAGGTCTACGAGCACCTGACTTCGACGGCGAGCACGTCCCGCTCGCCACGCTGCCCGGCATGCGCGAGCGCACCCTGACGATCGTCTCGGCGCGGCAAGACGTTCTCCTTCACCGGCTGGAAGATCGGCTGGGCGCCGGTCCGGCGCCGCTGGTCGCCGCGGTGCGGGCCGCCAAGCAGTTCCTGACCTTCGTCGAGCGGCGCGCCCGTTCCAGCCGGCCGTCGCGCTCGGCGCTGGACACTCGACGTCCGCCTGCTTCGACCGGGCTCGCGCAAGGACCTGCAGGCGCAAGCGCGACCGGCTGTGCGACGGGCTGTCGGCCGGCCGGCTTCGAGGTGTTCGCGCCCGCAGGGCACCTACTTCGTCACCGCCGACATCACGGCCGCTCGGCGACGACGACGGGCTGGCGTTCTGCCGCGCGCTGCCCGCACCGCTGCGGGGTGGTCGCGGTGCCGAACCAGGTGTTCTACGACGACCAGGCCGCGGGCCGCACCTCGTGCGGTTCGCCTTCTGCAAGCGCGACGAGGTGCTGGCTGACGCCGCCGCCCGGCTGCGCCGGCTCGGCCGAGGTCTCACTAGGATGAACCGCGAAGCACGCACAAGACACCGATCGCAGTGACAGGGAGGCACCGTGAGCCCTGAGCCAACCAGCGGCGTGGCTGCCCAGGACGCCAGTGCCGAGGTCTACCAGGCTCCGCGGCAGGACAAGCCCTGGGGTCATGAGGTGATCTTTGCTGCCATCGAGGGCAAGTACGCCGGCAAGATCATTCATGTCATCGCGGGCCACTCTCTCAGCCTGCAGTACCACCTGCAGAAGGAAGAGACCATCAGCGTGCTGTCCGGTGCCGCCGTGATCGAGCACGGACCGTCCGCGGACGCGCTGACCAGCCAGCACTTCGGACCAGGCGACACCATCCACCTGCCGGTGGGAACGGTGCACCGGATTACCGCGATCACGGACCTGACGTTCGCCGAGGCTTCTACCGCCGATCCGGGCTGGCGGGAAGACGTCATCCGGCTTGAAGACAAGTACGGCAGGACCGGCACAAGCGCGCCCTGACCAAGCCGCGCCGGGACCGCCAAGGGCCGGGCCCGGCAGACCGCGAGGTCTGCCGGGCCCGGCCCTTGTGGCGTTACCTAGCTACCCGTGTAGGTGTACGGGATGGCCGCCACCTCGCTGCCCGTTACATCGGTCGCCGGGAACTGGATGTAAGCGAGGTCGTCCACGTACAGCGTCCCGGTAACCGGACCGGTCCCGGTCGGCGTGACCGTGACGTCAATGACAGCCGACTTGCCGGGCCCGATCGTCAGGATGCCGAAGCTCGGACTCGGGTTCGTCTCGACTCCCCAGTCGATGCCGGTTTCCCAGAGATCGCCGACGGCCGAAGTAACTGAGGTGTCGAACGGCTGCGCCTGCACCGAGGCCTGGAACGTTGCCGTCTCCGGGTTGGTGTCCGCGGCCGTGAATCCGCCGGGCGCAGCAGGCGCCGGGTTGACGTTCCACAGGCCTGCCGTGATCGGCCCGGTCAGACCGGATTCCGTCACTGTCGGCGTAGTCGATCCGGCCGCGGTTCCGGGGTCGAACGACGGAACGTCCGGGTCGCCGAGGTACGGGCCGAAGTCGAACGCGATCGGGGACGTTGTGCCAGCCCCGATCGGCGCTACCGTTGCGGACGCCGTCACGCTGCTGGCTTCCGTCGGCACTGCCCAGTTCGGGGTCACTAGCGGCTGGCTAGTGATCGGCATCGGCACCTGGATATCCGCGGAACTGGCCTGCTGGGCCAGTGAGTAGGTGACGTCTGATTCACCGGTCAGCCGCGGGTCGAGGAAGAAGTCCTCGGCCGTGCTGCTGTGGTTGGTCACCGTGACCGGGAAGACCGTACTTCCTGCTGACGAGATCGTGCCGGTCGGCACCCCGGAAGCCGATGCGCCTGCGGTGAGGCTGATATGCCCGCTGAAGGCGTTAGCGGTCTTGTCACCACCAATCGCGTCGGCGAAGTTGACGACCAGGGTCCACGTGCCCGGCTGCGCATTCACCGCAAATGACGCCGACGTGAGGCCCTCGGAGAACGTTTCAGAGGAGTTCACGTACTCGTTCGAGCCGTAGCCCTGAATCTGGCCGTCCGGGTTCACCAGGTAGGTGTCCACCAGGTTGAAGGCGTCATTGGCGAGCTTCACCGACGCGGTGATGTCCGGGTTACCGGAGCCGACCCGGAACTGGTAGTAAGCGAACTGACCGGGACCGCGGCCATTGCCGCCGTTCTGGCTGCCGCTGAAGCTGCCGCCGCCGGAGGCACCCGCCCGCACATAGCTGCGCAGCAGCACCGGGACAGTGCTCGTGCCGCCTGCTGAGCTGATCACGACCGAACCAGCAGCGTCGCCGGCGGAGTGCGGCGTGGCCACGGCGAAGGTGAAGCTGCGGGTCTGGCCCGGTGTCAGCTTCATCGCCGACTTGCTGACCGAGCCGAACCGCGCGAACTTCTGCGTGCTCACCGACCAGTGCACCCGGCCGTTAGCGCCGCGGAGCGGGCCGCTGCTGAACGGGCTGGTCAGCACCATCGTCCACCGGCCACGCTGCGGGTTGGACACGATCACCGAGCCAGTCTCGGCCAGTCCCTGCGGCAGGCTAGTGGCGGCCAGCTTGCCCGAGGGGCTGATCAGTTCCAGTTCGACTGCGGCGCCGCAGGGGTTGCCGAGCACGAAGCACCAGTTGTCCTGAGCCTCCGTGAACGGATAGGCGATCGTGGCATTGAGCCGGTTCTGGCCCCGAGAGACGTTGAAGTGCACGAGGTCGTAGTCGTCCCCGTTGCCCTCGTTGTTCACCAGGTGCTTGCTCTTGGACTGGCTGAGGATGACGCTGCCGGTCTGCACATGCTCCGGCGCGCCCAGAGCACGACCCGACAGGTGCACGGTCTGCGTGCTTGTGCCCTCGTTGGTGACCTTGATCAGCGTGCTGGTCGGGGTGCTCGGCAGACCCTGCACGTCGATCTGTCCGGACCGGCTGCCCGCCGGGCTCGCGACGTTCGTCAGCAGCGTGCTGCCGTGGTGGCCCTTGCCGATGGACTCAGCGAGCTGGACCGCCTTGTAGGCATTGAGCAGGCCGGCGCCCTGGTCCTGGCCGGCCGCGTGCACGTCAGTAGCCGTGCTCATGATGATCTGCTTGACCAGCGACGGGCTGGGCGTTGTTCCGGCGTGCGCCTTCCGGTAGGCCTGGATGACGAGCGCGGCGGTACCCGCGGTCAACGGCGAGGACTGGCTAGTGCCACCGGTGAGCTGAACTGCGGATGCCTTGCCCGCCAGGTTCGTGCAGTCGGGGAAGTTGGTCAGGTTCGGCTGGCAGGAGGTAAAGCTGGAATCGCCGGGCGCGACCAGGTCGACGCCGCCGCCAGTCTCGTTGAACCCGCTCGAGCTGATCTCGCTGATGTTGTTGTTGAGCCAGCCGGTCCGGGCAAAGGTGTCCGCGTTGAGATAGTCCGATATCGCATAGGCACGGAAGTCGGTGCTGGCGCCGACGCCTATGACCTTCGGGTCGGTTGCAGGCGAGCCGATGGTGTCGGTGTCCGGCGCCGCGTCGCCGCTGGACACGACGACCGTCACGCCAGCCGCGACCGCTGCGTCGTCGAACTCCTTGACGGCGTCGACCGAAGTGTCGGGAATCTCGTTGCCGCCGAACGACTCGTTCAGCACGTTCACCGGGTCGACAACGGTGGCGTAGTTGATCGCGTCCAGGAAGCCGGAGGTCGTGCCGTAGTTGTTGAAGCCGTAGACCCGCAGACCCTCCAGGGTGACGCCAGGCGCGACGCCCTCGATCCGGATGTTGCATGCCTCGGTCAGCTTGTGGGTGCCGAAGTTCTGCACGTTGTAGGTGTGCCGGCCCTGGCCCGCGATCGAGTTGGCGTCCAGGAACGCCTCGCCGCCCGCGCCGCTCGGCACGCCGGTGCCGTCGCCGGTGAAGTCCTTGTAGTCGGTGAAGACGGACTTGCCGTTCGCCCGGATGAAGTTGATGTTCGTGGTGTCGATGCCGTCGGCCATGTAGGCGACCTTCACGCCCGAGCCGGTGAACCCGAGCGAACGCGCGGTCTTGGCGGTCTTGGACTGCGACTGCACGCCGGTGACCTGCAGGGCTTCTGGTTCAAGCTCGACCTTGCCGTGCGCCAGGCAGGCACCCGGCAGCGGCTTGATCTTGGCGGCCTTGGCAGCGGCGTTCGGCTGCTCGGCCGAGGCGGACGGTCCCTGGATGAGCGCATCCGGAATGACCTGCGCCACCTGCGGGTTCGCCTTCAGCCGGGTCTCCTCGGCCGGAGATACCGTGGCGGCGACAGCGTTCACCAGCCGGTAGGCGGTGACGTTGGTGGCGTGGACCTGCGACAACTCGCTGACCAGGCCAGCCTGGCTGCTGGCGATCTGCGAAGACCTGGTGGCCAGCGCTGAGCGGGCCGGCGAGGCGATCGCGGGCTCGTTCTTCATGAAGACGATGACGTGACGGCTGACGTTGGTCGACAGGGCGGCTGCCTGCGACGACGTGAGCGCGACCTGAACCGCGCTGCTTGAGTTCGCAGCGACCGGGGCAGCGACGGCGGCACCCGCCTGCGAGATAGCCAGCGCGGTGGCCGCTACCGCGACCAGGCCAACCGGGATTGCCTTGCGGGGAACCCGCAGCGGGCGCCCCCCGAATGAACGTTGTGTCAAGAACGCCTCACAGAAACGGGCAGCGTCATAGCCGCACGAAATGACCCCAGCTTGGCGACGCTAGCAGAGCCATTCCGTTATGTGATCTTTTACTTGATAAAGATCACATAACGCTCAAGGACGGATTCAGGGGTGAGGCCCCTGACGTCCGTACTGGGGGTTATTGGGCCTTTCGCGGCCCCGCGTCCAGCGTCCGGAAGATCTCGATCCACTGGTCCGGGCCCACGAAAGCGACGACCGCACGGCGGTCCACGCCGGCGGCGCCGCAGGCGTTTGCGACTTTGTCGGGCGGATAGGTGCGGCGGAGCGAGGCCTGGACCGACCCGCCGACCCCGCTGAAGCCGGCCTGCACAAGGCGGCGGTAGGCGGCCTGGCGAGCCGGGGGGATCAGCGGCTTCGCCCGTCGCTCGAGCCGCAGAATGCCCGCGTCGACCCGGGGCACCGGGCGGAACTCGGTCCTGGCGATCGTGCCGCGCATCTCCCAGCTGACTTGCGGCCAGGTGCTGACGGTCAGCTGACTCCAGCGGCCGAACCCGCCAGTTCGCTTCCGCGCGTATTCCAGCTGCGTGATCAGGGTGGCGGCCGTCATCCTCGAAGCCCGCAGGCACCATTCGACGATCGGCGCGGTAACGGAGAAAGGAGTGTTGCCCACGACCTGAAACGGCCTGGCAGGCTGCCGCGCGGTCAGGAAGTCCGCCGTTACTACCCGGATGTTGCCCCGGTCAGCTGTCCTGCCCTTGAGCCGGGCAGCCAGCGCGTCGTCGATTTCGTAGGCGATGACCTCGCTGCACCTGGCCGCCAGCCGCGTGGTGAGGATCCCTTCCCCTGCTCCTACCTCAAGACACAGCTCATCAGGGTCCAGCCGCACCGCCTTCAGGAACTGCCGGGCTGCCTCCGGGCTGCGCAGATAATTCTGCGAGAGCTCGCGGCGGCGCCGGTCGCGGTCCGTCCGCGCGCCAGCACCGGGGCCGGCGGCTCGCCGCGATCCGGCCGGGGCGGACCGGGAGTTCCGGCCCGCGCGTCCGCGGCCAGCGGTATCTGTGCGGTCGTGGCCGCGCGGCGTCGTCATCGGTCCAGGTTAGCGAGCAGGCCGGCCACCGCGGGCTACAGTGTCGTGGCACAGGAGGCGGACGGATGCGATATGCGGTGCTGCTGCGCGGGATCAACGTCGGCGGCAACAAGAAGGTGCCGATGGCGGATCTGCGGGCCTTGCTCAGCGATCTCGGCTACGCCGACGTCGCCACGCACTTGCAGAGCGGTAACGCGGTCGTGACCAGCGACCTGCCGGCGGCAGATCTCGAGCGCGACATCGCGGCGGCGGTCGAGGACCGGATCAAGGTCAGCTGCGCGGTGCTGGTCAGAACCGGCGCCGAGCTGGCCGCCGCCGTCAGCCAGAATCCGCTCAACGGCGAGCCCGAGAACCCGTCCCGGTACTTCGTGGCCTTCCTGTCCGCTGCGCCGACCGCGGCCAAGGCGGCCGCGCTGGCCGGGATGTCGTTCGGATCGGACCAGCTGTGGCTGCTCGGCCGGGAAGCGTACCTGTGGTGCCCGAACGGCGCGGCCGACACCAAGCTGACCGGCGCGCTGCTGGAGAAGCAGCTGGCCGTCCGGGCGACGGCGCGCAACTGGAACACGGTGACCAAGCTGGCGAGCCTGACCGCCGGCTGACCACCGCCGGCGGCGGCCCGGCGGGCGGGCTACTCGTCGTCAGCCCGACGTAGCCGCTTGATCTGTGACCTGCGCTGCTTCTCTGCGAGCCTGCGCTCGGTTGACGCCCGCGTCGGCCTGGTCCGCCGCCGAGCCGGCGGGGGTGGCGCGGTCGCCTCAGTCAGCAGGGCACTGAGCCGCTCTGCCGCGGCCTCCCGGTTGCGCAGCTGAGACCGGAATTCGCTAGCCGCGACGGTAACGACGCCGCCGGCCACGCTGGCCAGCCAGCGCGGCAAGCGCCCTCTCCTTCAGTAGCGGCGGAAGTGCCGCCGATGCTGCCACGTCGAAAGACAGCTCGGCCTGGCTGTCGGTCGTGTTGACCGACTGGCCGCCAGGGCCCTGCGAACGGGAGAACCGCCAGGACAATTCATCGGCCGGGATCACGGTCCCGCGCACGATGACCTCAAGGCTCACGAGAAGACCTGCGGCTTGGCTGAAGTGAGGGCATGACGCTTGCCTATCACAACCCACAGTCAGGTCCCGACCGGGAAAGCAGGCCAGATCCCACCACAAATCGTAGCCGCTTCGTCACATTGTGATACCTGCCGAGGACCGGTCCGGCAGAATGCATCAGGCCATCGTGCAACTGGGGGAGAGAAAATGAGGTATTCGCAACTGGCCGGGGGCCGGCGCCTTGCCGCGCTGTGCGCGGCCGCCGCGACGTGCGCGGCAGTGACGGCGTGCGGAGCGTCAGCCGGTGCTGCGCCGGGTCAGGGCCAGCAGACCACGCCCGTGATCTCGGCGAGCGCGCAGAAGTTCTGCAACGACGTCGCGACCGCGATGGCTGGCCTGTCCGGCAAGAACCCGTCGGAGAGCATGACCCTGAAGCAGGCCAGGAAGACACTGGACGACCTGCTCAACAACGGGATTCGGAGCTTCACCAAGCTTGAGTCGCAGGCACCGGCGGATCTCCGTGGCTCTATCAAGACGATCGTGGCCGACTTCCAGTCCTATGAGGCGGACACCGCCAAGGCCAAGACGGTGAAGGACCTACTGAATTCCACGGTGACGGCCAGCCCGATCCAGAAAACCGCCTACCAGCAACTACTGGCATATACCGGAACCTCGTGCTGACCTGGCAATATCCGCTCGCTGATACTGCCGCCGGCGGTTAGCGGCGGACCCGGCATTGACGGGTCCACCGCATTCAGGCTGCCGGGCTTGGTAGCGTCGCCTGCGGCGTTGGTCGCCACGCAGGTGGCAGACGAGCCCGTCCGGAATGACGCTGGCGTGGAGAGAGACATGAGTGGATTCAAGGGCTTCCTGATGCGCGGCAACCTGATCGACCTGGCCGTCGCGGTGGTCATTGGGGTTGCTTTCAACGGGATCGTCCAGGCCCTGGTAGGCGGCATGATCACGCCGCTGATCGGCATCTTCACCCATCACGTTGGGAACTTTGCCTCGCTGTCGTTCTCGGTGAACGGCAGCAGGTTCCTCTACGGGTCAGTGATCAATGCGCTGCTGTCGTTCGTGGTGATCGCGGCGGTGGTCTATTACCTGATCGTCGCGCCAGCCAACCGGCTCACCGCACTCGCCACCAGGAACAGGGCGGCCGCAGACCGGCCGTGCCCGGAGTGCCTGAGCCAGATCCCGGTTGGCGCCCGCCGATGCATGTACTGCACCAGCGAGGTGCCGGCAGTCGCCGCCGCGGCCGGCGACGTGCCAGCGCCGCGGCGGGCCCGGCACGGTTACTTCGCGTCCGAGTAGCAGGTCACGGCAGCCGTCGTCATCGGGATGCCGGCCGCGGTGAGACAGACGGTACTCGTCCTTGTCCCTGTCATTGCAGTCACTGCTCCGCCCTGACCCGGCTAACCGCGGCCGGGTCGTGCGGTCGCCAATCCTCGTCAGTGAGGACACCGGGCAGATAAAACAGGTGCGTTCATTGAGACCGATAGATTGAACGCAATTACGCACCAGGCGTTAACTCTTAAGTTGCTGGCGTGGCGCCCAGCGTCTCCTGGACTGGCTAGGAGACTCTCGCCGGAAGGTCGACGAGCGGCGTTGGACCGGCACTATTCACAGGGTTCTCGCTGGCCTCATTGAATGGCCCGTCACGACGATCTCGGATACCGCCTCGCGGTACGAGGTCAGTCAGACGAACGCCTCACGGATGATCAATCACCTGGTGGAGGTAGACATCCTCACCGAGCTAACGGGGAAAAGCTACGGTCGGTCGTTCGGCGCACGTGACGTCATGGAAATCGTCGAGGAAATCTAGATCCTGCACCCACAGCGCATCTGGCTCGGATCAAGCGAGTTACTTTGCGTCCGAGTAGCAGGTCACCACTGCCGTCGTCATCGGGATGCTGACCTCGGTCTGGCCGAAGACGGCTCTGGTTGCCTCGGCCGCCGAAGCCTCGATAGCCGCGGCCACCTCGGCGGCCAGGTCAGCGGGACAGTGCACGATGACCTCGTCGTGCTGGAAAAACACCAGCTGCGGTGGTTCGGCCGCTGCCAGCCGCGCGAGCCTGGCCCGCAGCAGCGCGAGCAGCACCAGCGCCCAGTCGGCCGCGCTGGCCTGTACGACAAAGTTACGGGTGAACCGGCCGCGGGCGCGTGCTGCGGCACCGGCGCCGGGATCCCGGTGAAGATCGGGATCCACCGACTCGCTGGTGACGGTGCGCCAGGCGGCGGACGGCGGCGGGCAGGACCGGCCCAGGACCGATCGCACCACCCGGCCTTCCTCACCAGCCCTGGCCGCCGCCTCAACGAACGCCGAAGCCTGCGGGAAACGCCGGCGTAGCAAGGCCAGCGACTGGCCGCCATCACCGCCAGTGCCGCCGTACATCGCCGACAGCAGGGCAATCTTCGCCGTCGCGCGGTCCCCGCCGATGGCCGTCGCTACCGCGTCGTACAGGTCGCCAGTGCCTGCGGTCCGGGCGAACGCCCGGTCCCCGGCCAGTGCCGCCAGCACCCGCGGCTCCAGCTGAGCTGCATCGGCCACGACCAGTGTCCAGCCGGGATCGGCGACCACGGCCTGCCGCAGCAGCTTGGGGATCTGCAGCGCGCCACCGCCACGGGACGCCCAGCGGCCGGACACTACCCCGCCGACGACATACTCGGGCCGGAACCTGCCCTGCGATACCCAGGAATCAAGCCAGCCCCAGCCGTTCGCCGTGTGCAGCCGGGCTAGTTCCTTGTAGTGCAGCAGCAGCGGGATGACCGGGTGCTCGATCTTCCGCAGCTCGGACGACCTGGTGGAGCTGACCCGGATGCCGCTGACGGCCAGCGCTTTTATCAGCTCAGCCGGCGAGTCGGGATTGACCGGCCGCACCGCGCCGAGCGCCGCCGAGATCGCCGCCGCGAGCTCAGCAAGGCGGGCGGGCCGCAGCGCCGGACCGCCGGCGGCTGGCGGCCTCGGGCCGAGCAACTCAGTCAGCAGCCGGTCGTGCACGTCGGCGCGCCAGGGCAGGCCAGCTGCGGTCATTTCGGCCGCTACCAGGCCACCCGCCGACTCGGCGGCTGTCAGTAGCCCGAACCTGACCGGGTCCGGGTCTGCTGCGATCCCGGCAAGCTGGCTGGCGTAGCGGCCGGTGAGCACGCCGAGCTCGGCGCTCAGATCGGCAGCGGCTCCGGCAGCTGTCTCAAACGGCAGTTCCGGCGGTTGCGATCCGTCCGCCAGCCCGGACGTAAGACCAGCTGCCTGCGGGCCGTCAGCTGGCTGCCCGGCAGCGCCGTCGCGGCCGAGCAGAAGCGCTGCGGTCAGCGCAATGTCATGGCAGCGCGCGACGCGGACTCCGGCCGACAGCAGGCGCGGGTAGACCGCCGCCGCCGACGCCCACACCCACCGGGCAGGCTCGCGGTGTTCCTGAGCCGCGACGGCAGCGGCCAGGTCGGTTGCGTGCTCCGGGTCGCCCGTCGCGGTGCCGTCGTCGGCCAGCCGGCCCAGCAGCCCCGTCCGGCCAGGTCCTGGCACCAGCGCTATCCGCACACTGCTGATTGTGCTGCATTGCACTGACAGCGCCAGCTGGCGGCAAAGCCCGGCACGGCCTGCGCCGGCTTGCCCCGCAGCCGGCGCAGGCTGGACGTGGTGACCGGGCTAGACCGCCGTATCGGCCGCGGCGTGCTGCGCGCCCTGCGGCCAGTCGGCCGCGTCGCGGCCCGCAGCAGCGCGGCGCGGCCGGCCGATTCTGGACAGCTGAGCCGCCTCAGACGGCTCATCGACTGCTGCCGATTCAGCCTGGTCGCTGGCTTCGGCGCGCACTGCGGGCACAGTGGTGCCTTCCGGCAACGCTGGCAATGCCGGGCCATCCTCGTAGCGGGGCGGGAATCCCTGGTACCGCGGGCCGCGGTAGCCCGGCCCCTGACTCGGCAAGACGTCACGATCGGCGGGCGCTGCCGGAGCCGGTGAGGCGACGGCCTGCTCGGCCCCGTCGGCCGCTGTCTCGGGGCGGCGCCTGAACGCGACGATGCCAGGCTGACCGCTCGCGGACTGCTCACCGCTCGCGGGCTGCTGACTGCTAGCGGCCCGCTGGTCACCCGCGGGCTGCTGGCCGCTCGCGGACTGCTGGCCGGGCGCGGGCTGGCTGGTCGCGGAGGACGGCCGGGCACCGTTCGCCGCGGCTACCTCGCTGTCATGACCGGGCAGGCCACCGGCAGCAGCGGCACGGCCGGGAACATCCTGGACAGCGGCGGTTTGCTAGCAGCCGGGCTGACGGCGGTGTCGGCGTCGCCGGCCGCCGTCCGCTGCGCGGGCGGCTTGCCAGGGCGGGACAGAACGCGGGCAGACTGCGGACCGTAGAGCCAGCCCGAGCCGTCGCCTACCGCAGCGGCGGCGGGGACAGACGTCTCCGGATCAGATGCCCCCGGACCCGGCTTTCCCGCACCAGGCACCGCTGGCGCAGGCAGGGCGGGCAGGGACGCGGCCGGAGCAGTTGCCGTTGACGGCGCGTCTGCGCCTGCCTTCGGCGGCTGGTCCTGCGGCGCGCGCTGGCCGGCCGACGCCGTGGCTGGCACCGGCTGGCGCGTTTCCATCCCGAGCGGATCAGCGGCAGAGATAGCCGCCTGGCCTTCGCCAGCGGGTCGCCGCCAGTCAGGCCGGCCCGACACCCCGGCGTGCACGGGACCCACGCAATCGTGGCCATCGAGCAGCGCGGCCAGCTTCTCAGCTTCGTCGGCACCGACGCCGAAGACAACGCGGGGCTGGCCCCACGGCTCCACGAGCGAGTAGCCAACATAGCTGGACACCGGTGGCACCGGTTCCGTGCCGAGGCCGTGAGCTGCACGCCAGCGGATCCACGCGCGTTCTAGCGATATCGCAGCGCGCTCGGCACGCTTGACCAAGTCCGGATCACGCATTGCGTGACACCTCCCCTCCACAGCGCCGCACACTTCCGCCTACAGGCGGGTCCCCCGTGAACGCTGCCGAACATCACCGGACGCACGGTCTGCAATCGCTGTGATGCACGGACGTCAATCTTGCCGCCGGGGCGCCGGGCTTACGGCGGCACGCTTCCTCAGTATTGCCGTAGTCAGGCGCCAGCACTGGTGATTACGAAAAGTCGCTAGCAGACTACTAAGGGTTAGTCGAGGTGCCGCGCCGACGCGAAATATCAACGCATCGTGATCAGTCAGGCGCCCCGCTGAGCGGCGCGAAGACTTCTCACCCGTTTTCCGCCACCTGCGCAGACGCGCTGGTGCACAGGCCGGCGCGCCGTCGCCACTCCGGCCGAACATTCTGCTTGAGTACTCACTCGAGTCGGCGGGCAAGGAGGCCCGCGGTGAGCGGGCGATCGGGCAGTCGGGTGCCCGGCGCCGTTGCGGAACGGGATCGGGGGTAACAGACGATGCCGGCGGAACCGAAGGTTTCGTGCCGCCACACTCATGCGTCCGTCATGCGTCACGGACGGCTGCCTGGCTCAGGTCCCCGGTCGGGAAGAACGTGCTCTCTGCTGACGCGGCTCTCCTGGAGGAGCTTCATCCAGAAGGCCGGATCGACCCCGGCAACTCCACTGACCGATGCTTATCATCGCATCGAACGCGAAGCGCGCCCCCCGATGCGGTGTGCTGGCCGCCGGGGTCGACCCCCCCAACTACTTCGCAAATGGCCGCTGGCTGGCCTCGCTACACTGCGAGTCAGCCGTTCCCGGCGCTGCAACGCCGGACTGCGGCCATTCTTCATTCCGAGCGCTGCTGCGGTATCCCCGCCAGGAGTGCGCGAACCTCAGTCTCCCGGTACCGGCGATGACCGCCGAGCGTCCGGATAGACGTGAGCTTTCCTGCCTTCGCCCACCTGGTCACTGTCTTCGGGTCAACCCTGAACATTGTTGCGACTTCTGCAGGCGTGAGCAGTGGCTCAGCCTCGGGTGTACGTGCTGACATGTTGACGGCCTCTCCTCCTGGACCGGTACTGCGATCCTTACTTCTTCTTGCTGTTCGTGGCTCCTTGGTGGAGCCTGCCTCGGATGTCCCATATGGTCCACTCAGACCATATTGCCATCACCAGCGGTGACAAGTCGACAACCAGGAGCAAAGTTTCTTATGCGAGTCGCTGCGATGCCCCCGCTGCGATCTGTCACGCTGCGTGATTCTAGCGACACGCACCGTCGCAACGGGCAGATTCGGAAAAGTCATCCGCGCCTCCCATCAGCTACTTAGCTCAAGTTGCCGCCACGTCCTGTGCACCCCTTGCCTAGCTGCCGATCTCCTCCAGGTCGGCACCATACGGGAGCTCAGGTCTGGCCCGAAACCACCACTACTGGCCTCGTGCCTATGGCCGCCCGCATCCCTCCCTCCCGGTTGCGTCTGCCCTTCCGGCCAGAGTGCGTCGTGACCGGATGCGGCATAGCTGCGTCGTTTCGGTGCAACCAGACCGAGTCCGGTAATAATCCCCGTACTGTTGCCAGATAATCTGCTTCGAGACCTTTTGACCGCAGAGTAGCGCGGCATCCCCACGCTCTGTAGGGACATCGACACACTGCTCGCCGCGGCGCTGCGGCGAAACCAGCAGAAATTCTGGTACTTGTCGCGCAATAGCCAGCATGACTAATCGTGACATGCCGTACCCGTCTGGGCAAAGCCCTACGCGCCGGTAGCTCGGCGCAGATGTCCGCAATCCCCTCCAGAGCCGCCAGCTGCCATCCGGGCCAGCGATAGGCTGGGAACCGATCCCGTGTCAATGAGGACGCGGGCGGGATTGAGCGGGAGCTCATCAACGTGACCACTGTCTTTGGCGCCGACCAGGCCGACGGCCACGAGCAAGTCGTCTTTTGCCAGGACGCGCAGTCCGGCCTGCGCGCGATCATCGCCATCTACTCCACCGCCCTCGGGCCCGGCGCTCGGCGGGACGCGCTTCTACCCCTATCCCGACGAGGGCGCGGCGCTAGCCGACGTGCTCAACCTGTCCAGGGCAATGGCCTACAAGAACGCCCTGGCCGGCCTTGACCTCGGCGGCGGCAAGGCCGTCATCATCGGCGATCCCGGCCAAGCTGAAGTCCGAAGCACTGCTGCGCGCTTACGGCCGCTTCGTGCAGTCGCTGAACGGCCGCTATATCACCGCCTGCGACATCGGCACCTACAGCGAGGACATGGACATCGTTGCGCGCGAGTGCCGCTACGTGACCGGTCGCACGGTCCCCAACGGCGGCGCCGGCGACTCCTCGGTGCTCACCGCGTTCGGCGTCTTCCAGGGCATGCGCGCCTGCGCCGAGCACGTCTGGGGCAGCACCAGCCTGGACGGCCGGACCGTCGGCGTCGAGGGCGTCGGCAAGGTCGGGCACCGGCTCGTCGACCACCTGATCGAGGACGGCGCGCGCGTGGTGATCTTCGACACCAGCGCCAGCCGCCAGCGCGCAGGGTGCACGCCCGGCACGCCGAGGTGACGATCACGGCTAGCCGGGCCGAGTTGCTCGCCAGCCAGCTCGACGTCTACTCGCCGTGCGCGCTTGGCGGCGCTGTTGACGACGACACCGTCGAGGCGCTGACGCGCCAAGGTCATCTGCGGCGGGGCCAACAACCAGCTCGCCCACCCGGGCGTCGAGAAGCTGCTGGCCGACCTCGGCATCGTCTACGCGCCGGACTACCTGGTGAACGCCGGCGGCGTGATCCAGGTCGCCGACGAGCTGCACGGATTCAGCTTCGACCGGGCCAAGGCCAGGGCGGAGCAGATCTTCGGCACGACCCGGCAGATCCTGGCGCTCGCCGACGCCGAGGGCGTGCCGCCGGCGGTGGCCGCCGACCGGCTGGCCGAGCGCCGGATCGCCGAAGTAGGCCGGCTCCGCGGCATTTACCTCGGCGGCTGACGCGGTTCGCCGGAATCATCGGAGGCGCCCGGCGCCCAAAGCAGGTACGGTTGTACCTGTACGTCAGGCGAGCGCGCCGCACTCCGGCGGCGGAGCGGCGGCGGGTGAGCCTTTATGCACGAAACCGCGATTGCTGACGCGGTGACGGGCAACTAAGAGTGCGGTGACCAGGGACCCGTCGGGTTCCGTACGTTAGAGGGGGTCGAGCCAATGGGGCGCGGCCGAGCCAAGGCCAAGCAGGTCAAGGTGGCACGCCAGCTGAAGTACAACGGCGGCGGCACCGACCTTGACCGGCTGCGGGCTGAGCTGGGCGTCGACTCGGACCAGCAGGGCGCCAACGGGGATTCCGCACTACGCGGACCTCGGCGACCGCTACTCCGTGAGACGACGAAGACGCGATGACGACGACGAGGACGAGGACTACGACGACGAGGACGACCGAGGACCTCGTCCGGCCGTCTGGCTCGTCAGCCAGAGCCTGACGGCGGGCTGGCAGCCTCAGTAGCGCCCGGCGACGATCTCGCGGCCGTCGGCCGCGGAGCCCGTTGACGGCTGCCCGGTTTGTGTCGCTCGGCCGGACATGCCGCCGGGTCAGCAGCCGTGCGGCGGTCGTGCCCGCGTCAGCCAGGGTGCTGCCGGTCAGCCGGGCCTGCCCGTGCCGGCCGTGATCTCCCCGATGACCCAGGCGGGCACGCCGCGGTCGGCCAGCAGCCGCAGCGCCCGGTCCGCGTCGGCGGCGGCCACGACGGCGCCATGCCGACGCCCATGTTGAACACGCGCTCCATCTCCGCCCGGTCGACCCCGCCGCGCCCGGCCAGCAGCCCGAAGACCGGCGCGGGCCGCCAGCTGGCCCGGTCGAGCACGGCGTCGGCGCTGCGGCGGCAGCACCCGGGCCAGGTTCGCCGCCAGCCCGCCGCCGGTGACGTGCGCGAAGGCGCGCACCGCGCACCCGTCGGCCAGGGCCAGGCAGTCCCTGGCGTAGATCCGGGTCGGGGTCAGCAGTTCCTCGCCGAGCGGCCGGCTCAGCTCGGCCGGGCTGCGCGTCCAGGTCCAGCCCGCTGGCCGGGCGCATCGATGATCGCCCGGACCAGCGAGAACCCGTTGGAGTGCAGGCCCGAGGACGCCATCGCGATGCACCACGTCGCCGGGCCGGACCCGGTCAGGGCCGAGCAGCCGGTCGGCCTCGACCACGCCGGTGGCGGCCCCGGCGAGGTCGAAGTCGTCCGGCGCGAAGTGGCCCGGGATGCTCGGCCGTCTCGCCGCCGACCAGCGCGCAGCCGGCCTGGACGCAGCCCTCGGCGATCCCGGCCACGATCGCGGCGACCCGCTCCGGCTCGACCCGGCCGCAGACGACGTAGTCGGTCATGAACAGCGGCTCGGCGCCGCAGACGACCAGGTCGTCGACGACCATGCCGACCAGGTCCAGGCCGATCGTGTCGTACCGGCCCAGCCGCTGGGCGATCACGACCTTGGTGCCGACCCCGTCGGTGGAGGTGGCCAGCAGCGGCCGCCGCATACCGGCAAGCTTGGCAGGCGTCGAACAGCCCGGCGAAGCCGCCGATGCCGCCGATCACCTCCGGGCCGGCGGTCCTGGCCACCGACGGCCGCATCAGCTCGACCGCCCGCTCCCCGGCCTCGATGTCCACGCCGGCCGCGGCGTAGGAGCCCGGCCGCCGCCGGGCGCAGACAGGCCCTGATCCGGTCCCTGCGGCCCGGACACGGACGCCTGGCCCACGGGTCAGGCGGCTCGCCACGAGCTCACCGGGCGGCCTCAGCGGCCGCCCGACCGCCTCCAGCAGGTGCTTGCCCTCTCGTCCTCGGCCACTCGCGACCGGGTAGTGCCCGTCGAAGCAGGCCCGGCACAGCTGGCCGCCGGCAGCGTGGTCGCCTCGATCAGCCCGGCCAGCGAGACGAAGCCCAGCGAGTCGGCGCCGATCGACTCGCGGATCTCCGCGATGGTCAGGTTGCCCGCCATCAGCTCGGCCCGGCTGGCGAAGTCGATGCCGAAGAAGCACGGCCAGGCGACCGGCGGGCTGGAGATGCGGACGTGCACCTCGGCCGCGCCGGCCTCGCGCAGCATCGCGACGATGGCCCGCTGGGTGTTGCCGCGGACGATCGAGTCGTCCACCACCACCAGCCGCTGGCCTGCGATCACCTCTCGCAGCGGGTTGTAGCTTGAGCCGGATGCCGCGCTGCCTGATTGTCTGGCTGGGCTGGATGAAAGTCCGGCCGACGTAGGAGTTCTTCACCAGGCCCTGGCCGTAGGGGATGCCGCTGGCCTGGGCGTAGCCGATCGCCGCCGGCGTGCCCGACTCGGGCACCGGGATGACCAGGTCGGCGTCGGCCGGGTACTCGGTCGGCCAGCCGCTGGCCGACCTCGACCCTGGTGGCCTGCACGCTGCGGCCCGGCGATCGTGGTGTCCGGCCGGGCCAGGTAGACGTACTCGAACAGGCAGCCCTTCGGCGCGGCCGGGGCGAACGTGCGCGACCGCACGCCCGCTCGTCGATGGCCACCAGCTCGCCCGGCTCGATCTCCCGGACGAAGGTAGCGCCGACGATGTCCAGGGCCGCCGTCTCGCTGGCCACTACCCAGCCGCGCGGCAGCCGGCCGAGCACCAGCGGGCGGAAGCCTGCGGGTCACGGGCCGCGTACAGGGTCTGCTCGTCCATGAAGACCAGCGAGAAGGCGCCGCGTACCAGCGGCAGCGCGGCCAGTGCCGCGGCCTCCACGCCGGGATGGCCCGCCGGGCCTGAGTCGCTGCCGGTCAGCACCGCCTCGTGCCGGTAGCGGCGAACAGCGCTGTCAGCACGTCGGTGTCGGAGGTGGCCCGGCCGGCCCGGGCCGGCCTGGGCGCCGAGCAGCGCTGGCCAGCTCCAGGGTGTTGATCAGGTTGCCGTTGTGGCCCAGGGCGAGGCTGGCCGACGGCGTGGCCCGGAACGTCGGCTGCGCGTTCTCCCAGACCGACGAGCCGCTGGTGGAGTACCGGCAGTGCCCGACCGCGATATGGCCGCGCAGCGTGTTGAGCACCGACTCGTCGAAGACCTGGGCGACCAGCCCCATGTCCTTGTAGACGACGATCCTGTTGCCGTCGCTGACCGCGATGCCGGCCGACTCCTGGCCACGGTGCTGGAGCGAGTAGAGACCGTAGTAGGCGAGCTTGGCAACGTCCTCGCCAGGGGACCAGACGCCGAAGACCCCGCAGGCGTCCCTGCGGCGGCTGGTCAACAGGATCGAGATCATGGGACAGACGGCCGTCAGGCTTGATCACCAGTCAAGTCTACGGACCATCGGGGCCGCGAGGGCCGTCCTGGCCGTCAGAACCGGGCACCGGCAGGTAGCCGGACAGATCCGCACGCAGGCCGCTGGCGTGTACCTTCCCGCTCGCCACCGCGGCCGTCCAGGTCAGCTGCCCGGAGGCTAGATCTAGCCAGGTCAAGGCGTCCGTCTCGACCACATTGGGCGGGGTTCCGCGGGTATGTCGCGGTCCGGCGATGCACTGGATGGCCGCGAACGGCGGGATCCGGACCTCGACCGACCGGCCCGGCACGAAATCGGCCAGCTGCCGCAGGGTGTACCGGACCGCGCCCCGCAGCACTGCCCGTAGCGGCTCGCGGCCAGCGGCCCTGGCGGCCCGCACGGCGGCCAGGCTGGCCCGGCCGAGCCCGCGCTCGGTGACCACGCCGGCGAAAGGCCCCTGACCGAGCGCGGCGCGCTGCTCGTTGACGGCTGCGAGCAGCTTGCCCAGGTCGGGGCCGCGAGGTGGCACGGCTACGCAGGCTAGCGGACGAGCGGCCGTCCGCCCAGGCCAGCGCGGCACAGGCAAAAATTCTCTGCCGATTTTCGGCTATCTGGCCTCATCACGGCCTCAGTACCGGTATTGGTTCGTTATGCCCGGTCAGCGCCACTCTGCAGGCCCCCGCGGGAGGGACTCCTGGCTGCCCAGGCTGGCCGGAATCGGCGTCGTGGTGGTAGTAGCCGTGGCGGGCGTGACTGCCTATCTGCTCGCTGTTCACCCGCGCCAGCAGCATCACGGCGACTCACTGCCGACGCGGGTCGTCAGTTATCAGACCGCCGGACTGGTGGTCCAGGCCAGCGGCCCCGGCACGTCAGCCGGCCAGCTCCTGCAACTGCTCGGGACGGACGGCGGAGCCCAGTTCGCGCAGCTGGGGATCGCGCAGCAGCAAGCTGGATCGCCGCAATGGACGGCCGACCTGATGGCGGGCGGCACTTACATCTTCATCTACCTCAAGAACGCTCAGTGCCTGACGGCCGTCGGCCCGGCCGGCAACCCGAAGCTCGAGCTGCGGCACTGCAACCTGCAGGCACAGCAGCGCTGGCGCGGCCGGCGGCCGTCAGCGCCACGATTGCGGGCCACCAGTTCTACACCTATGCCAACGTGGCCGACGGGACCTGCCTAACCCAGGCGGGCCCGCAGGGCAGCCAGGGCTACGGCGCTGGACTGGCGCCATGCAGGCCGTCGGATCCCGCCCAGCTCATCGCCTTCTGGTGGTCCTCGGTCTGACGCCCCGGCCGGTTAGCCGAACAGGGCTGGCAGCGCGCCTCTGTGCACCGCGGCCAGCTCGCCGAGCGGGACGGTGAAGTGGCCGGTGATCTCCAGCGCCGCGCCGCCGGTCTCGCCGAGAGCCGTGGCCGGCACTCCCTCGCCGGCGCAGAGCCGGGCGAACTCCGGGCCGGCCCCGCCGCGAACCGCGACGACCGCACGTCCCGCAGATTCACTGAACAGGAACGTGGCCGGGTCGCCTGGCAGCGTCACGGCGCAGCCGGTGCCGCCGGACAGGCAGGATTCTGCCAGCGCGAGGCCGAGGCCGCCGTCGGACAGATCGTGGGCAGCGGTCAGCAGGCCGCGGGCGGCTGCGGTGACCAGCACATTCGCCAGCGCCCGCTCCGCTTCCAGGTCGGCGGCCGGCGGCAGGCCGCCCAGGTGCCCGTGCCGCAGCCAGGCCCACAGCGATCCGCCGAACTCAGCCCTGGTCTGGCCGAGCAGCACGATGGCCGCGCCGGGTTCGGTGAATCCGGAGGTGACCCGGTGCCGGACGTCGTCGTGCACACCGAGGACGCCGACCACCGGGGTCGGCTGGATCGCCGTGCCGCCAGTCTGGTTGTAAAAGCTGACGTTGCCGCCGGTCACCGGGACGCCGAGTTGCTGGCAGCCGTCGGCCAGACCGCGCACCGCCTCGGTGAACTGCCACATGACCGCCGGATCCTCGGGCGATCCGAAGTTCAGGCAGTTCGTCACGGCGAGCGGCCGCGCACCACTGCAGGCCACGTTCCGGTATGCCTCGGCAAGCGCCAGCTGGGTGCCCACGTACGGGTCAAGCTGGCAGAAGCGGCCGTTGCCGTCGGTCGCGAGCGCGACGCCGAGCCCGGATTCCTCATCGATCCGCAGCAGTCCGGTGTCGTTCGGCGTGGCCAGGATCGTGTCGCCGCGGACGTAGCTGTCGTACTGCTCAGTCACCCAGGTCTTGTCGCCGCCCTCGGCCGAGCCGAGCAGCAGCAGCAGGTCCGCGCGCAGGGCATCGCCCGAGTCGGGCCGGGCGAGGATGGCCGGGTCGGCCGCGATGAGGGTGTCCTGGCTGGCCGGACGGCTGGCGGGCCGGTCATAAACCGGGCCCTCGTCGGCGGCCGTGCCGGGCGGGATGTCGACCACCTGCACGCCATGCCAGGTCATCTCGAGGCGGCCGGTGTCAGTCACCTCGCCGATGGCCGTCGCCGGGACGTCCCACTTGGCGCAGATCGCGAGGAAGGCCGGCACGTTCTCCGGCGTGACGATCGCCATCATCCGTTCCTGCGACTCGCTCATCAGGATCTCGGCCGGGCCAAGCGAGGCATCGCGGAGCGGCACCTCGTCCAGCGTCACCCGCATACCGCTACTGCCGCCGGCCGACAGCTCAGTCGTCGCGCAGGCAACCCCGGCGGCGCCGAGGTCCTGGATGCCGACCACCAGCCCGGCCCGGTAGACCTCAAGGCAGCACTCCACCAGCAGCTTCTCCATGAACGGGTCGCCGACCTGGACGCTGGGCCGTTTGGCGCCCTCGCCCGCGCCGCCGAACGACGCGCTAGCCAGAACCGACGCGCCGCCGATGCCGTCCGGCCCGGTGCGCGAGCCAAACAGGATGACCTTGTTGCCGGGGCCGGTGGCCGCCGCCCGCTTCAGGTCGTCGTGCCGCAGTACGCCGACGCACAGTGCGTTGACCAGCGGGTTGCCCGCGTAGCACGGGTCGAAGGCGAGCTCTCCGCCGATGTTCGGCAGGCCCAGGCAGTTGCCGTAGAAGGAAATCCCGCCGACCACGCCGGGCAGCACCCGGTGCGTGTCCGGCGCGTCCGCCGGGCCGAAGCGCAGCGCGTCCATGACCGCCACCGGCCGCGCGCCCATCGCCAGGATGTCGCGCACGATGCCGCCGACCCCGGTCGCGGCGCCCTGGAACGGCTCGACATACGACGGGTGATTGTGCGACTCGATCTTGAACGTCACCGCGTAGCCGTGGCCGATGTCGACGACGCCAGCGTTCTCGCCGATCCCGGCCAGCAGCACGTCAGTACGCGGGGCCTTCTCGCCGAACTGGCGCAGGTGCTTGCGGGAGGACTTGTAGGAGCAGTGCTCACTCCACATCACCGAGTAGATCGCCAGTTCGGCGTCGGTGGGCCGGCGGCCGAGGATCGCGGCGATCCTGGCGTACTCCTCGCCGGTCAGGCCGAGCGCGGCGAACGGCTGCACCCGGTCCGGTGTCGCGATCGCGTCGGCGACACTGTCCTGGGGACTGGTCACGCCGGGACCACCACGTGCAGGACCGAGGTGAAAAACGCCAGCCCGTCATCGCTGGGCCCGGTCAGCTGGTCGATGGCGTGCTCGGGGTGCGGCATCAACCCGGCGACGTTGCCGGCCTCGTTGACCACGCCGGCGATGGCACCGACGGATCCGTTCGGGTTCTCGCCCGTGTACCTGGCCAGGATCTGGCCGCGTGCGGCCAGCCCGGCAACAGTCTCCTCGTCGGCCGCGTAGGCGCCCTCGCCGCTCTTCAGCACGACCGCGATCTGCTGCCCGGCGGCGTACCGGCTAGTCCAGGCCGAGGTGGTGTTCTCCATCGCAATGGTGACGTCACGGTTGATGAACCGGCGGCCCTGATTGCGCGTCAGCGCTCCGGGCAGGAGGTGCGCTTCGCACAGGATCTGGAAGCCGTTGCAGATACCGAGGACCGGCAGGCCTTTCGCCGCGGCCGGGATGAGCTGCGACATCACCGGCGCGAACCTGGCGATCGCGCCGCAGCGCAGGTAATCCCCGTAGGAAAATCCGCCCGGCAGGATCACCGCGTCGACGGCGTGCAGGTCAGCCTCGCCGTGCCAGAGCTCGACTGCCTCCGCGCCAGCCCGGCGCACCGCTCTGCGGGCGTCGTGATCATCCAGCGAACCGGGGAAAGTGACAACCCCGATCCGGGCCGTCATGGGCGTCCTCGCGGGCGGCTCATGAGATGCAGGTTACCGCCTCAGCCAGCGTCCCTGAGCTGTGAGGCGCCGGCTCGCCAGCGGTGCGTCGCTGCGCCATTCGATGCGCTTCTGCAGCGAGACCACGGTCCCCAGGCCCGGCTTGCTGCGCATCGACACATCGTCGACGCAGGCCCGCATGATCGCCAGGCCGCGGCCGGACTCGGGCAGCTCGGAGATGGCCCGTTCCCGTGCCAGCCGCCGCGACCGGATGATCCGGCCGCGCAGCGTGTTCGGCGCCGTGCCCGGCGCGGTCGAGGCCGGGGCCGTCTGGTGCCTGCGCAGCCTGCGCACCGGGCGGACCGAGCGGCGGATCCCTGACCTGCGGCTACGCCGGATCGCGGCGGCAGTATCGAAACCGCGGCCGCTGTCGAGTACCTCGAGCAGGCATCGCTTGCTGCTGACATGCGCGACCAGTTCGTAGCGCCGGCCGCCAGGACCCGAGTGCCGCAGCACGTTGGTGCAGGCCTCGGTCACCGCGAGCAGGAGGTCCTCGACACAGTTCTCGTCGATACCGAGACGGCTGAGGGTGTCACCAAGTACCCGGCGCATCACCGGGACACTCAGCGATTCCCTGGGGAAGACCAGGCAGAACTCCACGTCTGCGGCTGGTTCCCCAGAATGGAACACCCGAGATCGCATCCGCTCCTCAACCCCGTCGCGGTATCAGTCAGTTCACATTCTGGAGGCTTCCCCGGACGACGCCGGGTAATCATGAACTTAGGCGATCTCTGGACGAACAGTGCAGTACCGTCCGGAGTATTCCCGGTAACCGAACAATCTCCTGACCTGCGGCTACACGACTAATACGGGGCTTAGGCCAGCGCTGGCCGACGATATTCGGCGGCTCGGAAAGATAACAATCAGATATCCGCAGTTCCGGTCGCCCGGATTCCCCCGCATGGTGACGCCGATCCCGGCAACCGGCTGAACTCCGGCTGACCGGCGCGCTCCCCGCGGCCGGCAGGTCACCGATGCGGGTGGGCGGCCGGTCAGGCGGGGTGGACTGAGAATTCCTCGATGACCGGGTTTGCCAGCAACTCGGCGGCCAGCCCGGCGATCTGGTCCTGGCTCGCGGGCTCGGTCAGCTCGATCTCGAACCGCTTGCCCTGCCGGACCGCTGCCACCTGGCTGAACCCGAGGCGGCGGCAAGCGCCGGCGATCGCCTCACCCTGCGGATCGTGGATCTCCGGCTTCAGCATGACGTCGATGACAAATCTCGGCACATCCCGAACAGTACTCAGGCGGCGGCCTGATCGCGCGGCGAGGCTGCCCGGCGCGGAGCCGACCGCGCTGACCAGACGGCCGGATGGAACCCGCGGCCCAGACCAGGGAGGGCGGCCGCGGGGGCAGATGGCTAGCGGCCGGAAGCGCGGGTAGGGAAGTCGGCTGCCGGGCAGTAGCCTGGCACTAGGCCGCCGTGACCCGGTTCGTGACTTGCGTCACCATCGACGTCCGGTGGCTTACAGCGCTTGACCGTTCCGGGCGAACCGATAGTACTGTCGCAGCGATATTCGACTGACAGGCAGGAACCGGTCCGGGGAAGCCCCGACCGGACATGAGCATGCAAGGAGTGGCACGTGGCCGTCAAAGATGCCGGACGCGCCGCCCGCTCTGCCAAACGGGCACCAGCCCGCGAGCCAGAACGACAGGCGGACTCGGCCGAGCTGATCCAGATCCTCACCCCCGAAGGGGAGCGCGTCGAGCACCCCGACTATCCGCTCGACATCACCGCGGACGAGGTCAAGGCCCTGTACCGGGACCTGGTCATCGTCCGCCGGATTGACTTCGAGGCGATCGCGCTGCAGCGCCAGGGCGAGCTCGGGATCTGGGCCTCACTGCTCGGCCAGGAGGCCGCGCAGGTCGGATCGGGCCGGGCCCTGGGACCGCGCGACATGGCGTTCCCGACCTACCGGGAGCACGGCGTCGCCTGGTGCCGCGGCCTGGACCCGATGAAACTGCTCGAGCTGTTCCGCGGTGTGAGCCACGGCGGCTGGGACCCGAGGGCACACAACTTTCACCTGTACACGATCGTCATCGGCAGCCAGGCGCTGCACGCCACCGGCTACGCGATGGGGATTCAGCGGGACGGCGCCGTCGGCGAGGATGGCGAAGCGGTGATCGCCTACTTCGGCGACGGCGCCACCAGCCAGGGCGACGTGAACGAGGCCTTCATCTGGGCGTCGGTGAACAACGCGCCCGTGGTGTTCTTCTGCCAGAACAACCAGTGGGCCATCTCCGAGCCGCTGGAGCGGCAGAGCCGCGTTCCGCTGTATCTGCGGGCCAAGGGCTTCGGCTTCCCCGGCGTCCGGGTCGACGGCAACGACGTGCTCGCGTGCCTGGCCGTGACCCGCAAGGCCATGCAGGCGGCCAGGGACGGGCAGGGACCGACGCTGATCGAGGCGTTCACCTACCGGATGGGCGCGCACACCACGACCGATGACCCGACGAGGTACCGGCTGTCAGCCGAACTCGAAGCGTGGAAACTGAAGGACCCGATCGAGCGGGTCAAGCAGTACCTGATCCGCGCCGAGCAGGCCGAGATGAGCTTCTTTGACGAGGTCGAGGCCGAGGCAGCGCAGGTCGGCGCCCGGGTCCGCAAGGGTTGTCAGGAGATGCCCGACCCGCAGCCGACGTCCATGTTCGACGACGTGCTCACCAGCGAGACCGAACAACTCGCCGCCGAGCGGGCCGGCTTTGCTGCCTACCTTGACTCCTTCGTCACTGACGAGCCGGCACTGGCGCAGGAGGGCCGATGACCACGCTGACCCTGTCCAAGGCCATGAACGAAGGCCTGCGCAAGGCGCTGGAGAGCAACCCGAAGGCCCTGATCATGGGCGAGGACGTCGGCAAGCTCGGCGGTGTCTTCCGGGTGACCGACGGACTGCAGAAGGACTTCGGCGAGGCGCGGGTGATCGACACTCCGCTGGCCGAGTCCGGCATCATCGGTACCGCGATCGGCCTGGCGCTGCGCGGCTACCGGCCGATCTGCGAGATCCAGTTCGACGGCTTCGTATTCCCGGCCTTCGACCAGATCGTCACTCAGCTGGCCAAGATGCGGTACCGCTCGCTCGGCAAGCTCAGCCTGCCGATCGTGGTGCGCATCCCGTTCGGCGGCGGCATCGGCGCCGTCGAGCACCACAGCGAGTCACCGGAGGCGCTGTTCGCGCACACACCGGGTTTGCGGGTCATTGCCTGTGGCGACCCCGCCGACGCCTACACGATGATCCAGCAGGCGGCGGCGAGCGACGACCCGGTCATCTTTTTCGAGCCCAAGCGCCGGTACTGGGACAAGGCCGACGTCGACATCGAGGGCGGGCTGGCCGCCGCGCTGCCGATGGACAGGGCACGGGTGCTCGTGGAGGGCACCGACGTGACCGTGCTGTGCTACGGCCCGATGGTCAGGACCTGCGCCGAGGTAGCCGTAGCCGCGGCCAATGACGGCAAGTCAGTCGAGGTCATTGACCTGCGCTCGCTCGCGCCACTGGACACCGAGACCATTTTTGCCTCGGTGCGCAAGACCGGCCGCTGCGTGATCGTGCACGAGGCCGTCGTCACCGGCGGTATCGGCGCCGAGGCCGCCGCGCAGATTACCCAGGAGTGCTTCTACCACCTCGAGGCCCCGGTGCTGCGGGTTGGTGCCTACACCACTCCGTATCCGCCGTCCCGGCTGGAGGAGCACTATCTCCCTGACCTGGACCGGATCCTGGACGCCGTCGACCGCAGCTTCGGTTACTGAGAGGCCCCCCATGGCAGATATCAAGGAGTTCAAGCTCCCTGACGTCGGCGAAGGCCTGACCGAGGCCGACATCGTCAGGTGGCACGTCAAAGCCGGTGACACCGTCACCGTCAACCAGATCATCGTCGAGATCGAGACGGCCAAGGCCGTCGTCGAATTGCCCAGCCCGTACGCGGGCGTAGTCGACCGGCTGCTCGTGGCCGAGGGCGTCGACCGCGGATGTCGGCACGCCGATCATCGCGGTCAACGTCGGCGGTCACGCGCCTGCGGCCGGGGACATCCCGCCGGAGGCAGTCGCGCAGCGGGTCATCAGCGAGACCGAGGATCTGGTACCCGCTATCCCGGTCGACGGCGCCCGCGAACCCGGCATGGTCGGCAGCCCGGCGCCGAAGGCGGAGCGGCAGGCAGTGCTCGTCGGTTACGGCGTCAAGCTCGGCACCACCAGCCGCCGGGCCCGCAAGACCACGCCCAACCGGCCGGCCGGTTCCGCGCATCAGGCGGCGGCGCCTGCTCCGGCGCCGTCTGCTGCGGCCACGATCGCGCAGCCGGATGGCAAGGGCACCAGCCGGCAGGTGCTGGCCAAGCCGCCGGTCCGGAAGCTGGCCAAGGATCTCGGCATCGACCTGGCCACTGTCGCGGCCACCGGACCGAACGGCACGATTACCCGGGACGACGTCCAGCAGGCGGCGGCCGGAGGCGGTCAGGACCACGTTCCCGCCCTGAATGGTTTTGCGGCGGCGGGAGGACCGGCCGGGCCGCGCGAAGAGCGGATCCCGATCAGGGGCGTGCGCAAGCACACCGCGGCGGCCATGTCGGCGAGTGCGTTCACCGCGCCGCACGTCACCGAGTTCCTGCAGATCGACATCACGCAGACGATGGCCGCGACGGCACGACTGAAGACGCTGCCGGAGTTCGCCGGGATCCGCGTGTCGCCCTTGCTGCTGGTGGCCAAGGCCGTGCTCGTCGCCGCCGCGCGGCACCCGATGATCAACTCAGCCTGGGACGAGGCCGCGCAGGAGATCGTGGTCAAGCACTACGTGAACCTGGGCATCGCGGCGGCAACCGGGCGCGGGCTGGTGGTGCCGAACGTCAAGGACGCGCATGCGCTGACGCTGCCGGAACTGGCGGAGGCGCTGGCGCACCTGGCTGAGACGGCGCGGGAGGGCAAGTCCAGCCCGGCCGACCTGAGCCGCGGCACGATCACCATTACCAACGTGGGCGTCTTCGGCGTCGACACCGGCACCCCGATCCTGTCGCCCGGCGAGGCGGCCATCCTGGCGTTCGGCCAGGTCAAGGATGCTCCCTGGGTCGTCGACGGTGAGCTGGCCGTGCGCAAGGTCTGCACCCTGGCCTTGTCGTTCGATCACCGGCTGGTGGACGGGGACCTCGGCTCAGCAGTTCTGCGGGACGTCGGCGCCATGCTGACCGACCCGCTGACCATGCTGGCGTGGTCTTAGGGGCGCGGTCTTAGCGGCCTGGCCCGGTCCTAGGCTGTGAAGTCAGGCCGGCCCGGCGGCTGCCGGGCCGGCCTGATGACTGCCACGCGGTACCCCGGTACCGGGAAGGAGCCCGATGATCAGGCACGTGGTCCTCTTCACCTGGACCGAGGGCATGACCGAGGAGACGGAGCGGCAGTTCGCGGCGGAGCTCAACGCGCTCGCGCCAACGCTGCCGGGCGTGCGGTCATACCGCGCCGGGCCGGACGCCGGACTGATCGAGGGCAACTTCGATTTCGCCGTGGTGGGCGACTTCGACGACGCCGCTAGCTACCTGGCGTATCGGGACCACCCGGCGCACCAGGACATCATCGGCCGTCTCAGCAGGCCCAATATCAAGAGCCGGGCCTCGGTTCAGTACGAGATCTGAGTTAGAAGGCGGCTTCTGGCAGGTCCATGACGTCGAGCGAGGTCGACTCGGCGATCTCCCGCTCGGCGGCCAGCCGGGGCAGCACGGTCGCGGCGAAGAACCCGGCCGCCGCGATCTTGCCCTGGTAGAAGGACTCGTCACCGGCCGGCAGACCGCCCTGATCCAGCTTGGCCAGCGCGACCTCGGCCTGACGGCCGAGCAGCCAGCCAACGATGAGATCACCGAGCGCCAGCAGCAGCCGGGTGGTGTTGAGACCGACCCGGTAGACCT
The DNA here is from genome assembly GCA_963713585.1 of uncultured Actinomycetota bacterium. Lineage (GTDB taxonomy): Bacteria > Actinomycetota > Actinomycetes > Streptosporangiales > Streptosporangiaceae > JAJYUU01. The sequence continues at coordinate 73,977 of CAVQMG010000017.1, read as the reverse complement.
CCGGGGGCTGCTCCAGGCTCGCGCCGAGGTAGCCGTTCATGGCGGCCACGATCGCCTCGACGTTGTCGGCGGCCCGGCCCAGCGCGGCCCGCTCCTGCTTGAGCCGGCCATTGCCGTTGTCGGCCGCGGCGAACGTGCGGACTTCGCCGATCAGGTAATTCAGCGCCGCGCCCTGGTTCCGGAGGATCTTGCGGAAGTACAGGTCCATGCCCTGGATCGCCGTCGTGCCTTCGTACAGGCTGTCGATCTTGGCGTCCCTGATGTACTGCTCGATCGGGTAATCCTGCAGGTAGCCAGATCCGCCCAGGGTCTGCAGCGACTGCGCCAGCTGCTCGTAACCGCGCTCAGAGCCGACGCCCTTGACGATCGGCAGCAGCAGGTCGTTCAGCGCGACGGCTCGTTCGTCGGTTTCCCCGCTGGCCCAGGCGACCTGGATCGCGTCCTGCTGACTCGCGGTGTACAGCACCAGCGCGCGCATGCCCTCGGCGTAAGCCTTCTGCAGCATCAGGCTGCGCCGCACGTCGGGGTGCCGCATGATCGTGACCCGCGGTGCCGCCTTGTCCAGCATCTGGGTCAAGTCCGGGCCCTGCACCCGGGTCTTGGCGTAGTCGAGCGCGTTCAGGTACCCGGTCGACAGCGCCGCGATGGCCTTCGTGCCAACCATCATCCGGGCGAACTCGATGATCATGAACATCTGCCGGATGCCGTCGTGCACGTCACCGATCAGCGTGCCGACGGCCGGGTGATCGGCGCCGAAGGTGAGCTCGCAGGTCGTGGAGGCCTTCAGCCCCATCTTGTGCTCGACGTTGGTCACGTAGACGCCGTTGCGGTCGCCCAGGGCACCGTCCTCGCTGACCATGAACTTCGGCACCAGGAACATCGACAATCCCTTGGTACCGGGACCGGCGCCTTCGGGCCGGGCCAGCACGATGTGCAGGATGTTGTCGGCCATGTCGTGCTCGGCGCTGGTGATGAAACGCTTGACACCCTCGATGTGCCAGGTGCCGTCCGGCTGCTGGACGGCCTTGGTCCGGCCGGCCCCGACGTCGGAGCCGGCGTCCGGCTCGGTCAGCACCATCGTGTAGCCCCAGTGGCCCTCGATGGCCTGCTCCGCCACCTTCTTCTGCGCCGGAGTGCCGATCTGCCAGAGGGCATGCGAGAACGAGCCCAGGCTGGAGTACATCCAGACGGCCGGGTTCGCGCCGAGGATGAGCTCCGCGACCGACCAGCCGAGCGTGCGGGGCACGCTCGTGCCGCCGAGCTCAGGCGGAAGCTCGAGCCGGAACCACTCGGCGTCAATGAAGGACTGGTAGGAGCGCTTGAACGACTCGGGCATCGTTACCGAGTGCGTGGCCGGGTCAAAGACCGGCGGGTTCCGGTCGGCGTCGGCGTAGGACTCGGCGACCGGGCCCTCGGCCAGTCTGGTGACCTCCTCGAGGATGCCGCGCGCGGTCTCCTCGTCCAGCTCCGGATACGGATCGGCGCCCATCAGGTCCTGCCGGTTCAGTACCTCGAAGAGGTTGAACTCGATGTCCCGCAGGTTGCTCTTGAAGTGCCCCATAGCTGCTCTCCCCGCCCATCAACCACGTGACCCTACTAGCCAGTAACATATATGTTACTCGCCAGTCCGGCAGCTGTCACCCCTCTGGCCGGCCGAAGCTACCAGCCGGTAAGAGCGCCCCTGGCCGGCCGCGCCACTCGCCTGCGAGTTCGGCTTGGCCCCGTCCGCTATGTCAGGTGAAATCGCATGAGCAGGGGAATCCTGATGATTCCGCCGCCTCGTCCGAGGACAGACTTGCAGGGCCAGGCCGCCCCGGACCCTGGCCATGAACCGAATCGCATTCTAGAATGCGGGCGACCAGCCTGCGGCTGCCGCGGCACGGCGAATGAGGTGGCACGATGACGCTCGGCCTGACCGAAGAACACCTGCAGCTAGCGAGCTCGGTGCGCGCCTGGGCCGAGCGGCACAGCCCGCCGTCCGTGCTCCGGGCGGCAGCCGACGGCGACCCCGGCGACTACCGAGACTCACTGCGGTCGAGCCTGGCCGGGCAAGGGCTGTCTGGCTTGCATGTGCCCGAGGCGGATGGCGGGCAGGGCTTTGGCCTGGCTGAGCTGGCCGTCGCCGTCGAGGAGCTCGGCCGCGCGCTAGTTCCCGGCAACTTCGTGCCCACTGCCCTGGCCAGCGCGGCGCTGGCGCGGGCAGGCGAGTCCGGGAAGCTGGTGGCTGGCCTTGCTTCAGGCGATAGGAACGGGGCCGTTGCCCTCTCCGCCGCACTGTCGGCCGCGGCCGGTGGCGGAGACCTGATCGTTTCCGGCGCCGCCGACGTCGTCCTCGGCGCACTGGGCGCCGACCTGATCGTGGTGCCGGTCCGGCAGGCGGCCACCACCATCTGGGTCGCGCTCGATGCGGCCGAGGTCACCATCACCCCGGCCGGCAGCCTCGACCTGACCCGCGAGGTCGGCCGCGTCGAGGTCAGTGACCTGCGGGTCGGGCCGGACCGGGGCTGAGCCGGCTGACGGCAGGCTCGGTGGCCAACCTCGCCGCGGTCATCCTCGGGGCTGAGGCTGTCGGCATCGCGAACTGGGCGGTGAGCACGGCGGCCGAGTACGCCAAGATCCGCGAGCAGTTCGGCCGCCCGATCGGCCAGTTTCAGGCGGTCAAGCACCGGTGCGCGCGGATGCTGGTCGCGGCGGAGCAGGCCGGTGCCGCAGTCTGGGACGCCGCCCGTGCGCTCGACAACGCGGACTCTGGCAGCGACTATGCGGCGGCAGCGGCCGCGGTGCTGGCCGCCGATGCCGCGGTGTCCTGCGCGCACGAGTGCATTCAGGTGCTCGGCGGTATCGGCTACACCTGGGAGCACGACGCCCACCTGTACTACCGGCGGGCGATGACGCTGCTGGCGTTGCTCGGCGCCGCGGTTCCCGGCGGCGGCAGCTGGAAGAGCCGGATGGCGCAGCTTGGCCTGGACGGAGCCCGGCGCGACATCCGGCTCGAGCTGCCCGGCGGCGACACGCAACTGCGCGCAACCATCAGGGCCGAGCTGGCCGAGATCGCGACGCTGACCGGCACCGCGCGGAACGCGGCGCTGGGCGCGGGCGGCTGGGTGCTGCCGCACCTGCCGAGCCCGTGGGGCCGCGGTGCGGGCGCACTGGAGCAACTGATCATCGACGAGGAACTGCGGACTGCCGGTATCCACGTTCCCGGCCTTGCGATCGGGGCCTGGGTTGTACCCGCATTGATTCAGTACGGCACGCACGAGCAGCAACAGCGGTTCCTTCCGGCCACGTTGCGCGCCGATTACCTGTGGTGCCAGTTGTTCAGCGAGCCGGGCGCGGGCTCGGATCTGGCCGGGCTGACCACTAGGGCGGTGCGGGCCGAAGGCGGCTGGACCATCACCGGTCAGAAGATCTGGACCTCGCTGGCGCGGCAGGCCGCGTGGGCCATCTGCATCGCCAGGACCGATCCGGCGCAGCCCCGGCATGATGGCATCAGCTATTTCCTGGTGGACATGGCCTCGCCGGGCATCGAGGTCCGGCCGCTGCGTGAGATCGGCGGGGACGCGTTTTTCAACCAGGTGTTCCTGGACGAGGTCTTCGTACCCGACGACTGCGTCGTCGGCGAGATCAATGGCGGCTGGCGGATCGCGCGGACCACGCTGGCGAACGAGCGGGTATCGCTGTCGCGGTCGTGGACCTTCGGCTGTGGCGTGCCCGAGCTGCTCGACGTCGCGCGGGCGTGCGGCCAGGCGCCGCTCGATCAGGTCGGCGAGCTAGCCGCCAGCGGCCTCGCGATCGACGTGCTCGCGGTGCAGGCCGCGCTTAAGCAGCTGTCGGGCACCGAGCCCGGTGCCACCGGCAGCGTCCGCAAGCTGCTCAGCATGCGGCATGCCCAGCAGGTGGCCGAGCTGTGCTGGGAGATGTCGGCGGCCAGCGGCGCGCTTGGCGGCGGCAGCGGCAAGCCGGTCGGGCCCGGCGGACTGCCCGACGGCGGGTACTGGGCCCGTCAGGTGCTGATCACCAGAGCGCTGACGATCGGCGGCGGGACCACCGATATCCAGCACAACATCATCGGCGAGCGGATCCTCGGCTTGCCGCGTGACCCCGACCCGCCGGCCTCAGACTCATAACCGGACCTGCGAGCGTGCGCAAGGTTTCATGCCAGATCCCTTAAAGTTGCTCCCCCGCCTGTGTCACGACCGCCATTCTCACCGGGGGGCGGGTTAGCCTACACGGGGCTGACACCCTGGGGGGTTTGTGACCGACGACGATGGCCGGCCGCCGCGGCTGCCAGAGCCAGGCCGTGGTCCAGCGCGGCGCTCGCGGCGCGGGCCGAGCGAGCACGCGGCGGCCTGGCGGTCTCTGCGCGTCCAGGCACTGGCGGCCAGGAAGGCCCGGCGGCAACGGCTGTTCCTGCTGATCACCGGCTTCGTGTCCGTCATGACTCTGGCCGTGTCCGGCGGCGCGTGGGCGCTGACCGGTTACGTCAGCTCGAGCCTGCACCGGGTGAACGCCGACACCACCGGGACGCCGTCCAGCGGGCCAGTCAACATCCTGGTGGCGGGCGTCGACTCCCGTGAAGGGCTGACGCACAAGCAGAAGATCGCATTGCACGTCGGCACCGCCAATGGCCTGAACTCCGACACCTTGATGCTGGTGCATATCCCGGCCAATCACTCCGGCGTCGATGTCGTCAGCATCCCCCGTGACTCGTGGGTCAATATCCCCGGCCACGGCATGAACAAGATCAATGCTGCGGTCGGCTTCGGCGGGCCGGCTGATGGTGCAGACCATCGAGCAGGTCACCGGCCTGACCATCAACGACTATGTCGAGGTCGACTTCACCGGCTTCGTGAAGGTGATCGACGCGCTCGGCGGCGTGAACATCTGCGTCCCGTACGCAGTCGACGACCCGTACAGCGGCCTGGACATCTCGGCTGGCCGTCACCACGTCGACGGCGTCACGGCACTCGAGTTCGCCCGGGACCGGCATTCGTTTGCGCTGTCGGATCTGTCCCGCATCTCCGATCAGCAGCAACTGTTGTCGACCCTGTTTGCCCAGGCGACAGAGGCGGGCGTGCTGGCGAACCCGGTCAAGTTCCAGGAAGTCGTGTCCTCGGTGACGTCGGCGGTGACAGTGGATAAGGGCTTCAACCTGATCCAGCTGGCCGACGAGCTGCGCGGCCTGCGGCCGCAGGATGCCACCTTCACCACGGTCCCGGTGGCGTCGATGAACTACATCACCTCGACCGGCCAGTCAGCAGTGCTGTGGGACGTTCCGCAGGCGCAGGCACTGTTTACCTGGCTCAAGAACGACACCGGCAAGGAACCGTCGAAGAAGCACCACAAGAAGGCGGGCAAGCAGGCCGGCCAGAGCCGCGCCTCGGTCTCGGTCGACGTGTACAACGGAACCGCGCTCAGCAATCTGTCGACCGACACCGGCCAGCAGCTCACCGCGCTCGGTTTCACCGTGCACAAGGCTGGCCTGGACTGGTCATCCCAGGCGGTGGCGCAGACGATGATCGAGTACCCGGCCAGCCAGCGGGCGCAGGCGAAGCTGCTGGCCAAGGTGCTGCCGGGCGCCGCGCTGCGCGCTGGCACCGGTCTGGCCCGGATTGAGCTGGTACTAGGCACCACCGGCCACGTCGTGACCGGCGGCGCGACGGCGACCGCGTCGCCGTCGCCTTCGCCGTCCGCCAGCGCGCCCGTTGGCCAGAAGACCGCCGCGCAGGACGCCTGCCGCTAAGGCCTATCCCGGCTACTGAGCGGCGAATCCTTGGCTACCGGGCGCCGGATTCCGGCTACTGTGCGCCGGAGCCGTCGCCGCCGGGCGCCGCGTCGGGGCTGCCCGAGCCAGGGAAGAACGTCGGGCCCGCGTCTCCGAAGCCCGACGGGCCGCCCTGCGGGGGTGCGCCCGCGCCCGGCATCGGGCCAGCGCCTGGCGTCGGGCCAGCCCCCGGCGTGGGGCCGGCGCCGGGGCCCGCCGTCGGATTCGGCTGCTGCGGGACGTTCTGCTGAGGCTGGAACGTCGGCTGGGCCGGCTCTGCGGCCAAGTTGAGCCCGTTCTCCCGTTCATGTGTTGAAATGTCGTTAATCAGCTGGTCGATCTTGGCCTGGCTGTCTTCGCTGCCGCGCCCGGTGCGCTCAGCGAACACGAGCATGCCCAGTTGCCGCAGCATGGCGTCGCCACGCCGGCCTGCCTGTACCTGATCGATCTTCGCCTGACCTGCCTGCGCCGCATCCCTGGTCTGCTGGGCAAGCTGATTCGCCTGTGCCTTGACCTTGTCCATAAGTCCCATGGCTGCCTCCGGGAGTCTGACCGGGCGTCAGCGCGGCTCGGTGAGCCGGTGCGCCGCAGCACTCCCGCCAGCATAGAACCGAAGCAGCAGAACGTTCCGGACCGACCGCTGTTCTGCGGCCGGCCCGCGTTCTGCGGCCGGCCCTTTCCGGCAGGCGTCAGCCGCGCGCGGTCCCGAGTTCGGCCACCGCGGCACGAGACAGCGCCGCGATGTCGGCGATGACGGTCACCAGGCGGCAGCCGTTCTCGCGGTAGATCCCTGCGGTCGCGCCGTCGGAAGCATGCACGCCGACCGGCTTACCCGCAGCTGCGCAGGCGGCCCAGATCCGCTCGAGCGCCGGCCGCAGGACCGGATCATTCGGGTCAAGCTTGCAGCCGAGCGACAACGACAGGTCACGCGGGCCCACGTAGATACCGTCGATGTCCGGCAGCTTGAGGGTGTCCGGCAGTTCGGCTATCGCCTGCGTCGACTCGACCATGACCAGGCACAGCGGCCTTGCCAGTGGCGCCGCTACTCCGGCCGACCGGTAACCGTCGGGCGGGAAGCGACACGCGGCCGCGACTTCGGCGGCCTGCCCGGCGGTCTCGACCTGCGGCACGATCACGCCCTCGCAGCCGAGATCTAGCGCCCGGCCGATGTCGGCTGGATGGGCATATCGCACCCGGGCTAGCGGGGCCGCACCTGCGGCCCGGATCGCCGCGGTGATGGCCGGAAGGTCATGCTCGGTAGCACCGCCGTGCTGCAAGTCGACCGCAACGTAGTCGAGGCCGCCGACAGCCATCGCAGTCGCGGTGAACTGGCCGGATGCCGCCACCCAGCCGCCGAAGACCGTCTCGCCGGCCCGTACCCGGTCACAAAAAGGGGATTGAGTCACGCTGCTAGCCAAGCACATCACCTGTCTGGCTAGCAGCCCCAGCCCGCCCCCGAGCCAGAGCGGACCAGCTTCCGGTCCGGCCCGAACTCCAGCGTCCTGACCACCTTGGGATGGTTCCGGATCGCGTAAGCCACTGCTGCCGTTCCGGCCACGGTGATCGCTGTCAGCTGCCGCTGGCTGCCGTCGGCGAATTTGAGCACGACATACCTCACGGTCAACGGCACGGCGGCAATGCCCGACGACGCGCCGATGGCGCGACCGCTTGATGTGTACAGCGGGCCGCACGAGATCGGGGCAAACAAGCGCCGGCCCTGAACAAGCTGCGGAACGCTGGTACCGGGGAAACATTCGCTGCCGTTGGTAAAGACACCGCAGTAACCCCACGGCCCGATCTCGATCCGGCCGTACCAGGACACTCCGTCGAGCTCGCCTGACTGCAGCGCCTTGCTCACCCGTGGCAGGCCAGCCTCGCCAGTCCGAAGCCAGGTCACGAAGTCTTCGGAGCCGACGTTCATGAAGGGGATCGCGTACTGGTACTCGGCCGGTCCTACGTAGCTGACCGCCCGCCTGATCGTGAGCCCGGGCGCGGCGAAAGCTACCCAGCGCTGGCCGTAGGCGGCCACCGGCCGCAGATCAAGCTGGCTGCCATTGGACATCTGGATCACCAGGCGGCTGACCTCTGCTCCGACCGTGCCGACTTCGAACTGAGTGCCGTTGAACGTGTTGCTCGCCAGGGAGACCTCGCGGGCACCCGCGCTGCCGCCGGTAGCGGTCCCGCAGTCCAGCAGATGTGCGTCGTCAAAACAGCCATCGCCTTGCTTACGGTCAACAACAATGCGGAAGCGCTGGCCGTCGATGATGTCCTCGCCGATGACACCACCCGTCGCGCGGCTGCCCAGCCGGACGACCGTGATCTTGTAGTGCTTGGGCGCAGACGGAGCCGGCGGCCGCTGGCTGAGCAGCCAGGGAACCGCGATCGCTCCGGCCGCCAGCGCCGCGATCCCGGCCGCCGCGGAAACCCACCTGCGCATCCGGATCCCCCTGCCCTGCCGCATGGCGCTGGTAACCGGAGCCGTCCGCGGCTCGAGGTCGCCCATCAAGCAGGCCAGCCGGTCACGGAGCTCGCGCTCGTCGTGGATGCTCACAGCGGCCCTCCCTCGACCAGCACTGCGTTCGCCCGCAGCTTGGCCACCGCACGGGCAGACTGGCTCTTCACGTTGCCGACCGAGCAGCCGAGCACGGCCGCGGTCTCGGTTTCGGTGAGGTCCAGCCAGTACCGGAGCACCACAGCCGCGCGCTGCCCGTACGGCAGCTGCATCAGTGCCGCCCGCAACGAGGCCTGCTCGCCGCGCTGGTCAGCCCCGTCGGGCGCCGACAGCAGATCCGGCACCGAGTCAGTCAGCAGTTCATCGACCCGGAGCTTGCGGAACCTGTTCTTGTTCGCATTCACGACGATCCGGCGCAGGTAAGCGTCCGGGTTGTCGGCCCGCCGCACCCGGCCCCAGGACGCGTACGCCCGGGCGAACGCAGTCTGCGCCAGGTCCTCCGCCAGCTGCAGGTCACCGGTCAGGCCGTAACCGAGCCGGACCAGAGCGGGCCAGCGGCCATGCATGAAGTCGCTGAACTCGGCGTCAGCCGCGGTATCCATGGCCACCTCCCTCATCTGCACAGACCACCAGATCTCCGCCGACCGTTGCACGTGCCCAGCATTAGTTTCGGCTGTCGACGAGATCGTGGCTAGGCAGGAGGCACGAAGCCGGAGTTGCAGCCGCTGGCGCAGACCCGGCCGGCGATGGCACCCGTGGGATGCACAGGTCAGCTGCCCGTGTGCAGGAGCGCTACCACCGCGACCGCTATGGACAGCGGTACCGCGACGATGCCGAGCCCGCTGGCCCGGCGCAGCGAAGGCCGGGCGCCGGCATCTCGCGCTGATCTCAGCCAGAGCAGCCAGGCCAGCGACCCGGTAACGCACAGGTTCGGCCCCAGATTCAGGCCGATCAGCAGCTGGAACGGGTGCGGGGGCGGCCGCGCCGCCAGCATTCCAGCCGCCGGCAGGTTATTGACCAGGACCGTCGCCACGGCGGCGAACGCAGCGGTAGCCCAGCCGGACAAGTGCGAGAGCAGGTTGGCGGGACCCGACCAGGCCCGGCCGAGCGTGCCCAGGGCGACCGCGAGGCCGAACAGTCCGGCCAGCACCGGTACGCCGAGTACCTGCCAGGCACGCCGCGGTTCGAGCCGGGCCTGCGGTGGCGCCGCGGCGCGCGCGCTGCTCGCCCCGACTGCCCCGCCCGGGCGCGGCACGGCGAGCATCCTGGCGGCCGCGGCCGCGACGCCCACCGCGAGCACTGGCAGCGCCGACACCCGGACCAGCACGACCAGCACCGTCGCCGCCACGATCGCCGCCAGCCCGAGACCGATGACCGGCCGTTGCGGCGGCTCGGGCTCCGCCGTGACCGTCCGCAGGGACCGCCGTTCGCCGACCGCGACCACCACCGCGGTGACGGCCACCACGCCGAGCCACGGCAGCCACATCCGGGCCGCGAACTGGCCGCCGGTCAGATGCAGTTCGCCGAGGACGATGAGGTTGGTCAGATTCGAGCCGGGCAGCAGCAGCGAGCCGGCGTTCGACAGCAGCAGGCAGCCGTACAGCAAGGCCGGCTCGCCCGCACCGCGGCTGCGCGCTGTGTGGACCAGCACCGGAGTCAGGAACGCCACCGAGGTGTCCAGGTTGAGTGTCGCGGTGACCGCGCTGATCAGCACGACCGCGCCCGCGAACAGCAGCCAGCCGGACCGGGTCAGCGCGGCCAGCCGGGCGCCCGCGGCTGCGAACAGCCCGTCGCCGTCGGCCACCAGGCCGATCAGCAGCAGCCCGGCGACCAGGACGAACGGCGACCAGTCCTGGCTAGCAGCCGCCACCGCATCGGACGGCCGGATGGCGAACGCGGCCGCCAGCCCGGCCAGGCCGGCTGCTGCAAGCAGCCAGCTGAGCTGCGAGGCCCGCCGACTTTCTGCCAAGGCCGGGATCGCTACGCCAGGCCCGTGACTCGTTCGCGAGCGGACTCGATCCGGCGCAGCGTTTCAGTGCGGCCGAGTACGACCAGCGACTCAAACAGCGGCAACCCGACGGTCCGGCCGGTGACCGCGACCCGGACCGGAGCCTGGGCCTTTCCCAGCGACAGTCCGTACGACGTGCCGACGGCTTCCAGCCGTTCCCGCAGCGGCTCTGCTGTCCACGGCACGTCCTCGTAGGCGGCGGCCACGTCGGCGAGCAGGTCAGCGGCGGGCTCCCGCATTGCCTTCGCCCAGGACGCCTCGTCCTGCGCTGGCTCGTCCAGGAACGCGAAATCGACCATCGGCACGATCTCGGCCAGCAGCGCGACCCTCGTCTGGGCCAGCGGCGCGAGGTCGGCGAAGACGGCCGGATCGAACCGGTCGGCCGGCCACGGCGCGGTCTCCGGCGCCAGCCAGGGCTGGCAGGCCTCGATGAACTCGTCCGGCGACAGTGCCCGGATGTACTCGCCGTTGAACGCCCGCAGCTTCTTCTCGTCGAAGAACGCCGGCGACGGGTTGACGTCCTCGATCCGGAACTCGGCTACCATCTGGTCGAACGGCACGATCTCCCGGTCGCCTGTCGGTGCCCAGCCGAGCAGCATCAGGTAGTTGCGCATCGCCTCGGCAAGGTAACCCTCGTCCCGGAAGTCCTCGAGCGCGACCTTGTCGCGCCGCTTTGACAGCTTCTGCCGCTTCTCGTTGACCACGATCGGCACGTGCGCCCAGATCGGCGGCTCGTGCCCGAGCGCCTCCCACAGCAGCTGCTGCTTGGGCGTGTTCGGCAGGTGCTCCTCGCCGCGCAGCACGTGGGTGATCCGCTGGTCCATGTCGTCGACGACGTTGGCCAGCAGGAACAGCACCGACCCGTCGCCGCGCGCGATGACGAAGTCCTCGATGGTGGGTTCTCGAACGCGGCTTGCCGCGGACCAGGTCGACGACCACCGTTGCGCCCTCGTCCGGAGCACGGAACCGCAGCGCCCGGCCCGGACCCGGGCCAAGACCGCGGTCGCGGCAGTACCCGTCGTACCCGCGGTGCTGGTCGCCGGTCCGGGCAATCACGTCTTCGCGCGTGCAGTCGCAGTAGTACGCGCGGCCCTGCCGGTAGAGCTCCTGGGCGGCCTCGGTGTGCTTGCCCGATCTCGGACTGGAAGTACGGACCCTCGTACTGGCTGCCGTCGATACCGAGCCAGTCCAGGGCGCTGATGATGCCTGCGGTCCACTCCGGCCGGTTCCGCTCGGCGTCGGTGTCCTCGATCCGCAGCACCAGCGCCGCGTTGTTATGGCGGGCGAAGGCCCAGTTGAACAGAACGGACCGCGCCCCGCCCACATGGAAGTATCCGGTGGGCGACGGCGCGAAGCGCGCCCTGATCTCGGTACCTGAGCTAGTCACGGCAGCAAAGCTTAGTCGAGACACCCTGCCTGCCCGCGAGCCGATTACCGCGCGTGACCCGATGACTGCCCGCGGCGCCCGGCCGGCCCGGCCAGCGTCAGCGCCGGCGCAGCACACAGCGCGGCCATCGCCCAGGGTAGCCCGACATGCTGGGCCAGCAGCCCGACCGCGAGCGGGCCGAGCCCGCCAGCCAGCCCGGCCGCGCTGGTCAGCGATACGGCCAGCCCGCTGCGGCCGGGCAGGCAGCCGTAGACACCGGCCTGCAGCACCGGATACCACGGCGACGTCGCGAGAGTGAGGGCCGCCAGCAGGACCAGCTTGAGCCACAGCCCTGGCACCAGCAGGAACGCCGGGAACAGCGCCGCGGTCAGCCACACGCTGACGCGCAGCACCCGGCCACTGTCGAACTTCTCCAGCACCCGGACCAGGATGCCGCTCCCGACAACGTCGGTGCCGAGCCGCACCGCGACGGCGAGCGCCGCGACCGAGGGTGACGCGTGCACCGCCACGACCAGGTACAAGGCGAGGAACGTGGTCAGGACGTCGAGCATCAGATCCGACACCTGCAGGAACAGCAGTACGGGCAGAACGCCCGAGCTGCGGATGATCCTGGCCGCCTCTCGCCAGCCAGGCCAGGCCGGGTCATCGCCATCGGCTGCGGTGTCCGCCGCTGCCGCCGGTCCCGCCGCTTCCGCGGCCATGCCGGCCGGTCCGCCGCCACCCTGACGCCGGCCCGCGAGCGCCATTGCCAGCCACGCCGCGGCCGAGAAAGCGGCGATCAGGACGAACGCGATCCGCCAGCTGCCGCCCGCCGCCAGCACGGCCGCTACCAGCAGCGGGCCGGCGACGCCGCCGACCGCACCCGCGAAGGTCCAGCGGGCCATGTGCTGCGCCTGCCGGTCCGGATCCGCGTCCATCAGTGCGGCCTGGCTCAGGCTCACGAACGCGCCGGAGGCTGGAAAGAAAATAAGCAACGCGGCCAGCAGCAGCCAGAACGAGTGCGCCAGCCCGGCGCCGAGGACTGCGGCAATGAAGACCAGGCCGCCGGCCAGGTAACCCGCCAGCGCCGGCGGCCGGTACCGCTGATAACTCCGAGCGGCAGTTCCAGCAAGCTGCCGATGGTCAGCGGGACCGCCGCCAGCAGGCCGATCTGCACATAGCTGAGCGCCAGGTCGTGCCGGATGAGCGGCATCGCGGCGCTCTTGCTGCCGTCGACTAGTTCGTCGACGAACTCGATCGCCAGCGCGGCCAGCAGAAACGCCGGGCCTGGCCTGGCCAGCCACCCCGCCAGCCCAGCCGGCGTCATCGCCGGACGCGCCGCCCGGCCCGGACGCGATTTCAGTCGCGCGAACTCCATGTCTCGTCCTCCCTCGTCGCCGTGTACCTGTGGACAGGCGAGGAAGGCGGAGCACGAGCCGCTAGCTCAGGTCACAGTCAAAGAAAGCCCACGCACCGAATGCTAACCCACAGCCAAATGCCCGTTATGCGATGCTGACGAGGGATGGCGGCCCGCACGAGAGGAACTGCATGAGTGAGTGGACCAACGAGGGCGCCATCGCGCGCTGGGCGCAGATGCCGCGGGACGTACTTGCCGGGATGGCGCAGGACGGCGACTTCTGCAAGCAGCAGCTGGTCAACCCGGTGCTGCTCCGGATGCTCGGCGACGTAGCCGGGCGAGCAGTGCTCGACGCCGGCTGCGGCAACGGGTATTTCAGCCGGATGCTGGCGCGGGCAGGCGCGAAGGTGACTGGCGTCGAGCCTGCGTTTGCCCTGTTCGAGTTCTCCGCCGGCCACGAACTAGCCGAGCCGCTCGGCATCCGGTACCTGCAAGCAGACCTGTGTGACCTGCCAGAGCTCGGCCAGTTCGACGCGGTTGTGGCGAGCATGGTGCTGCCCGCGGTGCCTGACTGGAAAGGCGCGCTGGCCGCCTGCGCGGGCCGGCTGCGGCCGGGCGGGCGGCTGGTCTTCAGCGTGAACCATCCCTGTTTCGAGCGACTCGCGTCGAACTGGCGCCGCCACGGCGAGTACCGGACCCGCGAGTACCTCGCTGACTACGCCATGGACGAGAAGTACGCGACGGACTTTCACCGGCCGCTGTCGGCGTACCTCAATGAGGTGATCAGGCTCGGCCTGCGCGTCGCCGAGGTCGCCGAGCCCGGACTTGATCCCGCAGCTGCCGCCACTGATCCGGACCGGTTCGACGGTGACCACCCGTACGTGCACCTGCCGAACTTCCTCATCGTCGCCGCCGACCGGACCTGACACAGGACGGCCGGACCCGGACCAGGCAGCCGTCCCACCCGCCTGGTGGCGGGATCAGCTGCCGGCTGGCAGTTCCGGCGTGGCCGGCCCGGCGGTCAGCTGCGCCTTCATCGCGGCCAGCTCCTTGTCGACCTCGGCATTCGCGCCGGCCTCGTCGAGTTCGCGCTGGATGTCGTCGGTCTGGCCGCCGACGTCCTCCAGCACGCCGGACTGGAGCAGCTCATCGGTGGCCGAGGCCCTGGCCTGCATGTTCGCGATCTTGTCCTGGGCCCGCTGCAGCGCCGCGCCGGAGTCGCCGAAGCTCTGCGAGATCCCGGCCGCTTCCTCGTTCACCGAGCTCATCGCCGACGCAGCGGTGTACTGCGCCTTCATGACTTCTTTCTGCGACCGGAAGTTGTTGACCCGCTGCTGGAGCGCGCTGAGCGTCTGCTCCATTTTCTGCTCTTCATCGTTGAGCTGCTGGCGCTGCGGTTCCATCCCGTCCATCTGCTGCTGAGCGGCGGCCTTGCGGTTCAGCGCCTCCCTGGCCAGGTCCTCTCGCCCCTGACCAAGGGCCGCCTGTGCCTGGTCCTGCAGATGCTCGATCGAGTGCTGCAACTGCTGCTCCTGCAGCTCGATCTGCTTCTTGGAAGCCGCGATGTCGACCAGCGCCCGGCGCACCTGGGTGATGTGGTCGAGCATCTGCTCATAGGAATAATCGAGCATCTCGTTCGGGTTCTCGGCCGCATCGAGTGCCTTGTTCGCCTTCGAGGCGACGATGTCGTGTGCCCGCTGGAACAGACTCATACCGGTGCGCTCCTTGCTGTGAGTAACGGAGCCAGGCCTACGCTGCCGAGACTACCGCGCCGAAACGGGCGTGCTCAGCCCGCGACCTACCCGCTACGCTTCGGCGCGTGAACGTTCGCTCGCTGGGTTTTCAGACCGACTTGATGATCCGCCTGCTGGAGGGCAGCCGGGCCGAGGACCGCGAGGATTACCTGGTGGTCAGGACCCCGCAGAACCCGGCCTACTGGTGGGGGAACTTCCTGCTGCTCACCGAGGCCCCCCGGCCGGGCGAGGCAGAAAAATGGCTGGCCAGATTCGCCGATGAGTTCCCCGACGCGGCTCACGTCGCGCTCGGTATCGATGTCACCGAGGCGAGCATGGTCGATACGAGGGAGCTGATTGCCGCGGGCCTGCGGCTCGAGCGCTCGTCGGTGCTGACCGCGGCCGAGCTGGCCGAACCGCCGCATCGCAACACTGAGGCCGAGATCAGGCCGCTCGCCGGACACGAGGACTGGCGGCAGGCGGCCGGCCTGCGCGCCGTGCTCAATGACGGTGAGCCTGGCGGCGATCCGGATTTCCTGCGGGCGCGAATCGCGGCCGAGCGGGCACTGACCGAGGCCGGGCACGGCGCCTGGTTCGGCGCGTTCCTGGCCGGTGAACTGCGGGCGCAGCTCGGCCTGATCACCGACGGCTCGGGCATCGCGCGCTATCAGAACGTCGAGACTCACCCCGAGACCCGCCGCCAGGGACTGGCAGGCACTCTGGTCTGGCACGCCGGAACCCAGTTCCTGACCGCCGGTAATGCCACCACGCTGGTCATCGTCGCTGACCCGAAGGACGTCGCGATCCGGGTCTACCGGTCAGTCGGGTTCACCGACGCGCAGTCGCAAGTCGGGTTCGACCGCCAGCCGGCCTGATCTGCCCGGCACCCGCGCGTATCCGGTCACCCCACTGACCATTGCCGGAACGTGGCCGTACGCCGCGGATGCCCTCAGCGATTCAGCAGCGCGGCGGCGAGCTGACCGGAGTCTTCCCGCCGCAGGCCCGTAAGCCACGCCGCGGCCGAGCAGCAGAGCGTCAGGATGCCGGCGGCAGCGAACACCGGTCGCGGGTCACTGCCGAGCAAGCTGGCCGCCGCCCCGGCCAGCAGCCCGCCGAGCAGAGTCACCGACTGGCCGCCGAGGCGCCAGGCTGCGGTTACCCGGCCTAGCAGCGCACGCGGTACCAGCAGCTGCCGCAGCGCCCGCAAGGTCACGCTCGCGGCGATGACCGCCCAGGTATAGACCAGGTTGCCGATCAGCAGTACCGGCACTGACCTGGCGGTGCCGATGAGAATCAAGGCGAGACCTGAGGTGGCGGCAGCCACCGCGATGGCGGGCAGCGGACCTACCCTGGCGACGAGCAGCCGGGTCCCGGACGCGCCGATGAGGCCGCCGATCCCGCCGGCGGTCACGAGAAGTCCCACCTGGCCGGGCGGCAGCCGGAGCGTCGTTCTGGCCAGGAAGATGATCAGTTTGTCGGCGCCCAGGCACAGGTTGAGCAGGAGCAGGAAGCTCAGCAGCGTCAGCAGCAGCTTGCTGGCAGCCAGGAAGCGCAGGCCCTCACCCAGCTCGAGCCGCGCCGACCGCAAGTTCGGCCGCGGCCGCTGGCGGGGCTGGGCCGCCGGGCGGCGAACCGCGGCCAGCGTCGCCAGCGAGATCAGGAAGCTGGCCGAGTCCAGCAGCATCGAGACGTGCAAGAGCCCGGCGGCTGCCAGCAGCCCGGCCGCGCCCGGGCCGAGGACCTGGCCGAGCTGGTTGGCGGATTCGAGCCAGGAGTTCGCCGCGATCAGCCGGGGTCCGGCGAAAACGTCGCGGACTGCGATGGCCAGCGCAGTGTCGGTGAAGACCGTCACGACCCCGGCGGCGAACGCCAGTGCGAGGATCAGCCACGGCGATTCGCTGCCCGGGCCAGTCAGGATGAACAGCGCCAGGAAGATCAGCACCCGGGCGATGTCGCCGGCCACGAGGATGCGCCATGGATCGAGCCGGTCAGCGAGCACCCCGGCCGGCAGTCCGGCGGCAAGGTAACCCGCGCTGCCTGGCAATGAGGCAAGAACAGCGAGCAGCGGACTGCGGCTGAGCTGCAGCACGAGCAGCGGGACCGCCAGCAGCGCGAGGCCATCACCGAGCATCGAGATGGCCTGCCCGGCCAGGAACACCGGTGACCGGCGCATGGTCTCTATCCTCGCCCGTTGACAGCCGTCGTCAACGTCGCCGACGGTACCGATACCCGGTAGACGCTGCTGCGCACCGATGCGACCATCAACGGCGTGCCGACCTTCAGCGCTACCGACGGGACCGAGCTCGCCTATCACCTGCACGGCGAGGGCGAGCCGCTGATCTGCCTGCCGGGCGGGCCGATGCGCGACGCCGTTTACCTCGGTGATCTCGGCGGCTTGTCCGGCGAGCTGCAGCTCGTCATGCTCGACCTGCGCGGTACCGGACAATCGGCGGTGCCGGCCGATCTGGACAGCTGCCGCTGCGACCGCGTCGTCGACGATGTCGAGGCGCTCCGGCTGCAGCTCGGCCTCGACTCGGTCGATCTGCTGGGTCATTCGGCCGGCGGCAGCCTCGCGGTGCTGTACGCGACAAGGTATCCCGGTCGCGTCGCCCGGCTCCTGCTGATCACGCCGAGCCCGCGCGTCGTCGGTCTGATGGCCAGCGCGCAGACCCGCCGCGCGACGATCGAGCGGCGCCGTAACGATCCGCTGTACGACCAGGTCTCCGCCGCCTTTGACCGGATCGCGGCGGACGGCGGCAGCGATGCCGACTGGGACGCCATCGCCCCGTTCAGTTACGGCCGCTGGGATGAAGCGGCTCAAGAACACTGGGCGGCCGGGGACGAGCAGACCAACGAGGCCGCAGCCCAGGTATTCAACTCGGCCGCGGCCTACGATCCGGGCGCCACCAGGGCGGCGTTGTCCTCCTTCGCGGCACCAGTGCTACTGCTGGCCGGGGAACTGGACCTGGTCGTCGGTCCGTCCACGGCCGCCGAGTATGCGGCACTCTTCCCGGACGCGAGCCTGGTCATTCAGCCTGGAGCTGGCCACAGCCCGTGGCTGGACGATCCCGCCGCCTTTCGCGCCGCGGTGACCGGCTTCCTCACTGCGACGGCGCGCTAGCGACGGGCAGCTCAGCCGGACATCGGTCACATCCAGCAGCCGCGGCCTCGGGTGCCCTCTCAGGTGGCGTGCAGGACTCGGAACCGGTCGGGTTCTGCCGGATCCCGGTCCACGACGTGGGTTGGCGCCCAAGCCCATTGCCAGACGCTGATGCCGGGCGGGCGAGAGAACCGGATCTGCCCGCGGGTGCCTTCGACGGCAATACCCGGCCACGACTGGGCCAAGCGCGCCGGGTCCTGGCCATGAGAACGCAGCATGTTGGCGAGGACCGCGACAGTGTCGTAGCCCTCGAACGCGACGAACGAGGGCGCTTCGGCTAGCCGCTCACGAAGGGCCGCCTCGACTCGCGCGCCGAGCTGGCCGAGGCGCTCGGGCAGGTAGCGCAAGAACGGGATCGCCGCGCTGTCGTCGCCCAGCAACCTCAACCATCCGGCGAACTCTGGTTGCCCGGCTGGCGCACCCAGCATGATCTCGGCCAGGCGCTGGTCGCGGCGGACAGACCTGACGATCGACACGGCCGGCTCCGGGAAGCCGGCCAGCAGAAGGAGGGCTGTCGCGCCGTTGCTGGCCAGTTCGTCGCACACGGCCGCGGGACCGAGCGCACGCGCATCGAGTTCGATCACGGTGCCGCCGCGGGCAGAGAGGTAGTCCCGGAGGATGCGGGTCCCTGACGCCCAGTACACACTCGGTTCGGCCGCGACGGCGATCCGGCTGTGGCCCGCGCCGAGGAGGAAGTCTGCGTAGATCTGCCAGCCGTGCGACTGCGCCGGGGCAAGACGCGCGACCCATTCCGTTGGTTCCTCGGTGAGAGCGTCGAGAACCGCTGACGAGCAGAGGAACGGCAAGCCGAGGGCGTCGGCCCTGGCGGCAGCGGCGCGAGCAACGACGCTGTGATACTCCCCGGCCACGGCAGCCACACCCAGGCGAGCCAGTTCATCGACAGCCGCGATGGCCCTCTGCGGATCAGCGGCAGTGTCTCGGATGACCAGCTCGAGTGATCCTCCGCCGATCCCGCCGGCGTCATTAGCGTCGCCAACGCCTAGCTCGAGTCCAGCGAGCAAGTGCCGGCCAGCCTCGACCCAGCCCGGCCGGGTGAGCGGGACTAGAGCGCCGATCTGCACTGCGTCTCCCTGCGTTGGCGATTCGGCTGCCGTCAGCCCGAGATCCAGCATTGCAGCTTCACGCTCCGCAGGACGCTGGCGCCGGATGGATCATGCTGCTGAGCCGCTTGTCCTAGCCGGGCGCGCGGATAAGCGATGGCGATCAGCCCGAGCCCGGACATAACCTCGATGTCGTGCAGGTACTGACGGTCAACGTGGGAAAGCCACGGCCTAACCCGTGGAAGCAGCAGGACACGACGGGGATCGACAAGCGGCCTGTCGACGGGCCAGTGCTGGTGGCTGCGCCCGGACCCAAAGGGACCGGGGAAGTCGGGCTGGCCGGTGATCACGTCTATGACATCAGGCATCACGGCGGTCCGGACCAGGCTGTCTATGCCTACGCCAGAGAGGACCTTGATCGCTGGGAGCCGGAACTGGGGCGGCTGCTGAACAAAGGCGTCTTCGGCGAGAACCTGACGACGTCCGGGCTCGATGTCAGCGGCGCGCGGATCGGCGAGCGCTGGCAGATCGGCAGGCAGGTCGTGCTGGAAGTGTCGTGCCCGCGGATCCCGTGTGCGACGTTCGCCGGCTGGCTGCAGCGCGAGGGCTGGATCAGGCGATTCACCCAGGCGGCCGTACCCGGTGCGTACCTGCGCGTCATCGAGCCTGGCCCGATCAGTGCCGGTGACCCGGTGCGCGTCCTGAGCCTGCCGGGGACCGATGTCACGATCGCGCTGTCCTTCCGCGCACTGACGCTGGAGCCGGAATTGCTCCCGCAGCTGCTTGCCGCCGACGCGCTGCCGGAGGAGTGCAAGGAGCTGGCCATGCGGCGGGTCGCCGCAGGATGACCGGGCGTCGTCAGGTCAGCAAGTCCAGCATGCGGGCCGCCTGACGGTCGAGCTCACGTCGAGCCTCAGCCTGCGCGCGGCCGCGAAAGCGTTTGGCCCCACCGGCACCTAGAGTGCTGCGCATGATGGCGGACGGAGTACAGCCGGTCTCGCGGGTGCGGCCGGATGAAGCCGGCGGGGAGCGCGCGATGCTGACCGGGCTGCTCGATTTCCTGCGCGCGACCGCGATCAACAAGGTGGCCGGTCTCGCCGACGCGCAGGCTTTCAGTGCGCCGGTCCCGTCGTCGGCGCTGACGCCGGCCTGGTCAAGCACCTCACCGGCGTTGAGCGCTTCTGGTTCAGCATCGACTTCGCCGGATCGGACGTTGCATGGCCCCGGCCAGACGAGGACCCGCACGGCAACTTCCCCATTCGCGACGGCGACACCGTCCAGACCATTGTCGCCGAGTACATCGCCGAGTGTGACCGCTCGCGCGCGGCCATCGCCAGCGCAGACCTGGATGATCTGGCCGCCGGCCAGGAGATGCACTTCAACTTGCGGTACGCGCTCGCGCACATGATTGAGGAGACAGCACGGCACTGCGGCCATCTGGATCTCCTGCGCGAGCAAATCGACGGAACGCGGGGAGAGTAGCTCATCGCGGCGGTTCGGCCGACGACACGGCGCCGCCGTGTGAGAGCTGGATGTTCACACATGACCTGTTTTGTCCGGCCAGCATTGCCGAAAACCCGATCTCCGTCATACCACCGAGATTTGCCCGTTATGCATTCGAGATCGGCTGTCCGCTGTTAGCGTGACGTCGCCGTGTAGGCACCATGCCGCCGACGGAGAGAGGTAGCCAATGCACGCGAAGGCAAGGCCACTGCGCATGAGGCTCGCCGCGCTCATGGTCGTCGCGCTGGCCGCATCGGGATTGACCGTCGGCGTCGCCTTGACCGCGCACGCCTCCATTCCGGCGCAACCGGGCTGGAAGTCAAATGCGCCTTTCGGCATCTGGCATACCGGCAAGTTCGATATCTACAACAACGAATGGAACAAGTCCGAGGCGGGCCCGCAAACCATCTGGGCTTACTCACACAAGCACTGGGGCGTCGAGTCGGTCCAGGCAGACACCACGAGTGTCAAGACCTATCCGTCGGTCCAGGAGAACTACAACAGCCCGACCGTGACCTCCCTGCGCCGCCTGCACAGCAAATTCCAGCAGTCGATGCCGTCGGTGCGGGATTTTGACGCCGAGGCGGCCTACGACCTGTGGCTCAACGATTACAACATCGAGGTGATGGTGTGGGTCGACAACCACGGCCAGCGGCCAGCCGGCCAGGTGATCCGGCACGTCACCTTCTACGGGCAGAAGTTCTCGCTCTGGCAGGCAGGCAGCCATTTGTTCAGTTTCAAGCTGTCCGGCAAGCAGGAGACCAAGGGCACCGTTCACTTGCTGACGATGCTGGACTGGCTGATCAAGCAGGGGTACGTCAGCTCGTCGGCCACGCTTAAGCAAGTGAACTTCGGCTGGGAGATCTGTTCCACCGACGGCAAGCCGATGGACTTCATGGTCACGAACTACAAACTGGTCACCCAGCACTAGCCGGCCCGGCTGGCTCTGGCGTGCGAGGCTGAGTTAATGGCCTTGAACACGGCGTTCACGGAGTTGTTCTCGCTGCGGCATCCCATCGCCCTGGCCCCGATGGGCGGGGCATCCGGCGGCGCTCTGGCCGCCGCGGTATCCCAGGCCGGCGGTCTCGGACTGGTCGGAGGCGGTCGCCAGGATGACGGCTGGCTCGAGCAGGAACTGCAGATAGTCGCCACCAGTACTAGCAATCCCTGGGGCGTCGGCTTCCAGAGCTGGGCTACCGGCACCGCCACAGTGGCACGCGCGCTGACCTACCAGCCGGCCGCCGTCATGCTCTCCTTTGGCGATCCCCGGCCGCTGGCCGGCCTCGTCCGAGCGGCCGGCGCGGCGCTGATCATGCAGGTCACCGACATGGCCGAGGCCCGCGAGGCCATCGACCTCGGCGCCGACGTCATCGTCGCCCAGGGCGCTGAAGCTGGCGGGCACGGCAGCAGACGCTCGACGCTGCCGTTCGTTCCCGTCGTCGCGGACCTCGCAGCGCCGACTCCGGTGCTGGCCGCCGGCGGGATCGCTGATGGCCGCGGCCTCGCCGCTGCGCTGGTCCTGGGTGCGGCTGGCTTCACCGGCATCTGGCAGGCAGCCGAGAAGATCGTGTTCTCAACAACACTCCAGTCGGTGTCCACCGCCAGGACTCGGATCGAGCGCACCTTCGATCCCGACGCCGTACGGCAGCTGAAATCGGCCTCCGAGCAGGACATGACCGTCGGCGGAGCCGACCTGGCCGGGCAGGCCATCAGGGCAGGACTGGTCGATGAGCTGCAGCTGTTCCTGGTTCCCGTCATCGTCGGCGGCGGCAAGCAAGTACTCCCCGACGGCGTCCGCTCGGACATGGAACTCCTGGATACGCAGCGGTTCGGATGCGGCGCTGTCTACCTCAGGTACCGCCTCACGTCAGCGTGATCACCACCTGGAGTTTCGCGGGCTGCGCCCGCGAGCTCAGGCGGTGCCGGGGCGTCCACCTACAGCTCATGCGGGACGCTGGCCTTGATCATCGCTCCGGTGCGCCGCCGTCCTGATAGCTGCCACCATGGTGGCGTCTGCGAGCAGGAAGGCGGCAGAGAACGTCAGCAGGCCGCAACTCGGATGCCCGGGCACCACCTGGCCGAACAGCGCCATTCCCATGACGACCGCGAAGAACATCGCGCCTAGCTCCGAGGCACAAAAAGCCATCGGGCAATGGACCGTCATTCGGGTTGAACGACGGTACAGGATGCGTCCACCATGCCTCGACACCCGGAGGCTCATCGCCGCGCCGGCTGTCCGTCCTGTCACCGGCCAATTGTGCCAGCATCGCCCGAATCGCTCGGCGTAACCGGGCGTCGAGTTCCGCGGCATAGCGAAGACAAGCGCGGGCCGGGCGCATATGACGCTGACTTCACTGCTCTGGTGACTCTCACCGCGCCGGGCTGTGCATCCTCAGCCAACCGGCTGTGCGCAACGATGCCTACGCCATGTCAGTGGCCGCGTCAGAGGCGTGTCAGGGCCGTGTCAGGTGCGGTGCCGACGATGGTTGCATGACAAGTGCAGCGATTGCAGCTTCGGGGCTGCGGAAGGCTTTCGGGGACAAGATCGTCCTCGATGGCATCGATCTAGAAGTTCGTGCAGGCACGGTCTTTGCTCTGCTCGGCCCCAATGGGGCGGGTAAGACGACGGCGGTGAACGTCCTGACCACGCTGACGAAGGCCGACGGCGGCACGGTACGCGTTGCCGGGCATGATGTGGCGACCGAGACCAAGGCGGTGCGCGCGGTCATCGGGGTCACCGGTCAGTTCGCGGCGGTGGACGATCTGCTGACGGGGCAGGAGAACCTGCGGTTGATGGCGGATCTGCACCATCTTCGGGCCGACGAGGGCAAGCGTGTCGTCACCTCCTTGCTGGAACGGTTCGATCTGGCCGAGTCGGCGCAGAAGACGGCGGCAACCTATTCCGGCGGCATGCGCCGGAAGCTGGACTTGGCGATGACGCTGGTCACCAGGCCACAGATCATTTTCCTGGACGAGCCCACGACGGGACTGGATCCGCGAAGCCGTCGCACGATGTGGAATATCGTCCGCGAGTTGGTGGCCGACGGCGTGACCGTCTTCCTCACTACCCAGTACCTCGAGGAAGCTGACCACCTCGCCGACCGGATCGCGGTGCTCGACCAGGGTCATTTGGTCGCCGAGGGCACTCCTGGCGAACTCAAGCGCCAGGTGCCCGGCAGCCACGTGCGGCTCCGGTTTTCCGACGTCGTAGCGCTGGACGCAGCAGCGCTAGTTCTGAGCGGCTCCACCGTGGATGACGAGGACCTGACCCTGCGGGTAACCAGCGATGGCAAGGCGAGATCGTTGCGAGCATTGCTGGACCAACTCGACGAGCATTCGATCGACGTTGAGGAGGTCTCCGTGCACACACCGGACCTCGATGACGTTTTCCTTGCCCTGACCAGCCACGCGAGCACGGAGGCCATCGCACAATGAGCACCACTTCAGCACCGCTGACCGATTCGCGGATCATGCTGCGTCGCAACTTCAAGCACATCCTCCGGAATCCTTTCACGATATTCAACGGGGCTTTGATGCCGGTCCTGATCATGTTGATATTCGTGTACGTTTTCGGCAACGCATTCAGTGTCGGCGAGCACTACATCGAATACGCAACACCGGGTCTGATCCTGCTGGCCATCACCTACGGGTTGTCGGCCACTGCGGTATCTGTGAGCTCCGACATGACGAAGGGCATCATCAACCGGTTCAAGGTGATGAATATCTCCCGCAGTGCCGTCCTGAACGGGCACGTCGTGGCGACCATGCTGAGCAGTTCGGTAGCCATTGCGGTCATCATCGGAATGGCCTTTGCGCTGGGGTTCCGGTCCCCTGCGACCCCCCTCGACTGGCTCGGCGCGATCGGCATCATCGTCGCGACAGCTTTCGCGGCCGCCTGGCTCACTGTCGCGCTGGGAATGGCCGCGAAATCTCCGGAATCTGCTGGCCTCGCCGTCGTGCCCCTGATCCTGCTGCCGTTCGTGAGTAGCGCGATCGTGCCAGCCGCCAAGATGGGGCAGGGCGTGCGGCAATTCGCGGAGTATCAGCCCTTCACGCCAATTATCGAATCGTTGCGCGGATTGCTCGCCGGCAACCCGTCGGGCGGCTACGCGGCCGCCGCTCTGGCCTGGTGCGCCGGCATCGCCCTCGTCGGATACCTGTGGTCGCGTGCCACGTTCAGCAAGCGAGCGTAACTCGACGAGCTCACGCCGGCCCACCTCCGCTCCGTCCGGCGTCGCCTCGGCCAGCCGCGTATCCGAGGCGACGCCGCGAGGCCTGCGTACAGGTCCTGCGCAGACGGGTCCGCCGTGTCGCCGGTCACCAGATCACGTACGCCGCAGGAGGGGAGTTGTCGTGCCGACATTCGACACGCCCGAGCCCATCGCCACCACTCTTGTTGTCGCCGGCGCTCGGGTGGTGGTCAGGGCGAGCGACCGGGCCGACACGGTGGTACTGGCCGAACCCATGAGCGCCACGAGCCAATCGGACGTCAAGGTGGCCAACAGGACCAAGATCGACTTCGCCGACGGCCAGCTATCGGTCAAAACGACCGTCTCCGGAGACCGGAACGGTTCGGTCGTCATCACGATCGGCCTGCCTGCTGGCTCCAGCCTGATCGCGTACTTGACGCACTCAAGTGTTCATGCTGATGGCTCATTTGGCGACTGCGAGCTTCACCTGGCATCAGGTCAGGTCCAGCTCGACCGCATCCGCGCACTGCAGGCGAACATCTCTGCCGGCGAGGTCACAATCGGCCATGTCGCCGAGTGCGCCAACATCGACGGGGCGGCGTTCGCAGTGCGGATCGGCGAGGTTCAGGAAACATCGAAGTCGGCATGAGCGAGGGCATCGCTGCGTGGACGACAACAGCAAGCGAGGGTCGGTCCGCACTCCGCACGAAGCTGCCCGCCCGGCGCGTCGGGATTGCGGCCGCCAGGTACCTGTGGTCGCACGCCACGGTCAGCAAGCGAGCGTGGCTTCGACCAGCTCACCCCAGCTCGCCTGCGCCCCCGTGCGCGTCGCCTCGGCGAACCGGGCCTCGCCGAGGCGCTGCCGGGCAATCTGCTCGATCCGCGCCGCGTCCGGGTGCGAACGATCCGGCAGTCCGCGTACCGCTGCGCTTGCCGCGAGCAGCCGAGCGGCGGGCTCGGGCTGGTCGCAGCGCAGAGCCAGGTCCGCGACCCCGACGAGTACCCGTGCGATCAGGGGCACGTGCCCCGCCTCGGACGCCGCCTGGCAGGCCGCCCCGCGGTGGGTACGGGCCTCGCTGAGATCGTCAGCCAGGTAGCCAAGCAGATCGTGTGTTACCGCGCGGATGTCCGCCCGCTTCGCCTCGCGGCCCAGCGTGATTGCCGCGACGCCGAGTTGCCGGCGCGCCTCCTCGGTGCTGCCGCCCCAGCGGGCGAGTTCCGCCTTCGTCAGGGCCAGCTCAGCCAGCGCATCCGGCCAGGTGACCCGTTCCGCGAACCGCTCGGCGTCGGCCATAGCAGCCGCGCCGGCGTCCTCATCGCCGAGCAGCCAGTACAGCTGAGCCTGGCGCGACCGCATCCGGATGACATCCTCGATAGCACCGACTTCGGTAACGACGACGATCGCCTGCTCGAAGTGCTCGCACGCATCGGCGAACTCGCCGCGCGTGGCAACCCGGTCCGCCAGCTCGGTCAGCGCGAACGAAATCCCGAACCGCTCGCCGAGGGCCCTGAACTCCGCGAGCGCAGACTCGAGATACGCGTCCGCTTCTCGCCCGCCCTGGCCGAGCATGATCCGCATCTTGCCAAGGTGCAGTCGGGCTAGTGCGCGTACCCACGGGTCGTTGTCGTCCAGCAACGGCTCCCATGCGGGCAGGAATGCCTCCGGTCCCTGCAGCATGCGTTCCAGCGGGGCGACCAGTCCCAGCAGTGGGTTGCGGCGCTGACTGCGCTGGCTGAACCGGTGCGCCTTGCGGATCCATTCCTCGGCCTGGTGCTCATCGCCGCGCCCGGAGTTCATGAACAGCACGACAAGCGCGTACACCATGGCCCGGATCTCATCGGCCACCTCGCCGGGAATGGTGGTTGCCGCGATGATCAGCTCGTTGCCCTCAGCCTTGTGCCCACCGAGCCACCAGTACCAGCCGGCGCCCGCCGCGAGCCGCATAGCCCCGAGCGCCTCACCGGCGGCGAGCGCACCACGCATGGCGGAACCGATATTCTCGTGCTCGCCTTCAAGCTGGGCGAGCCATTCCAACTGCTCGGCACGGCGAAGATGCGGCTCCGCGGCCTCGGTGAGTTCGGTGAAGTAGTCGAGATGCGCACGGCGCGTCCGGTCCGATTCGCCCGCTTCCGCGAGCCGGTACCTGGCGTACTCCTTGATCGTGCCGATCATCCGGTAGCGCGGTGCGCTGTCGCCCTCAGAGAGCAGCAGCGATTTCTCGGCCAGCGAGGTAAGCAACTCGAGCACGTGTTCCTGCTCAACCGCATCGCCAGCGCAGACCCGCTCGGCCGCGTCCAGGCTCGCCCCGCCAGAGAACACCGCCAGCCTCCGCAGCACCATCCGTTCGGCATCGGCGAGCAACTCCCAGCTCCAGTCGACCACCGCGCGCAGCGTCTTGTGCCGCGGCAACGCGGTACGGCTGCCTCCGGTCAGCAGGCGGAACCGGTCGTGGAGCCGACTGGCAAGCTGATCGAGAGACATGGTGCGCAACCTGGCCGCGGCCAGCTCGATCGCCAACGGCATCCCGTCCAGCGCCCGGCAGACCCGCACCATCGTCTCTGCGTCGACCACGAGATCCTTGCGCACCGCGCCCGCTCGGTCCCGCAGCAACTGGACGGCTGGCGAGGACTCGATCTCGCCAAGGCCGGCGTCCCCCGCCGGCAAGGCCAGCGGCTCGACCAGCCACAGCGCCTCACCAGTAATGCCGAGCGGCTCCCTGCTCGTCGCCAAGATTCGCAGCCGCGGGCACTCCCCGAGCACTCGATCGGCGAACACCGCCGCCGACTCGATTACGTGCTCACAGTTGTCCAAAATCAGCAGCGCCTCGCGGCCACGGACCGCGGCGATGAGCCGGTCTGTCAGGTCAGCGTCCGGTGTCTCGCCGAGCAGAGCATCCCGAAGCCCGAGCCCGTCAAGCGTCGACAGCGCCACATCGCCGTCGGCGCCGATGGACGCGAGCTCCACCAGCCAGGCCCCGTCCGGGAGGTCGCCGAGCAGCGAGCGCGCAGTCTCCGTCGCCAGCCTGGTCTTCCCTGCGCCACCTGGCCCGATCAAGGTGGTCAGCCGATGCTCCGCGATGAGTTCCCGGGCCACGGCGACATCGGCATCCCGGCCGACGAAACTGGTCAGCTCGGCGCGCACGTTTGTCTTCCGGGCTGCCTCCCGCCGACCCAACTCCCCCCGTAGCAACGCGCCATGCAATGCCGACAACTCCGGTGAGGGGTCGACGCCCAGCTCGTCGGCTAGGGCTTCTCTCGCGCGCTGGTACGCGAGCAACGCCTCCGTGTCACGGCCGGCCGCGACATGGGCCCGCATGAGCGCAGCGACAAGCCGTTCCCGCAAGGGATTTGCGGCCACCGCGTCGGTCAGCTCCGCGACCAGGCGGGCGCCGTGACCGACGCTGACCTCCGCCTCGAACCGATCCTCCAGGGCAGTCAGGCGCAGCATCTCCAGCCGGGTGACCGCCGCGTCAAAGGCCGCACTCTCTTGCAACCCGACATCGTGCATGGCTGGGCCGCGCCACAAGGCGACGGCCTCACGCAGCAGCAGTACCCGCCCTGGATCCTCCCCGCTGCGAGCCTGACCAAGAAGGCGTTCGAACCGCACGGCGTCAACAGCGCCGGGTTCTACGGTCAACCGGTAGCCGCCTGTCTGCCCCTGGACCGAGCCGTCAGGCAGTGCCTTCCGCAGCCGGGAAACCAAGCGCTGCAAGGCATTCACCGCGTCAGAGGGCGGGCGTTCTCCCCAGATCCAGTCGACGAGCGTCGCCCTCGGGACTAGGCGACCTGGTTCGAGTGCCAGGGCGATCAAGAGCGCGCGCAACCGGGGACCTGGCACGTCGGCCAAGACTCCGTCGTCCGCGCGAACCTCAAATGACCCAAGCATCCCGATCTGCACCTATATGATTCTGCCATGGGCCATCGGCGGGCCCCCAACTGGACACGCGGCGCACGAAGTCGGCGCCTGATCCAGCTGGCCGCCTCCGACGAGCAGCCTCAGCCTTCAGTCGCCGTCTGGAAAGGTATTTCTGGCATCGTGGGAAGCGGAGTGTCGATTCGGCGGTGGTCACTTCGTAGCGGGAGTGAGGGCCGGCTAAAGACCTGTCCCGGAGGATAAACGGGGTGATCTGTCATGTCGCCGTACCTGTTTGCGTACCATCTGCGGCTGTCTTGGACCTGCCGCCAGAGGAATGGCAGCAGTCGTTTGCCGACGTTGAGGCGTTCAACGCCAAGGTGACGGACGCTGGTGCGGTCGTTCTCAAGGGCGCCCTGGTCCCGGTGGACTCGGCGACCGTCGTGCGCCAGTGCGCGGGTTCTCAACGCTGCCCCGTCCGACGTGCCGCCGTCGGATGCTGTGTCCCCGTGATCATCTCTGCACCATGATCATTTCAGCACCGTGAGTGTCGAAGCTGTCTTCCGCCGGGAATACGGCCGGTGCGTTGCCACCCTGATCCGGTTCCTAGGCGATATCGACGCTGCCGAGGAAGCAGTCCAGGACGCGTTCACCGTGGCGGCCGCCAGGTGGCCGTCGGACGGCGAGCCGCCCAATCCGGGCGCATGGATCGTTACGACCGCCCGCAACCGGGCCATCGACCGGTTGCGTCGAGAGTCAGTCCGCGACGAGCGGCACGCACAGGCACATCACCTGTACGGTGCGGCCACGGCGGGCAGTACCCGGCCGCAAGTGGAGGGAACAGTGCCCGACGACCGGCTCCGGCTGCTCTTCACTTGCTGCCACCCGGCACTCAACCAGGCCGCCCAGGTCGCGCTGACCCTCCGGCTGCTGGGTGGCCTTGAGACGCCGGAGATCGCACGGGCGTTCCTCGTCCCTGAAGCGACCATGGCCCAGCGGATCGTCAGGGCCAAGCGCAAGATCAGGGACGCCCGCATTCCCTACCGCGTGCCAGCCGAATCCGAGCTTACCGGCCGCCTCACGCCCGTCCTCGCCGTCGTCTACCTGATCTTCAACGAGGGGCACGCGGCGACCACCGGTTCCCTGCTGAGGCTTGACTTGTGCGCGGAAGCGATCCGGCTGGCCCGCGTACTCGCTGAGCTGATGCCCGACGAGCCTGAGGCGCAAGGACTGCTCGCGCTGCTCGTGCTGTTGCACGCGCGCCGCGCCGCCCGCGTCGCCGCCGACGGGTCGCTCGTCCGCCTGGCCGAACAGGACCGGCGACTGTGGGACGGGGACCTGATCACCGAAGGCCAGGCCATCGTGCGCGCCTGCGTGCAGCGCGACCGCCCTGGCCCGTATCAGCTCCAGGCCGCCATCAATGCCGTTCACTCCATCGCGCCCGGCTTTGACAGCACCGATTGGCGGGCCATCCTGACGCTCTACGACCAGCTGTACGCGCTTACGCCGACCCCGATCGTCGCGCTCAACCGTGCCGTCGCGCTGGCCGAAGTCTCCGGCCCTGAGGCCGGCCTGGCCGTCGTTGAAGAGCTGCGCACATCAGGCGGGGCCCTCGACGGCTACCACCTGTTCCACGCGGCACGCGCCGACATGCTGCGCCGACTCGGCCGAGACGAGGAAGCCGCGGCAGCCTACGACACGGCCCGTGCGCTTACCGCGAACCCGGTCGAACAGGCTTTCCTGGCGGCGCAACGAACTGCAGTCTCCGGGCCGCCCGGGTCCGATCCGAGCGCGTGAGGCACTAGAGGGAAAGCGTCATCCGGTCAGCTCGGTTTCGTGCGCGCCGTCGAGCCGACGTTGACACCTCCCTCGGCGTCAAGTCCGGCCGGCAGACCGAAAGACGCGAAGACCTCAGAATCCTGGAACACCGAATTTCGGCTGATGCCCTCGGCGGTAACAGTGAAGATCTGGAGCGTATGCAACTCGTATCCGCCACTGACGCGCCGATAGGCCGCGAACCCGGGCTGGCCGTTGGCCGCGACCATCTTGAGGCACCAGTCAGTTCCGGCCTGAGCGAAGACCCACTCCATGAACAGGCCGTAGTTGCCCGGGCCGGCGAACCAGTTGAGCATCGGCGGCATCTCCATGAGCACGTCCTCGGTGAGCAGCCGCTTGAGGCCCTCGACGTCCGCGTGCTCGAATGCCTTCATGTAGCGTTCAATCCAGGCACGCTGCTCGGCCGCGGATGGCTCGCTGATGCGCTCCTGCCGGACTCCGGCTTCCTTCACCCGGGTGCGCGCCCGCTGCAGGGAACTGTTCACCGATACGACGGTAGTGCCAAGGATTTCCGCTGCCTCGGACGCGGAGAAGCCGAGCACGTCACGCAGGATCAGCGCACCGCGCTGGCGCGCCGACAGGTGCTGCAGGGCTGCGGCGAACGCCAAGCGCAGGGTGCTGCGGTCGATCACGGCTCTTGCCGGATCGCCAGCGTCCAGCAACGAGTCCGGCAGGGGCTGGAGCCAGGTGGCGTTCTCTCCCCGGACAAGCGGCCCGAGCGGGTCCGACGCGGCCACCAGACCCGACGGCAGCGGTCGGCGGCCGCGGACTTCCGAGGCGGTCAGGCAGGCATTCGTCGCGATCCGGTAGAGCCAAGTGCGCAGTGAGCTACGAGTCTCGTCGTACTGATCCCGCGCGCGCCATGCCCTCAGGTACGTGTCCTGGACCAAGTCCTCCGCGTCTTGAGCCGAGCCAAGCATCCGGTAGCAGTACGCCAGCAGCTCCGTCCGGAACGGTTGGACCAGGCGATCGAAGCCTTCTTCAGTCGTCGTTATGCCCATGCCTCTTCTCTGCTCATATCAAGAACACCTCCACGCGAGTGCCACTACAGACGGTCACTGCCGGTCACAGGGAAAGGTTCACTGTGCAGGCGCCAGCGCCGGGCTGTTGTGATACGCGGCGATCAGCCACTGGCCGTCCCGCTTTTCGAAGACCCAGGTCGCGTTGACCTTACCCGTGTCCGGAACTTCGGTCTCACCGGCGAACAGGATGCCCGACTCGCTGACGACGATCGCGGCATCCCTGCCGACGAAGCGCAGGCTGAGCTGCTTGTTGTAGGTCGAGCTGCCCTTGAGTGGCCCCTCGAAGGCCAGTGCCATGTTCTCGCGGATCACGTCACGGCCGTTGCGGAGCGAGCCGGTCATGATGGCGGTCGCCGCCGCGGTGTAGTTGGCGACCATGCCGTGGGCGTCGCCAGCCTCCCACGCCTTGTAGGAGTCAACCAGCACGGCCTGGATGGCGGCCTCGTCTTCCGCGCGACTATCTGACATCGGATTCTCCCTTGCGATCGGTTCGCCCGAGGTATTCGGCGAACTCGTCAGTACATACCGGCGACCGGGCCGGAACTCATCGCGCCTGCGGTAAAGAGGTGTCGAGGCGCGCTCGAGGGCGAGCTACGGCACTCGGCCCGCAGCAGAAAGTCCCGCGATCAGGCACTCAGCGGAGACCGGGCACCGATCGAGGAGCTGATGACCAGGTACCTGGGTTCGCTATACGGTTGCGACGTGATCACGGTGGTACTCGGCGCTCCTGGGCCGTTAGCCGGAGAAAAGGAGCTGTGAGCATGGCGCCCGGGACCGTAACTCGGGACGATCTGGCAGGAGCAGCTGAAGCGGCGTTTGGCCGGGGCAAGCTTGAAGCGGTCAGCCGGCTTGCCGGCGGGACACAGAAGGGTGTCTACCGCCTGACCTTGGACAATGGCACTACGGCGATTGCGTATCTGTGGGAAGAATCAGAGAATTTCTGGCCAGATTGGCCGGGTGTCGGCGATCGAGCTGATCAGTTCACCAGCTCTGATGGCGCCGACTTGTTCGAGGCGTCGCACCGCCGACTCGCGTCCCTGGGCCTCCGAGTTCCGCAGATCTATGTTCTTGACCGCGCTCACGTCTACTACCCGGCCGATATCGCGATCATCGAGGATTTCCCGGGCGACGACCTGCTTGCGCTGTACGAGCGCGACCCAGTTGCCGCTGCGCCGGTGCTAGCCCGGCTGCGCGAGGGACTGGCAGCAATGCGGGATTACCGAGGCACTTCTCCTGGAAACGTCGGCCACATTGATCGCGGCGGACGGTCTTATTGGCCGACTTGCGAGGGAGGTGCACTGGACTTCGCCATGCGGTGCCTCGCCGAAGCTGCACGGCGGGACAGCCGAGTATCCGGCGCCTGCGAACGGTTTGAGGACAGGCTGGGTGAGCTCGCAGCAGGGATCCAGCCGCGGGCCTAGTACTCGGTCCACGGCGAACTTGGCCTGGACCACGTCCTGGTAGATCGCGATGGAAGTCCGGTCATCATCGATATCGAAAACCTCATGTACTTCGACGTGGAGTGGGAGCACGCCCACATGCAGATACGGCTCGACGACGAGTGGGCGAAAACGGTGGGCGTCGGGGACCTGGACGAAGACCGTCTCGCGTTCTACAAGCTCACCCAGCACCTCTCCCTGATCGCCGGACCGCTGCGGCTGCTCGACGGCGACTTCCCAGACCGCGCCTTCATGCTGGACATCGTCGAGTGGAACCTTAACCAGGCGCTGAGATTCCTCGACTAGCGAGGAAATCTCGCTCGTCGGCCTTCGCCGCGGGAACCCGGACCTCGACCACCGGACCGTGCGCGTG
Organism: uncultured Actinomycetota bacterium; assembly: GCA_963713585.1. GTDB lineage: Bacteria > Actinomycetota > Actinomycetes > Streptosporangiales > Streptosporangiaceae > JAJYUU01. The sequence goes on along the minus strand of CAVQMG010000017.1, from coordinate 40,860 downwards.
GTCGGGACCTCTGCGAGCTGGAGCGTGTCGCTGACGGGCTCACGGCGGCGGCGTCATCGCCATCCATGCGTCTTTCTCATGCCCGGTGCAGGACCTCGACGGTGCCTTTCCCGCCGTCGACTCGGACCCGGTCGCCGCTATGCAGTTGCGTCGTGGCGTTGCCGCAGCCGACGACGGCGGGAATGCCGAGCTCGCGGGCCACGATAGCGGCATGGGATAGCGGCGCGCCGACGTCGGTCACCACTGCGGCAGCTCGCGGGAAGAACGGCGTCCAGCCGATGTTCGTCACGGTAGTTACCAGGATCTCGCCGTCGCCGAGCTGACCGGCGTCTTCGACCTGGCTGATCACCCGGGCCACGCCCTCAGCTACGCCGGATGCCCCGGCAAGCCCGGTGACGGTGTCGTCCGCTGGCGCGATCGTGCCGCGTTCGTCGTAGTAGCCGACGCGCCTGTTCGGGTCGGCTGCCCAGCGCACGGGGTCGAAGCGGCCGCGGATCAGCGCGGGGTAAGGCGGCAGCGCACGGTACGTCTCGTATGTTGCCTTGCGGCCCGGCACCGCCGATAGCGGCGACTCCGCACCGTGCAGCACATCGAGTATCTCCGGCACGCTAAGGAAGAACAGGTCGTCGCCGTGGCCGGTTAGCTCACCGGCTCGCAGCAGCCACGTACGCAGCAGCCAGAACGCTCTGGCCAGCTCGGATCTGGCTCCTTCCCGCGCACGGACCGCCTGCGCCCACCGGGTGACCATCGCGCGCGCCGCAGCCGCTTTCCCAGGCTGCTGTCCGAGCCGGTCCCAGACGGCGCGGCGGGCCATCTCCTGGCTGGCCAGCAGGTCCTCGGCGCTGCGGGCGGTGTCCTTCCCGGCCGCGAGCTGCCTGTCGATCCAGTCGGCATCCTCAGCCGGCCGCGGGACCGATACCTCGATCTCGTGCGAGCCGCGATGCCCGTATAGTCGCGCAAACGTTGCCCGGTTGATGTCGCCGCGTGCAAGTTTCGCGAGACCGGTTAGCGGGTCGAGGCTGGCCAGCTGGGCATCCCCGTCAACCTGCCCGGACAGCAAAATGGCCGCGTCGGCCTCGCCGATCAGGGCGGCCAGCCTGTTCGGCAGAGCAAGCAGCGCCCGAGCGCCGACTGCTCCCGAGGCCGAGAGCATGTCGGCCGCCTGCAGGAAGAACGGCTGGACCTGGCTGAACCACGCGTCGGCCAGCGCGCTGGGGTCATCAGCCCGCTGGACCTCGGCGCGCAGGCCGTCGCAACGGCTCGGAGCACCCTCGACGAACTTCGAAAGTCGTTTGTGGTTCCTCCGCGCCCTCCTCATGGTCGTGGCAAACACCGGGACCAGCAGCCGGATGACCCGCCAGCGAGGAAGCCGGACCAGCGGTATCTCAGGCACCGGCGGCAGCTTGCCGAAGACCGGCTCGCTTAGCCGGACGAACCGGCGGACCGAGATGCCCACCACCCGGCCCAGCGAAGCCGACATGCTCACGTTCATGTAGAACCGGCCCCCGACTCGTCCCCAGCCCCTGTATCCGGGCAAGGTCGGCGGCGAGATCTCCCGCGGCATGAACAGCTCGACCAACGACCAGGTGGCCGGGGTCATCACGTCCGGCAGCGCCTCACCGAGGTTGCCGTTGCTCCACAGGTAGTCCCCGTCGAGGCTGTCGTTCCACTGCTCATCGGACCCGGCAGCTGCCGTCAGGCCGGTCAGCGGCCGTGCCTGCACGACGAACAGCTTGCGCTCGGCCCGCGCCCACTCCACGTCCATTGGCTGGCCGTACAGATCCTCAATCGCCAGGCCGATACGGGCGAGCTCGCTGGCCTCGCCGGTAGTCAGCACCGGAGTGTGGCGCAGCGCCGCGGGCGTGTCCTGATCCCTCGTGCCAACGTCGGCGGGCACGGTCATCACCGACTTGCTGCCGACCTGGTAGTCGATGATGCCGCCGCCGGCCCGGTCGACCACGACGATGTCGGGCGTCACCTGGCCGCCGACGACGGCCTCGCCAAGACCCCAACTCGCGTTGAGAACAACCTGGTCCCGGCCGCCGCTGGCCGGATTCACCGTGAACAGGACACCGGCCGCATCCGCCGGCACGAACTGCTGCACCACCACGCCCATTTGCGCCTGGTCGGCAACGACCCCATAGCGGGCGCGGTAGCCGATCGCCCGCGCAGTCCACAACGACGCCCAGCACCGCCGGATCGCGTCGAGCACGCTGTCCGCGCCGCGGATGTTGAGATACGTATCCTGCTGTCCCGCGGCCGACATGCCGGGAAGATCCTCCGCGGTCGCCGAGGACCGCACCGCCACCGCCACATCGTCACCGAGCGCGGCGTACGCGCCGACGATAGCCGCCGCGGTCGCCGCAGGCATTGCTCGGCCGGCGAACAATGCGCTGATCTGCGCCGACGCGACTTCAAACGTCACCGGGTCAGTCACATCGACGGCAAACATCGCCGCCAACATAGGTTCACGCAGGCCGCGCTCGACAAAGTCGAGATAGGCGCCGGTCGTTACGTCGAAACCAGGAGGCACCGGGAAGCCCGCCCGCGCGAGACGCGCTAGCGAAGCACCTTTGCCGCCTACCGTCTCGAGCACTGCGGCCAGATTGTCCAGGGCCATCACCACCGGCATCTGCGTGCTCACGAGAACCCCCTGATGGCATCGGAGCCGATCCGCGAACTTGCCCCGGGCTGAGACAGGTTCAACGGCTGCCGCTGCCGGCATTTGCGTGCCCCGGCAGCAACCGTTGTGATTCCCTGCAGGAACATCTGCCAGCAGGCAGACGCCGCCGTGCGCATAACCGGCTGATCTAGACGATACTGCGAGGGCGCTGCCGCGGACTGTGCCCTCGATCGGGCACGCAGCACTTCCGCACAATGGCGGTGGGTGAGGGTGCGGATTGGATCTCGGGCGTGTCTCTGGTATCCCACATATATCCCATGACTGTTGACTCGCCGCTTGCGGGCCTGGCGATCTTCCACTAGCGATTCCCGGCGCCTTACGCGCCCTGCCCGGCACTGGCCGCTAGAGACTCCGCCTCCCGCACACCGGGCAGAATCAGAGACAGCCCAGCGGCTGCGGCCATCGCGGCGGCGAAGGCTCCCATCGCCCAGGCCGCGGAGACGTGCTGGACGAGCAGGCCCGCGAGCAGCGGCGCCAGCGCGGCCAGTGACATGGCCACCATACCGACGGTATTGGTGACCCTGCCGCGCATGTCCTCCGGCGCACTGCGGAGCAGCACAGCAAATAGTGCCGCGCTCGCGGCCGGGGCGAGCAGCGGCACCATGGCGACCGGTACTGCCACCAGCGGTGATGGCACGATCAAGGCTGCGGCGCCGAGCAGCAGCGTCTGGGCGAGGGTCATCACGGTGACCAGAGTTCTCAGCTGCACACGCCCTTGCAGTCGGGGCGCGACCGCGGCGCCGAGTATGCCCCCGGCCGCGATGGCCGCCTGCACTAGGCCGATGACCGCGCCGGAGCTGCCGTGTTGGCGCAAGCCGAGTGTGATGGTGAACAGCACGCCGTTGAACGCGAAGTTGATCAGCGGGGCCAGTATCATCACCGCGCGTAGGAACGGCTCTCGCCAGACGAGCTGCAGGCCGTCAACTACTTCACGCCACAGCGCCTTCCGACTGGCGGCGGTCTCCGGCCGGAACCGCCCACGGATCCGGCTTACCGTGCCGAACGAGACCATGTACGAGACCGCGTCGGCCAGGAACGGGACCGCGCGGCCCAACCCGAACAGAACCCCGCCCAGCGCCGTGCCCGTCAGGGCGGCCCCGTACGTCCGCCCCTCGGTGGCAGCCCACGCCTGCTCCAGCTGCCCGTCCGGCACGATTGCCGGAAGCGCAGCAGTGGCTGCCGGATTGAAGATCGCGTTCGCACCGCCCTCGATCACTCCCACGACTAGCACGACGGGCCAGGACGCGCGATCCAGCAAGACGAGGACGCCAAGCACGGCGAGCAGGACTGCGCGCACGCTGTCGCAAATGATCATCGTCAGGCGCCTGTCGAACCGGTCCGACAGCGCCCCGGCAGGAAGCTGCAGGCAAATGATCGTGATCTCCCGTGCGGTCCCCACCACCCCGGCAAGCACCGGCGAGTGAGTCAACGCAAGGATCAGCAGTGGGTAGGCCAGCATGCCGATCTCGGAGCCGGTATCGGACAGGAGCTGACCGATCCACAGCATCCGGAAACCAAGGTTGTGGCGCAGCGAAACCGGCTGCGGACAACCGGCTGCCGTCCCGATCTCGCTGGCGCCGCTCATCTGCGACAGAGTACGCCGCAGGAACTCCTCGCATAGATCAACCGTAGTCGGCACATTTATCGCATTCCCGATAGCTGCCAGAACCAGCGACTCTCGGCCGGGTTCAGTCGGGAGTGGCTGCAGGCCATCGGTGCCAGGCGACGCGGAGCGCTCTCGATGGGTTCCGGCGGGACACCGGCCAGGAGCCCGGCGAGGACATCACTGGCGAAGTCGCCGATGAAAACGCAATGCTTGCCCTCGGTGTCGAGGATGCCGACTGCGGCCCGGACGAGGTACGGCGAGGGCTTCATCAGATCCGGGTCGGGATCATCGCGGCCGACGATCAGCGCGACGTCTGCGCTGAGGTCATTCAGTTGCAAGTAAGCGCGGATGGCTGCGCCGGAGTTGTTGCTGACGATCGCGACGGCGCGGCCCGTGTGGTGTGCCTCTTTGATCAGCTCGGCCGCTCCGCTGTCGGCCTGGCGCTGGCGACGGCTTCGACTTCCAGGCTGGTGAGCACTCTCTGGACGGCGGCCGAGGATTGGCGGCTGATGTCGGGTGTTCCCCTGAACACATCGAGCGGGTCGTCTGTTGGCTGTCCGTCGTCGGGAGGCTGATGCCCTCGTCGGCGAGCTGGTCCCGGAGCCGTGGTGTGACGTGCGCGGCGGGATGCCCGCGTAGACGGCGCAGACCGGGCCGTCGAAGTCCAGGAGCAGGTAGCGGGCTTTTGCGAGAATTGATGTGAGGTCGCTCATCGGGGCTGGTCGCGGCTGACGGTGCTCCACATGCTGTCGAACCAGGCTTGCGCCTGGGCAAGGTACTGCCCGCCGATCCCGGCCGGGTCGTCGTTGGCATGGTGGAACAAGGTGACGTCCTTGCCCATCAGGTCGAACATCGGCACGGGCTTGCCATCGAGCGCGACGGCGTGCCCGGTGAGCGGGTAGAACCCGAAGAACGCCTGCGTGCGGTTCAGGATGTACAGCGTGAAGGTCGCCGAGCCGCCGTGGACCCGGACCTGAGCGGATGCGTCGGTCACCAGGCCGAGGTCTGCCAGCTCGTGGCATCAGCCGACCAGACCGAAGAGGTCGGCCACGGCGCTGAGCTGCGGCTGGGGTGTGGAGCGGGTGACGAGAATCGAACTCGCACTGTCAGCTTGGGAAGTGCAGCGATCACGGCTGCAAGCGGCGCTGACCTGCGGGTGTAGGTGTCCGCTAGTGGCCGTCGTTGCCTCCTCGTCACCCTGGCTAATGGCACGCTAATGCACGGCGATCATGCACCGAGCGGCGGCCACCGGGAGTGGTTAGGGCTGCTCTGCGTGCCCTGCATCTCCCCCGTCCTCCTCGTAGCTGCCCGCCCTTGGCCGTGGCCGCCGTGTCCAGGCTCGCGAAGCGACCGCGCAGCGGCTTGGCCTTGACTCGACGGACTCGGCCAAGACAATCGTGCAGCGAGGAGGACGGAACCGGCCAGTCGGGCGCGTGGCCAGTAGGGAGCGGCTTTACAGGGAGTCGGCAGGAGCATCCGTGAACGCCTCGCACCTGCACGGCGACGGTCGAAACGCTCGCCCATGAGTGAGGCGCTTCGCCGTGGTTGCGTGCGCCGAGGTAATCGATGGCAAGCCGACCCGGACCGCGGGAGCGTCGGCGACTGAGGACCGGAAGCGGCCGCCGGGGCGAGGCGGCGTCCTGGAACATGCTGATCGCCGTCGCCGGCACGGAAGCGTTGATCGAGGATGTCGGGCGCCCTGTGCCCCCGCCAGCCACCGCGACCCCGACAGCGAGGGCGGTGGCCGCGACAACTCCGATGGATCCCGGCCGGTCGGTGGTGCGCAAGGCCGGACAGAAGGGCCCTTGACATAGGTCCCTTGCCATGCCCTAGCCTCTGATTGCAAGCGCAAAAGGCGCCTGATGGCTGACGAAGAGTGGTACCCATGACCAGACGTCGCATCCACGTCCAGATTGTCATGTCCTTAGCGCTAGGGGCCGCAGCCCTGGCTGTTCCGCTCGCGTCCGCGAGCGCGGCCAGTCCAACGCCGTCTTCGACTAAAACTCCGCCCGCGGGTGGAGCCGCACCGGATGGCGATCCGGCCGTCGTGGCTTTCTCTTCACAAGTCGAGACAATTGGTGAAGAGCAATATCCTGACTCCTTTGCCGGAGCTGTTCTTACTCCCAGCGGGGTGACCGACGTTTACGCACTAGTAGCTTCCGATTCAGGCCTAGTAAGTGCTATAAACGCCGCAAACACGTCCGGTTTTCCCGTAACCGTGATAGGCGTCAGCCGTAGTTGGAGCCAGCTTGAGGCCGTCAACTCGGCGCTGCTGCAAGCCCATAGCAGTCTACAGAGCCAGGGAATCGATCTCGCGGAGTTCGGCCCTGATCCGGCCTCGAATTCTGTGGTCGCTACCGTTGCCAACCCCACCAATGGCGACGTATCAGCTCTCGCCGCAGCCGTGGGTGCTCAGGTCTCCAGTTCCAACTATTCGTCCGAGGTATTAGGCCTTCTCGAGAGCCAATTCGGACAAGGCATCACCGTGCAAATGCAAAGTCCTGGTGTTCACGTTTCCGCTGCCTATGATCGGAATAACGACATATCGCCTTACTATGATGGCGATCAAATATACGGCTCAGTGGGCATAGCTCCTCTATGCACGAGCGGCTTCAACATGGAGGGGAAAGGTTCAGGAAACACTTATATGTACACCGCCGGGCACTGTGGCACAGGGACCTGGAGAACAGGTGCCGAGTCTATAGGGCACACGGCGACCAATTACCTTAGCCAAACCAGCGGGAATGATTTTTGAGAGTATCAATCTCGGGGTCGCAGGCGGCCTGGGACAGGTCTGGAACAGTATTTCAAACCTGGAGCCTGTAGGTGGCTACACTCTGCCAGCAATAGGAGACGCCATCACATTCGACGGCTCCGTCACCGGTGAGATCCGTTACAACACGGTAACGCATAATGATGAAACCGTCTGCGACATCGTGGCTCCTTCGTGGGTTGGTGGCTACTCATACTGCGCGACTCACCAGGTAGAAGCAGTAAACCCTGACGGAACCTGGATTTGCCGCGGCGGTGATAGCGGTGGGCCCGTATATGAGCACACTAGCCCGGCCTTCACAGCTGTAGGAATCATAACGGCCTACTTCTGGGTTGACAACCCCAACGGTGGCTCTGACTGCATCGCTACACGAATGGCGCACTTGCTAGCCACGACAAACTCGACGCTGATCACAAACCCTTGAGCCACGGCGAGGAAGATCGGCAACTAACGCGCATTCGCGCGTCAGTTGCCGATCGCCTCAAGCGCCAGCCTGGTAGCCCACTTATAAGTATCGCTGAAGGTACAGATGCGGTTGCGGTACACCTGCAGGCATCAGCAGTCTCAATAGCGGAGGAACTTTACCGAGAGTTCGGAAATGGAGTTGACCTCAAGGTCGGTTTCAAGTCGTTTCCCGACGGAACATTGCTTCGGCCCGCACCCGTGTTGGAGGAGCGAGGATCTCTACCCTCGATCTATGTGGAGTGCGCATTAGAAGCGGATTTCATGCGTGGAGGAGACGAACTGCGTGGCGAGGTTGTGATCCACAATTCTGGCGCCTCGCACGTCGATATCTACGGCGCAGCGGGCGGAAGCTGGCTCTGTCGGTCGGGAACACTTCAGGTGGTTGGTGGGTACACTGGCTGGATGGCGCCCGTCCTGCAGATGCTTTCTATTGGCCCGCGCGCCAGCGAGACAATGAGTTTCAGGCTGGGCACCGCATCTTGCGAGCCCGGGCCCGGATATGTTGTGTCAATAGGACGGTATGAGGTAGTAGCACCTATCGAGTTGCGGATGAAGAGTGGAGAGGACACCGCGAGCCTCCTTGCAAGGGACTGCTTTATTGAGGTGATCTGAATTCACCGCCTAGGGACTATGCAAACGCATGCGACGGCCTGCAGGCCGCCCTAGCCTCGATCTTTCTTGATCTTGGGTTGGTGGCCTGAGCTGTCGGCTGGGTCGCTGTTTTCAGCGGCTGGTCGCGGCTGGCGGCCCGGCTGTCGCGCCGGGTGGGCGGGGTTCCACGGGGCCCTTGGTCTTCTCCTTCCTGGTCGCCGGGATGGTGCGGGCTGGTCAGCCGGGTGCCAGTGCCTGGAGCCGGGCGATGGCGGCGGTGATGTCGGGTGTCCGGGGCCACCGGGCGGCCAGGCGCAGCCGGAGGCGGCGGCTGCCGCGGACGATCCGCCCGGCGCAGCTGAAGATCCGCAGCCGCAGCCGTTTGGGTTCCCGCCGGCGGGCCGCGCCTGCCAGGGCGAGCATCTGGGTCCAGGCCAGCAGCTCACCGGCCAGCGCGACGATCTGGCACCAGATCTGGTTCTGGTCGTATCCGTGCAGGGGCAGGTTCCGCAGGCCGGTGTCCTTGGCGTTGCGGATCCGGTCTTCGCAGCGGGCGCGGCGGCGGTGCCGCAACTCCAGGTCGGCGAGCTGCCCGGTGCGGGCCGAGGTGGCGAAGCAGGTGAACCGGTGCCCGCCGAGGTCGGTGAACCGGAGCTGCGCGCCGGGGTGCGGGCGTTCCCTGCGGACGATGACCCGCAGGCCTTTCGGCCAGGAGGCGAGGTCGAGCAGGCCGGTGAGCTCGGCGACCCACGCGCCGTCGCGGACCTGTCCGTCGCCGTCATAGGCCGGGGTCCACGCCCGGGCGGGGATCTTCAGGATGGCGTCTTGCATGTCGTCGGTGATGGTGAACCCGACCGAGTAAGCCAGCCGCCGCCCCGGCCTGGCCAGCCAGGCCAGGAAGTCGTGCGTGCCGCCGCCGGAGTCCGCGCGGATCAGGACGCGTCGCCGCGTCGCCTTCGGCAACTGGGCCAGCGCCAGTCTCGTCGCGGCGATGTGATCAGCCGCGGTGTTCGAACCGGCATTGCCCGGCCGCAGCATGATGGCCAGCGGTTCACCGGAGCCCTCGGCTCCGTGGTCGGCGAACACGGTCAGCGGGTGAAAGCCATAGGTTTTCTTCCAGGTCGGCGCGGCCTGCTGCTTGTCCGAGTGCGCGGTCACGATGGTCGCGTCGATGTCGACCGGGATCAGCCCGCCGTCAGCGCCCGGCGCCGCGGTCCCGGCCAGTAGCCAGGCCCGTTCTCGTGCGGCAGCGCGCGCGGCGCCGATAGCTTTCAGCGCCGCGGGTGCGTCCGCGGCCAGCCGGGCGACCAGGCGTGAGATCACCGGGCCGGAGGCCACCGGCCCGAACAGGGCCGGCTCAGCGCGCAGCACGCCGGCATCGGCGAGGCAGTCGCCGCCTAAAGCGACCGCGACCGCCAGGTCGGCGACGATCTTTCCCGGGTCGTGGAACGCGCGGGAGGCCCGCCACCGGCCAAGGCCAGCTGATAGCCCGGCCTGCAGCCCGGTCACCCGGGCCGTCTCGGTCAGCAGCAGCGCGCCCGCATGGGACACGATCCCCGTCCCGTCACCAGACACCACGATCTTCGGGCGGCGGCCTGTATTCTGCATGTGAAAAGTGCCTTCGGCTGAGTACGGACTGGACCTTCGACAAGCCCTATCCTCCCAGCTCAAAGGCACTTTTTGCTTGAACGACGCACCCCAGCCATTAACCACGCGAAAAGCCGAGGCTAGACGTGGTGTCCGCGAGCCGGACAACGGGACGCCAGGAAGTCGGCCGTGCGCGAGGCGCTGCATGGCGAACGGGCCGTGCGGGTTCGGTGGCATTCCCTGGCTTGGGACGGCGCGGGCGCGCCGGGCGGGCCTCCCCAAAGGCTGAGCGCGGCGCGGGGAGCGCCGGACGCGGTGCCGCGTAGCGGCGCCGGCTTGATCTAGTACGGCTCATTTCGGCAATGCGTCGGCGATCACAGTCGGCGGGCGCGTGTCGTCTGGTGACCGGGCGTCTGCGTGCGCTCGGCTCAGATCTGCGCGCTATCGGGTGGCCCGGTCGGTCCGGTGTTCGGCTTCTTCGAGCGCTAGGTGCCAGGGGTAGCTGGCGATGAGGTCGCCGCCGGTGTGGGGCTGGTGGGGCTCGATGCCGCCGGGGCCTAGGAGTATGTGCACGCCTTCGCGGCGCAGTTCTTCGATGCTGCGGCGGAAGGGGCGCGGGCGGCGAGCGCGGTATTGACGAACGGGAGGACGACGATGGGCACGCCCAGTGTGGTGGTCTCGGCGAGGATGCCCAGGGCGTAGGTGTCGCTGATGCCTTGCGCCCATTTGCAGATCGTGTTGTAGGTGGCCGGGGCGACGATGATCGCGTCGGCCGGTCGTGCCCTGGTCTCACCCGGCTTGCGGTATTCGCTTCGGACTGGGCCGCCGGTCTGGGCCTCGAGCGCAGGCACGTCGATGAAGCCGAGCGCGGCGGGCGTGGCGACGACCTGGACGGTCCAGCCGTGTTCTTGCGCGAGCTGGACGAGCTGGCCGACTTCGGAAGCGGGGCCGGCGCCGCAGGCGATGACCGCCAGCAGGCGGCTTGGCTTGGTCATTCAGTGGCCCCGATACGGCCGGCGAAGTCCTCGGCGTGCCGCTGGACGCTGAGCGGGGCCGTGTTCATCAGGTCGCGGACGAGGCGGTGAGCCGCGGGGCGGCCGGTGACCTCCTCGGGCGCGATCTCCTCGGCTGCGCGCAGCGCGAGGTAGGCCCGCTCGTGCCTGCCGCATTGCAGGAACGCGCGGGCGGTGTCCATCAGGAAGCTGGCCTTGCGCTCGGTGACGTCGATCGCGGTCAGGTCGACGGTTCGGGCTACGTCGATCGCGGTTCCGGCGTCGCCGAGAGTGACCGCGATATTGACCCGGTGCAGGCTGGCATTGACCGGGCCGAACGCCGTCCACCGCAGGTTGCGGTCCTCGCCGAGGCGGCTGGCCGGCCTCGCTGGCCTCGTTTACCAGCTCGTCGGCTCCGCGCCGGTTGTCCTGCTGGGCGGCTGCTATCGCTCCGCGGAGAAGCAGCGAGCCGTAGACCGACAGCGACTCGGGATCGTGCGCTGCCATGTCGTGATCGAACTCTGGCCGCCAGGGCGCTGGCGGTGTCGGCTGCCGCTTTGCAGTGCCCGCTGTTCATCATGGCGTGGGTGATGATACGGGCGCTTGAGGCGATGGTGACGGGATCTTCGCTGGCCGTGGCGGCCTGCATGCTGCGATCGGCGGCAAGCCAGCCGAGGCCCTGGTCACCGGCCTTGAGCAGGATGCTGGCTGCGACGTGATGCGCCTCGGCGGACAGTGTGAACGCCCGCAGCCGGTCCTGCCGCCGAGGACGGCGCAGGCGGTCTGCAGCCGGGTCAGCAGCGCGGGGAGATCTCTGGTCACATCCGAGTACCGGCAGGCCTGGTAATCACGCTTGGCGCGGGCGACCGCATCGGCCAGCGCGGTCAGGTCGGGCGGTGCGCCGCCGGCCGGGCCTGCTGTTTCAGATGAGTACGCGGCTAGCACGGCGGCAAACGATTCGATCGCCCGCGGCCGGTCTCCGGTGCGTGGTATCAGCGAGGATCGCGCCGAACAGTGACGCGCCGGTGAGGCCGACAAAGGTTCGCCGTCGCACGGAGGGCTCGTCCTCCTCACTGTCAGCCGGGTATGCGCTGAGCAGACCGGAAACCGTGGCAGCAGGCAAGGCCGGGACGGTATCCCGCGGCGGGATAACCGGCTCAGCCAGCACGGCAGGAGAACTGCTGGTAGCCTGGCCGGGGAGCCAGGCCGAGGGCGACGCGAGCATGGCCGGGCATGTTCAGGCCCTCCGCGATTCTCTCGAACACCTCCAGTGTCTCGACCCTGGCGGCTCCTCTCATGATCCCGCTGATCTTGGGCTGGGTCATGTCGCACGCAATCGCCAGCCTGGTCTGGCTGGCACCCGCGTACTGGCGTAACAGAAGGAACAGACGTCCCATGTCACGGCCGCGCAGGCGTCGAGCAGGTCGGCTCGCTGCCAGAGCGAGTCCGGGATCTCGATCAATTCGGCGGCGCGGCCCGGCATGCCGTTGTCCCTCTCCGTCAGGTCCGCGAGCGTCGGTGCGGCGTTACTGACTGCGAGCTTATATGCCGTCAGGGGATATCGCCCGGTTATGTGCCTGGCCTTGCGAATGAGCGATCTTCGGAGGCATGAGTGCTGCACAAGCAGGTGAGTACGACGTGTGCGCGTCGTGCCGCGGGCGGGGATGGAAATTCGCCGGGTCCCGGCGGTGGGTCGTCGAGTCAGCTAGTCCGGGGGTTCTCGGATCAAGCGATCAGGACCGTGTGCCTTGACTGCGCGGGCTCAGGACTGGCGGCGCAGCAGTAATGGACATGCGACCACCCAGAACCCTCGCGCTGCGCACTAGCGGCGTCATCTACATAGGCAGCGCGGAGCACATCAGCGCGGTCCGGTCCGATCTCCGGGCATTACTCGACGGATGTCCCAGGGCAGACGACGCTGATCCTCTGTGCCTCCGAGCTGGCTGCCAACGCCGCGCTCGCACAGCCGCGTCGCGGCTACCGGGCGGCACGTTCACCGTTCGCGCTGAGATCAGCCAGGGTGACTACGCCCGGATCGAGGTCGAAGACGGCGGCGGCGCGCTGGACTCCGGGTCAGGCCGCGATCCCTGAGCGTGGCCACGGACTCGGCATCATCGCGGCCGCTGGCTGAGGACTGGGGCATAGACGGCGATCACGACGGCCGGACAGTCTGGGCGCGCGTTTGACTGGCCGTCCGTGACTGGGCGTCGCTGCGTGTCGCCGGACTCCACGTGACATCGCATGACACTAGCCGCTAGGATTCTCGACAAGTCGAGCCGATGAGTTGTTAGGCGGTCGTCATGGCGGAAATGGAATTCTCCCCGCCGAAGTACGCGCAGATCGTCTGCACGATCCAGCGTCGCATCGGTGACGGGACCTATCCGGCGGGCGGGCTGCTGCCCTCGGAGACCCAGCTCATGCGCGAGTTCGGCGTCTCCCGGCCCGACCGTGGTCCGCGCGCTGGAAGTGCTGCGGAGCCAAGGGTGGATCGACCGGGAGCACGGGCGGGGCTCTTTCGTCCGCAACCGTGCCGTGCTCACTGACCAGCACACGGCCGGGCATGCTGCTCCTCGACGAGGCTGCGTCGGCCGAGGGCGTGCTGCTCCACGCAGGGCGGGCACCTGCGCCCGCTGCGGTGGCCGCCCTGCTGCGCACTCCGGCGGAGACCCCTGCCCTGCTTCGCCGCCAGCTCATCGAGCGCGACGGCGAGCCGTCCGAGCTCGTGTCGTCATGGTTCCCGCTGGATGTCGCCGAGGGCACCGACCTGGGCAAGCCCGCGCCCGTCCCCGGAGGAATCAACCAGCACCTGCGCGCGGTCAAGCGCGTCCGCTTCGATCATGTGAGCGAGCGGATACGGTCCCGGCTCGCCACGGCCGAAGAATCCCGGCTGCTCAAGATCGGCAAGCGCACCGCCGTGCTCAACCTGCTGCTGGCTGTCTACGATGCCGACGACAGGCCGCTCCAGGTCGTCGATGCCGTCCTGCCCGGCGATCTTCATGAGCTGGAGGACCTCTACCCGTTCTCCGGCTAAAGCCTTCTCAATAACTCGACTTGTCAAGTCGCACGATGGACTGTAACGTCTACTCGACAGGTCGAGTTGTCGACAGAACGATCGATCGAAGGAGAAGCAGATGGCAGTGCAAGGTCCGATCCCGGTCGAGTTCGCGCAGGTGTTCCCGCGCGGGGTGTTCGCGGCGGGCGCGTTCGAGCCGGTCCGGGACTTCGACGCATCCAAGGGCGGCCGGTTCGTCCAGTCCAAGGACAAGGCAGACCGGGCTGCCGTTGTGGGCAGGTGGAGGTGATCGACGCTGACCCGGCGGCGCGGGACAAGACGGTGCGGGTCAAGGTCGCGGCGGCGGACCAGCCGGTGCTGCCAGCGCCGCAGCGGGCATGCCGTTCGTCCCGGTGGAGTTCGCCGGGCTGACGGTCACCCCGTACGTGAACCAGGCCGGGCGGCTGGCCTACTCGCTCAAGCCCCCGGGGTCCGCGGTGCCCGGCCGGCCGCAGCGCGGCGGGGGCAGGAGGCGGCGGCATGAGCGGCGGGCTACACCTACACGACGCTCAGTGCCCGGCCCGGCGAGCGCCGTGCGGATCGCGGGTGGCGTTCTACCTCGATCGAGCAGGCGCTGGATCACCGTGCCCGGCACCGGCGAGCGGCAGGCCGCACCTGCACATCGTCGCACGGCGAGGTGTCGGTCAGCGATCAGCCCGGTCCAGCCGAGACGCTCACCGCCCAGGACGTGCGTGATCGCGCGGCGGCTGGCCGACCAGGCCGCGGTGTACGCGGCGGAGATCGAGCGGCCTGCGCGGGCACCAGCAGGCCGACGGTGCCTCGGAGCCACCGCGGCGTGATCGGCCAGGGCGGGACGGCCGGGAGTCGCACCTTCCTGCCGTCCCTGGTCTCTCCCCTCACTGGCCTGCAAATACAGAGAGGTGACTCGAGCGTATGCGTGACCATGTCACGGGCGAGCAGCTCGCCCAGGTCGACAACGCCGACCCGTTCGCCGCCCCGGTCTGGCGGTCCCCGGTCTACCGGACCCCCGAGTCGATCATCTGGCTCGTCCAGCTCGCCCGCCTGGCCTCGCGGGTGATCTGGTTCCTGATCCGCCATCCGCTGCTCGACGTGGCCGCGGGGTCGTGGTCGCTGACCTGGGCTGGGCAGGCTGGCCCGGCGTGGTGGTCCTGGCCGCCGTCACCGTCGCCGGCGCTGCTGATGCTGCGGCTCGCCTGGCCGGACTGGTTCGCCCGGCTGGTGTCTGTCCCGGCCCGGTGCCGGTGGCGGTGGTGGTGCTACCGGCGGCGCTGGCACGCCGTCATGACCATCGCCGGGCTCGCCCCGACCTACCGGGGCCGGGTCGTCGTCCCGGTCCTGGGCAGGGTCCAGGCCGATCCGGTGCGCCGACCTGGTGACGGTCCGCCTGGTGTCCGGGCAGTCCCCGGCAGATGTTCGCCGACCGGGCCGAGCGAGCTGGCGCACGGCTTCGGGGTGCTTCGTGCCGGGTCCGCACCGGCCGCGCCCGGGTCGGTGGTCCTGGAGCTGGTCCGCCGGGACGCGCTCGCCGCGGCCGATGCCCGCCCTGCCGATCCCGGCGGTGACAGACCTGCGGGCGCTGCCGGTCGGCCGGCGCGAGGACGGCGCCATATTCACGGTCCGGCTGCACGGAACCCACCTGCTGATCGCGGGCGCGACCGGCGCCGGGAAGGGCTCCTACCTGTGGGGCCTGGTCCGGGCCATGCTCCCCGCGATGCTGGCCGGCCTGGTCCGGGTCATGGCGCTGTGACCCGAAGCTGATGGAACTGGCGTTCGGCCGGGCCCTGTTCGACCGCTACGGCCGGTACGCCGCCGACCCTGCCGACATCGCTGACCTGCTCGAGGACGACGTCGCCGACATGCAAGCACGCGCGGCCCGGTTCGCCGGGACGCCAGCGCGACCACACCCCGACCCCGGAGTTCCCGTTCATGGTGGTGCTGGTCGATGAGGTCGCGTTCCTGACCGCCTACCAGGCCGACCGCAAGCTCCGGGAGCGCACCCTCGCCGCGCTGGCCACCCTCACCACCCAGGGCCGGGCGGTCGGCTACTGCGTCGTCGCCGCGCTCCAGGACCCGCGCAAGGAAGTCCTGAACATCCGCAACCTGTTCCCCGACAAGATCGCGCTGCGGCTGGATGAGCCCGCCCAGGCCGACCTGGTGCTCGGCGACGGCGCCCGCGACCGGGGCGCGCTCTGCGACCAGATCTCCACTGACCCCGCCACCGGCGCGGGCGTCGGCTACGTCCGGCTGGAAGCAGCCCCGACCCGGTGCGGGTCCGGGCCGCGTTCGTCTCCGACGACGACATCCGCGCCATGACCGCGCCTGCACCGCGACCCGCTGCCGGGCCCGCGCTGACCGCCGGGGAGGCCGCGTGATCACCGGCTGGCTGTCGCCCGACGACTGCCCCGACTGCGGCGGCCCGCTGCTGGACACCAGCACCGGCGACCGGTTCCTGGTCACCCTGGACTGCCCCGGCTGCGGCTACCGCCACCTGGCACGCCACCGACCCCGACCCCGCACCGGATCCCGGCGACCCGGCGACCTTGGAGGCCGAATGACCCAACGCACGACCAGAACGCAGCGGCTGTCGATGCCGCTGGCCCGCGATGTCGTCCGCGACCTGGCCGCCGCGCACGGCGGCTGCATCCGCCCCGTCCAGCTCCGCCGCACCGACCTGCACACCGGCCAGATCGAGCAGGTGCTCATCCCCTGCGGGCACACCCTCGCCGCCGTCTGCCCGGCCTGCGCCGAACGGGCCAAGACGCTGCGGGCCGCGCAGTGCCGCGAAGGCTGGCACCTCGACACCGAGCCCGTCTTCCACCCCGACGACGCCCGACGACGAGCAGCAGATGTGGGTCGACCCGCGCGCCGAGACCCAGGTCGACCGCGACCAGGCCGACGGCGGCCGGGCAGGACACGACCGAGCTGGACGAGCTGGCCGCTCGGCGACTCGACGACGAGATCACCCGCTCCGGCATGCGCGGCAACGTCCTGCCCAACCCGCCGGTCACGGCGGCACCGCTCGACCCGGCGGCGCCAGGACACCCCGGACCTGCCCCGCCGGCCCGTCGCCCCGCGCCACGATCGGCAAGACCTACACCGCGCCCGACGGCACGACCTTCCGGCCGTCGATGTTCCTCACCCTGACCTGCGACAGCTACGGCAAGGTCACCGCGACGGCACCCCGGCCGACCCCGACCGCTACGACTACCAGCGGGCCGCCCGCGACGCGCTGCACTTCGCCGCGCTGTTCGACCGGCTCATCCAGAACCTGCGCCGCTTCCTCGGCTACGACCTCCAGTACTTCGCCGCCGTCGAACCCCAGAAACGCCTCGCCCCGCACGTCCACGTCGCGATCCGCGGCACCGTCTCCCGCGCCGAGCTGCGGCAGGTCATCGCCGCGACCTACCACCAGGTCTGGTGGCCCCCGACCGATCGGGTCATGCACGACGACGCGCACCTGCCCGTCTGGCACGAGCCATCCGGCCGGTACCTCGACCCGGCGACCGGCGAGTTCCTGCCCACCTGGGACGACGCCCTCGACGCCATCGGCCCGCACGACCAGCCGCTGCACGTCGCCCGGTTCGGCCCCAGGTTCGACGCCCAGGGCGTCCTCGCCGGATCGCGCGACTCCGCCCGGTGCATCGGCTACCTCACCAAGTACCTGACCAAGCACATCGGCGACTGCCACCAGGCCAGCACCGGCGCCGAGCGCGCCACGCCGAGCGGCTGGCCGACGCGCTGCGATACGAGCCCTGCTCCCCGGCCTGCGCGAACTGGCTGCGCTACGGCGTCCAGCCCAAGAACCCGCGCGCGGGCCTGCGGCCCGGCCACTGCACCGGCAAAGCCCACCGCCCCGAGTACCTCGGCTACGCCGGACGCCGCGTCCTCGTCTCCCGCAAATGGTCCGGCAAGACCCTCGCCGACCACCGCGCCGACCGCAAAACCTGGCTCCTGGAAACCCTCGGCCTCCCGGCAGCCGACCCCGCCCGCTACACCTGGGAACCCGTCACCCCCGGCGACCACGACCACATGCCCCCCGCCCAGCGGCTCCTCCACATCCTCGCCGACCGGCAGATGGCACGCCGCCCTGATCGAAGCGAGGGCCAGAGCCAGCGGCCAGGCCGATCCCGGTCATTCGGCAACCGGGAGGGCAGCGTGATGGCGAGCCACGCCAGACCAGCGGATCGACTTCTCACGGTCGCAGCGGCGGCGGAGCGCATGAGTACGTCCGTTCGCTTCATCCGCCGCCTGATCGCTGAGCGGCGGATCGAGTTCGTGAGAGTCGGCCGCCATGTCCGCATCAGCGAAACAGCGCTCGCCGATTTCATTGAGGCGGGCCGTGTCCAGCCCATGACCGCGGCCGATGTGCGGCCCAAAATGAGAGGAGTGGCCTGATGGCCAACAAAGACGGGCACCGGCGCTTCGGCAACGTCCGAAGGCTGCCATCCGGCCGTTTGCAGATCCGCTACCCCGGCCCGGACGGTCGGATGCGAACCGGGACGGAAACCTACGAACGAAGTCCCGACGCGGAGAAAGCGCTCGTGCTGGTCGAGGCTCAGTTGACCTTAGGACAATGGGCCGATCCGGAGCGGGGCAAGATCAAGCTCGCCGACTACGCCTCGACCTGGATTATCCAGCGTCCCAGCCTGCGCCCGCGCACGGTGGATCTCTATCGCTGGCTTCTGAAGAAGCACATCGCACCGGGACCTCGGGCGGTGTCCCGGTCGGGAAGATATCGACCGCCATGATCCGTGAATGGCGAGCTGAGCTGCTCGGCGGCGGCGTGTCCGTCTCGGTCACAGCTAAGGCCTACCGGCTGCTGCGGGCCGTACTCATGACAGCGGTCGAAGAGGACAAGATCCTGCTGCAGAACCCGTGCCGTATCCGTGGTGCCGGTGACGAGGACGCGGCAGAACGGCCGGTCCTGACCGTCGAGCAGGTCTTCGCGCTGTCGGAGCGAGTCGGCCGCCGGCCAGTCGGCAACGTCCGCGCGCTCCCGCGGCGGGTACCGGCTGCGATTCCGGCGGGACGGCGAGATGCGCACCTCGCCAGGGCCTACTGCGTAAACGCGCCGAAGCCGAGCACGCCCTGTGGAAGATGGCTTACGACGGCCGGGCCGATTGCGGGCATGACCGGCGGTTCCTCGCGCTCGTTCTGCTGACGACGTTCGCAGCCTGCGCTGGGGCGAGGTAACTGCACTGCGGCGCAGCGATCTTGACCTGGGGGCAGGCACCGTGCGGGTCCGCGCTGCCTTTGTCGAGCGGTCCAACGGGAGAGATACTGCTCGGGCCACCCAAGTCCAGGGCCGGCGCCGGTCGTCGGCATACCGCAGGCGATCATCCCCGTCCTCGCAGCATCTGGCCGCAGTTCGTCCAGGCCAGAGCCGGGCGCTCTTGTCTTCCCGGGCGTCAAGGGCGGCCCGCTGCGGCGTGGCAACTTCAACAAGATGTCGGGATGGCCGCAGGCGGTGCAGTCGGTTGGCGCCGAAGGCCTGCATTTCCATGATCTGCGCCATACCGGCAACACGTTCGCGGCGTCCAGTGGCGCCAAGCTCCGGGATCTGATGGCCCGCATGGGCCACGACAGCGAGCGCGCAGCGCTGATCTACCAGCACGCGGCACACGGCGCCGACCGCGCCATCACCGACGCCATCGATCGCCACGTCGAGGCCGAGCGGTCCGACGATGAGGACGACGACGGCGCGGCTGGCGCGCTCGTCCCGGCGGGCTAATTGCACGTTAATTGCACGGAAGATCAACAGACTGCACAGCGGTCGATCGCGGTCCAGGCTCCGAATGCGGTCCTGACCTGGGCTTTCGGGTGGAGCGGGTGACGAGAATCGAACTCGCACTGTCAGCTTGGGAAGCTGATGTTCTGCCATTGAACTACACCCGCGAGGCTTGACGACCAACCGGCAAATGCACCCCTACCGACGGACGCGACCTGCCCGGATATCGTACCGGACTTCGCCGCCCGGCCGGCGCTGGTCGCCATCAACAATCCCGCCGCCCGGCCGCCTGTCAGGTAAGGGGTGGGACAAGCGTGACAGCTGCCCTCCCTCGGGCCGGAAACGGTAAGTTGCCAGGGTGCTGCTCTCTGATCGCGATATCAAGGCCGAGGTGAAGTCGGGCCGGGTCGTCCTGGATCCCTTCGCCCCCGAGCTCATCCAGCCGTCCAGCGTGGATGTCCGGCTTGACCGTTATTTTCGCGTCTTCGAGAACCACCGCTATCCGCATATCGACCCGGCGATCGAGCAGCCGGACCTGACTCGAGAGGTTGAGTCGGACGGAGACGAGCCGTTCGTCCTGCACCCGGGTGAGTTCGTGCTGGCCTCGACCTTCGAGGTGATCACGCTGCCGGACGACATCGCGG
Source organism: uncultured Actinomycetota bacterium (assembly GCA_963713585.1). GTDB lineage: Bacteria > Actinomycetota > Actinomycetes > Streptosporangiales > Streptosporangiaceae > JAJYUU01. Next base: position 20,757 of record CAVQMG010000017.1, on the reverse strand, counting down.
GCCGTCTGGAGGGCAAGAGCTCGCTCGGCAGGCTCGGCCTGCTGACCCATTCGACTGCCGGATGGATCGATCCCGGCTTCTCCGGCCATGTGACGCTGGAGCTGTCGAACGTGGCCACACTGCCGATCAAGTTGTGGCCTGGCATGAAGATCGGCCAGCTCTGCCTGTTCCGTTGCAGCTCACCGGCGGAGCACCCGTACGGCTCGGATGTGTACGGCTCGCGTTACCAGAACCAGCGCGGGCCGACGCCATCGAAGTCTTACCTGAATTTCTACCGATCTAAAGTCTGAGCCGGCCTAACGAGGCTAGCGTTAACGATCTAGGAGCAAGCGTAACGTCGCGTCGCCGGCCATTCTCCGGATGTTCATTTCACGTCACTGTTACGCGCCTGAATCACTTCGGCAACGGGTAGGCGACATCTTCTAAGGTGTGCGCGACTCAGACTTGGAGGGCCAGCTCATGGCCATGTGGAGGATCCGGATCAATCTCTCCGACGATCCGCGGAGCAGGGCCCGGCTGAATGAAGTACTCGCGCGCCAGCAGGTCAGCGCGATCCGCCTGACGCCCCGCACCGGGACCGAGGCCCAGCTGGCCGGTGACGTCGTGCTAGAGCTGCCGCACGACGACGAGCTCGGTGACATGCTGACCGCGTTGCACAGCATCAGCCCGCAGGTATTTGTCAGCCGGGCTACCGGGGACCACGCCGATCTCGGCAGTACCGATGCAGAATCGGCGATCGCGGCATTGGCAGACTGATCGGGCGCCGCTGCGGTCGCGTTAACTATCTGGCCGGTCCAGCGTCTGCAGTTCGGCAAGCCTGGTCCGCAGGGCAGTACATTCCGTTTCCAGCTGCCGAAGCCTGGCCTCGAGCTGGAGCACACGCCGGATCGCCGGCAGCGTCAGTCCGTCGTCCATGAGCTCGACTACATACCGGACGACAACAATCTCGTTCCTGGTGTATCGACGCTGCCCGCCGGCCGAACGCGATGGTCGGACGACGTGAAACTCATCCAGGCGTCGCAAGAATGCCTGCTGGACGGCGAGCATCTGAGAAACCTGGCCGACGGTGAACAGCGGCATGTTCGCATCATCAAATGGCATTGATGCCATCGCGACCTCCCGCCTCACTACCCGCCGAAAAATATCTTTAGCCTACGAAACGTGCCCGCTGACAAAATCACGCCCGAGGGCCCGTGGGACTGCCGCCGCACGGGCCCTTCGCAGGCTACCGCGAGGCTCAGGCCGTGACTGCGGCCCTGTCCTGCGTGCTGACCTCGATCTTGCGCGGCTGCGCGCGCTCGGTCAGCGGCACGGTGACGCTCAGCACACCGCCGTCGTAGCCGGCGCTGATCTTCTCGGCGTCGACCGTGTCAGCCAGCCGGAGCCGACGCGTGAAGGAGCCCATGACGCGCTCCCGGACGAATGGCTTCTCGTCCTGCGCGTACTCCTCGTTCCGCTTGGCGCTGACGGTCAGGACACCGCGGTCCACGGTGACGTCGATGCTCTCGGTGTCGATGCCGGGCAGGTCGAACCGGAGCTCGATCTCGCCGTCCCGGCGGACGGCGTCCATGCGCATGGCGGCATGACCACTGTTGCCAGTCCTGACAGCACGGTGGAACTCGGCGAACGGGTCGAATGAAGTAAGCAGCATATCTGTGTCACCCTCCAGATGCTCCAGGCCAGGGGCCTAGATTTCCTTGATCTCCTATCTTAGCAAACCTCCAACTCCAACAGCATATTCCTTAATAGCTCAGAGTGACAGCCGAGCTCAGCCGCCTCCGCGGTCCGGCTGGGAACAAAGGCGGCAATTCGCCCGGAGGCGCGGCAGTTCGCGACCGCGCCAACCGCAGGCGGCCGACCTGGCCAGCTCCGGCCCCGGTCGGCGATGAACGCTTTGGTCCGTGGCAGCCGTCCCGTCAGCCGCGCCGCCTGGCGGCCCTAGGCGAGGCGCTCAATGATCGTCGCGTTGGCTTGGCCGCCGCCTTCGCACATCGCCTGCAGGCCGTAACGGCCGCCGGTCCGCTCGAGCTCGTGCAGCATCTTGGTCATCAAGATGGCGCCAGTAGCACCCAGCGGATGGCCAAGCGCGATCGCGCCGCCATTCGGGTTGGTCTTGTCCAGCGAGGCATGAGTATCCCGCGCCCAGGCGATGAGCACCGGGGCGAAAGCCTCGTTGACCTCGAACACGTCGATGTCGTCGACCGACAGATGACCCTTCTCCATCGCGAGCTCCGTCGCCGGAATCGGGCCGGTCAGCATGTACACGGGTCGGACCCCGTCACCGCCAGCGCGCGGATCCTGGCCCGCGGGGTGAACCCGTGCCGCCGGACCGCGGCCGGCGAGGCGATCAGCAGCGCCGCCGAGCCGTCCGAGATCTGCGACGCAGTCGCAGCGGTCAGCTCCCAGCCTGGCCGCAGCGGCTGCAGGCCAGCCATTTTCTCGAGGGTCGAATCCCGGCGCGGGCCCTCGTCCTTGGTGATGCCGCCAACCGGGGTGATCTCACGATCGAAGCGGCCCGCGTCGATGGCGGCGATGGCCTTCTCGTGGCTGTGCAGAGCGTATTCCTCAAGCTCGGCTCGTTTGATGCCCCACTTCTCGCACATCAGCTGCGCGCCGCGGAACTGCGAGATCTCCTGGTCGCCGTAGCGGTCACGCCAGCCCTGCCCGAACGGCAGCGCCATGCCCTCTTTGTGCGGCAACGCGACAGTGCTGCCCATCGACACCATGCTCATGCTCTCGACGCCCGCGGCGATGATCAGGTCCTGGGTTCCTGACAGGACGGCCTGTGCGGCGAAGTGAAGTGCTTGCTGCGAGGAACCGCACTGCCGGTCGATGGTCACGCCAGGCACGCTCTCGGGCAGGCCAGCCGATAGCCACGCGTTCCTGGCAATGTCGATAGCCTGCGGGCCAATTTGGGAGACGCAGCCCATGATCACGTCGTCCACAGCGGCCGGGTCCACGCCGGTTCTGGCGATCAGCTCCCGCAGCACATGCGCCGCGAGGTCGACGGGATGGACACCGGAGAGGCCGCCGTTTCGCTTGCCGATCGGGCTGCGGACCGCCCCGACTATGTATGCCTCAGTCATCACGCGACCTCCATGGCGGCCGGCGACGCCGCCCGCTAACCGCTCGGCTACCGTGCGCCGGCGGACGTTAGCCGTCAGAATGAGGCTACCGCGCAGTTTGGCCCTCACCAAAGCCCTGGTAGCCGCTTAATCCTGCAACGATTACTACCCGTGATGTGTGTTCAGGCGGCTACTATCCGTGAGTGCGCTCGTTCGAGTCCGAGCACATTCACGACGGGGGTAACCGCAGCCCATGACGAAGGTCAGCGATGACAGCGCGAGCCTGGTCAGTATCGGCGAGCTCGCCAAGGCAGCTGGAGTGAGCAGCCGGACGATCCGGTATTACGAGGAACTTGGCATCCTGCCCGAGCCCAGGCGGTCGCCTGGCGGGACCAGGAAGTACCCACGCGAATACGGCGGCTATATCGCCGCGGCACTGGCACTCAAGGACCTCGGCTTCCGGCTAGAGGAGGTCAGGCCGCTCGCCCGGCTGGCCGCGGGGCGGTCGGTGAGCCAGGGTCAGCGCGACGCCGCAGCCCAGCTGGTCGAGGAGAAGATCGAGGCGCTTGCCCGCCAGGTCACGATGCTGCGCCGCCTGCACGCCTCTGTTCGCGTGGCCGACAGCGACCTGCCGGTTTCCGCGGTGCTCGGAACCGCAGCACGGACCGATCTCACCGTCGTACCGGACGACGGCGCAGCCTGACGACTGGCCCGAGACCGGCGGCGGCCCGACCGGGATCAGGCACCGTCATGGGCGGCCGCTATCCGGCACGACGAACGCTCGGCCTGGGCGCTCCACGGCTCTATGCTGGTGCTGAGGGTCGGGAGGCGGCACAGTGAGCCAGGGAATCATCCTGCTGGTGATCATCGCGCTGATCATCACGTATGCGGTGACCAGGACCCGCCGCCGGATGGGCCTGCTCGTCACCGGCAAGACCTGGCTGGTTGTCATGCTGGCCGTGGTCATCGGCGTGCTCGCGCTGTGGGCAAGCCAGACGCACTGAGGCCGGCGGCGCGCCGGCTAGAGCCGGATCGAACCGAGGCTGCCTTTGATCGGCACCTCGAACCAGACCGCTTTGCCGTCCTTGGTCGGGCGCGAGCCCCACCTGCTGGCGAGCTGGTCTACCAGATACAGGCCGCGACCGCCCTCGTCGCTCTCGCCTGCGCTCCTGATGCGCGGCAGTCGCAGGTCGCTGTCGAAGACCTCGACCCAGATGGCCTCGTGGCCCCGGCGCAGCCGGAGCGTGAAGTCCTTGCCCGGCGCACTCGACAGCGCCTCGTCAAACGGCGCGATCTCCCAGTCACCGAGAATGCCGATCGGGCCGGGCCCGGCACCTTCGAGGACGAGTTCGTGCCGCGGCGTCGGCGACACCGCCGCGTGCAGGACCACGTTGGTGACTACCTCAGATACCAGCAGGCAGGCCAGGTCGGCCTGCTCGGTATCCATGCCCCAGCTGGTGAAAGTCTCGTGCGCGAGGCGCCTGGCTTCCGACACCCGGATCGGCTCGGCCGGGAACTGGCCCTCCCAGGACGCGAGGTCCACCTCGGAGGTACGCACCACGACTACTGCCATGTCGTCGTCGATCTCGCCCGGCACCGCGTGCTCGGCTGCCTCGGCAACGTGCTCGACGCTGCCGTCGGCGGCGGTCCGGACTGCCTGGCGCAGCATCTGCTGCACTTCGGCGTCGGTGTAGTGCCCGTTGCCGTCGACGCGCTGCCGGCGGTCGACCAGGCCGTCGGTGTAGAAGATGAGAGTGGATCCCGGCGCGAGGTACCGCATCTCCTCGCGGTAGGTCGGCAGTCCGGGCACGCCCTTCCCGCGGACGCCGAGCAGCACGCCCCGGTCCCGGATCTCCAGCTGGCTGACGTCGTGGCCACGTACCAGCAACGGCGGCACGTGCCCGGCGTTGGAGAACGACAGCGTGCGGGACCAGGCGTCGTAGACCAGGTAGGTGCAGCTCACGGTCGGCGGGTCCGTCTCGGCCAGGCCGGTCGCCTCGGAGGCGGGCGGGCCGAGCGCACGAACCCAGTCGTCGAGCCGGCGCATGATCTCGGCGGGCGACTTATCGTCCTGGGCGAACGCGCGCAGCGCCGCTCGGAGCTGGCCCATCACGGCCGCCGCCCGGGCACCGCGGCCCTCCACGTCGCCGATGACGATCCCGACCCGGCCTGCCGACAGCGGGATGATGTCGTACCAGTCGCCGCCGACCTGGGTCTGGATGCCCTGGCCGTGCGTCTCCAGCGGCTTGGCCGGCACGTACTTGTAGGCGACCTCGAGGCCGTCAACAAACGGCGGGTCCTTGGGCAGCAGACTCGTCTGGAACGCCAGCGCCGTACGCCGCTCTTCCTCGAAGAGCAGCGAGTTGTCGATCGCGATCGCTACCCGGCTGGCGATGGCGCTCAGGAAGTCCCGGTCGTCGGCACCGTAATGACGTTCCTCGCGCGCCGTCAGCCAGGACAGTGCCAGGCTCATCACGCCCAGAAGCTGGCCCCGGGCGATCAGCGGCGCCGCGATGACGGACGTCAGCTTGATGTCGTCACACGCCTGCATGCTCGCGGCGCTCGGCGCCGGGAAGAGCTCCTCGCCGAGGTCCGCCACCACGACCGTGTCCAGCCGGGACATCGCCAGCTCGCAGAAATGCCCCTTCGGGTAGGTGATCGGCTCGCCGACCAGCGCCCAGGTGCCGGGCTCGGGCATCCAGCCACGCGAGTGCAGCTGAGCGCGGCGGATCAGGGTCTCGCCGTGCATCAGGTCGATGAAACAGTGATCGGCGAACTGCGGGACCAGCGTCTCTGCCACCTGGCGCAGCGTGACGTCGAGTTCCAGCGAACTCGACAGCCGCTCGCCGATCCGCTCCAGCAGGCCGATCCGGTCGCTGAGCCGCTGGCTGCCCCGCCTGGTCGCCTCCCTCGCCATGATCACGATGCCGGTGACCTCGCCATGCGGGCCGCGCATCGGCGCCGCGTGCGCCCGGACGAAGACTCGTGAGCCGTCGACCCGCTCGCTAGCGAAGGTGCCTTCCCAGGGCCAGCCGCGCAGCACGTTGTCCGCCATGTGCTGCACTGTCGAGGCGTCAGAGTCCTCGATGCCGAGCGACAGCAACTGCCGGCCGGCTAGGTGCGCGGAGTCATCAGGAAAGCCGAACAGCGAGACCGCGAAGGCATTGGCGTACAGCAGACCGCAGTCCCTGTCGGTGACAATGATGCCGGTCGCCACCTGGTCAAGGACCTGGCTGGCGGTCAGGACGGGCTGCGGCGCCTCGCCGGGCTGCGTCATGCCCGGCTCACCTGGCCCCCGTCACAGCCGGGTGACAAATACGTGCGCGGCGATATCAACGGGCAGTTCGGCCCCGACATCCTCTGCCTTGTCCGCACCTGTCACCCGCACACCATTGTCACTAGCCGCGAGCGTAACCTCGCGTCCAGGTTGTATCCCAATGTTCTTGAGTCTAAGCATCAATGCTGCATCGCTCTGGACTTGTTCACTGATACGGCTGACGACAACTTGCTCGCCGGCCGGGATGGCCATCTGAGTCATGGCAATGTCCGGCTCCGCGCTGGCGACGTCGGCGCGCTTAGTCGCGTCATCGGGCACGCCCAGCTCGGCCAGCCCGGGAATGACATTTCCGTGCGGGCAGCGGACCGGGTAATCCAGTAGCTCCACCAGGCGCCGTTCGACATTGGCAGAAATGACGTGCTCCCACCGGCACGCCTCGATGTGGACTTCCTCCCAGGGCATCCCGATAACGCCCACCAGCAGGCATTCGGCCAGCCTGTGCTTGCGCATCACGCGCATTGCCAGCTCGCGGCCGGTCTCAGTCAGCGCGAGCTGCCGGTCACCTTCCACCCGCAGCAGGCCATCGCGCTCCATCCTGGCCACCGTCTGGCTGACCGTCGGACCGCTCTGCGACAGCCTTTCGGCAATGCGGGCGCGCAGCGGGACGATACCTTCTTCCTCGAGCTCAAAGACCGTGCGAAGGTACATCTCGGTCGTATCGATAAGGCCGTGCGCAGTCACAAGCTTTTACCTCCGGAATCGATGCTATGCCGCGGCAGGCGCCGCGTGTACCCGGCGACTGCCCGCGGGTCCGGCAATGGCCATGGCGGCCGTCCTCCGCCAGCTCGAACTGGACTCGGGATACTGCCTGCACGGCCCCTGGCGCATTACGGCCGCCGGGCCGCCTGGCTGCTAGCCGCGATCGAGGAGGCCGCGGCTGCCGTGCCCGAGCAGGTGCCGGGCCACGTTCCCAGCGCAGCAGGTCAGGGCGCCAGGCGGGCCACCTGCCAGCTCGCGCCCGCCCGCGAATACCGGAATCTGTCGTGGAGCCGACTCGGCCGGCCCTGCCAGAACTCCATCCGGTCGGGCCGCAGCAGATAGCCGCCCCAGAAGTCCGGCATCGGCACCTGGGTGCCGTCGGGCCAGCGCTCTTCCAGCCTGGCCAGCCTGTCGTCCAGCTCAGCGCGCGAGGACAGCACCGCGGACTGGCGGCTCGCCCACGCACCCAGCTGCGACCCGCGCGGCCTGCTGTGGAAGTACGGCTCGCTGTCCGGTATCGACAGCGGCGTCACCGGGCCCTCGATGATGACCTGGCGGTGCACGGCGTGCCAGGGAAAGAGCAGGCACGCCTGCGGTACCTCGGCGAGATCGCTGGCCTTGCGCGAGGTTTTGTTGGTGTAGAAGGTAAAGCCGTCCGGGCTGGCGGACTTCAGCAGCACCATGCGGGCCCGCGGGTGCAGATCCGCCGACACCGTGGCCAGCACCATCGCCGACGGCTCGGGCAGGCCGATCCTGACGATGTCGCCCATCCACTGGCCGAACAGCTCCAGCGGATCGGCCGGGAGCATGGCCTCGTCCAGCGTTCCCGGCAGGCCGTGACCGGGCTCGCCGTACTCCGATCGGGCGGGCTGCTGGGGGCCGGGCGACCCGGCGGCGGGGCTGGCGTTCTCCAGTCGGCTGCACGGGTATTGATCCTCTCGCATCGGCCGCCGTGCCGCTACGTGCCCGGTCTGGCGCGTACCGGAGCCGCCGAGCAGGCCGGGTTACCGGTCCGTAGCTGTCCGCGCGGTTGAATAGGGGCGCAGGCCACCAAAGGCCCGCTGGCCCCCGCCGCCCGACAGGCGGCCTGATCGCCCCGGCCAGCCGCGCCCGCCGCTGACTTAGGAGACGGAGGAACCACGAATGTCCGACTTCGTGCCTGGCCTGGAGGGCGTCGTCGCGTTCGAGACGGAGATCGCCGAGCCCGACAAGGAAGGCGGCGCGCTGCGCTACCGCGGCGTCGACATCGAGGACCTCGTCGGCCACGTCTCCTTCGGCCACGTCTGGGGCCTGCTGGTCGACAACGAGTTCGCGCCCGGCCTGCCGCCGGCCGAGCCGTACCCGATCCCGGTGCACTCCGGTGACATCCGGGTCGACGTGCAGAGCGCCCTCGCCATGCTGGCCCCCGCCTGGGGCATGCGCCAGCTGCTCGACATCTGCTGACGAGCAGGCCCGCGACGACCTGGCCCGGGCCTCGGTCATGGCGCTGTCCTTCGTCGCCCAGGCCGCCCGCGGCCTCGGCCAGCCGATGGTGCCGCAGCGGCAGGTCGACGAGGCCAGGACGATCACCGAGCGGTTCATGATCCGCTGGCGCGGCGAGCCGGACCCCAAGCACGTCAAGGCGATCGACGCCTACTGGGTGTCCGCGGCCGAGCACGGCATGAACGCCTCCACCTTCACCGCCCGGGTCATCGCCTCCACCGGCGCCGACGTCGCCGCGGCGCATGTCCGGCGCCGTCGGCGCGCTGTCCGGGCCGCTGCACGGCGGCGCCCCGGCCCGCGTGCTCGGCATGATCGAGGAGGTCGAGAAGACCGGCGACGCCGATCGCCTACGTCAAGCAGGCGCTGGACAACGGCGACCGGCTGATGGGCTTCGGCCACCGGGTGTACCGGGCCGAGGACCCGCGTGCCCGGGTGCTGCGGCGGACCGCCAGGGAGCTCGGGCGCACCGCGCTACGAGGTCGCCGACGCGCTGGAGAAGGCGGCCCTGGCCGAGCTGCACGCCCGCCGCCCGACCGGGTGCTGGCCACCAACGTCGAGTTCTGGGCCGCCGTCATGCTCGACTTCGCCGAGGTCCCGGCGCACATGTTCACCTCGATGTTCACCTGCGCCCGGACGGCGGGCTGGGCGGCGCACATCCTGGAGCAGAAGCGGACCGGCCGGCTGGTCCGGCCGAGCGCGCAGCTACGTGGGCCCCGACGGCCCGTTCAGTGCGGGATGTGCCCGGCGCTGACGAGGTGTTCGACCAGGATGTCTGAGCCTGCCGAGATCGTCATCCCGGCCGGACCTGCTGCCCGCCGACGGCCGGTTCGGCTGCGGGCCGACCAAGGTCCGCGACGCGCAGCTCGCAGGCGCTGGCCGGCCGCCGGGCGGACGCCTGCTCGGCACCTCGCACCGGCAGGCGCCGGTGCGCGGCTGTCGTGCAGCGGGTCCGCGAGGGCCTGGCCGGCCCTGTTCGGCCTGCCGGAGGGCTACCTGGTCGTGCTCGGCAACGGCGGCACCACCGCGTTCTGGGACGCGGCGGCCTTCGGGCTGATCTCGGCCAAGTCGCAGCACCTGAGCTTCGGCGAGTTCTCGGCCAAGTTCGCGGAGCGTGACCAAGGGCGCGCCCTGGCTGGCCGACCCCTCGGTGATCATCGGCCGGCCGGGAACCCATCCGCGTGCCGGTCGCCGAGGCGGGCATCGACGCCTACGCGCTGACGCACAACGAGACCTCGACCGGCGTGGCCATGCCGGTCCGCCGGGTCGCCGGGCGCCGACGAGGGCGCCCTGATGCTCGTCGACGCGACCAGCGCGGCCGGCGGGCTTGCCGTGTCCGCGGCGCGAGTTCGACGTCTACTACTTCGCGCCGCAGAAGTGCTTCGGCTCCGACGGCGGCCTGTGGATCGCGCTGATGTCGCCCGGCCGCGGTCGAGCGGGCCGCCAGATCGCGGCCAGCGGCCGGTACATCCCGGAGTTCCTCTCGCTGCAGACCGCTGTCGACAAGTCGCGGCTGCAGCAGACCTACAACACCCCGGCGGTGGCCACGCTGTTCCTGCTGGCCGAGCAGGTCGACTGGATGCTCGCCCAGGGCGGGCTGGCCTGGGCCACCGAGCGGACCGCGACGTCCTCCGGCATCCTCTACGCCTGGGCGGACAAGTCGCCGGTGGCGACCCCGTTCGTGGCCGACCCGGCGCAGCGGTCCCAGGTCGTCGTCACCATCGACTTCGCCGACGGCGTCGAGGCGACCGCGATCTCCGCGGCGCTGCGGGCCAACGGGATCGTCGACACCGACTCCTACCGCAAGCTGGGCCGCAACCAGCTGCGGATCGGCATGTTCCCGGCGGTTGAGCCCGGCCGACGTCGAGGCGCTCACGGCCTGCATCGACTACGTGCTCGACCAGCTGTAACAACCCTGAGCGGCGGGCGGCAGGCGCGACAGCGCGGCTGCCCGTCGTTCTGCTGTGGCGCCGACACGCCGATGACACTACGGCCGGAATGAGACGCCTGCGCAGCCCTGTGATCAGGGCAAACCACTGACTGTCATGTTGCGATTTCGCTATGGTTATTGGACTAACCGGTCAAATCTTCTAGCCTGTGACGACTGACCCCAGCCCTGTGCCTGACTGAAGCATGCTCGGACGACTGCGCTCGCGTGCTCGCGCCATGCCTGCCAGAGCTGGAGCTGACCGCAGACCTCAAGGGGAGGAATTAGTTGAAGTCGATCAAGTGGATGAAGACGCGCAGGTCCGGCGCCGTCTTCATGGCCGGCGCGGCGGGTTCGCTGCTGTTCCTGGGCCTGGCGGCGCCGGCCGGGGCGACTACGCCGCCCAAGGTCGCCATCCCGCAGGGTGCCGGGGCCAAGCAGCTCAGCACGCTGCCACCGTTCGGGACAACCAGCGCGAGCACCCCCGAGACCGTCTCCTTCGTCCTGCAGATGCGCAACCAGCGCGTCCTGGCCGCCAGGGTGGACGGCGGCATGCGAGGCGGCTACCTGACGGTCCGTCAGTTCGCGCGTAACTACGGCCAGAGCGGCGCCAACATCGCGGCACTGAAGCGCTACCTGGCGGGGTACGGCATCACCGCGACTGTCGACGCGGACGGCCTCAATGTCACCGCCAACGGCACCGCGGGCGAGTTCGACAGCGCCCTGACCGTGAAGCAGCACGAGTTCAAGGTCCCGGCGATCAAGGCCAGGAACGGCCGGCCGGGCCGGCCGGCGATGACGATCCACGGCACCAAGGACACTCCGCTGCTGCCCCGCAGCCTCGGCCGGTTCGTGCTGGCGGTCCTCGGCCTGGACAACTACCCGACCTATAGCAGCGACACGATGAAGCCGCAGACGGCCCTGAAGAAGAGCTCGTCCGGCTCGAAGGCGGCCCCGTTCCTGCTGCCGCCCAGCTACTTCACCAAGTACTACAACCTGAACCCGCTGCTCAAGCGCGGCGCGACCGGCGCCGGCCAGACGATCGGCATCGTGACGCTGGCGGCCCTGAACCCGGCCGACCCCGAGCACTTCTGGAGCAGCACGCTCGGCATCGCCACCAAGGCCAACCGGATCACGCTCGACAACATCGACGGCGGATCGCTGGGCGGCGTGACGTCCGACGCAGGCTCGGACGAGACCACGCTCGACGTCGAGCAGTCCGGCGCCATCGCACCCCAGGCCAATATCGTCGTCTACCAGGCGCCGAACGATGACCCCGGTTACACCGACGCGTTCTACGCCGCGGCCAGCCAGAACGTCGCGGGCTCAGTCTCCTCCAGCTGGGGCGAGTCAGAGACCGTGATCCAGACCGCCATTAACTCCGGCATCGAGGACCCGAACTACTTGCAGGTCTTCGACAACGTCTTCCTGGAGATGGCCGCGCAGGGCCAGAGCGGCTTCAGCTCAGCCGGGGACGCGGGCGCCTACGACGCTCTGTACGACCAGGTTTCCACCAACCTCGCCGTCGACAACCCGTCGGACAGCCCGTGGATCACCGCGGCTGGCGGCACCACGCTGCCGGGTGAGCAGGTCTACAACAGCGGGGCCATCGACATCAACATCCCGTCCGAGCGGACCTGGGGCTGGGACTACTTCTTCCCGTTCTGGTCGCAGGCGGGCGCCGACAACCAGACCGATTGGGTCGCGGAGAACCTGGCCGGCGGCGGTGGCGGGATCAGCGCGGACGAGCGGACGCCTGGCTACCAGCAGGGCGTGGTCAGCGCGCACCGCTTCAGCGCCGTGCAGTACCTGACGCCAACCGGCTATCAGGAGACCGACGGGCTGAACCTGCCGACGAGCTTCACCTTCAACCCGACTCCGTCGGTCAGCACCGGGAAAGGCTTCGGCCGGGCCACGCCGGACGTGTCCACCGACGCCGACCCGCAGACGGGCTACGAGGAGTACTTCTCCGAGTGGGGCGCTGGCAACGAGATCCAGGACTACGGCGGCACGAGCTTTGTCGCCCCGCAGCTCAACGGCGTCACGGCGGTGCTCAACTCCTACCTTGGCCACCGGGTCGGGTTCTGGAACCCGGCGATCTACCGGTTCGCCACGCTGCGCAATTCGCCGTTCACGCCGCTGGACGCGTCCGGCACCGGAAACGACAACCTCTACTACACCGGCACTAAGGGCAGCGTGTACAACGTCGGCTCGGGCCTCGGCACTCCTGACTTCGCCAAGCTCGCGAGGGACTTCGCTCGCTACGGCGGCTGATCAGGGATAACCCAGCCGGGGAGCCCGGCGTGCCCCTGCGGCGCGCCGGGCTCTTCGGTCTTGCGGACCGGCTCTGCGGTCTTCCGGACCGGCCCTCCGGACTGACGGACCGGCCCGGCGCGGAGCGGCCAGCAGCCCAGTTGCTCATAGCGCGGCGCACCGCCGCCCAGGTGACTGCGGATCAGGCACACCTCGGTGGCGGTCCAGGGCCGGCCGGAAAATCCTGCCAGCGCCGTGCTGAGCGCCGACACATCCGCTGGCTCCCGGCAGCGGGCCAGAGTCAGGTGCGGCCGGTAGGCCCGGCCCTCATCGGGCGGCGGTGCCCCGGCCCGGCGAGCACCGGCTGCCAGCGACGCGGCCAGGGCGGACAGCGCCCGGCGATCGGCAGTGAATCCGGCCCAGAGCACCCGGGCCCGGCCGGGCGCCGGGAAGGCGCCCGCGCCCGCAACGGCCAGCTCCAGGGCGTGATGTCGGCCAGCCGCCCGAGCCAGCCTGCTGGTCAGCTCCGGCAGCACCGGCTCGCCGACCTCGCCCAGGAAGGCCAGCGTCAGATGCCACGAGGGGCGCTCGGACCAGCGCAGCCAGGCGGCGCCGGCCCGCAGGGGCAGAACGGCTGCCGCCAGCTCATCCAGCGCTTCCGGCGGCGGCACGATCGCGACGAACAGTCTCACCTGGCATTGATACCGCACCGCGGCACTCCCGATCCGTCCGCGCGGCGGACGGCCCGGTCAGCGCGAGGTCAGCGGAAGCAAGGCGCAGGACCGGCGCCGTCGCGCGGCCGGCTCGTCACGCGGCCGGCTCAGGCCGCGAGGCGGGCGAGTTCGGCAGGCCGGAGGTAGGCGCGGATCTGGACGCCGCGGCGGCGGGCTAGCAGCACCGTCATCACCACGGTCGCCAGCACCGAGATAACGCCCCCGGCGACCATGCTCATCCGCGCCCCCCACACCTCGGCCACCCAGCCCGCCAAGGGTGATCCCAGCGGCGTGCCGCCCAGGAACACCAGCATGTACAGGCCCATGACCCGGCCGCGCATGTCGGGCGCGGTGTTCAGCTGCGTGCTGGAGTTGGCGGCCGTCGTGAACGTCAGCACAGTGAGCCCGGTCGGCACGAGCGCGATCAGGAAGCTGAGGTAATCCGGCACCAGCCCCGTCACGATCTCGAAGATGCCGAAGGCGAACGAAGTCGCCAGCAGCAGCCGCAGCGTCGGGCGGCTCCTGCGGGCCGCCAGCAGCGCGCCGCCCAGGGCGCCGAACGCGAACACTGCCGAGGCCAGGCCGAACGCGCCGGCCCCGGTATGGAACACGGTCCGCGACATCAGCGCGGTAGTGACCTGGAAGTTCATGCCGAAGGTCGAGACGAAGAAGATCAGGATGAGCGGCATCCACAGCTGCGGCCGGGCCTTCACATACAGCAACGCCTCGCGGAGCTGGCCGGGTGCCCGCTCTGCCCGGCGCGCCGGATTCAGCTCGCCGGGCCGCATCAGCTTCAGGCTGATCAGAACGGCGCCGTAGGACGCGGCGTTCACCAGGAACGCCGCGGGTGTTCCGGCCAGGCCGATGACCAGTCCGGCCACGGCCGGGCCGGCGATCCTGGCGAGGTTGAAAACCGCGCTGTTCAGGGCGATGGCGTTGGCCATGCCATCACGGCCCACCATCTCCACGGCGAACGCCTGCCGGGTCGGGTTGTCCACGACAGTGACCAGGCCGAGGCCGAACGCCAGCAGGTACACGTGCCAGATCTGGACGGTCCCGGTCAGGGCCAGCACGCCCAGAATCAGCGCCAGCCCGCCCATCACGGTCTGGGTGACCATGAGGATCCCCCGCTTGGAGTAGCGGTCAGCGATGACCCCGCCCCAGAGGCTGAACAGCAGCAGCGGCAGGAACTGCAGCCCGGTGGTAATGCCCAGCGCCGTGCCGCTGTTGTGGGTGAGCTCCAGCACCAGCCAGTCCTGCGCGACCCGCTGCATCCAGCTGCCGGTGTTCGACACGACCTGGCCGCCCGCGAACAGCCGGTAATTCCTGGTCTGCAGCGAGCCGAAGGTCTTGCTGCCAGGCCGGCGCCTGCCCGTCAGGACTGGCTGAGCTTCTCCAGGACCGGCGCTGCCGCGCGCAGGGCCGCCCGCTCGGCCGGCGTCAGCTCCCGCAGCCGTTGCGCCAGCCACGCCTCCCGCAGCCGCCGCGCCTGATGGACGACTTCCCGGCCCCGGTCGGTCACCGTCAGCACCACTTGCCGCCGGTCCGACGCGTGCGGTGCTCGCATCACCAGGCCGAGCTCCTCCAGGGCGGTGATCACCCTGGTCATCGAGGGCGGCTGCACCTTCTCGTGGTCCGCCAGTTCGCCCGGCGTCATGGCCGAATGCCGCTCGAGTGCCGCGAGTGCCGCGACCTGGGTGTCGGACAGTCCGGGCTCCAGCCCCTTGGCCAGGCGCTCGGCCCTGAGCCGGCGGGCGAGCCTGCTCACTGAGATCCGGAGGGCAGCCGCCAGCCCCGCGTCGGACCTGGTCTGCTGTGGCGTGCTCATGTTCGTTAACCTGACTCATTACTCTTGCTAACTATAGACGGTAACCGTGCATTCCGTCACAGCAGCAAGCGAGCGGGAACGTGGCCGGGCCCGGCGCTGTCCTGCCGCAGCTCCCGGTTTGGTGCCACCAGGCTGTCTCAGCAGCGGGTCCCGTGAGCATCGTCGCACGACCGCGGACCTGGCGCAGCATCACCTCGCTGCTGATGGTGCTGCGCAAGCCGGGTATTGGCAGGCCTCCCAGGAAAGCCCTGATCGAGGCGGTGCAATTTCGCTAAGCTACAGAGAGATCACACTGCGTGATCGCGGGAATCCGGCTGCAGTCCGGCGGCCCGCGCCGCGGCAGTAGTCATGAGGGGCAGCGTGACATGCGGGCTCAGCGTTTACGGCCGAGGCTCACCCTGCTGGCCGCGACGGCAGCCTTCCTGTTACCGGTACTGGCGTCTCAGCCGGCCCTGGCTGCGGCGTCCGGCAGCTCCCCGGCCGGGGAGGTCAGGCTGACGAGCCTTACGGTGCCCGTGACGGGCCAGGCCGAGGCGGCAGGCCAGGACCAGCCGAGCCCGGCACCGGCGAGTACCCGGCTGCCCGGCCGGCACCTGCCGAGCACTGGCTTCGACGGGATGCTGGTGGCCGCGGTCGGGGTGGCGCTCACCGGCCTCGGCTGGCTGCTGCTGCTGGCCGGCGGGCGCCGTTACCGGCGCAGGTCCCGGTAGCCGGGCATCGGCTAGCCTGGGGCGCGTGAGCCGCCCAGAACGGCCGGTCCCCCCGCCACTGGAGGGTGACGACCGGCTGATTACCGCCGTGATCACCGCGGGATGGCTGGTCGCGCTCATCGTGCTGCTGATCATCCGCGACCAGCTGGCCGCGGCGGACCGGTGGTGGATCTGGGTTGCCGTGGCCGGTACCGCGCTCGGCGTGTTCGGCCTGGCCTACGTGCCGTACCTCAAGCGGTCACGCAGCCGCGCCGCGCAGCGCCGCCGCGATGCCGCCGGCCCCGGCCAGCACGGGTAGCCGCACCGCGGCTGCTGATCGCTCCCGGCGGGCCTGCCCGCTGGTTACTGCTCGTGGTCCAGGGACTCGAAGACGGTATCGGCCAGCGCGACGCCCGGCATGTCGACCAGGTCATACCCGACTTCGTCGATGACCGGGACGATGCTGCCCTGGCCGGCTTTCGCCGAGAAAGCCTCCGAGTGGGCACCGCAACCGTGATCAAGCGAGACGACCCGGCCGTCGTCTGGGGCGTACTCATTGGCGCACACGCCAAAGACCCGGCCCAGCGGCCATGCCATAGCCGTCAGGAATCCGCAGGTCACACACGGTCCGGGCGCGGCCCGAGTGAGCGGCGTGCCCGGCCCGTGCTCGCTGTTGTACCAGCGCTCAGCGGTCAGGTCGCGACCGATAGCCGACAGGACCCTGACCCGGCTGTGACCGGCCCGGGTCTCCGATTCCGGCTCGGCCGTCATGCCGAGGGAGGAGGCCAGCTGGCTGCCTTCTTCCCAGGCCTCGCTGTCATCCCAGTCCAGGACGCCGTCGTCACCCTCGAGCATGCTGGCAGGGACGAGGCGCTCGTCATCGTCGGCAGCCGGCATCAGGTCGCCGACGCCCAGGTCGCCCGGCCTGACCCGCTCGCTCCAGGGGACCCAGTCCGGCGCCAGCAGTGACTCGGGCCCAGGCAGCAGGACAATCTCGCTGACCGTCACGGCCTTGGCGCGCGAGGCACGGGCGACGGTGACAGCCCAGCGCCAGCCCGTGTAGGCGAGGTCGGTGCTGGCGAACAGGTGCGTGACCACCCGCTCGTCATCAGCGAGCACTCCCGTGTGCTCACCGACCTGGCCGACGCCGGCCAGCTCCTCGGCAGCACTGCGGGCCAGGTCAACGGCCTGGACACAGATCTCATCAGGGACGGCGGTACGCAGGCGAGTAGGGCTCACGTTAGTTAATTGTTCCTCATCCAGTGGTGTGCACGCCCGGTCAAGCGAGGTATCTGGTGCCGATGCCACCCGTAAGGGTGTTGTTGTGGCTCGCCGAGGAAGAATACTTGAGGCATGGGAGACACTGGCACGGGGGCGCGGGCCAGGCGAGCCGGGCGCACTGTTGTCGTCGGCTCGCAGCGCGCCGGCCGGGCCAGCGCAGCCGCGGCTGGTGGTGCCAGCCGCTTCGTGCACCGGATGAGCGGCGCATCGGGCGCGGGCCGGACCGGCCTGTCCAACCTGATCGAACTCACCGCCGCCGGCAGTGTCGGCGATGCCTTCGTGGCCGTCTCGCTGGCGGGCAGCCTGTTCTTCTCCGCCTCGGTCGACCAAGCGCGAGGCCGGACGGCTCTCGCCCTGCTCATCACCATTGCTCCTTATGCGATTCTGGCTCCGCTGATCGGGCCGCTGCTGGACCGGGTCAAGCAGGGCAACCGCTACATCCTGATGGGCACCTTGCTGGCGCGCGGCCTGCTCTGCTGGGGCATGGCAGGCGCCGGGTCGGTGACCCTGCTGCCAGCTGCGTTCGGCGTGCTCCTGCTGCAGAAGGCCTACGGCGTGACCAGAGCCGCCGTCACGCCGCGACTGCTGCCGACCGAGATCACCCTGGTGACCGCCAATGCGCGGTCCAACCTCGGCTCGCTCATCGCCACGTCCGCAGGTGCCGGCCTGGCTCTCGGCATCGACGCTCTTGCTGGCGGCGGAGTGCACGGCGCCGCCTGGGTGCTCCGGCTGGCCACTGCCATCTACCTCGCTGCCACGGTTCTGGGGCTGCGGCTGCCCGAGAAAGTCGATACGCAGGAGGACCAGCCGGCCGCAGCTCCGGCGCCCGCGCCGGGTAGCACCATTCCGTTCAGCCCGTACGAGGCCGGACTGCACGGCAGCGCAGGACCCGGCAGCGCAGGACCCGGCAGCGCCAGACCCGGCAGCGCCAGACCCGACGCGGGAACTAACGGCGGATTCGCTACCGGAGCCGGCCCGCCCGCCGGCCCGGCCCCGCGGCGCCGGCTGTTCTCCGTGCCGAAGGTCGGTCCGGCCGTTGCCGAGGCCATGCGCGCGAATGCGGCGATCCGGGTGTTCTACGGCTTCATGATCTTCTTCCTCGCCTTCATCCTGCGCAGCGAGAAGTTCGGCCACACCTCCGACAAGGTCGCGCTGGCCGGGCTGGCCGTCGCGATCGCCGCGGGCGGCATGCTCGGCACCGTGATCGGCTCGGCGCTGCGATCGCGATCGCCGCAGCTGATGATGTTCACCGTGCTGGCGATCGCGACCGTGGCCGGCACGGCCGGCGCGGTGCTGTTCGGCTTGTGGTCGGTACTGGCGGCGGCGATGGCCGCGGCGATCAGCCAGACCCTGGTCAAAGTCGCGCTCGACTCGATCCTGCAGCGCGAGATTCCGGAAAAGACCAGATCCTCGACCTTTGCCTTCTCCGAGACGATTCATCAGCTCGCGCTGGTCGGCGGCGGACTGCTCGGGCTGGCACTCTCGCTGACCGGCAGCGGGTTCACCGGTCTCACCGTCGCAGCATGCGGGCTGGCACTGGCACTGTGCGGGCTGGTGATAGGGCGGCGGCGCCGGCTAGTCCGAAACTTGCGGCCAGCCCGGTAACGAGGCCGGGCCTGCGCGGGCCGGTCAGTGGCCGGGATTCCCGGCTGACGGGGCTGGGCCCGGTCAGCCCTCCAGGTCGGAAGCGACGGCCCGCAGTACCGATGCGATCTTTTTCGCGTCCTTGCCTTCAGGATGCTTGGACCGGCGGTAGGTGTTGGAAACGCCGTCGAGGAGCTTGATGAGGTCCTCGATGAGGAGCACCATCTCGTCCGGGCTCTTGCGCGACACCTTCGCCACGGTCGGCGGCGGCTCCAGGACCTTCACCTGGAGCGCCTGAGTACCACGGCGCCCCTCGGCGACGCCGAACTCTACCCGCTGGCCTGGCCGCAGCGCCGTCCCGGCCGGCTCGAGCGCGGTCGAGTGCACGAAAACCTCACCCCCGTCATCACGGGTGAGGAAGCCGAAGCCTTTTCCAAGCCGCGCAAGTGACCCCGCGTCGCCTCAATCCCCAGGCGAAGAAGCCGCCGTTGCATCGCTTTGCTATGTTTGAGTAGCGCTCCTCGATTCATACCTTCGGCGGTCCGAATTTCGTTGATCGCAGCATGCGCCAACGCATCCAATAGATCGTCTTCTTCTCGGATTAACTCTGCCTGCTGGGCCAATCTCGAAGGTAGATTTCGATCCATCTTTTCTTTCAATTGAGGAATCAACTTTAGACGAATCCAGTTGCGCAAGAAGCTAAGATCTTGATTGCTGTGATCGAGTCGAAAGGTCACGTGCATTTCATTTAAGTACTCTTCGATCTCGGCTCTGGAAACACCGAGCAATGGACGAATCACCATAGGGCAGCTGGCCGAATCAATGTTGGTTCCATCGAGCTGATGCGTCGGCAGCATCCCCCCTAAACCCTTCATACCGGAGCCCCGCAAGAGCCACATCAGCACTGTCTCCGCCTGATCATCCTGCGTATGTGCAGTTGCAATTTTGCCGAGATTTCGCCCCCGAGCCACGTCGGCAAAAAAGCGATACCGCTCCGCCCGTGCCAGCGCTTCGAGATTGCCTTTTCCAGCCGCCGATCTGATTTGGCGGAGGTTCACTTCCTTGAGATGAAACGGCAACCCCAACTTTTCCGCCAACTCCGCCACAAACCGCGCGTCCTCTCGAGCCTCCGCGCCGCGAATCCCATGCTGCAAATGCGCGACTTCGAGGTGCAACCCCAACTCGTGGCGCAGATCGTAAAGAAGGTGTAGCAGCGCCACCGAATCGGGCCCACCGGAAACGGCGACCAAAACGCAATCGCCGCCTGAAAGCATCTCGAGTTTATTGAGAGTTTTTCGTACCTTTTGATCGAGGCTCATAGTTCCATCAAATAGTGCTAGCTTTTCCAGGGCAAAGCAATAATGAGGAATCAAAGCATGACAGACGTGAACGAGGATCGTAAGTTGACGAAAGGGGTACGTCAGACTTGTGCCAGAGCTATGTATTGCAGAATCACTTCGTCCGTTACATTACCGCTGCTTGCTGCAAAGTACCCCCTGGCCCACAAATGTCTCCCCCAAAAGTGCCGACGCAGATGCGCGAACTCCATCAGCAACTTGTGACTGGTCTTGCCCTTGAGGTACTGCATCACTTTACTCACCGACAGATAGGGCGGCACCGACACAAACAAATGGACATGGTCTTTGCCCACATGCCCCTTCACTATCTCTATGTCATTCGCCCTACAGATCTCTCGCACCAGTTCGCGCACCCGCGTCCCCACCGCCCCGCTTAGTACCGCCCGGCGGTATTTGGTTATCCATACCAAGTAGTACTTCAGATCGTATTTCGTGTGACTCGTCGTCCGATATATCTGCACATGGACGTTTGACCTCAAGGCTTCGCCTAAAGGCGAGATTTTCTCCCATTCCAGAAGGAGACATTAAACTTTCTTAGATGATC
>CAVQMG010000016.1:0-154315 GCA_963713585.1 uncultured Actinomycetota bacterium | reverse complement strand
CGCGCGGGCCCTGCAAGGCGATCCGCTGGGACAGGTCCTGCTCACTTGCCGCGCGGGCAGCCGCGGTGAGCCGGTGCACAGGCCGCAGGATGCGGCCGGCGACGACCCAGCCCGCCGCCGCGGCGAGCAGTGTCGCGCCAGCCAGGCTGAGCAGCGAATAGCTCAGCAGGTGGCCGAGTGTCGTGCTGCGCTGGGCCGCCGCGCCGATCTGGACACCGCTGGCATACACCGCCGCGCACTTTTGCATGACATCGGCGCCGCCGCTCTGGGCGGCTCCGAGGCATCGCTCAAGAGATTGCTGGACTCCCGCTGGGATCCTGCTTGCC
Organism: uncultured Actinomycetota bacterium; assembly: GCA_963713585.1. GTDB lineage: Bacteria > Actinomycetota > Actinomycetes > Streptosporangiales > Streptosporangiaceae > JAJYUU01. The sequence goes on along the minus strand of CAVQMG010000016.1, from coordinate 153,989 downwards.
TTCGTGCTGTGCAAGGAGTCCGCGACCAGCAGGTAGGTGATCAGTACCAGCGCGGCGCCGCCCAGGGCGAACAGCGACGCGTAGAGCAGCGTCAGCCGCGACCGGGCGCTGAGGTGCGTTCTCACAGCCGGTAGCCGACGCCGACGACGGTCTCGATCAGCGACGGATCGCCGAGTTTGCGCCGTAGCCGCCGGATGGTCACCGCGACGGTGTTGCTGAACGGATCGGCGTGTGCGTCCCACACATGCTCGAGCAGTTCCTCGGCGCTGACCGCGGCTCCGTCCGCGCCGGCCAGGCACTCCAGCACGCCGAATTCCTTCCGGGTCAAGGTCAGCGGGATGCCAGCGCGGCTGGCGCGGTGCCGCGCGCGATCGACCACCAAGTCGCCCCGCTGCACAACCGCGGGGGAGCCGGGCCCGCGCCGCCCAGGGCACGGATCCGCGCAATCAGTTCCTGGAACGCGAACGGCTTGCCGAGGTAGTCATCGGCGCCGAGCTCCAGCCCGTCGACCCGGTCCTCGACGTCCGCGGCGGCGGTCAGCATCAGGATGCGGCTTGGCGAGCCGGCTCGCACCAGCTGGCGGCAAACCCGGTCGCCGTGTACGGCAGGCAGGTCGCGGTCGAGTACGACGACGTCGTAGTCGGTGCTGATGGTGCTCTGCAGCGCCTCCGCGCCGTCGTAGACCACGTCGACGGCGAAACCCGCGTCGCGCAGGCCCTCGCCGATCCTGTTGGCCAGCGCAATGTGATCCTCCACGACCAACACTCGCACCTGCACATTCTGCGCCCGCCGTAGATGACATCCGCCTAACAATCGCTGTTCGGCCAGTGTCATGGACCGCTTGCTAGGACTGGAGAGCTGCAGGGCTCCGGGCCGCTCCCAGCAGAGCGAGGCCGCAGCCGCCACCCATCCCTGAGGAGACCACGATGAAGGACAGCAGCCGCGTGCCGCGGCGGGCACGGCCGCCGCGAGCGCGAACCACGGCCGCCATCATCGCCATGGCAGTCCTGGCACTGCTGGCGGCGGCATGCAGCGGCAGCTCCGTCCTCCGCCGGATCCGGCGGCTCACCGAATGCGGCCGCGCCAGCGGACTCCCCGTCGACGAACTCCCAGAAGGCGCTCGCCTTCTCCCAGTGCGTGCGAGCGCACGGAGTGCCGAACTACCCCGACCCCGGCAGCAGCGGAGTGATCGTCAAGGAGACCGCGCAGCAACTCGGGGTCAGCAGTTCCCAGCTCCAGGCGGCCTTGAGCGCTTGCGAGCACCTGCTGCCGAACACGGGCAACGTCGACGATAACCCGGCCGAGCTGCACCAGTGGTGGAGCCAGATGCAGCGCTTCGCCGGGTGCATGCACTCCCATGGGGTGCCGAACTGGCCTGACCCCAGCCCCTATCCCCAGGATCCCGTGCGGCCTACTTTCAACCTGCATGCGGCCGGCATCAGCTTTCACCAGGGGACTCAGCCAGGGAACATCGTGAATTCGGCGCAGATCCAGGCCAAGGTGCAGCAATGCGAGTCGGCACTTCACCAGAACGTGTCGGGCTACTTCGACTGAGGAGCCAGATCGTGAGTGAGACGGTTTCGCAGGGCCGCCAGGCCGAGCGGCAGGCCGAGGCCCCCGCGGTCGGGGCGGCAACGGGATCGCGACGGCGCCGGCCGGGGCCGCTGGGTGGCGGCGGGCCTGGTGGTGGTGCTGGCGGCCGGGGTGGTGTCGGCGTGGCGGGCGGGGGTGTTTTCCCCGGCCGCCACGCCGGCGGCCGGAGTCCAGGGGGCACCGCCCACGGCAACGTCGGTGGTGACGCGGCGGGATATCGCGGCAACGATGCCGGTGAGCGCGACGCTGGGGTACGCGGGTCCTGGACGGTGACCGGGCAGGGCGGCGGGACGCTGACCTGGCTGCCGGCGGCCGGGCCAGGTGATCGGCCAGGGGCAGGCGCTGTACCGGGTCGACAACGGGTCGCCGGTGGTGCTGCTGTACGGCAGCGTGCCCGGCGTGGCGGGCCCTGGACGAGGGGATCACCGGCGAGGACGTGGCCCAGCTGAACCACGACCTGGTGGCGCTGGGGTACGCCTCCGGTTCGGAGATCGCCGCGGCGGGCTGGGATTACTTCTCCTGGGAAACGGCGTACGGGGTGCAGAAGCTGGAGGAGCACCTGGGGGTCTCCCTCTCCGCCGGGGTCGCTGTCGCTGGGTCAGGTGGTATTCGAGCCGGCCGCGCTGCGGGTCGCCACAGTGACGGGGAGCCTGGGCGGCCCGGCTCGCGGGCCGGTGCTGACCGCGACATCGGACCACCACGTGGTGACGATCCCGCTGGATGTCTCGCAGCAGTCGGAGGTGAAGGCAGGCGACAGGGTGACGGTGACACTGCCGGACGGGACGACCACGCCGGGCGTGATGTCCTCGGTCGGCACGGTGGCGGTCACGTCCGAGTCGGGCGGGAACGCCACCACGACGATCCCGGTGCAGGTGACGCTGACAGACCCGCGGGCGGCGGGCATCCTGGACCAGGCGCCGGTGACGGTGAACATCACCACCGCCACCGCGCACGACGCGCTGGTCGTACCGGTCACTGCGCTGCTGGCCCAGTCGTCCGGGGGGTACGCGGTGGAGGTCATCGGTCCCGGGAACACGCGGCGGTACGTGCCGGTACGGCCGGGGATCTCCGACGACACCTCCGGGCTGGTGCAGGTGACCGGGGCGCTGGCCCCGGGCAGCGCGTCGTGGTGGCGGCGTCGTGACCGACGGCGCGCAGGCGGCCGGGTCCGGCCGTGGCCCGGCACCGGTTCTGGAGCTGGATCGGGTGGCCAAGGTATATCCGGGGTCGCCGCCGGTACGGGCGCTGGATGGGGTGAGCCTGGCGGTGGCCGCCGGGGAGCTGGTCGCGGTGGCCGGGCCCGTCGGGGTCGGGCAAGTCCACGCTGCTGCACCTGATGGGCACCCTGGACACGCCGACAGCCGGGACGGTACGCATCACCGGGATGGACGCGGCCCAGATGACCGACCGGGAGCTGGCCGGGCTGCGGGCGCAGCGGATCGGGTTCGTGTTCCAGCAGTTCTTCCTCGCCGAGCATCAGAGCGTGCTGGGCAACGTGGCCGACGGGCTGCTGTACGCCGGGATCCGGCGCGACGAGCGGCGGCGGCTGGCCGCCGCGGCGCTGGACCGGGTCGGGCTCGGGCACCGGGCCGCCGCCCGGCCGACCCAGCTGTCGGGCGGGGAACGGCAGCGGGTCGCTATCGCCCGGGCGGTGGCGGGCGCGCCGCCGGTAGTACTGGCCGACGAGCCGACCGGCAACCTCGACTCGGTCACCGGCGCCGCCATCCTGGCCCTGCTGGAAGAACTCAACGCGGCGGGCACCACGGTCATCATCATCACCCACGACCAGGCGGTCGCCGCCCGGATGCGGCGGCGCATCGAGATGCTCGACGGCCAGCATCATCGCCGACACCGGCCCGACCTCGGCAGCCGCCGCTCCGCCGCCTGGCCCGCGCAGGAAGGAGCCGTGATGACCACCGCATCCCGCGCCCGCCGTCTGGGCGCCCCGGCGGCCCGGCTGCGGCCCGGCGACCTGGCCGCCCTCGCCAGCCTCGGGCTGCGGACCCGCAAGCTGCGCGCCGCGCTGTCGGCGCTGGGCATCGCGATCGGGGTCGCGGCGATCGTCGCCGTGCTGGGCCTGGCCGCCTCCTCGGCCGCCGCGCTGATCGCCGAGATCTCCAGGCTGGGCACCAACCTGCTGACCGTCACCAACGGGCAGACCTTCTCCGGCGGCACCGCCGAGCTGCCGGAGTCGGCGCCGGGCATGATCGCCCGGCTGCCCGGGGTCACCGGCGTGCAGGACACCGGCACGGTCGGCGACGTCAACGTCTACAAGTCCCCGCTCATCCCCTCGATCGAAACCAACGCCCTCACCGTGGACGCCGCGACCCTCGACCTGCCCGCGGTCGCCGGCACCAGCCTCGCGCAGGGCAGCTACCTGAACGCCGCCACCGCCCGTGAGCCGGTCGCGGTGCTCGGCGCTGCCGCGGCGCAGCGGCTGGGCATCGACCGGATTCGGCCGGGGATGCGGATCTGGGCCGGCGGCCAGTGGTTCTACGTGACCGGCATCCTCAACCCCGTGCTGACCCCGGAGCTGGGCTCGACTCGACTCGGCGGTCCTGATCGGGTTCGCCGCCGCTGAGCAGTACCTGCACTTCGACGGGCACCCGTCAGAGATCTACGTGCGCACTGTCGACACCTTTGCCGCCACCAGCACGGTGGATAAGCTTCTCGGCGCCCAGGCCAACCCTGAGAACTCCAGCCAGGTCACAGTCGCCCAGCCCTCGGACGCGCTCACCGCCCAGGCCGACGCGAAGGGCGCGCTCGACACCTTGTTCCTCGGCCTCGGCGCGGTGGCGCTGCTGGTCGGCGCGATTGGGGTAGCCAACATCATGGTCATCTCAGTACTGGAACGCCGCTCCGAGATCGGACTGCGCCGCGCGCTGGGCGCGACCAAGGGCCACGTCCGCATCCAGTTCCTGGCCGAGGCGACCTTGCTGTCCCTGGCCGGCGGCATCGCGGGCGTCAGCGCCGGCGCGGCGGCCACCGCCGTCTACGCCCGGTTCAAGGGCTGGGCTGCCCGTCATCCCGCCTGAGGCCTGGGCGGCGGCCTGGCCGCAGCGCTGCTCATCGGCGCGCTAGCTGGCCTGCTTCCGGCGATCCGCGCCGCCCGTCTGTCCCCGACGCAGGCCCTGTGGAACATCTGACCGGTCGGCATTGCCCGGAGCACCCGGCGGACCGTCGGTGCACCGCCCGGCAACCGTTCAGGACCGCTGAGCGGGCGTAGGCCAGCGCCCGCTCCGGGTCGCGGATACGGGGCCAACTGGCGTGCAGCCGCTCGAAACAGTCCTGCACGACGTCCTCGGCGGTCGCCAGGTCACCGACCATCACGAGCGCGAGCCGGACCAACTCGAGGTGGTGGTGGCGGAACAAGTCGGCGACGGTCGCCCGGGCGTGGTTCTGGCGTCGCCTGCTGACGCCGCCGTAGCGGGAGGGTGCGCGCGGCCGGCGGCACGCTGTCTTCTAGCCGGGGGGCACATCCATTGAGGCGCTCACAGATAAGAGACGCCCAACGTAGCTGGAATGCTGTCCGCCTTGCCGCGCCTCATTAACAGGACGCGCCGTACGCAGGTTCGCGCCGGCCGCAGTGCTCAAGCTCTGCAATCCACCCAGAGCTATCGCCCCAGGTCTCGCCCTCAGCGATCAGTGCACGGCTCCGGCCGAAGTACGCGCATGGAGGCGGAAGCAGCTGCGGACGGACGGTTGGGTACTGCCTCCGAGTGCACCGGGACAAGCGGAATGCCGAGCGGGAATTAGCCGGGCTGCCTTTATGGCAACTAGGTACCAGCATGTGCTCGACTCCATCCGCAAGGAGGTCGCAAAGCAGGCAGGCGGGCTGCTCTGGAAGGGGCCGGACCTTGAAGAGCCGGGGAGCGACGAAGCTGACGACCTGCCGCGGGGCCTAGTTCGCCAACGCGGAGGCACCAACTGAAACCAAAACTGAGACCGCGATGCCCAAGGCCAGCCCGCCCGATGGGTTGGCCTCGGGTATCTGTACTGGTCAGCATGGCGGAGGATAAGAGATTCGAACTCTTGAGGGGTTGCCCCCAACACGCTTTCCAAGCGTGCGCCCTAGGCCACTAGGCGAATCCTCCGCCGGCAAGCTTATGACACCCAGGCCGCGCGCACGACAGGACCGTGCGGGCAGCCCGCTGCGGCCGAGGTCCGGCCGGGCTGGCCTGCTCAGGCCGGGTGCGGAGGTTCGGCAGCTGCCACGGCCGGCCACGTTCCGGGCCGGAAGGGAGCGGGACCGCGGATAAGGGCCCGCATGGGATCGCGCCAGCCCGCGCCCACGTCCCTTAAACTCGCCTTGTGGTCTTCAAGCAGGTCGGGGACGGGCGACCGTACCCTGATCATGCCCGGACCAGCCGTGAGTGGGCCGAGATACCGCCCCGGCCGGTGCGGCTCGACCAGCTCATCACGACGAAGAACGTGCTGGACTTGCACACGGTGCTGGCGACCGACTCGACCTTCTACGGCGATCTGTTCCCGCACGTCATCAGCTGGCACGGTGAGCTGTACCTGGAGGACGGCCTGCACCGGGCGCTGCGTGCTGCGCTGCAGCAGCGCTCGGTCCTGCACGTCAGGGTGCTCGAGCTCGACTAGTCACGCCAGCCGGTTCAGCTGGCAATGACAGGCAGTGCTCCTAATCGTCGAAGCGCCAGCCTCGGGCGCGGCATGCCTGCCGCACGGCGTTGCGCGAAAAGAGGCTCAGCGGGGTGATGACCGCGTCCGTGCCGACGATGGTCAGCCCGAGCGTCCAGACCCTGCTCAGAGCCGCGGCGTGCCGCTTGACGAAACGAAGCTCATCCCCCTGCTGCCGCGACAGGACCGATACGCGGCCGTCGCGCTGCAGGTACCTGATCGCGTCCTCGGAGATCTCCAGGCGTGCCCGACTGCGGCCCCGCACGACCCAGCCCGCCGCCAGGCCCACCAGGAAAATACCGGCCAAGATCGCGCCGACCGCCCCGCCGGTATTGGTCTGGCTGGAGACAACTCGGACCACCACTGCGGCACACGCCAGAATCAGGAAGCCGTACATGAAGGCGATCTGCCACTGACTCTCGGCGACGACAGTAGCGCCTGAATCGGCGGTTTCACCCGGACCAGTCCCGCTCACGCGTGAATCGTACTGCTGACCACCCGGAGGCTGATTGCGCGATGAGGAAAGGAAACAACACACTCCCCTCCAGTTTCAATCTATAGCGCACCAGGGGGCTTGCGGCAAGACCCGGGTCGTGCCCCATAATCGCTGGCCGGGGCCAGAACCCGCGGCAACAGGAGCACCGGAATACGCGCGTTGCCGTCGGCGCATGAGATCGGAGCTGATGCCGTGAACCACCTGACCACCAGCGCCTTTGATCTTCCGGACCGTCTCGCCGCCAAGGCTGACCCGGCCCTGATCGCCGGGGATGAGCAGCACTTCGGGGCCATCGCGGAGAGCCTCGAGCAGTCGATCGCCGACCTGTCCGACCGGCTCGAGGCCGAGCGCAAGGCACCCGGCGGTATCGGCCAGAAGGCCCTGGACCGGGATATGGAGATCCACCGGCTGACTGCTCGCCTGCGCACTCTGCGCCGCTTCGGCCTCGACCTGTGTCTCGGACGCATGGTGAGCGCGGACACCGCTGAGCCCGTGTACGTCGGACGACTTGGCCTCACTGACAGGGCGGGTCGTCGGCTGCTGGTCGACTGGCGCTCGCCCGTCGCTGAGCCGTTCTTCGGCGCGACCCACGCCAACCCGATGGGCCTGGCTAGCCGCCGAAGGTACCGCTGGACCCGCGGCCGGATCAGCGACTACTGGGACGAGGTATTCACCCCGGACGGACTCGACGGGCACGCAGCGCTCGACGACCAGTCCGCCTTCATCGCCAGCCTGGGCAGCAACCGGTCGGGCCGGATGCGAGACGTGCTCGGCACCATCCAGGCCGACCAGGACGCGATCATCCGCGCCGGATCGCGGGGCGCTCTGGTTGTTGACGGAGGTCCGGGTACCGGGAAGACCGTCGTCGCCCTGCATCGCTCCGCCTACCTGCTCTACTCAGACCCTCGCCTCGCTCATCGACGGGGCGGCGTGCTGTTCGTCGGTCCGCACCAGCCCTACTTGGCCTACGTTTCGGACGTGCTTCCCAGTCTCGGCGAGGATGGCGTGCAGACCTGTACCCTGCGAGACCTCGTCGCCGAGGGAGCCGGGGCTGGGATTGAGGCCGATCAGGACGTGGCCCGCCTGAAGTCGTCCGCTGAGATGGTGAGGGCGATCGAGACAGGCGTCAGGTTCTACGAGAATCCTCCCGCCACCGGAATGACGGTCACGACCCACTGGTCCGACATCTGGCTCACCGCCGACGACTGGGCCGAGGCGCTCGAGGCGCCAGATCCGGGTACTCCGCACAACGAGGCACGCGATCAGATCTTCGACGAACTGGTCGCGATCTTGACGGACAAGCACGGCAGCGATGTCCCGGCCGACCTGTTCCGCAAGTCGCTCCGGCAGAACCCGGAGTTGCACAAGGCCCTCAACCGCGCGTGGCCGCTGATCGACGCGGAAGACCTCGTCGGGGACCTCTGGTCGGTACCCGCCTACTTGCGGCTGTGCGCCCCTTGGCTCAGTCCCGATGACGTCCGGAAGCTGCAGCGCGACAACGTCCGGGCCTGGACGGTGTCCGACCTGCCGCTCCTGGACGCGGCGCGCCGGCGGCTCAGCGACCCGCGGCTCATCCCGACGTCAGCGCCAGCGCGAGGCCGCGGTCGCCGCTGAACGGGAGCAGATGGACCGGGTCGTCGACAACCTGATCGAGGCCGCGGACGACGAATACGGCTTCGGCCTGGTGACCATGCTGCGCGGCGAGGACTTCCAGGACGCCCTCGTCAATGCGGCCGCGCTGCCTGGTAACGACGTTGACCGGCTGGCCGGCCCGTTCGCGCACATCGTCGTGGACGAGGCTCAGGAACTGACCGACGCGGAGTGGCAGATGCTGCTGCTCCGCTGCCCGTCCCGGAGCTTCACCATCGTCGGGGACCGCGCCCAGGCCCGGCACGGGTTCACGGAGTCGTGGCAGGAACGGCTCGAACGGATCGGGCTCGACCAGATCAACCTGGCTTCCCTGACCATCAACTACCGGACACCGGAGGAAATCATGGCGGAAGCCGAGCCAGTCATCCTGGCCGTGCTGCCGGATGCGAACGTGCCGACCTCCATTCGCAGCACCGGCGTCCCGATCGTGCGCGGGCCTGCTTCGGACCTGGGCGCGGTCCTCGGCAGCTGGCTCGCCGCGCATGCCGACGGGATCGCCTGCGTCATCGGTGATCCCGCGTTCCGGGCCATGCCACGCGTCCAGTCGCTGACCCCGGAACTGGCGAAGGGACTTGAGTTCGACCTGGTCGTGCTTGTCGACCCGGAAGAATTCGGCACGGGCATCGAAGGAGCGGTCGACCGTTACGTCGCGATGACCCGGGCGACCCAGCAACTCGTCATCCTGACTCGTTCGTGACCTCGGCGCCGGCGCCCGCGAAATCCCGCTGGCTGTCTGGTGCAGGTAGCTGTCGCCGCGTGCTGACCTAGACTGGGCATTACCTCCCGCGCGGCGTTACGCGACGCGCCGGCCAGCCTGCCGGCCGATCCAGCCGGTCCAGCTGGCCTTCCGATCGCAACGTGACTGGTCAGCTGGCAGAGGCTGCCAACCGCGGTCCGATCACAGCGTCAGCTCCAGGTCGCCCGAACATCGGATGGGAGAAGACAGATGACCATCGCCAAGAACGCGGTCCTCGTACACGGCGGCTTCGTCGACGGATCGGGATGGCAAGGGGTTTACCACCTGCTGCGCCAGGATGACTACAAGGTCACGATCGTCCAGAATCCGACGCTGTCGCTGGCGGGGGACGCTGAGGTAACCCGCCGGGTCCTGGACCAGCAGGACGGGCCAACCGTACTGGCCGGCCACTCCTACGGCGGCGCTGTCATCAGCGAAGCCGGGACCCACCCCGCGGTGTCGGCACTGGCCTACATCACGGCGTTCGCCCCGGACATGGGCGAGTCGGTCAACACACTGATCGCTGACCCGCCGCCCGGCGCACCGGTTCCGCCTATCCTGCCGCCTCAGAACGGCTTCCTTTTCCTCGACAGGGACAAGTTCGCCGCGTCGTTCGCCGGCGACCTGCCACTCGACGAGGCCCAGTTCATGGCCGACTCGCAGGTGCCGTGGGGCGTCGACGCGCTCGCCGGCGCTGTCTCCGAGCCGGCCTGGCGCAGCAAGCCGACCTGGTACCTGGTCGCCACTGACGACCAGATGATCCCGCCGCCAGCACAACACGCCATGGCTGAGCGCGCGGGCGCGACCGTGACCGAGGCACCGGGCAGTCACTCCATCTACCTGTCGCAGCCACAGGCCGTGGCAGACGTGATTCGGCAGGCCGCGGCCGGCGCTGCAAGCTAACCCGGCCCAACCCATGCCGGCGGTGGCCGGTCCGGCTGGGGCGTTCGGCCGGGGCAGGCTAGCGATTCCCGGCTGCCAGTGCGGCGGTTCCGCGAGACCTGGCTGATCGGCAGCTGGCTTATCGCCAGCCGAGAGCGGGAGCTACCTGGGTGAGGACGCTGTCGATGACGCGGGCGTTGTAGTCGACGCCGAGCTGGTTGGGCACGGTCAGCAGCAACGTGTCGGCCGCTGCGATCGCCTCGTCCTCCTTGAGCTGCCGGATGAGGACGTCTGGCTCGGCAGCGTACGTGCGGCCGAAGATCGCCTGTGTCTCGGCGTCGATGTACCCGATCTCGTCGCTGTCCTGGTTGCGGCGGCCGAAGTAAGCCCGGTCCTGGTCAGTCGACAAGAGGAAAGATGCTCCGGCTCACCGACACCCGCGGCTCGCGCTCGTGGCCCGCTTTCTGCCACGCATCGCGGTATGCCTGGATCTGCTCAGCTTGCTGCAGGTGGAAGGGTTTGTCCGACTCGTTGCTGATCAGCGTCGAACTCTGCAGGTTCATGCCCAGTTCGGCCGCCCACACGGCGGTTCGCTGCGACGCGGCGCCCCACCAGATGCGGTCACGCAAACCTTCTGAGTACGGCTCTACGCGCAGCAGGCCGGGAGGGTTCGCGAACATGGGCCGGGGATTGGGTTGCGCGAAGCCGCTGCCACGCAGCACCTCGAGCAGCGACCGGGCGCGGTCGCGGGCCATGTCAGCATCCGTCTGGCCTTCTTGCGGCTGGTAGCCGAAGTGTCGCCACCCGTCGATGACCTGCTCTGGCGAGCCACGGCTGATCCCGAGCTGGAGACGACCGCCGGAGATCAGGTCGGCCGCGCCTGCGTCCTCGGCCATGTAGAGCGGGTTCTCGTAGCGCATATCGATGACGGCAGTGCCGATTTCGATCTGGCCGGTGCGTGCGCCGACGGCGGCCAGCAGCGGGAACGGCGAACCTAGCTGCCGGGCGAAGTGGTGCACACGGAAATACGCGCCGTCGGCGCCAAGGTCTTCGGCGGCGACCGCCAGGTCGATCGACTGCAGCAGGGCGTCTGACGCCGACCGTGTCTGCGAGCCGGCGGACGGCGACCAGTGTCCGAAGGAGAGGAAGCCAATCTTCTTCATCCGAGCGTCAACGCGAGCGGCCCAGGGCGGCATTCCGCGGGCAGAGGCTGCGGGAGGGGCTGGCGTCGAAGCGGATGATGTGGGATCGGCGCGGCTCTTGCCCAGCTCCGGTGACGCGGCTGACCGCCTGTTCGATCGGATGTTGACCCTCGACCTTGTGCAGGGACCAGAGTTCACGGTGTGGAGAGCGACATGCGCAGCATCGGGGAGATGGCACGGAGCAGTGGACTGAGCATCAGTGCGCTGCGGTTCTACGACGCCGCTGGCGTACTGGTCCCGGCATGGGTGGATCCGGTAAGCGGCTACCGCTGGTACAGCCCCGGCCAGCTTGAAGAGTCCCGGTTGCTGGTCCGGCTCCGCCGGGCGGATATGCCGCTGGCAGATATCCGACTCGTACTGGCCGGCTGGTCCAGTCAGGACACCGACCTGGTGCGCAAGCTGCTTCAGGCGCACCTGCGCCGTCTTGAACTGGGGCTTTCCGATGCTCGCAGCGAATTCTCCACGATCCGATCGCTACTCGAGCGCAGGGAGAATCCCGTGACACTGCCCGCCACCGCCAACCTCCGGCTCACCATCTCCGCGTCCGCGCTGGCCGCAGCGCTGGACGCCGTGCGCTTCGCCGCCAGTACCGACCCGGAGCTGCCGATGCTCGGCGGTGTCTTGTTCGACATCGAATCTGATTCGCTCCGTGTTGTGGCCACCGACCGGTACCGGATGGCTGTCGCACGGACCGCGACCACCGGGCATCGGGGGCCCCGGGTGCAGGTCATCGTGCCTTCTCCGCTGGCCGACGCGATGCGGGCACTGCTGAGTGACGAGACATCCGTCCGGCTCACTGTCGATGGTGACCGGGTCGCTCTGGAGGCCGCGGGCCGGCTGGCGGCTGGCGAGCGCGTCGGTCACGACTTTCCTGACTACCGCCGCCTCATCCGCCGACCGTCAGGGCACGGCGTCCTCGTCGATGTCCCTGCTTTCCGGAAATCCGTCAAAACGGGCGCCGTCCGGGCAGGCGTGGTGCGCGCGCAGGACGGCGTGTCCTGCGATCTCAGCGTGCTCAAGGTGACCGCCGACGGCATGGTGACCGTCTGCGGAGACGGTGACGAGGATCAGAACCAAGTGGCCGTCAACCGCCAGTTCCTGCTGCATGCCCTGTCAGCTGGAGACCAGCACCAGCTAGTTCTGGAGTTCGGCGCGCCTACGGCGCCCCTGACGATCCGCCGGACCGATACCGAGGACACATTTTCAATGCTGATGCCAGTCCGCCTGGAGAACTAGCCGCTAGCTCAGGTCAGGAGTACATGCAGCGCCGATTCTGGGTGTTGACACTGTTCGCTAGTGCCTAGTCCGCGACGACGCTCGTCCTCGGGTACCGGGTCCAGCCGCAGCAGGGTGGCGCTGCCGACGAACACCGACTCCACCCGGCCGCTGGCCATGTCGCCGGAACCGCACCGTCTCGCCCGACTTGCGGTTGCCCGCAGCGGCCGTGAAGGTGTCCGGAGTTCCTGCGGGCTCGATCTCGGTTGGCTCGTCCGTACTGCCCGGCTCGACGAAGGCTAGCTTCCCGTCCCGCCACTCCAGCCGCACCAGCATCGTCATGTCGGGCGTGGCATACAGGCCGAGCAGCGACCTGTACTGCTCGGGTGTCGGCGCTGGCAGCCGCACGGCAGGCGGGCTGGCCTGCACCAGCCGGCGGGCGATATCGGCCAGGTCCATCGCGAGGTCCTGCGCATCCGCGGCCCCGTTCAGCAGCGCGATGGCACCAACACCATGCTCGCGGTCGAAGCACACATTGGTGATAAAGCCATTCAGGCCGCCGGAGTGCTGGATCCAGGTGACGTCGTCCTTGCGGATGGCATACCAGGAGATGCCGAATGCCTCCTTCCACCCATCGTCACCCAGGTACCGGGGCTTGTGCATCTCCCGCAGCGTGGCCGCGGCCAGCACCGGCGAGTCGGCCGGCTGGTCGGCATAGGGCCCCAGCTGGAAGGAGAGCCACCGGGCCAGGTCCCGGACGTCCGACCAGAGGCCGCCCTCGGCCCAGATCGGCGGTACCGCCGCCGCGACACTGAGCTCGTCGCTGAACGCGCGGCCGTCGTAGCCAGTCGCGCGGCGAGCGGCGAGCGCGGGCTCGAGCGGCTCGAATGCCGTCGCCGTCATGCCGAGCGGCGTCAGCACGTGCGCACGTAGGTATGCGGGGTAGTCTGTGCCGCTGGCCCGGCGCACGATCTCGCCGAGCAGCTGGTAGCCCAGGTTGGAGTACTTCTGCTGGGTGTTGGGCGGGACTGCGGTCGAGGATCTCGGCCGCCCGCGCCAGGCTGCGCTCGGCCAGGCCTTCGTAGGCCGGGACCGGCAGCGTCCAGTCGGTGCCGGGCGGATCGCCGATCAGCCCGGACTCGTGCGAGAGCAGCCGCCGGATCGTGACCCGCGCGATCGTCTTCGGGCTGCCGCTGGCCTTGAGCTCGGGCAGCCAGTCCACGGCCGGGTCGTCCAGGTCCAGCTTCCCGGCGTCCCGCAGCTGCATGATCGCGGTGCCGGTGAACGTCTTGGTCATGGACGCGATCCGGTACAGCGTGTCCGGCTGCGACGGGCGCCTCGCGGCGATGTCAGCGAACCCGGCCCCGCCAGCCCAGGCCAGCTCGCCGCTGTGCACGACGCCCGCGGCGGCCCCGTACAGGCGGTTGTCCTTCACGAACGAGGCGAGCCTGGCCTCGAACTCGGCGGCGCCGCCTGCCACTGGTCCGCTCATGGTGCCGCTCTCCTCGCGCCAGGCCTGGCGGTGCGCCGACGAGCAGTCATGCTACGCGGCGCCTCGCCGGGATCCTACGGATTTGCCCGCCGATGTCCTCGCCAGCTGCGTCCCGGTCTTGCAGACGTGATACGCGGTCCCGAACAGGTGATCAACTCAGCGCGCTGAGCAGAGTGGCTGGATCGTAGCTGTCGCGGTAGGCGAGGCCGTCGATGAACAGTGTCGGCGTGCCGCTGACTTGTCTCGAAGAGAGGGCACTGTCGACATCACGGCGGATCCGGTCCGCCACGACCGTGCTGGCCCGGTCGCGGTCGAACCTTGCCACGTCCAAGCGGAGCTGCGACGCATACCCGAGCAGGTCGTCGTCCTGAAGCTCCTTTTGACGGTAGAACAGCAACTCGTGCATATCCCAGAAGCGGCCCTGCAGTGCAGCTGCCTCAGCCGCAGCAGCCGCAGCAGCAAGGGCATGCGGGTGGACCCCCGTGAGCGGAAAGTGGCGGAAGGCAAACCGCAGGTTCCCGCCCGACCGGTGCTCGACACGCTCAATGGCGTGGAGAGCTTGCCGCGAGAACGGGCATTCGTAGTCGCCATACTCGATGATCAGGTGACCGCCGGGCGAGCCGCGGACGTGATCAACAGCTTCGTCGAGCGGCTCCAGCCCGTGCTGACCGTCGTCTCGGGTCGTGCTCAGAGTCACAGGGTCTCCCGCAATGCCGGCCGGGTTCGAACTGGCGCGGAGGAAACTGGCGGGCGCGCGGCACGCTGACGAGTGCGCGGGCCAACCAGCAAGTGGCCCCCCTCCGGCGGGATCAGGATGGTCAGGCGACTGCGGTCTCGGCCGACTCGCGCAGCGGCGCCAGGGCGATGCTCCAGGCGATGACCTGGTCGAGGAGAGTGTCGAGAGCGGCGCGGTTGTAGTCGCCCGGCTTGAAGACGCTGAAGTTCTCGAACTCGGTGAGCAAAGACAGCGCGACCTGCTGCCGCACGTCTGCCATCTGCAGCTCGCCGGCAACCAGGCGCAGGTGCTCTGCCGCCCTGGCGCCACCGACCGCGCCATAGGACACGAAGCCGACTGCCTTGTTGTTCCACTCTGCGTAGAGAAAGTCGATGGCGTTCTTCAGCACACCCGAGGTGGAGTGGTTGTACTCGGGCGTCACGAAGACGAACCCGTCGAACGAGGCGATTTTCTCTGCCCACTGCCGGGTGTGCTCGTTCTGGTACTGGCCCATCGAAGGCGGCAGCGGCTCGTCCAGGTGTGGCAACGGATAGTCGCGCAGGTCAACGAGCTCGAACTCAGCGTCACTGCGCTGGGAGGCGATCTCATAGGCCCACTTGGCCACCTGCTCGCCGTTGCGGTTGGGGCGGGTGCTGCCGAGGATGATGGCGATCCGGATCATGAAAAGTTCCTCCTGCTCATCGGTTGCCCGTCGGGTGCGACATCTAAGCGGACTATACCCCGGTTATATTCCCAGATCGCGGTCCGCGGGCACAGAACATCGCGCTAGTCGACGGCAGCGCAGACCCGCAAGGTGCTCCCTGCCCGCCGCACTGATTCGCTCGTGCTTCCCCGCGACCGCCGCCGAAAGCTCATCATCGCGACCTCACCGGGCGGGATCCGCGGCCGCTGCAGCCGCTGCGCCGGAGGCCGGACTTATCACCGGCGAGCAGCCGCAGAGGCCGACGGGAATCGCCTGCGGCGCCGGCTTGGGTTGCGGCTCGGGCTGGGGCGCCGCCTTCGGCTCGGAGGCCAGGCTGGGTTCGGCGGCCGCGGTCCCGCGCTCGGCGAGCCGACGCCGGGAGGGCAGCAGGACGATGGCGACGATCACTCCGAACCCCAGTATCGCGGCCGCGACGGTGAAAGCCGTGGTGTAGCCGTGCGTGGCGGCGATCGCCGGCGCCAGCGGGCCGGCGTGGTGGACAGCCAGGTAACTAGCCGTGGCCGTCAGCGCGACGGTGCTCAGCGCCGACAGCCCGATCGATCCGCCGACCTGCTGCATCGTGTTGACCAGCGCCGAGGCGACGCCCGCGTCCTGGCGGCTGACGCCGGCGGTGGCGGTGTTGATGGTCACGGCGAAGATGATGCCGAAGCCCAGGCCCATGACGATCACGGCGGGCAGGATGATCGTCGGCGTAGCTTGACGTCACGGTTAGCTGAGTCAGGTAGGCCATCGCACCGACGCCGAGCAGCATGCCGGAGGCGATGAGGACCCGCGGCCCGACTCGCGGCAGCGCCACGGTGCTGGACACCGTCGAGCTGACCAGGATGCCGCCCACGAACGGCAGGAACAGCAACCCGGAGGTCACCGGGCTGTATCCCTTAATTTGCTGCAAGTAGTAGGCCAGGAACAAGAAGACTCCGAAGAGCGCGATCCCTGTCAGGCCGAGCACGGCATAGGAGCCGGCGCGAGTCCGGTCCAGGATCACTCGCAGCGGCAGTAGCGGATGCGCGGACCGCAGCTCGGCCGCCACGAACGCGGCCAGCAGCAGCGGTCCGCCGACCAGGCAGATGATGGTAAGCGGGGCCGCCCATCCGGCGATCTCGGCCCGGGAGAAGCCGAACACGATCAGGAATAGCCCGGCGGAGGCCAGCATCGTGCCAGGCCAGTCCAGTCGCGGCCGGCTGTCCGGCCGGCTGGCGCGGATGTAGGCGAGGGCCCCGGCGATGGCGAACGCGGCGAAGATCAGGTTGACATACAAGGTGTAGCGCCACGACAAGTACTCGGTGAGCACCCCGCCCAGGATCAGGCCCACCCCGGCGCCGCCGGAGGACACCGCGCCGTAGACGGCGAAGGCCCTTCCCCGCTCGCGCGGGTCGGTGAAGGTGCTGGTGAGGGTGCCCAGCGCAGCCGGCGCGAGGAGAGCGCCGAACGCGCCCTGCAGTGTGCGCGCCGCGGCCAGCATCGGGAACGACACAGCAGCGCCGCCGACGGCGGAGGCTACGGCGAAGCCGGCCAGGCCGGTGATGAGGACCCATTTGCGGCTGAACATGTCACCGATCCGGCCGCCGAGCAGCAGCAGGCTGCCGAAGGCCAGTGCGTAACATGTCACGACCCACTGCCGGTCATTATTAGAAAACCCGAGCGCATGCTGGGCTGAGGGCAGCGCGATATTGACCACGGTGGCGTCCAGCACCACCATCAGCTGCGCAACAGCGACCACCAGCAGGACCAACCAGCGCCGGTCAGCCGGCGGTGCCTGGCGGTCCGGTGTGGCAGATGACGTCATCTCTGTCGGCGCGTAGTCGGGCAGGCCGGGAGCGCTGCCCGCGCCGGACGCTGGCGAGGTCACGGTATCTCCCTTGGATCTCGGAGCACGTCCCTGGCGGCCGTGCGAGCCTTGGCGACAAGCCCAGCGTTGCCGCCAGCAAGGTGAGAGGCCGTCGCCGGATCCCGGTGATTGCGAGGCGCCGGCAAAGTTCGTTCCCGATAGTCGTGGCGTCCCGGTTTTCGTCACATACGATCGGCTCGCCGGGCTTGCTACGAGGCGTGCGAGAGGCCGTCACCGGGTACAGATGACCCACCGCACCGGGACAACCTGGATGGGACGGCATCGCAGCAGCGGCGCGTGCTTGGAAGCGCGGCAGAGGCGCGGTTTTGCACGCCGTTGACAGTGGGTGCGCTGGCCTGATAGCGAGACTAAAGGTGCCAGGACTGCGCGACTGGCGCCAGGGAGTCGGGCGTAGATACCAAGGCAGGCCTGTGAAGGTGGCTTCAACAACTTCCCGGCTGATCGACCGGAGTGATCTTCTCGCTGCGCTGGATCGCGCGGCGGCATGCAAGGTGACGATCATCTCGGCCCCGGCCGGCAGCGGGAAGACGTCGTTGCTGCGCGCCTGGGCGGACCGGCCGGGCCAGCCGCACCGGCTCGCGCTCGTCGCAGGTACAACGGGACCAGCACGACGCCCAGCAGTTCTGGCTGGCGCTGCTCGACGCGGTACGTCACGCCATCGGGGCAAACAGCGACGCGGAACTGTCAGCAGCGACACCCGGCTTCAACGCGCCGGCGATGGTCGGCCGGGTGCTCTCGGAGCTCGCCGGCGCCCGCGTTGGCGTCACCTTGGTCATTGAAGATATCCACGAGCTGCGCTCGCCAGACACCCCCGCTCAGCTCACCCGCCTGCTCACGGACCTGCCCCCGCAGGTGCACGCGATCCTGACCACGCGTCACGATCTGCGGCTGCGGCTGCACCGGCTGCGCCTGGCCGGCGAGCTTGCCGAGATCCGCGCGGCGGACCTGCGCTTTTCCGAGCTCGAAACGCGTGAGCTGCTCGAGGCCTCCGCCATCGCGCTCTCCGACTCCGGGGCGGCGCTGCTGCACCGGCGGACCGAGGGATGGGCTGCAGGCTTGCGGCTGGCAGCGCTCTCCCTGGCCGGCCATCCCGACCCGGAGAAGTTCGTCGCGGAATTCTCCGGCAGCGACCGCACGGTCGCGGAGTACCTGACCGCCGAGATGCTTGAACGCCTGCCGCCCGACGTCCAGGACCTGATGCTGCGCACCTCCCTGCTTGACCGGGTCAGCGGTGAGCTGGCAGACCTGCTGACCGGACGCCCTGGCTCGGAACAGGTCCTGCTGGACCTCGAGGACGCGAACGCGTTCGTCGAATCGCTCGACCCGGGACGCACCTGGTTCCGCTACCACTACCTGTTCGCCGATCTTCTCCAGCTGGAGCTACGGCGGACGCTGCCCGCGGAAATATCCGCGCTGCACCGGCGTGCCGCCGGATGGTTCAACCAGCACGACCACGCGGCCGAGGCCGTCCGGCACACCCAGGCGGCCGGCGACTGGCCGGAGGCGGCGCAGCTGCTCGCCGACCATTCGTTCAGCCTGACCCTCGACGGGCAAGGCCAGACCGTGCAGGCGCTGGTGCAAGCGTTCCCGCCGGGCGCGGACCATCCTGAGCTCGACCTGGTGCGTGCGATGGGTGACCTTGCGCAGGGGCGCCTGGACGAGGCGGCCGCCCACCTGGCTGCCGGGGAGAGGTACGCCGGGACGACGCCGCCGGGACGCCAGCGCCGCCTGCGGGTGGCGGTCGGGTCGCTGCAGCTGTCGCTGGCCAGGCGGCGCGGTGACCGGGCCGGCGTCATCGAGCAGGCCAGGTTCCTGGCCTCCCCGGTCACCGGGGCGTCCGAGGAGGACATCGCGCTCGGCAGCGATCTGCGCGCGGCGGCGCTGGGGAATCTGGGGACCGCCGAGGCGTGGTCGCTGGAGCCGTCAGACGCGCCGGACGCCGAACGCCACCTCCGGGAAGGCGCCGACCTGGCCCGGGAGATCGGCCGGCCGTACCTCGAAGTCGGCTGCCTGGCGCATCTCGGGTTCGCATCGCTGGTCCTGCACTCGTTCGCCACGACCCAGCGGCGCTGCCGCGAGGCGATCGCTCTCGCCGAGCGGCACGACTGGGGCACGGAACCGGTGATCGCGCCCGCGCTGATCATGCTGGCCGGCACGATGATCTGGACCGGTGAGTTCGACGAGGGCGAGCGGTGGCTGGAACGAACACGAACAGGCCCTGCAAACAGACACCGGACCGGACATGACGCTGCTGCTACACCAGACGGCCGGGATTTTGCACGCAGGCCGCGGCCGCCATCATGAAGCGCTCGAGGAGTTCGGAGCGGCCGAGCACCTGGGATCGCAGCTAGCGGACTCGCAAGCGCTGGCGACCCGGACCACCCGCTGGCTGCTGGCCAGCCAGGCCCGCCTCGGGATGACCGGCGAGGCCCGCGCCGACATCGCGGCGATGGAAGATGAGCGGGCCAGCTCCGGTGAGATCCGTAACGCCCTAGCGGTGATCTGCCTCGCGGAAGGCAATCCGGCCGCGGCTCTCGCCGCGGTCGCCGACGTTCTGGATGGCACGACCCCGCTCCTCGGGGACGTCACTCTCATCGAGGCGCACTTGCTGGCCGGGCTCGCCTACCGTGAGCTCGGTGATCAGCGTGCGGCGAACCAGGCGGCGGAACGGGCCCTGGCCCTGGCGGAGTCTGACCGGCTGGTCCTGCCGTTCGCGATGACCGGCTCAGCAGCGCTGATGGAGGCGCTGCCTCGGCACGAGACAGCGCACGGCGCGCTCCTCGCCGACGTCCTCGACGTCCTCCACGGCTCATCCCCGGCCAAAGAGCAGCCCTTGTTGCCGTCGGCGGAGGAGCTCAGCCCGGGCGAGCTTAAAGTACTGCGATATCTGCCGACCAACCTGACCCGGCCCGAGATCGCCGGCGAACTGTCCGTCTCGCTGAACACGGTCAGCACGCACCTGCGCAGCATCTACGCCAAGCTCCAGGTCCGTGACCGCTCCTCGGCCGTGCAGCGCGCCAGGGAACTGCGGTTGCTGGCCGCCGGCCGCACCCGCTAGCCACCGGCGGCCACCGGATCCCGGTGATCCGGGGGTCACCTGCCCGCATTCGACGATGACGTCATGGACCCGGCACCCGCGCTGTACATGATCCGGATCAACGGGCACCTCGGCGCCACCGTGCTGTCGGCGTTCCCGTCCCTGGCAGCGCAGCATAACGGCGCCCACACCGTGATCACCGGCCTGCTCGACCAGTGCTCCGGTCGCTCGAATCACCGTGATCCGGTGACGCCGCCTCACCTGACTGGCGGCAACGCTGAAATAGGCCGGCCGCGCGCCGACTTCAGCGGCAGATTGACCTGAGGCGAGCCCGCCTGGGACCGCTGCCCAGCCGACCCCAACCGAAGGGAGATGCTCTGTGAGCACCGAGCAGCAAGAGGCCCTCGACGCGATCCTGCGGCAGTCAGCCCTCCCGGTTGGCAGCGACGTCTACGAGCAACGGCGGCAGCTGCGCGAGCTGATTTCAGCGCAGCCGCTGCCCGCCGAGATCACTGTGGTGTCAGCCGAACTTGGCGGCGTCAACACCGCCGAGATCACAGTCGAAGGGATCGAACCTCGGCACGTTGTCCTGTACTTCCACGGCGGCGTTTACGCGATCGGGGATGCCTTCCAGGCCGCTAGCCTGGCCTCTCAGATCGGCCGACGGACAAGCGCCAAGGTCATCTCCGTCGACTACCGGCTGGCCCCCGAGCATCCGTACCCGGCCGCGGTCGATGACGCTCTCGCCGCCTACCAAGCCCTCCTGGCGGGCGGCACAGACCCGTCGGACATCGCCTTCGCGGGCGAGTCCGCCGGAGGCGGCCTTGCCATCGCCACCCTGGTCAACGCCCGTGACCACGGGCTAGCTCTGCCGGCCGCGGCCTTCGTCATGTCACCGTATGTCGACCTCACCCTGGCTGGGACCACCATCGAAACCAAGCGCGAGGCCGACCCGCTGCTCAGCCGCGAGCTGCTCCAGCCCCGAGTCACCGACTACACGGCGGGACAAGACGCCGCTCTCGGCCTGATAAGCCCCATATTCGCGGATCTATTCGGTTTGCCACCCCTGATCATTCAAGCCGGAACGCACGAGGTTCTCCTCGACGACGCCGTTCGCCTCGCTCAGCGAGCCGCCACCGCCGACGTCGAGGTCACCCTCGACATCACCCCGGGAGTACCGCACGTATTCCAGGCTTACTACCCAATCCTTGACGAAGCCGCTGCGGCACTGGACAGAGCCGGACAGTTCCTCTCGGCGCGTCTGACCGTCGCGGAACGCGTCAACTGAGAGCGGCGGCCGAAATCAAGCTCCCCTCACAGCCGCGGGCCGCGTGCTTCACTCCCGCCCCGGTCCCCAGAGCCTTTCCCCGGATCGTGAACGACAGGAGTTCGACATGAGCGAGACGCTCGACTGGAACGCGAAGACCATCGCAGAGTTCCGAGCGAACGAGGGCAGGGTCGGCGGGAACTTCGAGGGTGCTCCGATCGTGCTGGTGCATCACCGCGGTCGAAAAAGCGGGCTCGAGTACGTCACCCCGGTGATGTATCTCCCGCACAACACCGAGCCGGACACTATCTACGTCTTCGCGACCAGGGCCGGAGCACCCACCAACCCGGACTGGTATCACAACCTGACCGCCGCCGGTGACGGCACTGTCGAGCGGGGAACCGAGACATACAAGGTGACCGTCGGCGAATTGACCGGCGCTGAACGCGACCGCATCTACGCCGAGCAAGCGCGGCGCTACCCGGGCTTTGCCGAGTACGCTCGCCAAACCGCCGGGGTCCGCACCATTCCTGTGCTCGAACTAAGGCGGGCGTAGCCCACACTCCTCAGACCTGCGAAGTCATGGGCCGGCCGAAAGTCGCTAGCAGGGCTGCTCGAAGCGCTCCCGGATCCGCAGCACCATCTGTACTGCCGTGTCGTGGGTGGCCGTACGAGGGGGCTGCTGTGCCATATAGGCCACGCCCCGGAGTTCTCCGTCGTTCTCCTTCGGCACGAGCCAGAGGTGGAAGTGCGGAGCACGTTCCATCAACGCCAGGAAGTAGACGCGCTGAACCCCGGTGGCAGCCTTGACCGCCGGGACGAGGTTGCGGAGGATCGGACCCAGTTCGGCGAGTTCGTCACGGCCCATGTCGCCAAAATCCAGGAGATGCCGCCTGGACTCTACGATGACCGTGCCTGCACTGGATTCCTGCAGCGGGGCGTCCTCGCACGTCAGTGGCGGGCCCTCGGCTGCCAGCACGACCGTGGGCCTCCGTGCCTTCGCGCTAGCCGCACAGGTGCGCTAGCGAGTGCGCCGCCCGGTATCGGTCCAGGTTGAAGCTGACGCCGGTGTCCTTGCCCCCACGGACACCACAAAGTTCGTGCCTGAGTTGGCCGCTCTGCGAGGAGCTCAGCTCGGGCAGGTACTGCACGAGCGCAGGTACCGCGTCAGGGCCGAGGCCGGCTGCCTGGCCGACGTCAAATACCCTGCCGTCGTGGGCCCGGCTGAGATTCGTCCTGGCGACGACGGCAGCCGGGTTGGCCAGCCCCCATATGGCGACGGCGGCCAGACCGGAGATGATCATCGCCGCCGGGAAGAACCTCGGCGGCAGGCCGCGCCGGGCCAGTGTCGCCGCCAGCAGCAGAAAGACGATCCCGATCCAGGAAGCCGCGACCAGGCACGCCAGCCTGAGCATGGTCAGGCCGAACGCGGCCTCATACAGCTGGAGCCGGCGGATAGCAGTCACGACCACGCCGAGGGTCAGCACGATGGTGAGCCCGTACACCGCGGTGAGCACCGGGTGACCCTGTTTCGCGCAGGCCCGAACGCCGAGCAAGATCAGCAGGGTGATCGCGGCGCAGGCGAGTAGCTCGAAGAACCCGCTGCGGGCGTACTGCGCGTACGTCAGGCCGCGGGTCACCAGGATCCGGTGGCCCGCGCCGGAGAGCGCCTCGAGCTGGGCGGCGACGAAGGCCGCGTAGACAGCGGCCAGCCCGCTGACGACGACGACCGCCTCGATAGTGCCGAGCGTAGGACCGGCCGGCAGGGTCATGGCCGGCTGCTGCGCGCTCGCGATCCGGCACAACCCGAGCACCGCCCAGCTGCCGAGAAGTATGAGCACGATATGCAGGCCAGCGTCAGGCAGGTCGATCCAGGACCGGAAGACCGGATCTGCCCGCGCCAGCAGCCAGCCGATGACGAGCACGACCGGGATGGCCAGCAGAGCGCCGCGGCCTCCGGCGGCCGCTCGCCGGGCGGTCTGACCGGGCGCCCCGGTGATCCGCAACATTCCCGGCGCGGCGCCGAAGTGCCCGATCGCAACCTCGGCCCGGTTCGCCATCCGAGCGAAACTCGTTGCCGAACCACTGCCATCCGCGCCGGCGGACGAGCCGATGAGCAGCAGTGCCACAACCGAAGCTGCGACCGGGAGGGTAACCCACGGGCTCGAGCGCACGGTCAGAATCAGCCCGAAGGCCATCGCCGCGATAAGGCTGAGCTGGCTGGTATGCCCTTGAGCCCTCCGGCTGAACAGCAGGGCGCCGGCCGCGACGATGATCCACCACGTTCCCGCGATGGTGGCGGCGCCCGCTCGCGCGGCGATGTCGAAGATGACGCCGCCAGTCATAGTGGCGGCAACGATTCGCAGGTCGGCCCGCGCCCGGACGGGCAGCGCGGGCGGCCGGAGCTGCCCGCGCGGACCGGAGCCCGGCGTCAGCGAGGGATTCCCGGCGACCGGCGGCTGCGAAGCGGGCCCGGTTCCGGGCATGCCGGGAGAAAGTGATGGCGGTTCCATGTGAATCCCTTGCGTCCAGGCCGGCCCGGTTAGCCCGGGCCAGGCAGGCTAGTGCGGGAGATCGACAACGATGCGGCAGCCGGAAGGGAGCTCGCGCTCGGCCCGGATTGTGCCGCCGTGCAGTTCGACAATCGACCGGGCGATGGCCAGGCCGAGCCCGGTTCCCCCGGCGCCGGAGCCGCGGGCGTCGTCGACGCGGTAGAACCGGTCGAAGATCCGCTCGGCTTGGCCCGGTGGTATGCCGGGCCCCTGGTCGCTGACCTCGAGCCTGATGCCGCTCTCGGTCGCAGCGCCGCTTACGGTCACCGTTCCGCCCGCCGGACTGTGCCGGACCGCGTTGGTCAGCAGATTGGTGAGCAATTCGTGCACGCGTGCCGTGTCGCCGACTCCGGTGAGCCCGGATTCGACTTCTGCGCCAATGCGCACCTCGTGACGAACGGGACTGACCTCGGCGATGGCGTCACCGACAGCTTGGCCGATGCTGAACGGCTGCCGGTCAATCTGGACCGCGCCCGACTCGAACTGGGACAGCTCGAGTAGCTGATCCACCAGCCTGCCCAGCCGTTGCGTGCCCTTGAGCATCGCAGCGACGGCCGCGCCGTCGAAAGCCTCGACGCCGTCGGCGAGGTTTTCCAGCCTGGCCCGCAGCGCCGCGATCGGGGTCCGGAGCTCGTGGCTTACGTTCGCCGTCAGCTCCCGGCGCTGACATTCGGCCTCGTTCAGCCTCGCGGCCATGGTGTTGAACGACCGGGCCAGGCTGCCTACCTCATCCTGGGCGGTCGCCGTGACCCGCTGGCTGTAGTCGCCGGCAGCCATGGCGCTGGTCGCGGCCACCATCTGCCGTAGCGGCATGACCATGCCGTGCGCGAGCAACTGAATGACCACCAGCGAAATAATCAGGCCAGCCACGAAAGCGAACCGGGCGTGCAGGCCGACGTAGAACGAGGTGTCGATCGCGCCGACGGTAGCCGCGACCGACGCGACCACGACCAGGCCGAGCTTCACCTTGATCGACCGACGTTGTCGAGCGGCCGGAGACCGAGTACGGACCGCGGGATAACTGGCTGCGTCATCAGCCATCCTGCCCGTCAGTGCCGGCATACCCCACGCCGTGCACGGTCCTGATCACGTCCGCGCCGAACTTGCCGCGCACCGCCCGCACGTGCGAGTCGACCGTGCGCTGGCCCGGATCCGTCCCGGTAACCCCAGACCTCGGCCAGCAGCTCGGCCCTGGTCCGCACCACGCCTGGCGCCGCGAGCAGGTACACCAGCAAGTCGAACTCCGTGGCGGTGAGCCCGACCAGCTCGCCGCCGCGCCAGGCCCGGCGGCGGGAGACGTCGACCTCGATGCCGCCAGCCCGCAGTACCTGCCCGGACTCCGGCACCGACCGGTCCGCCCGGCGCAGGAGCGCCCTGACCCTGGCGGTCAGCTCGCGCATGCTGAACGGCTTGGACAGGTAGTCGTCGGCGCCAACCTCCAGCCCGACGACCAGGTCGGTCTCGGAACCGCGTGCTGTCAGCATGATCACCGGTACCGGCCGGTCCCGCTGGATACGGCGGCAGACCTCCAGCCCGTCGAAGCCGGGCAGCATCAGGTCGAGCACGACGGCGTCTGGCCGGGTGTGCGCCACGACCTGCCACCGCACTCGGCCCGTCCGCGGCGACTTCCACGGCGTGACCGTCGCTGCGCAGCCGGGCGGCGATGGCACCGGCCAGCTCCGCTTCATCCTCCACCACCACGATCTTGGCCATGGCTAGAAGCTAGGCGATCAGATGTGCAGGTTTCGACCCCCCAGCTGTGAAGATCTCGTGCAGGGCGCTGATAAGTCGCTCCGGCTTGGCGAGAGACCTACTCGGGAAGAAGGACCCGAGCGGATTCTCGGAACGCGGGTGAATGAGACCGGAACTGAGACCGCGCCCAGCGGCTTCGGCGGGCTGATGCCCGAAGAACAGGCATCACGGGTTAATGCGTACGGTCGGCGCGGATGAATGGGAAGGGCTCGCGGCGCCAGCATTCGGCTGGCGAGTCAGCAGCGATGGCGGATATCGACTGGCTGGGGCCGGTGTCCCGTCGGAGGATTGCTTGCTGGAAGCGGGAATGCGGACAGCCTCACTAGCCTTCTCATGTCGCGTGCGTGGATTGATCACTGATTCGGCCGTACCTGGTGGCCTGCGGCTTGCCGACGATTTCGCCGAACCCGAGCCCGCGCCTGACGAGTGCGTCGTGGAAGTGCGCGCGTTCAGCCTCAACTACGGTGAGACCATCCTGCTGAAGCAGCGCCCCGACGGCTGGCGCCCAGGTCAGGACGTGGCCGGGGTCGTGGTCCAGCAGGCCGCCGACGGTAGCGGCCCGGCCGAAGGCAGCCGCGTGGTCGCCTATCTGGAGTGGGAGGGCTGGGCCGAGCGCGTCCCGGTGCCTGCCCTAGCCGTCGCGCCGCTGGGCGACGAGGTCAGTTTCGAGCAGGCCGCCACATTGCCGGTGGCGGGCCTGACCGCACTGCGCTCTCTCCGCGAGGGCGGCGCGGTGCTCGGCCGGAACGTCCTGGTGACCGGCGCGACCGGCGGCGTGGGCCAGTTCGCCGTCCAACTCGCCCGCGCTGCAGGTGCGACGGTGACCGCCCTGGTCAGCGGCCCGTCCCGGATACCAGAAGCCCGCGAACTGGGTGCCCACCACATCATCACCACGCTCGACGATCCCGCGCTAGGTCCGTTCCACCTGGTCCTCGACGGGGTCGGCGGCCCACAGCTGGCGCTGGCCCTGCACCGGATGGCACCCGGCGCGACCCTCGCGATGTACGGCCGGGTCGGGGACAAGACCAGCGAGATCAGCATCAGCGATTTCTACCGACAGGCCTGGAACGCGAGGATCATCGGTTTCATCAGCCCCGTCCCCGAGGAAACTAAGGGCGAGGACCTCGCCATCCTGGCCCGCCTGGTCGCCGACGGCCGCCTGTGCCCCCGCATCGGCCTGGTACTCGACTGGGCAAAGACCACCGAGGCACTCGCCGCGCTCAGCCGTCGCGAAGTACGCGGCAAGGCAGTGCTGACCATCGAGTAAACAGCCCGCCGGACATACCTGGGTGACCCAGCCACTGCGGGCGATCCCGTGATGTGGCCGACTACGGCTCGCGATTGAGACCAGCAAATGAGACCAGGCGGACACGAGGCGATGGCCAGTTGCTTTCTACAACGGCGTTCTTGCAAGTCAGTGGCGGTGGAGGTGGGATTTGAACCCACGGAAGGGTTGCCCCTTCACACGCTTTCGAGGCGTGCGCCCTCGGCCACTAGGCGACTCCACCGCAGCAGAGCCTACCTGAGCTTGGCCTCCGGCGGTGCAAGGGATTAGCGCTGATCCGCCGAGGCGCGGCCGTAACCGAGCCTGCGCTAACGCAGGTCGCCGAAGAAGTCCCGCAGCAGCGCCGCGCATTCCTGCGCGAGTACTCCGCTGACGACCTCGACCGGCGGGCCGAGGCGCGGGTCGTGCAGGACGTCCCAGACCGACCCGGCGGCTCCCGCCCTGGCGTCCGCTGCCCCGTACACCAACCTGGAGACCCGGCCGGCCAGCAGCGCCCCGGCGCACATCGTGCACGGTTCGAGCGTTACGACCAGCGTGCATCCGTCCAGCCGCCAACTTTGCCTGGCCCCGGCGGCGGCGCGCAGCGCAACGATCTCGGCGTGCGCGGTCGGGTCGTACCCGGCCTCCCGCCGATTGCGGCCGCGCCCGATGATCTCACCGGCGGGATCGAGGAGGACTGCCCCGACCGGCACGTCCGGCCGTGCCCCGGCCGCTTCGGCCAGGGCCGCCCGCATAGCCGGCTCGAATCCGGCCTGGTAGCCGGTCACCGTCCGGCCGCCGGGGTCAGCCGCGGGATCACGCTCCGATGGTCGAATCGAGCGCACGTTCGAGCGCCTGACCGAATCCGATTCGCCTGGCCAGGCTGGCCAGCACCTCGTCAGGGAAGAGGTCAAGATCGCCAGACAGCGCGCCGAGCTCCATCTCGTCGATGCCCAGGTCAGCGAGGATGGACATATCTCCAACCGGGAGCACCTGATCGAGGTCTTCATCCTCCGGAATGGGTATGTCCAGGTAGTCGAGGACCTGCCGGGCCAGCGGCCAGTCCACCGACGCCGTGACGTCTGAGAGGAACACGGAGGACTGAGTGCCGAGAACCCGAAGGACGACAAAAAAGTCATCGCCGACAGCAGCCATGCCAATGGCACCGCCAATGCCCGGCTGCTGGCGCAATGCCAGGATCAGGCCATCGAGCTTCTCGGTCAGCACCGTTGGCAGAACCTCGGCCTCCCAGACATCGTCTTCTCGGTAGACGACGACTGCGAAGTCGCTTGGGCTCACATCGGTCATCGTTACCCCGCTAGCTGGGATCTAGAAGGGAAATGGTGTCAGACTCTCCGGCCTCATGCGCCAACATCGGTGCGCTGAGCGAACTGGATCGCCGGCCCCGCAGACGTTCCGGCAGGCCGGTCTGCTCGCCTGCTGCCGACACAGCGCGCCGGCACACTCGTACCCGGCCGATCCCGTATGGTTGCCTGGGTTACTGGTCATTGGTTGGCAAATTGCACTGAGCTATGCTGTTGGCACTGGCTTTGCAGAATGAATTGGTCACGCGCGGTAGCGACTGCTGCGACAGTTCCAGGGAGGTGATCACGTGTTGCGGAAGATCATCACATGGGCGATCGTTATTTTCATCGTGTATTACCTCGCCACTGACCCCAGTGGTGCTGCCACAGCGCTGCACCACGCCTTCAACGGGCTGAAGTCGGCAGGTAACTCGATGTCACGCTTCGTCAACAGCCTCTAGTCATGCGGCAGCCCACGTCTGGCCCTCGGGCACCCGTCGCGATCAACAAGTACCTGCTGCCTCGTGAAATCCAGGTAGCGACGGTCCGCCAGCATCCCGCAGTGCTGATTCCGCCGAGCGCGGCCGCGCTCGGCGGCCTGCTTGTCGCGGGCATCCTGAGCGCCACCGTGGTGCGTGGCCTCCTGGCGGGCATCATCTGGCTCGCGTGGCTCGTCCTGCTGCTGCGGCTGCTCTGGAAAGCCGTGAACTGGTCCGTCGACTACTTTGTCGTGACCAGCGAAAGGCTGTTGCTGACCAGGGGATTCCTTACCCGGCGCGTGAACATGATGCCGCTGAGCAAAGTTACCGACATGAGCTTTAAACGTTCGTTCCAAGGCAGACTGCTCGGATACGGCGAGTTCATCGTTGAGTCGGCCGGCCAGGACCAGGCGTTGCGAAACGTCGAATATATTCCGTACCCAGAGCAGCTTTACCTGCTCGTTTGTGGCATGCTCTTTCCGTCAAGCGCAGACGACGAAGATGAAGGCGAGAGCCGGCCCCCGGCGCTCGCCGACGAGCTCTGATGCGCTAGCCCCTTCCCCGGGGTTCGTGCGGCCGGATGACAGCGACTGGCGTCCGGCCGCACGAGCTTGTCCGGGCCAGGTTGCTACAACGTCACCAGGACCACGCCGATCGCGGCCAGTGCCAGCCCGCCCAGTTGCACCCGGCGCAGCCGCTCACCCAGCACGAATCTGGCCAGGAGTACGGTCATGCCGGGGTAGAGCGAGGTCAGCACAACCGCCAGGCCGAACAACCCGGCCCGGGTGGCAAGCACATAGCTCACGTTTGCGCTGGCATCGAGAATGCCCGACCCGAAGGTCGCCAGAAGCAACCGCGCGCCGCCCCTCGCGATGACCGGCCTGGCCCGCACGACGCAGGCGGCGACCAGGATCACCGCAAGCCCGGCGCCACGGGACGCGACGATCGGCCACAATGCGCCCGACTTGCCGGCGTTGCGCAGGAACAGGAAGAACAGGCCGAAGGAGAGCCCGGAGGCGATGCCGAAGCAGATGGCCCGGACATGGAAGCCGCGCCGGGCCAGTCGCCGGACCAGGCCGTTACCCTCCGCTGCGGCGGACGCTGGATCCTCCGGCGTGCCCGACGCGCTGACACCGACGATCGCGACCAGGCAGATCAGCGCGCCCAGGTAGACAGCCGGGCTGGCCCGCTCGCCGTCCGCCAGCGCCACGGCAACCGGCAGGATCGTCGATACCAGAGCTGACGTAGGCGCGACGACACTCATCGGACCCTCGGCCAGACCCGCGTAGAACACGATCAGGCCGACGCCGCCCACAGCTCCGGCGATCAGGCCCCAGCGGATCCCGGCACCGGTGACCGCGTCTCCCGAGATGAGGGCCGCGATCAGCACCACCACGGCACCGGCAAGCGCAGACGCCGGCAGGATCGACAAGGCGGTGGCCTTCCTGGTGGCCACGCCCCCGAGGAAGTCGGCGCTGCCGTACAGCAGCGCAGCGGCAAGGGCAAAGATCGTTACCACGAAATGATCGCCCCCGGCCCTTGCATGACAACGGGCAGCCTACCGGCCGCCGGACCCGGATCCTTGATCACGTCCCGGTGATCACCGGGACGTCCGCCGCCGCGGTCGCGGCGGACGACCGCGTTGCCGGATCTGGCCAGAACGGCCGGATTTTGGCCTGGTATTGAGCTGAATGCTCGCAGTGCGTAATGGCAACGTCGCCGAGAGTCGTGCTCAACGCCTCATTCGCCGTTACAGTGACACGCCTAGGGATTTGCCTAGGGAAGATCGGACATGATCAGCATGGGCTTGATGGCTGTGCTTATGACACTCGCACTCGTGGTCGTCGTCCTCGGGCTGTACTGGCTGCCCAGCATCCTGGCCTGGTTCCGGCAGCCGCCCGACCTGTTCAGCGTGGTGGTACTCAACGGCTTGCTCGGCTGGACGCTCGTGGGCTGGGTGGTGGCGCTCGGACGAGTCATGCGGCCGACCGGAGCGCATGTCGCCACGCAGCCCTACCTGCGCGGCTACCAGGTCGCGCGACGACCGCCGCGGTCGTCGCACGGCGACTAAACGGCGATGTGAAAAACAGGGACCTCGCGCCGCTGGCGCGACGTCCCTGATGAGGTGGCGGAAGCTCGGGGCGGAGGCTCGGGGATTTAACCCCGGATGGGCGTGCGCCCAAACCGCATGAGCAGTCCGCTCGCCGGTCCGAAAGCGACTGCAGGCCATCAGTTACAGAGGCAATCCGCGCAGGTCAGCAAGGTAGCGCCGGGCAAACGCCGGAGCCGTCATGGCCCGACGCAAGACCTGTCGTGCCATCGCCCGGAGCCGTCCGCATCTTCGCTTCGAGCTTGGGACTGACCATAGCTAAGACACCCCTCCACCGAGGCTCGCGACGCTCAGTTGGGACACCGCAAGGTTGCCAGCGTCGGCCGCCGACAGCCGGCTGATGTGCCAGGTCGAGTGCGGATCGCTGCATGAGCGGGCGTTGCTACCGCGGTATGGAATACCGGAGTATGCTCGAAGAATGAAGGTTGACAAGCTGAGCGTGTCATTCGAGCCTGACCTGGGCGACGCCGTCAGGTCAGCTGCCGCACAGGCGGGCAAGCCAGTCTCCTCATGGCTGGCCGAGGCTGCCGCTAGCAAGCTTCGAGCCGAAGCGCTGGCGGACTTCCTGTCCGGCTGGGAAGCCGAGCACGGGGTGCTCACTACCGAGGATGTCGCCCGCGCGGAGCGGGAGCTCGGCCTGGCGGCTGGCGATACTGCCGCGTGAGCGCGCTCATCTTGGATGCCGGAGCGCTGGTGGCGGTCGATCGTGACGACCGCGCGATGATCGCACGGCTCCGAGCGGCCCAGCAGCACGGCCTGGAGCTGCGGACAAACGCGATGGTCGTCGCTCAGGTCTGGCGCGTCGGGCATGGCCGCCAGGCGAACCTGGCCCGCTGCTGGGGGCTGTCGATGTGCGCGTGGTCAGCCAGCGCGACGGCCGCGACGCCGGCGTTCTCCAGGCTATGGCGGGCACCGCGGATGCGATCGATGCGACTGTCGTGCTGCTGGCCGTACCAGGAGATCGCATCCTGACCAGCGATCCCGGCGATATCAATCTGCTGGCCGCAGCAGCTGAGAACAGAGCTGTCGTCGTCGCCTGCTAGACCAGCCTGCCCGCGCCACTGGCGGCAGATCAGTGCGCCGCTCGTTGCCGACATTGTGCAGGGACACAGCGCTGACAGAATGCTCGTGTGTCGACTTCTGCGCTAGGCGCTACTCGGGCTCGGATCGTCACGGCCTTCCTGCGTGACGGCAACCGGGTGTTGTTGTGCCACCGATCTCCCCAGCGTCGCTGGTACCCCGACGTGTGGGACCTGCCCGGTGGACATGTGGAACCTGGCGAGCTTCCCGGCGCGGCGCTTGCCCGGGAGTTGCACGAGGAACTCGGGATCGACGTCGCGGCGCCGGCCGGCCCGCCCGTCCTGCAGATCCATGCCGATACGTTCGACATGCAAATCTGGCTGATCGAGAGTTGGACCGGAGATCCGGTCAATGTCGCGTTGGACGAACACGATGCCATCGGGTGGTTCCAGGAGAATCAACTCGCCGGACTCCGCCTCGCTCATGACAGCTACCTTGCGATGTTCACCGAGGCACTCGCCGCGCGCTGAGCTTGGCTAACGCGGCGCCATGTCATCGGCAGATCCGTGCGTTGCGGTCCCTCATAGGTACGCCACGTTTTCTAGACGTGTCGGAGATCAGCTGGCGGATATATGCCGCGGATCTGCTGGCGGATCTCAATCCAGTCCACTGATCGCTTTGGTGACGTCGCCTAGGCCGGTGGTGACAGCGGCAGCTTGGACGTCGGCAAGAGCTTGCTGGTGCGCCGGAGCGCCCTCTGTGTCCGGGAGACAACAAGATCATTCCCGCTGCGTCAGCTGCTCTGGCAGACGAGGGCGGTAATGAGCCAGGAGCGCGAATCTAAATCGGCGCAGGCAGGCGGGGCTCGGATCCGTAGGCCGGTGGAGGGCGCCAGAGCCGGTTGGACATCGGGTTGTGCCACGCCCGTGCCACCACCCGGGACCGCATCCTCGTCACCCGCCGGGCGCGCAGGCTGGCGCCGCTCACGGAAGCCGAACTCAATGCAGGCGGCACCGCGAGTGCCTCAGCCGGACCCGCAGGTAAGGACCGGCGGCGCAGCCGGCGTCAGCCACCGATTATCGCGCCGCACGACAGGTTCACGACCGCACCGGTCATGGCGCCGGCTGCCGGAGAGGCCAGGTAGACCGCGGTTCCGGCGATCTCGGCCAGCCGGGGCAGCCGGCCCAGCAGAGTGTCCCGGACGTTGTCCGGCGCGTCAGCATCGGTCACGTTGTATGTCTCGGGGGCGAAGTTGGATCGCATCCCGACGACCCGAACGCCCTGGCGGCCGACCTCGCCGGCGAGCGCGCGGGTCAGCGCCTCAATGCCGGCGTTGGCCAGGCTGAACCCGCCCATCTGGTGCCGGGTCTCCAGCACTGACGTGGCTGAAAGCATGATGATGACCCCGGAGCCCTGCGTCGTCATCTGCCGCGCAGCCGCCGTGGCCGTCACGAAGTGGGTCCGGCACAGCATCGCGATCGGGTCGAGGAAGTCGTCCAGGGCCATCTCAGCCAGCGGGATGCCCTGGGTGACTGGCACGCCGACGGCATTGAACGAGATGTCCAGCGACCCGGCGGAACGCGCCACCGCCACGGCGTGCTCGTCCGCCGCGCCGGGATCCATCGCATCCACGATTGCGGTCTCAGCCAGGCCGCCGGCCGCGCGGATATCGGCCGCAAGCGAATCCAGGGGTTCCGCTGTCCTTCCGGCCAGGAACACCCGGGCACCTGCGCTGGCGAAGGCGCGCGCCACCGCGCCGCCCATCGATCCAGCGGCGCCGTAGACGATCGCGTTCTTCTTGTCGAGCTGCATTGAGTGCCCTTTCCTAAACGTGAGCTTCGTCGTCAACATCTGGACCGACCCGGGACGCGATTCTCATCGTCAGCGCCAGCCACCCGCCCGGGTGGGCCTGCCCCGGCCACCCGTCACAGGCTCCGGCCCGGAGCGGCAACGATACTGCTTGCAGGCGGGCCGGCCGCCGAAGGCAATCAGCCAGCTGCTCGGCCACAGCACGGTCAGTTTCACGAGAGACGTCTATACCGAGGTCGCCGAGGAACTGGCCGACTCCGCTGCCTCGGCGATCGCCGCCCGCGTGCCCCGCAAAGGGCAAGATCGTTTCCGCTGGCGCAGCGTTATGCCAGATCAGGGTCGTAATGATCACTGACATGAGGCCGGCCACCACGCCGCCCTGACGTAGTGGCTGGCCGGTGGCGGAGGCTCGGGGATTTGAACCCCGGATGGGCGTGAACCCAAACCGCATTAGCAGTGCGGCGCCATAGACCGGACTAGGCGAAGCCTCCTGGTAGCCCTACCGGGCCGGCCCCTAGGGTACCGGTACAGCCTGATGCTGAGCAAAGCACGGCCGGGCAAGCCGCCGGCCCGTCGGGTCAGCTCGCCTCGATCACCTCATATTCGCCGCTTGCGTAGGCATCCCGCATCCTGGTCTTGGCGAACTTACCGACGCTCGTCTTCGGCACCTCCGCGATGAACGACCAGCGCTCCGGCAGCTGCCAGCGCGGGATGCGCTCGGCCAGAAACGCGCGCAGTTCGGCTGCGGTCACGCTCGAGCCGTCGGCCCGCACCACCGCCGCCAGCGGCCGCTCGCCCCATTTCTCGTCGGCGACGCCGATCACCGCAGCCTCGGCCACCGCCGGATGAGCCATCAGGATGTTCTCCAGCTCCATGGAAGAGATCCACTCGCCACCGGACTTGATGACGTCCTTGGCCCGGTCCGTCAGCGTCACGTAGCCCAGCGGGTCGATGTTGCCGACATCACCGGTCCGGAGCCAGCCGTCGCGGAACTTGGCCGGATCGTCGTCCTTGTAGTACGACCCGGTGATCCACGGCCCGCGCACCTCGATCTCGCCGACCGCGTCGCCGTCGCACGGCACCGGCACGCCTTCCTCGCCGATCAGCCGGTACTCCACCTGGCACATGAGGCGGCCCTGGGTGTCCCGGTACCGCCACGCCTCGTCCTCCGGCAGCCCGGCGGGCGGGTGCGCGACGCTGCCGAGCGGCGAGGTCTCGGTCATGCCCCAGGCCTGCAGGATCCGGACCCCGAGTTCCTTCTCATATGCCTCCTGCAGCGAATGCGGGACTGCGGAGCCGCCGCACGGCACCAGCCGCAGCGACGACAGGTCGCCGCCATGTCCCCGGACGTGCTGGAGTAGCCCGTTCCAGATGGTCGGAACCGCGCCCGCGATCGTCGGCCGCTCGGCCTCGATCAGCCGGACTAGCGGTTCCGGCTGCAGGAACCGGTCCGGCATGATCAGGGCGGCGCCGGCTAGCACGGCTGCGTACGGGAGGCCCCAGGCGTTGGCGTGGAACATCGGAACGACCGGCAGCACCCGGTCAGCGTCCGACAGCCCGAACACGCCGTTCATGCAGACAGCCATCGAATGCAGGTGCATCGAGCGGTGGCTGTAGACGACGCCCTTCGGGTGCCCGGTGGTGCCGCTGGTGTAGCACATGGCAGCCGCCGAGCGCTCCTCGACGTCGGGCCAGTCGAAGCTGGCCGGCTGGCCGACCAGCAGTGCCTCATAGGAGTGCACCGGGCGGCCGAGGGCGACCAGCTCGGCCGGCGGCACGAACTCGCTCTCGCCCTCCCCGTCGGTGACGATGACGTGCCGGATGGCCGGTGCGAAGGGCAGGACCTGGACCAGCAGCGGGACCAGCGTCGGATCGACGATCACGATGTCGTCGCCAGCGTGATCGGCGATATAGCCGATGACCTGGGGGTCAAGGCGGAGGTTGAGGGTATGCAGGACCGCGCCCATGGACGGGATCGCCAGATAGGCCTCGAGGTGCTCGGCGTTGTTCCACATGAGCGTGGCCACCCGCTGGTCGCCGTCGACCCCGAGCGATCTGAGGGCGTTTGCCAGCTTCGCCGCGCGCGTCCCGATGACACCGAACGTCGTCCGGCGGCTCCCGGTACTCGTCCAGGTCACTACCTCGGAGCTGGCGTAGGCCGTGGTGCCGTGCCGCATGATCGCGGTAATGGTCAGCGGAACATCCATCATTGTGCTGCGCACGGCCTGAACCCCCTGGATCCGAGGTGCCGGCCGGCCCAGCCTGACGGCTGGCCGGGGCCGGTAACTGCCCTGACGTCTGGTTAGTGTCACGGTAGCGGGAAATCGACAGCCGTGTCAGCAGGCAACTACCTCACCTGCGCACCCGCCAGGTCCCTTGCCAGCCGTCCCGAACCCGGCGGAGCGCCCCGGCCTACTCCGGCCGCAGTTCGGCGTCGATGCGCAGCTTGGCCACGGCGCGCGAGACGGTGCTCTTCACGGTGCCGAGGCTGACCCCGAGGACCTCGGCAACCTCAGCCTCAGTCATGTCCTCGTAATAGCGCAGCATCACCGCGGCGCGCATCCGCTGCGGCAGCCGGTCGATGGCATGCCGCAGCGATTCCTGCATGTCGTTGCTGGCCGAGTGATCGGCGATTGCCTGATCCGGGATCTCATCGGTCGGGAACTCCTCGATCCGGCGCCGTCGCCACCAGGAGATGTGCGTGTTGACCATGGCCCGCCGGACATAGCCGTCCACCGCACCGCGATCTTCGATCCGGTCCCAGGCCAGGTACGTCTTCGCCAGTGCTGCCTGGACCAGGTCCTCGGCGTCGGCGCGGTTGCCGGTCAGCATGTAGGCCGTGCGCAGCAGCGCACGGCTGCGGGCGTGGACATAATCGCGGAAGGACAGGTCATCGATACCGGCCGGGCGCTGCCCGGCCGGCGCGCTCGCATGGCCGGAGCCGTTCGCGTGGTCGGCCGCGGCGTTCGCATGGTCGGCCGCGCCATTCGCGTGCGCGACTGAGCCGTTGACATGATCCGCGGGCTCAGTGCCGCGAGCGTGCGGTACGTGCGGCAGCACGACCGGAATGTGACTGGCGTCCGCGCTGTGACCCGCGGCTCGCAGGGCCGCACCGGCCGCGTCCGCGTATGGGTCAGAAAGCCTGTGATCGCCCCCCACGCTCACAACCCCAACCGTACCCAGGCGCACGTCACTACAGTCAGTTACCCCGTGTAACGGCGAGTCTCAGGGAACGGATATTGACAGACCAGGACGTGCTGCCGCCGCAGCGGCGGCCGGCATATCTGGGACCGGCTGCCAGAAAGATCACCAAACCGCTTGACGCCGGCCACACGGAGTAAGCATGGTCGTGAGGCTGGGTTTGTTCAGCCCGGAGGGGGATTGCTGATGCCGAGCGCTCAGGCGGACCGCGCCTGCTGCGATCGCTGCGCCGGACTTGCCAGAACCGGCTTAACGCGGGCCGGCGATGCTGGTACCGCTGGCATCAGCGCACCGCCTGGAGCCGTCGACCCTCGCGCCGCCACCTCCACCGCCGCCATGGTCGCCCGGCGACGGCTGCTGAAGGCTGCGGTCTTCCGCGCTCCGGAGGCCGATCCAGCGGCAGAGCGCCCGGCCGAGGACCCTCCGGCTGCCCGGCCGTCGGCCTGGCGGGCTGACGGGCGTTCCCGAACCGCCGCCTGCCCGGCCAGGACAGCGCGGCCGAATCGCGCCGCACGGCCGGGCCGGGCAAGACCGGCGCCGGCTTCGCCGACGTATCGCAGCTGCCGCGGGCGGTCTCGGGCACCGTGCTGGACGTCAGCCCGCACGTGCTGGTCATCGGCGAGGCGGGCCGCGAGCAGCGGTACACGCTGACCGCCGACGCGACCGCGTGGCGCGGCGCCGCGTTGGAGCCCGCCGCGCTGCGCCAGGGTGACAGCGTGGTCGTCCGGCTGCATCCCTCCGGCCGCAATGTCGCCGACCGTATCTGGGCCAACATCGGCCGGGTCACCGGCATCATCGCCGAGCGGTCCGGCAGCAGGCTCGTGGTGGACGAAGGAGTCACTCGCCAGCCGCAGACCGTCGTGATCCAGCCGCGGGTCGTCGGCCGGATCCTGGTCCGCTTCCCCACCCTGGAGCCAGGCTTCCTGGTGGACATTATCGGGCTGCGCCGCCGCGACGGCGAGCTCGACGCGATGCTCCCCGCGACCTCGCAGCCTGCCTATCCCGCGCACCGGCTGCCGGAACCGCCGCTGGTCAGCGGTCACGTGCCGAACTCCATCAGCGGATCAGCCACCTGGCACGAGCCCCGCGACGAGCCGCCGGGGATCCTGGGCGTCGCCTACCCCGCTCTCGACCCGGACGCTGGCTGCGCCGAGGAAGCCGCCGCCGCCGGGCGGCACGGCTACGCCCGGATGCCCTACCTGGCAATCGGCAGCGTGCTGCGCGTCCGCAACGACTGCACGAACCGGGACTGCCTGGTGCCGGTCACCGGATGCGCGTCGGTAGCCAGGCTCTTCAATGACCGGTGCGTGACCTGCGGGACCTCACCACGCGGCCGGATCGCCGAGCTGACACTGGCCAGCTTCATCGCGCTCGGCGGCGAACTGGAGCGCGGCTGCTTCAACGCCACCATCACGATTGGCGAATGACGGATGACGATGCTGAACGCCATTCGCGAGGTGCAGATCCCGCTGGTCGCGGCCATGCTGCTCGGTGCCTGCGTGGCCAAGATCACCACGACACTGCGTACCGGGTCGGCGGAGGAGGGCCTCGGCCCGACCGCGCTGTTCCCGATGCGGCTGCGGCACCCGCTGGCACTGGCCATGTGCGTGGTCGAGTGCGGTCTCGGCATCGGCCTCATCGTGACAGCCGGCCGGATTGGCCAGGGCGCGCCTGCGACGTGCGTCCGGCTGGGTTCGGGCCTGCTGTTCCTGGTCGCGACCAGCGCGCTACTCGAACTGCGGACCCAGAAGCCCGAGGCTGGCTGTGGCTGCTTCGGTGACTTCAGCACCTCCCCGGTGAGCGCCCGGACGATCATCCGGTCGGCGTTCCTGGCGCTGGCAGCTCTTTCCACGATTGAGCTGCCGCCGATCGACCAGCCAAGCTCCCGCGCGGCAGCGGTCCGGCTGCTCGTTATCCTGGCCGTCGAGATCGTGCTGGTCGGTGCCCTGTCGCCGGAACTTGGCGAGGGACTGATCCGGCTCGGTTACTCAGAGCCCTGCGAACTGCGCGATGTCCCGGCGAGCCGGACCCTGTCGCTGCTGCGGCACAGCAAGCAATACCGCCGCTACGCCGGGCTGATCAGCGGCGATGCGCCGGCAGACGTCTGGCGCGAGCTCTGCTGGCGCTACGTCGTGTACCCGGCCAGCTATCAGGAGCGGGAGATCGAGATCGTGTTCGCCATTTTCCTGCGCCCGCGCCGGCCGGCCGTGCGCACTGCCCTCGTCGACGCCAGGACCGGCCTGCCGGTCGAGCTGCCGGCCCCGTCGGGCACCAGGCCGGGTGCCGGGCGACGACCTGGCCAGCGACTGCCGGCCCGATTGTCACAGCCGGGTATGCCGTTCTCTAGTGATCTCTAGCTGCCAGCCTAGACAGGCCAATATTCCGTCATAGCCGCGCTGCTTCGCGACTGCCAGCTCAGGCGGGTTGGGTGCGCAGGAATCGCCCGAAGTGCGGGACTGTGAAAGCGATCAGGCCACGTTCCGAACTGTAGATCAGGCCTTTCTTAATGAGGTTGTCCCTGGCCGGCGACACGCTCGAGGGCTTGCGCCCAAGTTCCTCGGCTACCTGCGCCGTCGGTACCGGCTCATCACCGAGCATCGCCATCGCCCGCATGTACTCGCGTTCGGCCGGGGTCGCCCGCTCGTACCGGCTGCCGAAGAACCCGATCGCCAGCTCGCCCGCTGCGACCGGGCCCGCCACGCTGACGTCATGCGCGGTCACCGGGCTGGCCGCTGCCACATCCCAGGTCACCTTGCCGTAGGCCTGGACGAAGTAGGGATAGCCGTCGGCCGCCGCGTACAGGGCGTCCAGCGCATCCCGCTCGAAGTCGGCGCCTTCCCGCCGGGCCGGCGCGAGCAGCGCGTAATCGGCCGACTCACGATCCAGCCGGTCGATGGCGACGTAGCGGAACAGCCGCTCCGAGTAGCTCTTGCTCGCCGACAGCACGGACGGCAGGTGCGGGAGCCCGGCACCGACGACGATGAGCGGCCCGTTGCTCTGCGACAGCTCGTGGCAGGCCGCGCACAGAGCCGAGATGTCAGGTGCGGGCACGTCTTGCATCTCGTCGACGAACAGCGCGATGCCCACGCCGAGGTCAGCTGCGACCGATGCGGCGTCGGCGAACAGCTCGGTCAGGTCGACCTCCAGGTCGCCGGAGTCAGCCCGGCCGCGCACGGCGGGCGCCTCAATGCCGAGCTGGCTGACGATCGACCCCTTGGGCGCCCGGCTGTCCTTGGCGGCGAATGCCTTCAGCACGCCGAGGAAGTGGTCGATCCGGTCCGGGGCACGGTGCCGCGGCGCGAGTTCACGCACCGCCATGTGCAGCGCTGAGGCGACCGGGCGGCGGATCGACTGGTCCGGCCGCGCTTCTAGCTTGCCGGTGCCCCACAGCCGCTGCATCGCCATCGAGCGGAACGAGTTGAGCAGGACGGTCTTGCCGACCCCGCGCAGCCCGGTCAGCACCATGCTGCGCTCGGGGCGCCCGCGCGCTACTCGCTCGAGGACGACCTCGAACTGCCCGATCTCCCGGTCCCGCCCGGCCAGTTCCGGTGGCCGCTGACCGGCGCCTGGTGCGTACGGATTGCGAACTGGGTCCATGCACAGGAGAGTATGAGCGCCTCTAGCGGATTCCTTAGATTGCCGTAGAAATCGCTCGCCGGCGTGTCGCGACCCGGACATAAGGTTGCCCGCCGGTCCGGGCAGCAGACGGGGCCATTTAGTCCACTACCCAAGCCGGCGGGCGAAGCTCCGCGCCTACGGGTGCGGCCACGGCACGGTGCTACTCGTTACTACGAGAGGCCTCGGGCTCCGGTTCAGCCCCCATCAAGATTTTTCCCGGAACGTGGCCGGAACCGCCAGTGCCGGCCCAGGGCTCGCGGCCGACGCCCGGCGATGAACACGTAGCCGGCCTGCGCGAATCACCCGGTACCGCCCGCGTTGGCACCAAGCGGCCCGGCCTAGCTGGTGCCGGTCGGCGGCGGCTGGTTCAGCCGGGCCAGGTAGGCGTTGTAGGCGGCCAGGTGCTCATCGTCATCAATGCCGCCGCCCCGGTTCGCCGCCGCTCTGGCCGGCGAGCCAGCTGCCGTGCCTGCCGCGGTTCCGGCCGGGCCGGCTGCTGGCAGCGGCTGCGCCGACCCGACCAGGGTGGCCAGGTTCTCCTGCCGGGCCTGCTCGAACCAGCCGTGGCCCGAGGTGGCCGCCCGTTCGTCCCGGCTCCACATCAAGAACACGAGCATCATCAGGCCGAACATGATCGCGTCACCGGCGATCCACATCACCGCTCCGCCGCTGTGCAGGTCCGAGACCGGCGACGGCGCCCAGGCAGGGCGGGGCCCGGTCGGAACGCCCGGCGAATTCGGGCCGCCGTTGCCGAGTGCCAGGCCGGTGAAGGTGTCGACCGGCATCAGCAGCACCAGCACGACGAACTTGACCGGGTACGACAGCCGCCACCTGATCGGCTCACGGCCGAGCACCGGCAGGAAGAACAGGTACCCGATCAGCACGAACGCCGCGTGCTCGGCGTTGTGGGCGGTCTGGTTGCGCTCGACATCGTTCGCCAGGCTGGTCAGGTGGGCGGCCATGACCGACACCGCGTACAAGGCGACGCCGAACACCGGCCAGGTCAGGAAGCTGGCCACCGGTGATCTGAGCACCTTCTTGGTCCAGGTGTGCAGCGGGTTCCTGCTCGCGTGCAGCAGCAGCGTCAGCGGCTGGCCTGCGATGAGGAGCGGCGGGGCCACCATGAGCAGCATCAGGTGCTGGATCATGTGGTCGTAGAACAGCAGGTCGTCGTAGGCGCCGATGCCGCTCTGGGTCGCCAGCACGATGACAAGCAGGCCGGCCAGGAAGGCGCTGCTGCGCCAGGCTGGCCACGGCCGGGCCGGGTGCTTGCGCGCCACCCGGATGACGCCCCAGCCGTACAGAGCGGTCAGGACGACCGCGAGCGCGGTGACGACCGGGGCGAACTGCCACTGGGTCACCACGGCCGACAGGCCGAACGGGGGAAGCATGCGGATTCCTTTCCACCGAGAGCCTACTCACCAGCTGGCCAGATGCTCCTTCAGGTGCGGCACCGCTATCGTTGTCGGCGGAGGGTTCGCCTAGTGGCCGAGGGCGACGGTCTTGAAAATCGTTGTGGCGCGCAAGCGTCACCGTGGGTTCGAATCCCACACCCTCCGCTCAATCGCACGCGGCTCGCGCCGCCGGGCGAAGCCGTCGCCGACGACGGCGGCCAGTTCGAGGAACGCGTCGGCGGTGCTCTTGCGCAGCTGGTCGAGCTCAACCTCAGCGCCCTGAGCCAGGTACGGGTCATACGGAACCATGGTCACCGCCCGGCAGCGCGCGGCGAAGTGGTCTTCCAGCACGTTCAGGTCCACCGCTGACCGGCCGTGCCTGGCTGCTGCCATGACGACAACGACCCCGTTTCTGACCAGGTCCTGATGGCCGTGCGCGGTGAGCCAGTCCATGCAGGCAGCGGCGCTGCGGGCACCGTCGACGGACGCCGTCGTGACGAGGACCGCCTGGTCCGCCAGCCGGAGCACGCCGGTCATGGCCGAATGCATCAGCCCGGTCCCGCAGTCGGTCACGCACACGGAGTAGTACCGCTCCAGGACCGCGCACACATCGCAGTAGTCGGTCTCGCTGAACGGCATGCTGACGCCGGGATCTTGAGCCGAGGCGAGGACTTCGAGCCGGCTCGCCGCCTGCGAGGTGAATCCGCGCACGTCGGCGTAGCGCCTGATCCGCGCCTTCTCGTCGAGCAGGTCTCGGATGGTCGCGCTCGTCTGCGGCGTGATCTTGTCTGCCAGGGTGCCGCGGTCAGAGTTAGCGTCGACCGCGATGACCCGGTCGCCGCGCGTCGATGCCAGGGTCGACCCGAGCCCGACCGCCGTTGTCGTCTTGCCGACGCCGCCTTTGAGGCTGAGCACCGCTATCCGGTAGTGCCCTGCCGCCACCGGTGTCCTGGACCGCGCGATCATGTCCTTGCGCCGCGATTCGGCTGACGACGCGGGGATCCTGATCATGCCGCCCGACGCCTGATACACGCTGCGGCGCCAGCCAGGCGCGGGCGCCCGGCGACGCGGCGGCAGCAGCAGCGGCGCGGGGCCATCGGCAGGCTCGGCGGTGAGGATGAGCGCCG
The DNA here is from genome assembly GCA_963713585.1 of uncultured Actinomycetota bacterium. Taxonomy (GTDB): domain Bacteria; phylum Actinomycetota; class Actinomycetes; order Streptosporangiales; family Streptosporangiaceae; genus JAJYUU01. Next base: position 110,857 of record CAVQMG010000016.1, on the reverse strand, counting down.
GGCCGGATTCACGCTGCGCCTCCCTGGCCGCGTTCCGGGCGTGCGTTCCCCGCCCGCCTGGCCAGTCCGCCGGTCCGCCGCCCGCACGCCGCCGGCGTCGCCCGGCTTGCTGCTGGTAGTCAGGACGCAGCCCGTCCGGCTCGGTGTCCGCGACGGCCTGCTGACTGGCGGCTGGTTCCGCCGCGCCGGGGCCGTCCGGCTGAGCTGGCACCACTGCCGGACGGGCCGCGGTGGCGGCAGGCGCGCCCCGCACAGCCGGGGCCTCGGCGGCGGGCTGACCAGGTGCCTGCACCCCGGCCGGCGGCCCGGCACCCGGCTCCGGGTGCGCCTGGCAACGCGGACCCGAACAGCCCGCCGATCCCGCCGCTGTGCCGGCGGTCGGTGTCCTCCCCGGCCGGCCTGGCCTGGCTGCCGCCGGCCTTGCCGTTGTGTGTTTCGCCTAACCGGGCTGCCGGTTCGGTCCCCGCGTCATCATCCTGTCGGTCTTCTGACAAGGTGTTGTCACACCCTTCGGTCACCAGTACATGGTTAACCGGCCCCCGCCGGCCCCCGCTCGACACGCCGAGCCTAGGCCAGCGGCACGCCCGGGGACAGCCTGACCAGGGGAAAACGCTGGCGGAGGCACAGATGCGCGCGGTCGTGATCGACGAACCAGGCGGACCAGAGGTACTCAAGCTCCGCGAAGTACCCGATCCCGTCCCGGCATCCGATGAAGTCGTGCTGACCTCGGTCGCCGCCGGCGTGAACCGGGCCGACCTGATGCAGCGCGAGGGCTTGTACCCGCCGCCGCCGGGCGCGCCGCCATACCCCGGCCTGGAGTGCTCGGGCCGGATCACCGCGGTCGGCTCCGCCGTCACCGGCTGGCAGCCGGGCGACCTGGCCTGCGCCCTGCTGACCGGCGGCGGTTACGCCGAGCAGGTGGCGGTACCGGCCGGCCAGTTGCTGCCGGTGCCAGCCGGCCTGAGCCTGCAGGACGCGGCCGCGCTGCCCGAAGTCGCCTGCACTGTCTATTCCAACCTGGTCATGTTCGCCGGGCTGAGGGCCGGCCAGACGCTGCTCGTGCACGGCGGCTCCAGCGGAATCGGCACGATGGCGATCCAGGTGGCCGTCGCTCTCGGGGCCAGGGTCGCCTGCACTGCAGGCAGCGAGGCCAAGCTCGCTCGCTGCCGGGGGCTTGGCGCCGAGCTAGCTATCAACTACCGCGAGCAGGACTTCACGGCCGAGGTGCTCAGCTTCACCGGCGGCCGTGGCGTCGACGTCATCCTCGACATCATGGGTGGCTCCTACCTGCCGGCTAACGTCACCGCGCTAGCGACTGGCGGGTGCCTGGTGGTGATCGGGCTGCAGGGTGGCGCCGCGGGCGAGCTGGACCTCGGTCAGCTGCTGCGCAAACGGGCCACCGTGCACGCATCGACGTTGCGGGCGCGCCCGGCGGCGGAGAAGGCGCAGATCGTGACGGCCGTCCAGGCCGGCCTGTGGCCACTGGTGGCGGCCGGCCAGATCGTGCCGGTGATCGAGACGACGCTGCCGCTGGCCGGCGCAGCGGACGCGCACCGGCTGCTCGAAGCCGGCCGCCACGTCGGCAAGATCCTGCTGACCACCTAAGCGCGCCGCAACGTCGCCGTGACCTGCGCGCCGGCGCGGAGAGCCGGCCCCCGATGTGCGCTCCGACCCGAACGCCGGCAGACTAGGCAGTATGAGCGAGCAGCCCAACTCCGAAGTCCACGACAATCCCCGGATCGTCGTCGTCGGCCCGGACGGGGTCGCAACGCAGGCCGGGCAGGATGAGTCCAGGGAACGGCCGGTCACCGAGATGATCGAGCAGCCGGCCAAGGTCATGCGGGTCGGCAACATGATCAGGCAACTGCTCGAGGAGGTCAGGGCGGCGCCGCTGGATGAGAAGAGCCGGGTCCGGCTGAAGGAAATCCACGCCAGCTCGATCAAAGAGCTGGAAGATGGCCTGGCGCCGGAGCTGATCGACGAGCTCGAGCGGCTCTCGCTGCCGTTTGCCGAAGACGCGGTGCCGAGCGATTCCGAGCTGCGGATCGCGCAGGCCCAGCTCGTCGGCTGGCTTGAGGGCCTGTTCCACGGCATCCAGACCACGCTGTTCGCCCAGCAGATGGCCGCGCGGGCTCAGCTGGAGCAGATGCGCCGGGCGCTGCCGGCCGGGATGATGCCGCCGCAGGGACCAGAGGACGGTGAAGGGCCGCACCTGTCGCGCGGCTCCGGGCCGTACCTGTAGCAGCCGGTCAGGTTCCGCCCGGGCCCCAGGCAGGAGTACCGGTAACGCACCACGTCATGATCGCGTTGCGGCCCGCGGCCGCGGCCGCCGTGTCACTAGGATCAGCGCGATGGTGCAGCTCAGCAGCACAACCTGGACCGCCCCGGTGCGCACGACCGGCTCCAGCCAGCCCAGTCCGGCCGGCGCGGTGCCGACCGCGCCGGTCAGGTAGCCGAAGCCCAGGGCAGAAGTCCGGGCCAGCAGCAGCCAGTCCAGCTCCGAGGCCGGCAGTAGCGCGATCAGCGCCCAGCCGATCGCGTCATACCAGGGCAGCACGTAGGGCCAGCAGAACAGCCAGGCGAACGCGATCGCGAAGGCCAGCCAGATAACGACATTGAGCACCGGAACGTGGCGGCAGGGCCAGCCCGGTCTGCTCGCCGGGCCGGTGCCGGTACTGGTGCGCCGGCCGAAGGCCGGCCAGCCGTCCGGCCAGCCGCGCACCGACCGCAGCAGCCGCCAGAGCAGGAACGCCCCGAACGCGATCGCGGCCAGCTTGACTATGTCCTCGGCCGCGGTTGTGCTCGTGCCGAGACTGAGCAGCACCCGGACGCTGCGCCAGGGCGAGCCGTTCGAGACATAGCTGCCTTCGCTCAGGCCCGGCCGCAGCGAGCTGATGCCCCAGATCGCCAGGCCGCCGGCCGCCGTGACCGCGAAGCCGACCGCCAGCCACACCGCCGCGACCAGCGGCTCGGCCCGCAGCCGGCCGGCCCGGACGCAGCGTCATTTCGCCGCACCTGCCAGGCCAGCAAGCACGCCGCGCCCAGCCCGGCACCGGCCAGCGCCATCGTCACCTTGACCGAGAAGCCCAGGCCGATCACTGCTCCGGCAACTGCCGCCGGCAGCGCCGTGCCCAGCCGGTACAGCCGCTGGCCAGGACCGGCCGGGCCGGCAGCGCCCGCGGCGTCCGCATCGTGCAGGGCGGCTACCGGCTGCCGGGCCAGCCAGGCTGACCGAGAAGACCGCGATCGCCGCGACCGCGAACACCACCGCCTGGCTGTCCAGGTGCTGCCCGGCCACCAGCACCTGGAGCAGAACGGGATTAGCTGCCCACAGCATCGCCGCCCGGAGCTGGCGGCGCCGGTCACCGCGGGTCAGCCAGTGCAGCAGCACGCCGGTAGCCGAGAACGCGGCCACATTCAGCAGCGACAGCACAAAGACCGTCAGCCGCACCGAAGTCCCGCCGAGCCACGATGCCAGCGCCTGGCCGGCCGTCGCCAGCGCCCCGTACACCGAGGGCGTCGTCGTGAACTGCCGGACCGCCCGGCCAACCGGGTCGCCGAGCCGCGCCAGCTGGGCCGGCGTCGTGGTGTAAGGATTATGGCCGAGGACGGCTATCCGGCCGTAGGCCGCGTAATTCAGGTGATCAGACGAGCCGAACGGCGGCACCAGGGCGAACGCCACGGCCGCACCGATCCCGGCCGCGAGCAGGATCCACGGCGGCATGATCCAGCCTGCCCGCACGGCCCTGATGGTCAGCGCCAGGCCAGCCGTGCCGATCGCCAGCGAGACTGCGGTCAGCGCGACCACCAGGTACGGCGACGGGTGCGCGGCGAACGACCACGGCGGCTGTGCCGGCTCGCCTGGCAGCGCCGGCTCGGCCAGCGAGGGGCCGAGCACCGCGATCGTCCAGCTGATGGCGACGCTCAGGCCGGTCAGCGCCAGCCCGGCCCGCGCCCGCCGGACGGGGTTCCGCGCCGTCACGGCTCCGCCAGCCACCTCCCCGGCGGACCGGGTCAGCCTGCTCACCCGCCCGCTGGCCGGGCTGGCTGGCCCGCCCGCTCCCGGCGCATCCGCCGGACCGCGGGCTCCCGGACTGCCAGCGCGCGCAGCACATCGATGAGCTGGCGAACCCGGTGCAGCTGCGCGTGCCAGTCGTTCCCTGTCGCCCGGTGTGACAGCGGCACCTCCACTTCGGTGATCCGCAGGCCGGCTCTGACCAGGTCGATCGTCATCGCGGTCTCGACGCCCCAGCCCTTGGCCAGGGGCTGAACTGCGTCAAAAGCAGCCCTGGTCAGGCAGCGCATGCCGTTCAGGGGCTGGACCGGACGCCAGCCGACCGCGCGCTCGATCCCAGCGCCGGCGGTGCCGACCACGAAGCCGAAGCCGCCCATGCGGACCCGGCTGGCAAAGATCGCGATGGTCGCGTCGGCGCTGCCCGACCGGACCGGGCCGGCCAGCGGCCCGGCCTCGGCAGCGGTCTCCGCCAGATCGGCATCGAGGAACAGCAGATGCCGCGGCCCGTTGCCCGGCACGGACGGCGGCATCGCCCCCGCCTCGATCAGCCGGACTGCCTCGGCACCGGACCGCATGGCGGCAGCCTTACCCAGGTTGCGCGGATGCCGGATAACTCTGGCCCCGGCCGCAGCGGCCAGGCGGCCCGTCGCGTCATCCGACCCGTCATCGACCACGATCACCAGGTCGGTGCCGTCGAGCTTGGTGGCGGCCGTGACCGTCGCGGTGATGCGCTCCGCCTCGTTCTTGGCGGGAATGATGACAGCGAGGTCCCCTGGCGGCATGGCAGAGATCCTAATGCTGGCCCGCCTGGCGGCCGGCCGTTCGCCGCCGGCGGGGCTACTGGCCGGTGGCGCGGACCGGCTCGTCCAGCACGGTGAAAACCGCCTCCAGGCCAGTCACCTGCAGCACCTTGCGAGTTGCCGAGCCGGGGCCGGCGAGCTGAAGCTCACCGCCGCGCTCGCGCGCGGTCCGGTGCGCCGCGAGCAGGACATTGATGCCGGTGGAGTCACAGAAGTCGACTCCGGACATGTCCACGATCAGCCTGGCCGGGCTCGTGCTCAGCGCCGCCGTCAGTTCTGACTGCAGCCTGGGGGCGGTGTAAAGGTCGATCTCACCCGTCACGGACAGGACGGTGTGATCGCCTTGCGACCAGGTCGTGACCTTTAGCTCCACCTGCCGCAGACTACCGGGTCCGCGCTGATCACGGCTAGATGGCCGGGGGCTGCACCACGTTTTGAGATGATCTGGTGCTCATTCATGAACATAGTTCCTTTTCGGCCCGGTGCCGACGCGCTGACCTGCGGGCGGACATCCGGCGGGTCCCCGCTAATGCGACCCGCCGGTTCCGACGTAGCGTGGAGTGATGCTCCGCATGCTGCTGGTTGTCGTAGCCGCGATCCTCATCGTCCTGGTGACGCTGACCATCGTCAGGACACTGGCGTGGATCGCCGGTTTCGTGATCATTGTCGCCGGGATAGGCCTGCTGTTCGGCGCGTTCCGGGTTGGCCGCAGATCTAGCCGCCGCTCGGGCAGCCGCAGGTAGAGCCGCGGGCGCCGCCGCCAGGGCGGGCGGAGGCTGGCCGGGCCCGGCGCCTAAGCGGCCGGTCTGGACGCCTCGCTTCGCCGAGTGACGCCTGCGCCAGCCGCCGCCGTTGCTGTGAGCCGCGCTACTGGGCGTGCTGGCAGCCGGGCCTGATACCACCTCGGCGCCGGGGGCCGGCGGACGTGCTGCCGCCTCCGAAGCTGCGGGCACCTGGGTTGCGGTGACTGGCGCCACCGGGACCTGAGTTGCGGTGACCGGCGCCACCGGGACCTGAGTTGCGGTGACCGGCGCCACCGGGACCTGAGTTGCGGTGACCTGGCCTGCGGTGAGCCCGGCTGCGGTGACCTGAGCCGCCGTGACCCGAACCCGGCCCGCCCCGGCCGCCGCGGCAGCGGCGGAGCCCGCCGGAACTGGCATCAGCACCTGGCCAGCGCCCGGCTGGCTGGCCTCGCGCGAGCCCGGCACGGTCAGCTCCACGACGACCCGCTCGGCCTCGGCCGGCCAGGCTGCGGCACCGCCGCTGGCGGCGACCGGGTCCCGGCCGACGGCGCAGGCCATGCAGCGGGGTCCGCCGCGGAGGCTGCCCAGCTCGCTGCCGGGCACCCGGATCACGCTGCACCCCGGCGGCCTCAAGCCGGGCATTGGTCTCGAGTTCCGCTCCTGACAGACGGCAAGCCTCGGCCCGACGGCCAGCACATTGCTGCCGTCGTCCCACTGCCGCCGGCGCCGGCCGGGTCCAGGCCGGTGTCGATGACGCGCAGCCGGTCGATGCCCATGGCCAGCGCCGCCGCCTCCAGGAACGGCTGCGGCCTGGAGACCCGCAATCCTTCCGGCCTCGGCGAGATCGTCAGGGCTGTCAGTGAGTAGGCGACCGACGGGTGCATCACCACGGCGTCGGTGTCGACAACGGCGCACATCGTGTCCAGGTGTCCGGCCGCGCCGTCGTGCCGGATCGGCACGGCCAGCACCTTGTGCGCCAGCCCCGCCTCGAATAGCCGCCGGGCCAGCCGCTCGGTGCCTGCTGGGTTGTCCGGCGACCCACTCCCACCGCCACGACGCCAGCCGACATCAGCAGCACGTCGCCGCCGTCAAGGTGCTCCAGCCCGGGCTCGTACAGCCACGTCGTGCCAGTGAACCGCGGGTGGTAGCGGTAGATCACGCTGGCCAGGTCACTCTCCCGCTGCCGCGGGCCGGAGCGACAAGCTGGCGACGGCGACCTGGTCGCCGACCCAGAAGCTGGAGTCCTTGCTGAAGACCAGGTTCGGCAGCGGCTCGAGGACGAAATCATGCCGGTCCAGCAGCTCGAACACGACGCCGTGCCCGATCTTCAGTTCCTCCGGCGTTAGCCCGGCGATCAGAACCTGGGCCAGCTGCTCGGGTCCGAGGCACTCCAGGTAAGCACGGAGTTGCGACCTCAGCTCGTCGCCGAGGGCAGCATCGGCGACGGCGAGCCTGATCGCCTCGTCTCTGGCAGGCTGGTATTCCAGGACGTCTTGCAGCAGCGCAGTGAAGTAGATGACCTCCGCGCCCTGATCGCGCAGTTCTTGCGCCAGGACGTCATGCTCCTGCCGGGCCTTGCTGACCCAGGGCAGCGTGCCAAAGAGCAGGCGCTCCTTATGGCGCGGTGTGATCCGCTGCAGCTCCGGTCCGGGTCTGTGCATGAGCACGGTCCTGAGCTGGCCGACCTCACTGTCCGCCCCCTGGATCTGACCCACGTTGCCCCCCGTCACCGCAAAAACCCCGCGCGCGATGCCGCACTGCCGCGCAGCCGCCCCCAGCGGCTCGCCACCTCGCACCCCGTCCGGGGAAGTATCACCAGTCCGCCGCGGGATTACGCATGCAATCGCATCAGCATGCGGCGCGCAGCCCGGTCTGCCCATCTGGCCTCCGGTCTGGCGGTGCAGCCAGCACGGCCCACACCGTCAGACCGCCGTCGTCGTTCCTGATCCCCCAGGTTCTGGCTAGGTACTCGACAATGTCCAGGCCGCGCCCGCCGAGTGACGACACCGTGGCCTGCGTCTGGTGCGGACGGGTCAGTGACCCGCCGTCGCTGACGGCTACTTCGACCGAACCGTCGTCCAGCGCCCACGCCACCTGCACGTTCGCCCCCGGCAACGGCCTGGCGTGCCGTATGGCGTTGCTGAGCAACTCGCTGACCACCAGCACCGCATCGCCGACGGCGGCCTGGATGATACCCGCGGCCTTGAGGTCGGCGGCGAGCCGCTGGCGAGCCACCGCAACGCTCGCCGGAGCGCAAGGCAGGAGTACCGTGCCCGCTGCTCTCACCTCCTCGCGCCGCCTGCGCCGGGTGCTACCTGGAGGAACCGCTGCTCGCGGAATGCCCGCCCCTGCGCGGCCGGAAACCGTCATCAGCATCACGGGCACCAGGGATAACCTGTCGGGCTCGCCGCAGGGTAACCAGGTCACACTTGTCCTACCCGGTTCGCCCGGCAAGCCCCCGTCTTCAGCGGCTCTCGCCGGCGGCCGGCCCGCGGTCCTCAGCCGGCCCGACCGGCGTCCTTTGCCTGCCCGGCCCGCGACTAGCCCGCGGGCTGGCCGCCGCTGCCGCCGGAGGTGACCTCGCCGAGCAGGCCCTCGGCTACCAGCCCGCGCATCAGGCCGCGCAGGCCCGCGGACAGCCCGGCCCGCTCGTCGGACGACAGCACGGCCAGGATCCTGGCCTGCCTCGACTGCAAAGCCTGCCAGACTCGAGCTGCCACCTCGGCGCCCTGCGGTGTCAGGTACAACCTGACGTATCGCTGGTTCTCTCCGTCCCGGCCGCGCCGGACCCAGCCTTTACGTTCCAGGCCTGCAGCCAGCCTGCTGACGGTGCTCTTGTCCAGGCTGAGCAGCCCGGCCAGCTCACCCTGGGCGATGCCGCGGGCCGAGACCAGTTCGATGAGCGCACGGGCCTCCGACGGCGTGACCGCTGGCAGTGGCGCGCTACCATCGGGCTGCACGCCGGGCTCCGAAGGCACGCCGTGCCCGGTTCCGGTCGGCTGCGCCACCTCGGTGCCGGCAGGCGAGACCGCCCGCAGCAGCTGAGTCAGGAGCTGTTCGAGCTCGATCTCGTCGGTGGACGCGTCTGGCATAGCAACAGTTGTATCGCACAACTGCGGCAATGGTACAGTCGCGGGCGTGACAGTTGCCCGATACAACTCAGCTGACGGCAGGAGTTAGAGCGTGAGCGACACGAAGTCATCGCTGCGCGCCAAGAGGGCGGCCCGCGCCGCCGAACGGGATCCGCACGCTGGCCGGCTCTCAGCTCCCGGACAGTTGCTGAGCGGCGATGTCGGCATCATTTCCCCCACCGCGCGGACCGAGCCGCTGGCGGAGCTCGCGCTCCGGTACGGGCTGCGGCCGAGCGCTGAGCGGCCGAGCATCCCCGACTACATCCGTCAGCTGTGGCGCCGCCGACAATTCATCGTCGCGTTCGCCACCGCCCGCAACATCGCCATGTATACCGAGGCGCGGCTCGGGCAGCTCTGGCAGGTCCTGACGCCGCTGCTCAACGTGGGTGTCTACTGGCTGATCTTCGGCCTGATCCTGAATACCAGCAAGGGCATCCCCGACTTCATCGCCTTCCTGGTCGTCGGCGTCTTTGTCTTCAACTTCACCCAGCGCGCCTTCATCTCCGCCTCGACGGTGATCACCGACAGCCTGCCGCTGATCCGGGCCCTGCAGTTCCCCCGCGCGTCGCTGCCGCTGGCCTACGTGATCATCGAGCTGCAGCAGATGCTGCTGTCGATGGCCGTGATGTTCGTGATCATCCTGCTGCAGCCGCATGAGGGCGTCAGCTGGCAGTGGCTGCTGGTGATCCCGGTCCTGTTCCTGCAGGCCGTCTTCAACGTCGGCGTCGGGATGTTCGTGGCCAGGCTGGGCTCGCAGGTCAATGACTTCAGCCAGCTGCTGCCGTTCCTGCTGCGCACCTGGATGTATATCTCCGGCGTGCTGTTCAGCACACTGACCCTGGCCAAGACCGCGTTCGGCGAGAAGCACCACGAGCTGGTGGCTCTCATCCAGATCAACCCCGCGGCCCTGTACATCACGATGATGCGGCTCGCGCTGCTGAAGACCCAGCGGGCGAGCGCACCGGGCTCGGCGCCCGGCAACGCATACCTGTGCAGCAAGTGGCCAGGTCATACCCAGGCTTCGCTCTACCTGAGCCGGTACTGCCCGGCCATCGTCAATCCGAGCCACTACTGGTACTGGGCCATAGGCTGGGCGGTGGCGGCGATCGTGATTGGCTTCTACTTCTTCTGGCGAGCTGAGGCGAGGTACGGCCGTGGCTGATCCCATGGTGATCGTTGACGACCTGCATATCGTGTACAAGGTCTACGGGGCCGGCGGCGACCGCGGCACCGCCGCGACGGCGCTGCTGCGGATGCTCGGGCGCAAGACCCGCGGGTCAGTCCGCGAAGTGCACGCTATCCGCGGCATCTCGTTCATCGCCTACAAGGGCGACGCGGTCGGGATCATCGGCCGTAACGGCTCGGGCAAGTCAACCCTGCTGCGGGCGATCGCCGGCTTGCTGCCGCCCGAGCAGGGCAACGTCTACACCACCGGCGAGGCATCGCTGCTCGGGGTGAACGCGGCCCTGCTCGACGATCTCACCGGCGAGCGCAATGTCATCCTCGGCTGCCTGGCCATGGGCATGAGCAAGCAGGAAGCTAAGGACAAGTACCAGCAGATCGTCGACTTCTCCGGTGTCGGCGATTTCATCGACCTGCCGATGAAGACTTACTCCTCGGGCATGGGCTCGCGGCTGCGCTTCGCCATCGCCGCGTCCAAGAGCCACGACGTGCTGCTGGTGGACGAAGCGCTGGCCACCGGCGATGCCGAGTTCCGGGTGAAGAGCCATGCCAGGATCCAGGAGCTGCGCGAGCAGGCCGGCACCGTCTTCCTGGTCGCGCACAACCTGGAGGAGGTCGAGCTGACCTGCAACCGGGTCATCTGGATGGAACGCGGCCAGATGGTGATGGAGGGTGACGACGTGGTCGGCATCATCGATCAGTACATCGCCGCCTCCGGCGGCAACCCGGTGGCACGCGACCCGGAGACCGGAGAGCGGGTCAAGGCTCTGCAGCCGACGCCGGTCAAAGCCTGAGCGGCTAGCTGATCACCCAGATCTCGCCGGGCTGGCTGTAGCAGTCCTCCTGTACCAGTTTGGTCCCTGACTTGGCGGAGTTGCCCGGATCGGCCAGGCAGCGGCCGGAGTTGGCGTTGATCAGCTGGCCGTGCGGCCCGCTCTCCCACCTCTGGGCAGCCGACGAGGAGCACTTCTTCAGCTCAATCGCGGCGCCGTCGAGCATGCTGCTGCCCGCCACGGACAGGCACTTGCCCGCGATCTCGATCGTCTTGTTGTGCTCGGCCGTCCACCGCTGCGAGCCGCTGGCGCTGCAGCGGGCCAGCTCGATCCTGGTGCCGGTGGCGCTGGCCGTGCCGGGATCCGCCAGGCACCGGCCAGCCAGCGCCGACAGCACCGGGGCGGCCGGGAGCTGCCAGGCGACCGCTGCGCTGCCGCTGCAGGCCCAGGCCTCGACTCGCTTGCCGCCCGTGGCCTTGCCCTTGACGGCCAGGCAACTGCCGGTGCCGGAGTTGCGCAGGTGACCGGCGGCCTGGTAGGTCCACAGCTGCCGGGACGAGCTCGTGCATCCCTCGACTGATGCCTTGGCGCCGTTGGCGCTGCCGCCGAGAAGCTGCAGGCACTTGCCGTGCAGTTCGAGGTGCCCGGTCCCGGCAACGCTCCCGGCCGGCACGAACTTCCACTGCTGGGCCGAGTGATGCGCGCAGTGCTCGATGACAACAGCCGTGCCGGATTTCGAACTGTTATGCGCACCGGACAGGCACTTGGTCCCGCTGTTCAGCCTGACCTCGCCCGTGGCCGGATGGCTGGCCTTGATCTTCGCCACCAAGACGAGGTCGAACTTGGCCGTCCCCGACGGCATGCCGGACGCGGAGGCTGTCACCGCTACCTGGCGGACGCCGGGAGTGGCGGGCAGCTTGCCCTTGATGACGGCATCGGTGCCGAGCGCAAGCGAGGCCGGCAGCCCGGTGGTGGCGAACGTCGGCGTAACCGAGCCAGGCTGCACGTTGAGCTGCAGATTAGCGCTAGATCCGGCCAGGTAGACCTGCGTGCCGGGATCGAGAACGGTGACCTCCCCGGTGGCCGGACCGGTCAGGCCCGCGGTACCGTTCACGGCGCCGACACCGGACGGGCCGTCATAACCGGCCCGGCCCGTGCACAGATACCGCCGGGCAGACTCACAGCTGCCGTTCGGGCCGGCCGTCACTGCGGTGAAATCGGAGCCGTGCTGATACAGGTAAGCGGCCGGGAAGGTCTGCGTGATCAGTGCCGTGCCCGGACCACCCGCGACGACGTCGGCCAGCGCGTAGGCGGCCGCGACAAGCGGCGTGCCGACGCTGGTACCGCCCACGGCCGACCAGCCGGACAGGCCGGGGGTGGAGACGTTCTTGACCGTGTCGTAGATCCAGACTCCGGGAGCCGGGTCCGCCAGCGCGCTGACGTCATTGTCAGTCCGGTTGAGGCAGCCTTTCGGCGAGCTGTCGTCGGACGTCTGCCAGGACGGCTTGGGTTCCAGTTCTGAACAGCCAGATCCGGTGCCGTTCCACACCGTCTGGCTCCAGTTGCCCGTGCTGCCGGTCAGGCTGGTGCCGCCGACGGCCGTCACGTAGGGCGAGACGGCCGGGTACTGCGTGCCGTAACCGTCGTCACCGCCGGCCGCGGTTATCGCGACGCCGGGCGCATAGAAATCGGTGTCATATGCACTTTCGCCAGTGAATTCAGCGCCACTGCCCCAGCTATTGGATACAGCTTGGGCTCCGCTGCGGGAGGCCGTTCGCTCGGCGGCGGCAAGATCGGAAATGGAAGCGGAATCGGCCTCAACAAGAAGGATTGAGCACTTCGGGCAGATCGCCGAGACCATGTCCAGGTCAAGCGATTCTTCCAGTTCCCAGCCGCCAGTGCGGTCGGACTTGGGCAGCGGGGTGAGGCCGCCTGCCTGGTTCACGACGGTCAGGCAGTTGTTGCTCTGGTCGCAGGCTCCGAGACCGAACGCCGACCGGTAGGCGTCAAGGTCCGCGCCGGCGTCGGGATCGTTGAACGCGTCCACCACCGCGACGGTCTCGCCGTCGGCTGGCAGGACCGCAGCGGTGGCCAGCCCGTAAGCATCCTGGAGCTGGCTCGGCTCGTACGAGGAGCCGGAGGGGGGCCCTGCGTCAGGCCCGGTGGCGGCCGCGCGCCTGCTGGCGGAAGTCGTCGACACCAGCGCCATGCAGGCCATCTGGCCTGGCCTGACCGGTGTCGCGCAAGCCTGGCGAACGTTGGGCAGGCCAGCGGCAACCTGCGGCTTGGCGACAAAGCTGTCAGCCGCAGGTACTGGTGGCACGGCCGCGTGGCTGCCAGCCGCCGGCCCGTTGGCCGCCGAAGCGGCACTCGGATTCGTGGCCGACGCGGCCAGGCTGACTAACCCGGCCGCAGCCAGCACGCCGACCAGAGCCCGTGCAGTTCGCAGGAGCCGTCGAGATCCAGGCACCGCTCAGTCCTCCCCGTGATCACCGGCGGACACAACCACCCAGGCCAGCCTGATCTACCCCGAACTTGGCCTGTTGCTGTCGCAGAATGCCATCCGCGCCGATTGCCATTACTAACGCCCGAACAATGAACTCAAGCACTCAGGAAATCTTCAGTGTTCTTTACAGAAGTATTCGGTGAATGCGATTTTCTGAAGCACAGCCGACTATACCGACGGCCATCGTGGCGGATCAGTGAAATAACAGAGCCAGTGCGGCGGGCGCGACAAGAAAGACGGGCTATCGGCTAATTCAGGTGGCCGATGGCTCGCTGGCCGGACGCTGCCTCGGCAGTAGCGGCGGGCGGGCGGGCGGCTCGGGCGACGGCTCGGGAACCGCGCACTGCAGCCGCAACCGCAGCACGCTCCCGCCTCCGTCCCGGCCGTCCGCGCTGATCTCGCCGCCTTGTGCCCGGGCAAGCTGCCGGGTTATGTACAGGCCGAGGCCGATACCGCCGAACCTCCGCCGGTCGCCGGCCTCTCCCTGGACGAAGCGCTCAAAGACCCGCTCCCGGTCCTCGGGCCGGATACCGATGCCCCGGTCCGCGACGGTCACCTCGATCGCGTCACCGTCAGGGCGCGCGCTGATCGTGACAGTGCCGCCCTCGGGTGAGTACTTGAAGGCGTTCTCGAGCAGCTGGCCGACGATAATGTCGGTCGCCATCGGATCGCCGTGTGCCTGCGGCAGGTCTTCCGGAACCTCTATCTCCAGCGCGTGCAGGTCTGACAGCGGCCGGAATGCCACCGCCGCGCCGTGCAGTAGCCCGGCCAGATCGAAAGGCCCGTTGCTGACCTGTAGCTGATCGGCTCCGGCCCGCGATCCCAGCAGCAGCTGCTCGACCAGGCGGGCGAGTGAGCCTGCCCGCTCGGCGATTGTCTGCACCGCCGACCGCCGGTCGGCGTCCGCCAGCTTGTCCCACCGGCTGGCCAGCGTGCTGGCGAAGCCCTGCACGACGGTGATCGGCGTGCGCAGCTCATGGCTGGTGGTGGCCAGGAACAGGTCCTTGGCCTCCTCGAGCTCCTTGGCCGCGGTGATATCGCGGAAGTCCAGCACCTTCTCGCCGCGCCCGGACAGGCCCGTGCACAACAGGTCGATCCACCGTCCGTTCGGCAGCTTGTAGGTAAGTTTCTCGCCCGGCTCAGGCAGCGGGAACGGCGGGCGCCGGCCGGTGGCCAGTTCCGGCGTGAGCCCGGTCAGCCGGTGCGCCGCCGGATTCCACTGCCGCACCAGGCCATCGGAATCCAGCACCGCGATGCCGTCGGCACTGGCGTCGATGACCGCCCGCTCGTGCGCGCGTTGCCGCACCACTTCCTCGAACGCCGTGACGTTCGACAGCGCGACGCTGGCATGGCCGGCCAGCAGTTCCAGCAACTCCAGCTCGACATGGCCGACCTTGCGGCCGCTGTACAGCGCATAGAGCGCCCCGTATGGCCTGGCCCGCCACGTGCGACAGGCTGAGCGTGATTGTGTGCAAGCCCGGCAGCGCGGCCCAGATCAGGTCGTCGAAACCGCCAGAGTCGCTCGTCGTCATCAGAACTGTCTTGCCCGACCGCATCAGCTGGCCCACCATGCTGCTCTGCAGGTCCGCTGTCCTGCCCCGCAGCTCGGCCGGCAGCCCGTCCAGGCTGACCAGGCGCAGCTTGTCCTTCTCGATCAGCACGAAGCCGCCCGCGTCAGCCCTGGTGAGCTCGCGCAGACTGGCAGCGATCCGGTCCAGCACAGCTTCCAGCTCGAGCTGGCCGTTCATGTCGGCGACCACGTCGCCCAGCCGCCGCACGACCCGGGCGCGCTCGGCCATATAGTGCCGGACCGCCTGATCGTCGCCGCTGCGATGGCACACGCAGACCCAGCCGCTGAATTCGCCGGTGCTGTCCAGCATCCGGCTGGCGTCGATCCGCATGTCCACCATCGAGCCGTCCTTGCAGGCTCGCCTGGTGGCAAACGACACCTGGCCGCCGCTGGCTACCCGCTCCAGCACCGCGTTGTGCTCGGCCCGCAGCTCCTCCGGAACGAAGGGCGGCTCGAGCCCCACGACCTCGGCAGCGTTCCAGCCGAACAGCCGCTCAGCAGCGGGGTTCCAGACGCTGACGCGCCGGTCCGGCCCGATCGCGATGATGGCGTCGGCCGCGCACTCGATGACAGCGCGGGCCGTCCCGTCGATCCGGTCGCGGTCCCGCTGAGCCACCGCAAGCTTCCACCCCACTGGCTCATGGTTGCATTCCTGGCCGTGCCACGGTCGGTGAAGTGCGCAAAGCTCCTGCTAGCGCCCCGCGCCACGATTGCCGTACTGTGCCACCACTGCTCCCGCCAGGCCGGGCCAGCGGGAGCCATCGCAGCTGCTGGCCGAGCTACGTTCGTGTCGGTCAGCGTCCGCGGGAACCACCAGGGGAGCGTGCACGTCCAATGCGCATGAGCTCACATCTAGCGCCGCACCGGTACCGGATGATCGTCACGCGCGGCATGGCCGCCACCGCCTGCGCTGTGCTGGCGGCCGCCTGCGGCAGTACTGCCGCCCCCGGTGCCGGATCCGGCTCCGGATCGGCAAGCACGACCTCCGCCGCGAAGATCTCGCTGACCGTGACCTTCGCCGCCTCACCGACGACCGCGGCCAGGCATTACACGCTGAAATGCGAGCCGGCCGGCGGCACGGCGCCGGACACGGTGACCGCCTGCAGCAAACTGCTGAAGAGCAAGAACCTGTTCGGGCCGAAGCCCGCCCACGTCATGTGCCCGATGATCCTGGCCAGCGCGGGCCGCGCCACCGTATCTGGGACCTACCTCGGCAAGAAGGTGCACGAGACCGTCCTGGATGGCGGTTGTGACCTGGCCCGCTATCAGCAGCTCCAGCTTATTTTCAACTAGCTCAGCCAGCCAGCTCACCTCTCGGGTCGCAGCTGCGGCTGACTGGCCCGCGCTACTTGAGCAGCCGGGACAGCCGGCGGTCAGCCAGCGGCTTTCCGCCGGTCTGGCAGGTGGCGCAGTACTGCAGAGCGGAGTCGGCGAACGACACCTCCCGGACGGTGTCACCGCAGACCGGGCATGGCTGGCCGGCCTTGCCGTGCACGCGCAGGCCGGCTTTCTTTTCCTTCTTCAGGTCGCTGGCAGCCAGCCCGTCCGATCGGCCGATCGCGTCCCGCAGCGTGCTGAGGATGACCGCGTGCAGGTCGGCGACCTCGTCCTCGCTCAGGCTGGAGGCCAGCCGGAACGGCGACATCTTCGCGGCATGCAGCACTTCGTCCGAGTAGGCGTTGCCGATGCCGGCGATCAGCTTCTGATCCCGAAGTACGCCCTTGATCTGAGTCCGGCGGCCGGCCAGGATCGCAGCCAGCGCCTGCGGCGTGAACGCCGGGTCCAGCGGCTCGGGGCCGAGGCTGGCAACACCGGGAATCTGCTCAATGTCAGTAACCAGGTAGACCGCCAGCCGCTTGCGCGTGCCCGCCTCGGTCAGGTCGAAGCCCGCCCCGTCCGCAAACCGCAGCCGGAAGGCCAGCGGGCCCTTTCCTGGCCTGGTCGGCGCCTCCGGCAGCGAGTCCCGCCAGCGCAGCCAGCCGGCCCTGGCCAGGTGCGTCACCAGATGCAGCGGCTCGCCGCCGCCAGCCGGCACACAAGCCAGGTCGAGGAATTTCCCGCGCCGTCCGGTCCCGCTGACCGTGGCAGCGTGCAGAGCCGTGAGCGGCGGGTCGTAGGTCTTCAGCACGGAGAATTCGGCGATGTCGGCCCGGTCGATCACGCGCCCTACCGCGCGCTCGCGCAAGTCAGCAGCGAGCGCCTCCACCTCGGGCAGTTCCGGCACGGTATCGATTCTGCCTGCTGCCGGCCGGTTGTCACGCCATCAGGTCAGCAAGGCCATCAGCTCGGCGTGCAGCTGAGCATCGGCCGCGGCCAGGCAGCAGTCCGCCCCGACCGACCAGGCCGCGCCGGCCAGGTCGGTCACGACGCCGCCGGCCTCGGCGACTAGCAGTGTGCCGGCGGCGCAATGCACCGGCGAGTCTGTGCGGAAGATGACCCACGCCGCCAGCTTGCCGGCCGCCACGTAGGCCAGCGACTGCGTCGACCCGAGTGACCGGAAATCCCAGTGGTCCGCCGTGATCAGATTCGCGATGTAGGCCGCGGCGTCAACGCGCCGCTGGCCGGCGACCGTGCAGGCTCGACCGCCACGGCCTGGCTGCTCCTGCTGGTCCTGAGCCGCCGGCGCTGCCCGGTCCGGCTCAATGCCCAGCAGCCGCGGCCGGCTTCGGCGACGATAACCTCGGCGGCGGACGGATCACCGACCACGGCCGCCGCGATCTGGCCGCCCTCGGCGAGCGCGACATTGACTGAGTACAGCGACGTGCCGCTGGCAAAGTTGGTAGTGCCGCAGATGGGATCGATCAGCCAGTACGCCGAGCCATCGGCCGGGGCCGTGCCGCCGCGCTCCTCGCCGACCACCGGCAGTCCGCCGCCGTCTCCGATCAGACCCCGGAGCAGGTCCTCGACCGCGATATCCGCGCTGGTCACGATGTCGCGGCCGGACTTAGGCGTGATGTCGGCCTGGCCGGCCTGGCCTGCTGCCAGGCTCAGCGCCTGCCAGACAGCCTCAATCGCGACAGCCGTCTGGGAGCGGAAGTCCTCATTCATCGGCGCACTGTACCTGGCCGGGCCAGCCGGGCTGCGGGCCGGGAGCCGCGGCCTGCATTCAGCCGCGCCGCACTAGCTCCAGCAGGCTGGATTTGATGGCCGGCCGTGAGCCGAATACCAGCAGGAACAGTGCCTCCCTGGCCAGTCGCTGCGGATGCTGCCCGGCCAGGATCGCCTGGCTGCCTGCACTGACGACCAGCGTCCCGGCCGCGCGGAAAGCCAGTTCCGCCGCGGCGGCACGGGCGGCCGGCATCGACTCCGGCCCGGCCGCGTCCAGGCCAGCCCGCGTGCTGGCCAGCTCCCGTGCCAGCGCGGCCGCGGCCGCGGCGGCCGGCTCGCCGGGCAGCGACCCGGTCAGGGTGCCGCAGCGGGCGGCAACTCCGAGCGACAGCGATCCGTTAGAGCGCAGGCCGGCCGCATCCCGCGCCAGCCAGTGCTCGTGCGGGATAACTCCGCTGACCAGGTCAGCCGGCACGAAGTGCGAGGAGAACGACAGCTCAACCGTCCGGCTCGCGTTGACCGCCACCAGCTCGAGCCTGGCTGCCGACAGGGTGTCCGACTGGCGGGCCGGCAGCAGCGCGGCGATCAGGTTGCCGTCATCGTCGCGAGCCAGCGTGTGCACCACGTCGATCAGGTCCCAGCCGGTCACCCACGGGGCATACCCGTCGAAGACATACCCGCCCGGCACCGGTCGTGCCCGCAGTAGTGCCGGGCCAGGCCGGGCACCGCCCAGGGCAATGCCGGCCCGCTGGCTGCCACGGCACAGGGCCGGAAAGTGCGCGCGCAGCTCCTGGTTGGCCGAGGCCGTCAGCGCCCTGACGGCCGAGTGGTGCTGGATCCAGACAAAAGCGGTCGCCAGGCACCCGCCGGCCATGATTTCGATCACATCGCAGGTGGTGACCAGGTCGCAATCGATTCCGCCGGCCGACTCCGGGCCGGCGATTCCGTACAAGCCAGCCTCCGCCAGCGCCTCCAGATGGCTGGCCGGACCCGGTCGGCGGCGTCCACGGCAGGTGCGTCCGGGAACAGGACATCCTCGGCAATAGCCCTGGCCAGGCGTACGACTTCGGCCGCGAGCAGGTCAGCCGTCATGCCGTTTATGTTGCCAGAGCTGCCGATCTTGCCGGCAGTGGCGCCGGCAGCACTGCGATCCCGGTGACAAGGACGGCATCTGGCGCCTAAGCTGCGGCAAGCTAGCTAGCGCGGATGCGCCGGCGAGCTGCGCATACAACTGAATGTGGGCGAGGAGGGATTTGAACCCTCACATCCTTTCGGACACACGGACCTGAACCGTGCGCGTCTGCCGTTCCGCCACTCGCCCTGGAGGCAGCAGTCAGGTTAGCACGTCCGCAAGCTGTCCCACATCGCCGATACGATCGGATACGGCAGGGAGAGGAGGGCACGACCGTGGGAGTCTTGCAGCGCTTTGAGCACAGGCTCGAGGGGATGGTCGAAGGTGCCTTTGCGCGGGCGTTCAAGTCTGAGCTGCAGCCGGTCGAGGTAGCCAGCGCTGTCCAGCGAGAAATGGACGACCGTGCGGCCATCGTGGCCCAGGGTCGCACCCTGGTGCCGAACGACTTCGTCGTCGAGGTGGCCGAGGACGACTACGCCCGGCTCGAGGTCTATGCCGACAGTCTTGGCATCGAGCTGGCCACGCTGGCCCGCGAGTACGCCAAGGAGCAGGGCTACTCCTTCGTCGGCCCGGTCCGGATGAGGTTCGAGGGAGTACGCGATCTGACGACCGGTACCTTCCGGATCCTCTCCGGGGTGATCAGGGGCACGACCGTCGAAGACGGCGAGATCCGCCGCCCCGCCACCGACCTGCCACAGCCCGCTGGCGGTTTTCACGGCACCCCGCGGCTGCTGGTGTCGGGCCCGGAGCCCGGCCCCGACGGCAGCACCCAGCGAACCTACGAGATCAATACACCGCTCATCATTTTGGGCCGCGGCACCGACTGTGACCTCCGTCTTGTCGATCCTGGCGTGTCCCGCCACCACGCCGAGATCCGGGTCGAGGACGGCGAAGTCGTACTCGTCGACCTCGGCTCTACTAACGGCACCTTCGTCAACGGTCAGCCAGTGCGGCGGATTGCCCTGACCGACGGCACCCGAGTGACGCTCGGGCGTACCACCCTGGTGTTCCGCCGGGACGGCATTTATTAAGGCCGGACGTGGCGGCACGGCGACGGTGCCGCCGGTCAGGCAGATATCCGACAGCGAGATGAACCCCACCGTTACGCCAGTCAAGGATCACCGCGACCGATGAACGCGCTTGAGCTGACCCTCGTCAGGATCGGGTTCCTCGCTGTCTTGTGGCTGTTCGTGATCGCCGCCGTGGGTGTCGTCCGCACCGATCTGTTCGGCCAGGTCAGTCAGCGCCGCAAGCGCACCAGCACGGTCCCGCAGCCGCGGCCGGCCAAGGTCAAGCCGGCTCGCCCGACCCGTTCGGCTCCGCAGCAACTGCTGGTCACCGCCGGGGCGCTGGCGGGTACGAGCATGGGGCTGAGCGACCAGCAGATCACTATTGGCCGGTCCGATGACGCCACGCTCGTGCTCAACGACGACTACGCTTCGACCCGACATGCCCGACTCTTCCCGCAAGATGGCCAGTGGCTCGTGGAGGATCTCGGCTCGACAAACGGCACCTACCTGGACCGGCAGAAGGTGACTCAGCCAACCCCGGTGCCGGTCGGAGTTCCGATCCGCATCGGCAAGACTGTTCTGGAGCTGCGCAGATGACCATCGCACTGCACTATGCGCTCCGCTCCGACGTAGGCCTGCTCCGCGAAGGCAACGAGGATTCGGCTTACGCGGGCCCTCGGCTGCTCGCGATCGCCGACGGCATGGGCGGCCACGCTGCCGGAGAGGTTGCCAGCGCCGTGGCCATCTCGGCCATCGCCCCGCTGGACCGGCAGAACCTGACTGACTCCGGGGAGATGCTCGACGCGCTGGCCGCGGCTGTGGCCTCGGCCAGGGACACGCTGCACGACATGAGCGTCTCCGACCCTGCAGTCGAGGGCATGGGCACGACGCTGACGGCACTGCTCTGGGCGGGCGCCCAGGTCGCGGTGTGCCACATCGGTGACTCCCGCGCCTATCTGCTGCGCGACGGTGACCTGTACCAGATCACTCGCGACCACACGCTGATCCAGTCGCTGGTGGACGAAGGCCGGCTCAGCCCGGCTGCGGCGGCTAACCACCCGCAGCGCTCGCTCATCATCCGCGCGCTGCAAGGCAGTACCGACGCCGACCCGGACCTGGCCATGCACGAGGCGATCCTGGGCGACCGGTACCTGCTGTGCTCCGACGGGCTGACCGACGTCGTCGGCGACGAGGCGGTGCACCAGGTACTGAGCACCGTCGAGGACGCCGACCAGGCGGTCAGCCAGCTCATCGCGCTGGCGATCCGTAACGGCGGGCCCGACAACATCACCTGCATCGTGGCCGACGTGGTCGACGCCGAGTCCGGGCCGGTACCGCCGAGCCGGGACACCATGATGGCCGGTGCGGCCGCGCACGGCGACGCTGACTCGCTGCTGCAGGCCGCCACCGGCAAGGCGGCAGCGGGCACGCCTCCGGCCGCTGCCCCGGTGCCGCCGCCCAGCGCGAGCATGAACGGGCACCGCACCGGTTCCCAGGTCGTTCCCGACGATGACGAGCCCGACTTCATCGAGCCCAGGCGGCGCTGGCCGGTCGTTACGTCGATCCTGGTCGTACTGGTCCTGGTCGTCGCGGGCGGGCTGTATGTCGGCTACCGGTCGATTCAGGGCAACTACTACGTCGGCGCCGACGGCAAGAGCGTCAGCATCTACCGCGGGATCAGCCAGAAGATCGCCTTCCTGAGCCTGTCCAGCGTCTACTCCAAAACGAGCCTGACCACCTCCGACGTTCCGGGCGACCTGACGCTGCCGACGACACCCACCACCCTGGCCAAGGCCCGGGCCACTGTTCAGTCGATCCAGCGGTCGGTCACCTGCAACAACGCCGAGCTGGCGCTGCAGTCCTGGCAGGCGCACAAGCCCAAGCCACCGGCTCCGAGCAAGAAGTCCAAGAAGAAGCCAGTGCTCCCGAGTTACCCGCCTCCGCCGAAAGTGCCGGCGTACTGCCCGGCACAGGGGGCCGGGTGAGCCTAGCGGCGGAAGCCGACCGGCCAGTCCCGATGCCGCGCGGACGGCGAAGGACTGAGCTGGTCATGCTGGTATTCGCGCTGGCCGTGGTCCTGCTGGCCTGGGGTTCAGTCGGGCTTGGCCTGCGGGGCAAGCTGCCGTCCGGACTGCCTGCCTACATCCTCGTGTTCGCAGTGCTGATGGTGGCCGCTCACCTTGCGGTCCGCCGCTTCGCGCCGTACGCCGATCCGCTGATGCTGCCGCTGGCCGCCCTGCTCAACGGACTCGGCATCGTCATGCTCTACCGGCTGCAGATCTCCGGCCGGGACGGCAACCCCGGAAATCTCGTCTCGCCGACGATCCCGCTGACCGCCACGAAGTACCAGCTGCTGTTCACCGGCATCGGCGTCGTCTGCCTGGTCGCGGTGCTCGTGCTGATCCGCGAGACCCGGCTGCTGCAGCGATATACCTACACCCTCGGCGCCGTCGGCCTGGTCCTGCTGGCTCTGCCGGCCCTCCTGCCGAGCAGCCACAGTGTGGTCAACGGCGCCAAGGTCTGGATCCTGCTCGGCAGCTTCTCCGTCGAACCTGGCGAGTTCGCCCGGCTCGCCCTCGCGGTCTTCTTCGCCGGCTATCTGGTAACCAAGCGGCATGCGCTGGCGCTGGCCGGCCGTCGTGTCCTCGGCATCGATCTGCCCAGGGCGCGCGACCTCGGCCCGGTACTGATCGCCTGGGCCGCGAGCCTGCTGATCCTGATCTTCGAGACCGACATCGGCACCTCGGCGCTGTTCTTCGGCCTGTTCGTGGCCATGATCTATATCGCCACGCAGCGGACCTCCTGGCTGCTGATCGGCGTCGGCCTGTTCGTGGCCGGGACCTGGCTCACCGCGATCTCGTTCCATCACGTGATGGAGCGGTTCACTATCTGGCTGCACCCGTTCCAGGGCACCAACCCGACCAACTCGTCGTTCCAGCTGGTGCAGGGCCTGGAGGGAATGGCGTACGGCGGGCTGTTCGGCACCGGCCTGGGGCACGGCCAGCCGTACTACACGCCGCTGGTTCAAAGCGACTTCATTTTCACCGCCTTCGGCGAGGAACTCGGCCTCGTCGGGGTCATGGCGCTGCTGCTGGTCTTCGGCCTGCTGGTGCAGCGCGGGCTGCGCGCCGCGATCGCGGTCAAGGACCCGTTCGCCAAGCTGCTGGCCGCCGGCCTGTCGTTCGTGCTGGCGCTGCAGGTTTTCGTCATCGTCGGCGGCGTCACCGGGCTCATCCCGCTGACCGGCGTCACCACCCCGTTCCTGTCCGAGGGGGGTTCCTCGCTGGTCGCCAGCTGGATCCTCATCGGCCTGCTGATCCGGGTCAGCGACACCGCCAGGAAACCGGCCCCGCAGCCGATCCAGGACGAGGGCATGACTCAGGTGGTGCGGGCCGGGTGAACCGCGCGATCCTCCGCATCTCGCTGGCCTGCCTGGCGTTGTTCGTGCTGCTGCTGCTCAACGTCAACTACGTGCAGGCATTCCAGACGACCAAGCTGGCCGGCGAGACCGGCAACATCCGGGTCTTCAACGAGCAGTTCACCTTCCAGCGCGGCACCATCCTGGCCAACGGTGACGGCACCGACCTCAAGATCGCCCAGTCGATCCCGGTCAAGGGCACCGACACCTACAAGCGCGTCTACTCGGCCGGCAAGGTCTACGCGCCCGTGACTGGCTACGACACCATCTACGGCAAGACCGGAATTGAGGAGACCGAGAACGGCTTCCTGGCCGGGACGGCACCTCAGCTCGCCGTGCACAACCTGACTGCCCTGCTCACCGGCAAGCAGAAGCAGGGTGCCACGGTTGAGCTGACGATCAGCCCGGCCGCGCAGAAGGCTGCGTACGCGGCCCTGGCCGCCGACGGCGGACACTCGGCCGCCCTGGTGGCGCTGAATCCGAGCACCGGGGCGATCATCGCGCTGGCTTCCTACCCGACGTTCAACCCGAACTCCCTGACCACCCTCAACGGCGCGAAGTTCGACAAGATCGACAAGGCGCTCGTGCAAGACCCGGCCCAGCCGCTGCTGAACCGGGCCATCTCCGAGACCTATCCGCCCGGCTCGACGTTCAAGATCGTCACGGGCTCGGCCGCCTTTTCCACCGGCAAAGTAGCCGGACCGAACGCCACCGTGCCCGCGCCGACCACCTTGACCCTGCCGAACGGCCACACGCTCATCAACGACAGCAATGAGGTATGCGGCGATAGCAACCCGCCGATCAGTGAGGCCTTTCTGCTGAGCTGCAACACCGCATTCGGCAAGCTCGGCATCAAGCTCGGCGCGCCGACGCTGCGCGACTACTCGAGCCAGTTCGGGATGAACAAGCCGCTGTCGATTCCGTTGCCCGTGGTGCCCAGCGTGCTGCCGGAAGTGCCAGGCTGGACAGACCCGTCCTTCGCGGCAATTTCCGCCATCGGCCAGTTCAACGACGCCGTGACGCCTCTGCAGGAGGCCATGTTCGCCGCGGCCATCGCCAACGGCGGCAGGCTGATGGCGCCCTATCTGGTCCAGCGCGTCGTCGGGCCCGGCCTGGCGGTCGTGCAGCAGCATTCGGCTACCCTGCTCAGCCAGGCCGTGACTCCCACGGTGGCCGGCTACATGCAGCAGCTGATGAACGGGGTCACGCACAACCCGGCCGGAACCGCCTACGCCACGGCGGGCCCGCAGGCGACCGGGGGCATCAACATCGACGGCAAGACCGGCACCGCCCAGAACGGGGTGAATAACACCGGCCTGAACGACGCGGTCTTCAGCTGCTTCGTGCCGGGCAGCAACATCGCCGTCGGCGTCATCGTGCAGGGTGGCGGTTTCGGTGCTGACGCCGCGGCTCCGATCGCGGTATCGGTCATCAAGGCGTACCTGGCGGCGCACTCATGATCACTTCCTACTCCAGCCGGGCGCGCGGCTGCCGCCCCAGGCTGGCATGCTGGTCGCAGCCCCCGATAAGCAGGACGGTAACGTAAGTGCGCGACATGACTCAGCCCAGGCTGCTTGGCGGCCGCTACGAACTCGACGGAATCGTCGGGCGTGGGGGCATGGCCGAGGTCTTCCGGGCCCGCGACATCCGTCTCGACCGAATTGTCGGGGTTAAGACTCTTCGCGATGATCTGGCCCGCGACCAGACCTTCCAGGCCAGGTTCCGCCGCGAAGCACAGTCTGCTGCCTCGCTCAACCACCCGTCGATCGTCGCCGTCTACGACACCGGCGAGGACCTGATGGGCAACACCCCGGTGCCGTACATCGTGATGGAGTTCGTCGACGGCCGAACCCTGCGCGACCTGCTGCGGGACGACCGCAGGCTGCTGCCCGAGCGAGCTGCCGAGATCACCGACGGCGTGCTGCGGGCGCTGGATTACAGTCACCGCAACGGCATCGTGCACCGCGACATCAAGCCGGGCAACGTCATGCTCACCAGGGCCGGCGACGTCAAGGTGATGGACTTCGGCATCGCCAGGGCGGTCTCGGACTCGCAGATGACGATGACCCAGACTGCGCAGGTCATCGGCACCGCCCAGTACTTGTCGCCGGAGCAGGCCAGGGGCGAGCGCGTTGATGCCCGCAGCGACCTGTACTCGACCGGCTGCCTGCTGTACGAGTTGCTCACCGGCCGCCCGCCCTTCACCGGTGATTCCCCGGTCGCCATCGCCTACCAGCACGTCAAGGAAGACCCGGTGCCGCCGTCCCAGGTGGACCCGGAGGTACCCGGCTGGGCCGACGCGATCGTCCTCAAAGCCATGCAGAAGGACCCGGCCGATCGGTACCAGTCGGCCGGCGAGATGCGCAATGACCTCCAGCGGGCGCTGTCCGGCGCGCCGGTCGCGGCACCGATGCTGACCGACAATTACGGCCAGGGCACCCGCCGGATGGGTGCCTCGGCTACCCAGGTAGCCGGCCGCACCTCAGCGATCCCGCCGTACCGGTACGGGCCCGACGACGGCGGGCCGGACGGTCCGCCGCAGCGCCAGCACAAGGCCTGGCCGTGGGTGGCCCTGATCGTGGTCATCGCGGTCCTGGGAGCATCGATCTTCCTGATCCGGACGCTGAACGGCTCCGCTAGCGGCGTCGCAGTGCCGAACATCCAGGGCCAGCAGCTATCCGTGGCGAAGCAGACCCTGATCGGGGATGGCTTTAAGGTCGGCACGATCACCAAACAGAACTCCTCGACCGTCGCCAAGAACCTGGTAATCAATAGCCAGCCCGGCTTCGGGGCGAACGAGCCGAAGGGGACTCCCATCGGCATCATCGTGTCGTCTGGCTCGGCCACCGTGGCGGTACCGAACGTGGTCGGCAAGACTAAGAGCGCGGCCGAAAACGCGCTGACGGGAGCGGGGCTCAAGTTCCAGGTGGTAACGGTCACCTCTAGCACGGTCGGGCCGAACACCGTCGTGAGCCAGACGCCGTCTGCTCACAGCCAGCAGCCGCCAGGCACCGTCGTGACGATCAACGTCACCGGGGCGAACGTCACGGTGCCCACCACCATCATCGGCGAGATGCTGTCGCAGGCCACCAGCACGTTGTCGCGGGCTCCGTACAACTACACGGTGACCTCGCAGGTCGTGCAGGGCCAGCCGGGCACGCCGGGCACGGTCTACGCGACCAACCCGGCCGTGGGGTCGACGCTGGCTCCGGGGTCATCGATCGTGCTGTACGTCGTGGGCCAGGCCAGCCCATCCCCGCCGGCGTCGTCCAGCCCGCCGCCGTCGACCAGTCCGTCCACGTCACCGTCGACGTCTCCGTCGCCGTGACCAGGCCCGGCCCGGGCTGACCTGAACGTTGAGGTCAGCCCAGGCCCGCCTGGTCGAAGGGCAAGTGCAGCGACGCCCACGGATAGATCACGTACCACAGCAGCAGCAGCACGGCGATGAGCAGCACGAGTACCTGGGCCGTCCGGGCCGCATAGCCGCCCGGCAGCCGGTTCCAGATCCAGCCGTACACGGCGTCAGCCCTCGACTCCCTGCTGCCGCGGCAGCGTCCGGACCAGCACTCCGGTGGCGATGACCCTGTTCGTCCCGCTCCACGGCGGGTCGCAGGTGATCAGCGTGATCAGGCGCTGCCGCGGCTGCTCGCCGGGATGGCCGGGAACCGGCGCGAGCATGCCGGTGTCGCTGGGAGCAACCCAGACCGGTTTTGCGGTCACCCTGTACTCGTAGGTGCCGGCGATCGTCTGCACGTAGACCATGTCGCCGCCGCGCAGGCGCGGCAGGCTCCAGAACGGGTTGCCCGCAGTGACCCGGTGTCCCGCGACTGCGAAGTTGCCGACCTGGCCGGGCAGCGCCGTCCCCGCCACGTGACCTGGTGCGAGGGCAAGTTGCGGCAGCCCGGTGCCCTGGACCACGGCGAACTGCCATGTCGTGCCGAAAGCGGGAATCTTGATGAGGGCGAAGGGCTTGCCGAGGGCCAGCTTGTCCGGGCTGGTGAGCACCGCCAGGCTCTGACCGGCGCCGGACCACTGCCGCCCGAGTTCGCTGTCGAAGTTGCGCTGGGCCTCGCTCTCGCGGACCGCCGTGCCCCAGTACATATACGCCATGAAGCCGAAGATGAGCACGCCTAACGTGATCAGTATCTCGCCCGATACTCGCAGGTAGAACCGCACTCGCGCTCTTATCTCCCGGCAACGACGTCACTGAGCGTGTCCACAGACTAGCGATTCGTCACTGAGCACGCAGCCGAACACGCTGACCGGCAGGCCGTCAACCAGGCCGGGACGCGGCTACCGCCGGAACCAACTACGCTTACGCGAATAGGCGCGCTCGGGTCCGCGCGCCTGCGTTGTCCGGGTGCCCCTCCGGCAGCGATGAGCAGTCCATCAGGAGACGACCGTGCCGAAGTCCCGAGTCAGAAGCAAGGCGGTCTACACGCCGCCGCCCCGGTCCGCCAAGGCCAAGGTGAGCGCGCCATGGCTGGCGCCCGTCATGCTCGCCTCCTTTATCGTCGGCCTGGTCTGGATCGTGATCTTCTACGTCAGCCAGGAGGCGTACCCAGTCGGCGCCATGGGTGCGTGGAACCTCGTCGTCGGTTTCGTCTTCATCATCGGCGGCCTGGGCCTGGCCACGAAGTGGCACTGACACAGCGCTAGCGGACTCCGGGCCTGGCTAGAACAAGCGTCCCTGATAGAAGCCGAACGTGCCCATCAGCTGGTGATTCTTGAGCACCACGCCGACGACGAAGAGCGCGAGCATGGCCGCGGTCGCCGCCACCTGCAGTGCGGTCCGGTTCGACCGCGGCGCATAGACGTAGGCGGCCGTCAGCAGGGTTCCGGCAATGAGACCGCCGATATGCGCCTGCCAGGCGATCTGCGGGATGAAGAACGCCAGCCCCAGGTTGATCGCGATGAGTACCAGCACCTGCCGCGAGTCGACCTGCAGCCGCCTGGACAGCACGAACCAGGCTCCGAACAGGCCGAAGATGGCGCCGGAGGCGCCCGCTGCGGGCTCGAACGGCACCAGGAAGTACAGCAGCAGCGAACCGCCGATCCCGCTGATCAGATAGACGGCCAGGAAGCGAACGGCACCGAGCACCTTCTCGATCGCCGGCCCGACGATGAAGAGCGCGTACATGTTGAACGCGATATCCAGGAACGCCAGACCGGATCCGGGCGGCGGCAAGAATGCGCTGGTAATCAGCCGGTACCACTGGCCGGCCGCGACTCCGACGATCGGGCCGCCGCTCGTATACCGCCCTGCGCCGATCATCTCCCAGTCGTAACCAAGCTGCGGATGGGCCAGCTCGATGATGTAGATGACGATGTTGATCGCGATAAGCGCCCGGGTAACCCGGGCGGTGTTGCTGACCGCGCCGCCGAACCGGCCGGTAGCTCGCCGCACACCGGTATTGCCAGTTCTGATGCACTCCACGCACTGGTGGCCGACCGCGGCCGGCCGCAGGCAATCCGGGCAGGCCGCGGCCGCAGCGTACGCAGGACACGTACGTCGGCCGGCCGGGTGCCGGAAGCAAACGGGCGGCGCCTGCGCCTGACCTGGCTCAGAAGAGCCTGGGTCAGAAGCGCCTGAGTTCGGGGGGATGACCATAGTGCTGCAACCGCCTACTACTCGCTGTCGTCGCGGCCGATCTCGACGGACTCCAGCACGACGTCGGTCACCGGGCGGTCGCCGCGGCTGGTCTGGACCCGGCTGATCTCATCGATCACCGAAGCTCCCTCAACAACCTCACCGAAGATCGTGTGCTTGTTGTTCAGCCAGGGTGTGGCCGCAGTGGTGATGAAGAACTGCGATCCGTTGGTGCCGGGTCCCGCGTTGGCCATGGCCAGCAGGTACGGCCGGTCGAAGGACAGGTCCGGGTGGAATTCGTCGGCGAACTTGTAGCCAGGGCCGCCGGTGCCAGTGCCCAGCGGGTCGCCGCCCTGGATCATGAAGTCCGGGATGACCCGGTGAAAGATCGTCCCGTCGTAGAGCCGGGCCTGGCTGGAGTTACGGGTCACCGGGTTGGTCCATTCGCGGCTGCCCTCGGCAAGCTCGACGAAGTTGCGCACGGTCTTGGGCGCGTGGTCAGGGAAGAGCCGGACGACGACGGGCCCCTTGCTGGTCCGCAGCGTCGCGGTAAGCGTATTCGTCATACCTGGAATCCTGCCACGCCCTGCTGGCGCTCCGGCCACCGCCGCAGCGACGACCGCCCGTGATTGATGCCACCTCTGCAGGGAAGGGGAGAAGTCCGGGGGGAACATCCAGGAGGCTCTTGTGTCAGTTTTGACTAGGAAACAACCCGTAAGTACCACCGACAAGCTGCGCGGCCACGCCGCCAACGCCGTCGCGCCCGTCGCCGAGAGGATCGGCCCCGCCGCAGGCAAAGCCATCCCGATGGCCCAGCAGGCCGCTCAGCAGGCTGCCCAGCAGGCAATGCCGCTGGCCCGGACCGCCGGTACCTCGGTGAAACAGGGCGCCGACGGCGCGATCGCCTGGGCCACCCCGTACGTCGACGCCGCCCGGTCCTGGGCTGCTCCGCAGATCGAGCAGTCGGCCCACGCCATCAGCGAGAACCTGGCGCCGATGATTTCCAGCGCACTCGTCTCGGCCGCGCACAAGATTGACGCGACGCCGCGGAAGCAGGACAGGCGCCGCGGCAAGCTCACGGCCGCGGCGGTGCTGACGGCCGTCGCAGGCGCCCTCGCCGTGATCGCGATGCGAATGCGCAGGCATGAGGACAGCTTCGCCGCCGCTACCGCCGGGTCAGCCGAGTCCGGCAGCCAGCCCGGCCCGGACAGCGAGCCCGGATTCGGCCCGGAGGACGGGCCTGACCCGGACATGAACGGGCACTCCCGGATCGTCTGAGTAACGGCACCGCGGCACTCGCGGGCAACACCTGCGCCATGGCCGTGACGGATGTCACGGCCGCGCCACTCGCGGGCAACACCTGCGCCGTGGCCGTGACGGATGTCATGGCCACGGCGGTACCGGCGGCACATGACGGCCAGGCCGCTTGTTGCCTAGCCTGGAGCACATGAACCGCGACGCGCCGAGCACTGGAGGCCTGGAGGCGGACGACCACCAGGTCGCCGCGGTTCGCCGGGTCGTCATCTGCGCGGCGATTGCGTTCGTCTTGCTGCAGCCTGCCTTCCACCTGCTGCGCGGCCCGGTGAACGGCCAGCAGTGGTTCCAGCTGACGGGCGTTGTCGTGCTGGCCGGTTTGGTAATCAGGCGGGTAGCCACGACCGGTCTGACCGATCAGCGCATCCCGGTCGTCGAACTGAGCTTCCTTCTTGGCCTGGCGATCGCCCTGTTCGTCGTCGGCGGGATCAACTGGCTCGGCACGCTCGCGGTCGCGGCTGCGTTCTGCGGCCGGTTCAGCCGCACGCCATGGCCGGCGCTGGCCGGGACCGCGGCGTGCGTGATCGCCGGAATCGTCGTGATCATCGTCCGGCATTATCCATCCGGCAATACCTTCTCGGTCATCGTCGTCCCGCCGTTGGCCGCCCTGTTTGCCTACAGCGCCTCCAGGCGAGCCATCACGCTCGACATGCTGCGCCGAACCCGCGCGGAGTTGGCCAGGGCGGCGGCCGCCGAGGAACGACTGCGAATTGCCCGGGACCTGCACGACCTGCTTGGCCATTCGCTGTCGCTGATCACGCTCAAGGCCGAGCTGGCCGGGCGGGTGCTCACCGCCGATCCAGACCGGGCGGCCACTGAAATCGCCGAGCTGGAGTCGGTGGCCCGCCAGTCGCTGTCCGACGTGCGCGAAGCGGTCGCGGGTTTCCGCCAGCCCGACCTGGCCGGCGAGCTGACCGCGGCCAGGCAGCTGCTGGACGCGGCTGGCATCGCGAGCCAGATCGCCTCGGCCGACACCTCGGGCCTGCCACAGCCGGTCGACGCGGCCCTGGCCTGGGCCATCCGCGAGGGCACGACCAACGTCGTCCGGCACTCACGGGCCACCAAAGTCTCCATCAAGGTCAGCACTGGCGAGGACAGCGCCACCGCGGAGATCAGCGACAACGGCCCGGCGGCGCTCGAGGACGCCGGGCAGGCCAGGAAACCCCGCTTCGCCAGTGCCGGCCAGCGGACTGCACGGCCGGACTGCGCTCAGCCGGGCCAGGCCTGCCTTCACCGGGTCTGGCCTCGCCGGGCTCGCCGAGCGGGTCCGCAGCCTGGGCGGCGAGCTCGCCGCCGGCGCCATCGAGCCGCAGGGATTCTTGCTGCGGGTGGTCGTGCCGCTGAGCCAGTAGGCCCACAATGGCCTAGTGAGTGTGCGGATCATGATCGCCGAAGACCAGACAATGGTCCGCCAGGCGCTGGTGGCACTGCTGGAACTCGAACCCGACATCGAGGTGGTCGCACAGGCCGCCGACGGCGACGAGGCGCTGGCCATGGCCCGGAAGCACCTGCCTGATGTAGCCGTGCTGGACATTGAGATGCCGGGACCGACAGGCCTGGAAGTCGCTGGCGAGCTCAGCAAGTCTGGATTCACCGGAAAGATCGTGATCGTGACGACTTTTGACCGGCCCGGCTATCTCCGCGCGGCCATGGCCGCCGGAGCCAGCGGCTTCCTGCTCAAAGACGCCCCGGCCGCCGACCTGGCCGCTGCGATCAGGCAGGTCGCACAGGGACAGCGAGTCGTGGATCCTTCCCTCGCGGCGGCCGCGCTAGCGCTTGGCGACTGCCCGCTGACTGACCGGGAGGTAGAGGTCCTGACCGCCGCGGCCAGCCACGACGCGCTGGCCGACATCGCGGGCCGGCTGCACTTGTCGCCTGGCACGGTGCGCAATCACCTGTCCGCCGCGATCCAGAAACTGGGCGCGCGGAACCGGGCCGAGGCCGTGGAGATCGCCCAGCGGAAGGGCTGGCTGTAACCGTCATGCTGCTGGACGACGTCGTGCGTACTTCCGCGGCCGTGGCCGGGTCGCCTGGCCGGCTGGCTAAGACTGAGCTGATCGCCGCGCTGCTCCGAGAGGTTCCGGCGGGCGAGATCGCAGTAGCGGTGGCCTTTCTGTCCGGCGACCTCACCCAGCGGCAGATCGGGGTCGGCTATGCGGCGCTGACCGATCTGCTGGGCGGGTACGCCGGCGCCGCGCCAGGGCCGGAGCTCGGCCCGGCCGCCGCGGCGGCCGGGCTGACCCTGACCGAGACCGATCAGGTACTCGGGCAGATCGGCGCGCTGGGTGGTCACGGATCGCAGGCCGAACGCCGGCGGCTGCTGGCCGGCCTGCTAAGCCGGGCAACCGACGACGAGCGGCAGTTCCTGGCCCAGCTTCTCGGCGGCGGTCTGCGGCAGGGGGCCCTCGACGGTGTTATGACCGACGCCATCGCCCGGGCCGCCGGAGTTCCCGCCGCCGGGGTGCGCCGCGCCCGTCAGCTCAGCGGATCGCTCGCGGCCGCCGCGAGCGCGGCGCTGGGCAGCGGAGATGCCGACGCGGCCGCCGACGCGCTGGGAGCGGTCAGGCTGCAGGTGGGACGGCCGGTCCGGCCCATGCTCGCCGCGTCCGCACCGACCGTGGCAGCGGCGATGGCCCGGATGACGACCGCCGCAGTGGACTGGAAAATCGACGGCATCCGGGTCCAGCTGCACCGGCAGGGCTCGCAGGTCCGTGTCTTTACCAGAACGCTGGACGACATCACCGCCCGGCTGCCGGAGATCGCTGCAGCCGCTCGGACGTTGGCCACCGAGTCAGTCGTGCTGGACGGGGAGGCGGTGGCGTTGCGCCCGGACGGGCGGCCTTACCCGTTCCAGGTCACCTCCGCCAGTGCCGCCAGTCAGGCGGGCGACGGGCAGCCAGCGAAGGTGCCGCTGTCGCTGCTGGTGTTCGACCTGCTGTATGCCGACGGTACCGACCTGATCGAACTGCCCGCCCGCGAGCGCTTCGCCCGGCTTGCCGTGATCGCGCCGCCAGAGCTGATCGTGCCGCGGCTAGTGACCAGCGATCCGGCGCAGGCTGAGCAGTTCTTCGCCACCGCGATCGAGCGCGGTCATGAGGGCGTCGTGGTCAAATCCCTGGACGCGCCGTACGGAACCGGGCGCCGTGGCAGTGAATGGATCAAGGTGAAGCCGCGGCACACGCTGGACCTGGTCGTGCTGGGCGCCGAGTGGGGTCACGGCCGGCGGCAGGGCTGGCTATCTAACTTGCACCTGGGGGCGCGTGACCCGGCGACTGGCGGCACCGTCATGCTGGGCAAGACGTTCAAGGGCCTGACCGACCAGGTCCTGGCCTGGCAGACCGACCGGCTGCTGGAACTGGCTCTGGCGCCAACTCAGACTGGCAGGTCTGCCCGTGGCGTTGTGCGGGTCCGGCCGGAACTGGTAGTAGAGATCGCGTTTGACGGCGTCCAGGCCAGCAGCCGGTATCCGGGCGGCGTTACTCTGCGGTTCGCCAGGGTGCTGCGTTACCGGCCGGACAAAAGCGCAGCTGAGGCTGACACGATCGACACGGTTCGCTCTCTGTGGGCCGGGGACGACCTGGACGATTAGGCCAGCCTGGCCGAAGGGACTAACGCAGTGCGGACGCTCTGGCTCGACGAGGAAGGCGCCTGGCGCACGACATTGCGCGGCCGCCAGGTGCTCGCCGACCCCAGGATTAACAAGGGCACCGCCTTCAGCGCCGCCGAGCGGGCCAGCCTCAACCTGATCGGCCTGATCCCGGCCGGGCATATGACGCTGGACCAGCAGGCGGACCGGGTCTACGCGCAGTACCGCAGGCAGTCTTCTGACCTGGACCGGAATGTGCTGCTGAACGAGGTACACGATCGCAACGAGGTGCTCTACTACCGGCTGCTCGCGGATCACCTGAGCGAGATGCTTCCGGTGGTCTACACGCCCACCGTCGGCCAGGCCATTGAGAACTACAGCCACGAGTACCGGCGGCCGCGCGGGGTCTATTTGTCGGTCGACCAGCCTGAGCTCATCGAGCAGTCACTGCGCGCATTCGGACTGGGCGGCGACGATGTCGACCTGATCGTGGCGACCGATGCCGGGTCCATCCTCGGCATCGGTGACTGGGGCGTGGGCGGCATGGGCATCGCCGTCGGCAAGCTGGCCGTCTACACGGCCGCGGCCGGCATCGATCCTGGCCGGTCTATCCCGGTCATGCTCGATGTCGGCACCGACCGCCAGAGCCTGCTGGATGACCCGATGTACATCGGCAACCGGCACCCGCGGGTCCCGGTCGCCGAGTACGACGCGTTCATGGCCGCGTTCGTCGCGGCGGTACGGACCGTGTTTCCGCGTGCCCTGCTGCACTGGGAGGACATGGCACCGGCCCATGCCCGGCGGCTGCTGACCACCTACCGCGACGAGGTGCTCAGCTTCAACGACGACATTCAGGGCACCGGCGCCGTCAACCTGGCCGCCGTTCTCGCGGCGGTCCGGGCGACCGGCTGTGAGCTGCCGGCGCACCGGTTCGTGGTCTTCGGCGCCGGTTCGGCCGGCACCGGGATCGCCGAGCAGCTGACCGCGGAGCTGGTCGCCGGGGGCCTGACCGCAGCGCAGGCCCGGTCGAAGTTCTGGGCCGTTGACCGGTACGGCCTGATCGTGTCGGGCGACAGCCGGTACAGCGAGATCCAGCTCAGCTACGGCCGGGACCCGGCCGAGCTGGCAGGCTGGCAGGAAGACCCGACGCTGGGCGGGATCGGGCTGGCCGAGGTGGTCAGTCAGGTCCATCCCACGGTGCTGATCGGAACCTCGGCCCGCGGCGGCGCTTTCACCGAAGCGATCGTGCAGCAGATGGCCGCGCACGTGGACCGGCCGGTCATCATGCCGATGTCGAATCCGACCGAGCTGGCCGAGGCCAGACCGGCCGACCTCATCGCCTGGACCGGCGGGCGCGCGCTAGTGGCGACCGGCAGCCCGTTCCCGCCGGTCGAGTATCGCGGTACCCGCTACGTGATCGGACAGGCGAACAATGCGCTGGTATTCCCCGGCCTTGGCCTGGGCGCCATTGCCGCCGGAGCCACCCGGATCACCGACGGCATGCTGCGGGCGGCGGCACACGCGGTGGCCGGCCTGGTCAACACCAGCGCTTCCGGCTCGCCGCTGCTCCCGGAGGTTGCCGTGCTGCGCGACACCTCGCTCGCGGTCGGCGTCGCAGTTGGCCGGGCCGCGCTGGCCGATGGCGTGGCGGCGGCCCAGCCAGGCAGCGATATCGCCCGGCAGGTCCGGTCTTTGATCTGGCAGCCTGGCTACCGGCCAGTCCGGCCGGCCTGAGCCGGGAGCAGCCGCTGCCTGCCCGCCCGCGGTCGCGACCCGGCCGTTCCGCCCGGCGGTATGGCCGCCGCCTGTCCGCCGATCTGCGCGAGGGCCGAAGTCTGGTGGCCAGCGAGCTCGGCCAGACCGGCTGGCTGGACTTCGGCGCTTTCCGCTGGCGCGACCTGGCCGGCGGCCAGGCCGTCCGGGCCGCGATCGGGGTCGTGACCCCGCTGATCATCGGCATGATCACGGGCAAGACCGAGTACGGCACCTACGCCGCCCTCGGTGCATTGCCGGCTGGATTCGTCGCCTTCCGCGGGGTCAGCCGGAGCCGCGTGCTGGCGGTGCTGGCGGCCGCGACCGGGATGGCAATCTCGACCTTCGTCGGCGCGACCACGGCCGAAGGCCTGCCGTGGCTGCTGTTCGTGGTCGTGTTCGCCTGGGCCTACGCCGTCGGCCTGCTGGCCGCACTGGGACCGACGGTCCTGGCGGTATCGCTGCAATGGCCGGTCGCCCTGCTCATCGCCAGTGCCGTCCCCCTCGATCCGGCCGCCGCCGGGCTGCGCGCCGGGCTCGTGCTGGCCGGCGGCCTGTGGCAGTGCGTGCTGGTGATCAGTTCGTGGACGGTGCGCAGAGGCAGCGCTGAGCGAGCCGGCGTCGGCGCTTCGTACCAGGCGCTGGCGGATTACGCGGCCGTAGCCGCCGCCGGGCGGCCGGGACCACCCGCCCCCGGCGAGCTGACCGGCAGCCGGATGCTGTCAGACCCGAACCCGCTGCTGCGCACTGCGGCGCGCCAGCACCTGCAGGACCTCGTCCAGGAAACCGAGCGGATCCGCGCCACCCTCACCGCGGTCAGCGCCGCCCGTGCCGCCGACGACCCCGGAGCAGTCCGGCTGCTCGCCGGGACGGTCAGCGTGCTGCGCGAGCTCGCCGCCGGGCTGAGCGGGCCGCCGGACCAGCTCGAGGACCACGTCGCTGCCGCCAGGCAGCAGCTGCGCGGCATGGCGGCCGAGCCTGGCAGCGCGTGGCAGTGGGCTGGCGATGCGCTGCTTGGTCAGTTGCGCAGCGCGGTGCGGATCGCTGAACGGCTGAGCAACGCCGAGCAGCCCGCGACCACGACCCGGACCCCGCCGCTGCTGCGGCCACACCAGGTCCGCGACGCCTGGCTGACCGTGCAGGCCAGCTTCGGCAGGTCGTCGGAGGCGGCCGGCACGCGCTACGGCTGGCGGTGGTGAGCGCACTCGCCGAGGTCATCGTCCGGGCATCAGGCCTCGGGCATGGCTACTGGGCCGTGCTGACGATCTTCATCGTGCTGCGGCCCGACTACAGCTCCACCTTGCAGCGCGGTCTGCAGCGCGCGGCCGGCACCGCGGTGGGCGCTGGCCTCGGTGTGTGCACCGTCCTGCTGGGCAGACTCGGGCCGACCGCGCTCATGGTCGGCATCGCGGTCTCGCTGCTGGCCGCGTACGCGGTCTTCACCGTCAACTACGTGCTGTACGCGGTGTTCCTGACCGATTTCGTGGTCGTGCTGCTCGACCTGCTCGGGCTGCCACCGGATTCGACCGCCCTGTACCGGCTGATCGGCACCGGGATCGGTACCGGCCTGGCGATGCTGGCCTACCTGCTGTGGCCGACCTGGGAAGGCACCTCGGCGGCGGAGAAATTCGCCCGGCTCGCCGCGGCGCAAGGCAACTATGCGGCCGGGCTGCTGCGCGCCTACACCCGGCCGCAGGAGACCGCCCGGCTCCGTCCGCTGCAACTGACCGCCCGGCGGGCCAGGATTGACGCGGCCGCCTCCGCAGACCGGCTAGCCGGCGAGCCCGAACATGCGCCGATGCACTCGGTCACGGCGCAGGAGCTCGCCGCAGCCGGCCACCGGATCGCGCAAGCCTTGCTGACCCTGGGCGCGGTGGTGTCCGCGCATCACTCCGGCGAGCTGCCCGCCCCCGACGCCGACCTGCAAGCCGACCTGGACGAACTCGCTGCCGGGGTGCGCACGGCGACCGGCCAGATCTCCGCGCTGCTGCGATCGATCGGCTCCGCCAGCCGTCCGCCGGCAGCCGTGCAGCTGCGCCTGCCGCCGCTGCGCGCACAGCAGCAGGCCATCTGGCTCGACCTCGGGCGGTCGCCGGACCAGACTGGCCAGACCGGTGTCAGCCCAGGTCAAGCGGGCAAGCGGGAGCATCAGGCGGAACCGCGGTCAGCACCGGACAACGAGGAAGCGGGATTGCTCGCGGCGACCGACGGACTTGTCGACGCCATCAACACCGCCGCCTACATCCTGCGAGAATGAGCGACCGCAACCCCGAGAACCTGCCCGCGGAGATCAGATTTCCATGCCAGCGCTGAGGCTGCCCGGCCTCGCCCTCGTCACGCTTCTCGCCATCGCCGCCTGCGCGCCGGTAAGCGCGAGCCCGATGCGGCCCGGCCCGGCCGCGACCGGACGGACTACCGCGACCGGACGGACCGCCGCGGCCGCGTTACCGGCGGCCGGAACGCGGCCGAGTTACGCCCCGTATGTCGAGACCTGGCTGCCCGGCACTCTCTCCGCGATCGGCCGGGCGTCCGGAGCACGCAACCTGACCCTGGCGTTCCTGCAGACGGCCAGGACGGGTTCCTGCACGCTCACCTGGGATGGCGATGCCAGCCTTGCCATCGCCCGCCAGCACTACGCCGGCCAGATCCACGCAGTGCGCAAGGCGGGCGGCAGCGTCATCCCGTCCTTCGGCGGCGCCGTCGCCGACGGCGACGGAACCGAGATCGCCGACTCCTGTGCCAGCGTCCCGGCCATCGCGGCCGACTATGAGTCGGTCATCCGGATCTACCACGTGACGGCGCTCGACATGGACGTGGAGTCCAGCTCGCTCACCAACCAGGCCGGCCTCACCCGGCGCAGCGCGGCCCTGGCGCTGCTGCAGCACTGGGCGGCCCGCACCCATCGCCGGGTCCGGATCTACGTCACACTGCCGGTCACCCCCGCCGGGCTGACCGCCGCGGACCAGATGGTGCTCAGCAGCGCCCGGTCGCACGGCGTCCAGCTGGCCGCGGTGAACATCATGGCCTTCGACTATTTCCAGGGCACTGCCGCCGTGAACATGGCGGCCGCGGCCATCAGCGCGCTGCGTTCCACCCACGCTCAGCTGGCTCGCCTCTACACCCGGCTGAGCCAGGCCCGCGTCTGGCAGCTGGAAGCCATCACGCTGCTGCCCGGAGTCGACGACGACCCGGCCAAGAACGAAGTGACCTCGCTGGCGAACGCGGCCGCCGTGCTGGCCTACGCGCGCTCACACTCAGTCGGCCGGATCTCGGTCTGGGCCCTCCAGCGCGATAACGGCGGCTGCCCGGGCACGCCCGACTCCAACACCTGCTCCGGCCTCAATCAGCCGCGCTGGGCTTTCAGCAGGCTCCTGGAGGCTGGCAGCGGCTGACCGGGAATGGCACGGGCGTCAGGACTTGCCGGCGATCGCGTTCGCGGCCGCCAGTGCCGCAGACTGAACCAGGGACACGCCGCTCGCCCGGCTCGGACTGCCTGCCGACAAGACCGCGATCAGCAGTTCCTCACCGTTGCGCTGGACGATCCCGGCACTGCCGACCGCCCAGCCGCCCGGCATGTGCAGCCAGCCGTTCTGGACTGCGTAACTGGTGCCGGCGCTGGCGATGGCGGGGACCCCCCAGCGCTGGCCCGGCTCGACCGCCGACATCAGGCCGAGCAGGTAATCCTGGCCAGCCGAGCCGAGCGGCGATTCCGGTGCCGCCAGATCGGTCAGCAGCTGCAGCTGATCGGTCACGGTCGTCGTCAGCCGGCCCGGCTTCGGGCCGTCGGTATGCCGCAGCTTCAGCGTCGCATTCGCGGCGGCCAGACCGCCATGCAGCCGGTGCCACAGCCACGCGGCCGACGCCCCGCTGCCGCTCTCGATCATCGCGGCCGCGTGGTCGGACTCTGCACCGCTGACCGGCTGGCCGGACCGCTGGCGCTGCAGTAACAGCGCGGCGGCCAGATCAGCGTTAGCCAGCCCGCCGGCCCGGAAGATCCGGCCGCCGCGGAACACTGCCTCGCCGCCGGTGCTCTCATTGATGACCCCGACCGCGAGCTGGCCGGCCGCGCGTCCGAGGACACCGGTCAGCGTCGCGTTCAGCACCTTGTTCAGCCGGGCAGACGGAGCGATGGCCTCGGGCGTAGCCCCGGCGCTGTTCGGCGCAGCCGAGCCCGATGTCGCCGGTTTGCCGCGCGGGCCAGTCGCGCCGACCTTCAGCGTCGACGTGCTGGCCGGCGTGCCCGCCGCGACGCGCGGCCGTCCCTTGGATTTGGCCGCCGACATCGTGACCACCACGACGAAGGCCAGCATGAGCGCGAATACCAGCACGAATACCGAGCGCTCCCACGGCCGCAGACTGCCTGCGTGCGCGGGTGCTCGCCTCACCTGAATCTCCGGAGCACAGCTTCCCCCGCTTGCCCGTTAGCACCCGTCCCGATCAGGCTTGCGCCGAGCGCCTCATTTGCCGCCGTTAATGACTTTCGCAAGGCCGTGCGCGGGACAGGCTTAATTCCCCCGTTTATTCAATCAAAATCTCGCCACGAGAATAGCAGGGTCGGATATTAAGGACCGGAGATTTAGCCCGGAGAATTCAACGAATGTTATGTGCAGGCCGCTGTTCACGCGCTCTGACCTGGTCTGACACAGACAAAGTCTGCCATTTAAAGGCCCGCTGCATAACTCGGGCTTTGCTGACTGCCGCGATAGTGCGGCCAAAGTGCAGATAACAGGAACAGGGTGTCACACCCTGAATCCAGGCTTACCTGCCGGGAACGTGGCCCGGGTCAGAACCCGGCCGACCGCCAGGTCGCCGCCGACAGCCGGCCCACCGCCCCCTGCAGGCCGGCCCAGCCGACTCTGGCGTCGCTGTCGTCGGGGTGAGCCGACCGGAAGTCGGCGAGGAACAGGCCGATGTCGTCCAGGTCCCACCTCAGCCGGTAGAGCTGCAGCGCGGCAGGGCTGACGTCGCGGCCGGTCAGGCCGGTGTACCGGGTCGCCTCGGCACCGGATCCCGACGCGATCCACCACAGATCCCGCTCCGGCGGAGCCAGGCCCGCGGTATCCCAGTCGATCAGCAGGTAACGGCCGCCGCGACGCAGCAGATTGCCGGGATGCGGCTCGCCATGCGTGAGCACCAGCGGGCGCCCGTCCGCGGCGACAGCCGCGCACAGCTCGCCGAAATCGGCGAGCGAGCGTTGCAGGCCGGCGGCATGCTCGGACACAAGTGTCCGGGCCGCCTCGGCGTAGGGTCCGCCGTGCCACTGCAGGCCACGTTCCCGCAAAGCCTGGTCAATGGCCGCGCAGCTGGCTGGCCGTAGCGGCCGGACGGGCAGGTCGTCCTGGCCGGGATGCTGGCCGTGCACGGCAGCCAGCAGGTCGGTAACCTCGGCCCGTGCGGCCGCGTCGACCGACTGGCCGAACTGAGAGGGGACCCCGGCCTCGAACGGGAAGACGGCCAGCGCCCAGCCGGGCCGCAGCAGTGTCGCGGCCTGACCGTCGGTCGCGGGCCGGGGCGCGACGACGAACTCC
Source organism: uncultured Actinomycetota bacterium (assembly GCA_963713585.1). Taxonomy (GTDB): domain Bacteria; phylum Actinomycetota; class Actinomycetes; order Streptosporangiales; family Streptosporangiaceae; genus JAJYUU01. The sequence goes on along the minus strand of CAVQMG010000016.1, from coordinate 69,759 downwards.
AGCCCGGCCGCCGCTAGCCTGGCGGCGGCTGTCATGGTGGCCGACAGCTCGGCGAAGTCGCTGTCGTCCCTAGCCGGCTCGCGGTGATAAACCATCGTCCGCCCGCGCTATCCGCCGCCGACCAGTGGAAGCCGCCGAACCCGACCGGCAGGTACCGCAGGTCGGCTGCCTGCAAGCCCCAGTGCTGAGCCAGCGCGGCGGCAAGCTCGGGATCGGTGAGGTCCGGCGGCCGCTCGTGCACCCCGACGATGCTAGGAACCGGCGGTGCAGGCTGGCAACTGAGTTACCGCCGAGTGAGTTACTGTCGAGGCCGTGATGCGGACCCTGGCGATCGAGAACTACCGGTCGCTGCGGCACCTGGTGATCCCGCTGACCGGCCTGACGGTGGTGACGGGCGCGAACGGCAGCGGCAAGTCAAGCCTGTACCGGGCGCTGCGGCTGCTGGCCGACGGAGCCCATAACGGCATGGTCGCAGCGCTCGCCCGCGAAGGCGGCCTGCCGTCGACGCTGTGGGCAGGTCCGGAGCAGACCGGCCGCGCGGTCCGCGACGGGCGTTACCCGGTGCAGGGCACGGTCCGGACCAAGCCGGTCGCGCTGCGGCTCGGCTTCGGCGAAGACGACTTCGGCTATGCGATCGACCTCGGACTGCCGACCGACACGGGCACCGCGTTCGCCCGTGACCCGGTGATTAAGCGGGAGGCCATCTGGAGTGGTCCGGTGCTGCGACCGTCAGCTGTGCTGTGTGACCGGCTCGGCGGTTTCGTCCGCGTCAGGGACGACGCGGGTGGCTGGTCGGCCCCGTTCGGTGTCCGGGACTACGACAGCATGCTCAGCGAGTTCGCCGATCCGCAGCGCGCGCCGGAGCTGCTCAGCCTGCGCGAGCGGATCAGGTCGTGGCGGTTCTACGACCACTTCCGGACCGACGCGGCCGCGCCTGCTCGCGGCAGCCAGATCGGTACCCGCACCCCGGTGCTCAGCCACGACGGCGCTGACGTTGCCGCGGCGCTGCAGACCATCAGGGAAGTCGGCGACGCCGCGGCGCTGGATGCGGCGGTCGACTCGGCGTTCCCCGGCAGCACGCTGCGCATCAGCCAGTCCGACGACGGGCGGCTCTCGCTGCAGCTGCATCAGCACGGACTGCTGCGTCCGCTCGGCGCGGCGGAGCTGTCCGACGGCACGCTGCGGTACCTGCTGTGGATTGCCGCGCTGCTCAGTCCGCGGCCGGCTGGCTTGCTGGTACTCAACGAGCCGGAAACCAGCCTGCATCCGGACCTGCTGCCCGCGCTCGGCGCGCTGATCAGTCACGCCGCACTGAAGACGCAGATCGTCGCCGTGTCGCATGCCACCGCGCTGATCGGCCAGATAGGCCGGGCCGCCCGCGACGCCGGTACCGACCTGTCGTCCATCGAGCTGACCAAGGATTTCGGGGCTACCGTGGTAGCCGGGCGCGAGCCGCTGGACCAGCCTGCCTGGCAGTGGCCACAACGCTAACGCCAGGTGCTCGGCGGATGAACGAGCCGGCTTGACTTAAACGCCGGCTGAACAGCGCCGGACCTTCTCGCCAGCGCGTGGCCAACTCTCCAGCACTCCGGCCAGGCCGCTGCCGGGAATGACGAACGCTGGTCAGGTGGCGTTCGCCGTCCCGATCAAGCCGCGGTTGCCTTGGCCGCCAGGTCTCCTGGTCTCCCGCGGCTGGACAGCGGCCGGCAGCTTCCTCTGGCCGGCCCTGGTCGCAGCCGCGTTCACCGTGTCCCAGCTGGTGTTCGTGGCGCCACACCTCGGGCTCAGCTGGGACGAGGTCGTCTATGTCAGTCAGCTGAGCGGGCACGCCCCGGCCGCATACTTTGATCCGGCCAGGGCTCGCGGGGTCTCGCTGCTCGCTGCGCCGGCGACACTGCTGACCTCGTCGGTCTTGGTACTGCGGATATACCTGTCAGTCCTGTCCGGCCTCGGCCTGTTCCTCGCTCTGCTGGCCTGGCGGGGACTGCGCCCCGCCTGGCAACTGGCGGTGGCCGGGGCCTTCTTCGGCTCGCTGTGGACCGCGCAGTACTACGGCCCGCAGGTCATGCCGGACGAGTGGGTGGCGTTCAGCGCGCTCGCAGCGACCGGGCTTTTCATGCAGGCCGTCAGTGCGGACGGGCCAGTCGCGGCGGTCCGGCCGCGACGTCCGGCGATGATCGGCCTGTCCGGGTGCCTCGCGCTGGCAGCCCTGGTCCGGCCGGGTGATGCGCTCTACCTCGGTGCCGTCCTTGCGCTGGCCGTCCTGCTGGTCCGCAAATGGCGGAAGCTACAGCTGGTCGTCGCGATCGCGGCCGGCGCGGCCGCGGGCGCGGCCGAGTGGGTCGCCGAGGCATGGCTCCGGTTCGGCAACCCGCTGGCCAGAATGCACGCCGCGGGCGCCGAGCAAGGCGGCTTCGGCTGGCACCTGGCCATCTGGGCTGAGCTGCGCGCGGTCAACGGCCCGACGTTGTGCCGGCCATGCACCGTCGGGCTGCGGTATCCGCAGATCAGCATCTGGTGGCTGGCCCTTCCCGTCTTTGTCGCGCTCGGCGTCCTGGCGGCCCGCCGGGCCGGGCGACTGGCGTCGTCGCTGCTCGCGGCCGCCTGCGGGGCCGGCCTGGCCGTCCAGTACCTGTTCCTGGTCAACTACGCGGCGCCGCGATTCCTGCTGCCTGCCTACGCACTGGCCGCGATCCCCGTCGCCGACGCCGCCGGATGGCTGATGACCGGGCTGCGCGGCCGGGTCCGGCTGACGAGCGTGGCAGTGCTGGCGGTTTGCCTGCTTGGCCAGCTGGCAGTGCAGAACTCGGTGCTCCGGCATCAGGTCGGCGAGAAGATCAGTTACTTCGGCGATTACACCCGCATCGCGTCTGACCTGCACAGTCTCGGCATTCGCCAGCCGTGCCTGGTCAAGGGCGTGCAGGACATTCCGATCGCGTTCGCGGCGGGCTGCGCCTCGGCCGGCTCGCTGCACTCGGCGCGGCTGGGTCATCCGGCCGAGCCGGTGGTCGTTCTGGTCGGGCCTGGCCAGCGGCCGCCCGCCTACGCCGCGGGCTGGACCAGGCACGTCCTGCCCGGCCTGCGGACAAGCTTGCTCCGGCTCGCCGCCTACACGCCGACCGCCGGGCCGCGATCGCCGGCAGGCGGGTAGCTGTCGGGCGGGTAGCTGTCGGGCGGGTAACTCTCGCGCCGGGCAACTGTCGGCCGGCACCGGTAATCTCCGGACATGACCACGCAGTCAGCCGGCCAGCCAGATGCCGGCCAGGACGACGACCAGATGAGCCGTGCGCGTTCGCGCCTGCGGGCCTCAGCCGGCCTGATCCTGGCCGGGGCCATCGCTTTTGGTGCGGTCGATCAGTACATCGGATCGCGATACTCGCTGGTCGCCACCGCGGTGAGTGGCATGTCGGCGCCCTGGCTGCTACTGCCTTTCGCCGCCGGGGCCGGCAGCACCAGCTGGCGCCGGGCTGCCTGGCTCGGCGTCGCCGCGACGTGGCTGGCCATCACTGCGTACGTGCTGATGATCGACAGTCCGGTGGAAGGCGTGCATACCAGCCTTCATGTCATCGCTTACTCCGCTGCTAGCCAGTGGCCCTGGTTTCTCGGCGGCCTCGTCAGCGGCCCTGGCTACGGTTTGCTTGGGTATTGGTGGCGCACCCGACGGTCCTGGCTCAGCGCTGCCCTGGCTGCCGTCCCGCTGCTCGGCGAGCCGCTGGTCGACTGGCTGGGCCTGAGGTACACCGCCTCCGGCCTGGCCAGCTGCGCCGAAGCAGTAGCCGGCCTCATCGTCGCCGGGTGCTTTGCGATCGCCGTCGCCCGGTTCCGGCGGCAGCCCGCCGGGATCATCTCGTGACCAGTGCGGCGGGCCCGGTGACGGCCGCCGACGTGCGCCTGGCCGTGCAGTGTGCCCTGACGGCGCTGCGCGGAGCAGTCACCGCGAACTGGCAGGCGAAGGCCGGGCGTACCGAGTGGACCTGCTGGGAAACGGTCGAGCATGTCTGTGACGACCTGTTCGCCTATGCGGCCCAGCTGGGACCGTCGGCACCGGCGCTGAGCGACCCCGTTCCCTTCTCTTGCCCGCAGCGCCGGCCGGGGGGACCCGCGTGCGCTATCGCCGCCGACCCCAGCGCCGGGCCGGACGGCCTGCTGCAGGTCCTGGAGGCAACCGGCGCGCTGCTGGCGACGATGGTCGCCGCAGCGCCGGCCACGGCCAGGGCGCCCGCCGCGTTCGGCCTGGCCGATCCCGGCGGCTTCGCGGCCGCGGTGGGCGTAGCCGAGACGCTGCTGCACACCGGCGACGCGGCGCTCGGCCTGGGCATCGAATGGATCCCGCCGGACGGGCCGTGCCGGCGTGCACTCGCGCGGCTCTTCCCTGACGCACCGGCCGCGACCGATCCCTGGCGCGCCCTGCTCTGGGCTACCGGCCGCGCTGAGCTGCCTGGTCTTCCGGCCGTCACGGACTGGCACTGGCACGCCGGGCCGCCCGCAGTTTGACCGCCAGCCCGGCGCCCGGGCCAGCCCCGGCACCTGCGCTGGCGCCGGCAAAAGGACTAGGCCACCGGGTGGCAGTGGCCCTACGGTGTAGCGGTTCGGCGGGAGCGGAGGCGGAGATGAAGATGCACGACGACGAGGCCGAAATTGATGTCGGTCTCGTCCAGCGGCTGCTCACCAGGCAGTTCCCCGAGTTGGCCGGCTTGCCGCTCCGGGAGGTCCAGCCCACCGGAACCGTGAACGCGCTCTACCGCGTCGGCGAGAAATGGTGCGCACGGCTACCCCGCGTACAGCGATATGCGCGCAGCCTGGAGCGGGAGTTGCACTGGCTGCCGCGGCTCAGCCGGGAGCTGAGCCTGCGCGTGCCGCAGCCCGTGGCCAGAGGGGAACCTGACGGCCAGTTCCCCTTCCCGTGGGCCGTGTACGACTGGATCGACGGCGATCAGTACGCCGATGCTCTGGTCAGCGATGAAGGTCAGGCGGCGGCCTGCCTTGCCCGGTTCGTGACCGAGCTTCGCGCCGTCGCCGTGACCGCAGACGCGCCGTCTGGCGGCCGGGCGCCACTGGCCCAGCTGGATGAGCAGACGCGAGCGGCGATCGCCGCCGGTAACGGTGTCATTGACGCCGACCGGGCGCTCACCGCGTGGGAGCGCGCACTGCGCGCCCCGGTCTGGGACGGCACTCCAGTGTGGATACACAGTGACCTGCTGCGGCCCAACGTCCTGGTCGATGGCGGCGCGCTGCACGCGGTCATTGACTTTGGCGGCGCCGGCGCTGGTGACCCCGCTACCGATGTGATCGCGGCCTGGGCCGTCTTCGGACCGGCCGGGAGGGCGGCTTACCGCGAGGCACTCGGAGTAGACGACGGCACCTGGGAACGTGCCCGCGGCATAGCGCTGCACCAGGCGGTCGCGCTGATCCCGTACTACGCCGTCACCAACCCGCCCTTCGCCGCACTTGGCAAGCGAACAGTGGAGCAAGTGCTGGCCGATCTGTCGGGCGGCTGATTGCCTGCTGTCAGGATTCCTGTCCTACCACCGCGGAGGCTTCGATGAACCGACCACAGTTCGCGGTCACATCCGTCACGATCGGCGCGCCCGATCCGCGCAAGCTGGCTGCGTTCTACGCGCGGATGCTGGGCTGGCCTGTCACGGCCAGCGATCCGGCCAGACCTGGCATGCCCGCTGGCGACGGCTGGGCGCAGATCAGGCCGCCGGCCGGGCAGTCCGGCCCGACGCTGAACTTCGAGTACGAAGCAGAGTTCACCCGTCCGGTCTGGCCGAGTGAGGCGGGTGCGCAGAACGCTACCCAGCATCTGGATATCGCGGTTGCCGAGCTGACGGAGACGGTGCGCTGGGCTCTCGAGTCGGGCGCCACGCTGGCCGCGTTCCAGCCGCAGGACGACGTGCGGGTGCTGTTCGACCCGGCCGGCCAGCCGTTCTGCTTGTTCCTCGACGGCTCGGTGGCCGAACCGCCCGCCTGACCGCTGCGCCTGGCCAGACCGCACGAGCTATTCAGGCGGCTCGGACTCCCAGGATGCCTCGGGTGCCTGCTCATCAAACGCTCTGGCCGGGCATAGCGGGTCCTCGCACGCTTCGTCCGGATCGCCGATCCCGTCCACGTCGTGCTCGAACTCGTAGTGGAAGCACGCCCAGTGCATGCGCTCGAACAGCTCGTAGTCGGCTTGATTACGCCGGACCGGGCGACCGCAGCGATCGCAGGCAGGCAGCAGGTCGGCGTCGTCGTTCGGACCAGTCATGCAGCGGATCCTAGCGGTGCCGTCGTGCGCGGCCGCGGACCTGTCACCTGGCCGAGTCGACCGCAACCACCGGCCGGGCAGCGCGGCCGGCGGTGACCCGCCTGGCCTTGAAGCCCAGCACCGCGGTGCGCCCCAGGAGCATCGCGACGGACAGGAAGATAAGCGCCGCGGTGAGGGCGTCGACAGTGATGTGGTGCGTCGTCCCGAACTGGACGATCTGCGCGCTGAAGATGTGGGTGGAGCCATAGGCAAACCAGATCCGGGCGGCCACCACGGCGATCCAGACCAGGGCGTACGGCACGCCGGCCCGGGAGTTCACCCGGTCCGCCTGCTCGTCGTAAGACACTCGCATCAGCGCAGCGGCTAGCACGCCGAGGGCCAGGCCGGCGGCGATGCCGGCGATCTCCAGCAGCAGGCCGTTGCCGGAACCGGCGGCACCTTTGAAGAAGAACGGGATGATGACGGCCGCGGCAATGAACGGGCGCAGCAGGCGCACCGCCCCGACCTTGCGAACACCCAGGTCGGAGATCAGGACTATGGCGAGGATGACGAGGTTGGGGACCAGGACGCTGGCGGACACTTGAGGGCTCCTTCGATGCGTATTTGCTGACCTGCAAAACGCTAGGCAGCTGGGCACTCCGGTGCGCCGGCCTTGCGGTTTGATGCCGGATGGAGACCGGGTGGAGGCTAGATCTCCACCCCGGTTCAGTCCGGCAGCAGGGCCAGTTGCAGCTGACGGAGCCTGGCCGGATCGGCGACCACGTCGATCGAGGTAACCAGGCGCTCGGCGCTGACGTCCAGGACGAGCACGACCTGCAGCCGCCCGGCAGGCGCGAACACGATGCCAACCGAGCCGTCAACCAGGGCCAGTTGCGACTGCCCGGCCCGGCCGGACGACATGGTGGCACCGCGGGCAACCATGTCAGCGCCGCGCAGTACGGTCGCTGTGCCCGACGGCACTGACGCGCCGTCGGCGGTCAGCGTCACGTCGGAATCGAGGAGCGCGACCAGGGCAGCGAGGTCGCCGCCGCGGGCCGCAGCGAGAAACGCGGTGGCCACCTCACGCTGCCGGCCCAGATCGGCCGCCCGGTCCGGGCTGGGCGTACCGCGCACCCGCCGCCTCGCCCGGCTCGCGAGCTGCCGGGTCGCCTCAGTCGATCGCCCGAGCACTGCCGCTACCTCGGTGAACGGCATTGCGAACATGTCGTGCAGCACGAAAGCCAGCCGCTCTGACGGCGACAGCGCGTCGAGGACGACAATCAGCGCGAGCCCGACCGAGTCAGCGAGCACTGCCTCGTCTTCAGGGTTGACGGCGCGGCTGCCGAGTACCGGAGCCGCGCCAGTGCCGTGCTCCCCGGTCAGGCTGGCCGCCGCTTCGGCGGCGTTGGGCCAGTCGTCGCCGACCGGGTCCTCCTGACGGCGCCGCCGGGACCGGAGCATGTTCAGCGAGATCCGCGCGACGACTGTGGTCAGCCAGCCAGTCATGTTGTCAACCTCGCTGGTATCCGCGCCGGTCAGCCGGAGCCAGGTGTCCTGAACCGCATCGTCGGCATCGGTCGCCGAGCCGAGCAGGCGGTAGGCGACTGCCCGCAGATGATCACGGTGCTCCTCGAAGACGCCTGCGAGCCATTCGTTGTCGGCCATCTGTCACGTTTCCCCGGTTGCCTGGTGTCACCAGACTGACACCTCGGCGGGCGCGGACGTGACCGGCACGGGGGTGTCGTGAGTTTTGCGAGACATTTATGAGACACTGATCCTCGTGTCACCGGAGCAGGCCGCATCAGCGGTGGAGAGCTTTGCCTGTCCGACGTGCGATTCGCGGGCGGGCAGCCCGTGCCAGACCCGTGGCGGCAATACGGCATTCCGCTATCACACCGCCCGTTTCATCCTCGTCCCGGACCTGTGCAGCGAGCCTGAAGTCGTCGTACCGGGCGACCGCCGGCCGGGCCAGCCATGGCAGCCGTGGCCGCCAGAAGGTGCGACGTCGGCAGCGGCGGCGGCGATCAGGCCGGCCAGGATCGGATATGCCTGCAGTACGCCGGCATCCTCAACACTGCCCGGCCAGGTTGCAGCGCTCAGGGCCGCCGGTTGCTCGCAGATTTTCCGGGAGGAGGTCAGCGCCCGGGTGAAGGCCCGCCCCGAGCTGCAGCAGGCACTGGGGCAGGCGGTTAGCATCCGCAATTCCGTGGCCGGGCTGCCGGTCATCGTCACGGTGCACGAGCTGAGACGGCTGGCGCGCGACGCGTCGGAACTGATGGCTCTGTCAGCCTCGATGGTTGCCGACGGCATCCGTCTTGAGGTGCTCACCGGGCCGCTGGCCGGCCTATATGACCCCGAAGGCGCGGGATCGATGCTGTTCGCCGTGCTCACGGCGGCGGCCGGACTTGACCGCGACCGCCGCCGCGAAAAGACCGTGGAAGGACAGCAAGCCGCGGCAGCCAGCGGCCGGTCCGGCGGGCGGCCGAAGGTCTTCGATGCGGACATGCTCGCTGCCGCCCTCGCCATGAGGGACCGGGGCATCAGCGTTCCCGAGATTGCCGGGCGGCTGGTCATCAAGGCCGGCCGTTCTGGCCAGCATCCCTCACGCGCCTCCGTGTACCGTGCTTTGGCCGCCGGGCCGCCGAGGCCGCTGAGGCCTCGAGCCCGGTTTCTCGGTCAGGCTCGCTGCTGCGTGACTGCCAATGACCTGGGCAAAGCAGGCAGCGCAGTCGCTGACCAAGGCCCTCAGCGACTGGTTCAATGCCGAGGGCGTCGTCGCCGCCGCGGCGGCTACCGACAGGTCCGGAACTGTCGTCGCCGTGAACCCCGCCGACACGCCGCCCGACGGGAGGTTCGAGGTCGGCTCGGTCACCAAGACCATGACCGCCACCGTGCTGGCGTCACTCGCTGCAGACGGCATGCTGGGTCTGGATGACCCGATCGGCCGGTGGCTATCGGCCGGCCCGCACGGCGGGATCACGATCCGCCAGCTGGCCACGCACACCTCCGGGCTGCCCGCCGTGGCCCCGAACCGGCGCACCTGGCAGGCCGATCCCGCCAATCCGTGGGCCGGGTATACCTTCGCCCGCGCCGAGGAAGGCCTGCGCGGGGCCGCGCTGACGCCGGGCGGCCCGTGGCGGTATTCCAACCTCGGCTATCAGTTGCTCGGCCTGATCCTGCAGCGGGCATCCGGGCAGGACTACCCGGTGCTGATGACCGAGCGGCTGCTCTCCCCGCTGACCATGACCTGCTCCGGAGTCGGGCCGCGCGGCGACGGCACGCCGCTTCCCGGCCATGCCCACGGCCGCGAGGTGCCCCGGTGGGATCACCCGCACGGAGCGGGCGGCGTCGAGGCCACGATCGCTGACCTGGCCCGCTACGCACGGGCCTGCCTGTTCCCCGCGGACACAGCGCTGGGCGTCGCGATCAGGCTTGCGCAAACGCCGGTGCTGCGCACTCAGGATGGCTCAGCGCAAGGGCTCGCCTGGGTCGTGCAGGACGGGAACGTGTGCTGGCACACCGGCGGAACGGGCGGATTCAGCGCATGCGTCACCGTCGATCACGGCCGAGGGCTGCCGTCGCAGCCCTGGTCAGTTGGGGCGGCAGCCCGGCGTTCTCCTCACGTCTTCAGCACGCGGCGCAGCTCGTCCTGAACGGCGAGGACCCGCGGCTGGCCAGTGCACCGCAGCCCTGGCCGACCTGGCGGGACGAAGTTCTCGAAGCCGTGCATGCCCTGCTCGACGGGCGGATCACCCAGGTGCACAGCCGCCTCGTCCCGCAACGCCGGGACCAGGTCACCGTGAAGCAGCTCGAACGCGTGTGGGGGCGGCTAAAGCCGCCTGACGATCATCAGGCGACAGTAGCGATCGTGGACCACGAGATCGCTGCGTCCGGGGCGGTCGTTGCCGACGTCGCCATCGTCACCCCGGATAGTTCCACGCGGCTGCGGATGGTGGTCCTGCCGAGCGGCCAACTAGGCGGGTTCACCGCAGGACCGCCGGGCCAGGGCTAGACGGCGCGACTTCTCCGGCCGGGCGTGCCGGGCGACCGGCCGACTTCGTCACTCCAGGCCCCAGTCACAACAGCCTCAAACCCGGTCAAGCACGGACCTCCAGGGCCCTGCCGCTCCATGGGCTGCGAGCCCCATTCTTTCTCATCCGAGGAACGCTTGCCTTTATAGGCGGGCTACGATCTCTTCGTCTATTAGGGCTGTTATAGAGGTTCGCTGGGAGCCGCCCCCTTCCACGTGGGCGGTTACGGTTACCACCGCCTCCTTATCCGGGGAGATTATGCAGAGCTGGCCGTAGAGGCCTGCCATTTTGTACGTTTTTTCCCCGGGGGTGCACCAGACGCCGAGGCCGTAACTGGCCGAGAGGCGGAAGCCTTCGTCTGTTGGGTCCTGCACGGTCGGGACGGTTTCAGTCGCGATTCGTGCGCAGTATTCGGCGGGGACCAGCTGGCGGCCATCGTGGCGGCCCTCGTCTAGCAGGAGGCGGCCGAAGCGGGCCAGTTCGGACGTCCTCAGGTAGAGGGCGGTCTCCGCTACCGGATGGCCGAGGGGGCAGGTGTGCCACTGGGGGTTGTGGATGGCCAGCGGGGTGAAGAGGCGGGGCAGCAGGTAGTCGCGGACGTTGGCGCCGGTCGCGGCGCGCAGGGCGCGGGCCGCTACGTACGGGCCGATGCCGGTGTAACTGAAATACGTGCCGGGCTCGTGCGCCAGCGGGGTCGCGAAGAAGTCAGCGGCTAGGTCCGGGACTACGACGGGGTCGTAGGCGGACCAGGAGTACGGGCTGCCGGACGTCATCATGAGCAAGTGCCGGAGCGTGACCTGGTCCAGGCGGGGCGCGGCAGAGCCGGCTAGCTCGGGGTAGTACTTGAGGGCGGGGTCGTCCAGGGCGAGGCGGCCTTCGGCTTCGGCGATGCCAAGCGCTACGGACGTAAAGGTCTTCGCGACCGACCGCACGTCGACTCGGTCGTCCGAGCGGAGCCTGCGTTCGACCGGCTCGGCACCGCGGCGGTAGATGTGCACTCCGTAGAGTTCCATGCCCTCGCGTTCGGCGGACCGGACCAGGCCGTCAATGAGTTCTCGCATGGCGGGGAGCCTAATAGCGGGGTCTGACATTCGCGGCTGTCTGCGCCGCGTCACTATGACCCCGGGGCCCCGGAGTGTTCCGTGCTTGACTGGGTTTGAGGCTGTTGTGACTGGGGGCCTGGAGTGACGAAGCCGGTCGCCGAGCCCACCTCGACCCGATCAGCGTCCTCGCGCTCCCCGGCATCCCATGATCAATCAGACATCCAGGGAACACTCCGGGGGCCGCGCACATCGGTCCTGGCCACACCGGAACACTACCCACACATGATCGGCCGGACAGGCGCTAGTAGGCGCGGCCGAAGATCAGGCGCTTGCCGTAGGCGGACGGCTGACCGCACCGGATGCAGGTGCCCTGCTCCGGCTCGCCCTCCGCCGGGATGACGCGCGGCGTGGCCGATGTGGCGGCCTTGATGTCGTCCTCGCACTCCGGCTGGCCGCAGTGCAATGCCAGTGCCCAGCCGGTCGCGACCGCCGCCACGAACTCGTCCCAGGAGTCCACAGTGACGGTCCGCTGATCACGGAACTCGGTGGCACGCCGCAGCAGCAGGTCCTGAAATTCGGCCAGCTCGAGGCGGAGCCGGTCCGGCGCGGAGTCCAGCGAAACCGGCGTCTTCTCGGCTCCGAGCCGGATGGCCATCAGCGCCGTGCCCGCCGCCAGGTCCCGCGGCCCGAGCTCCAGCCGGATCGGGACGCCGCGCATCTCCCAGTCGTTGAACTTGAAACCGGGCGAGAGTTGCGGCCGATCGTCCACGTGCGTACGGACGCCGGCCCGGTGCAGCCTGGCCGCCAGCTCCCGGGCGCGCGGCAGTACCTGACCGGCCTGCTCACCCCGGCCGACCGGGACGATCACTACCTGATACGGGGCGAGCAGTGGCGGCAGGATGAGGCCCTTGTCGTCGCCGTGGGTCATGATCACCCCGCCGATCATGCGAGTGCTCATGCCCCACGAGGTCGTGTGGCACAGCTCCAGCTCACCGCTCTCGGCGGCGTAATGGATGTTGAAGACCTTGGCGAAATTCGTGCCCATGTAGTGCGACGTGCCCGACTGCAGCGCTCGCCCGTCGCGCATCATCGCCTCGACCGTGTAGGTCCGCCTGGCGCCTGGGAACCGCTCGCCTGCCGTTTTCTCGCCTGCGATCACCGGCATGGCGGCCACGTCCCTGGACACCTGCTCGTAGAGACCGAGCGCCAGCATGGTCTCCTGCATGGCGTCTGCCTCATCGACGTGCGCGGTGTGACCCTCCTGCCACAGGAACTCGGTGGTCCGCAGGAACATTCGCGGCCGCATCTCCCAGCGGACTACGTTCGCCCACTGATTGAGCAGCAACGGCAGCTCCCGGTACGAGCTGATCCATTTGGCCATCATCTCGCCGATGACCGTTTCTGACGTCGGCCGGACGATCAGCGGCTCTTCAAGTTCCTTCCCGCCAGCGTGGGTGACGACTGCCAGCTCCGGCGCGAACCCTTCGACGTGCTCGGCTTCGCGCTGCAGGTAGCTCTGCGGGATCAGCAGCGGGAAGTAGGCGTTGACGTGACCGGTCTCCTTGATCCGCCGGTCGATATCGGCCTGCAGCAGCTCCCAGATCCGGTATCCGTAGGGCCGGATCACCATCGTGCCCCGCACCGGGCCGCGGTCCACCAGCTCGGCTTTGAATACGACCTCGTTGTACCAAGAGGAGAAGTCCTTGCTCTGCGGGGTTACTCCGCGTTCATCGTGCGCCACACCCAGAGGCTAGGGGATTCCACCCGCGGGCACGTCCTGGTTTTCCGCTGCTCCGGCTCGTCCGTGCCCTGTCACCTGCGTGAATGTCTTTCACTACCGGGCGTCGCCGCCGACATGTGCCGTCGAGGATTCGGCGCGGACGCGTCCTCAGGGCTTGCCCTTGCGCCAAAGGCGGAGCGGCAAGGCTTAACCGCCCTAATCGTACTTTCTAGGGTTCTTGTCTCCATCGCCGCGCGAGCGTAACGTTCGTGTCGCGAGTCATAACATCCGCGGCCGATCCGTCAGCGCACCAGTGGTCTGCGGCGACCGGAAGCGTCCCAACTGGGTGGCGACCGTGACTGTCTTCGTCTACAGGCTGAAGGGCATGGGGGCGCTTCCCGGCTCCTACTCCTACAGCGTGCCCTGGTTCGGGCTGACGGCCGACACCGAAGATGAGCTGCACCCGTTCGCTGAAACACTCGGCCTGTACCGGCACTTTTATCGTCCGCGTGCAGCGGCCGGACCGCGGCAGCGGCCGGGCGTCGGGCATTACGATCTGGACCAGGGCGAACGGGACCGGGCGGTGGCCAACGGAGCGCGGTCAATCACGTGGCGGCAGCGCGAGAAGATCCTCCGAAAGCAAACAGCAGGAGATGTCAGCGCGCCCTAGGCTTCCGCAACCGCAGGGCACGCGAAGGCAGCAGCGGTCACTGGCGCGGCGTCAGCCCTGATCCTCATCGCCGGCCGCTGCGAAGATCCGCGCATAGATGTCATCGATGACATCGTTCTTCGCAAGGCTGTAGTCGCCAGGTTGATCCGCGGTGTCTCGGGCAAGGCGTCGCTTGGTCGAGGCGTAAAGCTTCCGGTCTTCTGGATGCGAGCGCAGCCAGTCGCGGAAGAGCCTGTGCCGTACAGGTTCGGGCGCTACCTGCGGCCAGACGTGCAGATGGACGTCCTCCGCAGCGCTCACGAGCATCCGGTGCCCGTACCACCACGGCTCTCGAAGAACGAGTCGGTACCCGAGCCGTTCAAGCGCTGGCAGGTAGCGGGACTCGTCCGCCGTTTCCTCGAGCAGAAGATCGATGTCGATGATGGGCTTGGCCGCCAGGCCTGGGACCGAGGTTGACCCGACATGTTCGACACCGATGATCAGGCCGCCCAGAACCTCGCTGAGCAGCGAGCTGGCAGCGGCGAATCGGTCCGTCCAAGCCGGGTCATATTCTTCGATGACGATGGCCTGCCACTTTCTCGGCGGTTCGCCTACCAGGGCGGCAGCCATCTGCTCGGGAGTGCCATGGAAACGCTGCATGACTTCCCGCGGGTACTGAGCCAACTCGGTCCTCCCTAAGAATCAAAGTTGGCCAGCATACGACACCGCGGCTCGCGGGTGCCAGCCGAGCCAAGCGGTCCCGAACCGCTGGGCCGCGATTGAGGAAACGAACCTCTCCGGAGCCAGGCTCAGGCAGGTCTGCGCGGCCTGACGAGACCCAGGGCCAGCCGATGCCAGACTTGACTTTGAACTGCAAAGCAGCATAGCTTTGAAACGCAAAGTACCTCCCGCGGGACGAGAAAGCAGCGGATGACATGACTCAATTCGGCACCTGGGTCAGTTTTGGCGGCAACGCCAAAATCGAGCTCGCCATCGGCCTGCTGGGCGCCGCAGGAGGCTTGGCGTATGCCGGAGCCCGGCTGAAGCTTCCTCGGCAGCCAGCCAAGCCTCGCCAGGCGGCGATCGTCTTCCTGCTCTCGGCCTGGGTCCTGGCAATCGTGGCATTCCTGGTCTGCGTCGCCATCTACGCCCAGAAGACCATTCAGCAGTACCCAGGAGACCGTGGACCAGCAGATCCCATCCTGCCCGTGACTCTGATCGCGGCAGGCCTCACCTTTTGTGCAATCTTCGTCACCAGCCCGCATGACGTCGGAGCGAGGCTGGCAAGCTCCGCTATTGGCGCCATCGCCGCGCCGATGATCTTCGAGCTTCCGTTCGACCTCATCGTGATGGCCAGGGTCTATCCCCCGATACTGCCGGATCCGGCGATCTACAGGACCCTCTTCTTCCTGCCCCTGTTCGTCGTCGAGATCACCACCCTGTCGCTCCTGACGCTGTCCCCGATGGTGAAGTTGTCCCGCGGCACCTTCTTCTGTTTCGCCGCGATGCTCGCGGTATTCGCAGCATGGAGCCTGGACGGATTCGCTTACCCGTCGACGCCGATCCCTACGACGCTCAACGTGCTGTCAAAGCTTCTGGCGTTCGCTACCGCCCTCAGCCTGTTCCTCCCCCAGCGGGCCAAGGCCACGACGCAAGACCCAGCACCGGCGAAAGCGACCATGCAGGCGTAAATTACGGCCTGCACCAGGCGCGCCGCCAGCGAGGGTCAGATCCCGGTGTGCTCAGCGCGGACTGGATCGGGATCAGGTACGTACGGCATTAGCGCATCCGGCGGGATGCTGCCGAAACGACCAGCCTGGAAATCCTCCAGCGCCTGCATCACTTCGTCCCGCGTGCTCATCACGAATGGCCCGTAGTGCGCGACTGGCTCGCCGATGGGCCGCCCCCCGAGCAGGAGAATCTCGAGATTCGCCGCGCGGGAATCCTGACGATCCTCGGCCCGGATCGCGATCCAGTCGCCTGGGCCGAACGCGACCAGCTGGCCGGCCTGCACCGGTCGTGCCGGCGCTGCCCGCCTGGCCGGATCCAGCCAGGACGTAGACGAGTGCGTTGAAGCCGGGATCCCACGGGAGTTCCAGCAACGCCCCCGGCGCGACGGTGGCATGCATCAGTGTCATCGGGGTGTGGGTTGACCCGGGGCCGTGGTAGTCGCCAAGCTGGCCGGCGATCACCCGCACCAGACTGCCCGCATCCGCGGACGACAGCACAGCTACCTGGCCGGCTTCAATGCCCTGGTAGGCAGGCGGGATCAGCTTGTCTTTCGCCGGCAGGTTCACCCACAGCTGGATGCCATGGAAAAGGCCTCCCGAGACGACGAGATCCTCAGGCGGTGTCTCGATGTGCAGGATGCCGCCGCCGGCGGTCATCCACTGCGTGGCACCGTCGGTGATCAGGCCGCCGCCTCCCTGGGAGTCCTGGTGGGCGAAAGTCCCGTCGATCATGTACGTCACGGTCTCGAACCCTCGATGCGGATGCCACGGAGTGCCTTTGGGCTCACCGGGCGCGTAGTTGACTTCGCCCATCTGGTCCATGTGGACGAACGGGTCCAGGGCCTGCAGGCTCATCCCGGCGAAGGCCCGGCGCACCGGGAATCCCTCGCCTTCGAAGCCCGCCGGCGCCGTGGTGACCGAGACCACGGGACGCTCTGCTGCCGAATCCGGGTTCGCTACTGAGATTCTCGGCAGCGCAGTCATGTCAGGGACCGTAACTGCGGGCATCGGGTCCTCCCTCGAACGCCGCAATCCCGATCCGGGCAGGCAAGACCGGGATTTCGCGCACCGCGACGACTGTCGACCGGCGGCGTCTTCCGGTAGCTGTACCCCTCGGAGTTGCGGCGGCAAACGGCCGGACGGCATCCGGCGACGTCATGACGAGGTCCGGCTGCGGGTTGATGTACACGGCGGAAGCCGGTCCAGTTTCAGGTCAATGATGCGCGCTGGATTCGAGTGTCCGCGCTAGTTTGTAGACCACAGTTGACAAACTGTCCTCGTGCGCTACTTTGTAGATGAGGTTCTACGAACCTGCGAGCTGAGGGCGGGCCCATGGTGAAAGAGATGCTGAGCGTGGCCGACATCGCGGCGATGTTCAAGGTCGAGTCGAAGACGGTCAGCATGTGGCGGTTGCGGTACCCGGACTTCCCCGAGCCGGATGTCACGGTCGGCGGCATGGCGGGCTGGGATCCCGAACGGGCCGAGGAGATCCGTGTCTGGGAGAGCCGGCGACCGGGACAGGGCAGGCGCGCGATGCTGGCCGAGCACGTTCAGGAAACCTTGCGCCGGACCTTCGTCTTCAGGTTCATGCGCCCCGATGACCTCTCTTCGGCGCCAATCGACTTCCCGGGCATCGAGTACGAGGACGGACGACTCGCAGACGGCATGCAGGCCAAGGCGGCCGTCCACCTGATCGGCGCCCTCCGCGACCAGGGCTACGAAATCATCTTTCAGGACCCGGCCACCGACGTAACGCGGGCCGTGCAGCACGTGCTCTGGGACCGGTGGACCGCAGCCGAGGTCGGGGAGCACGAGTTCATCGGCCAGCTCTTCGATGACTACGGCCGCATCTACCACGGCTGTACGGCCTTTGACGCCGCCTCCTACACGCTGCGGAGGCTTGAAGCGCTCGGCGGGGAGATTCGCTCCGCGCACGGGCTCTGACCAACAAGTGCCGGCCGGCATGTGGTGGCCGCGGCCGGGGCGGCGTCATGACCAACAAGACGGCACACGAGCAGGTGTCGAGCAAACATTCAAGCCCGCTGGCGCTGGCGCGTCCGCGTGGCATCAACCTGGAGGCGAGAGATTTCGTGGAGACATCCAGACAGCACATCGAATCCGCGGCCGGCAGGCTGGGCGTCCTGACAGTGGGGCTCGGCGCGGTGGCGTCGACCTTTTTCGCGGGTGTCGAGCTGATCAGACGCGGTCTCGCTGAGCCGGTCGGTTCGCTCACCCAGATGGGCACCCTTCACTTCGGCAAGCGGGATGCGGCCCGAGTGCCGCTCATCCGCGACTTCGTGCCGCTGGTCGGCCTTGACCAGCTGGTCTTCGGTGCCTGGGATCCGATCTCGGACACGGCTTACGAAGCAGCGCTGAACTGCGGTGTGCTCGACCGGCTGGTCCACATCGAACCGATCGCGGCCGAACTGAAGGAGATCGAGCCCATGCCGGCCGTCTTTGACAAGAACTACGTGCGGCGGCTCGACGGCGCCAATGTCAAGGCCCGGGCGAGCAAGCGAGACCTAGCCGAGGCCCTCCGCGCGGACATCCGCGAGTTCAAGGCGGCGCACTCCTGCGACCGGATGGTCGTGATCTGGTGCGCATCTACGGAGATCTTTCTCGAGCCCGGTCCGGCCCACCAGAGCCTGGCGGCGCTCGAAGCCGCGATGGATGCGGACGACACGAGCGTTCCGCCCTCGATGCTCTATGCGTACGCGGCTCTGAAGGAGGGTGTGCCCTTCCTCAATGGAGCGCCTAATCTCACCACCGACGTGCCAGCGATAGTGGAGCTCGCCCACTCCAACGGCGTGCCTATCGCCGGCAAGGACTTCAAGTCCGGTCAGACCCTGATGAAGACCGTGCTGGCGCCGATGTTGAAGGCCCGCATGCTGGGGCTCCAGGGCTGGTACTCGACCAACATCCTCGGTAACCGCGACGGCGAGGTGCTGGACGACCCCGACAGTTTCCGCACGAAAGAGGAGAGCAAGCTCGGCGTGCTCGAGCACATCCTGCAGCCGAGCCTCTATCCCCAGCTCTACGGGGACGTCCACCACAAGGTGCGGATCAACTACTACCCGCCCCGCGGTGACAGCAAGGAGGGCTGGGACAACATCGACATCTTCGGCTGGCTCGGCTATCCGATGCAGATCAAGGTTGACTTCCTGTGCCGTGACTCGATATTGGCGGCGCCTCTGGTACTTGATCTGGTGCTGTTCACGGACCTTGCTCAGCGAGCGGGCCTCAACGGCGTGCAGGAATGGCTCTCGTTCTACTTCAAAAGCCCGCAGCAGGCTCACGGCGTCTATCCCGAGCACGACGTGTTCGCCCAGCAGACCAACCTGAAGAACACGCTTCTCTGGCTAATGGACGAGGAGCAGGTCACCTACCCAGGGATGGAGTACTAACAGGGCTGAATCGTTGAGCTCGTTGTCGCCCGCCAGCGGCGCGTCCGAAAGCGCCTCCCATGGCCCGGTACTTCGTGAGAGTGGAGCTTAGCGGGCTCCTTGAGCAGGCTGCTAACTCTGCCATGCGCCGTCGGCGGGCGAGTAGACCAGTTCGAGCAAGCCCGACGGGAACGCCTTGCTCGACACGAGGCGGAACGGCAGGAGGCGGGCCAGACCCGTGAACAGCGGCGCGCCCTGCCCGACAGCGGCGGGCAGTACCCACAGGCGATACTCGTCCACCAGTCCTAGTTCGATCAATGAGCGCACGAACTGAGTGCCGCCGTGGGCGAGAATGTCCCCGCCTGGTTCGGCTTTGAGCCGGGCGATCTCCTCTGCTGTGTCACCGCTCGCGATCCGCGACTCGGGCCAGTCAGCCGACTGCAGTGTTCTGGAGAACACCACCTTCGGAATGTCGTTCATGGGTGCCGCGACCGGGCTGCTGGACGCGGGCCAGAACTTCGCCATGTCCTCGTAGGTAACCCGGCCCATGATGTGGGTGCCCGCCTGCCGCAGTCTGCTGACGACGTACTCGTCTCCCTCGTCCTCGGGCATGCTCTCCATGAACTGACGAAGCTCCGTCCCTGGGTCGCAGCTGTAACCATCGAGCGAGATCCAGAACTGCAGAACCAACTGGCGCATAGTGCCTCCATCACTGTCGCGGATTCACAGGCTGCCCCGGGACGGCGATAGCCGCAAGAACCGGCCCCTTCCGGCCCGGTTCGGGCAACGGTGGCCGCGGCCCGTGGCCTCCAGGCGACGCGATAGCGCCGTTGCCTGGTTCCGGCCGACGCGGACAATCCACACCAGTGGAAGGTAGCGAGCTCGAACCTCGCCACCGTCAGCTGGTCCCGGTGGCCGTACCGCAATGCTCGGCCGCTGGTCCCGGTGGCGGTACCACAATGCTCGGCCCTTCGGCAGTACCGGCGCGAACCGACCTGGGAGCGGGCGTTGCCCAGGTCCGGACACCTCGCGGTGCGACATGGATGGCGGGTGGCGGGCTATCGCGTATCCGGTCCAGATAGTGACGGCTTAGCCGGGCCGACGGCTATCGCCGTGTCGCACTTGAGGATGCCCTCCAAGGCGCGGGCCGCCTCCAGCTGGTTGGCGATCGACCGGCTGATCGCCAGCGCCCGCCGGTAGTGAGGGCGGGCTGACCGCGGTTGGCCGCGCTGTAGCCGCAGTGTCGCGATCTGGTTGAGGGTTTGGGCTTCGCCAAGCGCGTCACCGACGTTGTGGTAAAGATCGCGCGCTTGCACCAGAAGATCCTCGGTGGCCGCGACATCACCAGCCGCTTGGTGCAGGCTGCCTAGATTATGCAGAGCGCTAGCTGTGCCGAGGCGGTTGCCGATCTCACGATGTATCACTAAAGCCTGCTTCAGGACGCGCGCTGCCTCGGGCAGGCTGCCCGCATCCCGGAGCACGTCGCCCAGCCAGCACAGTGCGTTCGCCTCGCCGAGGCGGCTGCCAATGTCCCGGAAGGTAGCCAGGGCTCGCTCCAGCACGCTTATCGCGCCCGCCAGGTCACCGGCTGCTTGCCGCACCAGTCCCAGGCACCCCAGGGCACCCGCCTCGCCAAACCGGTCACCGAGGGCGGCGGAAATGCCCAGCGCCTGCTGCAGGGCCCGATGTGCCGCCGGGTAATCGCCGGTCAGGTTGCGTACCGCGCCAAGATTCCGGAGCACTTCGGCCTCGCCCGGCCGGTTGCCGGCCCGGCGGTACATCTGAAGCGATCGTTCCAGCGCATCCACTGCCTCTAGGTAGCCGCCGGTCACCTGCCACACGGTGCCCAGGACGAGCAGGGCGGCTGCCTCGCCTAGGACGCCGCCAATGTCCGAGTAGATGCCCCGGGCCTGTTCCAGCAGGCTGGCCGCTGCCGGGAAGTCGCCTGTCGACCGCCTGACCTCACCCAGGCAGAGCAGCGCGTTGGCCTCGCCTAGCGGGCTGCCGATGTCCGCGTAGATGCCTCGTGCTTGCTCCAGCGCTCCGGTCGCTCCCGGGTAGTCGCCGGCCAGTCGGCGGAGGTCTCCAAGACTGACCAAAGCACCGGCCTGGCCCAGCCGGTCGCCGGATTGCCTGGCCGCAGCCGCTGCGGCGGCGTGCAGGCTCGCGCCGTGCGGCCATGGCCCGTCGAGGCGCAGCCGGGCGGCGGTGGCCGCGGTGAGTCCGACCTGCCGGGCATGATCACGGCGTACGGCGGCGTCCTCGATACAGGCAACCAGGTTCAGGCGCTCGGCTGTCATCCAGGCCCGGGCCGCATCCCAGCCGGACAGATCCGGCATGGTCACCGGCGGACCGGACTGCGCGATGGCCGGCAGGGCGTGACGAGCCACGTGGGTCCCTGCGGCTCGCGCGGCGGACTGGTAGTACTCGAGCAGCTGGTCTACCGCCTGCTTCCGTAGCGCTGCGTCTTCTGCGCAGGCGAGGCCGCGGGCGTAATGGCGGATCAGGTCGTGCATGCGGAATCGCCGGACGGCTGGCTCCTCCAGCAGCCGGAAGCCGTGCAAGGCGTCGAGGTAGCTGGTGGCCAGTTCGAGCGGCAGCCCGGTGAGGGCGGCCGCTGCATACGGGTCGACGTCAGTGCCGGGATGCATCCCGAGGTGGCGGAAGAATCGCCGTTGGCCGTGGTCCAGTGCCTGGTAGGACAGCTCGAACGCGGCGGCGACGGTGCGGCTTTCGGCCGTGACGGTGAGCAGCCGTGTCCGTGTTTCGGTGATCAGGTCGGACATGGTCCAGGACTGGTGCCGGGTGAACAGTGTGGCCAGCAGCGCGATCGCCAGCGGAAGGTAACCGCACAACGCTACTAGCTCGCCCACCCGATCCGGGTCACTCGCGCTGCGGGGCGCCAGGCCCGTGAACATCGTTGCAGCGTCGGCTGGGTGCAGGACGTCCAGCGGCATCTCCATGATCGCTTCGGGCAGATCTCCCAGATACCGGCGGCTGGTGACCAGCACCAGGCAACCGGCCGTAGCGGGCAGCAGCGGCGCGATCTGAGCACTGCTCACAGCATTGTCGAGGATCAGCAGCACTCGCTGGCCGCTAAGCCGGTCCCGCCACATCGCTGCCCGCCCGTCGAGGCCGGCGGGCAGGTACCGAGGGTCTACACCGTCGGCGGCCAGTAGCGCGGCCAGCACGTCGGCCGGGTCCGCTGGCCGCCGGCCAGCAGCGTGACCGTGCAGGTCCACGAAAATCTGCCGGTCCGGGTACCGGTCCGCCAGTAGGTGCCCCGCCTGCAGCGCTAGCGCGGTCTTCCCGACGCCCGGCATCCCGTCAATCGCCGAGATCACAACCGCGTCCGGCAACTCCGCACCGGCCCGGCCCGGCAACCCGGCCAGAGCCGCCAGCTCACCTGCCCGGCCCGCAAAATGCGTCACCGGGGCCGGCAACTGCCTGGGTACTACCGGCCACGCCGCTTCCGGGCGCCGCCCGGCAGGCTCCGGGGTAGCCGGGACGGATACGGAGTCCGCTGAGCTGCCGCGGTGGACGTCCTGGCGCAGTATTCGGGCATGCGCATCTGCCAGTTCGGTGCCGGGCAGGATCCCTAGCTGCTCATCGAGACGACGTCGCAGTGCCTCATAGAGCCGCAGCGCGGCGGCCTGCTGTCCGCTGCCCGCGAGCGCGATCATCAGCCGGGCATGGGCCCGCTCGTGCAACGGTTCCCGCCGGGTCAGCTCCTGCAACGGCACGAGCACCCGGTCATGCCAGCCCGCTGCGGCCGCCGCCTCGGCGTAGCCGGTCACAACCTCGGCCCGCTGCTGGTTCAGCCGGGTGATGGCGGGGTGATCCCACAGGGCGTCGACGTCCGACAGCGGCTCGCCCCGCCAGAGCTCAAGCGCGCGGGCGTATGCCTGGCAGGCCGCGGTGAGGTCGCCGGATCCGTGGCTGTCCCGTGCACAGCTGGCGAGCGTGGCGAAGGCAACCTGGTCAAGATCGCAGGCCGCAGCATTGAGCCGGTAACTGCCCGCTGTCGCGACCAGGATGGTGTCGGGACCGTCTCCGCCCAGGAGATAGCGGAGCCGTCTGACGTAAGCCCGGATCATGGAGACCGAATTGGCGGGCGGATCATCGCCCCAGAGCGCGTCGATAATCGCCGTCCGGTGCAATCCGGATTCCGGGTATAGCGCCAGTAACCCCAGAACCGCACGCTGCATCGGGCCGCCGATAGGAACCTCCACGCCACGCCATGCCCGTAGCGGACCGAGCACGCCGAGGCTAAGCGGCTGGAGTCGTCCCGGCCCAGCCGCAGAGACTTTCTGCGCCGCCTGCGCCAGCTCTGCGACCTGGAACCGGCTCAGGCGAAGGGCGCTGGCCAGCCGCCGCACCGAGTCCGGCTGCAGACCTGCCGTCCGGCGTTGCTCCAGGTCCCGGACGACGCCGATGCTGACCCCGGCCGCATCGGCCAACTGCCGCTGGGTCAGCCCGGCTGTCTTGCGGTAGCCGCGGAGCTGAGCGCCGACATCCCCAGAGCGACCGCGATCCATCGCAACTCACCTTCGCCGCCAAGCCTCCTGTACTTCGCAAAATCGACTGTACCGGCGTCCTTGCCTGGACCAGCGCCGGCCAAGGCGATGACGTGCCGGGACTTAGGCGGTGGCGCGCATCACGACTACAGGAACCTGCTGACTGCAGTCGTTACTGCCGTGCTCATGCAGATGAGCAGAAGCTGATTCAGCATGGGCTGCGCCTAACACCAGCGCATTGAGGAGTTGGCACGCCGCAGCGATCGCCGCGTACGTACTAACTGGAAAGGCAGGACGCCGACGGATATCAAGCCACGGTCACCGCCAAGAATGTGCTGGCGACAGACACCCGGACGGCTGCTGTCGCCTCGCTCCACAAAACCCTGTCGTATCTGCCCGAGTACGCATCGCGCCGACAATCGGCCAGGGCACGGTCGGCGACGCTGCGGGACGGCCCGTGCCGGGCGGCCCGGTGCATCAGGCCGGAGCCTGGCCGGGATTCCGGAGGAGCAAGATCCGCCTACTCGGCGGCCTGAACCACCGACCGTCGCCGGGTACTCCCCAGACCTCCCATCCGCGGGCTGACAGGACGAGAAACGTGCCGCAACAGACGTGGCACACGGCTGCACTCGAAAGGAACAAATATGCATGTAAGACCTGCCGTCATGCGACGGCGGCACGAACGAACGGGATCGCGCACACGCGTTCGGGGGCTGGCAGTTCTCGCCGTCCTCTCCTTTATGGCGTTCTTGGTGCCCGCAGGCGCCGCGTCCGCTTCGGCGGCTGCCCCGCTGGGGGGCGTGCCATCCGTGACTATCTTCCTGACGAACTCCAAGAGCTTCTGCGCCGATGTTCGCGGCAACGACAACGCGGCGGGCGGCATCGTCGAACTCTATCCGTGCGCATCTTCCAAGAGTGACCTCTGGCTTGACCTCAACAACATACAGTGCGGAATGGGTGGTAATTTCATCTGCACAGAATTCGTCGATTCTAGGAATGACACCGTATGTCTGGCGATGAATGCCGCGCGAGATGTAGTGCTCCAGGCCTGCGGTGACGGCGGGGATAAACCGTCTACCCAGACCGAATGGTTGGTAGATACCGGTGCGGAGAACGGGTGGCGCAACTACGACTGGGGTGCGAATGGAGATATGTATGTAGCTGCCGCCAAGGCAAACGACTTCCTTTACGGCACAAACGCCTCTGGTGGTTGCGGCGGCTGCTGGTACCGCTGGAGCGTTTCCTGATCAGCCAGCGCCGGTACTGGCTCGTACTCGTCCCGGACGGGCGCTCGTCCTGACCCGTTGACCCGAGACGGCGGTGTCATCTCGCACGCGCGGAGATGACACCGCCGTCTGACATCGGGCCACCACCGTCGCGGACACGATGAACGCGGAATGGTCATCAATCCCGGCACCGGCTCCGTGCCTAGCTGACCCAGTTGCCACCGAGCACCGAATGCCAGGCGGTCAGCCTGACTAACCCCGCATGCCGTCCGGTGCCGGGATGCCACGGATTAGGTCGCCGGTTGGCGGGATCTTTGATTCCCGGTCGTGCGCCGTGGCCGGCCAGGGGTTCGTCATCGAAGCGAGGGATGACGTGCAGGTGGGGTGCAACCCGGCCTGGTCGTTCCAGCCGAGCGTGTAGCCATCGGGCGCGAGCCGGTGCAGCCCGGCTCGCACGAGAAGCAGAAGATCCCGTGTCGCGGCCCACTCCTCGGTGGTGAGGTCGAACCGAGAGGCTCGGTGGATTCCCGGGACGATGACGCCGCAGCCTGGAAGGACGTCGGGCGGATCACGCGGGTCTGGTCGAGTATGCGAAGTCGTTTTCGAAGTACAGGTCCGCCTCGCGCAGCCTGTCGTGATCGCAGAAGACACAGCCTTCGGTCACGAGACCGTTCTACCCGTCGACCAGCCACTCGCCGTCCGCGGGCAGGCTCTGGCCGGTCCGGCGGTCGCTCCCGCACGTCCGCCCGGTAGTTCTCGGGCTGATACCGCTGCCGGATCCGGCGAGCAAGATCCGGACGAGCCGCGCCGCTGCGGCGATTCGATAACGCCGTGTGTGGGGCCCAGCGCGGACTGCGGCCGGCCCGCATGCGCGGCTGATGCCGTGCACGCGGGATCGGCGTCGTCGCTGACGCCGGCTGGGTGCCGTGGACCGCGCGGGCCGTCAGGTTCCGTACGGATTCTTCGGGATGCGGCGCGAGGGACGCAGCCACCACTCTTGGAGCGCTCGGGCTCACCAAACCAGGACAATGTGATGATCAGCGTCGGCTTCTCGCGCTCGTCTCGACTACGGTCGAGGGCGAGCGAGAGTTTGGGAGGATTTGGTGGTTTCTGACGAGCGCATGGCCAAGGAGCTGGGCGGGACGCTTGACAGCACCTCGTTCGTTCATCTTGGTGCACCGCATCGCGGCAAGGTCCGCGACAGCTACATCGACTCGGGCATCCGCACGATCGTGACGACAGATCGGCAGTCCGCCTTCGACCGTGTCCTGGGGACGATCCCATTCAAGGGCCAGGCTCTCAGCGAGATCGCGAACTTCTGGTTCGCAGCGACGGCTGACATCGTGCCGAACCACCTCCTGGAGGTGCCCGACCCGAATGTGATCCGGGCGCGCGAATGTGAGGTGGTCGCGCTCGAGTTCGTGGTTCGCGCATACATCACGGGGGTGACGAAGACCTCATTGTGGTTCAACTACGAGCAGGGCAAGCGGGAGGTCGCGGGCAACCAGCTCGGCGACGGACTCCGCAGGAACGAACGCCTGCCTCGGCCCATCCTCACGCCGACGACCAAGCTTGAAGAGCACGACCGCAATGTCAGTCGGTCGGACGCCATCGGCGAAGGCCTGATCACTGAGGCTCTGTTCGACCGCGTCGCCGCACTTAGCTTCGAGTTGTTTGCACGAGGCACGCAGGTCGCCGCCGCGCGTGGACTGATCCTGGTGGACACGAAGTACGAGTTCGGGCTCCTCGGCGACGATGTCGTCCTCATCGATGAGGTCCATACGCCCGACAGCTCTCGCCTCTGGTACGCGGACACATACGAGGAGTTGTTCGCCGCGGGCAAGGATCAACGCGCCCTGGATAAGGAGCCGTTGCGCGAGTGGTTCGTCGAGCGAGGCTTTTGCGGCGATGGCGCGGCGCCCGCCATACCCGATGAGGTCCGCGTCGCCACGGCCTCCCGCTACATCGCGCTGGCGGAAGAAATCACCCAGCGGCCGTTCGAGGCAACTCCGCAGACGGCTCGCGATCGCGTCTCGTCGCTGTTTGGGAGCACATCATCGCTATCGGATGGCGCCTGAGTCCAGCCATCTGGCGCATATCGCCGTGGAGTCAGTTTGGAGAGCGCTTATCGGTGATCACGGTGCGGTTCGTGATGGCGCACGTTGTCGCCGCGGCTACCGGAAAGGATCAAGCGAGTGAAGAAATACATACTCTTCGATAATGATGGTGTTCTGGTGGATACCGAATTCTGGTATTACAAAGCTGGAGAACGCGCCCTGGCGGACATTGGTTTGACTTTGGACAAGGATCAATACCTCCGGGACATGAGCCAGGGATTGGGCACTTGGGCCCGAGCCAGGGCAGCAGGTATTGATGAACAGGCCATTAGCAGGCAGCGTAAGGTTCGTAATGATTATTATCAGGAATATCTGAAAACAGAAACCATTGAGATTGACGGCGTCGTTGAAACTCTTGCTGAACTGTCAAAATACGTCCGCATGGCCATCGTGACGACTGCAAAACGCGCGGATTTTGAAATTATCCATGAAAAGCGCCGGGTCAGGCAGTTCATGGATTTCGTCCTTGTTCGCGAAGACTACAAGCTGGCCAAGCCGCACCCGGAACCATACCTGACTGGCCTCAGGCGCCTCGGAGCCACCAAAGAAGAGGCACTGGTTGTAGAGGATTCATCCAGAGGACTGAACTCGGCCGTGGCGGCCGGTATTGACTGTGTCATTGTCTATAACGAATTTACAAAAGCACATGACTTTTCACAGGCTAGCCATCGAATCGGCACTCTGATTGAATTGAAGGATATCATCCTTAATGCAACCTGAGACTGCTCCAGAGCATCACGGCGGCCCGGAGGCCTAAGAGCGGCAGGAGGCGCCCGGCGCGCAACAGTGTCCGTGGATTGACGGTGCCCGTTTGCCCGGTCGGCTTGCACCGCGCTCTAGTCATGTCGTCCGCAAATCGCGCAGCCTTAACGTGAGCGTCAGCTAACCCGACGCACTACGCGCCTCCAAAGCCGTAGAGAAAGTTCTCACCAGTTGGTCGGACCGGCATGGTCGGCACCGGCATTTTCCGGCAGCTATCCGGGAAACGGATCATGCCGGCACAATGAGACTGTGCTAGATGATCATCTGATCGCGCTGGAAGGCCAGCTCGACGCCCTGACCACCAGGATCCTGCCGGCGATGCGGGCAAGCAAATACGTTGACCGGGAGGCATTCGCTCAGCTCAACGAGTTCATCGCCGCACTCGCGCGCGAACTTGCCGACGCCGAGCTGGTTCCGCGTCGTCTCACCGGCAAGCTCTGGTTTGTATTCACGCAAGCACTGGCCGAAGCAGACCACACCCGATCACCCGAGGAGATCTTGCGCTACGCATGGGAGTACGAAGACAAGCTTCAGGATCTGTTCGGCCCGCGGTTCTCGTCCTCGCCACCGACGCCTGGCATCCCCAGGTAGTGAGGAGAGATAGTTGACCCTAGAAATCGTCAAGCCTCACCTGAACACGATCCGTCAGCGATCACCTGGGCTTAGGCATGGTCGGCTAGGCAGGTCGGGCCGGGCAGGCTTTAACACGGTGCCCGCCCGATCTGCCTAGTCCAAGGGCACCTCGTGGCCGCTCAGTCGAGATCGAACTCGTTGCCCTCGATGTCCTGCATTACAATGCACGACTCGTTGTCGTCATCGGCAGGCAGTAGCCGTACGCGTACCGCGCCGAGCGCGATCAGCCGTGTGCATTCGGCCTCCAGTGTGGCCAGGCGTTCTTCACCGACAAGCCCGGTGCCGACCCGTACGTCAAGGTGCACCCGGTTCTTGACGACTTTGCCCTCGGGAACGCGCTGAAAGTACAGTCGCGGGCCCACTCCTGAGGGGTCGGTGCATGCGAACCATGAACCCTGATCTTCGGGCGGTAGCGTGCGATTGAAATCGTCCCAGGTGGCGAACCCTTCCGGCGGCGGTGGTACCGCGTACCCCAGCACTTCGCACCAGAACCGAGCGACGCGCTCAGGTTCTGTGCAGTCGAAGGCGACCTGAAACTGCCTTGCCGATGCCATCAGGTCACCATAGACGGTGTGATTTCGGGCATCGCCGCGCGGGTCAGGTCTTGCGTGATCGGCCGGGACACCTTGAGGGCCCGATTCGTGGCGGCGGCAGCCTCGTTCGCACCGTCGCCTGGCCGATCCTTGAACCCGTTCCCGGCTTCGCGGCGCACGACCCAGGACCGCCCGGCAGCCTCCGTTGCCTGAGTCGCTCACCGCCACACGACGCGTGTCGGGTGTCGGGCCGTGATGCCATCGTGATCGCCGGACAGCGGATCCAGGTCGGCATGACCAGGCATTGTGGTCAGGAATGGCGGTCAACCGCCATCACGGCGAGCGGCCTAGACGCAAACGCCTGGTGGAGCTAAGCCGTGCTCGAACCGCGGACCCCCTGCTTGCAAAGCATCCACGGTCTACCGATGCAGCACATGCACGTCTGACCAGGCCAGACGTGCATGGCCGTCACCGAGAGACGAAAAGCAGGTGGTTAAAGAAACCCCCGGTCAGGGCGCTAGCGCTCCCTGTAGCCGGTGATTAACCTCTAGAGGCGTTATCCGCCGCCGCCCGCGGCGGCTGCCCCGGCTTAGCCCGCGCCGACAGGGGCTGCCAGGTGCCCGCCGAACACCCCGGTGATGGTGAGGATCGCGAGGAGCGCGCCGACCAGACCAACGATGATCGCGCCCGTCGCGGCGGCCTTGGCCCAGCCCGGGGTGCCGCCGCTGAGGCGGTTCCTCGGCCAGAGCAGCGCGCCGACGCCGAACAGCGCCGCAGCGACCGCGAATACGAGCGCCCACCAGCCTTGGGTGTGCCAGCCGTTGGCGTACAGGTTCAGGTCCTGCTGCGCCGTCAGACCGGAACTGGGGGCGTGCGCCTCTTCGTTGAACTGCGCGTGACTGACCACGACGCCGCTGGTCCAGTTCGTCGTAAGGGAGACGATCGCGAGGGCCAGGCCGGCGAAGCCGAAGCCTCCGCTGACCGCGCCGGTGCCGGGACCTTCGTCCTCGCCCGAGCCGTCGTCGTCGATCTCGTTGAGCTCCTCCGGCAGAGCAGCTTCTTCGTCCGGGGTGCCGAGTGCGACGAGCTCGGACTCGGCGTCCGCCCGGACCTTGGTGGTGGAGTTATCCGTCATAGGCGCCACCTTAAGGGCAAAGACTGAGAGTATGGTGAACGAGTGCTCAAAACCGTCTAAATAGGCTTCTGTGTCCGCAGCCAGGTCTTCGCGGACTGACCTTGTTTGCATCCGCTGGGACCGGCCCCTGCCGGGATCCGTTGTGGTCAGCCTTAGTGGTCAGCATTGGAGGGCTGCGCGGCGCAATATGAGGCAGGCTCCTGCCTGCCCCTCCATCTGCCGATGCCGTGCCAGAGGCTCGCGGTCAAGGACGCCGAAGGCGCCGCGTAGCGGGCGGAGCAGCTTCACGGCGAGAGGCACGGACATACCCTCAGCCGCGCAGCCCGGCACCCGCGCCAGCCCAGGTCCTTAAGCCCAGCGACCCGAGACCACTCTGGCCCGATTCTCCTCCACCTCACCCCTCATAGCCAGCCACGGCTAATGCGTCGCACGCTTCGTGCTGCCGGTTGCCATCCCGGCCCCAGACAAGCAAGCGAGGTCCGCATACGCGGGCCTCGGGTCCAGCTCGTCTCCGAGGTCACTCATGGCAACCACGAAGCAGTCCATCAGCCAGTCCCACAGCACCGGGGCGCGCGGTCTTGGCGCGCCCCGGTGCGGCCGGGCGCGAAGCGCAGTAGGCCGCCGATCATCCTTCTCTACATCCCCATCTCCTGACGCTCCCGCCAACGCACTGTCTCGGTATAGTCGCAAGGTTTCGAACCACCCCCTGGTGGCCTGCGACGACCCCAGTGGGTGGCGACGCGGCGCGAGGATGAACCTGCGGGCCCTCGCCGCGGCCGACCCGGACACCCCGGTCCGTCAGCGCAACTGCGGCGCCGTCCCCGTCGGCGACCGGGTCGAGATCCGGATCAAGGAAGGCTTCGCCTACTACTGCGGCCTGGAGACCTGCGGCAACGTGTGGCTGTGCCCCGTCTGCTCCGCCAAGATCCACCACCGCCGCGCCGCCGAACTCCGGCAAGCCCTCGCCATCTGGGCCGAGCAAGGCCACTCGACGAGCCTGGTCACGATCACCGTCCCCCACGACCTGGACGACCCGCTCTCCCAGCTGCTTGACACTCAGAAGGACGCCTGGAAGCACGTCACTGCTGGTGCTGCCTGGCAGCGGCTCAAGCGCCGCCTCGGCATCGCCGGGCATGTGATCGCTCTGGAATTCACCTGGGGCGACCAGAACGGCTGGCACCCCCACCACCACGTGCTCCTGGTCCACGACCAGGACCTCGACGCTGGCGCTATCGCCCAGCTGCATGGGCACATTCACTCGCGGCTCGCTGCTGCCTGCCGCGACCACGGCCTCCGTGCACCGGACCAGCTTCACGCTGTCCGCGTCGACCCCAACCTCTCGGCCACCGCGGCGGGCGCCTACATCGCGAAAGGCGGGCAGTGGACGCCTGCCGAGGAAATGACCC
Source organism: uncultured Actinomycetota bacterium (assembly GCA_963713585.1). GTDB lineage: Bacteria > Actinomycetota > Actinomycetes > Streptosporangiales > Streptosporangiaceae > JAJYUU01. The sequence goes on along the minus strand of CAVQMG010000016.1, from coordinate 38,645 downwards.
GCGGCGACCTCAAAACCAGCCGCACGGGCTCGCGAACGCCGTTCCAGATCCTGGCCGACTACTACCAGACCGGCGACACCGGCGACCGCGACCTCTGGCACGAGTACGCCCACGCCACGCGCGGCCTCGCCGCCGTCCGATGGTCACGTGGCCTCCGTGCCGCGATCCTCGGCCCGTCGGCGGTACCGGAAAAGGCCGACCATGAGCTGGCGACTGACGACGCTAACGGTGACCTGGTAGCCCAAGTGCCGCTCGCTTCGTGGTCAGCTATCCGCCTAGCCGGCCTCGATCACGCCTTGCTAGTCGCGGCCGAGAACGGCGGCGAGTCAGCAGCTCAATCGGTAGTTGCAGCCGCAGACCAGCGGTTGGCCAAATGAGTTGTAATGTCATCCGCGTGACGGGTGGTGACGGCGAAGCTGCGCGACCTTCCGGGCAAGCCAGCTTCTCGGCGGTGCGCACTAGGCGAATACTGGACACAGTCGGGACGCGCCTTGGGATTAACACCGCGGAGGCTGAGCTGATCACACAGGGCCAGATCGCGGTCTACGACCTGCAAGGCCTCTGGATGATGGCCCGGATAGCGCAGACCAGCGACTATCTACCTGACTTCACGACCCAAGTGGAAGTGGCGCGGTGGCTGGAGTCTGCTGGGTTCCCGGCCGCCCGACTGGCCGGGCCTGTTGACCAGCCGATCGTCGAGCACGACCGGGTACTGACCTTCTGGGCGCAGGTCGCGGAACACAAGTACTACGGGACAGTCACACAGCTCGCCTCACTCCTCCGCCAGCTGCACGACCTTGACCCGCCCCCTTCTCTGGTCCTGCCAGAACTCCGGCCCTTCCACGGCGCTCAGACCCGCATCACCATGGCTGACCTCCGCGCGGATGATCGCGAGTTCCTGCTCAGCAGACTTGGCGATCTACGCGACAGCTACGCCCGCCTAGACTTCGTCCTCCCCCGCGGCCCGATACACGGCAATGCAAGTGTCAGCAGCGTTCTCCCGAGCATGTGGGACGGCCGGACGAAGGTGCTGGTCGACCTGGACAGTTTCGCGGTCGGTCCGCGCGAGTGGGACCTGGTGCTCACCGCGATGTACTTCGAGCGATTCGGTTGGCACACCGATGACGAGTACCTGGACTTCGCCTCGGGCTACGGCTTCGATGTTATGCGCTGGCCCGGCTACACAGTCCTGCGCAACATCCGCGAACTGATACTGCTGACGTGGCTGGCGCTCAACCCCTGGAACCTCCCCGAGATCCACGCGGAGATCAGTAGACGCATCGCCGATCTACGCAACGGCAACGCAGACTGAGAGCTCGCGCGACGGCGCCAGCTCCCCGAGAGCACGCATGCGCGGGGCGTCACAAGATCAAGTGCACAGCCTGTCCACTTGCCTTTACTCGACAGGTTTCCTGAAGGGCGGCACGCTCGAGGCGCCAGTGGGCATCATCTGCTACGCGCTGACCGCAGCCCTGCGGCCAGGTGCCTTCGAGTCCGATGGCGCGCCGCGATGAACGGCTGCAGATCGGTCGTGGATGAAAAGACCAGCTCAGGCAGGCCGTGGCGGGCCAAGACCGTGACGATCAGTTCCTCGTGACGGAAACGCAGGGCCTGGTAAGAGTCGCGGACGATCATCTCGGCGTGGTGTTCGACGCCGTCGGCGACCACGAGGCACGTGTGAGCTGGCTCTCTTCCCGGCTCGGGCCGCGGGCGACCGTCAGCGCCATCAGCCCACGGATTGCGAATCTCCGGATTCAGCGGTCGTCGGCTTAGTGTGGCGTCTCTGTCTCGCGCTCCCACTAGGACAGCCTGCAAGGGCGGCGCGCGATAGCCATCAGTGTGAGCGAAACAACTTTGGATCTCAACTACGGGCTCAGCCGGGTCGAGAGGATTCTCCGCCAGGCCGTAGACCAGGACCACGTAGCTCAGCACGCCGAACGAGTTCCGGCTGATACCCATCGGCGGTGGTGTCGGCGCAGCGAAGCCAACCGGCCGCATCGATATGGCCTGCAGCTTGGCTATGTCCCTGTCGGGCATCATGAGCATCAGCCGGAACCATGTTTCCCACGACATCAGGCAACTATCACACGGTCATGGTGCGAGTTCGATTCTCGTTACCCCGCTTGCGTTCACTCGACAGGTTTCCTGAGCTGCTTGTGCGCACGGGTGCTTGCACGGAGCTCGGAGTATGAGGCGTTGAAGGCTGCCCACCATTGCGGGCTGGATGAGGTAACCGCGCGGGCCAGCTCGGCGCCCGCATCGGTGCGCAGGGCCGCGAGCGCGTTGTCCTGCCATTGCCTGGTGTCGGCACCCAGTGCCTGGTACTCGATGGCCTGGATCAGCATCTCGATCTTGTCGGCGTCGTGGGCCAGGTGCGCTTCGGTTGTCTGGTTCTCCTCGTACTCGGCGATCAGCTCCTGGATGGCCTTGCCGGCGTCAGCGGGCATGCCCGCGGTCTGGTGTGCCGTGACAGCCTCGGGAGTTGCGGTGGTGACGTAAGCCCGGCCAACGGCGGGCACGTCCCCGATCCGGGTCTCATGCGCATCGTGCAACGTACACAGGGCCGCGGTGCGGCCGATGTCGGCCCCGCCGATCGCGGCCAGGGTGATCCCGACCGTCGCGGTCCGGAACGAATGCTCGGCGACGCTCTCCGGCCTCTGGATGCCCAGCAGCTGCCACCCGGACCGCGGCTGGTTCTTCAGCTCAACAAGCTGCTCGGGGGCACCGGATGACCAGGCATTGTGGTCAGGAATGGTGGTCAACCGCCATCCCGGCAAGCGACCAGGACGCAAAACACCAGGTGGAGCTAAGCGGGCTCGAACCGCTGACCCCCTGCTTGCAAAGCAGGTGCTCTACCAACTGAGCTATAGCCCCAGGAAACTGCAGGTCAGACTACATGCGTGCTGAGCAGGCGCTGGCTGCATCGGTGAATGCCAGTCTGACTCTGCGGACCAGTGCTGCCGAGAGATCGTCCAGAAGCACCGCTCGCCGCCCTGCTGTCGTCATGGGAACTGACTCTATCGGAGCGGGACCTGTCCCCAAAAACTCTAGAGCCGCACCGTCCGCCAAACGCCCACCCGAAGCACGCGCGGTTATCCGCGCCAAGGGACCGTTCGTAGACCACCTCGCAATCCACGGCTCCCCCCGCAAACGGTCGCCCGGTCGGGCACTCAGGGCTGCGTGACCTCGGGGACGGCGGCGCCGCTCGCCTGATAGGTACCGGGACTGGTCTTCGCGTGCTGATCAGCGCTGTCACTCGATGGGGAACGGCGACTGCGGACCGCGGGAACCACAAATGAGGCCAGGAACGCTGCGGCAGTCACCACGGTTGCGACATCGAACGCCCTGGAGTATCCGTCGTTGAGCGCGGCCGCGACCGCTGAAGCAGGTCGGGAGCCCCGGCCGGGCCCGCCGCTCAGCATGGTCAGCGTCCGGTCGGTCGCGACGGTGGCCAGCACCGCCAGCCCGAGAGAACCCCCGACCTGCCGCGAGGTGTTCAGCACCCCGGAAGCCAGGCCCGCCTCATGGAGCGCGACTCCGGTCGTCGCTGCCGCAGCCAGCGGCGTGAACAGCAGCCCCAGCGCCAGCGAGATGAGGCAGCCGGGGCCGAACACGTGCTGCCAGTAGGAAGCGTGCGGCACGATACGCGACAGCCAGCCGAAGCCTGCCGTCGCCAGAACAGTTCCGGCTAGCAGCAGTGGCCGGACGCCGGTGCGCGACATCAGCCGAGAGCTGACCTGCGCCCCGATGATGATGGCCACCGCCATCGGCAAGAACGCCAGGCCTGCGCGCAGGGCGCTGTAGCCGAGGACGTTTTGCAGGTACAGGGACAGGAAGTACCACATCGCGAAGAACGCGGCCCCAACCAGGAACATCACGATGTTGGCACCGGTCACCGAACGGGATCGGAACAGGCTGAATGGGACCAGCGGCGTCCGGGCGACCCGTAGTTCCAGGACCGCGAACACGGCGAACAGCACGGCCGCGACGGCCAGCAGGATGAGCGTCTGCGCCGATCCCCACGAATGGGTATCGGTACCGACGATCGCGTAGATCAGCGCGCCGAGCCCGAGCGTCACCGTGATCGCGCCGCCGACGTCCAGCCGTGGTGCCGGGCCGCCGCGATCAGAGGCACGTGACTCGGTGAGCCAGATCAGCCCCGCGATCACCCCGGCCACGCCGATCGGGATGTTGACGAACAGAACCCATCGCCAAGACAGGGCCGATGTCAGCACACCGCCGAGGATCGATCCGGCGGCTCCGCCGGCCCCGGCGACCGCGCTCCAGATGCCGAGAGCCCAGGCCCGCCGCTGCGGCGCGAACGTGGTCACGATGATCGTCAATGTGGCCGGCGACAGCAGTGCGCCGCCGATGCCCTGGACCGCCCGCGCAGCGGTCAGCCAGGTGGAATCCTGCGCCACTCCGCCGGCCAGGCTGGCGACCGTGAAGAGGCCGAGGCCGAACAGGAACACCCGGCGGCGGCCGAACAAGTCAGCGGCCCGGCCGCCGAGCAGCAGGAAGCCGGCGAACGTCAGGACATACGCGTTGACCACCCATTGCAGGCCGGTAGGCGTGTAGTGCAGGTCGCGCCCGATGGACGGCAGCGCCACGTTCACGATGGAGACATCGAGCACGACCATGAATTGCGCCACGCAGGCGATCGCCAGAATGACCCCGTCCGGCACATGGCGGGTCCGGCGCGATCCGCCAGCCGCGGCGGCCGGCAGCGGGCTGCGGGCACCGGCCCCGGGCTCAGCCACGAGAATCTCCGAAGTTCGACATGGATAATGTCTATCATAGTTAACGTCTATCGCGCTGCACGATTAGACTTCGGCCATGCGAGCGCACGCAGCCGGCTCCGAACCCCTGCCTGTTCCGGCCGGGCAGCTCCAGTTCCAGGCCAGTACCTGGTATCTGCTGGCCATCGCGGGAGCACAGGCGCGTCATCTGTGGGCGGAGACGCTCGCGCAGCTCAAGGTCAGCCCGAGCCAGTCCAAGGTGCTCCGGGCGCTGGGCGAGTCCGGTCCGCTGGGCCAGCACCAGTTGGCCGAACTCATCAGCGTGGACCCGCGCAACGCCGTTCCTCTCATCGACAGCCTGGCCGAGCGCGGACTGCTTGCCCGTGAAGTGGACCCGGCCGACCGGCGGCGGCGGGTCCTGACGCTCACCGCCCGCGGCCAGCAACTCGCGGCCGACCTCGAGTCGATCGGGGCGGAAGTGGAAGACGACTTCCTCAGCCCCCTGACGGCCGCCGAGCGGGAATCGCTGCGCCAGATGATGCTGGCCCTGCTGCACGCGGAGCGTTAGCGGGCAGCCGGCCGTGAGATGCCTGCTCATCGACTGCACCGCGCTGCGATGAGTTACGTTCGGCCCATGTTGTCCTTTGACGTGGTGGTGATCGGCGGCGGCTCCGCGGGCGAGTGGATCGCCGGTGGGATCGCCGACAGCGGCGGGTCGGCCGCACTGATCGAGCAGTTCCGGGTAGGCGGCGAGTGCCCGTTCGTCGCGTGCGTCCCGAGCAAGGCGATGCTGGCCAGCGCCCACGCCCGGCAGCAGGCGCGGCGCCTCCCCGAGCTCGGCGCCGCGGCGGAGCCCGTTGGCCTCGACCCGGATCCGGCGGCGTACACGGTCGCGGTGCGGCGGCGCGACAAGCTGAGCGCGCACCGGGACGATGCCGCGAAGGCCGCGAGCATCCAGTCACGCGGCGTCACGCTGCTGCGCGGGACAGGACGCATCACCGGTCCGGGCACTGCGGTCGTGACCGCGGCAGACGGCTCCCGGACCGAACTGTCCTGGCGCGATCTCGTGCTCGCGACCGGATCTGTGCCCGCCATCCCGCCGATCGACGGGCTCAGCACCGTGCCGACGTGGACCAGCGATCAAGCCCTGTCGGCCGCTGACTATCCCGGCTCCCTCATCGTCCTGGGCGGCGGTGCGATCGGCTGCGAGCTTGCCCAGGCCTACTCAGCCTTCGGGGTGACGGTGACCCTGGTCGAGTCCGCCGCTCAGCTGGTTGGCCACGAGGACCCGGAGATCGCAGCCGGGATGGCACGCATCCTGACCGACGATGGCGTTAAGGTGCGGACGGGCAGTCAAGTAATCCGGGCGGAACCGGCGCGAGACGGTGCCCGGATGCTGCTCAAGGACGGCACGGCGGTCACAGCCGACCGGATCGTGCTGGCCACCGGGCGCAAGCCGTTCACCGCTGACCTGGGCCTGGAGACTCTCGGTATCGAAGCCGGCGACACCGGTGCTATCGCGGTGGACGATCGCTGCCAGGTCCGGGGTCAGCTGCACGTCTGGGCCGCGGGCGACGTCACGAACCTTGCTCCGTACACGCACGGGGCGAACTATCAGGCGCGTGTGGTGACCGGCAACTTGCTGGGTGACCGGAAGACCGCCGACTACTCCGCGATTCCGCGGGTGATTTATACCGAGCCACCGTTGGCGAGCGTCGGCCTGACCGTTGCCCGGGCCCGGGCCGCTGGCCTGAACGTGCTGACCGCGACCCGCGACCTGGCCGACGAGGCCAGGACCTTTGTCGACGGCGCCGCCGCGGGCAGCCTGGTGCTGGTCGCCGACCGGGACCGACGGGTTCTGGTAGGCGCCGCCGCGCTCGGTCCCGGAGCAGACAGCTGGATAGCCGAGGCGACCGTGGCCATCCGCGCTCGCGTGCCACTGGACGTGCTGGCTGACGTGGTCCATGCCTTCCCGACCTATGGCGAGGCCTTCGAAGTCCCGTTCCGGGAACTGGCCAGCCGCCCATAAGCGGCCTGCCCACGTCGGCCCGGCGCGCTGACTACCGGAACCAGCGGCGGTACCGCCGCCGTGCGGCTCGCCGCCAGACCTTCCGGGCCTGCTCCTGCAGCCGCTGCGCCTGGTCATCGTCGCGCTGGAAGATCACTCCGTAGCTGAAGGCGTTCTCGCCGGCCAGGTGCGCGCTGATGCCCAGCTGTCGCGCTGCCTGCCGCGCGATGACGCTGTCCTGGTGAGCGCCGAGCACCGACTGGACCTTTTTCATCTGCCGGGCAAAGCCTCGCCCGTCCCGGCCGGACACCGGTTCCACAGCCTCAGCCGCGTACCTGGCACGTTTGGCTGCCTTGCGCGCCTGGTGCAGTGCCGCATCCCGAGCCGGCCCCGGTCGTACCCGGCCCGCTCGTCGCATCCGCCGGCTGACCTTGCGGAAGGCCCGGCGCACGGCATCGCGCAGCATGGCATCCGCGGTCCCGGCAGGCGTGGTCCCGGCAGCCGCGGCTTCGGGCGCGGGCTGGCGCGCCAGCTCCTCCACGGAGTCGAGCAGCGCGAAATAGCGCTCCGAGTCAAGTGCCTGCACTACCGCCACCGTGGCCTGGCCGCTGACCGAGGCGAAGTGGCCCTGAATCCGGGCGTGCACCGGCCCGATGACCTGTTCGGCGGGCAGCTCCCGCAGGCTCGCCCGCAGGTGCCCGGCCAGCACCTCGGCGTCGCGCGCGGCTCCGAGCACGTCGCCGAGCCACTTCAGCTCGCTGGCAAGGCGGCCGGCCCTCGGTGCTAGCAAGAATCCGAAGGTCTGACTCGTGCTGCGCAACCTCCGGGTCGCTACCCGCATCTCATGGACCGCGCCCGGCTCGCCGGCCCGCAGCCGGGAATCAGCCGTGACCAGCTCTTCCAGGTGCCGGCTCAGGTAGGCCCCGATCACCTCGGCCGCCGAGGTCGCGGAGGCGGGCGGCGCGGCCGCCGACGCCGGGGCGGCCTGGTCCGCCGGGGCCGCCGACGAGTCCGGCAGGTGGCGGCGCTGCGCCCCCGACTCCAGGCCCAGGGCGCGCTCGAGCTTGGCGGACCGGCCCGCCGGATGCAGGCCAGCCCGGCGCAGGACCTGGTCAGCGGCGTCAAGCAGGCCAGTATCACCGCCGATCAGCTCGACCTCAACCTCGCGCCAGCTGGTGGCGGCGGCCGGATCGCCGGGTATCTGCGCCGACACGTCATCGATCGCAATCTCAGCCAGCGGTTCCCCTTGGCCGCCCTGCAAGATGATGCGCTGCCGACTGGTGTTCAACCGTGCCACGAGTATGAGGTCCGCGCCTCGGGTCCGCGCCCGGACCAGGCTTTCCAGCTCACCAGGTATGGCCCGGCCCGACCGGCCCAGCGGCCGCTGAATTTCCCGGCGCGTATGCGGGCCGAGCGGCAGCTTCAGGTGCCATCCCGCGTCATGCCCGCCGCGCCGGCGCCGCAAGGTGATGCCGGACTTGACCAGCACCAGATCGGGTGTATCGAAGTACTCTGCTTCCAGTTTCTCGTGGTCCGGCCTGGAGACGCTGGCCACCTGCGGGAGGGTATCCAGTGGTGGCAGCTCAAGGTCGCCGTCAGCCGGAGCGTCGTACTTGATCTCGGTCTCGGTGCTTCCGCCGGACCCGCGTTGGCTCGCCATAAGGTGGCGTTACCCCGCCACGCCGCGCTCCACCATCCCGGTTACGAGCCAAGCGTCCTGCGCTCGGCCGCAGCCTGGGCCGGAATACTGATCGTCGGCAGGCCCAGACCTGCTGCCGGGCGACCTTCCGCGGTCGCGGCCCGGCCGGCCAGCACAAGCCGCGGCAGGTCGGCGAAACTTCCCATGGCCCGGGCTGCACCGGCCGCCCGCAGCCGGGCGGCAGAGTGCGGCCCGGTCACGACCCCAGCGACAATGCCGGCCCCGCTGCGGCAGCCGGATTCCACCCCCGCGCCGGTGCTGTGCACAACGGCGACCTCCTGGACCGCGGCCGCACCGCAGCGCATCAGCGCGGTGAGCGGCAGATCCGGGGCCGGGAAACCGCGGGCCACGTCCTCGGCGCTCAGCGACAAGGTCAGCAGCCGTCGCAGGCCCGCCGTTGCCACGATCGGTTCCAGCGCCCGCCGGGGCAGGCTCGTCAGCACGCACACCGAAATCCCGGCCGCCGACAACTGCCCGAGCGCAGCGAGCGCTCCGGGCAGTGGCACGAACTCGGTCCGCCGGATCGCGTCGGCGAGCGCCCGCCCGAAGGCCAGCAGCGCGGCCTGGGCTCGAGCCTCGTTATCGGGGAACAGCGTGCCGAATACATCTGCCGGGGCATGGCCGCGGGCCTGATGCACCTGCGCCATCCGCTTGGCATAGGCGCTGGTACCGGCCACCACGCCCTGAGTCGCGATGGCTTCGGCGAACGACCGCTCGATCAGGCCATCGTCGGCGACCAGGGTGCCGACCAGGCCGCAGCAGACAAGGGTGACATTCGGCTTGCTTACCGTGTCATTCATCCGCAGGACACCGGACGACTCAGTCGTCGCCGGTGGTCGCCTCGGTCCAGAGGTTGAGCTCAGCCCGGTCTGCCTGCACCTTCCGCCACACAGCGAACGCGCTGACTCCGAGCAAAGCGAGCACGAGCAGCTTCTTCACGGCAGTGATCCTTCCGGCTTCAGTCCACGAAAGCCCGCGCTCCACTCACCGCGCTTCCGGGATCACGCCAGCCTAGCAAGCCAATCGTCAGCGCGGCCGCTGCACGCGAGTCTCGTCCCAGACCGGCCCGGCCGATTCGTACACCTCGCCGTCCGCGCCGAACACCAGGAACCGGTCGAACGACTTGGCGAACCACCGGTCGTGCGTGACCGCGAGGACGGTTCCTGAGTAGGACTCAAGACCCTCCTGGAGCGCCTCCGCGCTGGCCAGGTCCAGGTTGTCCGTCGGCTCATCCAGCAGCAGCAGTGTCGACCCGGCCAGCTCAAGCAGCAGGATCTGCAGCCGGGCCTGCTGTCCGCCGGACAACGTGGCGAACGGCTGCCGGGCGCACCCGGCCAGCTCGTAACGCGACAGCGCCGACATCGCCTCATTAATCAGCATCGCGTGCTCGGTCATGAGGATTTCCAGCGGCGTCCGCTCGGCCAGATCCGGCCGCGCGTGCGTCTGGGCGAACATGCCGGGAACTACCCGGGCACCGAGCCTGGCCACGCCTGAGTGCGCGACGGAGCCCTGCTGGGCCTGCGGTCCGTCCTCGGCCAGCAGGCGCAGGAAATGGGACTTGCCCGAACCATTGGAACCGAGCACGGCCACCCGCTCGCCGTACCAGACCTCCAGGTCGAACGGCCGCATCAGCCCGGTCAGCTCCAGGCCCTCGCAGATCACCGCCCGCTTGCCGGTCCGGCCACCGCGCAGCCGCATCCGGACGTTCTGTTCCCGCGGCGCGACTTCGGGCGGCCCAGCCTCCTCGAATTTGCGCAGCCTGGTGACCGCCGCCTGGTACCGCGACGCCATGTCGGCGTTATAGGCGGCCTTCTGCTTGTACATGAGCATCAGCTGGCGGAGTTTCTCGTGCTCTTCGTCCCAGCGCCGCCGCAGCTCGTCCAGCCGGTCGTTGCGATCCTGCCGGGCCTGGTGGTAGGTCGCGAAACCGCCGCCGTGGATCCAGACGTGCCGGTCCTCAACAGTGATGATGCGCTGCGCGCATGCCGCCAGCAGCTCGCGGTCGTGGCTGACCAGCAGGACCGTCTTGGACGTCGCGGCGAGTTGCTGTTCCAGCCAGATCTTGCCCGGCACGTCGAGGTAGTTGTCGGGTTCGTCCAGCAGCAGTACTTCGTCCTTGCCGCGTAGCAGCGACTCCAGGACGATCCGCTTCTGCTCGCCGCCGGACAGCGTGCGCACCTCGCGCCACTGGCAGCGGTCGTAAGGAATGCCCAGCGCGGCGATGCAGCAGGCGTCGAAATGCACCTCGGCGTCATAGCCGCCCGCGTCGCCCCACTCGGCCAGCGCCGCCGCGTAGCGCATCTGGGCCGGCTCGTCGTCCTGCTCCATCATCACCAGCTCGGCGGCGTCCAGCCGGGCCGCTGCCTGCCTGACCCTGGCCGGCGCTATCGACAGCAGCAGGTCCCGCACCGTCGATTCGTCGCGGATGCCGCCCACGAACTGCCGCATCACGCCGAGGCCGCCGCTGGAACTGACCGATCCGGACTGCGGGGTCAGGTCCCCGGTCACCAGCCGCATCAGCGTGGTCTTGCCCGCGCCGTTCGGGCCTACCAGGGCGGCTACGACCCCGTCGCCGACCCGGAAGGAGACGTCGTCGAGCAGCTCCCGGCCATCGGGCAGGGCATGGCTGACATGCGCTGCCTCCACGTGCCCCATCGAGTGCTCTCCCAGTTCCCTCTACCGGCGGGTATGCCTGACAATAGCTGGATGGACCCCCAGGACTTCAACCAGAATTCCCGGCTGCGGGCCTCCGACGCCGACCGCGACACCGCGGCCGCGGTGATCAATAACGCCATGGCCGAGGGCCGGCTGACCGCCGAGGAGCACTCCGAGCGGCTGGACGCGATCTACGCCGCTAAGACGCATGCCGAGCTGGTCCCGCTGCTGGATGACCTGCCCGGCCAGCAGGCCGCAGTAGCCGCCACCCCGGCCTACAGCGGTGCCATTTCCCAGCGGTCCGGCGGCCGGATCGTCGCGATTTTCGGCGGCGCGACCCGCAAGGGCACCTGGCACCCTGACCCGGAAATGACCATCCTGGCCGTGTTCGGCGGCGTCGAGCTCGACTTCCGCGAGGCGGTCCTGCCCGGCCAGGAGATCATCCTGCACGCCACCTCCGTCCTCGGCGGAGTGGAAATTACCGTGCCGCCCGAGATGCGGGTCATCGACAGTGGCGTCGCGATCCTCGGCGGGCGGGAAATTGCCGGGAACGTGGCCGAATCGGCCGGTCCCGACGCTCCGGTCCTGCGGATCGACGGCACCTGTGTACTCGGTGGCATCGAGGTGAAACGCAAGCAGCGTAAGGGGCTGCGGCGCGGGAAGGGCTTCAACATCTCCCTGGAGGGCAGCCGGCTGCCGGTCATCAGGATCCGGCCGAACGACAGCGACCGCTAGCTGGCCAGGGCGCCGCGGATCTCGGTCCGGCGCCGGACCGGATCGGCCAGCGCGGCGGTGAGCTCGTCGATTGCCTGCAAGGTGTGACCGCTCACCACGGCGTCGCAATGCGGCCAGGCCGCGGCCATCCCGGCCGCCAGTGGCTGATAGGCAGAGCTTTTGGTGCGCGGGTTCATCCAGACAACCCGGAACGCCACCAGCGACAGCCGTTCCATCTCCCGGCGTACCAGCTCGGGGTCCCCGGTGTCCCAGCCGTCGGAGATGATCAGCACGACGGCGCCCCTGGCCATCCCGCGCCGGCCGTAACTGTCGTTGAATTCCTTCAGCGCGTCGCCGAGCCGGGTGCCGCCGTGCCAGTCGGGGGCAGCCTGCGCCGCGCTGGCCAGCGCGACCGCCGGCGTCGACCGGGCCAGTGCCGTCGTCAGCCTGGTCAGCCTGGTGGCGAAGCTGAATACCTCAGCGCTGGCTCCGCCCGCCGCGCAGTACAGCAGCTGGATCATCGCCCTGGCATAGGGCTCCATCGAGCCGGATATGTCGCACAGCACGACCAGCCGCCTCGGCCGCAGCCGCGGCACCTCGCCGACCAGCCGGAACGGATCTCCGCCGGTGCGCCGGGCCTGGCGCAGCGTGGCCCGCATGTCAGTGCGCTGACCGCCGGTGCGGGACCGGCGGCGGCGCGACCGGCGGGCTGGCACGGCCAGAGTGATCCGCCGCATCGCGTCGGCCAGCTCGGCCAGCTCGGCCGCGGTCAGCTCAGCAAAATCCGTGCCGGCCAGGCGCTCGATCGGACTGCCGAGATAGGGCCTGGTCACCTCACGGTCCGCCGCGTCGTCATCGGATCCGGCGACGGCCTCGCCGGCCGAACTGACCGCCACCGCATGCGCCCGGGCGTTGCTCGCTGCCTCGGCTAGCTGCGCGGGCGGCGGCCGGCCGCCGGGCAGGCCCAGGGCCGCCAGCGGTCCCGGGTCATCAAGCGACCCGAACACGCCGGTGAAGACCAGCAGCAGGATGTGCGCCTGGTCCTGGCCGGATACCAGCGTCGCCAGCGCGCAGTCGAACAGCTCACGCCGGGTCACTGGCTGGACCAGAGTGATGGCGGTCGCGAACCGCTCACTGCGGCCGGGTCCGACCGGCAGCCCGGCCCGCCGCAGCGCGGCGCCGAACAGGGCGGCCACCTCGGCGGCGTCGTTGTACTGGCCAGCGGTACCGTCTGCTGCCGGGGTGTCGGCGTCGTCAGGCATCGGGCGCGTCGTGGCCGACCACCGCCGCAATGTCGGCGGCCTTGGCTGCCTTCAGGTCCTCGGCGTACTTGAGCACGGCGCCCATCGTCTGCCGCGCCCCGGCCGTGTCGAGCTCGGTCGCACCCAGGACCTGCAGCGCCCGGGCCCAGCTAATCGCCTCCGCCACCCCCGGCGGCTTGGCCAGGTCCAGCCCGCGCAGCCGGGCCACGCCGGCCGCGACCTGGCCAGCCAGCCGGATGCTGGTCTCCGGCACCCGGCGCCGGATGATCGCCGCGACCCGCCCGGTGTCCGGGTAGTCGATCCAGTGGTAGAGGCAGCGCCGCTTCAGCGCGTCGTGCAGGTCGCGGGTCCGGTTGGAGGTCAGCACGACGACCGGCGGGTAAGCAGCCCGCCGGGTGCCGAGCTCCGGGATCGTCACGGCCGACTCAGCCAGCAGCTCGAACAGGAACGCCTCGAATTCGTCGTCGCCGCGGTCGACCTCGTCGATCAGCAGCACGGCCGGGCGCGGGCCCGGGTGATCCAGGGCCGCCAGCAGCGGCCGCTCCAGCAGGTAATCGTCGCTGAAGAGGTCGGCCTCGCGCGGCGATTCACCCCTGGCCTCGGCCAGCCTGATGGCCAGCAGCTGGCGCGGGTAGTTCCACTCATACAGCGCCTCGGCCGAGGTCAGCCCCTCATAGCACTGCAACCGGATCAGCGGGGTCTCCAGCACGGTGGCCAGCGCCTTGGCTGCCTCGGTCTTGCCGACCCCGGGCTCTCCTTCCAGCAGGATCGGCTGGCCCATCCGCGCGGCCAGGAACAGGGCCGTGCCCAGCGCCTTGTCCGCCAGGTAGCTGACGCCGTCCAGCGCGGTCAGCAGCGTCCGCACGTCCGGCAGTTGCTCGGCGAGTTCGCTCATCCCAGGGTCCGCAGCTCGCAGCACGTCATGTCCCCATTGTCCCTTCAATCGCGCGCCATACATTCGCCGGGGTCAGCGGCATATCGGCGTGCCGGACCCCGAACGGGGCCAGCGCGTCGATGACTGAGTTCACTACGGCGGGCGGCGAGCCGACGGTGGCCGACTCACCGACGCCCTTAGCCCCGATCGGGTGGTGCGGTGACGGGGTGACCGTCGCGCCCAGCTCGAAGGACGGGCACTCCATCGCAGTCGGCAGCAAGTAGTCCATGAACGACCCGCCCAGGCAGTTACCGGACTCGTCGAACACGATCTGCTGCATCAGCGCCATCCCGATGCCGTCAGCCAGCCCCCGGTGCACCTGGCCCTCGACAATCATCGGGTTGATCCGGACCCCGCAGTCGTCCACCGCGATGAACCGCCGGACCTTGACCTCGCCGGTGAGCGGGTCGACGTCGGTCACGCAGACGTACGCGCCGAAGGGGAAGGTCAGGTTCGGCGGGTTGTACACGGCCGAGGCGTCCAGATGGCCTTCTACTCCGTCCGGCAGCACCAGCGACGAATGCGCGGCCATCGCGATCTCGGCGATGCCGAGCGCCTGCTCGGGATCGCCCCGCACCCGCCAGGTGCCGTCGGCCCACTCCAGGTCATCAGCGGACAGCTCGAGCATCGCGGCGGCGACCAGCCGGGCCCGGTCGCGCACCTTGCGCGCCGCCATCACCGCGGCCGCGCCGGACACCGGCGTCGAACGCGACCCGTAGGTACCGAGCCCGAACGGGGTCCGGTCGGTGTCGCCGTGGACCACCTCGACGTCATCCGGCGACAGCCCGAGCTCGTGGGCGACGATCTGGGCGAACGTGGTTTCGTGCCCCTGCCCCTGGGTCTGCACCGAGATGGCCAGCACGGCCGTGCCCGTCGGGTGCACCCGCAGATCGGCGCCGTCGGCCATGCCCAGGCCGAGGATGTCCATGTGCTCACGCGGGCCTGCGCCGACCCCCTCGGTGAAGAACGACAGCCCGATGCCCATGTACTCGCCGCGCGCGCGCCGCTCCGCCTGCTCGCGCCGCAGCTCGTCGTAACCGGCCAGCTCCAGCGCCAGCGCCAGCGCCCGCGGGTAGTCCCCGGAGTCGTACTGCCAGCCGGTCGGGCAGGTGTAGGGGAACTGATCGGGCTGCAGCAGGTTGCGCATCCGCAGCTCCGCCGGATCAGCGCCCAGTTCGGCTGCCAGCATGTCGACGAGCCGTTCCACCAGGTAGACGGCTTCGGTGATGCGAAAGGAGCAGGAGTACGCCACCCCGCCCGGCGCCTTGTTGGTATAGACGCCGGTCACCTCGCAATAGGCGGCCTGCAGGTCGTAGGACCCGGTAAAGATGTGGAAGAACCCGGCCGGGTACTTGGTCGGCACCGCGGTCGCATTGAACGCGCCGTGATCTGCCAGCACGCTGGCCCGCAGGCCCAGGATCCTGCCGTCCCGCGACGCCGCGATCTCACCGCGCATGTGGTAGTCGCGGGCGAAGCAGGTCGACATCAGGTTCTCCGACCGGTCTTCCATCCACTTCACCGGCTTGCCGGTGATCATCGACCCGACGATCGCGCACAGGTAGCCGGGGTAGACCGGCACCTTGTTGCCGAACCCGCCGCCGATATCCGGCGACACGATCCTGATCTTGTGCTCAGGCAGTCCGGTCACCATCGCGATCATGGTGCGGTGCGCGTGCGGCGCCTGGCTGGTCGACCACAACGTTAGCCTGCCGCTGACGGCCGCGTAGTCAGCCACGATGCCGCAGGTCTCCAGCGGAGCGGGATGGGAACGTGGATAGACCATGTCGCAGCCGACCGTGACGTCCGCGGTCGCGAAGACCGCATCGGTAGCGGCCTGGTCGCCGGCGGTCCAGTCAAAGATGCGGTTGCCGTCCCGGCCCGGCAAGTCGTCCCGGACGACGGGAGCACCCGGGTCGAGCGCAGCAGCGATGTCGATGACCGGTGGCAGCTGCTCGTAGTCGACCATGATCAGCTCAAGTGCGTCCCGGGCGGCGTAGCGGTCCTGGGCGACCACGAAGGCGATCTCCTGGCCCTGGAACCGGACCTTGTCGGTGGCCAGCACCGCCTGCACATCGGCCGACAGCGTCGGCATCCAGGCCAGGCCACGCTGCACCAGGTCAGCTCCGGTGATGACGGCCTCGACCTTGGGATGAGCGAGAGCCGCGGTGGCGTCCACCGACAGGATCCTGGCGTGCGCGAGCGGACTGCGCAGGATCGCGCCGTACAGCATGCCGGGCAGCTGGATGTCGTCGACGAACGTGCCCTGCCCGCGGATGAACCGGGCATCCTCTTTCCGCTGCAAGCGCCCGTACGCGTCAGGTGCCCGCCGCCTGGACGCTGCCGCCTCGGACACTGCCGCCTCCGCCTCAGACACTGCCGCCCAGCGGATCGCGGCGACGATGTTCTGATAGCCGGTGCACCGGCAGATCTGGCCGGAGATCGTCTCGCGGATCTCTGCCTCGGTCGGGTCGGGGTTGCGATCCAGCAGCCAGCGCGCGGTCAGCATCATGCCGGGGGTGCAGAACCCGCACTGCAGCCCGTGGCACTGGGCAAAGCCCTGCTGGACCGGGTCGAGCTCTTTCCCGCGCTGCAGCCCCTCGACGGTCATGATCCGCCGGCCGTCCGCCATCAGGGCGAGCACCGTGCAGGACTTCACCGGCATCTCATCCAGCCAGACCACGCACGCGCCGCAGTTGGACGTGTCGCAGCCCCAGTGCGAGCCGGTCAGACCCAGGTCGTCGCGCAGGAAGTGAATGAGCAGCAGCCGCGGCTCGACGTCACGGGCGTACTCGGTGCCGTTCACGGTAACGGTGACCTTCATGCCGCCGGCCGACCGCGGCCGCGGCCCGGTCGTCGTTGATTCTCCGGCCGGGCCAACGACCCCGGACTCGCCGCGGGCCCGCGCGACCGCGAGCCGCAGTACCCGGGTGGTGAGCTCGGCCGCCAGGTGCCTCTTGTAGTCGGCCGGCCCGCGCTGGTCACTGACCGGGCGGCAGTGCGTTGCGGCGATCTGCCCGGCTCTGGCCAGGTTCTCCTCGCTGGCCGCGCGGCCGCGCAGGTATTCCTCGGCCTCGGCGGCCGCGAAGTTAGTGGCGCCGACCGCAGTCAGCCCGATGCCGACGTCGGAGATCGTGCCGCCATCCAGCCAGACGGCCGCGCCGGCCGCGCCGACCGGCCAGTCGCCGGCCCGGCGGGATACTTTGAGGTACCCGCTTCCGCCGCCGGGGCGGATCGGCAGCCGGATCTCGGTGAGCAACTCGGCCGGCCCGACCACTGTCTCGTAAGGCCCGGTATGGAACTCGCGAGCCGACACCTCGCGACTGCCGTCCTTGCCCCGGATGACCATCGTGCCCTTCATCGCCGCGAACGCGGCCGACAGATCCTCCGACGGGTCGGCCTGGCACAGCGATCCGCCGACTGTGCCCCAGTTACGTACGATCGGATCGGCTATGACGCGTTCAGCATCGTGCAGGATCGCGAAGTGCTGGCCGGACACCTGTGACTCGAGCAGCTGGGCGTGCCTGGTCAGCGTGCCGATGTGCAGCGCGTTTCCGGTTAGGTTGATATAGCAGAGGTCGGTGAGCCGGTTGATATCAATCAGTACCTCAGGTTGCGCCAGGCGCAGTTTCATCATGGGTATCAGGCTGTGCCCGCCCGCCAGGATCCGCGCGTCGGGGGCGTACCGGTCCAGCAGCGCGAGGGCATGCTCGACGCTGACGGCTTTCTCGTACTCCACCTGCGCCGGAACCTGCACTATGCCGCCCTCCCGTGGGCCAGCCCACGTCACGAGTGTACGAAGCGCTGCCGTATCCGCCAGGATGCACCGGAGACAGCAATGACGCTAACTCAGCTGAACGCGTTCGTCCTGGTCGCCCGGCTGGGGTCGGTGACGGCCGCGGCCAGCGCCCTCGGCGTGAGCGAGCCGGCCGTCTCCCAGGCGCTCACGGCGCTGCGCCAGCATCTCGGCGACCAGCTGATCAGCCGGGGCCCGGCCGGGATGACGCTCACTCCCGGCGGCTCGCGGCTGCTGGCGACAGCCTCGCAGATCGTTGTCCTCGGCGCTGAGGCCCACGCGGCCGTCCGCGCCGCTCAGGGCGCGCCAGAGCAGCTGCGGGTCATCGCGACCTCGACCTTTGCCGAGTTCATCTCCGGTCCCTTGATGGAGGCCTTCACCCGCCGGTTCTCTGGCTCGGTGGAGGTGTCGGCGGGGGTGGCCGTATCCGGCGAGCAGGCCATCCTGGTCGCCAACCGGCTCGCTGACGTGGCCTTCGGGCCGCCTGCCAGCGGAGAGCAGACGATGCCGGTGGTGAGCGAGCCGATTTTCAAATACCGGCTGGTGGTCGTGACCGCCGGCCAGGCCAGGTTGCACGGGTCGGCCCGGCAGTGGCGGTGGCTGGTGGATCCGGCGGGCGCCGATCCCGGCAGCGAGACTGCCCGGATGCTCGCTCAGCTGGGCATTCCGGACAGCAATGTCAGAGTGTTCCCGAGTCAGACCGCGGCCTGGGCCGCTGCGGCGGATGGGGCCGGGGTGGCTCCGGCCATCGAGCACATGGTGTCTCAGCAGCTGCGCCGCGGCGACCTCTCGCTGGTCGACGTCCCCGGCGCGCCGATGGAGGCCTGCTGGTACGCCACATTGCTGGAACGGCAGCACCGCAGCACCACGGCGAGCGCACTGCGGCGGTTCCTTGGCACGCCCGAGGCGATGCAACTGATGCGGTCCCCGGCCGGAGGGGTACCGCCGTCCCGGTTCCGGCCACCCGTGTACGTCACGATATGGAGCTGAAAATCACTTCTTGGCCGGGCTTATCAGCCTGGCCACCAGGCTACTTAAGCGACAGCTTATTGGGCCGTTGCTTTGCTGGCTGGCCGGGCGCACCATACGGATGCAATGGAGAATCGCCGGTTCTCTAGGGTGATCTGAGTACCGCCAGTCGATGTCGCAGCCCGGAGGCGTGCGTATGCCAGTCGAGTCAGACGGCCACAGCAAAGGTAATCCGCGGCTTTACGAGCTGGTCGAGCATGCGCCCAAGACGGGGAAGAGTCCCACGGTGTGGGCCTGGCCCCAGCTCATCGACTATCTCAAGGTCGCCGGCCAGCCGGTCTCCGGACCGTGGCCTCCGCATCAGGAGCCACGGCCTGACCCCGACTACGAGTCGGGGCCTGTCGCCGTCGCCGACCCGCATTCGGCCCGCCCGGCCGCGCGCCAGCCCAGCAAGCCGACCCGGAAGCTGACGTTACCGCCTGAAGCTTCCGAAAACACGGCTTTCGGAGACACCGATTTCGGAGACAACTGGAGCGACGTCGCTGTTTCGCAGACCGGAGGAAAAATGTACCCATCGCGGTTCCGTTACGAGGCGCCGCATTCGCTGGCTGAGGCGATCGGGCTGCTGCGCGACGGTGGCGATTACGCCAAAGTGCTGGCCGGCGGCCAGAGCCTGGTGCCGCTGATGAAGCTTCGCTTCGCGTCGCCTGAGCTGCTGGTCGATATCAACAACGTGCCCGGCCTCAGTTACCACCGCAACGACCCGGACGGCACGCTGCGGATCGGGGCCCTGTGCCGGCACGTCGACCTGGAGCGCTCCGGTTTGCTGGCCAGCAGCCAGCCGACGATGGCCGCGGCGGCTCCGCTGATCGCCGATCCGATCGTGCGCAACCGCGGCACGCTGGTCGGCTCGCTCTGTCATGCCGACCCGCAGGGGGACTGGGCCTCGGTCGTGCTGGCGCTGGGCGGTTCGATCGTGGCGGAGGGACCTCGCGGCCGGCGGTCCATCCCGCTCGCAGAGTTCGTCACCGGCCCGTTCCAGACGGTGCTTGACCCGGACGAGATCGCGGTCGAGGCGGTTATCCCGCCGGCCCGCGGCGCCGGGCCGGCGGATACCTCAAGCTCGAGCGTCGGGTTGGCGACTTTGCCACCGTCGGCGTCGCGGTGGCGATCGAGACCTCGGGCGAGGTGGTCAGCCGGGCCGGCATCGCGCTGACCGGCGTCGGCGGATCGACGATCGCGGCGACGGAGGCGGCGGCCGCTCTCACCGGCCAGCCGCTTACGCCGCAGTCCATCAGCCAGGCAGCCGAGCTCGCGGCCGCCGCGGCCCGGCCGCGCACCGATCACCGGGGCAGCGCCGAGTACAAGCGGCACATGGTGTGCGACGTTCGTCGAGCGCATCCTCAGCAAGAACACGCGGGCCGAGCGACGCGGAAAGGGCAGCCTGAGATGACAATGGTCTACGACGACCTCGGCGACGAGGCCGCAAGCGATGTACCGGTACGGCGGATCAAGTTCACCATCAACGGCGAGAAGAAGATCGCCGAAGTCGAGCCGCGGCTGCTGCTGGCCCACCTGATCAGGCAAGGCCTCAGGCTGACCGGCACGCACACGGGCTGCGACACGACCAACTGCGGCGCATGCACGGTGCTGGTCGACGGCCAGGCGGTGAAGTCGTGCACGATGCTGGCGGTCCAGGCCGACGGTCACGACATCCAGACGGTCGAGGGCCTGGCAACAGCGAGCGAGCTGCACCCGCTGCAGGAGGGCTTCAAGGAGGAGCACGGCCTGCAGTGCGGATTCTGCACGCCGGGCATGATGATGGCCGCCAAGGCGCTGCTCGACCGCAACCCGGACCCGACCGAGGAAGAGGTGCGGTGGGCGCTGTCCGGCAACCTGTGCCGCTGCACCGGCTACCAGAACATCGTGAAGTCAGTCCTCTGGGCCGCCGAGAAGCTGCGGTCGCAGGCTGCCGAGTAAGGCTCCGCCGCACAGCTGAGTCAAGACGGGAGACAGGACATGTCGCAGGCACTAGACGAGATCAAGATCGGCGGGCTCGGCGCGAGCCGCAAGCGGGTCGAGGACAACCGGTTCATCCGGGGCAAGGGCAACTACACCGACGACATCGTGCTGCCCGGCATGCTGCACATGGAGATCCTGCGCAGCCCGCTGGCGCACGCCCGGATCAAGTCGATCGACGCCAGCAAGGCCTGGGACATCCCCGGCGTGCACCTGGTGCTGACCGGCGAGATGATGGCCACCCGCAACCTGGCCTGGATGCCGACGCTGTCCTACGACACCCAGGCCGTGCTGGCCACCGACAAGGTGCGGTTCCAGGGCCAGGAAGTCGCCTGCGTCATCGCCGACGATCCGTACATCGCCAAGGACGCGTGCGAGGCCATCGTCGTCGAGTACGAGCCGCTGCCCGCGATCGTCAGCCCGGCCCAGGCGGTCGCGGAGGGCGCTCCGGTCATCCGCGATGACAAGGAGAACCAGCCGGACAACGTCATCTACGACTGGGAAGTCGGCGACGCGCGACGGCACCGACCGGGCCTTCGCCGCCGCCGACCTGGTCTCCAAGCTGGAACTGCACTATCCCCGCTCGCACCCGTCTCCGATCGAGTGCTGCGGCTCGATCGCGGACTTCAACCGGTCCACCTCCAAACTCACCGTGTACATGACCACCCAGGCGCCGCACATCATCCGGGCTGCCGTCGCGATGGTGGCCGAACTGCCCGAGCACATGATCCGGATCATCTCGCCGGACATCGGCGGCGGCTTCGGCAACAAGGTGCCGGTCTACCCGGGCTACGTCTGCTCGATCCTGGCCTCGATCCTGCTGGAACGCCCGGTCAAGTGGATCGAGGACAAGACCGGCAACCTGATCTCGACCGGCTTCGCCCGCGACGTCTATCTCAAGGGCGAGATGGCACTGCGCCGGGACGGCAAGATCCTGGCCGTCCGGATGCACACCGACGCCGACCACGGCGCCTTCTTCTCCGACGCGCAGCCGAGCAAGTTCAAGATCGGCCTGATGCACTCGGCCTTCGCTGCGTATGACGTCCCGGTGGCTCACCTCACCGCCCGCGGCACCTACAGCAACAAGGCACCCGGCGGCGTCGCCTACCGGTGCTCGTTCCGGGTGACCGAGGCGATGTTCTTCCAGGAGCGGATGGTCCAGGCCGCCGCCGACGACCTCGGCATGGACCAGGCCGAGTTCCGGCGCCAAGAACTTCGTCGCGCGACGACGACTTCCCGCACCGTACGCCGTTCGGCTTCCTGACCGACTCGGGCCAGTACCGCAAGTGCCTGGAAGTCGGGCTGAAGGCCATCGACTACGAGGACTTCCGGCAGCAGCAGGCGCGAGGCGCGCGCAGATGGCCGGCTGCTCGGCCTCGGCATCTCCACCATGACCGAGCCGCTCGGGGCCGGCAACAGCCGCGAGTACGACATTCTCGGCATCAAGATGTTCGACTCGGCCGAGCTGCAAGGTCCACATGACCGGCAAGGCCATCCTGCGCACCGGTGCCAAGGCCAGGGCCAGGGGCACGAGACGACCTGGGCACAGATCGTCGCCCACGAGCTCGGCATCCCGGCCGAGGACGTCGTCGTCGAGGAGGGCGACACCGACACCGCCCCGTTCGGCATGGGCACCTACGCCTCGCGCAGCACGCCAGTGGCCGGCGCCGCGGTCGCAATGGTGTCCCGCAAGATCCGGGCCAAGGCCCGGAAGCTCGCCGCGCACCTCCTCGAAGTATCGGAGGAGGACATCGAGTGGGAGCTCGGCCGGTTCTACGTCCGCAGCGCTCCGGATCGTGGCGTCACCATCCAGGAGTGCGCGATGGCCGCGTACAGCAACATGCCGGACGGCATGGAGCCAGGCCTGGAGAACACCGCCTACTACGACCCGCCGAACCTCACCTGGCCATTCGCCTGCTACATCGTCACCGTCGAGGTCGACCCGGAGACCGGCGTCTGGGACGTGCTCAACGTCGTGGCCGTCGACGACTGCGGCGTGCGGATCAACCCGATGATCGTCGAGGGCCAGATCATGGGCGGCCTGACCGAGGCCTACGCGATGTCGAGCATGCAGTTCATCACCTTCGACGCCGAGGGCAACTGCGTCGGCTCGAACTACATGGATTACCTGCTGCCGACGGCCTGGGAGACGCCCGGCTTCGAGCTGCACGAGGTGGTCACGCCGTGCCCGCACCACCCGATCGGCGCCAAGGGCATCGGCGAGTGCGCGACCGTCGGCGGCCCGGCCGCGTTCGTCAACGCGGTCATCGACGCGATCAAGGACACCGGCGTCCGCAACATCGACATGCCGCTGCTGCCCGACCGGGTCTAGGAGGCGATCACCTACCGCCACGACGTGTCCGGCGCGCCGCCGGTCAAGACGGACGACTGAGCGACAGAGCCATGGACGGCTGGGACGTCATCGAGCAGGCCGCGCGAGCTGGCGCGGCGCGGCGAGGCGTTCGCGCTCGCCACCGTGGTCTGGCGGCAGGGGCCGTCGTCGAGCCAGCAGGGCTCGCGGGCGATCATCACCGCCGACGGCGAGCTGCGCGGCTGGATCGGCGGAGCGTGCGCCGAGCCTGCCGTCATCCGTGAGGCGCAGCGCGCCATCCGTCGCGGCGACGCCCGGCTGCTGCTGCTCGGCAGCCCGAGCAGTTCGGCGGCGCAGTCCCCGACGGCATGGCCGTCATCCCGATCTCCTGCCAGAGCGAAGGCGCCCTGGAGGTCTACATCGAGCCAGTACGTCCCCGTTCCCCATCTGGTGGTTGTCGGGCGCTCGCCGATGGCGCAGCACGCTGGCGCGACCTGGCCCGGGACGCTCGGCTGGCGGGCCGACCTGGTCGACGGCGCCGACTTCACCGGCGACCGAGGCCGACGAGCAGTCCGTGGTCGTGGTGGCGACCCAGGGCCACGACGACGAGGACGCCATGGAGCGAGCGGTGGCGGCCCGGCCGGCCTATCTCGGCCTGGTCGGCATCGCACAAGCGCGGCGCGGCCGTGCTCGGCTACCTCGCCGACCGCGGCGTGCCGCGCGAGCAGCTGGAGCGGGTCACGCGTGCCCGTCGGGCTCGACCTCGGGCACACCACGCACCGGGAGATCGCGGTGGCGATCCTGGCCGAGCTCGTCCGGCTGCGCGCGTCCGGCGCGCTCGCGCCGCTGCCGGCGGAGCGGGGCCGCGGGCACGCCGGTCGGGCACGCGGCCACGGGCTCAGGCCAGGCGGCTCGGCCTGCCGACGTCCGCGGCGCAGGTCACCGACCCGGTCTGCGGCATGACGGTGACCGCCGGCCGGGACGGCATGCCGCTGGAGCATGACGGAGTCACCTACTACTTCTGCAGCGCCGGCTGCCGCCAGGCGTTCGAGCACGATCCTGCCGGCCACGTGAACAGGCTCCTGACATGAAGAGGAGGCCCGATGCTGATCAAGAGCGACTTCGAGGTCGCCGAACCGGTCGACAAGGTATGGCAGTTCTTCGACAACATCCCGCAGGTGGCCGCCTGCCTGCCCGGTGCCGAGCTGACCGAGGACCTCGGCGACGAGCAAGTACAAGGGCAGGGTCGCGGTCCGGATGGGCCCGGTCAAGCTGCAGTTCGCCGGAACCGCCGAGATCACCGAGCGCGACGAGGCGGCCAAGCGGATCGTCGTCGACGCCGCCGGCGCCGACGAGAAGGGCCGCGGCCAGGCCAGCATGCTGGTGACGGCCACGCTGAGCCCGGCGGGCCGCGGCACCAAGGTGGACGTCGACCCAGGACCTGCAGCTCTCCGGCGCCGCCGCGCAGTACGGCCGCGGCATGATCTGCCGATGTCACCTCGGTGCTGATGCGCGACTTCGCGGCCAACATGCAGGACCGGATCGACGGGGTCGAGCGCGGCGAGTCGGCGGAGCAGATCGCCGCGGCCAGCGGCGAGCCCGGCCGGCGGCTTCACCATCGGCCTGCGGGCCGCCCGGATGGCGCTGACCCGGGTCTTCCGCCGCTTCTTCCTTCCCTACCAGCCACGCGAGCTGAGGAGGTACGGCCATGGTGCTGTGGTGGATCGGCAACGCGTCCTGCTGCTCGTCGTCTTGCCTGTCGTCGTCTTCCTGCTGAACCGGGTGCTCGCGGCGCTCGAGCGGATCCGGCACGCGACCGACGACATCCTGGCCGGCGGCGTGGCGCTGATCGGCGAGCTCGACGGTGTGCCGGAGGCGCCTGGCGACGACCGACGCCACCGTCCGCGAGATCTCGGTCGGCGCCGTCCGCTACGCGGGCTCGGTCGCGAAGCTGCTCGGCTAGAGAAGGAGACTGGTCATGCCAGCCGCCGCATGGGCGACGCTGATCATCGCCGCGCTCATCATCGCGATAACCGCCGCTCGGCCTGCTCCGGGTGATCCTTCACCTGCGGGCCGTCCGCGCGACGCTCGTCGCCACGACCGGCGGCGTTCAGGCAGTCGCGCAACTGACCACACTGTGCCGACGCGCTGCCGCGGTCAACGCCAGCCTGAAGCCCGTCCGGGACTTCTGCGAGACGGTCTGAGCCAGGAGTGACGACAACATGAACGGACATGTCCTGGCGGCCGCGGGCTACCAGCCATTTCGGCTGGATCCTCGGCTACACCATCGGCATCGTGGTCGTGCTGGTGGTGGTCGCCCTCGTCGTGCCGATCCTGCTGCTGGCCACGTCCATCGGCGACGAGGCACCGAAGATCAACGCGGCGCTGACCGACGCGGTGCACAACACCGCCGCCCTGGCGGAGCTGCGCACGACCATCGAGCACGCGACCTCATCATCGGCGGGCTGGCCCGCGGCCGCGCCAGGCTGGGAGGCTAGGCATGCATGCACCTGGCCATGTCCTCCTACGAGCACACCGCCTGGCCTGGGGCGCATCATCCTGGGCTTCGTCGTGGTGGTCGCCGTCGCCGCCTTGCTCACCCTCCTGGTCTGGCTGGTCAAGCGGATCGACCGCGGGTCGTGGTCGGTCCGCGACACGCTCAAGGCAGCGGAAGCCAACACCGCGGACACCGTCTCGATCCCGCAGGTCGCGGACGGGGTCGAAGCCGTGCTGGCCGAGGGCCTGCAGCACCACCTGTTCCTCGGCCGAGTGCTCGGAAAGGTGAAGTCATGACCACGCTGGTGGTTCTCACCGTCGTCGTGATCGTGCTGCTGATCGCGGGGCTGGCGTTCTACCTCTTCTGGACCGGCACGCTGCTCACCAGGATCGCCGGGAACCTGGAGGAGTGCGCGGACGAGTGCGCGGAATCGTCAGCGACGCCGAAGCTGATCGGCCCTGGCGTCGAGCACATCAACCGGACCGGCGGCGTCGTGGCCGGTGCTCTGCCGCTGCTGTACGGCATGGCCGAGGAGATCGTCACCGACGTCACCCCTCGAGCCCGCGCTGCCGGACGTTGCCGAGCCTGCCCGGCCTGCCTCCGGCACCCGCCGGTCCCGGCTGCATGACGCCGTGGGCTTCACGTCGCACCGTTAGTTGTGCCCAGTCTGTTCCGGGCCGCGGCGGGTGACCGGCCCAGTGGTCGGCGCCGAGTACTCGCCGATCCACTCGTCCTTCCAGGCGTGGTCGTACTGCTGGTCGTTGCAGCCGGCTGGTAGATCAGCGGTCAGCTCGCGGGCGATCTGCTCACGGTGCAGCCTCGACCCGCCCGGCACCTCGTAAGTGCAGACGTAGATCTTCCATTTCGACCCGGCCCGCCGCACCCAGCAGGGCGCCCGCGGGATGCTGGAACGGGAAGCGCTCGGCTGACAGGTCGTCGCGAGTGCCCGACGTAGATGACGGCGTAGCTGCTCTGGCTTGGTTTCCGGGTCCGGCTTGTAGACGATCGCGTACACGGCGGCCGACCGCCGGCGGAGTCCACCCGCCGAGCAGCCGCGGTCCCTCGAAGGGGTAGCCCGCCAGCGAGCCGAGCCGGATCACGGTCAGATCGTCTTCCTCGTCCTCGCTGACGGCTTCGGTCCGCACGACGGGCGCGGCCGGAAGCCCGCGCCGCCGCGGCCGCCGCGATGAACTGCTCGGTCGCCTTGCCGATCGCCTCGTCGCGGCTGTCCGCCTCGACGACGAGCTGCGCGCCGTACCTGCTCGTGCCGATGCCGGTCGCGATGCCGTTGCTGGCGGCGACAGCGTCGGCCAGCTCGACGATCTCCTCCGCGGCAGGACCCGGTCACCCTCGGCCTCAACGCCCACGCTCCACCTCACTGGACGCTCCTTTCTCGATCAGCCCAGCGCCGGCAGCAGCTCGGCGAGCTCCTCCAGGCTGGCCAGGTCGTGACCGGACAGCAGCAGGTCGATGTGCGGTGCAGCCACCATCATGCCCAGCGTGCTGGGCCGGAACTGCGGGTCGTCGCCCTTGTGCGGGTTGAGCCAGACGATCCGGTGCACAGCCGGGACAGCCGCTCCATGGCCGTGGCCAGCACCGTCCGGATCGCCGCGGTCGAGCCCGTCCGAGCAGATGACCACCACGCCGCCGCGGCACATGCCACCGCGGCCCCAGCCGCCGGACGAAGGTGTCCAGCGACGCGCCGATCCTGGTGCCGCCGTCCCAGTCGACGACCGCGCGTGACGGCACGTTCGATCGCTTCGTCCGGTCGGCGGTGCTCCAGCTCCCGGGTGATCCGGGTCAGCCTGGTGCCGAAGCAGAACACCTCCACCCGCGGCGGCGGCGTGCTTCGCGGAATGGCGCGAACTGCAGCAGGTGGCGGGAGTAGTCGGCCATCGAGCCGGAAATGTCGAGAATCAGGATCAGCGGCCGCAGCCGGACCCGGCGCTGCCGCCAGAACATCCGGCGGGCTCGCCGTGCATGCGCATCGACTCGCGGATCGTCCGGCGCAGATCCGGCACTCGGCCCGCCTGCGCGGCCCTGGTCCGCCGGGTACGGCGGCGCGGCGGGGTCAGCCGGATCCTGGCCATGATCCGGCGCAGCGCGGCCAGTTCTTCCGGTGTGCACGCGGCGAACGACCTTTGCTTCAGCGCGTCGACGTCCGAGGCCATCCAGACCGAGCCGAGTCTGTCTCGGATCCTCGCCCGGCGCCTTGCTCGGTACCGGGCAGCACCGAGCGCGGCCTCGGCCTCCGCCACCGGCTGGCCCGCAGCTCGAGCACTCTGCGCGCCGGCGCGTCCTCGGCCAGGAAATAGGCCCGGAAGACGTCGTCGTAAGCCGGGATGTCCTCCTCGCGCAGACCAGCGTGGTCCGCCCGGCCCAGTAGAGATCGACCAGGTCCGCGGGTCGAGCGAGGCTCGCCGCGACAGTACGTCATGACGTCGCCAGAACCCACCGCGAGCCCGGCGGCGCGCAGCTCCCGCGCGAACTCCGACCAGCACGAGCGGTGAACGGCGCGCCCTCAGGCACCGGAGGTGATCTCCTCCAGCTGGTCGCGCACCAGGTCGAGGTCGTCCTTGTCCTTGATCACGGCGCCGAGGGTGTCGGCCGCGGACGCGGCGCCGAGGTCGCTCTCGCCCAGGAACCCCAGCGTGGCGACCCAGTCGATCGTCTCGGCGACGCCCGGCGGCTTGGCCAGATCCAGCTCGCGCAGCCGGTGCACCGCGGCGACGACCTTGCGGGCGAGCGGCTCTCGGCGCCGGGCTCGCGGATCAGGACGATCTCCAGCTCGCGCTCCGCGGCCGGGTACCCGATCCAGTGGTACATGCACCGGCGGCGCAGCGCGTCGTGCAGTTCCCTGGTGCGGTTCGAGGTCAGGACGACGAGCGGTGGTGGCTCAGCGCGGATCGTGCCGATCTCCGGGATGCTGAGCTGGAAGTCGGACAGCACCTCCAGCAGGAACGCCTCGAACTCGTCGTCGGCCCGGTCGATCTCGTCGATCAGCAGCACCGCCTGGTCCCCGGCCCGCACCGCCGCCAGCAGCGGGCGCTCGAGCAGGAACTTCGGCCCGAACAGCTTGTCGACCGCGTTCTCGTCCGTCGCCTGGCGCTCGGAGAGGGCCCGGATCTGCAGCATCTGCCGGGCGTAGTCCCACTCGTACAGCGCCTGGTTGGTGTCGATGCCCTCGTAGCACTGCAGCCGGATGAGCCGCGGTCGAACACTCGCGGCCAGCACCTTGGCCACCTCCGTCTTGCCGACGCCCACCTCGCCTTCGAGCAGCAGCGGCCGGTGCAGCGACAGTGCGACAAGCAATGCGGTCGCGAGGCCACGGTCGGCCAGGTAGCCGCCCTGGCTCAGGCTCTCGGTCAGCTCACCGACGGTTGCGGGTACTCCACCGACCGATTCTCCTCGCCGTCTGCGCGGGCGGTCAGCGAACGTCAGCCGACCCGAGTACGAGGTCCCGGACGCTGCCGCCGGCCTGGTTGAGCTTGCCCTCGCGCTCAAGCCGGGCGCGCCAGGCCGAGGTCAGGTCCTCCTCGCCAGCAGCGAACTCGTCATAGCCGACCCCCGCGTCGGTCATCCGCTTACAGGACTTTTGCTCGCCGGTTTCGTCAGCCAGGTCCGTGGTGGTCTGTCCCTGACTGCGCCAGACCGCGCGAATTACCTCAAGCGCCTCATCAGGCTCTGCGCTCATTTCGGACATCCCTTCGGGCAACCTTCGGTCTTTTGACTGTAACCCCGCCCGCCCAGAACAGGCGAGACGGGATTAACCGTTCTCTTAATCCGCCCTCTCGGGGCTGACCGCGAAAAGCCGGCGTTCGTGCGCGATGATGGTGGCCGGGCGAGACGGGAAGGCGGGCCGGATGACGGTGGCCGAGAGCACAATCGCATATGGCGCGACACCCCTGCCGGACATTACCTTCCGCAGCTGACATGACCGTCGAACTGGTCAAACACGCGGCGTCGGACGCCGACGTGATCTGGGCCGCCAGAGTCTCCACCAAAGGCGAGCAATCACTGGCGACGTCGACGCCGAGCGCCGAGCGCTCTGCTGGCCTGATCAATTACCTGATGCGGGACCGGCACGGGACGCCGTTCGAGCATTCGTCGATGACTTTCTATGTCAGCGCCCCGATCTTCGTGTTCCGTGAGTTCATGCGGCACCGCACCTTCAGTTATAACGAGGAGAGCGGCCGGTACCGGCAACTCGATCCGGTCTTCTACCTGCCAGGCCCGGACCGCAAGCTGGTTCAGTCGGGAAAACCCGGCGCTTATGTCTTCTCGGCTGGCACGCAGGAGCAGCACGCGCTCGTCACCAAGACGATAGAGGCTTCCTGCCGCCAGGCTTACGAGGCGTATCTGGAGATGCTCGCGGCGGGCGTAGCCAGAGAAGTCGCACGATCAGTGCTGCCAGTCGGCCTGTACTCCTCGATGTATGCCACCTGCAATGCGCGGGCGCTGATGAATTTCCTGTCGCTGCGGGTCAAGCACCAGGACTCCACCTTCCCGTCGTTCCCCCAGCGGGAGATCGAGATGGTGGCCGAGCAGATGGAGACGCTCTGGGCCGAGCTGATGCCGCTCACGCATGCCGCATTTGAACGGAACGGCCGCGTCTGCCCGTAACGAACGCGGGACTCTGGGGCCGGAGCGCCCGGCCGGCCTACCTACGAATGAATCAGTGGCAGTACGCGTTCCATATCGGCAATGGCTTGTTCCCGCACGACGTAGCTGGTGATGCCGAATTCCTCGGCCTGGCCGACCAGCTGGGCGGCGATCTCCTCGTGGCTGCCGATGAGCAGGAACGGTGTCGCCGCGATATCCGCAGTGCTCGCGCCTGGTATCCGCGCACTAATCTCTTCGACGGCGGCGGCCCGGTCCGTGGTGATCTGGACTGACTGGACGAGTGCCTCGAGGACCGGGGTGTTGCCCGCATCCTGGGCTTCGTCCGTGATGATCTGCAGCTGACGGTCCAGCTCAGCCCGCGACCAGCGAACCGAGTGACTGTGGCCGTCCGGCAGGGTCCGGCCGAGGCCACTGAGCCCGATCACGTCGGCGTGCCGGGCTGCGACCCGGAGAATCACCGGATGGCCGCCGCCAACGCCGAGCTTGACCCGATCGCCGGTGGGCAGGTCATCCAGCTCTGATCCGCGCAGCGTGAGGTACCTGCCGTCCTGACTGACCATGTCGCCCCGGAGCAATCCAGCGACAGCTGTCACGAACTCGGCCAGCCGCTCGGCACGCTGAAGCGGCGCCGGCCGGTCCTGGCCGATGTCCGTCCACTCCCGCGGCGTATGGCCTGCCCCGACGCCCAGGATGACCCGGCCCGGAGCGAGGATGTCCAGCGTGGCCGCATCTGCCGCCACCTGGGCGGGCTCGCGCACTCCGGCCTGGACGACGCAGGTGCCCAGCCTGAGTGTCCGCGTCACTGCCGCCGCACTGCCCAGTGCAGGCCACGGCGATGGTCCTGAGCCCGGATGGTCACCCATGACCAGCCCGTGGAAGCCAGACGATTCCAGCCGGCCCGCCAGCGCCAGCCATGACGGCAGGTCAGTCGGAGCCGCCTGCACGTTCACTGTGATGTCAGGCACGGGACTGAAACTGCCGGTAATCCTGGCTCCGGCGCAACCGATTCGCCGGCTGGCGAACCTGCCGTGTGATGAGCACAGGCAATCCGTGGCCGACTCGACCTGTGCGGCATGATGGTCGGCGATGTCTGTGCACAGAGGTATGGCGCTGGAAGCCCTCCGGAGTTATGACGTGACGCCGCAGCGGGTCAGGTTGGCGGCGGAGTCGTTCAATAGCCTTTTCCGGGTGACTACCGCCTCGGCGGTCTATGCGCTCCGGGTGGGATCGGTGCTGCAGATCCATCCCGAGAGCACGGCTGCCGTCGAGGCCGCGTGGCACCGGCGGCTCCGCCTGCAGGGGGTGTACGTGCCCGACGTCGTGGCCACCATGGACGGCGAGCTCGCGACTGTGGTCACGGACAGCCGGGCAGAGCACGAGTCACGCGTGTGCATCTTGTTCGAATGGGTGGCCGGGCGTTCGCTCCGGACCCGGATGACCGAACGGCGATCAGCGGCACTCGGCAGGTTGTCGGCCCGGCTGCAGCAGGACGGGGCGGCGTGGTCGGCGCCCGGTGCCGAGGATGTGCTCCGGGCGGACCGGGTTCTGTACTGGCGAGTGCCGGATCAGCTGGCGGCAGCCGGAGCGCGGTTCGGATTCGGGACCTTGTTCGTCGACGCCCTGGCCAGGGCGCAATCCGTGCTCGACTCGTTGTGGCAGAGCCCGCCGCACCCGCCGCACCTTGTACACGGCGACCTGACGCCGCAGAACGTCATCGTGTCGCCGCAGAACGGACTGGTACCCATAGATTTCCAGGACACCGTGTGGGGCTTCGAGGCTCAGGATCTCTCGTTTACCGTCGCCGCCTTGCGGCGCTGGCCCGACGGTGACCGGCTCACTGCGGCGTTCCGGGCCGGCTACAGCGAATGCCGGCCCTGGCCGGATGTCTCCCCGGCCTTGTTCGACTCGCTCCTCGTCGCCCGGGGCCTCCAGCAGATGAACCTGACGGTGACGATGACAGACATTGACGGACTGGAAAGCTACGTCGGCGGTCACGCCGAGCGCGTTCGCGCCTGGATGCAGCGCCCAGCGGGCCTGTAGCCCCGACCTGGGATCTGTCTGCCTCGTCTGCGGTTGAAGGGGATTATCTCGATATGGCCGAGCTTTGGTTCCCGGCACCGACACTGGCTGATGATGTGGTGCTGCTGCGTCCTTGGCGCGAGGACGACGTGCCGGCCATGGTGCTGGCGTTCCGCGATCCGGTGATGCAGCAGTTCTCCTGGCGTACTGCGCCGTACACCGAGACTGACGCGCGTGGCTACTTCGCTGAGCAGGAACTGGCCCGCTTGCGTGGCGATGAGCTGAACTTCGCACTCGTCGATCCGCACGACCAGGACGTCGTGCTTGGCGCGATCTCGCTGTATGAGGTTCGGCTGGACCGGGGGTGCGCGGCGGTCGGGTATTGGCTCGCCGCCAAAGCCCGCGGTCGAGGGGTCGCGACCCAGTCGGTCCGGCTGCTCGCGGGGTGGGCATTCGCCGATCTGGGAGTGGCCAGGCTGGAGCTGACGTGCGGTCCTGACAATGCGGCCTCGCAGCAGGTCGCCGGGCGTTGCGGGTTTTCCCGCGAGGGACTTCTTCGTTCCCACGTGCCTTTCAAGGGAGGCCGTCGCGACAGCGTGATCTACAGCCTGCTGCCCGGTGAGCTGCGGTAACCGAGTTAGTGCCGCTGCGGCTCTGACCTGGGACATCACGGACCGACGGTGACGGTGACGGTCAGGCCTCGGGTAGCGCCGCCCATCGTGACCTGGGGCGTCACCTCGTTGCATCATCTCGCCTGGGTGCGCCCATTCCGTGTACGTTCCGCAGTTGCTCCAGCCGGGCGGCCACCTCTCGGTACCGGCCCACCGGGACCAGGTGCACCCCGGCGAAGGCGCCCGAGTCACGGAGGCGAATCACCTGGTCGCATGCTGCCTCGACGCCGGCCAGGCGGTCTGCGCGTACCCGCTCGATCAGGTCAGCAGGGATATCAATGTCGGGTATCACAGATGCGATCCGCCGGGCATGCGCCTCGCTGGCCAGGACCATCACTCCGGCGAATACCGGCAGCTGGACCGGGTTGGCATCCCGCCACCGCATCAGCGCCTCAGCAGAGAAGCTGACCTGCGCGAACAAGAAATCCGCGGCCTGTTTCCAGGCGGGCAGCGGGCGCAGGGCCGCGGCGGCACCCACCCGGAACTCCGCCACCCCGGCGAAAGCCGGGTCCGCCGGCAGCGCGCGGACCTCCTCGATCATCGCCCGCACTGTTAGCTCGCCTGTCCGCCCACCGGAGCTGGGCTTGTCGCCGTACACGAACAAGAACTGGTCCACGCCGTAGGACGCCGCTGTGAGCAGGTCACGGCGGAATCCCAGCAGGTTGCGGTCCCGGGCATTAAGGCAGGCAATGCCGCGGCCGCCCATCTTCTCGACTTCGTGCGCTACTGCGACGCTGGACACGGTCGCCCGGCCCAGGTGATTGTCCGGAATGAGTAAAGCGTCCGCAGCCTTGCTGAGCGTCCCGATCTGGTGACGCACATGCATGAGGTCAGGCCTGGTCGGCGGCTCGATCTCACACACGACCTGAAAAGCGCTGCCCGTCATGCCAGCAAGGTACACGGGCCGTCCCGTACCGAGCACCGGCCTGGATCTCTCGGAACCACTACTGCGCAGTGGACGCCGATGGCAGGAAGCGGTCGCCGTGCTCATCGACAGGGTGAACCTCAGCAGGTAGAGCATGATCATCGACCGGACCGCCAGTGAGTCCGGCGGCTGCCGCGATGTGCGTGGGGGCATGAACTTGCGCGGCTGTGCGCACGGCCATGATCCCCGATATCGCTATGCCCGCCGTGCGTCGCCTGGTCTAACGCGGAGCTGTCGGCCGTGAACTCACCAACGGCGGCTGGCCCTACTAGCCGTAGGGCTGTGGCTCGGCCGATGTGGGGCTTTGCTGCACGGGCGCCGGGTCGAACCGGATAAGCTGCCTGCTCAGCCAGCCCGTCCTAGCCCACGGCCGTAACCATGACCAGGGTGGGCCTGAGAGGACTTGAACCTCTGACCTCTTCCTTATCAGGGAAGCGCTCTAACCGTCTGAGCTACAGGCCCTCACCCGCACCGGAAACTGGCGCGCCGGCCTAGGTTACCGCAAGCTGGGACTAGATGCTCAGTCGGATTCCTTGAGTGTTACCTCAACGCCGCCGGTGAGATTTGTCACCAGGTTGTACAGGGCCGCACCGACGGTCGCCAGCGCGGTAAACAGGACCGCATTGACTGTGCAGACGATCGCGGTGTACTCCAGCACACGCGAGGCGCTGAACCAGCTGGCGGCGTCCGCGCCCGAATGAGCCTTGTTCGAGGTGACCAGACCGACAGTGTCCTCGATCTTGGAAAAAACTCCCATTTTGGACAAGGCAAAGTACACGATGGCGACCGCGATGAAGACGACCACCCAGCCGACCAGCGCTATCAGTGAGCTGAACTTCATCACCGACATGGGCTCGACCCGCTGCAGCGTCAGCATCGCGCTGCGGGTCGGCTGGCCTGACCCCTGCGGCCGGACCGACTGCTGCGGCCGCGGCGGCAGGCCCGCACCCGGCTGCTTGCGGGCCGGACCAGCCTTGGGTTTGGGCTTGGGCTTTGTCTTGGTCATCCCGGAGAACGAAGCTCCGACCTTAGACGCCAGGTCGCGAGCTCCGTTGGCGGCACCAGCCACCACGGCCATCGGCGACGCTCGAATTCGAGTTCGCCGTCGAATTCGAGTTCGCCGTCCCTGGCGCCGGAGCGGGGATGAATGACGGCTGGGCCGGCGCGGCGGCGGCGGCCTCGGCCGACGTGTGATCCGCGGCTGGCGACGTAGTACTAACCGATTCCTCGGCTGAGGCCGTGCCCTCAGAGTCATCGCCGGGCGCCCATGCTGGCGCCTCCACGCGGTTGTCCACCCCGTCCTCCTCCGCACCGTTCACTGACACGAGGTTATCCCCAGTCAGTAGCATCTGATCCGCATCGGACCAGAAGCTTCTTCACGGCTCTCTCTTATGACGGCCAGTCCGAGCGGTTCGTTGCGCTGACATCGAGTCCGCCACCGCAACGTTCCCCGTCCGGGCTCGCCATCCCCCGGAATTACTCGCAATTTGCGTTACTTTCCGGCACGATACACTCTCATTCAACCAGGCCACCATGCTGATGACTCAGCTGTTACCAGCAGATGCCCTCATCGGGCTACTCGCCATCGGTCTCCGGAGACTCTTCGGCAGCAGCGCTAGCGTCAGTTATCTCCGGCTCAGCGACGGCCTGTCCAGCCAGGTCCGCGGTCAGTTCGTCCGCTTCGGCCTCGGCATCCTCATCTTCCACGACGGCGCTGGCCTCGGCGTTCCTGGCGATAGCGACCAGGCTCTGCCCGTCGCCTAGGTTCACCAGCCGGACGCCCATCGTCTGCCGGCCGGACAGCTTGATCTCGGCCGCCGAGGTCCTGATGACCCCGCCCGCTGAGGTGATGGCGTACACCTCATCCTCCGGGTGAACCATCAAGGCGCCGATAAGCTCCCCGCGTGCCTCCACGATCCTGGCCGTCACAACCCCGAGGCCGCCGCGGCCCTGGACCGGGTACTGATCGGCCGGGGTGCGCTTGGCGTACCCGCCACCGGTAGCCACGAGCACGTCCGCGCCCTCGGACACAACGTGCATGCCGAGGAGCTGGTCGTCGTCGACGAACCGCATGCCGATGACGCCGGAGGTCGCCCGGCCCATCGGGCGCAGCGCCTCGTCGGTGGCCCGGAACCTGATCGACTGGGCGTGCTTACTGATCAGCAGCAGGTCCTGGTCCGCGGACACCAGCCGGGCCGAGATCACCTCGTCGTCCTCGCGCAGGTTGATCGCGATGATGCCGCCGCTGCGGGAGGAGTCGAAGTCGGTCAGCCTGGACTTCTTCACCAGGCCGGAGCTGGTCGCCAGGACCAGGTACGGGGCCACGGTGTAGTCACGCAGCGACAGCACCTGCGGCGATACGCTCGTCTGGCTGGAAGGCCAGCAAGTTCGCCACGTGCTGACCGCGGGCGTCCCGCTGGGCGTCGGGCAGCTCGTAAGCCTTCGCCCGGTAGACCCGGCCCTTGTTGGTGAAGAACAGGATCCAGTGGTGCGTCGTGGTCACGAAGAAGTGATCCACGATGTCGTCCTGGCGCAGCTGGGCGCCCCGGACTCCCTTGCCGCCGCGCCGCTGGGCCCGGTACAGGTCGGTCTTGGTGCGCTTGGCGTAGCCGCCGCGGGTGATCGTGACGACGACGTCTTCCTCGGCGATCAGGTCCTCGATCGACATGTCGCCGTCGTAGGCGATGATCTCGGTCCGCCGGTCGTCGCCGTACTTCTCGGCGATCTCCGCGAGCTCGGTGCTGACGGTCTGCCGCTGCCGTTCCGGCGAGGCCAGGATCGCCTCGTACTCGGCGATCTCGGCCATCAGCTGCTCGAACTCATCGGTCAGCGCCTGGCGCTCGAGCGCGGCGAGCCTGCGCAGCTGCAGGTCCAGGATGGCGCGGGCCTGGATCTCGTCGATCTCCAGCAGGTCCATCAGGCCCTGCTGAGCCGCGCGGCGGACTCACTGGCCCGGATCAGCGCGATGACGGCGTCGATCTGGTCGATGGCCTTGAGCAGCGCACTCAGGATGTGCGCGCGCTCCTGCGCCTTGCGGAGCAAGTAACGAGTGCGCCGGACCACGACCTCGATCTGGTGCGCGACCCAGTACCTGATCATCTGGTCCAGCCGCAGTGTCCGCGGCACACCGTCGACCAGCGCGACCATGTTGGCGCCGAAAGTGTCCTGCAGCTGGGTGTGCTTGTACAGGTTGTTCAGCACGACCTTCGCCACCGCGTCGCGCTTGAGCACGATCACCAGATCGCTGGCCCACCCGGGCGCTGGACTCGTCCTGGACGTTGGCGATGCCGGGGATCCGGCCGTCGGTGGCCAGCTCGGCGATCTTCTCAAGGTTCAGCGTTGCCCGTGCCGGACACCACGAGCTCGGCGGAACTACCGCCCAGAGCTCCCGCTGTCAGCGATGCCGCGGTGAACGTGGCGCCGGACAGCACCGACAGCAGCCCGTCGCCCTCGTCGCCAACAATCGCCGCACCGGAAATCGTCAGATTCGACCCCAAGCCGATCACACTGACCTGACCGACCGCGGACTTGCCAATTCCCACGTCCACGCTGGTGGCGGTGACGGCCGCGCCGTTGCTTATCGACAACGCGGCCGAAGCGGCGAACCCTGATATCCAGCGCCCAACGAAGCGTGGAGCCGGTGCCGGAGACATCGACGGATGATCCCGACGAAGCGCTTTGTTCGCCGATGACCAGGCCCACTCCACCCGACTTCGGGATCGTCAACACCGACCCCCCCGACTGGATCTCCAGACTGCCCTGGGTGGCGCCGCCGACGACGAGGACTCGGTGTTCGACAGCAGCGATAGCGCGCCGGTGACGACCACATCCCCTGTGCGGCCCGCGCCTTGGCCGACCACCATGCCGGAGTTGGCGGTCGCCGCACCGCTCGGCAGCAGCGAGCCCGCGTTCTCCACTACCAGCCTGCCATTGCCGAACGCGCCGACGGTCAGTTGGTTCGTGGTTTGGCTCCACCTGCCGTCCACCAGAAACGCGCATCCCACCCAGAGGCCGCCCAGGTTGTTCAATGTAGCGCCGGCCGGGCCGAGGCTGTTCACCCCGGCCAACGACCACGTGGCGCCACGTACTTTTCAGAGTGGAGGTGGACGGAATGTTGATTATAAAGTTGATTTTACGCTCGTAAAGCAAATCTGCGATGTTTGGCTTTCTGTGCGGCTCGCTGATTTTGTAGACAATCTCAACGTCCTGGATGTTTTTTCAGACAAAAATTCCGCTGTGTGTTCCGTTGCAAGTATTTTAAATCCAAGCTGTTTTAGAATTGCCATAGTTTGCAGCATTTTTTCCTTGTTTTCTGCTCCGCCAATTGTGATTATGCGTTCCTTGTTTTGCCAAATTATATCCAACCGAAATCAGCCCTTTTGCAAGTGCATCGTAAAAAGTTGTCACCAAAACATGCAGCCTCTCCGGTCGATTGCATTTCTACGCAACACAATATCTGCACCGTCACGCTCCGCATGAATGAAAATTGCGGCACCTTTATTCCATGGATTAGCGTCTTCTTCCATTTGTCTGAAGGAATGTTTGGGAGTGGTTTTCCCATGACAGCGCGCGCCCAAGGCTGATAAGATTTGTCTTTATCAGTTTAGAGACAAACGGCATTGAGCGAGACGCACGTATGTTTACATCAATTACATAGACCTGATCATTGTGAATTAAGAATTGTAAATTGAATGGCCCCTTGATGTTAAACGATTTTGCAATCTTGTTTGAATAGTCAGTTATGGTCTCGATTTGTTTGTTGTTAAGACGCCATGGCGGAATGACCATCATCGCGTCGCCAGAGTGC
>CAVQMG010000015.1:0-141294 GCA_963713585.1 uncultured Actinomycetota bacterium | reverse complement strand
CCCGGCGACGTCGACAGCATGCTCGTAGCCCCGGCCGCGGAACGCTACGTCGGCTACCGTCCCGGCCAGATGATGCTCCCCGGCCGCCGTGCCGCACAGCGCCACCCCGGTCGGCCTGATCAGAAGCACCGCGTCACCGGTGCTCGCCGCCAGCCCTGACATCCGGGCGCGGCAGGGTCGCAGCAGGTCCCGGCCGTCCGGCTCCACCACGACCGTCCCGTCGGCATCCCGGTGCCGGCCGCGGGTACTGACCGCCACCTCGCCGGCCAGCCCGGTGAACCTGGCCACGAACGGGGTGGCGGGCTCGGTGTAGATCTGTTCCGGCGGCCAAACTGAACCAGGCTGCCCTGCTGCAGCACGCCGATCTGGTCCGCCAGCGCGAAGGCCTCGGCCTGATCGTGGGTGATATAGACCGCGGTCGCGCCGGCCTCCCTGACCAGCGAGGAGATCTCCACCCGCATCCGCTCGCGCAGGTCGGCGTCCAGGTTCGACAGCGGCTCGTCGCACAAGATCAGGCCGGTACCGCCGACCAGGGCCCTGGCGAGTGCCACCCGTTGCTGCTCACCGCCGGACAGCTCATTGGGATAGCGGTCGGCGAGGGCACCCAGGCCGACCCGGTCCAGCATGGCCTGGGTGCGTGCCTGTGCTTCCGGTCTGCCCAGCCGCAGCCGCCGCAGCGCGAACGCCACGTTGTCGCGTACCCGCAGGTGCGGCCACAGCGCGTAGTCCTGGAACACCATGGCCAGGTTGCGCTTGTCGGGCGGCACGTGCTGGCGGGCACTCGCAACCGTCGTACCGCCGATAGAGATCTGGCCGGCACTGACCTTCTCGATTCCGGCCAGGCAGCGCAGCAGTGTCGTCTTGCCGGAACCGGACGGCCCGAGCAGGACAACGAACGTGCCGGCCTCGACCGCCAGGCTCACCTCGCGCAGCGCCAGCGTGCCGCTGACGTACTCCTTGCTGACCTGATCGACGACGATGTTCTCAGCCACGGCCTGCCGCCCCGATCCGCCGCCATCCGGCTGGCGCCAGCAGCCGGTAGCCGCCGAGCACCAGGCCGACGGCCGCGAGCGCGATGCTCACGGCCAGAACTGATTGCGCCATGCCGACTCCGAAGTGATAGTTACCGAGGTTGTCCTGGATCGAGACCGAGGCGGGCGGGTTGCTCGGCGCGTAGAGCAACTGGGAGATCGGCAGCTCCAGGAACACGCCGCAGAAGGTAAGCAGCCAGGCCATGGTCAGCGGCCTGGATACCACCGGCAGGACGCCTCTGGCCCAGGCCATCGCCGCACCGGCCCCGTGCGTCCTGGCCGCGTCGCGCAACGACGGCTGCAACTGGCTGACCGCCCCGACCAGGACCCTGGCATTGGTCGGCAGGCTCGACGCGGTGTACGCGATGACCAGCAAGGTAGCGGTCTGGTACAGGTTGATGCCGAGGCTGGACCACAGCGGCAGGTTGAAGGCGAAGATGTAGCCGGCCGCGAACACCACGCTCGGCAGTGCCACCGCGGCCAGCAGCAGGAAGTCCAGCAGCCGGGACGTCTTCTGCCGCCGCTGCACCAGCAGCCAGGCCGCGATGAATCCGCCGACCAGGGTGACCGAGGCCGAGATGGCGCCATAGCCGAGCGAGCGCTCCAGCGGGCCGAGCTGATCGGCCTGGTGGAACAGCGCGCGGTAGTTCACCAGGGTGAGGTTGTAGGACCCGCCGTAGTCGCCGAGCAGCGAGGCGCTGACGGCCCCGAAGCCCGGCACGCCGAGCGCGACTGCGTAGAACAGGCCGAGCCCGCCGGCCGCTGCGGCCTTGGCTGGCCGGCTGAGCTGGCGCCGCACCGCCTGCCTGGTCCGTCCGGACAGCATCTGGTAGCTGCGGCCGCGCAGGGCGCGCGCCTGCAGGGCCAGCGGTACGGCAACGGCGGCTACCAGCAGCACTCCCATCGCCGAGGCCGCCGGGAAGTTCGGCGGGAAGTCATTGATCTGGTCGTAGAGCTGGTACGTCGCCAGGGTGAAGTTCGAGTTGTACGCGAGCGTGGCCGCGACCCCGAAGTCGCTGATCGATTCCGCGAAACCGATCGCCAGTGCCGACCAGATGGCCGGCGCCAGCATCGGCCAGATCAGCCGCAGCGTCGCGGCCCGCCCGGCACCGTGCACCCTGGCCGCGTCCTCAAATTCCTGGCCGAGACCGGCTAGCCCGGCGGTCACCGCCAGGTAAGTGAACGGCACCGAGCGCAGCCCGAGCAGCAGCACCACGCCGAAGGGGCCCATGATCGCGTGCGTGACCCACGGCCAGTTCATGCCGAGCCGCGACATTACCCCGTCGGACTGGACGATCCGCTCCCAGCCGAGAGCCGGGCAGCCAGGATGGCAGCAGCAGGACCAGCCACATGCTGCCGGCCACGAGCCGCCTGCCGGGCAGCGTGGTGCGGTTAGCCAGCCAGGCAATCGGGAATCCGACGGCCAGCCCGAGGGCCGCGGCCGCACCGCTCACCCACAGCGAGTTGGTCAGCGCGACGGCGGTCGTGCCGGTGAATGCCTGCTGCAGGTAAGTGAGGGTGAACCACTGGCTGCCCTGCCCGGCCGCCTGCTGGTCGAACAGGTGCGGCGAGATCGTCAGCACCAGCGAGCTCGCGCACGGCACCAGGATGAACAGGATCAGCAGCAGCCAGAAGAGCGGCTTGCCGAGCAGCCTGCCGAGCACGCGGCCCGGCACGATCCCGCACGCCGCGGCGGTGCGCTGGCGGAGAGTCCGGCGGCCCGGTCCGGCCGCAGCCGGACCGGGCACGCTCGGGTCGCGGGTGGTAACAGTCACCGGCTGAGCAACCTGGCCGGAACGCTACCCATGCTGGCCTGCGTCACTTGACGATGTTGGAATCGAACCAGGTGTTGATCGTCGACTCCTGCGGACCCCACGTGTAGGGGTTGATGGTCTGCGTCTGGACCGAGGAGAGTGACGGCAGCGCGAGCAGCGGATTCACGCCCTGCAGCACCGGGTAGTACAGCGAGTCGCCGGTCGGGTCGCCCGACTGCATCACCTTCTGGCCCGCTGGCGAGAGCACGAACTCAACGAACTTCTCAGCTTCGGCCCGCTCGGCGGCCGGTGCCTTGGCGTCAATGCCGATCGCGCTCGGCAGGATCGTGGCGGGGTTGAGGTACTTGACGGCGAGCTGCTTGTCGCCCAGGACCGCGCCCACGCCGGCCGAGCTCTGCACGAGCGCCAGCTTGATCTGGCCGCTGGTCAGCGCCTGCAGCGTCGGGCCGTTCGTGGGGTGGATGATCAGGCCGTTCGCCTTGAGCTTGGCGTAGAACGACTCGCCCTGGTTGACGCCGCCCATGTAGTTCATCATCCCGGCGATGAACGGATAGGTCGGGCCCGACTGCGAGGGGTCGTTCATGCCGACCTCGCCCTTCCATTGCGAGGTGAGCAGCTGCTGCCAGTTGCTCGGCGGGTCCGTCACCTTGGTCTTGTTGTAGACCACCGCGGCGACCAGCGTGACCCCGGTCGGCGTATAGCTCTTGTCGGCTGGCACTGACTGGGTGCCCAGCGAATTCCAGGTGACCTTCGGCTCGAATCCCTTGACCAGCAGGCCGGCCTGATCGAGGCCGGCGAACGCGGTCGCGCCGTCCACCCAGAGCAGTCCCCAGTTGGGGTTGTTCTTCGACGCGTAGATCTGGGTCAGCAGCGGTCCGGTGGAGTTGTCATCGAGCTTCACCGCAATGCCCGTCGCCTTGGTGAAGGCGGCGGTCATCGCCTTGTCGTAGCCCTGGGCAGAGTAGACAACGAGCGTCACCTTGGCCGTGCTGGCCGTCTGGCCGAGCCAGCCGAGCTGGCTCCCGAGGAGGAGCAGCCGGACACGGCGACGGCCCCGATGGCGAGGGCGCCGGCCAGCATGCGGACGTGTCGACGCGGGGTTATGAGGTTCATGGCCGCGAGTCTGCGGCAGCGCGCCAAACTGCAGTCGACCGCATGATGGCCACGAGGAGAATCAGTCGTCAAGAACTAGTAATAACCACCGTCAATTCATGACCATGACGGCTGTTAGACAGCCCAGCTAGAGCGCGCCCGCTGGTTTCAGCCACTCGATCGTGCACTGCGGCCCGTGCGCACGAGCTAGTCTGCCGTCAGCGGTTACCAGGGTTACCTGCATTGCCTCCGCGAGCGCGACATAAAGCGCGTCGTACATCGTCAGGTTGTCCCGCAGCTGCCAGCAACGGCCCAGCAGTTGCCGGTGCGGAGCTCGCTGAGCCGGCATGGCCACCAGATCGCGCAACGCCAGCTCTGCCCGCCGGTTGTCTATCTTCTTAGCCGCCACCTGACGCCTGAGCACCGATGCGACCTCGACGTCGGCAAGTTCCGGAAAGCTCAGGTGCTCGCCACGCAGTCGCGCCCGGGCATCGTCTCCGTCTGTGCCATCGTCCGTAAGCGCGACGACGACAACGCTGGCGTCAACGACGATCACGGTCATCACGTAGCGCAGCAGCAGCATCGGCGAACGAAACTGAGCCACCCGATCGCCCTCCTGCCCGATCGAGAATCTCATCTATGGTCGGCTGATCGGCTTCCTCGATCAGTCGGGCTCGCAGATATTCCTGCAAGGACTGACCGGCGGCAGCAGCACGCCGTCGCAGGACCGCATGGGTCCGCTCAGGTACATCCTTGATCTGGACGCTCGTCATAGCGCCATTTTGGCGCCGGTAGCGCCAAACTGCAAGTCATGCGGCACGGTCGAACAGCTGCCCGGTTCAGACTGCCTCGATCTTCGGGTAGGCCGGCGTCCACATGGCCTGCCGCACGTGCTGGTCCAGGTCGGCCGGGATCGCGGCATCGGCCAGCCCTTCCGCCTGCGCTGCCGCTATGACGGCGACCGCGACCGCGACCGACACCTCTCGCAGGCTGGTGACCGGCGGCAGCACCGGACTGCCGGGA
Organism: uncultured Actinomycetota bacterium; assembly: GCA_963713585.1. GTDB lineage: Bacteria > Actinomycetota > Actinomycetes > Streptosporangiales > Streptosporangiaceae > JAJYUU01. The sequence continues at coordinate 136,373 of CAVQMG010000015.1, read as the reverse complement.
GCGCTGGCGTCCGAGAGGCCGGCCACGGCGGCTGCCGCCGCCGCGAGCATCCCGTCGCTGACCCGGCTGGCCCGGCTGACCGTGACACCGAGCCCGATGCCGGGGAACAGCAGCGCGTTGTTGGCCTGGGCGATGTGATACCGCACGCCGGCGTGCTCGACGGCCGGGAACGGGCTGCCAGTCGCGACCAGCGCCCGGCCATCGGTCCACGCGATCAGGTCGGCCGGCCGCGCCTCCGACCGCGACGTCGGGTTGGACAGCGGCATGATGATCGGCCGCTGCGCGTATCTGGCCATATCCCGGACAATCGGCTCGGCAAACACGTTGGCCTGGGTCGACGTCCCGATCAGCATCGTCGGACGGCACCGGGTGACGACCTCGGCCAGGCCGATGCCGCCGCCAGCCTCGTGCCGCCAGCTCGCTGCCTCGGCGGCCGGCCGTGCGTAGCCGACCTGGAAGTCCCGCAGGGTGCCGGCATAATCGGTGGTCAGCAGGCCCTTGCTGCCGAGGGCGAAGATACGGCCGGTGGCCTCGTCCGGGCGCAGGCCGTCCTTGATCATTTCCAGCCGCAGCACGTCGGCAATGCCGATGCCCGCGGTGCCGGCGCCGTGGATCACGACCGTCTGGTCCCGCCACCTTGAGCCGGAGGCCCGGATCGCGCAGATCGACGCGGCCAGCACGACAGCCGCGGTGCCCTGCATGTCGTCGTTGAAGGTGCGGCAGGTGCCGGCGTATTTGGTCAGGATGCGGCGGGCGTTGCTCGGACCGAAGTCCTCCCAGTGCAGCATCGCCTTCGGGAACAGCCGGGTGGCGGTGCGGACGTAGATGTCGATGAACTCGTCGTAACGTTCGTCGCGGATCCGCGGGTGCCGGTTGCCCAGGTACATCTCGTCGTCGAGCAGAGCCTGGTTGTCCGTCCCGGTGTCCAGCACTACCGGGATCATCCGGCGGGGGTGCAGCCCGGCGGCCGCGACGTAGACGGCGAGCTTGCCGATCGCGATCTGGATTCCGCCGACGCCCCAGTCGCCGATGCCGAGGATGCCCTCAGAGTCGGTCGCCACGATCAGGTCGACGTCGTCCGCCCCGACCCCGTAGTTCAGGAAGGCCTTCTCCACTTGGTCCGGGTGATCGACCGACAGGTGCACGCCGCGCGGCCGGCGGTACTCGTGGCTGAACCGCTCGATCGCCGTGCCGATCGTCGGGGTGTAGGCGATCGGCAGCATCTCCTCGATGTAGTCGGTCAGCAGCCGGTAGAACAGCACCTCGTTCCGGTCGCGCAGGTGTGCGAGGTACACGAACTTGGCCAGGTCGTCCTGCTGCCGCCGGAACTGGCCGTAAACCCTGTGCAGTTGTCCCTCGATCGTGGACACGCCTTCAGGCAGCAGCCCGGTCAGCCCGAGTTCCTCCCGCTCGGCCAGCGTGAACGCGGTGCCGCGGTTGAGCAGCGGGGAGGCGAGAATGGCGTTACCGCGCAGGCCGGTCCGCGCCAGCAGGCCGTCCGCTGTGTACACCAGCTCATAGGGAGCCCGCGACATCACATCACCCATCCCGGCAGTACTGGGGTTGACCTGCCCTTGGATCCTGGACCTTATAGGTATCAGGCCTGGCGCAGCACGCGGGCCGGCCAGCGCCGTCCGGAACTGATGCGGAATGCCCCGCGTGCGGCGCCCGTCGGCGGCGTGCGACGATCGACAGCACCACCGGCGACCACGTTCCCGGCATTAAGGGCGCGGCGCAAGCAGACGGCCAACGCCATAAAGGAGGATGCGTGTCAATCCTGGATCAGTTCCTGCTGACCGACCGGGTCGCGATCGTGACCGGCGCGTCGTCCGGGCTTGGCGTCGCGTTCGCGCACGCGCTGTCGGAGGCCGGCGCCGCCGTCGTGCTCGGGGCACGGCGGACCGACCGGCTGGCCGCGGTCGCCGAGGCGATCCGGGCGGATGGCGGACGGGCCCTGGCGGTGCGGGCCGACGTGACCGATCCCGACTCGTGCACCGCGCTGGCCGAGGCGGCTATGGCCGAGTTCGGCCAGATCGACATCCTGGTCAACAACGCCGGGGTGGGCACGGCCGTGCCGGCCAGCCGGGAGACGCCGGCCGAGTTCCGTGCCGTGGTCGACGTGAACCTGCACGGCAGCTACTGGATGGCGCAGGCTTGCGGGCGGCGGATGCAGCCCGGCAGCACCATCGTGAACATCTCCAGCGTGCTGGGCCTGACCAGCGGCGGCCTGCCGCAAGCCGCCTACAGCTCGAGCAAGGCAGCGATCATCGGACTGACCCGCGACCTCGCCGCGCAGTGGACCGGACGCAAGGGCATCCGGGTCAACGCGATCGCTCCCGGCTTCTTCAAGTCCGAGATGACCGACCTCTATCCGCAGGGATACCTGGACGGCATGAGCCAGCGGCTGCTCATCCCCCGGATGGGCAGCCTGGAGGAGTGCGCGGCGACGCTGATCTGGCTGGTCAGCCCGGCCGGCGGCTATGTCACCGGTCAGACCATCGTGGTCGACGGCGGCGTCACCATCACCTAACCGGGCCGACCGCGATCAGTGCCGGGCGATGTCGATCACCAGGCGATGGTGGGTGCCAGGCCCGGCGATCAGCGCCACCCGGAAGGGCAGCTTCGCGCGGACCCCGGCGCCGATCTCGGTGTATCCCTCGAACGAGCCGGCGCTCACCACCTTGCGCAGAGCGCTGAATCCGGCCACCGAGACCAGGGAGTGACCAGGCCCCGGGAACGTGGCCGACGCGTTTGCCGTCAGCGTGATAGCCAGTGCCGCATGGCCGGGCAGGCTGATGACCTTGCCGCTGCCCTGTGCGTGCACGCGGTGCACGTACTGCACCCGGTAGCCCGGCGTGCGCCCGCCGCCGATGTCGATGACAAGCCGGTCGAAGCAGGCGTGCTGGCCGGCCCGCGCTCCGGTGACCCTGGCCGTGTGTTGGTTCTCGGCGCGGTTGACCACCTTCGCGCCCACGCCCCAGTGCGTCGCGCAGGCGGCGGCGCTCGCGGGCTCAGGGGCCGCCTGGGCCTGCGTGACGACCAGGGCGGCGGCGCCGCTGATCGCGACGCTGGCCGTCAGCGCGGACACGATCCTCGTGACTGTCTTCATCCTGCATTCCCCTCCCGCGGGACCCGGCTGGACGGTGCCGGAGCCGAGGCAGCCCGGCGTTCCGGGCGCACGGCCGCTGTCGTTGTATCTGAGAGTGCCTGATGATCGGACAGAAGTCATGCCTTTGTCTAAGTTAAGTCATGGAATGTAAAAGTTCCCAGCTAGGCCGAACGCGCGCCCGGCTGTTGCCGGGCGCGCGTCCGTCTTCCTCAGCTCCGGATGGCGGGGGCCATCGCAGTGCTGTTACTGCATCGCGCCAGTGCCGTTACGGCACCGTGTAGTTGACCGACGTGCCCCAGTTGGCGAAGCCGTCGCGGGTCCCGCCGCAGGTCCCGAGCGTCAGGGTGAATGCCGACCCGGTGCAGTTCGGGGACTGGATGTAGTTGGTGGCGAAGTAGACCTTCCCGCCGGACCACGGCACGAAGATCGCGTTGCTGTAGTCACCCCAGCGCGGTCCGGTCGGACCCGGGTAACCCTGGTACTCAGTGAAGCCGTCCTCGGGCGACTGTCCGAGGTCGGCGACGTTCACCTGGCTGGTGAGTCCGTCCGAGCCGCTGGTCAGCCGGCCGTAGGCGGTGCTCGGGTAGAACCCGCCGTGGTCCGCGCCGGTCGGTCCGCCGTCACCGGACAGCGTGAAGGTCATCAGCGCCTTCCCGTTGCCGCCGTCTTGCCACCGGAAGCCCTCCGCGGCCATCGCCGGGAACTCCAGGTCCTCGTGCTCAGGCGAGACATAGCCCTGGCCGGTGAGGCTGAAGACTCCGTACTTGTCGAAGCTGCTGGTGCCGACGACCCAGTAGACCGCGCCCTGGTGCACCTCCGGACTCGACTGCCCGGCGTAGTTCTGGTCGATCTCGGTCGTGGTCGCGCTCCACAAGTTGCCCTGCGCCTGCGAGATCTGGGTCATGAAGTCGCCGTTGGTGGCAATCCCGCCCTCGGGACAACTGGCCGGCGGCGGTGAGCCGGAGCTGAGCCCGGCGGCGCCGCACTCGTCGCCCAGCGGGATCGGGCCGGCCTTCTGCGCCGCGGTGAATCCTTCGCCGTAGTAGAAGTTCACCCCGGAGAACAGCTGGCCGCCGAAGCGCAGCCCGCCGCACGAGGAGCAGCCGGGGCTGTTCAGGTTGCCCAGGCCGGTCCAGTCGAACACCGCGATCCGGTTATCACCCTGGCCGTAGTAATCGAGGGTGTCCATCATGAACCCGGAGCCGCCATGGCTGTTGTCAAACTGGCTCGGGTCCGGCGGCATCGCCGGGATAGCCGCGAACCAGCACGTGATTCCCGGTTCCTGGAACTGGTTGTCGGAGGAGCAGGTGCCATCGGGCGTGGGCAGCAGCCCCATGTTCTCGATCGCCACCGTGAACGCCGGATCAGCCTTGCCGCCTGGCAGCGACACGGGGTAGCCGCGCTCGAGCGCGTTCTTGTTGAACGCGAACTCCTGCGCGCCATTGAACCCGCCGCCGCCGATACCCGGCACCGTCGGGAAGTCATTCGGGAACTCATCGTAGAACAGCAGGAACGCGTCGCGGGTGACGCCGATCTTCGCGAAGTCGTTGAACAGGTACGGGTAGCCCGGCTCGTTCGGGTTGTAGTCGGCATTGACGAAGTAGACGTTGTACGGGCCGTACGGGCTGTTGCCCTTGCTGACCGCGATGCCCTCGTAGCAGGTGTTGGCAAGGCCGGCGAAGCAGCCGCCGAACGCGCCCTCGTTGGCCTCGCTGCTGGCCGAGACAATCTCAGTGAAGAACCAGTGGCCGCCGTTCGCATAGTCGTACAGGCAGGAGATGTCGCCGCCGCTGCTCCAGCCCCTGGCGGTCAGGCCCATCACGGTGTCCAGCGGGATGACCGATGACTGCCGGTGCAGTGCCGCGTTGAAGACGAGCACCTCCCCGATGTTGTTGGTCTCGACTGTGTAGCCGTTGCCAGCGCACAGGCCCTGATCGGCCGGCTCGATGTCCAGGCCGAGCGGGTTGGTGCTCTGCGTGGCACTGTCCACCGCGTTCAGGCCCTTCACGCCCGTGGCACCGCCGGAGGACAGGCTGATGCGATCACAGCCGGGCCCGAGTGGCTGGCAGTTGACCGACGGCGGCGCGGGGTCGGGGCCTTTCTTCGGCAGCGCGGGCGACTTGAGTGTCAGCGGCACGTCAGGGTCGGCCACCGGCTGGTCACCGCCCGACCCGCCACCGCCTGGCGGCAGGTTGACCGTGGACGGCGTCGATACCGGGCCAGTAAGCAAAGCGCACCCGGCTGAATGACAGCCGGCTGCGGCCGGCCCGGTGAAGGTCGGCGTGTAGGTACCCAGGCTCGAGGAAGTGACCTTGGCGTGCCCGCTCGTGCTCGCGGCCGCCGCGGCTCCTCCTGCGGCGGAGACGAGCCCGACGGGCAGAACGAGCAAGGACAGGAATGCGACTAACTTGGCGGCAAGATTCTTCTTCGTCTGCATGTAAGCCCACCATCGCGTTGATCCCGCCCCCGGTGGTGAGCGCCTTTCACGCGCCGTCTCCCCGCACCCGGGGGCGCAGCACGGGGCTTTCCCGCGCCCGCGCCGGCTTCCGGTACGGGGCGCTTCTTCGTGCCCGTCGTGAATCCGATCCTGTTACCACGTAGCGCCCATATCGTGCTGCGTTCTGGCAATTCCGTCAAGGGACCGGGCTGGTGGGACCCTTCTTCGCCAGCACCTTCCGCTCAACCCTGACCTGCGCGCACAATAACGTCGTGACCGACCCACAGACGATGTCGCAGTGCCCGCGTTGCGGGTCTGCCGCGCAAGTGCATGCCATCAGCGAACTCGCCGACCTGGCGCGGATGAACCTGGCCAAGCTGCAGGGGCAGAGTCCGATGACCGGGCAGCCTCAGCAGGGCTGGGAGGCCGAGCCGATGGCCGCCCGCCGCCCGGACCAGACGGCCGGCGGCCAGGCGGGCTGTTCGGGCGGGGAATGCCCGTGCCCGGCCGTCGCGGTGGCGGCGGCTACGACGTGCCGGACAGCGTCGGCGACCTGGTCGGCGATGTCGTCGGCGGCGTCGCGGCACAGTTCCTCGGCCGGGCCATCCAGCGCAAGGTGGAGCAGACCTTGGCCAACCGGGTGATGCCGGTTGTCAGCCAGGCCGGCTCGGCGATGCTGCAGAACCAGATCGCGGTCGCCGAGAAATACCCGGACCTGCGGGCCTGCATGACCGATCGGGTGGTGTTCCTGGCCAGCCGGAGCCAGACGCAGCCGATGCCCGACCTCGCCAAGATCACCGTCCCGCAGGCCGACGCCCTGGTCGCCCAGCTGCAGAGCTGAGGTGACGCCGCCAGTTCCCCGTCGCGGTGTCGCCGATCTTGACGAGGTACAGAGCCGGACCGCGGCCGCACTGGCCCCGGTCTGGCCGGGATGCCGCGTGCGCCAGCTCAGCCCGCTGCCCGGCGGTGCCTCGAGCCTGACCTATGCGGCTAGGGTGGACGGCGCGCCGTGCGACCGGGTCGTGGTCAAGATGGCCCCGCCCGGCCTGCCGCCGTTGCGCAACCGCGACGTGCTCCGGCAGGCACGGGTGCTGCGGGCCCTCGCAGAGGTGCCGGAGGTCGCGGTCCCGGTCGTGCACGCGGACGACCGCGGCGATCCGCCCGAGGTGCCGCCGCTCTTCGTCATGGACTACGTCCCGGGCGAGAGCTACGAGCCGCTGCTCACGGCGCACGGCAGCCGTTCCGAACCGCCGCCGGATGCCCAGGTCGCGGCCAGGGCGCTCGCCGCGGTGCAGATGCTGGCCGCGTTGCACCGCCAGGACGCGGCCGCGCTCGGCCTGGGCGGCGAGCCGGCCACCTCGCTCGGCCAGGAGCACGCCAGATGGGCGCGGGCCCTGTCGACCTGTGCGCTCTCCGACACCGAGGCCGCGCTCGAGCGTGCTTGCCGTCTCCGGCTGGAACGCGGCGAGCCCCGGCCGCTGCCTTCCGTGGTCCTGCACGGTGACTGGCGCCTCGGCAACATGCAGTGCGTGGACCGCGACGTGCGCGCGGTCATCGACTGGGAGATCTGGTCGATCGGCGATCCGCGCACCGACCTGGCCTGGATGATGATGTGGGCTAGCGCTGACAATCCGGGTGCCAGCGCGCCGGGCGCTTTCATGATCGCGCCCCGGCAGCTGCTGGCGTGGTACGAGGAGGCCGCAGGCCACCCGGTCGAGGATTTCGGCTGGGTCCAGTGCCTGGCCCGGTACAAATCAGCGGCGACGACCGCGCTGCTGGCGAAAAACGCAGCCAAGCGCGGCGAGTCCGGCGACCACGTCGAACGGATGCGCCGCAGCATCCGCGGCACGCTGGAGTGGGCGCTGGCCTTCCTGCCGTGATCTCGCCCGCCGACCGACCGCGATCTGGAGCCACGATGGATCCCGTCACCGACCGTTTCCTTCTCACCGGCAAGGTGGCGCTCGTCACCGGCGGCAGTCGTGGACTGGGCCGGGCGATGGTGCGGGCTTCGCCGCAGGCCGGCGCCGACGTCGTCATCGCCAGCCGCAATGCTGCGACTCCTGCGCGGACCTGGCCGCCGAGATTGAGGCGGAGACCGGGCGGGCGCTCTTGCCGTCGGCTGCCACGTCGGCCACTGGAACGAGCTGCCGGGCCTGCTCGATGCCGGCGTACGACGCGGTTCGGCCGGATCGACGTACTGGTCAACAACGCCGGCATGTCCCCGCTCTACCCGTCGCTGGCCGACGTGAGCGAGCGGATGTGGGACAGCGTCTTCGCGGTCAACCTGAAGGGACCTTTCCGGCTCACCGCGCTGGCGGCGCCTCGGATGGCCGCCGCCGAGGGCGGCGGGTCGATCATCAACATCAGCAGCACCGCCGCCGCGCATCCGCGCCCCGACGTGCTCCCGTACGCCGCCGCGCAAGGCCGGCCTCAACGCGATGACGGCCGGGTTCGCCCTCGCCTACGGCCCGGCGGTCCGGGTAACGCCATCATGGCCGGGCCGTTCCTCACCGACATCTGCAAGTCGTGGGACATGGCCGCGTTCAACCGCAGCGCGCAGCAGCATCGCACTCAACGCGGCGGCCAGCCGGAGGAGATCGTCGGCGCGGCGCTCTACCTCGCCAGCGACGCTTCCAGCTATACCAGCGGCGCGGTGCTGGCAGTGGACGGCGGCGTGCCGGCTTAGCCGGGTACCTCGAGCATCGCCAGGCCCTCCAGGTCGACGCAGTTCACGCCCCGCTGCTCGGTGAACACCATCAGCACCGATGTGCAGGCCGGGCAGCGGACGACGGTCCCCGGCGCCCTGAGGTAGACCACGCACTCGGCGACTGGCCCGGTCAGGTTGCCGCACCGCGCACGTACCCAGCGCGGCCGTCATCTCCTTACCGAACACCTCCGCAGCAGCCCGCCGATCGCATTGCCATCGAGTGCGTCCATCAGGCTCCCCCATCCCGCCGAACCGCTCGGTCCGGACCCGTCTGGGCCGGGTACCCGAGCCGGACCAGGCCACTTGCGACGCTCTCAACGAAGTTCGTCGGCCCGCAGACGTAGGCTTCCGGGTGCTGCCCGGCCGGCCAGGAAACTTGCGCCAGCATCGCATCGTCGACCCGGCCGGAGTGCCCGGTCCAGCCTGGCGGCTGCCGCCGGGTCAGGGTGTAGATCACCTCGGCGCCGCCGCCGTAGCTGTCGAGTTCGGCGCGGTAGACGACATCGTCCAGTGACCGAGCCGAGTACAGCAGCCGGGCCGGCGTGCGCCGCCGATCCGGTCCCGGTGCCGCAGGATCGACCGCAGCGGCACGACCCCCGACCCGCCGGCCACCAGCAGCAAGGGCCTGGCACCGCCGTCCCAGACGAAGTAACCGCCGATCGGCCCGCGCAACTCGACTGGTCACCCGGCCTGGCCTCCTCGACCAGGTACGGCGATACCTCGCCGTCTGGCAGTCCTCGACGGTAATCGCCACCTGCTCGCCGGGCGCGGAGGCGATCGAGTAAGACCGCTCGGCGACGTAGCCGTCCTCGGCGGTCAGCCGGACGTCGAGGTGCTGGCCAGCCAGGTGCCCGGCCCAGCCCGGCAGGTCCAGCGTGACGTGCCGATCGACGCCGTTTCCGGACTGATCGTGGCGACTGTGGCAACCTGCCAGGTCAGTCGCCCGCGTACCGCTGTTCCCGCCATGGATCCCCGTACATGTTGTAGCCGTAGGTCTCCCAGAACCCGGGCTGGTCGTGATCAGCAGCTCCAGGCCGCGCACCCACTTGGCGCTCTTCCAGAAGTACAGGTGCGGCACCAGCAGCCGGGCCGGGCCGCCGTGCTCGGGCTGCCAGCGGCTGCCGTCGTAGCCGAAGGCCAGCCATGCCTGCCCGCCGGTCACGTCGGCCAGCGGCAGGTTCGTGGTGTACCCGCCGTCGCAGAACGCCAGTACGTACGTCGCCTCGTGCTCGACCTGGGCCAGCAGCGTGTCGATCGACACCCCCGCCACTGCGTGTCCAGCTTGGACCACGGGTCACGCAGTGGATGTCCGCGGTGACCTCCTCGGCCGGCAGCGCCTGGATTTGCTGCCAGGTCCAAGGCCTTCGCGGTGTCGCTGCCGCGCTTGATCGGAGAATGTCCACTTATCCAGCGGTGTATGCGGAGTCGGGCCCGCCGACAAGCACCGGGAAGTCCTCGGTGACGAACTGTCCGGGCGGCACCCGGCTGCCCGTACCGGCCGGTTCACGGCGGCGGCCATGGAAGCCGCGCGAGATAGGACTCATGCTGCCATCATCTCCCAGCCGGTTTCGGAGTCGCCGCCGCGGCCGCGTTCGCGCCGCCCGGCGTTAGCTTCCGGGCAGCTCGGCGGCAGGCCCGGGCCGCGACCTGCGCAGCCTCAGCCACCAGAACAGCAACGTCAGCGGCACGGCGAGACCGCCGATGCCGTAGATCAGGAACGCGCCGAAGCTGTCGATGCTGCCGACAAGCCACCGGAAGTTCTGGCCGAAGAAGCCGGTCACAAACGTCAGCGGCAGGAAAACAGTGGCCAGGATGGTGAGCTGCTCGATGGTCGCGTTCTGGCGGACGCTGACCTTCGTCTGCTCGACCGAGATCACCGCCAGGTTGGCTTCCAGGGCCGTGCCGAGCAGGTCACGCTGAGCAGCGACCTCCTCGTCCACCAGCAGCAAGTGGTCCTGGACATCACGCAGGTACGGCAGTAGCTCGGGAGCTGCTGTCGTGCGCTCGACTGTTGCGACGACGCCGAGCAGCGGATGGACGGCGCGGTAGAAGTCGGTTACCTCGCGGCGGAGCGAGTAGATCCGCTCGGTGGGCGCCGCGGTCCCGGAGAACACCATTGCTTCAAGCTGGTCGATGTCACCATCGAGCCCGGCCACGACCGGTGCGTAGCCGTCAACTACCTGATCGAGGATTGCCCAGAGCGCGGACGACGTCCCGGCTGAGAGCAGCTCCGGCCGTTGCTCGAGCCGCTGTCTTGCCCCGCGCAACTCGCTCGCCACCCCCTGCCGCACCGTGATCACGAAAGCGGGCGCGATGAACACGCTGATCTCGCCGAACTCGACCTCCTCGGCGCTGTCGTCGTAGCGTGCAGTACGCAGGATCACCAGCCGGACGTCGGTGTCGTAACTCTCGACCTTCGGCCGCATGTGAAAGTTCTGCGCGTCCTCGACCGCCAGTTCGTGCAGCCCGAAGGCATCTCGCACCTGGGCCAGCTCCTCCAGGCCGGGCGCGAAGAGCCCCAGCCACACGAAGCCGCCCTGCTGGCAACGGGCCGCCGCCTCCGCCAGCGACACCGGGCCCTCATCCTGCCTGCGGCCGTCCTGGTAGTGAGCACAGTCAATGATCATCTTGGGACTCCTGTCAAGAAACGGGCCACCGGCGCCGCTACTCAGCATGGACGTATCCCGCTACCTCCAGGAAGAGCGGACGCGGCCGGCCGCTACAGCCAGTCCTTGCGTTTGAAGATCACGTAGAGCACCAGCGCGGCGACGACCATAATCGCGATCGAGGTGGCGAAGCCGGCCTGCAGGCTGAATCCGGGGTAGGGCACGTTCATCCCGTAGAACCCGGTAATGAATGTCGGCACGGCGATGATCGCGGCCCAGCTGGTGACTTTCTTGGTGATGACGTTCAGCCGGTTGCCCTGGATGGTCAGATTGGTCTCCAGGATGCTGTTCACCAGGTCCCGCAGGCTGTCGGTCCACTCGGCGGCCCGGAGCACGTGATCGTAGACATCCTGGTAGAAGGGCATGAGATCGTCTCCGACAACGTGCAGGTCGCGTCGCATCAGCGCATTCACCACCTCACGCATCGGGATGACGATCCGGCGGAGCAGGACCAGGCTCTTGCGCAGTTCGAAGCTGCGCCGCTGGACCTGAAGGTTCTGCGGCACGGCGGCGAACAACTGGTCCTCCAGCGTCTCGACGGCGTCGTCCAGGCTCTGGACGGCTTCAAAATGTCCGTCAACGATGTAATCGAGCAGTCCGTAGAGCAGGTAGCCGACGCCGAATGAGGCGAGATCCGGGTTGGCGTCCCAGCGTTCGACGACGGCGCCGATATCCAGCCCGTCATCTTTGCGGACGGTGATCAGCGCGCGTGGCGTGACGAAGGCGGCGAGCTCGCTGGTGGCCAGCTCACCCGTGCCCGCGTCCAGCTGCGCTCCGTAGGCGTTCAGGAAGAGGTGGCTGCGGTAGCGATCGAGCTTAGGTCGCTGTCCCTTGTTCACCGCGTCCTCGACGGCCAGCGAGTGCAGCCCGAATTCCTCGCTCAGCACATCGAGATCGCTTCGATCCGGATCGCGCAGGTCAAGCCAGATGGTCACCGCCTCGTCGGCCAGGTGATCGCTGATCTCGGCAACGGGGAAGCCCTCAAGCTCAAGTCTTCCGTCCCGGTAAAGCCGCGTGCGTGCCTGGCACTGGGTCGGGCTGACGCCGCAGATGCTCGCCGCGGCTGCCGTGCCAGGATCGCTGACGTGGAAAGTCTGGGCGATCACCGGCCGGGCACCCAGCACGCCAGACCGGCCGGCCTGGCGCTGAGAGGCTGCGCCGCTCGCCCGGCCGGGAAGCTGAGGGCTCAATCTCTTTCTCCTCACCTCACGTGCGGCTCAGGCGAGCGGCACGCCGAATCAGGGCCTCAATCAACCACAGGTGCACCCCCGGGCAGCAGGAAACGGCCGATCATGGAAGTCGCGGGCTTCCTGGCACCGGGCGCCCTGGCCGATACGGAAGCGAGAACTCGCGGTGAACCAGGCACTCAACGGCACAGTCGCGCTCGTCACCGGCGCGTCGAGCGGAATCGGCGCGGCGGCGGCGGCGGCACTAGCTGCCCAGGGCGCGGCCGTCGCGCTAGCGGCCCGGCGCAAGGACAAGCTCGAGGAACTAGCGGCGGCGATCAGGTCCGGCGGCGGAACCGCGCTGGTCGTGGAAGCTGACGTCACGCTGGAGCCGCAGGCCAGAGCGGCAGTCGAGCGAACCGCCGCAGAACTCGGCCGGCTCGACACCCTGATCAACAACGCCGGCCTGATGCTGCTCGGACCGATCGCCGAAGCGCCGGTGGAGGAATGGCAGCGCATGGTGGACCTCAACGTGCTCGGCTTGCTCTACTGCGCGCACGCCGCCTTGCCGCATCTGCTGCGTGCCGCCGCAGACGGGCCCAGGCAGGTCGCCGACATGGTGAACATCAGCTCGGTAGCCGGCCGCGCTGCGCGCAGCTTCAATGGCGTCTACAGCCTGACCAAGCACGGCATCGGCGCGTTCAGCGAGTCGCTGCGCCAGGAGTTGGCCAAGCAGTACGTGCGCGTCTCCCTGGTCGAGCCCGGCGCGACCGCGACCGAACTCGTGACCCACAACCGGCCGGAAATCATCGAAGGCGTCCGGTCACAGCTCGGCCAGACGATGACGGCCGCGGACATCGCCGACGCCATCGCCTATATCGTCACCCGGCCGCGGCACGTCGCAGTCAACGAGATGTTGATCCGGCCGACCGAGCAGGAGCGCTGACGTTTCGCGCTGGCTCAGGGCCGCCGGCCAGCGGGTGGGCCAGGAACTGCAGGAACGGGCCATCGGCGGGGTATTCCTATGCCGAGAGGCTGGTCAGCCTGTCCCTTATGCCCGGCTATGTTGCGTGCCGGCGACGACACGCTCGTGAACGAGGTGCAGTTAACGTGACAGGCATCGCGGCCGCCCGCAACCATGCCGCCGGCCAGCCGGGCAGCAAGCCCGCAGCTCTGCGCACCGGACCCAGCGGCGCGCACGCCGTCACGGCGGTCATGCTTCGTGACCGGTTTCGCTCGCCTGCGGTGCAGGGCAGCCTGGCCTTTGTCCTGTACCTGCTGGCGTGGGTGACCACCGGATTCCGGCCGATCGTTGCCAATGGCACTCAGATGGTGCTCCGCCCCGCGAGCCCGGACCCTAACTTCAGCGTGTGGAGCCTGCGCTGGTGGCCGTACTCGGTCGGGCACGGACTCGACCCGCTCTACACCCACGCGCTGATGCCGCCCCGGCCGGCCATTCCCTGGCCTGGGTTACCACGGTGCCGCCGCTCGCGCTGCTGGCAACGCCGCTCACCCTGACCGCAGGCCCGGTGATCTCGTTCAACGTGCTCGCCTCGCTGGCGCTGCCGTTGTCGGCCTGGGCCGCCTTCGTGCTGTGCCGGCGGCTCACCGCGAAATTCTGGGCTGGCCTGGCCGGAGGCGCGGTCTTCGGCTTCTCCGCTTTCGAGACGTACCACAGCGCGTTCGGTCATCTCAACTGTCCTACAGCCTGCTGCTGCCGATCCTGGGCTACCTCATCGTGATCTGGTGCCAGGGGAGCATCAGTGCCGCCACGTTCGTGGTGCTGGCGGCCGTCACCATGGCGGTCCAGTTCTACCTGTTCCTGGAAACTTTCGCCGACCTGACGGTGATCTTGCTGATCGCGCTGGTGGTCGGCTTCGCCGTGGCGGGCCGGGCCGGCCGCCCGGTCGCCCGGCTGGCGAAGTTCCTCGGTGTTGCCTGGGTGATCGCGGTCGCGACGGCGCTGCCCTACCTGGTCGTCGCACTCAACACCCGGCCGCCACGGTCGTTCCGGCCACTTGCGCACAGACCTGGCCAGCCTGGTGATACCAGGTGCCAGCCGGACATTCGGCATCGGGTGGCTCGGCCGCGCGGCTGCCGGGCCGAACCCGCTCTCCGCAGCCAGCTATGTCGGCATCCCGCTGCTGGTGCTCGTCGTCCTGCTGGCGGTGACCGGCTGGCACAGCGGCCTGATCCGGGCCGTGTGCTGCATGGTGCCGGTCATCATCGCCGCCTCGATCGGCCCGGTGCTGCAGGTGGACGGTCGTAGCCACGGGAAGCTGCCCTGGGCCGGGCTCTACCACCTGGCCCTTGTGCGCAATTCAATCCCGGTCCGGCTGATGGAATTTGCCTACCTTGCCCTGGCCGTGGCCACCGCGCTGTGGCTGGACGGACCGGCGGGAAAGGTGCAGTGGGTGCGGTGGGCTCGCTGGCCGCTGGTCCTGCTCGTGATCGCTTTCATTGCACTGGACACGTATCCGATCACGGTCAAACACCACGGCGAGGTGCCGGCCTTCATCAGTACAGGGCAGTTCCGTCAGCACCTGACGGCGGGCGAGATCGTCGTGGTGGTCTCGAAAGTCGGCAACGCCGGCCTGCTCTGGCAAGCTCAGGCTGGCTTCTACCTGCGGATAGTCGGCGGGTTCATCAACCAGGGATATGACCGGGGAAAGCTCAAGCACCCGATGGAGGTACCGCTGCCGCTTCGGGGCCTGGAGCCTGCGACGCCTAAGTCCGGCCGGATATTCGACCGGTTCGTCATGGCTCACCAGGTCGGCGCGATCCTGGTGGATGCCAGGAACAAGCCTCGCTGGGCGGACGTCTTCCGCGAGCTCGGCCTGGCCGGTTATACCGTCGGCGGCGTCACGGTGTACCGGATCAGGGGCGCAGTGCCCGTCACGTCGCTGGCGTGGTGGCGCAGCCATAACACGGCCCGGCTCCTACAATCTCAGGCCCCACTTGGCTGACAACTGCATCGTCACCGCGGCGACGGCGACGCCGACGGCCAGTGAGCCGGCCAGCAGCAGCCACCGAGCCGGGCCGCCCGGCACCGCGGTCTCGGCCCGTCCGGGCGCGGAATACCGGGCGGCGAGCAACCGCGGCAGCCGCGGCGCGTAGTTGAGCACGTGCACCGTCATGGCGCCGAACCAGAGGATGAACGACGCCTTGTGCAGCAGCAGCCACGGTCCCGATCCCCGGCCGGCCACGGCCAGGATGACGCCGGTGCCGAGCACGGCGACGGACGTCAGGATGACCAGCGGGCCGAGCACGCGCAACAACGGGGCCGGCGGCCCCTTCCGGACGTAGGGCCGGGCGCCGGAGTAGTAGCGGGCGAAGCGGTACCCGGTGGAGCCGATCTTCAGCAGCACCGGCCCGATCAGCAGCAGCCCGAGGACGAAGTGCAGCCACAGCAGGCGGTGGATCTCGAGCACGGTCAAGCCCTCGATCGTGAAGCCGAGCAGCAAGACCGCACCCGTCATGGCGGTGAGCTTCTGGTTGCCCGCGGCTCCGGCATCGCCGGAGTCGGCGCGATGCCGGGCCGGAATCCCGGTCGAGGCCGGCTGGCCCATCTAGGGTGTCCTTTCCCTGCGGCTGACGCGGGTGAGTCGTAGCGCGAGCGCCGGGCACGCGCTGACTGCGCGCCGCGCGTGCGCAGTGAGGTTGCCCGGAACGGCAGCCTCGATGATCGGATAGCCCCATTCGTCTAGCTCGATCAGCTCGGGCAGCAGGTCGGCGCACAGGCCGTGTCCGCTGCAGGTGATCGGATCGATCTCCAGTCGCATGGTCATCGCCACTCGCCTTCCGCCAGCGGGCGGGGCACCGGCAGCCCGGGTCCCTGCGGCTGACCCCCGCGAGCCGCCAGGCACGACCGGCGCCGCGCGTGCGCGTGCACGTCAGCAGTGAACGCCGTCAGCGCGGAGGCGGCCATCCGGACCGCGCCGTCCGGGTGACGGCAGGCGCCGCGGCCGCTGATCTGCCGCAGCCGCCGGTCCAGCCGCTCCAGCAGCGCGCCCTCCGGCCGGCTCGCCGCGAGCTGAGTCAGGTCGCCGGCGATGGCAGGCAGGCCGAAGATGCACGGACCGCATTGCTGCGCGCCCTGGCTGGCCAGGTACCGCAGCACCCGCGCCGCCTCACCCACCCCGCAGCCGCCCGCCGGCAGGACAAACACGATGCCCGCGCCCGGCGCTCCGCCTGCCGGACGCAGTCCCTGCGCGGTCAGCGGCAGCCCGGCCACGTCGGGGATCTGGTGCCAGGTACCGAAGAAGCCGCCGATGAGAACCGCCTCGCTGTCGGTCGCGGCGCCCGCCAGCTCCAGCACCCGGCCGACGCTGGTTCCGGCCTCTACTTCATAGACACCAGGCCGACCGACCGCGCCGGTGACGGTGGTCAGCATCGTGCCGGGCGCATCCGGCGAGCCCGGCCTGCCGGAACCAGGACGCGCCGTAGCGGCCGATCAGGGCCAGGTGCGCGAGCGTCTCGACGTTGTCGATCAGGGTGGGCCGGCGGTCGACGCCGCGTTCGAACGGCCGCGGCGGAGTCGCCGTCGGCTTGGCTTCGCCGCCGTTGAGCCAGTGCACCAGCGCGCTCTCCTCGCTGGCCACGTAATGGTGCGGGACCTCGTGAACCTGTACCTGAATGCGATCGTGACCGGCTCGGCGGCGCTCATCCGCCGCCGCGAACACCAGGTCGGTGAGCCGCGGCCGGGACCGTGACAGGCACAGATGGGCCTCGCTCGCGCCCACGGCATCGGCCGCCAGCTCAATGCCATCCAGTACCAGGTGCGGGGCCCTGGACAGGAGCGCCTGATCCTTCTGGCTGGCTGGCTCGCTCTCCATCCCGTTGGCGACGACCACGGCACTCCCGCGGCCAGCGCCCACCGCCTGCAGCTTGGTGGCGGTCGGGAAGCCCGCGCCACCGCGCCCGGTCAGGCCCGCGGCCGCCACCTCCGCCGTGAGCCAGGATCCGGCATCAGCCGGCAGCGGGCCGTACCGCTCGGCGTGCTGGCGTAGTGAGGCCGGCCGGAATAGTGCTGCCAGCCCGCCGTCAGCCGCGCCAGCGTGCAGTGGTCTTGCTCGGTTGTCAGTGTCATCGCCGTTCCGCCGTCCCGGCCTGCTGCGCCCGGCTGATGCCGGCCACCGGCGTCCCGGCCCGGTGTGACCATCCTGGCTGCAGCGGCCCGACCGCAGTGAACACGAACGTCGCGATGACCAGCACGGCGGTCGCGACCAGCGCGGCCGAACGCGCGCCGCTGGCCGGGGCCAGGCTCAGCCGCCACCACACCGCCGCCGCGACGACCAGCAGGCAGACCGCGTCCAGGGCCAGCAGCCAGGACAGCCGGGTGTCGGTACCGGTGCCCAGGCCATGCCACAGCGCCACCGGCCAGGACGCGTACGCCAGCCAGTGCACCGACCGCCAGAGTCGCTGGGACAGCCGGGAGCGCAGCAGGCTGGTGACGACGACCGCGAGCAACAGGTCAAAGGCGACTGAGCCCAGACCCAGCCAGAACGGCCGGTAGTCGGAGCTGAACGGAACGACGGCATTCACCAGGCTGATCGAGGTGTACGAGTCCAGCACCGTGGTCAGGACGTGCGCGCCGACGAACGCGACCGCCAGCAGCGAGATGTTGCGGTGCAGCCCGGACCGGATCAGCCGGGGCAGCGCCGGAGCCGAGAAGCGAGCCGTCCCGGCCACGCCCAGCGCGACCGTCAGCGTCAGCAGGACCAGCGCGACGACGCCGGTAGCCCTGGTGGCGTACCACAGCGGACTCGGCGCTGAGCCGGCGGCGGCCAGTGGGCCTGCCGCTGGTGAGGCTGCGAGCATCGCGTTACGACCCGCCCGAGGTCACTGGTGCGGAGCTAGGGGCAGCCGGGGCCGGCGCTTGAGCGGGCGGGGCAAGGCTGTGCTGATGGTGACGGTGCCCCGGCACGTGCTTGCCCGCGGGCGAGGGCTGCGGGCTCGCCGCCGCCGAGGCCGCGCGCGTCGCCGCAGTCGAGTTCGCGGCAACACTGGCGTGACCAGGCAGCGAATGGGCGAACGCAGTGCCCAGGCCGAGCGACGCGGCGGCGGCGCCGCCAGTGATCCACAAGGTGAGCTTGCGGATCCTGACGAGCCGATCATCGCGTCGCGCCACAGCGCCCCGGACATGCTCCCGCATCAGTTTCCTTTCGTCTGGCCGGCAGTGTCGCTCTGGCCGGCAGTGCCGTCTGGCCGGCAGTGTCGTCTGGCCGGCATGCACGCCCGCGCGTTCGTCCGGCCCGGCCCGTGCACGCCGCAGCGGCCGGTCCGAGGTGCAGCCCGGACCGGCCGCTGCCAGCGTCCAGGCCCGGCCCCGCGTGCCCTGGACACCCTCCAGTGCCAGGCCTGGGGTCGGTAGCTGAGTACGACCTGGCGCCGGAGAGCCTCTGGCCACTAGCTTGCCCGGCGAGATCCCGGCGACCGGTTCAGGAAAAGTTCAGAACTGGTTAATCCTGCTCAGGCCCGGCGAGCAGCACGTTCGCGGACGGCGGCCGGCAAGTCGATGGTGACGGTCAGGCCACCGCCGGCCGTGTCCGACAGCGTGGCCGAACCGCCGTTGGAGATGGCCAGCCGGTGCACGATGGCCAGGCCCAGGCCGGTGCCGCCGGTGCCGCTGGAGGCGAACCGGCGGAAGGCGAGCCGCTGCTGCTCGGCACTCATGCCCGGACCGTCGTCGGCGACGATCAGCCGGATCCGGTCCCCGGCCGACATGATGGCCAGGGTGAGGTTGCCGCCGTCGGTCAGCGCATCGAGGGCGTTGGCGATGAGGTTGTCGAGGATCTGCTCCAGGTGCCCGTCGCCGACCCGGGCAGTTGCCCGGTCGAGATCAGCGCGGAGGCTGATGCCGCGTTCCTCCGCGGCTGGCTGCCAGGCCGCGACCCGGCCGCGGACTACCTCGTCGACACCGATCAGTACCGGGGCCGTGCTGACGTTCTCGGCCTTGGCTACCGCGAGGAGACCGTTGACCAGGCGGGACAGCCGCGCGATCTCCTCCTGCGCGGCGGCCAGCTCAACCGCGGCAGCATCGTCGCTGTCCTCGGCGAGGAGATCCAGCCGCAGCCGCAGCGCCGCCAGCGGCGTCCGCAGCTGATGGGTGACATCCGCCATCATGGCGCGATGGCCATGCACCAGGCTCTCCAGCCGGGCGGCCATCTGATTGAAGCTGCCGGCCAGGCTGCGTACCTCCTCCGGACCGGCACCGGACTCCGAGCGCGTGCCCAGGTCGCCGTTACCGAGGCGGCGCGCTGCCGCCTCCAGCCGGCGCAACGGCCTGCTCACCCAGCGGGCCAGGCCGATCGCCACCAGCACGGCGGCCAGCAGCGCCGTCACGCAGACGGCCGCGATCTGCGCCCATAGCCGGGCGACCCTCGCATCGACCGGCGCCGTCGGCCGGGCCAGGGCGACCGAGCCGACATGGCCGGTGCCGGAGTCCCGCAGCACCGGCTGCAGCACCGTGATCCAGCCGCCCGAGGTATGCACCACCGGGCTGCTGCGGGTGGCAGCCGCGCGGAGTTGCGCCGCCGACAGGGCCGGCTTCAGCCGGGTCCCGGCGATGCGGCGGCCGGCCGCGTCGAAGACGCTGACCCGGTCGCCGGCTCCGGCGAGCTCGCGCACCGTCCGGTCCAGCGCTGGCCCGCGGACACCGTCGTCGAGCCGTTCCTCCGCCGTATTGCCGAGGGTCGTGGCCGAGGTACTCGCCTCGGCGACGTAATCACGCCGGTCCTGGTTCGCGGTTACCACGCCGAGCGGCACGGCGACCGCACTCAGCGCGACGACGACGAGGGCCAGCACCGCGACGATGATCCGCCGGGCCACTCAGGCCTCGCTGAGCCGGAACCCGCGGCCGTAGACCGTCTCGATCAGGCCAGGATCGCCGAGCTTGCGGCGCAATGACGCCATATGCACGTCCAGCACCTTGGTCGGGCCGTACCAATGCGAGTCCCAGGCACTCTCCAGGATCTCCTGCCGGGTCACCACCCGGCCGGGGTCGGCCACCAGGCACTCGAGGATGTCGAATTCCTTCGGCGTCAGCGGAATCTCGCCGCCCGACACCAGGACCTTGTGCGTCCGCAGGTCGACCGTGAGCGGCCCGTGCCGGATCACGTCGCCGCCGGGCCGGACCCGGCGCAGCACCGCCCGGATTCGCGCCTGCAGCTCGGCCAGGCCGAACGGCTTGACCAGGTAGTCATCCGCGCCCGCGTCCAGCGCCATCACCCGGTCCGGCTCGTCGCCGTGCGCGGTGATGACGATGATCGCGGCGCCGGTGCGCTCGCGCAGCCTGCGGCAGACGGCGACGCCGTCGATATCAGGAAGTTCCAGGTCAAGCAGGGTCACGTCAGCAGCCTCGTGGCTCAGCGCGGCACCGCCGGTGCTGACATGCCCGACCTGGTATCCGCCCCTGGTCAGCCCGCGAACCAGCTGGGCCGCGATGCCGGCATCGTCCTCCACGATCAAGATGCTGGTATCGCCTTCGTCCGGCCCCGGGCCCGGCAGGGCTCCTGGCGCTCTCATGACTCCTACCGTAGGTGACCGGCCCAGTCCTGCACGTCAGGACGGCCGCGAGCGCAGCTCAGTCGCCAGCCCGCAGGAAACTCCAGAGCTGCGGGAAACTGCCGATCCCGATCTCCCGGCAGATCCTCAGCGCAGCCAGGCTGACGCCCTCGGTGAAGGTCGGGAACGCGAGCTGGAGCTCGGCCACCTGCTCAACTGTCAGCCCGGCGGCCATGCAGGCCGCGATTGTCTGGACTGTCTCGGCCGAGTACTCCCCCAGCACGTGACCGCCAAGGATCAGGTGCGTGTCCCGGTCGGCGATCAGCTTGCAGAACCCGTCGGGACGCCCGTCGGCAACCGGGCGGCGCAGCAGGTCCGCATAGTGCGCGGTCCCGGCCACGACGTCGTGCCGCGCGGCTGCCCGCGCCTGCGTCAGCCCGACCCGGCCGTACTCCGGGTCGGTGAAGCTGCCGCTCGGCACCACCGCATACCTGGCCTGCCGGGACACGCCGAGCACCGCGTTCCGCGCCGCGGTGCGGCCCTCCGCGTCTGCGTCGGCCTGGCCGCGCGCGCGGTCACAGCTGAGGTCGATCCGGACCACGTTCCCGTCCTGAGCCAGCGCTGTGGCCAGGGTGCCGGTCCGGACCGTCATCCCGCGTGCGCTGAACGCGGCAGCGAGGGCCGCCGATACGTCCGCGTCGGCCGACGGCACCAGCACCTGGCCGGCGTCCAGGATGGTCACCTGCGAGCCGAGAGCGGCGAAGATCGAGGCGATCTGGCAGCCGGTGTCCGCGCCGCCGATGACCGCCACCCGGCGCGGCAGGCTGCGCAGCGCCGAGATGTCCTCGTAGGTGAGCGCGAGCTCCGCGCCGCACCGCCCGACCCCGCCGCCGCGTTCTGCTCGCTGCGCACCGGGCCGCTCAGATCAGCGCCGGGGCGGCGGGATCGAGGCCTGATTCCGCGATGGCCTGCGTGCCGGCTCGCTCGTCCTCGCGGATCAGGTGCACGACTGCGTTGATCAGCGCCAGGTGCGAGAACGCCTGCGGGAAGTTGCCCAGGTGCCGGCCGGTGTGCGGGTCGATCTCCTCGGCATACAGCAGCAGCGGGCTAGCGTGCGCGAGCAGTTTCTCGCACAGCGCACGGGCCCGGTCCACCTCACCGATCTCGGTCAGCGCCGAGACCAGCCAGAACGAGCAGATCGTGAACGTGCCTTCCTCGCCGGTGAAGCCGTCGTCGGTCTCCTCGACCCGGTACCGCAGCACCAGTTCGTCCTCGGTCAGCTCGTCCGCGATGGCCAGCACCGTGGCCCGGACCCGCTCATCGGCCGGCGGCAGGAACCCGACCAGCGGCATCAGCAGCAGGGACGCGTCCAGCGCGGTGGTGTCGTAGTGCTGGCAGAACACGCCGCGGTCGTCGGTGCCGTTGGCGCACACGTCCGCGTGAATCTCGTCGGCGGCCCGCTGCCAGCGCGCCGCCAGGTCCGCGTCGCCGCGCAGCTGCGCCAGCTTGGCCCCCCGGTCGGCCGCGACCCAGCACATGACCTTCGAGGCGGTGAAATGCCGGGCCGGGCCGCGCACCTCCCACAGTCCCTGATCGGGATCACGCCAGTGCTCGAGGGCCGCTTCCACCTGCCGCCTGACCATGGGCCAGCGCCGCTCGTCCAGCCGGTCGCGGGACCGGGTGTGCAGGAACAGCGAATCCAGCAGCACGCCCCAGACGTCGTGCTGGCGCTGATCCCAGGCCCCGTTGCCGATCCGCACCGGGCGGGCGCCGTCGTAACCGGACAGGTGACCGAGCTCGGTCTCGGCGAGTTCGCGCTCACCGCCGATGCCGTACATGATCTGCAGGTCCGGCTCACCCTCGGCCAGGTCGGCGAGGAAATAGAAGAAGTCATTGGCCTCGCGGTTCAGTCCCAGCGTGTACAGGCCCCAGAGCATGAAGGTGGAATCGCGCAGCCAGGTGAACCGGTAGTCATAGTTGCGTTCGCCGCCCGGCGTCTCGGGCAGCGACGAGGTAGCGGCGGCCAGCAGCGCGCCGGTCGGCGCGTAGATCAGGCCCTTGAGCGTCAGGGCCGAGCGCTGCAGGTACTTGCGCCAGGGATGGTCGGGGAAGTCGCCGCGGCTGATCCACTCGTGCCAGAAGTCCGCGGTCGCGGCCATCCGCTGGCGCGCCTGCGGGTAATCCTCCGGCGGCGAGGCGTCGCCCCACGACAGCGCGCAGAACACCTCCTCGCCAGCCTTCAGCCGCCGCCGGGCGATGGCCCTGGGCCCTTCGAAGCCGAGGTTCAGGTCGGTGGTGAGCCGCAGCCGGGCCTCGCCGCCGACGACGACCTCGGCGTGGCCGTAGCCTTGGCCGGCGAAGCGCCAGGTACCGCGCTGGCGTCCGTAGTCGAAGGCCGGCTCGCACTCCAGCACGATGTCGATCTCGCCGTTGAGGCACCGGACCGTGCGCAGCAGCACCCGCTCGGCGCTGTGATCGGACGGAACCCGGCGATGCGTGGCGGACCGCCGGTCGCCGTGCCGCCACGGCCCGACCAGCAGGACGTCGCGGACCTCGGCCCAGCCCGTCGGCACACCCCAGGTCGTCTCCATCACCATGGTGCCGGGCAGGTACCGGCGGCCGGCGGGCACGGTCACGTCCGCGGGCCCGAGCCGGAAGGTGCCGGCGTCGCGGTCGAGCATGGCGGCGAACACGCTCGGCCCGTCCATCCGGGGCAGGCACAGCCATTCCACGTTGCCGCTCGGCGCGACCAGCGCGGAGACCTCGCAGTCGGACAAGAACGCGTAGTCCGCGATCGGCGGGAACGGGCTCCCGCCGGGTGTGGGATGCGATCCCGGCGCAGGCATGCCAGCCACAGTCCCCGCTCCCCCTCTGCGCAGCGCCCCCGCGGCGTCCGCGGCGTGCGCGAGCAGCCCGGACCGTACCCGAGTCCGCACCAGGCAATCCGGCCCTGGCCCGGCGCTTCACCGTGAGGTAGCGGCCACGAGCTCCCGCTCGTCATGCGGCGGCGCAGGTACAGCCGGGATCCGCAGCAGCCGGGCCAGCCGCTCCGGCAGCCACCAGTTCGCCCGGCCGAACAGGGCCACCATGGCCGGGACCAGCAGGCACCGGATGACCACGGCGTCGATCAGGATGCCGGCGCCGAGCCCGGTGGCCAGGATCTTCAGGTCGGTCTGCGGCCCGGTGGACATGGACAGGAAGCTGAGCATCAGGATCGCCGCGGCGCTGGTGACCAGCCGCCCGGTCCGGCCGAGACCCTCGGTGACCGCGTGCCGCGCGTCGCCGCTGGCGTCGTAGGCCTCCCGGATCCGGGTCAGGATGAACACCTCGTAGTCCATGGACAGCCCGAACAGGAACGCGAACACCATCAGCGGCACCCACATGGTGATCGCGCCGGTGGCCGGGATGCCCCACACCGCGTTCGAGCCGTGGCCGTCCTGCCAGACCCAGGTCAGCACGCCGTAGGCGGCGGCCAGCGAGACCAGGTTGAACACCACCGCCTTGGCCGCCAGCAGCACCGACCGGAACGCCCTGGTCAGCAGCAGGAACGTGGCGACCCCGATGATGCGCCAGCATGAGCGGGAACTCGCCGTAGACGGCGTGGTCGAAGTCGATCAGCGACGGCCCGTCGCCGCCCACGCCGATCACGTCCTGCCGGCCGGCAGCAGCGCCGACTCCAGCCTGCTCATGGTCGCCTGGCCGGCCGGGACGCTGCTCTCGGCGACCGGGATCACCGTGACGATCGCCGTCCCGGCCCGCTGGTAGTCGCCGGTGGCCGGCGCGACCGCCGTGTACACGCCGGGCACCCGCGCGCCTGCGCTGCGCCACGGCGGCAGCGGCCGGAGCCGTGGCCGCGGCTGCCGCGGATCGACCAGCACCTCGGCCGGGGTGAGGACGCCGGACGGGACGCCGCCGTCGGTCAGCGTGACCAGCGCCGTGTGCGCCGGGCCCGCGGTGGCCTGGGCCGAGCTGCCCGGCTCGCCCAGGTGCAGGGACAGCGCGGGCAGCATCAGCGCGGCCAGGACGCCCAGCGCCGCCGACCGCGGCGATCCAGCGGTGCCGGTAGACGCCGCGGGCCCAGGCCGAGAACACCCGGCTCGCCGATCCGCTCGGTCCGCAGCCGCGGCCAGTCCAGGCGCGGGCCGACGGTGGCCAGGATCACCGGCAGCAGGGTGATCGCGACCGCCACCGAGACCAGCGGCACGAGCACGCCGCCGATGCCGACGCTGCGCAGCATCGGCACCGGCAGCACGATCATCGACAGCAGCCCGATGGCGACGGTCAGCCCGGAGAACACCACGGCCCGGCCCGCGTGACTGCATCGCCTCGGTCGACGGCGTCCGCGTTGTCGCGGCCCGCGGCCCGCTCCTCGCGCCAGCGGCTGACCACCAGCAGCGAGTAGTCGATCGCGACGCCGAGGCCGATCAGGGCGATCAGGAACTCCACGATCTGGCTGACGCCGGTGATCTCCGTCAGCCCGCCCACCAGCAGGAACGTGGCCGAGCACCGAGACGCCGCCGATCAGCAGCGGCAGGAAGGCCAGGAAGCTGGCGAACACCAGGGCCAGGATCACCAGGGCGCCGACCGCAGCCGATCATCGCCTCGGCCATCAGGCCGGTGCCCTTCGCGCTGACGGCGCGCCGCTGCGCCAGCAGCTGCTCGCCGGTGACGCCGGACGTGCCAGCCGCGCGGCGCGGCCGCGGCCAGCGCGTGCCCGATGGCGGGGCCGAGGCTCGGCCCGCCGAAGCCGGTCGCCGGCGCGGTGTACACCAGCGCGAACGTGGTGCCGGCCGTCGCTGGTGATGAAGGCCGGGTCGCCGTGCGTGGCGTAGTCGGCGATGCGCGCGCCCGGCACGCACGGCGTGCAGCGCGGCGAACGCCCGGCCGGCTGCGCGGCGACGGCCGGGTTGGCGATCGCGCTCGCCAGGCGGAGCGGTCAGCACGGCGACGTACGGGGTCTGCGAGCCGCCGTTGCCGTATTCGCCGGACGATCTGGTTGTTCGACCCGGAATGCCTGGCCAGGCATCGCGAAGCTGTTCGTCATCCGGTGCGTGGTGCCGCCGACGGTCATCACGCCAGCGACGGCGATGAGCTAGCCAGAAGAGGGCCACGACGCAGCTTGTGGCGCAAGACGAAGCGGGTCAGGGCGGGCATGACGGCCTCCGCGGATCCTGCGGCCGGCGGCCTGTCCGCCTGGCACGCTGCCAGCCTCGCGCCCGGGCCAGCGCCCAGCGCGTCTGCCGGCGGGAGGCACTTGCCGCTACCGCCAGCGGGAGCACCGGCGGCGCTGGCGTACTCCCGCGCGGAGTACGGCGCGGGCGTCCCGCTGGCAGGATGACGCGCAGCCGGCGCAGCGGCCTTACGCTGATCGGATGGAACGGCGGTCTGACTGCGTGGTGGCGCCGGTGGCGGCACAGCGACTGCGCACGATATCATCGCCGCCTGGTCGTCACCGCGCATCGTGGTCGGCGGCGCCTACGGCGAGGCGCACCCGCACCAGGCCTCCGACCAGGTGCCCGCCGCGGCCATGCCGCCGCCGCATACGCCGGATGCCGGCCTTCCTGCTGGTCGCCGCGGCCTGCCTGGTCTGGCCGTCCGGCGCCGGTATCCGGTGCCGGTGCTGGCCGTCTCGACGGCCGCGGTGATGGCCTACAGCCTGCTCGGGTACGTCAACGGCGCCGCCTTGCTGGCCCCCGCCGTCGCGCTCTTCGCGGTGGCGAATCCCGTGACCGCGCCGCGGGCACTCGCCATCGCGGCCGTGACGCTGGCCGCGCGGGCTGATGGCGGCGGCGCGCCTGGCAATCCCTTCGGGCCTACCGGCGGCGGCTTCATCTGATCCCGGCGCTGATCGCCGGCCGTTGTTCTGGCGGGCATCGCCGTCCGGAACCGGCGACGCCTACGTCAGCCTCGATCGCGGAACGCGCCCGAGGCCGACGCGAGCCGCAGAGTCGACGAGGAGCGGCTGCGGATCGCCCGGGAACTGCACGACGTCGTCGCTCACACCATGGCCACCATCAACGTGCAGGCCGGCGTCGCCGAGCATGTGCTGGCCGAGAACCCGGCCGGCCGCGGGCGACGCGCTGCACGCGATCAAGATCGCGAGCAAGGACGGCCTGCGCGAGCTGCGCGCGATCCTCAACGTGCTGCGCCAGGCCGACGAGGCCGACCCGACTCAGCCGGCGCCCGGCCTGGCCCAGCTGGACGCGCTGGTCGCCGGGGCCACCAAGCCGGGTTGCCGACGTCGCGTTCACCGGACCGGCCAGCCGTGCCGCTGCCGGCCGCGGTCGACCTGGCGGCCTACCGCATCATCCAGGAGTCGCTGACCAACGCCATCCGGCACGCCGGCCCGGCGACCGCCACGGTCGCGCTTAGCTATCGCGACGCCGCGCTGCGGATCGAGGTGACCGACACCGGCCGAGCGGCCTCGCCGGCGGCCGAGGCACGGCGCCGGTCACCGGCCACGGGCTGATCGGCATGCGCGAGCGCGCCGCCGCCGTCGGCGGCACGCTCGCAGGCTGGCCCTGGCCCGGCTGGCGGATACCGGGTTGTCGCGGTCCTGCCGTTCGACAGCGGCCAGGCTGTGACCGCGGCGCCACCGGGCCGCGCCACCCGGACGGCGCCGCGAACGGGATCGCGGTCGATGATCCGGGTCCTGCTGGCCGATGACCAGGCGCTGATCCGGGCCGGCTTCCGCGTGCTGGTGGAGCAGCGCTGACGACATGGAGGTCGTCGGCGAGGCCGCCGACGGCGCGCAGGCGGTCGACCTCGCCCGCCAGCGAGCGCGCCGACGTCGTGCTGATGGACATCCGGATGCCGGGCGTGGACGGGCTGGAAGCCACCCGGCGCATCGCGGCCGACGAGGACCTGGCCGGCGTGAAGGTCATCATCTTGACCACGTTCGAGTCCGACGAGTACGTCTACCAGGCGATCCGGGCCGGCGCCAGCGGCTTCCTGGTCAAGGACGCCGAGCCGGCCGACCTGCTCCACGCGGTCCGGGTAGTCGCCGCGCGGCGACGCGCTGCTCTCGCCCAGCGTGACCAGGCGGCTGATCACCGACCTGGCCAGCCGGCCCGCAGCGCCCGCGCCCCGGACGTGCCTAGCTGGCGGCCCTGACCGACCGGGAGCGCGAGGTGCTCAGCCTGGTCGCCGCGGGCCTGTCCAACGACGAGATCGCCGCGCGGCTGTTCCTCAGCCCGCTGACCGCCAAGACCCACGTGAGCCGGATCCTGACCAAGCTCGAGCGCGCGCGACCGCGCGCAGCTTGTCGTGCTCGCCTACGAGAGCGGCCTGGTCACCCCCGGCGCCAGCTGACTGGCGCGAACCCCAGCAGCAGCACTCCTGACCGCATCCCGGCATACAGCCTTTGCGCGCTTTGTCGTCAGCTCGCTCCCCTGGCCGAACCACGGTAGATGCGCCGTCGCTGTTGCTGTATCCACAGCGATGGCGCATGCGCTGTGGTGAGACGAGGGCGATGGCGCACGCGCATTGACCGTTTTGCTGTGCTTGATGAGGTTCGCGGCTGTTCGCTCTCGGCTAGTGCGGGCGGGCCGGTTGCTCCGCGCCGCGAGAACCTACGATGGGAACATGCCAGACGCACCGGCTGGAGCCGGCGAACTGCCCGAAACCCACCAGGCTGCGCCAGCGCGGGATCCACAGCCGCGGTCGGCCATCGTCACCGTGGACGACGATCCCGACGTTTCCCGGGCAGTAGCCAGAGACCTGCGCCGCCAGTTCGGCGAGCAGCACCGCATCGTGCGCGCGGAATCCGCCGCCGACGGGCTGGATGCGCTGCGCCAGATGAAGCTGCGCGGCGATCTGGTTGCGGTCATCCTGGCGGACTACCGGATGCCGCAGATGAACGGCATCGAGTTCCTCGAGCAGGCGATGGACATCTACCCGGGCGCACGCCGGGCGCTGCTGACCGCGTACGCGGACACCGGCGCCGCGATCGACGCCATCAACGTCGTGGACCTCGACTACTACCTGATGAAGCCGTGGGATCCGCCGGAAGAGAAGCTCTACCCGGTCATCGAGGACCTGCTGCAGTCGTGGCTGGCCTCTGATCACCGCCCGGTACCCGAGACCAAGGTGATCGGTCACCGCTGGTCAGCGCGGTCGTCTGAGGTGCGCGAGTTCCTCGCCCGCAACCAGGTGCCCTACCGCTGGTACAGCACAGACGACACCGAAGGGCGCCGGCTGCTGGAAGCAGCGCAGGCCGGCGCGGAGAATCTCCCCGTGGTGATCACGCCCGACGGCACGGTCCTGATCGAGCCGGGCGACACCGAACTCGCGGGAAAGGTCGGCCTGGCCACGACTCCCTCGTCGGAGTTCTACG
Organism: uncultured Actinomycetota bacterium; assembly: GCA_963713585.1. Taxonomy (GTDB): domain Bacteria; phylum Actinomycetota; class Actinomycetes; order Streptosporangiales; family Streptosporangiaceae; genus JAJYUU01. Next base: position 107,448 of record CAVQMG010000015.1, on the reverse strand, counting down.
ACCTGATCGTGATCGGCGGCGGACCGGCGGGCCTGGGCGCCGCGGTCTACGGAGCGTCCGAGGGCCTGCGGACAGTGCTGGTCGAGCGGACCGCAACCGGCGGCCAGGCCGGCCAGAGCTCGCGGATCGAGAATTATCTCGGCTTCCCCGACGGCGTGTCCGGCGCGCAGCTGACCGACCGGGCCCGGCGCCAGGCAGGCAAATTCGGTGCCGAGGTCCTGACCACCCGAGAGGTGACAGCGCTGGAGATCAACGGCTCGGCGCGCACCGTGCGGTTCGCCGACGGCACGGCGATCTCCGCGCACACGATCATCCTGGCCACCGGCGTGGCCTACCGCCAGCTGCGGGCGCCCGGGATCCAGGAGCTCACCGGCCGCGGTGTCTACTACGGTTCGGCCCTGACCGAAGCTACTAGCTGCACCGACCGCGACATCTACATTGTCGGCGGCGCCAACTCGGCCGGCCAGGCCGCGGTCTACCTGGCCAAGCACGCCAGTTCAGTGACGATCCTGGTGCGCGCCGACTCACTGACCAAGTCGATGTCGCACTACCTGATCGAGCAGGTCGACAGCAACAAGCGGATCAACGTCCGTACCTGCACGGAGGTGGCGGGCGCGCACGGCAGCGGCCATCTCGAGGGACTGACGCTGCGAGACAGCCGCACCGGCGAGGCGCAGGAAGTCGACGCGCAGTATCTGTTCGTGTTCATCGGCGCGGCCCCGCTGACCGACTGGCTCGACGGCGTCCTGCAGCGCGACGATCACGGATTCGTCATCACCGGCCCCGACCTTGTGAATGAGGGCGACCGGCCTAAGGGCTGGCCGCTGGACCGTGCGCCTTACCACCTCGAATCCAGCGTGCCCGGCGTGTTCGTGGCCGGAGATGCACGGGCCGAGTCGGCCAAGCGGGTCGCGTCCGCGGTCGGCGAGGGCGCCATGGCCGTCATGCTGGTGCATCGCTACCTGGAAAAGCTATGACCACCCCGACCGTGAACCCGGCCGACGCCACCGCGATGTGCAGCGCCGACGAACTTCGGCAGCTGTTCTTGTTCAAGGGCCTGACCGACGACCAGATCGGCTGGCTGTGCCGCGAGGGCCGGGTCATCGTGGCCGAGCCGGGCCCGGTGTACCGCGAGGGCCTGCCGGCCGAGTTTTTCTATGTCCTGCTATCCGGGACGGTGGTGCTGTCGCGCCGCATCGGCGAAGACGACGTCGAGGTCAACCGGACGTCCAGCCCCGGCGTCTACGCGGGGGCGTTCTTCGCCTATCTCGGCGACCGGGTCCCGCAGGTCTACAACAACTCCCTGCGGGCGACCGAGACGTCGCGGTTCTACGTCCTGGAAGCGGGCAAGTTCGCCGGGCTGATGGCTGACTGGTTCCCGATGGCCAAGCATCTGCTCGAGGGTCTGTTCTTCGGCATCAAGAACACGCAAGAAGCGATCGGGCAGCGGGAGCGGCTACTGGCGCTCGGCTCGCTGTCGGCCGGCCTGACGCACGAGCTGAACAATCCCGCCGCCGCAGCGGTCCGCGCGACCGCCGCGCTGCGGGAGAAGTTCGTCGGGCTGCGCGGCAAGCTCGCGGCGATCGCGAAAGGCCAGCACGACGGCGCGGTACTGACCGAGCTGCTGGCACTACAGGACGAGGCGGCGGCCAGGAAGGAGAGCAGCCCCGCGCTCAGTCCGCTGGCAGCCTCCGACGCCGAAGACGAGATCACCGACTGGCTGGACGAGCATGACATCACCGACGGCTGGAAGATCGCCGAAGGGTTCGTGCAGGCAGGCATCAGCGTCGAGCAACTCGACCGGGTGGCGGCGGCGGTGAGCGACGCGGCCGCGGACGGCGCCACCGGCAACGCCGCGTCGCTGTCCGGCGCGCTGCACTGGCTGGCTGATACCGGTGAGACCGAGGGCCTGCTGAGCGAGATCACCGATTCGGTCACCCGGATTTCCACTCTGGTCGGCGCGGCCAAGCAGTACTCGCAACTGGACCGTGCCCCCTATCAGGTCATCGACGTGCACGAACTGCTGGACAGCACGCTCGCCATGCTGGGCGCCAAGCTCGGCCCAGACATCCGGGTGGTCAAGGAGTACGCCAGCGATCTGCCACGCGTGCCGGGCTTCCCGGCGGAGCTGAACCAGGTCTGGACCAACCTGATCGACAACGCGGTCGCGGCGATGACCGGCTCCGGCACGCTCACGATCAGGACAGCGCTGGACCGTGACCGGGTTCTCATCGAGTTCGCCGACACCGGACCCGGTGTGCCGGACGAGCTCAAGGAACGCATCTTCGAGCCGTTCTTCACGACGAAAGGGGTCGGGCAGGGCACCGGCCTAGGACTCGACATCTCCTGGCGCATCGTCGTCAACCGGCATCACGGCGACCTGAAGGTTCAGTCTGTGCCGGGTGACACCCGCTTCGACGTATGGCTTCCCTTGGTCGCCCCGATCGAAGCCGACGGTCCCGGTGCCGACTCGCCGGCTAACTGACCGGCCGGCCCCGCGGATCTCAGGCGCCTGCCGCCGGGACCCGCGCGAGCTCAATGTCTCCCGGCGGGGCCGCGCCGGAGCTGCGCTCGCGGCCGCCAGGGCGGCAGCAAGATGCGCACTACATGCACTACAATGTAGTTCATGTCGGCACCACTCTCCATTCGCTTCGACCCTGCTCTCCTGACCCGCCTTCGCCGCCGGGCCAGCGCGCTCGGTAGCTCCTCTACGTCTGCGCTGGCACAACGGCTCATCGATGAGGGCTTGCGAATGGCGGACTTCCCAGGGGTGATCTTCAAGGACGGCCCGTCAGGTCGCCGGGCTGCCCTGGCGTACGGCCCAGACATCTGGGAACTGATCAAATTCCTCGGCGAGGTCGACGAACGCGGACCGGCCGCGATCGACGCTGCCGCAGAGACATTCGCCACGGACGCTAGCCGCATCGCCACGGCTGTCAGCTACTACTCGAGTTACCGCGACGAGATCGACATCGAGATCGCCGACGCCGACGAAGCATCGGCTCGCGCCGAGGAGGCGTGGCGCATTCAGCGGCAGCTGATTTCATGACGGGCCGGAATCACACCGTGCTTCTGCTCGACGAGATGTTCTCGCCGACGATAGCTTCCAGCTCGCGCGAACTCGGGCACGACATGGTGGCAGTGGCAGAGCGAGCAGACCTCAGGTCGATGACCGACCAAGAGATCTTCAGCTGGGCCTCCGCGCACAGCTGCTGGCTCCTGACCGAGAATGTAAAGGACTTCCGGCCATTGCAACTACGGGCTCTGCAAGCCGGGTCACCCGCTGCCGGGATTGTCTTCACGAGCAGCCGCTCGTTCCCTCGCTCCAGGAAGAACCCGGGTCCGCTCATCAATGCCATCGACGCATGGCTTCGCGCCGGGCCGCCCGAGACACCGCTTACCGAGGACTGGCTGTCCGCCGACACCTAGCCAGCGGCCGACGCGCGGTCTGGCTCCGCCGTAGCGAGGGCACCTGGTTCGCGGAATCAGGTGCCCTCGTGTTGTCTGCACTCCCGACTCGTTGCGGCGGCCATCGGCCGGCGGCCGGTGAACAGGGCCCGGGCCAGCCGGGTGCCGTCGGGCAGCTTGCCTTTCAGCACGGCGGCCTCGAAACCGGCCTCGGCCAGCAGCCTCAGCCAGGTGTCACGGCGGAACGAGCCGAGCCGGTGCGCCTCCGGCACCACCCGGACGGTGCCGTCTGGCTCGCGGAGGGTGAACTCATACTCGGCCAGGATCCAGTCGTCGGCCGGATCCGGGTCGGTCGTGCGCTCCCGGAAGCTGGCCAGTCGCCCGCTGCCGTCATTGCCGCCGCCGCCGCCGCTTCCGGGCCGGAATGCCTCGGCGGTGTGATCCGGGGCGAAGACGGCGATCCCGCCCGGCCTGCAGTGCGCGAAGGCGGTCCTGATCACCCGGCGCAGGTCGGCGGCGTTCGTGACGTAGTCCACGGCATCGTGGAGCAGCACCGCATCGAACTCGCGCCCCAGCCGCAGGGTGAGCATGTCGCCCTGGAGGTGCTCGCAGTCCGGGTTGAGCTGCGCGGACACGGCCAGCATCTGAGCGGACAAATCGACCAGCGTCATCGACCTGCCTGCCTTGAGGTGGAGCGCGAGGTGACCGCCGCCGCTGCCGAGATCGAGGATCGTCCGGACGTCAACGCCGGCCAGCGCGAACGCCGAGTTGACGGCGGCAGCGTCGTCCTCGTACTCCCCTGCCGGAGAGATCAGCGGCCACCAGCCGGCCAGCTCGCCGTAGAGGGCGTAATCCGGCTCACCGGCCGCCTGCGCGCCGGGCACCGGGCCTGTCTCCCACGTTCCGTCCCGCACGGTTGTCATCATCGTCCGCTGAACACATAGCCTGTGCTGCGGGGCCGCAGCAGACAAGATCTCAGGAGGATGAGCGCCGACTGGCGAAGACACCGGACATTGGCCAGGTTCCCCCCGACTTCACCCTGCCCGGCGTCGAGCTGACCGGCGGCGAGGCCACCCAGGGTGAGTACACCCTGTCCCAGCAGCGCGGCAAGCCGGTCGTACTCGCCTTCTACCCCGGCGACAACACCGCGGTCTGCACCCGCCAGCTGTGCTCCTACACCTCGGGCCTGGAGAGCTTTACCAACTTCGGCGCCACCGTGTGGGCGATCAGCCCGCAGGGCCTGGCCAGCCACGAGCAGATTCGCGCGCAAGTACAACCTGGCGTTCCCGCTGCTCGCCGACGAGGGCCTGACCGTCGCCCGGAAGTACGGCATCACGCTCGCCGGCGCCGGCCTGCGCCGGTCCGTCTTCGTGATCGACGCAGACGGCGTGCTGCGCTGGAAGCACGTCACGCTGGTCGGCCTCACGTTCCCGACAGCGCCGAGACCATTTCCGCTCAGCTCGCGACGCTGAAGGCCGCACCATGCGCATCCTGATCATCGGCGGCACCGCCTTCGTCGGCCGGCATATCGCGCAGGCCGCGCCTGGACGCTGGCCACGACGTCACCCTGTTCCACCGCGGCAAGACGGGCGCCGACCTGTTCCCGCAGGCCACGCATCTGACCGGCGACCGCGATGAGGACCTGTCGGCCCTGGCCGACGGCAGCTGCGACGCGACGATCGACGTCTGCGCGTACTTCCCGCGCCAGGTGCGCTCGCTGGCGGCGGCGCTGGCTGGCCGCGGCGGCACGTACGTCTTCATCTCCAGCGTGTCGGCGTACAGCCCGTCGGTGCCGGCGAACTATGACGAGAGCGCGCCGCTGGCCGAGGTCGACGACCCCGAGGCGACGGAGGTCACCAACGAGAACTACGGCGGGCTGAAGGTGGCCTGCGAGCGGGCTGAGCACCGAGCTGTTCGGGCCGGACACGACCATCATCCGGCCGACGTACGTGATCGGGCCGTATGACCGGAGCTACCGGTTCACCTGGTGGGTGGACCGGCTGGCCAGGGGCGGCCCGTGCTGGCACCGGGCAGCCCCGACGACCCGATCCAGGTCATCGATGCCAGCGGACATGGGCACCTGGACGGTCTCGCTGCTGGAGACGCTCGGTCACCGGCACCTTCCACGCGGTCAGCCCGGCGCCGCCGTTCGGCTTCGGCCAGATGCTCGAGGCGATCGCCGCCGAGGTGGCGCCCGCCGGGCACCGAGCTGGTCTGGGTGGCCAGCGCCTTCCTCGCTGGCTGAGGGCATCGACGGCGCGGCGCTGCCGCTGTGGGCCGAGGGCGAGTCGACGACGCCAACATGAGCACGGCCAACCCGGCGGCCGCGTTCGCCGCGGGCCTCGCGCCGCGGCCGCTGCGGCAGACGGTCGCCGACATCCGCGCCGAAGACCGCGAGGCTGGCACGGCCGGCCGGGCATCGGCATCTCGCCCGAGCGTGAGGCCGAGGTGCTGCAGCGCTGGCTCGCCGCGCGGCCGCAGCGCGGCGGCGAGCGAGCGGCCCTAGCAGGCGCACCGGACAGGCAGCGGCCGCGGCTCGACCGCCTGTCAAGGCAGTGAGCCGCACGGCCCGCGAAAGTTCCGGTCCTGGCCGCCGTCGCCGGCGCCCGGCCGTGCTGATCAGGCCTTGACGGCCTCGATCTCCAGGTGCAGCTGGATCTTGTCAGCCACCACGACGCCGCCGTTCGGCATCGGCGCGGTGAAGTTGACGTTGAAGTCACGCCGGTTGATCTCGCCGGTCGCGGTGAAGCCAGCCCGGACGCCGCCGAACGGGTCCGGCCCGAAGCCGTTGAGCTCCAGGTGCAGCGGCACGCTCTTGGTCACGCCCTTGAGGGTCAGGTCGCCGTCCAGGACGTACTCGCCGTCCTCGACGCGAACGCCGCGTCGACTTGTAGGTCATGGTCGGGATACGTCTCGACCTCGAAGAAGTCAGCGGACCTGATGTGCTCGTCGCGCTGCTCCTGGCCGGTGTTGATCGAGCTCAGGTCGATCTCGGCGGTTACCGAGGACTGGGCCGGGTCCTCAGCCAGTGACGAGCTGGCCGCTGAAGGTGGTAAACCTGCCGCGGACCTTGCTGACCATCATGTGCCGGACCGAGAAGCCGACCTCCGAGTGGATCGGGTCGATGTTCCAGGTGGCGGCCTCGTAGCCCGGGATGCTGGTCTCGGTGCTCGCTGCGGTCAAAGTGATCACTCCCGATGGCGTCTAGTTGAAAATCGTTTTGTTGAGCACTCAATGAATATCACGACCCGTCAGGTGTTGTCAAACGCTCAACTACCTGGGGTATGCTGGCCTTATGGCCGATTCCCGGACTCGGTGGCTGACCGCCGAGGAGCAGAGCGCGTGGCGGGCCTTCCTGGCCGCCAGCCAGACGCTCTTCTCGGCTGTCGAGGCGCAGCTGCAGCGGGAGTCGGGCATCCCGCACGGCTACTACGAAATCTCGGTAAGCCTGTCTGAGGCCGCGGGCCGTGCCCTGCGGATGAGCCAGCTGGCCGAGGCGTCCACCTCGAGCAAGAGCCGGCTGTCGCACGCGGTGGCCCGGCTGGAGGAGCGCGGCTGGGTCGAGCGCCTGGACTGCCCCACCGACCGGCGGGGCCAGGTCGCGCGACTAACCGACGCAGGTTTCGCTGCGCTGGACGCTGCGGCGCCCGGACACGTGAGCAGGTGCGGCGCTCGCTGTTCGACCGGCTCACCGCCGAGCAGGTCGCGCAGCTGCCGCGATCAGCACCGCCATCGCCGCCGGCGCGCAGGGCGCGGATGCGGCCGGCGTGCTGCGCCGCGAGCAGCTGTGACGACGAGCAGGACGCCGAGGAGCAGGACGGGCGAGCTCAGCCTTCGGCTGCAGCTAGCTGGCGGCCATCGCGTCGGCGATCGCGGCTGTGCCGGGACCCGGCTCGGCCCGCAGCCCGGCGACGACGCCTTCCCGGTCCAGCTCGCTCCGGTTCTGGCTGAGCTTCTGCTTGGCCTCGACCGCGGCGATCGTCAGCTCGACCCCGACGATCGCCCGCAGCTGGCCGTCGATGTACTCGGGCGGGGCGTCGGTGACCGCCCACGGCTGCTCGCGGCCGCCCTCATGTAGCCGGGTCAGCCGCGTCACGAACGCCCGCAGCCACTCGGGGTCCTGGTGGAACGTGACCGTCCCGGTGAGATGGACGGCCTCGTAGTTCCAGGTCGGCACGACCCGGCCGTGCCGGGCCTTGCTCTCGTACCAGGCCGGTGAGATGTAGGCCTGCGGCCCGCGCACGATCGCCAGTGCCTGCGCGCCCGGCAGCGCCGTCTTCCACTGGTCGTTGGCGATCGCGAGGTGGCCGAGCAGCCGGCCGAGGCCCGCGTCGCCCTCGGCGCGCCGGTCCCAGATCACCGGCAGCAGCGTCGAGACCGGCTTGACGCCGTCGAAAGTGACCAGGTCGGCGGACTGCGCTGCGTCGACGAACGCCGCGATCTCGCGCCAGGTCGGTGACGGTGAAGTGGCGCGGAATGTACATGTCTTCAGGCTAGTGCCGGACGGCCGTGATCCACCCCGGCAAAACCCGCCGGCCGCAGCCGCCGGCGCGCCTATCCTGGAGGCAACGCGCTGACGGAGACGAGTAGCGCCGGATCACGCGAGCAACTGGCCCGCCCAGCCGATCGGCCAGACAGCCAGCAGAGAGCCGCCGGAAGCTGAGAACGCGGCCTTGCGCCCGGCCGCGAAGACCCTCCCGAGCGCGGGGAGGAACGGCTGCCGCGGCCAGCGGCTACGCCCGATGCCCCGCCGGCCAGCCCCCGTCACCAGGCTCAACGAGGCCGCGTTCCCGGCCAGCCGCGGACGGCGAAAGTGCGGTGGCACCGCGAGTTCCCTTATCGCCCGCACTCCCAAGGGGTCGCACATATCCCGTAGGGAGCTGCGATGATCTCACGCGTACTGTCCGCCGAACTGCCGAGGCACATCGGCGAGCGAGTCACGATCGCCGGCTGGCTGCACCGCCGCCGGGAACTCAAATCCGTCACCTTCCTGATCATCAGGGACCGGTCCGGCCTGGCCCAGGTCGTGCGTGCCCGCCGGCCGGGCAGGACCGGCTCGCCCGTCAGCCGAGGAGACCGTCCTGCAGGTCGAGGGCCTGGTCGTGGCCAGCGCCCAGGCTCCGGGCGGCGCCGAGCTGACCGAGCCGGTCGTCACCGAGCTGTCCGGCCCGGCGCGCCGCCGCCGTTCGACCTGTACCGGCCGACCCTGACCGCCACCCTGCCCACGATCCTGGACCACGCGCCGACCACGCTGCGGCATCCGCAGCTGCGGGCCGGCTTCGAGATCGCCGCGGCCAGCGCCGCCGGGTTCCGCGCGGCCATGGACGCGGCTGGCTTCACCGAGATCTTCACCCCGAAGATCGTCGAGTCGGCCACCGAGGGCGGCGCGAACGTGTTCAGGATCGACTACTTCGGCCGGCCCGCCTACCTGGCCCAGTCACCGCAGTTCTACAAGCAGGCCATGGTCGGGGTGTTCGAGCGGGTCTACGAGGTCGGGCCCGGTCTTCCGGGCCGAGCCGCACGACACTGCCCGGCACCTGGCCCAGTACGCCAGCCTGGACGCCGAGCTGGGTTTCATTACCGACCATTTCGACGTGATGCCCGTACTGCCGCGACGCGGTCGCCGGGATGGTCGATTCAGTTACGGGAACGTGGCAGCCGGCGCCCTGCAGTTGCTCGGCGCGACGCTGCCCGACGGTGCCGGCCGAGATCCCGCATGTGCATTTCGCCGAGGCGATGGAACTGATCGCCAGCGGCGACCGGCGAGGACGTCACGGGCGAGGACGACCTCGCCCCGGCGCATGAACGCTGGCTGTGCGAGTGGGCCGAACGCGAGCATGGCAGCTGGCCTGCTGTTCGTCACCGGGTACCCGGCGTCGGCCAAGCCGTTCTACACCCACCCCGACCCGTCGCGGCCCGGCTACACCAACGGGTTCGACCTGCTGTTCCGCGGGACCGAGATCGTGACCGGCGGGCAGCGGCTGCACCGGCACGAGGACTATCTGGCGGCGCTGGCCGCGCGCGGCCTCGACCCGGCGCCGTTCGCGGGCTACCTGCAGATCTTCGAGCACGGCATGCCGCCGCACGGCGGGTTCGCGATCGGCCTGGAGCGCTGGACCGCGCAGCTGACCGGAGCGGCGAACGTCCGGCAAGGTCACCTTGTTCCCGCGCGACCTGCACCGGCTCAGCCCGTGATGGCCTGGCGGGGGGCAGCGGCTGCCGCTGCTCCCCGCCGCGCGGCTGGCCCGGTCCGGCTGGTCAGGCCTCCTGGCCGAGGGCGACAGACACCGGCAGGCGGGCGCCGATGCGGGCCGGGATGGTGGTCAGGCCGGCCACGACTATCAGCGTGCCCAGCACGATGCCAGCCAGCCACCAGGCCGGGGGCACGACCAGGTACCCGCCGCCATTGGCCGCGGCAAACAGCCCGATCCCGAGCGGCAAACCGATGATCGCGCCGGGCAGCGCCGGGATTACCTGCGCCGCGGCGAGGCCGGCGCTGACCTGCCGCGGGCTGGCCCCGAGCGCCCGGGTCAGCGCCGTGGAGTGCCGGGCATCCAGCACCGTCGCCCAGGCGGTCACGATCGCGTTGAGGACCGCCAGGGTAACCAGCGCCACGGTGACGACCATCAGCATCTGCTCGTCCCGGCTGGCGATCGGATCGCCCAGTCCGGCTGCAGCCCCCAGCCGCTTCTGGCCGGCCAGGTCGTGAAAAGCGACAACGGTGACGAGCCCGGTCACCGTGACCGCGATACTGGCCGCCCCGAGGACGGCACGACGCGGCCTGCGGGCAACCAGGCGCAGCCCGAACAGCAACGGCACCGGCAGCCGGGCGGCGAGCTTGATCAGCATGGCCCGGCGCCGGGGCGGCCGGGCCGCGTCAGCCAGAGCGCCGACCGTGCTGGTCCGGGCCGCCCGGAAAGCGGGCAGCAGCGTCGCGGCCAGGGCCACGAGGAGTGCCACGGCGATGACCTGGCCGGCGATGGACAAGGTCAGCGACGGGGCACCGGGAGTGCCCACCAGCCCGGCACCGGGACTGGTGATCAGCGGCGCGGCCAGCCTCCCGATCACCAGCCCGGCCACCCCAGCAGCCAGCGCCAGGATGAGATTCTCAGCCAGCAGCGCGACGGCGACAATCCCAGGAGTGCCGCCGACGGCCTTCAGCAAGCCGACCCGCCGGGTGCGCTCGGACATCCGGCCGCCCACCAGGACGGCCACGCTGGCCAGTGCGAGCAGCCCGAGCAGCCACGCTCCCGGAGTCAGCACTTGCTGCTCGTCGGTGACCAGCAGCGCATCCCCGGTAGCGATGTTCTGCCAGGACAGCAAGTTCACCGGGCCAGCCTGCCGGTGAACTTGGTAGTAGGCACTGATGAACGTCGGCGCGCTGGCCGGGTCACTGAGCTGCAGGTTGAGCACGTAGGCGGCCGACTCGCCCTTGTCGGCGGTGGCCAGGACGCGGACGTCCGGCTGGGTGACCCAGCCGAGGCCTGCTCCGTGTCCCTCCAGCTGCTCATCGCCGGAAATCCCGGTGTTGCACCCGCCGGTGAAGCAGAGGTTCGGGTAGGGGGTCTCCGCAGCCGTGACGGCCAGGCCGGCCACCGTGAACGGGCGGCCGTCCAGGGTGATCCGGTCGCCCACGCTGACTCCGAGCGCGCCCGCGAAGGCCCGCTCCAGCACGATGCCGCCGGGACGCACCCAGCTGCCAGCGGTCAGCTTCGGCCGGTCGACCGCAGCCGGTGCCTGGCCGCGGCCCTCTACCTGGATCGCAACGGCGAGCCCGCGGACCCTGACCACGGCCCCCGCTTCCTCGTACGGCCCGCTGTGCGCCGTCACCCCGCGAGCGCGGATCAGGCCGGCGGCCTGGGCCTCGATTTGCCCGACTGCCCCCTGCGGCCCGTGCGGTCCGCCCGCAGGTCCGCCGTTCGGGCCGGAGCTGAACGTCACTCCGCCCTGGCCGAGCAGGGCCACCACGTCCGGCCCGCTGGTCGCCGCCCGGGTGCGTGCATAGGGGTGGCTGGTAACGCCGTGCAGCACGAGCGCCATCGAAAGTGTGCCCGAGGCGGCCGTGATCGCCAGCAGCAGCAGGGCTGCCTGGGCCGGGCGCCGCCGGAGGTCGCGCACGGCCAGACGCCAGATCAGCAGGAACTTACTCATGTCGTCATGCCTCCGCTTGCACATCTCGGCGACCGGTAGCCGCGCCGCCGCGCTGGCCGGCCCGGCGCCGATCGCTATCAGTCCGCTCAGCGCGAGGACGACTACTGCCAGCAACCCCCAGGCGGACGGATTCGACAGGCCGCCGCGGCCGGGCCAGCCGACCGATGATCAAGAGCTTGCTCATCGTCCCTAGCCGCCCAGGCCCGCCAGCTGGCTCAGGCTTCCGGACGTACCGCCGGTCAGCCTGGTCTCATCGACGAAAGCGCCGTCGCGCATCGAGATCAGCCGGTCCGCCGTGGCCGCGATCCGCGCGTCGTGAGTCACGATGACCAGCGTCTGGCCGGCCTCGTGCAGGCTCTCGAACAGGCGGAGCACGTCGAGAGTCGCCTCGCTGTCCAGGTTGCCGGTTGGCTCGTCGGCCAGCACGATGAGCGGTTCGTTCGCCAGCGCACGCGCGATGGCGACCCGCTGCCGCTGCCCACCCGACAGCTGCGACGGCAGGTGCCGGGCCCGGTCGGCCAGCCCGACCTGGTCGAGCAACTCCGTCGCGCGGCGGCGCGCGGACCGCGCGGACAGCCCGGCCAGCAGGCCGGGAAGCTCGATGTTCTCGACCGCCGTCAGCTCGTCCATCAGATGGAACGCCTGGAAGACGAAACCGACGGCGTCGCGGCGGATGGCGGCCATGCCCCGCTCGCTCATCTGGTCAATCCGCTGGCCGGCCAGCCAGAGCTCGCCGGATGATGGCCGGTCCAGGCCGCCCAGCAGGTGCAGCAGGGTCGACTTGCCGCATCCGCTCGGGCCCATGACCGCCAGCGTCTCGCCCGCGGCCACCTCGAGGTCCACATGATCGACGGCACGTACCAGGCCGCCGTCCTTGCCGTACTCCTTGCACAGGGCGCGAGCCCGCAACATGCAGCTGCTACCCGTGCCGTTCGTGGTGCCCGTGCCGTTCGTGCTGCCCGTGCCGTTCGTGCCCGTGCCGTCCACAGCTCTCCCCGTGCCTCTCATGCCTGGGCCCGCCGGCCCGTCCAGTTCCGTTCGCATGCCTCCAGCCAGCGCAAGTCGGCTTGCAGCCGGAGCACGATGCCTTCCAGGAGCAGTCCCGCGTCTGACCCGGCGGTCTCGGCCAGGGCAGCCCGCTGGGCATCCCGCAAGCGCCGCAGCAGCTCCCGCCGCTGCGCGTCGACGATCGCGATCGGGTCAGCCAGCCGTGCTGCCGCCGCGGCGATGAGCTTCAGGTGGAATTCCGCCAGATCGGGGCGCGGCCAGCTGACTTCTGCGACCCAATCTGCGACCCGCTGGTGCCCGGCGGCGGTGAGCGCGTAGACCTTGCGATCCGACTTGTCCGCCTGACCTGCAGGCTGCTCGGCCTCGACCTGACCGGCCTTCTCCAGCCGGGCCAGAGTGACGTAGACCTGACCGTCGTTCATCGCGTCGCCCAGCGGGCCTAGCGCCTGGCGCAAGCGAGCACGCAGCTGGTAGCCGTGCGACGGCTCCTTGGCCAGCAGCGCGAGTACAACTTCCTGCTGCATATGCGCCTACCTCTAACGGGTATCTGGATAACGGTTAGCCGGAGGATAACCGTTAGCTGATGCGTTGACAAGCCCAGTGTGCGCGCGCCGCTGCGGTGTCGCGCGCCGTTGCAGCGCGGCGTGGCACACGCCCCGCGGCCGCGCTAAGCCTCACCGCGCTCGCGCAGCACCGCCCGGAACTCCTGAACTGCCTGCTCTTCATCAGGGCTGAGATCGGCGACGACGACCAGCGCGGTGCCCGCCCAGTAAGCACCGACATATTCATCGCTGCCAGGCAGCAGGACCAAGAGCGGGTGATGCGCGATTTTCAGGTGGTCCTGCACGTCATCCCAGGCAGCACCCGCGGGCGCCAAGCCGATGGCAGGCGATTCACTGTCGTCGTAAACGAGGTCGTCAAGCAACTGACCGGCCCTCCTGTGCTGACATGCGCGCCTCACGATAACCCGGCCGGCCCGGCTTATCCCGGCCCGGCACCACCAGGACCGTCTCACTCTGAGATGCGCCACGCGGCTGCCCGCGCGCTGCGTCCGGAGGAATACTTGCCGCAGGTCCCGCCGCACTTCTGCCGGCACATGCGCCGACAGCCCGGCACCGGAGGTACACCGTGCGATCTGCCGCGCGAGCGCAAGCCGCGGCTGTGCCTGCCCGGACCTGGCCGGCCGCCATCACGCTCTTCCTGGGAGCAGGACTCATCCCGGAGACGATCGCGACGTTCAACTCGCCCCCGTTGCTGCTGCTGACCCAGCCTGCGGTGTTCCTGTTCATCAGCGCGTTCTACGGTTCGGCCGCGCTGCTGGTCCGTGAGTTCCTGCGCAGCCGGCCGGCTAGCTGGACCGCCATCCTGCTGCTGGGCATGGCCGCGGGCTCGGTCAACGAGGGCATCATCGCCGGCACGTGGTACAAGGTGCAGTACTCCGGCTACGCGCTGATCGGCGGCGCCGACCCGGCCGTCGCCGTCGGCCTGACGATCTTTCACACGCTGATGAGCACAATAGTGCCGGTCTTTCTCATCGAGATCGTGTTCCCGCGTGCCGCCGGACGGCGCTGGCTGCCGCGTCCGGCCGTCGCGGGCCTGATGGCGATGCTCGCCGTCACGATCGCCACCGGTTTCGGCCCTGCCGCCGACCGGCAGCCGAAGGCCGTCGTCCTGATCGCCGTGCTCGCCGCGGTCGCTGTCGCCCTGTCATTGCCGGCCCGGTCAATGTCATTGCCGGCCTTGGCCGGCGCCGCCTACCGGGAGGGCCCGAGGTCCGATGATCCGGCCGTGGTGATCCTCGCCGGGCCCGGCGTCCCGTCCGCTGGCCGCCTGCGACTGGCGGGCGCGGGCGCGACTGCCGGGTTCTTCGTCCTGTTCGCGATCGTGCCGGGCGTACTCGCCGCCGCAGTCAGGCCCGGCGACCTGCGCCCCTGGCAGCCGCTGCTGATCGCGCTCATGACCGGGTACTTCAGCCTGGTGATCTGGGCCGGGCGCCGATGGTGCACGCGGCCGGAATGGGGCAGCAGGCAGACACTGGCCGTCATCACCGGCGCGCTGCTGCCCGCGATAGCCGCGTCACTCGTCGTGCCCGCCGCGCTGCGCGGGCTCGAGCCACTGGCGACACTGCCAGCGCTCGGCATCCTGATCTGGCTAGCCAGGGCCAGGACCGGGTGTCGTCAGGTCACGGCAACTCGATGAGCACCTTGCCGACCGCGCCAGCTTCCACTGCCTCGTGTGCCGCCACGATGTCGTCCAGGCCGAACCGGATGACCGGCAACTCGGTCAGAGCGCCGGCTTCCAGCGCCCGGGTAACGTCCGTCGCCGCCTGATCGGTAGCCTCGGCAGGCACCGCGTACAGCAGGATGAAGCGAAGCGTCACGTTGGCGTTCATGCATTTGCGCACCGGAAGTACCGGGTCAGCCGGCTCGGCCGCGTAATCGACGATGTGCGTGTACGGGCCGGATACCGCAAGGTCCAGTTCCAGGTTCGCGCCCAGCGCCAGCTCGACGATCCGGTCCATCTGGGGGGCGAACGCGCGTAGCTGGTCGGCAGCATCAGCATCCCGGTAGTTGACAACCAGGTCGGCGCCGGCCCGCCGGGCTAGTTCAGCCTTCTCCGGGCCGCTGACCGTCGTCACCACGCGCGCGCCGAAGAACTTGGCCAGCTCGATCGCGAAGTGGCCCACTGCACCCGCGCCGCCGGCCACCAGCACGTTCTTGCCTTCCACCGGGCCGTCGGCGAACAGGCACCGGTGCGCCGTCATCGCTGGCACCCCGAGCGACGCGCCAAGCTCGGCGGACGCGCCGTCGGGCAGCGGGACAGCCTGGCGCGAGGAAACCACCGACCACTGCGCAGCCGTGCCGTACCGCCGGCCAGCCGCAGCCATCCAGGTCCAGACCCGCTGGCCGATCCGGGCTTCGTCGACTCCGCCGCCGACAGCGTCAATGACGCCGGTGCCATCGTGGTGCGGGATCTGGAAGCCGTCGATCGGACGGGCGGTCGCGCCCGACCGCGACTTCCAGTCCGTCGGGTTGACGCCCGACAGCTGGATCCTGATCCGCACCTCGCCCGGACCCGGCTCCGGCATGTCGACCTCTCCGACCCGGCACACCTCAGCCGCGGTCCCGGTCCGGTCGTACAGTGCCGCTCTCACGCCGATGCCGCCTTCGTCGCCACTGCCAGCGTCACAGCCAGCGTCGCCGCTGCCGGCGTCGCCACTGATGTCCTCGCCACTGATGTCCTCGCAACTGCCTTCTTCATCACAACTGCCTTCTTCATCGCAACTCCTTGGCGGGCTTGCATGGTGCGGCGGGGAACTCCCTCCCCCGCGGGCCAGGCGGCCCCGATCGCGTCAGCCGATCACGGGCACGATCTTCTCGATGTCAGCGAGGTCGCTGGCACCGGGCACCCACTCTCCCGCTGCGGCATTCGCGCGGACCTGCTCGGCCGACGTTGCGCCGGCAATCACCGACGAGCAGCCCGGCATGGCGGCCAGGCCGCCGATGGCAACGCCGAGTATCGACGTCTCGTGCTGCTGCGCCCAGTCGATCAGCGCTTCAACCTTGTCCAGCTTGGCGTCCGTGATGTATCCGTCCCGGCCAGCCAGCCTGGTCCCTTCGGCCGGACCGACACCGCGCCGTACCTTGCCGGTCAGCAGCCCGTTCGCCAGCGGAAAGAACGGCAGCACGCCGAGACCGAACTGAATGGCAGCGGGCACGACGTCGAGTTCCGCGGTCCGCTCAAGCAGCGACCAGTGGTTCTGCGCCGAGATGAACGGCTCCGCGTTCAGCTCACGGGCCGTGGCAGCCGCCGCGGCAAGCTGCACTCCGGTCAGGTTCGAGTGGCCGATGTAGCGCACCAGTCCAGCCCGCACCAGCTCGGTCAGCGCCGCGATCGTCTCGGCGATCGGCGTTGCCGGATCGGGGTTGTGCAACTGATAAAGGTCGATGTAGTCGGTGCGGAGCCGCCGCAGTGAATGCTCCACCGCACGCCGGATATAGGCCCGGCCGCCTTTCGCTCCCGCGGCCGGCCCGTACCCCATGTCGGATCCCGACGAGCCGAACTTGGTCGCCAGCACAACCTGGTCACGTCGGCCTTGCAGCACCTCACCGAGGAGCTCCTCGGAGCGGCCTTGACCGCCGTAACTCTCCGCGGTGTCGAGCAGCGTGATGCCGGAGTCGATGGCTGCGTCAACTACCGCGCGAGTGCTGTCCATGTCGAGCCGGCGACCGAAGTTGTTGCAGCCGAGTCCCACGACGGAGACGACAAGCCCGGAGCTGCCAAGCGACCTGTAGCGCATGAACCTGCCTTCGAGTAGATGCAGTGCGGCCTCGTCGCGATCGTACCGAGGCTGCGGCGCCCTCTGACTGGCGGCCTGTCGCCCCGGTGCGCTGGCAGCCGCGCGGCGAGGGGGTGACGACATCAGGCACTTCTGCCACGTATGGGGGTAGCGTGAAATCGCATCTGCGATATCATGAAGTTAGAGTGCTTTGAGAAGAACTCCATTACGCACTTGCGTCGCGAAATGTACGGCGAAAATGGGCGACACGACTCTAACTGTTATGCCAGCCCCGAGCGCCGTGCCACGATAGTAAGATCCATGCGGCGCATCGGGAGGGAGCGCGGCTGATGACGGATGGCATGAGGTCTGACAGCGCGGGAACAGACGCCGCCGGGGCTCCGACGGTCCTGCGCATCCTGCTGGGCACTCAGTTACGGCGGCTGCGCGAATCCCGTGGCATCACAGCGCAGGAGGCCGCCAGGGAGATCCGCGGGTCAGAATCTAAGATCAGCAGGATTGAGCTCGGGCGCAATGCGGTCCGCGAGGTCGACATCGCTGACCTGCTCAACCTGTACGGAATTACCGATCCTGCCGAGCGTGACCAGCTGCTGACGCTTGCCAGTCAGGCGAACCAGCAGGGCTGGTGGCACCGGTACCAGGACGTGCTGCCGACTTGGTTCCAGTCCTACATCGGCCTGGAGGAATCGGCTGAGTCAATCCGGAGCTTTGACACCCAGTTCGTGCCCGGCCTGCTGCAGACCGAGGATTACTCCGCGGCCGTCATCGAACTCGGCTCCTATTCGCGCGAAGAAAGAGATCGGCTGGTATTCCTCCGCAAGGAACGCCAGCGGCGTTTTGCTTCGGGCGGCCTGCGGCTGTGGGCTGTTATCGACGAAGTCGCGTTGCGGCGGCCAGTGGGAACTCCGGCGATGAGACGCGCTCAGTTTGCTCATCTTCTGGACATTTCCAACCGGCCAGGACTCACGATCCAGATCACGCCGTTCCTGACCGGGGCGTCCTACGCGGCTCCGGGCAGCTTCAGCATCCTCCGTTTCGCGACCGACGATCTGCCCGACGTGGTCTACATTGAGCAGCTCACTAGCGCGATGTACCTGGACAAGCGGGTCGACGTAGACCGCTATGTCGACGCGATGGATCACATCAGTGCCACCAGCACCACGCCAGATCAGACGACAGCCCTTATTCACTCGATGCTCGCGGAGCTGGAGGAGTCCTGATGAGCACAAACGCACGTGATATCCCAGGGCCATGGGTCAAGAGCAGCTACAGCGGGCCGACCGGCGGTAATTGCGTAGAGATCGCTTTCCTGGCTGACGGCGGCGTGGCCATGCGCAACTCACGCGACCCTGGAGGCGCGGCGCTGGTCTTCACCCAGGCCGAATGGGACGCGTTTCTCGGCGGAGCCAGGGACGGCGAATTCGAGCTGCCCGCCTGATCTGCAACGGCCAGGTAACGCCGTCATCTGCCCGGCTGAGGCGCTGTCGCGCTGTCAGCCTGGCTGGGGTCGCCGCGCTTGCCGGGATTGCTGTTGCGCGGAGCAATACGGGAGAATGGCTGCGTGCACGACCTCACCTCGTTCGTCGCTAGCTACTGGTGGCTGATCTTTATCGTCCCGCCAGTGTTCGGTGGAGCCCTCCAGAAGCACCACCGCCGCAGACTCGCCGTCCTGACCGCCAAGGGTGAACTCGCCGAGAAGAAGAAGACTGCGCTGCAGTCTCCGCCAGAACCCCAGCCGATCTGCGGATGCAGCCACCACCTGAGCTTCCACAACCCGCGCACCTCATCGTGCGCCGTCGATGACTGTCGTTGTCAGCAGTATGTGGGGCCGGAACCGCTCGGCCACGTCTTCGCTCAGCCGCTGATCGATCCGGAGTTCGGTGGCGGCGACCCGGCGCCATCGCCGATCTCGCGAGACGCCGCACCGCATTAGCATCCAGACAACTGACGGCCCCCGGAACCCGGCCAATGCCGAAGGTTCCGGGGGCCGTCCTTCTCTGCCCCGCCCGGGTTAGCTCACCGGCAGGTCAAACTCGCCGGCCTTGACGCCAGTGACAAACGCTGCCCACTCCTCGCTGTCGAAGAAGTGCGCCGGCTTGCTCGTGTCCTTGGAATCCCGGAGTGCGACGACGCCGCCCTCCAGGTGGGCGACCTGCACGCAGGCCGAGTTGTTGCAAGCGCGGCTGGTGATCCACGCTGCGTTGGAGGTGTCGTATCCAGACATGCGGGTGTTCCTTTCAGGCGGATACTTCGGATCCTTCGGAAATAGAGCAAATGAGGTTGGCCGAATCGGCTGGCGGAAGGGCCGTCGCGCGCAGCAGGTCGAAAGCCTCGGCTCGCGCCTTGACCTCCCGCTCTCGCTCCTCCATATAGGCCTGGCCGGTCACGCCTTCGGTATAGACGACGTCGGGATCGAATCGCTCGGGGAACTCAATGATGGCGAACGGGCCGCCCATTCCCGGATGCAGACCACTGCCGAAAGTCAGCACCTGCAAGGTCACGTTCGGCAGCTGGCTCGATTCGTGCAGCTTGTCGAGCTGCTCGCGCATGATGCGGGAGGAACCCACCATCCGGCGGAGCACTGCCTCGTCCAGGATGATCCACATCTCCAGCGGGTCCGCTCGGAACAAGACATCCTGGCGCTGCATCCGGAGCTTGACCAGTCGCTCTATCTCGTCGGGTGTCTGCCGCCTGCGCACCGTCGACATGACGGCACGAGCGTAGTCCTCGGTCTGCAGCAGCCCGTGTACCACTTGCGCTTCATAGACCCGGAGCGAGGCTGCTTCCGCTTCCAGTCCGACGTAGATACCGAATCCGGTCGGCAGCACGCCATCCCACACTGCCCACCAGCCCTTACGGTGCCCTTCTCGTGCCATCTCCAGCAGCACCTGCCGCTGAGAGGGATCGTCCACCCCGTACAACTCGAACATCGAGTTGAGGTAGGCAGTCCGCGTCGGCGCCTTGCCAGTCTCGATCCTGGACAGCGTGGACGGGGCAAGGCCAAGACGCTCGGCTACTTCCTCGAGCTTGATCGACTGCGACTCGCGCAGCCTTCTTAACTCGCTGCCAAGCCTCCGGCGACGAACAGTAGGACCGACCGACATCTCGATTCGCCCCCTTGTAAGGAACGACGCAACCGCTGCCCCTGAACGAGGAGATATTGGGTTGCTTGGAGCACTCGCTTGTGAGTGACGATACACGAAGTTGCCGCGTGCGTGAGATCCCATCTGAGATTTCGTCCTTGTGATTTGTTCTATGCACTTGCGTGGCGTGCATCGTCACTTCATGATTGATCTCAGAAGGCGTCTCACCCGCGCCGTCATGGTTCCGGTCCGGGTCTGTGCGCCAATATTCGCTAATGGATGGCACGGCCGTTCCTGAAGGCCTAGTACAGGCTCGCGGCGCGGCGCGGGAGGGAGCGACCGGGATGGCAGCCTTCGCCACTCGGGCGAGCGACGCTACCGAGGACCTGGCCAGCATGGCAGGCGCGGCGGTACTGGGCAGCCTGACTATTCCCGGTCGACCGGAGCATGTGCGCGAGGCGCGCGCCTTCGTGGCCAAGGCGCTGGGCGAATTACATCCCAGCCTGGATAACGCCGTGCTGCTCACCTCAGAGCTGGTGACCAACGCTGTCATGCACAGCAGTTCGCGGTGCCACGGCGGCACAGTCAACCTGCTGGTCATGGAGTCATCGGGTGGCCTGCGAATCGAGGTGGCTGACCAGGGCTCAGACCTGAGTTCTCCGGTCGTGCGCGGTGACGTGTACGCCTCGGACGGGCACGGGCTGTTCCTGGTGCAGACTCTGGCCGATCAGTGGGGATACCTTCGCGAAGATGCGGGGACCACCGTCTGGTTCTGGCTGGGCGCCGCCTGACAGTGCCTCCTGACAGCTGCCGCCTGACAGCGGTGCCGCCTGACAGCAGCCGGCCGGACGTGCCGCCGATCAGGCCCGGCCAGGTCCCCGTGCGGCCCGCCCGGAGGGGCCTGACCGCTTCTCTCGCAGCCGCATGGTCACGTGCACCGGGGAACCGTCGAAACCGAACTCTTCGCGTAGCTTTCGCTCGATGAAGCGACGGTAGCCCGCCTGCAGGAAGCCGCTGGTAAACAACACGAAGTGCGGCGGCCTGACGCCAGCCTGGGTGGCGAACATGATTTTCGGCTGCTTTCCCCCGCGCACCGGTGGCGGGGTCGCCGCGATCAGCGCGGATAGCCAGGCGTTCAGCCTGCCCGTCGCAACCCTGGTCTCCCAGCTGTCCAGTGCCCGCTCGAGCGCCGGGACCAGCCGGTCGACATGCCAGCCGGTCTTGGCGGAGATGTTCACCCGCGGCGCCCAGCGTGCGTTGTGCAGTTGCCGGTCGATTTCCTTGTCCAGGAACTCCCGGCGGTCGGCGTCGACCAGGTCCCACTTGTTATAGGCGATCACCAGCGCGCGGCCAGCTTCGATGACCATCGAGATGATGCGCAGGTCCTGCTCGGCCAGCGGCTCGCTCGCATCGACCAGCACAACGGCCACCTCGGTGCGCTCAAGCGCCCGCTCGGTCCGCAGCGCGGCGAAGTAGTCGGCACCCTGTGTCTGGTGCATCCGGCGCCTGATTCCGGCGGTATCCACGAAGTGCCAGATCTTGCCGCCGAGCTCGATCAGCTCGTCGACCGGGTCCCGCGTAGTTCCCGCGACCGAGTCGACCAGCACTCGCTCGGTCCCGGCCAGCTTGTTCAGCAGACTGGATTTGCCGACATTCGGGCGCCCGATCAGAGCGACCCGGCGCGGTCCGCCCTCGGCCGGATCGCGCTCCTGCGGCGTCTCCGGCAGTGCCGACAGCACCGCATCGAGCAAGTCGCCGCTGCCGCGGCCGTGCAGGGCACTGACCGACAGCGGTTCGCCGAGGCCGAGTGACCACAGGGAATGCACGTCCGGCTCCCCCGGCGCATCATCCACCTTGTTCGCCGCGAGCACGACCGGCTTGCGTGACCTGCGCAGCACGGCGGCAACCGCGGCGTCCGCATCGGTCACGCCGACCACCGCATCGACGACGAACAGCACCGCGTCCGCCGCGTCCACCGCCACCCTGGCCTGAGCCGCCACCCGTGCGGCCAGCGCGGGGGTGCCCTCGACAGACGGCTCCCAGCCGCCGGTGTCGACGATCGTGAAGGCCCGGCCGCGCCAGGTCGCGTCGTAGCTGACCCGGTCCCTGGTGACGCCGGGCACGTCCTCGACCACCGCCTGCCGGCTGCCGAGAATCCTGTTCACCAGCGTCGACTTACCGACGTTCGGCCGGCCGACCACCGCCAGCACCGGCACGGCAACATCGGGCCGGTCCAGTGACTCGTCGGGCTCACCCATGCCGCACCGGCCGCAGCGCCCTCGCCAGCTCGACGATCCGCCGCACGACCTCGTCCAGCCCGAGCGCGCTGGTATCGACGGGCACGGCGTCGGCTGCCATCACCATCTGCGCGGCGTCACGCTGATCCCGGCGGGCCTGCTCGGTGCGGGTCTTCTCCACCGTGGCCGCCGGGTCGGCCACCAGGTCGGCGCTGCGGCGCTGGGCCCTGACCTGCTCGCTGGCGGTCAGGTAGACCTTGAGCCCAGCATCTGGCGCGACGACAGTCCCGATGTCACGGCCCTCCGCGACGATGCCAGGCCCGGCGGCTGCGGCGGAGATCAGCTCGCGCTGCATCCCGATGAGCAGCTGGCGGACCTCCGGTATGGCGGCCACCAGGCTGACGGAGTTGGATACTTCGCGAGTGCGGATCGGTCCGGCCACATCCTCGTCATCGACGCTGATCTGCGGCGCACCGGGCTCGGTCGTCACCGAGATCTTCGGCTCATCCAACCGGGCCAGGACCGCGGCAGTATCGGAAAGGTCGACATGCTGGCGCATCAGCCACCAGGTGAGCGCCCGGTACATTGCACCGGTGTCCAGATAGCGCAACCCGAGCTCGGCCGCCACTCGCCGGGCGGCGGTTGATTTCCCTGACCCCGCCGGGCCGTCGACGGCGATGACCAGGCCAGGCTGGTCGGGATGGCGATAAGCCCCGATACCTGGTGATACCGTCCTGGCCGCAGATTCCGTCACGAGGCGATGTTACCGGCGAACCGGCCAGCCTCCTGCAGCGAGCACGCCGGACAGGGCGGAAACCGCATCTGGCCGCACCCACAGTTCCGCCACGCCGACGGGCAGCCCCGGCGAATGCTCGATGGTGATGTCCTCGATGTTGACCCCCGCCTCGCCCGCAGCGTCGAACAGCCTGGCCAGCTCACCCGGCCGGTCGGGGATTACCACCTGTACCGCGGCGAAGTCCCGGTTGGGCCCGCCGTGCTTACCGGGGATCCGGCCAACGCCCGCGATCCCGCGTTCTAGCAGGTCGGCCAGCTGCTTGGCCGCCTGTTCGTCGCCTCCGGCCAGGCTGTCCAGTGTCTCCGCGGCCTGCGCCAGGTCAGCGGCCACTTCCCTGAGCACCGCGGCCGCGGGACGGGCGTTCGCGGACAGGATCTGCACCCACATCTCCGCCGCCGAGCCCGCGATCCTGGTCACGTCCCGCAGTCCCTGGCCGGCTAGTGCGAGCGCGCTGGCCGGCGCCCGCTCGAGCCGGGCCGCCATCGCCGCCGAGACTGCCTGCGGCGCGTGTGACACCAGCGCTACCCACTGGTCATGATCGGTCACTGTGGCCGTCACCGGCTGGGCACCGCACGCCTGGGCAAGCCACGTTACCTGGAAAATAGTGTCCTGATCGTTGTCCGGCTGGGGACAGAGCACCCACGGCCGGCCGATAAACAAGTCAGCCCGGGCCGCGGCCGGGCCAGACCGGTCACGGCCGGACAGCGGGTGGCCAGGCACGTAGCTGGCCAGGTCGCAGCCGGCCTCACGCGCGGCCGCCAGCGGGAGTTCCTTGACGCTGGCCACATCGGTGTAGCAGCGGGCCAGGCCGGCGGCCTGCGCGGAGCACAACTCGGCTGCCACCGCGGCCGGCGGGACCGCGAGCACCGCGACGCTGGCCGGACCGCTAGGTACGCCACCCGCCGGCAGCAGCTGGCCCGCGCCGAGATCGGCGGCAAGCTGCGCCGCGTGCTGGTCGGAGTCGGCGAGCCAGACCTCCACGCCGCGCTCGCGCAGCGCCAGGGCGACGGAGGTGCCGATCAGGCCAGTACCGATGACCACCACGCTGGTCACGCCGGGTGAGCCCGGCGGCGATGACAGGCCGCCCGCGGCCATGCTGGTCACTGCGCGATGTCCAGCCGCAGCGCCGCCGCACCGCGCAGGTAGACATGCTGCAGCGCGGCCCGCGGCTTGTCTGTTTCGACGTGCATCATGAGCCGGACGACATGCGGCATCGCGCCGGGCACGCTGATCTCCGACGCGCACAGCAACGGCACTTCCTGGAATCCGAGCTTGCGGGCGGCCAGCGCCGGGAACTCCGCGGTCAGGTCCGGCGTGGCCGTGAAGATCACGCTGATCACGTCATCGGTGCTGAACTCATTGCGGTTCATGACCTCGGTGACCAGCTCGGCCGTGCCGGCCAGAACCTCGGCCCGGTCGTTGCCGGCGACCTGGACTGCGCCCCGGACTGCGCGGACTGCCACGTTCCCTCCTTGCCTGCTGCGAATGCGCGTGCGCGGTGCTACATGCCGACGGCGGCGTACAGCTCGCCGACCTCCTTGGTTGACAGCCGCCGGGTCGAGCCTGGTCGCAGCGAGCCCAGCGCTACCGGCCCTACCTGTGTCCTGACCAGCCTAGAGACCGGGTGGCCGGCGGTCGCGAGCATCCGCTTCACGATGTGCTTGCGCCCTTCGTGCAGCGTCATCTCCACCAGCGCGCGGCCGCTGACCTGCTCCACGACCCGGAACTTGTCCGCGCTCGCCACGCCGTCCTCCAGCTCGATCCCGGCCAGCAGCCGACGGCCCACTTCCTTCGGCACCGGCCCCGGCACCTCGGCCAGGTACGTCTTCGGCACGCCGAAACGCGGGTGGGCCAGCCGGTGCGCCAGCTCCCCGTCGTTCATCAGCAACATCAGGCCCTCAGTGTCATAGTCGAGCCTGCCCACATGGAACAGCCGCTCGGCGACGTCGCCCAGCAAGTCGGCCATGGTCTGCCTGCCGCGGCTGTCTGACATCGAGGTGAGCACGCCAGGAGGCTTGTTCAGGGCCAGGTAGACCAGATCCTCGCTGGCCGGGATGCGCATGCCGTCAACCCGGATGATCTGATGCTGCGGATCGACCCGGGCGCCGAACCTGCGGACGATCTCGCCGTCCACCTCGACCCGGCCCTCGCCAATCAGCTCCTCGCAATGCCGCCGGCTACCGACGCCAGCCGCGGCCAGTACCTTCTGCAGCCGGACGCCGCCGGGCACGTCAGTCAGCGAGTCACGGTCGCCGTCGTCGTCGAAATCGTCGGCAAAGCCGATCTCCGCCGCGAGGCTGGCAGCGTCCGCCCTGGCCCGCGCGAGATCGGCCTCGCTCAGCCCGGCCAGGGCGTCCGGCCGCGCTGACGGGCTCGAGCCCGCCGGACCGCTGCCGCCCCGTCCGGATCCGCCGCTCGGCCGACCGGACCCGCCACCCGGCCGACCGGACCCGCTACCCGGCCGTCCGGAGCCGCCAGCCGGCCGACCGGACCCGCGGCGCTGGCCGTCAGCCGGCCGCATGGCCGAGGTCCAGTTCGTCGTCCAGGTGGTCAGGCAGGAACGGAACCAGGTCCGGCAAGTCAGACAGGCTCGCCAGCCCGAGCCGTTCGAGGAAGTAGCCAGTCGTCTGGAACAAGATGGCGCCGCTCTCCGGATCGCTGCCGGCCTCGGCGACGAGTCCCCGCAGTACCAGCGTGCGCATGACACCGTCGCAGTTGACGCCGCGGACGGCGGACACCCGCGCCCGGCTGACCGGCTGGCGGTACGCCACGACGGCGAGAGTTTCCAGCGCCGCCTGGGTCAGCCGGATCTCCTGGCCGTCGCTGACGAAGCGCTCGACTACCTCGGCGCACTCGTCCCTGGTGTACAGCCGCCAGCCGCCAGCGACCTCACGCAGATCGAAGCCGCGCTCTTCGGCCGTGTACGACGCCGACAACTCGCGCAGCTCGGTCCAGACAGCCGCCGCCGGATGCCCGGTTACATCGGCGAACTGCTGCTCGGTCACCGGCTCGTCCGCGACCAGGAGCACAGCCTCCAGGCTCGTCCGCAACGGCGGCGCCGGGCGGGCCGCAGCCAGGCCGTCATCCGCACCGTCACCGGAGCCGCCTTCGTCTTCGTCTTCGCCTGCGTCAACGTCCGGCTCACCCTCGGCCGGCCGGTCAGAGTCGGGCTCTCCGGCCTGCGCCAGCTCCGCCCAGGCTGGCTCCCAGTCGGAGTCCTCCGGCTCGTTACCCATCGTATTCCTCATGATCATGATGACTGGTCTGGTCGCCCTGGTCGGCCCAGGACACGTAGAGATCGCCTAGCGGGGCGACCTGGTCAATGCCCACGCGGCCGTCCCGGAACAGCTCCAGCACGGCCAGGAACCGGGCTACCACCTCGTAGGTCCCCGCGCAGTCCGCGATCAGCTGGCGGAAGGTGGCGCGGCGCAGCGAACGCAGCCGCGCTACCAGTATCTCAGCCTGTTCCCGTACTGAGGTCCGCGGGACGTGCAGATGGGCGGTCGAGACAGTCGGCGGTTCCCTCGGCGCCAGCACCCGGGCCGCGATCGCGGCGAACTCAGTGGCGCCGATCCCGATCAGTACCTCGGGCAGCAGATCGGCGAACCGCGGTTCCATCGGCACCCGGCGCCGGTACCGGCGGCCTTCGGCCGCGATGTTGCCGGCCAGCACGGCGGCGACTTCCTTGTACGCCCGGTACTGCAGCAACCGGGCGAACAGCAGGTCCCTGGCCTCCAGCAGAGCGAGATCCTCTTCGTCGTCGACCTCGCCCGACGGCAGCAGCCGGGCCGCTTTCAGGTCCAGCAACGTCGCCGCGACGACCAGGAAATAGCTCGCCTGGTCCAGGTCCCAGCCACCCGCCAGCGCCCGGATATATCCGATGAACTCGTCGGTCACGCTAGAGAGCGCGATCTCGGTAATGTCCAGCTTGTGCTTGGAAATCAGCGCGAGCAGGAGGTCGAACGGTCCCTCGAAAACGTCCAGGTGCACCTGGAAAACGCTCGGGACGGCCGTCTCGGCCGCGGCATCGCTGAAGTCACTGGTCGTCATCGTGGTCATCGGGCATCCGCCGCTGCCAGCCGCCCGGCGGCGGGATCCGCCGCTACGCGAGCGCTGAGCACTGCCTGCCCCCTGTCGAGGAGATTATCCGATCGGCTCTTGTGGTTCGCGAAGCCGCTGCGCCACCAGACTGTCTTCGCCGGCCGAGTCCAGATCGGCCAGCAGCACAGCCAGCGCCTCGCGCACGATCCGGCCGCGGTCAACCGGGATACCGTACGACCTCAGCGCCAGCCGGGCACGTTCCAGATCCATCAGCTCGTGGCCGGACAGGTAGACCGTGATCTTCTGGGGGTGGCTCTCCCTGCCGCTCGCTTGCCGCTCGGCCGGTGCGGCCGGGCTGCGTGCAGGCGGGCGCAGGAGCTCTGCAACTCCTGGCAGGCTTACCCGGCGCGGACGGGACCCGCGGGAACGCCCTGACGCCACCTATCCAGTACCTCCTTGGCCAGCTCACGGTACGAGCTAGCGCCGTTGCAGGCAGGGTCGAACATAGTTATCGGCTCACCAGCAACCGTAGCGTCAGGGAAGCGCACCGTCCGGCTGATGACGGTGTGGAACACGCGTTCACCAAATCCTTCGACGACCCCGGCCAGTACTTCCCTGGTGTGCAGGGTGCGCGAGTCGTACATGGTGGCGAGCAGACCGTCGATGGTCAGCTTCGGGCTGAGTCGCGACGACACCTTGTCGATCGTCTCCATCAGCAGCGCCACCCCGCGCAGCGCGAAGTACTCGCATTCCAGCGGGACCAGCACGCCGTCGGCGCAGGCCAGCGCGTTCACGGTGAGCAGGCCCAGGGACGGCTGGCAGTCGATCAGGATGATGTCATAGTCAGGCAGGACAGGCTGGAGTACCCGGCCGAGCACGAACTCGCGGCCCACCTCGTGCACCAGCTGAACTTCAGCGCCGGACAGGTCGATATTGCTCGGCATCAGGTCCATGCCCTCGACGCGGGTCTTGATGATCACGTCGTGCGCCGACACACTGCGTTCCATCAGCAGGTTGTAGACCGTGGCGTCCAGTTCGTGCGGCTGGATGCCGAGCCCGACCGACAGCGCGCCCTGCGGGTCGAAATCGACGAGCAGAACCCGGCGGCCCTGCTCGGCCAGCGCGGCGCCCAGATTGATGGTGGTCGTGGTCTTGCCGACGCCGCCCTTCTGGTTGCAGACGGCCGCGATCCTGGCCGGCCCGTGCACCAGCAGCGGCTCGGGCACAGGGAAGACCGGCAACGGGCGCCCGGTTGGTCCAACTAGACCGGGCCTGACCTCGAGGATTTGGGATGCTGACACAGCTACCGCACCTCCCGGCGGCTAGCGCAGAAATGCGCTCACTGGAACACGGACTCTAGGCGCTGCACCGCAGGCCGGCAAGCTCCCACGCCGCTAGGCGCCAATTGAGATGCATGCGGCAACCGGGCGGAGCGCCCCGGCTGGTCACTATCTGGGAACGTGGCCGACGGCCGCCGGCGCCGCCCGTCCCGCCGCGGTCGTGCAGGCCCGTCAGCGGCGGCCGGCCCCGGCGAACGGCCGGACCGGGGCGCTGTCAGTTGCGCCAGCCCGGCCCCCCGAAGGCGGCGGCACCGGCGGGGAACCCGACCAGCCGCCACCGCCGCCCGGCCCCTGCCCTCGTTGCCGGGCCGACTCGTTGCCGAAGGCGACCAGCGAGGTGAGAGCGGCCACGGCCAGCCCGATGATCGGGAACGCCAGCCAGATGAGGAAGTAGCCCGGCGCCCCGTTGCTGTCCAGCAAGGACACCCGGTGCGCGGCGCTGGCGGCAGTCAGGTGCTGGCCTGGGTACAGCAGGTGCAGCAGCCATCCCGCGTCGGGCAGCACTGCCAGCGTCACCGACCCGAGCATGCAGACCACGAGCGAGCCGACGACCGTGACCAGGACTCCGGCCACGACGCCCTGCCGGATCTTGGCCTCAGCCTGCGGCAGCTCCCCCACCGACCCGGTGCAGCGCCACCCTGCCGTAACGGCCGCTGTCAGCGGGCCGAAGACCAGCAGCACCCACGCTGCCACGACGAGCGGGTCGATCTGCGCACCGGGCAGCCACGGAGCCGTCGCGTTCTGACCGAAGCCCAGCGGCATGATGGCGTACATGGTCACGCCGAGCACGATGCCCACCTGGGTACCGAGCAGGAGCGTCGGCGGCGTCACCCAGGACCGCTGCGCAGTGACGGTGATCGCGACGGCCACATACCCGGCCAGCAGCAGCAGGAACACCGACCAGGGCACCAGCATCCAGCCCTGCAGATTGTGCGGACCGGCGTGGGCGCCAATGTCGGTGGCGCGGTCGAGATCGGCCACAGCCACCACGAGGATCACGGCCGAAGCGCACACGGCGGCCCGCAGCCACCTGGCTGCCCGGCTGTCACTGACCGGCCCGAACCGGCGGCGGATGAGCGGCGGCAGCCCGGCCAGCGCTAGCGCCGTGGTCGTCGTGATGAACCAGACGATGCCGGTGCCGAAGCCAGATGCCGTCCCCCGCACCGCCGTCCAGCCCAGGCAGACGGCCGCCGCCGCCATGCCGATCGTCGTCCCGGGTCTGCGCGCCAAGGCGGACTCCGTCACAATCAGCCGTAGCCCGCCGGTCAGCCAGCGCAGCCGCTCCGGCCCCGACGGCACCTGTCCGGCCTCGGCCCACAACGCCACGGCCCAGTCGCGCCGCTCGGCCGGGAGCATCGCCAGCACGGCCCGGCCGGCGCCGCGGCCAAACTTGTTCATCGCACCGACAGCGGGCGGCTCGCCCGCCGGGCAGCCGACCGCTGGGCCGGCGCTGAGCGCCGCTCCGTCCCTGAGTACAGCCGTGCCGTCTCTGAGTACAGCCGTGCTGTCTCTGAGTACAGCGGAGATGCCGGCAGCATCAGCCCTGGCCCCGGATCAGCACCGGGATGATCTCCGCCGCCGCCCGATCCTCGGCCCGGCGGTCCGCTCGGGCCGGGCTGCTGCGACCACGCGGCCAGTGCGGCGCACGAGGCGACGCCGAGGCCGATGACCGGAAAGAACAGCCAGACCAGGAAGTAGGCGCCCGGCGCGCCTGGCTGGCTGCTGATATGCGCTGCCAGCGCGGCTCCGGTCAGATGCCGGCTTGAATACAGCAGCCTGGCTAGCCAGCCCGCGTGTGGCAGCACCGAGACTGTCACCGTGCCGAGGACGCACACCACCAGCGAGCCGATCAGGGCGACCAGCAAGCCGGCCGCTACTGCCTGCCGGATTCGCCCTTCACCGGCTGGCAGCGGGCCGCCCGGCGCGGCATGACGCCAGCCCGCTAGCAGGGCCCCCGCGAGCGGACCGCCGAACAGCAGGATCCAGGCGAAGGCAACGAGGGGATCGATCTGCGCGCCCGGCAGCCACGGTGCCGTTGCCTGGTCGCTGAAGCCGAGAGGCATGATCGCGTACATGACACCGCCCAGCAGGACGCCGATGCTGGTGCCGACCACCAGCGTTCGCCGGGTAACCCAGGAGCGCTGCGCAGTCACCGCGAAGACTGCGGCGACGTAGCCGACCAACAGCACCAGGAAGACCAGCCATGGCACCAGCAGCATCCACATCTTCGGATTGAGCCAGTTGAGCAGCGCGAATTGCTGCCCGGCGTAGCCGCCTCGTTCCCTGGCGGCCATCGCCAGGATCAGCGCCAGCACAGCCAGACATACCCCGCCGCGCAGTGCCGCAGCGGTCCAGCTGTCCAGGGACGGTCCGAGGCGACGGCGCACGAGCCAGGGCACCCCGGTCAGCGCGGCGATGGCGACGAGCGCGTCGAGCCAGACGAAGGCCGCAATCGGGCCTGGTGCAGCCCCGCGGCCGGCCGACCAGATCAGCACTCCGGCCGTGACGGCAAACCCGAGTGACTGGGCTGCCCGGCGTGTCAGCGCCGTCTGTCTGGCGAGCGTGATGACCCCGCCTGAATACCAGCCAAGCCGTTCCCTCGCTGAGGCCGCCTGATGCGCCTCTGCCCAGATTGCCTCGGCCCATTGCCGTCGCTCGGCGGCAGCAGCCGGATCACGGCCCGGCCGCCCGGCCGGCTCAGCCTGGTCACGCGCCAGCCTCCGGCCTGATCGCGCGGCCGGGCCGCAACCGCGCGGCCGGGGTTCGCGGCGAGGTGGCGGCTGCCCGGGCCGGAGCGAGCCGGGCTGCCTCGGCCAGTGCCGCGCCGGCGGTTGCCCGGCCGTCGGTGGTCAGCCGGTACAGGTGCCGCCGGGGCCGGCCCGGCTGCGGCTCGTCCTGCCAGCATGCTTCGACCAGCCCGCGATCGGCCAGGCGGATCAGAATCGGGTACAGCGTGCCCGACTTCAGCTGCGTCTGCTTGGCAAGCGCGTAGCCGTGCTGCCACTGCGCCGGCGTCTGAGCAGAGCACCGCAAGGCACCGCGAGGGTCTGCGCCGAGAAATCCGAGATCGTGTGTCACGGCACAAAATCTACATAGGTAGAGTTCGCCCTGTCCGCCGATATGGCGAAACTGCGCGGGAGTAATGTCGCTAGCCGATCGCGCGCGGGTGCGCGGACGCGTAGACCTCGCGGAGCTTGTCGACGGTGACCAGCGTGTACACCTGCGTGGTCGTGACCGACGCATGGCCGAGCAGTTCCTGCACCACCCGGACGTCGGCGCCGCCGTCCAGCAGGTGAGTGGCGAACGAATGCCGCAGCACGTGCGGGCGATACCTCGGCCAGCCCGGCCCGGCCCGCCGCCGCGCGCAGTGCCCCCCAGGCACCCTGCCGGGTCAGCCGCCCGCCGCGGGCGTTGAGGAACAGCGCCGGGCTCGGCTGGCCGCGGCCCGATGCCGCGGCCAGTGCGGGCCGGGCCCGGACCAGGTAGGCGTCGACAGCCTGCCTGGCGTAGCGGCCGACCGGGACGAGCCGCTGCTTGCCGCCCTTGCCATTCAGCCGGACGACCGCCGCCACCGCGGCCGACCCGGGGCTGCCGGATAGGTCCAGGTCGTCGACGTCCAGCCCGACGGCCTCGGAGATGCGGGCGCCGGTCCCGTACAGCAACTCCAGCAGGGCCCGGTCCCGCAGCGCGGACCGGTCCCGCGCCGGCGTCCAGCAGCCGCTCGACGTCGGCGACGGGGATCGCCTTGGGCAGCCGCCGCGGTGGTACCGGCGGCCGCACTGCCCTGGCCGGGTCCTCCGCCATCAGCCCCTCGGCCAGCACGAAGGCGTGCAGTCCGCGAACGGCGACCACGGCCCGGCCCGCCGAGCTTGCCGCCAGCGGCGGGTGATCGGCGTCGCCTTCGCGCAGCCCGGCCAGGAAGTCGGCGACATCCTGCGTGCCGACCTCCTCGATCTCGCTTTTCCCGGCGGCGGCCAGGGTCGCCGCATACCGTTGCAGGTCGCGCCGGTATGCCTGCAGCGTGTGCTCCGCCAGCCCGCGCTCTACCGCCAGGTGATCGAGATACCGCCCGATCGCTCGGGCGAACGTGGTCAGCTGAGCACCTCCGCCAGCGCCACGCTGGGCAGGCCGTGCGCCTCGGCGACCGGCGCGCAGGTGATGCTGCCCTCGTGCGTGTTGAGGCCAGGGGCGAACGACGGGTCCCGGCGCAGCGCTTCCCGCCAGCCCCGGTTGGCGATCTCGACCGCGTACGGCAAGGTCACGTTCGTCAGCGCGTAGGTCGAGGTGTGCGGCACCGCGCCCGGCATGTTCGCCACGCAGTAGAAGACCGAGTCGTGCACCCGGTAGGTCGGGTCGGCGTGCGTGGTCGGATGGCTGTCCTCGAAGCAGCCGCCCTGGTCGATCGAGATGTCCACGAGCACCGACCCCTGCTTCATCCGCGAGACCAGCTCGTTGGAGATCAGCGTCGGCGCCTTCGCGCCGGGCACCAGCACGGCGCCGATGACCAGGTCGGCGTCGATGACGGCGCGCTCGATCTCGTAGGCGTTGGACGCGACGGTCTGGCAGTGGCCCTGGTAGATGGCGTCCGCCTGGCGCAGCCGGGCGACGTTCTTGTCCAGCAGCAGCACCTCGGCCTGCATGCCGAGGGCGATGGCGGCCGCGCTCATCCCGGAGACGCCAGCCCCCAGCACCACGACCTTGGCCGCGTACACGCCGGACACGCCGCCCATCAGCACGCCCCGGCCGCCGCCGTCGCGCTGCAGGTGGTGCGCGCCGACCTGGGGTGCCATCCGGCCGGCGACCTCGGACATCGGCGCCAGCAACGGCAGCGAGCCGTCCGGCAGCTGCACAGTCTCATACGCGATCGACGTGATCCCGGATTCCAGCAGCGCATCGGTGCACGGGCGGCTGGCGGCCAGGTGCAGGTAGGTGAACAGCACCTGGTCCTTGCGCATCCGGGGGTATTCCTCGGCTATCGGCTCCTTGACCTTGAGGATCAGGTCGCCGGTCTGCCATACGTCGTCCGCGGTCGGCAGGATGGCGGCACCCGCCGCGACGAAGTCGGTGTCGGGGATCGACGAGCCGGTGCCCGCGTCCTGCTGGATGTAGACCTGGTGCCCGTCCCTGACCAGTTCGTGCACGCCGGCCGGCGTGATCGCGACGCGGTACTCGTGATTCTTGATTTCGCTAGGAACGCCGACCTTCATTGGCCTTGTGTCCTTCCTTGCCGTCGGCAGACCGCCCGGCTCCAGTGCCGGCCTTACCCGCCGTTATGACCACTTGCGCGATCATAGATTCTCTGGCTCTCCGGCCTGCCGAAGCTCTCCGAAGCCGCCCTCCCGAGCCGCATACGCGGACAAGATACCTATTATCGCGACACCGTTATGCAGATCACCCGCGAAGATCCCCCGGAGCGCGTCGGCCAGCGGAACCCAGGCCACTGTCAGGTACGCCTCCTCGTGCTGCCGAACATACTCGCGCTGGCCGGCGGCACCATGGCCAGTCCCCGGGCCAGGAACACGCGCAGCCGCTCGGTGCTGATGCCCGGCGAGGAAAGGTAATCGGTCAGGATCCGCCAGTCGCTGGCCTGGTACCCGGCCTCCTCGAACAGTTCCCGGCGGGCGGTCTCCACCAGCGGCTCGCCGGCCACGTCGCGCAGCCCGGCCGGGATCTCCCAGAGCGTCGCCGCAGCCGGGTGGCGGTACTGGCGGATCATCAGGACCCGGTCGGCATCATCCAGGGCAACCACGGCGACCGCACCGGGATGCTCGACCACCTCCCGGCCCATCTCCTGGCCGTCAGGCAGCCGGACGGTGTCCGTGCGGACCGTCACGATCCGGCCGGACGCCAGCACCGAGCTTGCGGTGACCGGCCAGCTGCCCGCCTCGTCCCTGACCCGGTTCAGCTCAGCCGCGTGGTCGGCCACTCGGCCGCCCGCGGCCGTCCGGCCCCGGCGCAACGGCCTCGCCGGACGGCACCGCCCGGCTGCGCTCCAGCGCCGCCTCGATGAGCCCGCTGAACAGCGGATGCGGCCGGGTCGGCCGGGACAGCAGTTCGGGGTGCGCCTGGGTCGCCACGAAGTACGGATGCATGCTGGGCGGCAGCTCGATGAACTCCACCAGCCTGCCATCCGGCGACAATCCGGAGAAAGACAGGCCGGCCTCCTCCAGCTGCGCGCGGTAGGCGTTGTTGACCTCGTACCGGTGCCGGTGCCGCTCGTGCACCATCAGCTCGCCGTACAACTCGCCGACGATCGATCCTTCGGCCAGCGCGGCCGGGTACAGGCCCAGCCGCATGGTGCCGCCCATGTCCCGCTCCCCCGCGACGACGTCCTGCTGGTCCGCCATCGTCGCGATCACCGGGTAATCCGTCTCGGGATCGAACTCGGCGCTGTTGGCCCCGGCCAGGCCGGCCAGATCGCGGGCAACCTCGATCGTCATGCACTGCAGGCCCAGGCAGAGACCGAGGATCGGGATGCCGTTCTCCCTGGCATAGCGCACCGCGCCGATCTTGCCCTCGATGCCGCGCACCCCGAATCCGCCCGGCACCAGGACCCCGTCCACGTCGCCGAGCTGCCGCGCGGCCCCGTCGGGGGTCTGGCAGTCGTCGCTAGTGACCCAACGGATGTTGACCCGGACGTCATGGGCGAAGCCGCCCGCTCGCAAGGCCTCGGCCGGTGACAGGTAGGCGTCGGGCAGGTCGACGTACTTGCCGACCAGCGCGACCGTGACGCTGCGGGCAGGCCGGTGCACCCGCCGCAGCAGGTCGTCCCAGTCGCTCCAGTCGACGTCACGGAACGGCAGACCGAGCCTGCGCACGACATAGGCATCGAGCCCCTCGGCGTGCAGCACCTTCGGGATGTCGTAAATGGACGGAGCGTCCGGCGCCGACACCACTGCTTCCTCGTCGACGTCGCACATTAGGCTGACCTTGCGCTTGAGCCCGTCGCTGATCGGCCGGTCGGACCGGCACACGATCGCGTCCGGCTGGATGCCGATGCTGCGCAGCGCCGCGACCGAGTGCTGGGTCGGTTTGGTCTTCAGCTCGCCCGACGGGCCGATGTAAGGCAGCAGGGAGACGTGCAGGAAGAAGCACCGATCCCGGCCGATCTCGTGCCGGATCTGACGGATCGCCTCCAGGAACGGCTGCGATTCGATGTCACCGACCGTGCCGCCGACCTCGGTAATCACCACGTCGGTTTCCGAGTTCGCCATCGCCCGGATCCTGGCCTTGATCTCGTTCGTGATGTGCGGGATGACCTGCACGGTGTCACCCAGGTAGTCGCCGCGTCGTTCCTTGGCGATCACGGTCGAGTAGATCTGGCCGGTCGTCACGTTGGCCGATCCTGGCAGCCGGATGTCGAGGAACCGCTCGTAGTGCCCGACATCCAGGTCCGTTTCCGTGCCGTCATCGGTGACGAAAACCTCACCGTGCTGGAACGGATTCATGGTGCCGGGGTCGACGTTCAGGTAGGGGTCAAGCTTCTGCATGCTTACCCGCAGCCCGCGCAGCTTCAGCAACCTGCCGATGCTGGACGCCGTCAGCCCCTTGCCGAGGCTGGAGGCAACACCGCCGGTAACGAAAAGGTGTCTTGTCGTGGCTGGACGTGATGCATGCGCTGATATCGCCAACGAGGCTCCCGTGGTCAGATTCGGCGGACTATCCCACTCGCCCACGGGGTCTCAGGATATCAGGCGCACCGAACCAGACCGGGCAGACACGACGGCTGCTTGCCCGCTCGCCGCCGGATTTGCGCAGCTAGTTACCGGTCTGCGCGGAAAGCTTCCGGCGCGTCACCCTTCCCGCTGCCTACCCGCGGGTCACGAATGCTCCGGCAGCTCGCGTGCGGCCTAATGCTGCCCGGCGGCCGCCGGCGGCCGCGTTCAGCGACTCGACGCCGGACTCGGTAGCCTGCGGGCGCTCATGGTCTGCCTCGCCGAATCTGGCCAGCAGGCCACCGCGCACAGCACCGCTAGCGCGAAGCCCAGGGCGGCCACCACGGTCAGGCCGGGCCTGGTCCGGTCGCCGAGGAACATGACGCCGACCAGTGCCGGCGGCATGGTCTCAGCCAGCACGACTGCGGCCGTCGCCGTCGTCACGCTGCCGCCCTCAAGCGCCGTCGCATACAGCATGAACGAGACAATCCCGGCAGCCGCCAGCGTATAGGTTGCCGGGTTCTTGATCAGCTGGGCGGGCGCGAAGCCTGGCAGGATACGGGCCGAGACGGCCAGCACCGCGTACCCCAGCCCGGCGATGGCCCCCAGCACCGGGGTCTTGGCCGGGTTGGGCAGTTTCGCGCCCGCGAAGCCGAGCACGCCGACGCCAATCACGGCGACGATCAGCCCGAGCTGAAAGGCGGACCCGACCTGCTTTGCCCCCTCGGCGCCCGCCGACAACCCGAGCAACCCGACGCCCACCACGACGCCGCCGACCGCCATCCATTCCCGCGCCGACAGCCTGGCCTTCATCAGCCAGGCGGCAAAGACGGCGGTAACCGCCAGATTTGACGCCATAATCGCCTGCACGGCGAAAATCGGCAGACGCCGCAGCGCCACCAGCTGCGCGATGAAGCCGAGCAGGTCAATGGCGATGCTGACCAGGAACGGGCCCTGCCGGAGCAGCCGGAGCAGCAGGCCCGGATCGACGCCCATGCCAGCCTCGCCTGCCTGCGACGCGACGGTGCGACGGCTGGTCGAGCGCACGGCTATCGCCTGCATCACCGAGGCGATTCCGTAGCACAGCGCCGAGACAATCGCGGCTAGCAGGCTGGCCACCATGACTCGACCCTACGCTGACGGCAATCTGAACGTTTCCTTGACGCCGCCAGCCGTGCCCTGGCCCCGGCACCGGCGGAATCGGCCGGTCAGACGCCTGCAGCCTGCATGCCACGCAGCTCGTGCTTGAGCTCGCGGATCTCGTCGCGGATCCGGGCCGCCACCTCGAACTGCAGCTCGGCCGCCGCCACGTGCATCTGCTCGGTGAGCTCGGCGATCAGCGCCGCCAGATCGGCGCGGGCCCCGCCGGAGCCGTCACCCGCCGCGGCCGCCACTGCCGCTGCCCTGGCCCGGGACGACACACCCGGCACCGGCGCCTTGCCCCGGCTCTGCTGCCGCCCGGATCCGCCCAGCAACTGCTCAGTATCGGCATCCTCACGCGCCAGCTGATCAAGGATGTCGGCGATCCGCTTGCGCAGCGGCTGCGGGTCGACGCCATGCTCGCGGTTATAAGCAGTCTGCCGGTCGCGCCGCCGGTTGGTCTCATCGATCGCTCGCTGCATCGACGGGGTGACCTTGTCGGCATACATGTGAACCTGACCAGACACGTTCCGCGCCGCCCGGCCGATCGTCTGGATCAGCGAGGTACCCGACCGCAGGAAGCCTTCCTTGTCGGCGTCCAGGATGGCCACCAGCGACACCTCAGGCAGGTCCAGGCCCTCGCGCAGCAGGTTAATGCCGACCAGCACGTCGTACTCACCGAGCCGGAGCTCACGCAGCAACTCAACCCGGCGCAGCGTGTCCACCTCGCTGTGCAGGTAGCGTGCCCTGATCCCGAGCTCAAGCAGGTAGTCGGTCAGGTCCTCGGCCATCTTCTTGGTCAAGGTGGTGACCAGCACCCGCTCGGACTTCTCGGCCCGGTCCCGGATCTCGCCGACCAGATCGTCGATCTGGCCCTTAGTCGGCTTGATGATGACCTCGGGATCGATCAGCCCGGTCGGCCTGATCACCTGCTCGACCACCTCACCGCCAGTCTGCCGCAACTCGTACGGCCCCGGCGTCGCCGACAGGTACAGCGTCTGCCCGATGCGATCGCCGAACTCCTCCCAGGTCAGCGGCCGGTTGTCGATCGCGCTCGGCAGCCGGAAGCCGTGGTCGACCAGGACCCGCTTGCGGGAGATGTCACCCTCGTACATGGCGCCGATCTGCGGCACCGTGTTGTGGGACTCGTCGACGACCAGCAGGAAGTCCTCGGGGAAATAGTCCAGCAGCGTATTCGGCGGGCTGCCGGCCTCGCGGCCGTCGATGTGACGGGAGTAGTTCTCGATGCCCGAGCAACTGCCCACCTGGCGCATCATCTCGATGTCGTAGGTGGTGCGCATCCGCAGCCGCTGCGCCTCCAGCAGCTTGCCCAGCCGGTCCAGCTCGGCCAGCCGCTCCTCAAGCTCGGCCTCGATGCCGCCGATCGCGCGCTCCATCCGCTCCGGCCCTGCGACATAGTGCGTGGCGGGGAAGATGTAGATCTCCTCGTCCTCGCTCATCACCTCGCCAGTCAGCGGGTGCAAGGTCATCAGCCGCTCGACCTCGTCGCCGAACATCTCGATCCGGACGGCCAGCTCCTCGTACTGCGGGATCACCTCGATGGTGTCACCGCGCACCCGGAAGGTGCCGCGGGTGAAAGCCAGGTCGTTGCGCGCGTACTGCATGCCGACCAGCTTGCGCAGCATGGCGTCGCGCTCGATCGTGTCGCCGACTTTGACCTTCAGCATCCGGTCGACGTACTCCTGCGGCGTGCCCAGGCCGTAAATGCACGACACCGACGCGACCACGATGGTGTCCCGCCGGGTCAGCAGTGAGTTGGTCGCCGAATGCCGCAGCCGGTCCACCTCGTCGTTGATGGACGAGTCCTTCTCGATGTAGGTGTCGGTCTGCGGGACGTAGGCCTCGGGCTGGTAGTAGTCGTAATACGAGACGAAGTACTCGACGGCATTGTTCGGCAGCATCTCGCGCAGTTCGTTGGCGAACTGGGCTGCCAGGGTCTTGTTCGGCAGCATCACCAGCACCGGCCGCTGCAGCCGCTCAGACAGCCACGCCACGGTCGCGGTCTTGCCAGTGCCGGTCGCGCCGAGTAGCACGGTGTCCTTCGCCCCGTCGCGAATCCGCTTCTCCATCTCGTCGATCGCCCGCGGCTGGTCACCGGCCGGAACCATGTCCGTGACGACCTCGAACGGCGCGACACTGCGCTGCAGGTCGGTCACCGGACGCATGACGAATCCTCCGTTCGCTCCACGCCTACCACTGTAAGCGGCGGCACCGACAGTCCGTCCTGGCCTGGGCCGCCGCAGTGGTAAGGCAGCCACACCGACCAGGGCAGGGCGCGTGCATCGGTGGGTACAACACCCGGCAGCCAGGCACATTCCAGGCCTTGAATCGAACTGACCGATTTTCTTATAGCTGATTTTGGAGGCCGGTGGCCCTAGGGTGACCGGCCGACAGGGAGACCGGAGACATGCGCACCCTCCTGCCGTCCGGCAGCCCGAGAGGGTCAGCAGGCGGAGAGCCCGGCCCTTCATGCCCTCGCCCGCATTTCGCCCCGCCCGGTCGCGCCCCTCAGCCACCCGCGAGGCCGGCCACCGGCTTCTGCACCGCGCTGGCTGCCCGGCGTCGCGGCCTGCTGCATCGCCGCCAGTGTCGCCCTGCTGGCGGCGGTCGCGGCGCTCGGCCCGTCGGCGGCGGTGCCGGCCATGCCGTCCGCTCGCCCGTGGCCGTCCTATTTCCTGTCCGCGCATCCGTCGGCAGTCCTGGTCAGCTGCGCGACCTGGCTCGCCGTCGTGGCCGGCGGGGCCGCCTGGTCGCCGGGCTCGTCGCAGTGCACCGCGACTGGCGGCCGAGGGCCCGGCCACCTCATCACCGGGTCGGTACTCGCGGTGGTCGTCCTGATGCTCCTGCCGCCACTCGGGTCGACCGACCTGCTGGACTACGCCGCTTACGGCCGGATCGCGGCGCTGGGCCACAGCGGTCGCCGCCGCTGCCCTGGTGCGGCTCTGCCTGACCAGGCCGTTCGCCTCGCGGCCGGGCTCCCTGGAGCAGGCCTCAGGAACTGGCGCGCGGCCCCCCGGCGTGGCCGAAAGCGGGCAAACCCGGTGCCTGCGCGTCTAGGCGGCTCCGCCTGCCGCGGGCAGCTGCCAGGCGGCTAACCCATCGCGACGCTGAACGGCGCGTAGAGCCGGTGGCGGTCACCGGGCAGGCTTCCGCCGTAGGCCATCAGAGTGCTCGGCTCGCCCGGCATCAGCCCTCGTGCGAGAGCCCACGCCGCTAGCTCGCCGTGCTGGCCCAGGACGTCGAGCCGCACCTGACCGGACCAGCCGCCCGCGGTTGCCAGCTCGGCGATCAGGTCCTGCGCGACTGCCGGTCCGGCGGCCACCACCGGTCCGATGAAGCGGATGTCCCCGTTCTGCCAGGCCGCGCCGTAGCTCGGCCCGGCGGATCCGGCCAGACCCGACACCAGGAAGACGTCGGCGAAGCTCACCAGTTCACTGA
Organism: uncultured Actinomycetota bacterium; assembly: GCA_963713585.1. Lineage (GTDB taxonomy): Bacteria > Actinomycetota > Actinomycetes > Streptosporangiales > Streptosporangiaceae > JAJYUU01. Next base: position 66,830 of record CAVQMG010000015.1, on the reverse strand, counting down.
GCAGCGCGCGGCGGTCCGCCCCGAAGACAGCCAGGTCAGTCACCAAGATCGAAGGCAGGTCGGCAGCGGTCAGCCGGCCGGCCCGGCGTCGCGGTCACGGCCGGGCGGGAACCAGCCCGACCAGGACCAGCCTGACCGCAGGACCGGGACCAGCCTGACCGGGCGCGCCGGTGAACACGCCCACATGCCGGGTGATGGAGTCGAGCGGGACGAACCCGAGCCGCTCGTACAGCGGCCGGCCGAACGAGGTCGCGGTCAGGTAGACCACAGCGGGCCCGGCCGCCGCCATCACGTGCAGCATCAGCTGCCGGCCAAGGCCCTGGCGGCCGTACCGGGAGGCGACGACCATCATCCCGATGACCGCGAGCGAGGGTCCGTAGCGGGTCAGCACCACCATGCCGGCCAGCCCGTCTCCGGCTGGGTCATCGACGCCGAAGACGTCGCTGATCATGAAATGCAGGCGCCATTTGCTGATTTCCGGCGCCCAGCCGCGGTCGGCGGCGAGGTCGACGCATGCTGGCACGTCGGCCGGGGTCAGGCGGCGGATCGGTAGCTGCAGGGCAGCGGGGCTGGCAGGCACCATGGTCTCGTCGGGGCGGGGCGACCGGTCAGCTGCTGGCCAGGACAGCCCGGCGGCGCAGCTCGGTCCACAGCTCGCCGACCTGGCGATCCAGCTCGGCTAGCGAGGCAGAGTTATCAATGACCATGCCCGCCACCGCCAGCCGCTGCTCCCGGCTGGCTTGCGCCGCGATCCGCGCCTCCGCCTGCTCCCGGCTCATGCCGCGAAGCCGGACCAGCCGGTCCAGCTGCAGCCGCGGCGGCACGTCCACCACGACGACCAGGTCATATCCACTGGCCAGGCCGTTCTCCGCGATCAGCGGCACGTCGTGCACGACGATCGCGCCCAGGCCGGCCGATTCCTCGAGCTCGCGCATCCGCACCCCGACCCTGGGGTGCACGATCCCGTTGAGGGTGGCGAGCTTGCCCGCATCGGCGAAGACGATGTCGCCCAGCAGGATCCGGTCCAGTGCCCCGTCCGGGCCGAGCACGCCCGGGCCGAACGCCGTGGTGATCTCAGCGAGCCCGTCGGTTCCCGGCGCCACCACCTCGCGCGCGATCAGGTCGGCGTCGATCACGATCGCGCCCTGCGCGGCCAGCCGCCGCGAGACCTCGCTCTTACCGGATCCGATGCCGCCGGTCAGGCCGACTCTGAGCACGTCAGCCAGCCACCGGGGACCCCGAAAGCCAGCGGCGGGCCCCCGGTGCGTCGCACCGGGAACCCGCCACCGTCAGGTACTCGGCAGGCGCAGTCGGCGTCAGCTCTGACCGCCAGACAGCTTGTCACGCAGGGCCGCCAGGGCCTCGTCCGAGGCCAGCGTTCCGGCCCGGCCGTTGTCAGCGCTGGAGGAGGTGTGGTGCTCGCGCGACTCGTCGTCGCCGCCTTCCTCAGCGGCCGCCTCGGCCTTGGCCCTGGAGTCCGCCACCTGCTGCTGATGCGCCTCGTAGCGGGCGCGCGCCTCGGCGTACTGGCGCTCCCACTCCTCACGCTGGGTGTCGAAGCCCTCCAGCCATTCCCCGGACTCCGGGTCGAAGCCCTCCGGGTAGAGGTAGTTGCCCTGGTCGTCGTAAGCGGCAGGCATGCCGTACAGCGTCGGGTCGAACTCCTCGCCGGAGACGTCACCGCCGCCGCCCTCGTTGGCCTGCTTCAGCGACAGGCTGATCCGGCGCCGGTCCAGGTCGATGTCGATGATCTTGACAAAGATCTCGTCGCCGACCTGCACGACCTGCTCGGGAATCTCGACGTGGCGGTCGGCCAGCTCGGAGATGTGCACCAGGCCCTCGATGCCCTCCTCGACCCGGACGAACGCACCGAACGGCACCAGCTTGGTGACCCGGCCGGGCACGACCTGGCCGATCTGGTGGGTACGGGCGAACTGCTGCCACGGGTCTTCCTGAGTCGACTTCAGCGACAGCGAGACCCGCTCGCGGTCCATGTCGACGTCCAGCACCTCGACCGTGACCTCCTGGCCGACCTCGACGACCTCGCCGGGGTGGTCGATGTGCTTCCAGGACAGCTCGGACACGTGCACCAGGCCGTCCACGCCGCCCAGGTCGACAAAGGCGCCGAAGTTGACGATCGACGACACGACGCCCTTGCGGATCTGGCCCTTCTGCAGGGTGTTGAGGAAGTTCTGGCGGACCTCAGACTGGGTCTGCTCCAGCCAGGCACGGCGGGACAGCACCACATTGTTGCGGTTGCGGTCCAGCTCGATGATCTTGGCCTCGATCTCCTTGCCGACATACGGCTGGAGGTCGCGCACCCGGCGCATCTCGACGAGTGAGGCAGGCAGGAACCCGCGCAGTCCGATGTCGAGGATCAGGCCGCCCTTAACGACCTCGATGACAGTGCCGGTGACGACGCCGTCTTCCTCCTTGACCTTCTCGATCGTGCCCCAGGCGCGCTCGTACTGAGCCCGCTTCTTGGACAGGATCAGGCGGCCTTCCTTGTCCTCCTTCTGCAGGACCAGGGCCTCGATGTGCTCGCCGGTCTTGACCACGTCATGCGGGTCAACATCGTGCTTGATGGACAGTTCCCTCGACGGGATAACGCCCTCGGTCTTGTAGCCGATGTCAAGCAGGACCTCGTCCCGATCGACCTTAACTACGGTGCCTTCAACAATGTCGCCGTCGTTGAAGTACTTGATGGTCTCGTCGATCGCGGCGAGGAAGGCCTCCTCGGAACCGATGTCGTTGACCGCTACCTTGGGGGTCGAGGTGGCCTCTGTGCTGCTCGTCATGTGTAGGTGGACTCCGGATACGGACAGGGATGAGTGTGCGGGCAGTACCTGCGTAGCGCGTCCGGCAACGGAAAGCCATAGAGTTTCTTGCCTGGCCAGCATGACCGGCCGCGGCTTGCAGTAAGACTGCCCCGCGGGCTGCCTGACCATTGGCGGACTACACCAGAACACAGTGCAGCGACCAGCATATGAGAGGCCAGGCTGCCGGTCAATCTTGGGTCAGCTAAGCACCGTGGCAGCCGCCTGACCAGCCGGTCGACAGAAATCTAACATCCGCGCGGCTTCCCGGCCAGCCTGGCGGGGGCAACAAGCTCTGTCAGGCCCTCGCGTCAATGAGCCGCGTCAGCCCAGCTGTGTCCCCAGCCCATCGACACCTCCAGCGGCACGGCCAGGTCGGCCGCACCGCCCATCGCGACCGGCACCAGCGTCCCGCACCGCCTCCAGCTCGCCCGGTGCCACCTCGAACAGCAACTCGTCGTGGACCTGCAGCAGCATCCGCGACCGCAGCCCAGCCGCCTGCGATCTCCTGATCCACGGCCAGCATGGCCACCTTGATGATGTCCGCGGCAGAGCCCTGGATCGGCGCGTTCAGCGCCATCCGCTCCGCCATCTCCCGGCGCTGCCGGTTGTCGGAGGTCAGGTCAGGCAGATAACGGCGGCGACCCAGCATGGTCTGGGTGTAGCCGTCCATCCGGGCCTTGGCCACGATGTCCCGCAGGTAGTCACGGACACCGCCGAACTGCTGGAAGTACTCGTCCATATAGCCGCGGGCCTCGTCCGGTGAGATCCGCAGCTGCTGGGACAGCCCGTACGCCGACAATCCGTAGGCCAGTCCGTAGTTCATGGCCTTGACCTTGCTGCGCAGCTCGTGGGTCACTGCCTCGGGCGCGACCCCGAAGACGCTGCCGGCCGTGGCCGCGTGGAAGTCGTGCCCGGACGAGAACGCCGCCGATAGCGCCTGGTCCTGCGACAAATGAGCCATGATCCGCAACTCGATCTGGCTGTAGTCCGCGGTCAGCAGGCACTCGTAACCCGGCCCGACGACGAAACCGCGCCGGATCCGGCGGCCTTCCTCGGTCCGGATCGGGATGTTCTGCACATTCGGGTCGGTCGACGATAGCCGGCCGGTGGCGGCGATCATCTGGTTATAGGTGGTGTGGATCCGGCCATCGACGTCGGCCATCGGGATCAGCGAGTCCACGATGCTCTTGAGCTTGGCCACGTCACGGTGCCGCAGCAGGTGCATCAGCACCGGGTGCTCGGTCTGGGCCAGCAGGCTGGTCAGCGCCTCGGAGTCGGTGGTGTACCCGGTCTTGATCCGCTTGGTTTTGGGGAGCCCCAGCTCGGTGAACAGCACCTCCTGCAGCTGCTTGGGCGAGCCCAGGTTGAACTCGTGCCCGGTGACGGCGAACGCGGCCTGCTCGGCCGACTTCACCTCGCCGCCGAGCTCGGCCGACATGGCGGCGAAATGCTCGGAGTCGGCGCCGATCCCGGCCCGCTCCATCCCGGCCAGCACGCCGACCAGCGGCAGTTCGACCTGTGCCAGCAGCTCGGTGGCGCCGCGGTCGGCCAGGTCGGTGTCCAGCGCGTCGGCCAGCTCGGCCGTTGCCACCGCGCGCAGCGCCAGTGCCGCGGCCACCTCGGTATCGCCGGCCACGTCGAGCGTCAGCTGGCCGGAGGCCGGCTCGGCGTCGCGCAGCTCCCGGTTGAGGTAGCGCAGGGCGAGGTCGGCCAAGTCGAAGGAGCGCTGCCCCGGCAGCGCGAGGTAGGCCGCGAGCGCGGTATCGCTGGTCAGCCCGCGCAGCTCCAGGCCACGAGCAGCCAGCGCATGCATCGGCCCCTTCGCGTCGTGCAGCGCCTTCGGCCGGTCCGGATCGGCCAGCCAGTCACCCAGCGCCTTGTCGTCGGCCTGGGTCAGCGCCGTCGGGTCGAGGTAGGCGGCAGTCCCGTCCGGCGCGGCAATAGCCAGCCCGGTCAGGTTGCCTGTCCCCCGGCCCCAGTGACCGCTGGCGGCCAGGCCACACCGGCCAGGTCCGGCCACGTTCCCGGCAAGCCAGTCAGCGACCTGATCCGGCCCGAGCACCTGCACGTCCACGTCGTATGCGGCCGCCTCGGCCGGGGCGTCGGCAGCGCTGGGCAGCAGGCCGATCCCGTTCGGCAGCGTCGAGTACAGCCGGTCGCGCAGCACCCGGAACTGCAGCGTGTCGAACAGCTGGTGGATCTGCTCGCGGTCCCACGGCACCGGCCGCAGGTCGGCCGGGCCGACCTCAAGCCGGACGTCACGGACGAGCTGGGTCAGCTGACTGTTGCGCAGCACGCCGGCCAGGTGCTCGCGCAGCGCGTCACCGGCCTTGCCCTTGACCTCGTCCACCCGGTCGACGAGCTGCGCCAGCGAGCCGAATTCGGCAATCCACTTGGTCGCGGTCTTCTCGCCAACGCCGGGAATGCCGGGCAGGTTGTCGCTCGGGTCACCGCGCAGCGCCGCGAAATCGGGATACTGCGCCGGGGTGAGGCCGTACTTAGCCTCGACCGCCTCGGGCGTGAATCTGGCCATCTCGCTGATGCCGCGCATCGTGTACAGCACCGTCACCTCGGGCGTGACCAGCTGCAGCGCGTCCCGGTCGCCGGTCACGATCAGCACGTCCATGTCCGGCTGGGCCTGGGTGGCCAGTGTCGCGATCAGGTCATCGGCCTCGAAGCCGGGCACCGAGAGCCGGGTGATGCCGAGCACGTCCAGCACCTCGAAGATCAGGCTCAGCTGGCTGCGGAAATCAGCCGGCGTCTCCTTCCGAGTCGCCTTGTACTCGACGTACTGCTCGTGCCGGAAGGTCGGCTCGCCGCGGTCAAAGGCCACGGCGACATGCGTGGGCTGCTCGTCGCGCAGCACGTTGATGAGCATCGAGGTGAAGCCGTAGACGGCATTCGTCGGCTGGCCGGTGGTGGTGGAGAAATTCTCCGGCGGCAGCGCGAAGAACGCCCGGTAGGCCAGCGAGTGCCCGTCCAGCAACAGCAGCCGCCCGCGGCGGCCTGGTACCTGCTCCGCAGGGCCGGCCGCCGCCCCGGTCTCGGGCACCTGGCTCTCCGCCGCCGTCGTCTCGTCGTTGCTAGCCACGTCCAGATCCTAGTGCGCGGGTACGTCATTTCGGCGGGCTGAAGGCTCGCCGGTAGCCTGCCACCACGGTTTTGAGACCGAACTTCAGTACGGAACGTGGAGGTCAGGTGCAGCAGTCCGACGAACGTGAGCAGCAGATTAGGGCCGCCTTCAACGGCCAGGACACGACAACTCTGGCCCGCCGGATGGGGATCAAGATTCTCGAGGCGTCAGCGGAGCGGGTCGTCGGCACGATGCCGGTCGAGGGCAACACCCAGCCGTACGGGATCTTGCACGGCGGAGCGTCTTGTGTCCTGGCGGAATCGCTCGGCTCGGTGGGCGCGGCGCTGAACGCCGGACCCGGCCGGTTCACGGTGGGCATTGAAATTAACGCGACACACCACCGCTCGGCCCGGTCCGGACTAGTCACCGGGGTTGCCACCCTGCTGCACGGAGGCCGCACCATGTCCACCTTCGACATTGCCATCACCGATCAGGACGGCAAGCGGGTCTGCACCGCCCGGCTGAGCTGCCTGCACCGGGACGCGGTGCCCGGTGAAGCCGCGCCGGCGGAGGCAAAGCCGGCCTGAGCGGGGCGCCCGGCCCGGCCGGGCCATTGCCCGGCACTTCGGTCCACACCAGCACGCACCACCCCGCCGAGCCGGCTGGCAGGAGGTGCATGGAGGGGATGTTTCCCTCATTCCGGCCGGGGAATTCCCGTGTCTTTGCGCGCCGCCGCCACCCGTCGCTAACGTGTTCCCAGAGCAAGACGACCGAGTAGAGAACGTGCCGGCCCGGGGAAGGCCGACATGGCACCAAAGGTTGGTTGGGCTCATTGACCGTCGACCGCGTTCCGGCGACCGGCGGCCGCAAGCGGCGGGAGCCGGTCGCGACGGGGGTTAGTGTGACCGGCCCCGCCCGCTTGCCTTCACACCCCACTCGCCCGCCTCGCGCCGCGCGGCCCGCGCCTCTCGCATCCGAGGCGTGTGCCGGGACGAGCGGGCTGGCACAAACGCTGATGGCGGCTGTCAGCGACCTGTGCTGACAGCCGCCATCAGTCGAGCGGGCCTGGCCTGTACCTCAGCTGGCGGGCTCGCCGCCGTCGCTGGTCGCCGCGTCGCCGGGCTTCTCCGCCTCGGCAGCCGTCGCGGCCTTCTCTGCCTCGGCGAGGACCTCCTCGGCAACCGCGCGCATCGTCTGCCGCCGGTCCATCGATGTCTTCTGGATCCACCGGAACGCCTGGGCCTCGGTCATGGCCTGGCCGTCCTGCAGTGCCCCCTTGGCCCGGTCCAGCAGCTTGCGTACCTCAAGGCGCTCGCGCAGGTTGGCCGCCTCGGAGTTCAGGGCCGCGATCTCGGCGAACCGGCTGGCCGCGACCTCGATCGCGGGCACCAGGTCGGCCTTGGTGAACGGCTTGATCAGGTACGCCATGGCGCCCGCCTCGCTGGCCCGCTGGACCAGGTCACGCTGCGAGAACGCGGTCAAGATGATGACCGGGGCAACCTGGTTCGCGGTAATGCGCTCAGCGGCGGAGATGCCATCCAGCCCCGGCATCTTGACGTCCATGATCACCAGATCGGGATGCAGCTCTTCTGCTAGCTGCACCGCGGTCTCGCCATCGGCCGCCTCGCCGGCTACGACATAGCCCTCTTCCTCCAGCATTTCGCGCAGATCGAGTCGGATCAGCGCCTCGTCCTCGGCTATCACCACGTTAAAGGGGGTCTTGCTCACGAGCAGAGCGTACCCAACTCCCAGTACATTGGCCTTCATCGCCTCCCGCATGAACGATCAAGACTGTCGCGCGAGCCGGCTGCCAGCCGGTCTAGTGCGGTCGCAATTCCGACGATCGACCACACCGAGGAGCACTGCAGATACCCAGGTCAGCAGGTAGATTGAGCAACACCACAGGAGTCGACTTAAACTAGTGAAGCGGTTATATCCTGAAATTGCCGGGATGTCGGAATAGGCAGACGAGGATGCCTCAAAAGCATCTGTCCGAGAGGGCGTGCGGGTTCGAGTCCCGCTCCCGGCACTGTCAGCGGCGCAATGTCAGCCGTCGGCGAGAAGCTGTCGGTATGTACTCGCGCGAGATAGTCGATACCTCCATGGCCTTATCGGCCGCTGGTGTCCTCGACCGGGAGAACGCGCGCATCTGCGGTATCTCCGTCAAGGCCGTCCGGCACTGGCGCTACGGCACTCGGCGCGGCCAACCTGAATCGTCGGGCCGCTGTCCGCGTTGCGGCGATCGGGACTTAGACGAGGCTGCCTACTCCTACCTGCTCGGCCTCTACCTGGGCGACGGCTGCCTGGGGCGCGGCCGAAGAGGCGTGTATGCACTCAGCATTGCCTGTAGCGACGACTGGCCCGGACTGATCGCCGCTGCCGCGGCGGCGATGTCAGCAGTCATGCCGGCCTTTGAAGGTGTTCTACGTACAGCGGCCCGGATGTACGGAGGTGAAATCCACCTCCAAGCACTGGCCGTGCCTGTTCCCGCAGCACGGTCCAGGACGGAAGCACTATCGGCGGATCGAACTGGAGCCGTGGCAGCAGAAGATTTGCAGATCCTTCCCGGGCGAGCTCGCTAAGGGCTTATTTCACTCTGACGGCTGCCGCGTGACCAACCGGGTACGACGGCTGCTGACCGACGGCGTGCGGATCTACGAGTACCCCCGTTATTTCTTCTCCAACGAGTCAGCTGACATCCTCGCGCTGTGCGGGCAGATCCTTGATCAGCTCGGAGTCAGCTGGCGATTCTCGCGCCGCAACGTCATCTCGGTAGCGCGGCGGGACGCAGTCGCACGACTCGATCGCTTTGTCGGCCCGAAGTACTAACGGCGTGCGCCAGCCCGCCGCGCTGGGATCCAGGCACGCTCCGACCCCACTTCCCCGGTGATCGCATAGCGACTGAGCCGCCAGCCAGGAGTACGCGAGACGGCGATCAGGTCCGCGGTGCGCAGCACGAGCCGAGGGCTGTACCAGCACTGGGACTGCTTCTGCAGCGCCCAGCCGTCGCCGAGCGTCACCGCCGCATGCTGCACCGTGCGGTCGGCAGCTGAACGCCAGACCAGCACGGTGCCCGGAACCTCGTCGCGGCCACCCGGCCTGGTAGCCGACAGGAGCCAGGACTCGAACGGCTCCCGTTGCATCCAGGCGGTGGCTGCGCCCGGCACGCCGGCCGCGGCCATCACGGTCCCGAAGCAATTCGGGCCGCTGCCGATCGGGAACGTTCCGGCCAGCTCACGTGCCCGCGGCAGCAGCCGGGCGGCCCGATCCCAGGTGGCTTCCGGCACGGCCGCCCGCTGGTCAGGCAGCAAGTCCTCGGACACCAGGTGGGGCAGCACCCCGGCCGCGTGGCCGGCTAGCAGGGAAGGCCACCAGACGAACCGGTGCCCGTCAGCCTGGTCCCGCACTTTCGGTCCGATCAACGGCAGCCACCGGCGCACGGTCGGCACGGCGGCACGCTCGTGGCCTAGCTGCGCCCGGACCAGAGCGGATCGCGTGCTGCGTGGCAGAACCAGGAGTTCAGACTCGGTCAGCCAGCTGACGACCAGCCCGGAGGCGCCGTACATCTCATAGGTGTCGCGCAGCTGAGGATCGGTCACCGGTTCGCCGGCCGTCATGCCGAGGTCAGCAGCCTCACCAGCAGTGAGGAAGAACGGCTGCCGCTCGGGTGCGAGCCACCGCACCCACTGCCGCAGCAAGTCCGCCGGGACAGCCGCGTTGAGTACGCGCACGCCTGCGGGACTGACGGTTCGCTCGATGGCGGGCCGATCAGCTGGCATACCGGGCCCGGCAGCCGGTCTGCGCGAATCCCAGCGCCCGGTAGAGGCTGATAGCACCGGGGTTGTTGGTCGCGACCGTCAGCCAGCATGATCCGAAGCCCGCGCCAGCCATGCCTGCCATCGCCGCCTGCATCAGCGCAGTGCCGAGGCCCCGCCGCCGCCAGGCGGGCACGACGCCAGCCTGGACGATCCAGTTCTTGCCTACGGTGACGAAACCGGCCGGAGCCCCGGACTGATCGGCTGCCAGCAACGAGAGATCGGGCCGGAAGTCCTCATCGTCGGCAGTCCAGCCGAGCCACTGCTGCCTGGTCAGGCCGGGGAAGCCGGGGCGGTCACGGAACGAGGCATCGTAGGCGGCGAAAAACTCAGCTTCGGCACCCGGCCAGTTCCGCAGTTCCAGCCCGGCCGGCAGCCGCCCGCCCGTCACCGGACCCGGCAGGTCAGCGCGCATCACCAGCTCAGCGAAAACCTGGCGCAGCCCGTACCGGGCATAGAGGCGCTCGGCCGGCTCGCTGAGCGACTCCGTGCCGATCAGCAGCGGCCGGCCAGCCGCCGCCGCGACCGTCCAGTCGAGCAGTTGCCTGCCGATGCCCTGGCCGCGGAAGACCGGATCCACTGCCCCGGCCGCAGTGATCCTGCCGTCGCGCTCGGGACCAAGGGCAGCCGCGGCAACCAGCTCATCCCCGTCGCCGCGCCACGCGGCGGCCGGGCCGGACAGGAACATCCGGCGCACGAATGCCTCGCTGGCGGCATCGGGCAGGCCGCCGTCGGCGTCCAGGCACCGGCCGATGAGCGCTTGCAGGGCCGGGCGGTCAGGCTCAGCGAGCGAACGAGCTGACCGAGCCAGCCGGGGCGGAACCATGCCGGACATCCTCGCCAGGCTCGCACCGGCGGCGCAACCAGGTTTGCGGCTGGCCGCACTCCTGCGCGATCGCCGTCCAGGTCCATCCGGCGGCCCGGCGGGCCGCGACGTACCCGGCGACACTGGCGAACCCGGCGGCGGCCGCGACGGCCGCCTCACGTTCACGGGCCTCGTGACGGCGACCGACATGCGGCTGCGCGGCCAGGTCGTGGCGGCGAAGCGCCGAACGCACGGCATGGAAGCTCACGCCAGCCTCGGCTGCTATCTGGTTCACCGTCCGGTAGCTGGCGCAAGTGCCGCTCGCGCAGGTACTGGTCCAGGCTGTCGAAGCCATGCTCACGCAGCACCGGAAGCCAGCGGGCATCGGCCGTGGCCGGCGCGTGACTGCAGGACTTGCGAAGCAGCCCTGGCCGCCGCCGGGTCGAGAGCGGCCAGGTGCCGGGACAGCCAGTCCTTGTGCAGTCCTGCCTGCCGGCTCATCGACGCCAGGCTGGCGCCTTTCGCCAGCCCCGCCAGCACGAGCGCCCCGATGGACCGGTAACCGGCCCTGGCCGCGACAGCTGCCCCGGTCTCGGCGATCTGACGGGCGGCGCGGGCACGGTTCGCTTCGGCGACCGCGGCGCGCGGGATTCCGGCCAGCGCCTGCCGGGCCTTGCGCCGGCGCTGCTCGGGCATCGGCCTGCCGCGGGCCGCAGCGGCTGCGTCCCTGGCCAGCGAACCGGTCCTGGCCCTGGCCCGGCCTGCGGCGCTGCCGTTGCGCACGGCGGGCTCGAACAGCAACCGCGTGCTGAATGCCGCCGCGCGCAGCTTTCTGGTCGCCGTGCCCTCCAGCGACTGACCGCGCTCAAGCCCGAAGGCCGCGCAGTATTCCTCCTTGGTCCACCCGTGCACGCGCAGGTGCGCGCTGACTGACCGGCGCAGCCGGCCGCACAGGTGACAGAGCACGAGATCGCCGTCGGTGACGACCTCCCCCGGCGGCGCGTAGAACGCGGTGCCGTCGGAAAGCCGGCCGATCGCCGGGCGCACGCCACCGGCCAGGTGCATGGCGTCGACCAGATGCGCAGCGTCGACCAGGTGCACGGTGTCAACCAGGTGCACGGCGTCGGGCCGGCGGAGTCTTCGCGGGCGGGCCCGCCCGCGAACGCGGCGTGCGTCATCGGCGCCCTCCCCGGCTGACTCGGTAGTAACATCGCGACTACTTAGTAACAATGAGACTACCGATCCGGCGCCGCCGCGTCACTACCGCAAGCCCGGCACGCCGTTATGCTCGGGCCTTATGACCGAGCTGCCCGCGCTGTCGCTAGCGGAATGGGTGGTGCTCGGCGTCATCTGCGAGCAGCCGACGCACGGCTTCGCTATCGCCCAGCTCACCGCGCCCGACGGCGAACTAGGCCGCGCCTGGCAGGTGCCCCGGCCTATCATTTACCGCGCTCTGGGCCGCCTGGCTGCCGCCCGCCTGATCGCTGCCGAGGGCGTCGAGCCTGGCCAGGGCCCGCAACGGACCATCTACGCAGCCACCGCCACGGGCCGCGACGCAGTCGGCCGCTGGCTGCAGACACCGGTCGGGCACGTCCGCGAGGTCCGCTCGCACCTGCTGATGAAACTTGCCCTGCTACACCGAGCCGGCCTCGATCCGGCTGACTTGCTGCGCCGCCAGCAGGACACGCTGGCTCCCATCGCCCGGGCGATCCGCGAAAGCCGGGGCGAGCCCGAGGGCTTCGACGCCACGCTGCTCGCCTGGCGGCGAGCGAGCGCGGAGGCCGCTATCAGTTTCCTAGCCGACATCACCAGCGCGCGCCAGTAAAACCTCAGACCCGCGGGAACGTGGCCCTGGCCCGGCTGATCACTGCGTGACCAGCTGCCCGTCCTCGAGCATCAGGACCTGATCGGCCATCTCATGCAGGGCCGGGTCGTGCGTCGCGACCAGCGCGGTAATGCCGTCCGACGCCACCACAGTCCGCAGCAGCCGCATGATCTGGCGGCCGGTCTCCGAGTCGAGCTGGCCGGTCGGCTCATCAGCGATCAGCAGCTGAGGCTGAACCGCCAGCGCGCGGGCGATCGCAACCCGCTGCTGCTGGCCGCCGGACAGCTCGTTGGGCCGCTGATGGGCGTGCCCGTCCAGGCCGACGACGCTCAGCAGCAGCCGGACCCGCTCGTCTCGCTCGGCCCGGGGCGTGCCGGTGATCCGCAGCGGGATGCCGACGTTCTCCGCGGCGGTCAGCATCGGGATCAGCCCGAAGGACTGGAAGATGAACGAGATGGTGCTGCGGCGCAGCATGGTCCGCTCCCTGGCCGGCATCGCGGCAACGTCGCGGCCGCCCACCAGCACGTGCCCGGCACTGGGGGTGTCGAGCCCGCCGACCAGGTTCAGCAGCGTGGTCTTGCCCGAGCCCGAGCGGCCGACCAGCGCGACGAGCTGGCCCGGCCGGATCTCGAAGGACACTCCGCGTACCGCGTGCACGGCCATCGGCCCGTGCCCGAAGGTGCGGGACACGTCGCGGGCCGACACCATGGCTGGCTCGCTGTCGACAGCCAGGCCCGAGGCCGCGGACAGATCAGCTTCGCTCATGCGCCGCTCTCCTCGCTCCGGCCGGCCGGCCGGTCCGGCCAGATGCCGATGTGGTCCTCGAGCGAACGCAGCCGCACCCGGTCCCGTAGCTGGTGCCGCTCGGTCATCTCCCGTGGCAGCTGAACTCGCCCGGCCCGGTCCAGTACCGCGTACTCGACAGCCTGACGGACCGTGTTGCCCTCATCGTCGGCCGCGTCGTGCCGGAGCGTTTCACTGCTCGTCCGGCCGTCCCGGATCGCGACGGTGCGGCGGACCTGAGCCGACACCGCCGGATCATGGGTCACTACCAGCACGGTAGCTCCGAGTTCGGTGTTCGCGGTCTGCAGTGCGCCGAACACGTCCTGAGCGGTGCGGCTGTCCAGCTCGCCGGTCGGCTCGTCCGCCAGCAGCAGCCGGGGCTCGTTGGCCAGCGCTGTCGCGATCGCGGTGCGCTGCTGCTCGCCGCCGGACATCCGCGACGGCACCCGGTCCGCGCAATGCGCGACGCCAAGCACGGTCAGCAGCTCCGTCGCGCGTTTGTCCCGCTTGCGGCCGCTGACACCGTTGAATCGCATCGGAGTCACGACGTTCTGCCAGCCGGTCAGGTAGGGCAGCAGGTTGCGCGCGGTCTGCTGCCAGACGAAGCCGACCCGGCGGCGGCGGTAGGCGAGCCGATCCGCGAGCTGAGCGCGCCGATGTCCTGGCCAGCCACCGTCACCTGGCCGGCCGTCGGAGTGTCCAGGCCAGCCAGGATGTTCATCAGGGTGGACTTGCCGCTGCCGGACGCGCCGACCATGGCGACCAGCTCGCCCTCGTTGATCAGCAGGTCGAGGCCCTGCAGTGCCTGCACCTCGATGCCCTCGCCCGAGTAGATCCGGACCACGCTGTCGCAGACGACCAGTGCCCCTTCGCCGTAGGACGTCCTGGCTCGCTGTGCCTCGGCGCCGAGCTCGGCGATCCCGGCAGGAGCGGCACCACCGGCTGGTGCTGGTGTCGTCACTGTTGTCTCCTCACCTGCGGTGTCAGCCGCCCATCCGGACCGACTGTGGTATTGACGGCCGGCCAGCGCGGTCTGCGCGGCCAGTACGGCCAGCGCCAGAACGAGCAGGCCAGCGCCCGTTCCGACCAGCCAGAGCGGCTCGATCAGCACCGGCACCGTTGCGGCTGAGCCGGTGAAGAGCGACAGGCTGAGCGCCGGGCCCACCGTCGGGGCCAGCACCAGCGCACAGCCCAGACCGCCGGCCAGCACCGCCACCAGCTGCGGCAGCGCCTCGATCAGGGTCAATCGGCGGGCCTGCCCGGCGGACAAGCCCATGGTGCTCATCCGGGCCAGCGTCAGCTGCCGCGAACCTGCCGACATCAGCAGCGTGAGCAGCAGGACCAGCAAGGCGGCCGCGGCCGCCGCGGCCCCGCCGAGCGCGAGCGCCAGGTACGTTCCGTGCTGCAACGGCGCCGTCTCGAGCCCGGCCAGCAGCCGCGACCGGAACACGATCGCCGCGTGGGGCAGGTCACGGCGGGCCAGCCGGGTCAGCGCGGCCTGGTCCAGCGACGGACCCAGCACCAGCACGGCGGTAGCCGGGGCGGCCGCGTGGTAGGCCGTGCTCGGCAGTACCAGGTAACCGTCCGAGCCCCCGGCGCCGATGCTCGCCACCGCCGACATGCTGGCCGCCAGGCCGGCGACCTGGACCCGGACCTGCGCCGTGCCGACCGAGACCACGACCGGCTTGTCGCCCAGCTTGGCCGCCAGGGCCGGTGAGGCTAGCACCGGCACCACGCCGCCCGGCGCCTGCCCGCTGCTGACCGCCGGCCCGCCGGGCAGCGGCGTCGCCGCCAGATAGCCGCCGTACTGGCCCGGTCTGGCGATCATCACGTTGAACTGGCCGGTGCGGTCGGCGCCGGGCACGATCGCGACCGGCAGCAACCGGGATACTCCGTGCACGGCGGCGATCGCCCGGATCTGGCTGCCGGTAACCGGCTGCTGGCCGGCGATGACGGCGTCGGCACCGGCCAGCTGCCAGGACGCCGCTACTTCGCCGCGCACGACCGCGCCTCGCACCATGCCGGTGAACGACACCAGCGCGAGCGCCAGCACCATCGCGAAGGCCGGCAGCACCGCGCCCGCCGGCACCCTGGCCGCCCTGGCCAGGCCCAGGAACGTGGTCGGGCCAGCCCGGCCGCCGAACGCGCGCAACAGGCCCCGTACCGCCAGCGGGTAGATGCGCAGCATCACGATCGCCACCGGGATCGCCAGCAGCACCGGTGCGGCGGATGCGTACACGTCGCTGCTGCCCGGCCCGAGCCCTTGATCGCGCAGCACGATCAGGCCGCCCACGGCCGCCGAGCACCAGGCCGCCCTCGGCGACCAGGCGGCGAGCTGAGGAGATCCCGGGCCGGGCGCGTCTGGCCGCACCGACGCCCCGGCCGGCCTCGCGTGCGACGCCACGGTGATGATCGCCATGCCGCCCACGGCCACTGCAGGATCAGGCCCGCCAGCCACCATCCCAGCGGGCCAGTCGCAGTCGGCGTGAACGCCACAGCGACTGCCGCGCCCGCCACTACAGCGGGCACGGCGGCGATCGCGCTGCCAGACATGGCCCGGCCCGCGAGCTGGCGCCGGGACGCGCCCCGGGCGCGCAGCACGGCAAACTCTTCCCGCCGCCGTCGGCCAGCAGCCACGCCGCCAGCAGGACCACCGCAGCTCCGACCACCGCCAGGCTCACCGACAGCAGCGACAGCACTCCGCCGGCCGCCATGCTGGTGGTGATGAAGTGCTGCAGCACCGTGGTCAGGCCGGACACGAGGCTGACTTGCTCCGGGATCTGGCCGCCGTCGGTCGCGATCGAGCTGGCCGCCCACGCAGGCCGGTGGTCAGGTTGTGCTCAACCGCGGCTGCCCTGGCCGTGGTGAGGTTGGTCGATCGACCGGGAACATGAAGCTGACCTGCATCGAGGTCTGCTCGAACCGCGTCTGCAGGCCAGCACCGCACTGCCGGCAATGAACGCTTCGCCCTGCCAGAACGACGAACCCTGTTCCGGCGCGATCAGCTGGGGTGTCGCCGCGAGCGGATCGACGGTCCAGAACGGCGCGGCCGGGTCAACCGGCTGCACGATGCCGCTGACCTTCAGCACGAGATGATTGCCCGGCATCGGCACCAGGCTGCCGATGCCAAGCCCGAACCGGCGCGCCGTCGCGGGCGTCACGGCCACCTGCACTGTCGCGGTCGCGCCCGCGGTCGGCAGGCCGCCCGGCAGCGCGCCCGCCACGACCTTAACTTCCCGGCTGAGGGTGCTGCGATAGTCCAGCGCGAGGTCGGCCCCGTAGCTGCCGAGCCCGGCCCGGTAATCGTCGCCCACGGGTTCGACCTGCGTGCTCAGCCCGGCCCAGGTCGACCCGGCGGGACCGAGCGGGAAGCTGCCGCGCAGATGCGCGGCCAGCAGGCGCTGACTGGCCTGGATCTGCGCCGCGTCGATGCCAGGCGTCAGGCCCCTGCTGATGGAGTTGTCGTCCGTGCTCCCGATGATGGCCCGGCCCTGGGCCGGCAGCTGCGCTACGAGCTGCTGGACGACGTTTGTCTGCAGCTGCACCCCGGCCCGCGGCCCCGCGACCGCCACCAGGGTGCAGGCGAACGTCAGCAACCCGAAGGCGACGACGGCGGCCGGCGCCGAGCCGACCAGAGCCCGCCAGCGGCCGGCCGGCCGGCCCGGTGCCGGTGCTGCGTGCCGGGTATGCGGGGCGATGCGTGCTCTGGTGGGCCGCCGCTGGGCTCTGGCCCGTGCTGGCCGGTCATCCGGCCGCCTCGGCCGCGCGCAGCTGAGCTGCCGGATCGGGCTGCCGCAGCGCGCTGATCATCGCGGCCAGCACCGGGATGGCCGGCGCCAGCAGGGCCACCACCGCCACCC
Organism: uncultured Actinomycetota bacterium; assembly: GCA_963713585.1. Taxonomy (GTDB): domain Bacteria; phylum Actinomycetota; class Actinomycetes; order Streptosporangiales; family Streptosporangiaceae; genus JAJYUU01. Next base: position 49,850 of record CAVQMG010000015.1, on the reverse strand, counting down.
AGCCGACAGGGAATCTCACCAGCACCGGCGGTACCGGCAGGCCCGCCGTCGCGGTGAGCGTCATCGACGGGATCAGCACGTATGCGAGCCCGACGCCGATGCCCAGGCCGACGAGGGCGGCGGGCACGCTGACCATGAGTTCCTCAAGGCAGAACAGCCGGGCCTGGGCGGCCGGCGGTACGCCCAGCGCCGCCAGCAGGGCTCGCTGAGACCGCCGGGCCCTGGCGCTGGCCGCGACGTTCACGCAGAAGCCGAGGGCGGCCAGCAGTGCCGCCGCCACCGCGACCGCCAGGGCGCCCTGGACTGGCGCCGCTGACAGTGTGTTGCGCCGGAGCGCCTGGGCAGCGGCGGCGGCATCGGTCACGGCCGAAGGGTGGCAGTCCCGGCGGCACTGCGCCGCCGGCCGTGCCCAGCCACCAGCTCTGCGCCGACAGCGTGCCGCCATCGCCCTGGCTGGTCAGCGCCTGCTCGATGGCTCCCTGGCTGGCCACCAGCGACGCTCCGCCCGGGGAAGCCGGAGACCGTCGCCCGCACGATGCAGGCAATGGTGACGCCGTCGATGGTCACCGGGAAGCTCGTCCCCCGCAGCGAGGCGGAGCTGGCGTAGCTCGCGGTGGCGATGACCGGCACCGGCCTTCTCGAGGCCGGGATATCGCGCTCTGCACTCGCGGCCGGCATGACCCCGAACGCGAACTTGTTCCGCTGGGCGGGCGGTCAGATCGGGACCGTTGCCCGTCTCGAGCAGCCGACCTGGATCCCGGCGCCGCTGTGCGACACCGTGAGGACGTTCGGCGCCACGGCACTCTCGCTGCCGCCGATGTCTGTCTCCATCACTTGCAGGAAGCCGGCCGAGATGTTGTGGTTCCAGCCTGCCAGCGCCTGGCCGGAGGCGAAAGCCGGCCCGAACGGCCCGGCCGTCGCCGGGCTGTCCGAAATCCCGGCGATCCGGATGACGCCGGCACCGTCGTGCGACCTCGCCGACGTCGCCGTGGCGTAGGACGGCATCGCATAGTTCAGCGACAAGCCGATCAGGTGCAGCGGATAGGCCGCGCCTGAGCGGCCGTCCGCCAGCTGCGCGACCAGGCCGTGCAGCTGGCCGTCAGCCGGCATCGAGTTCGTCGTGAACTGATAGGCCAGGCCGTAGGCGTCCGCCACGATGATGGTCGCGGTGACCCGGCCGAGCTGCCTGCCGGGGCCGCCGGTCATGCTGGCGGTGACCTGCAGCCGGTCTGGCCGTCCGGCCAGCGCCAGCCCGGCCGGCCGGACTGGCGCAATCGAGGAGAACAGCTGCGACTCCGGCACTGGCGTCAGGTCAGACCGCAGCGTCACCGTCCGGGCCGCCTGCGGCGTGCCGAGCACCAGCAGCTGCGCGGTCGCGCCGAGGGACACCTGGCTGGCCGGCACCGCCGAGGTCACTCCGGGCAGTTCGGTGACCCGGCCGACATGCGCCAGCGATTCTGGCTGGGCGAGGGTGACCCGGACCGGCGCGCCGGCCGCGTAGTCCGCCTGGTCTCGGACCGACTGCTGCCAGGACTGGTACTGGGCGAGTGCGAGCGTGCTGGTGGCAACAGCCAGGATGACCAGCAGGGCCGGGCCGCTCTGGCGCAGCGGCCTTCGGCTGATCTCCCAGTTGGCCATCGCGGCGCCGAGCCGCCGGGCCCGTGCCGTCAGCCGTTCCAGCGCCCGGGCGGCGGCCGGAGGAGCCGTAGCGGGATGATCGCCAGGCCGGCCAGCGCCAGGGCCGGCGCGATCGCGATCACCGGGTTGATGTCCCCGCCGCCCGCCACGTGCGCGGCGGCCGAGTAATCGTGCAGCTCGCGGACCGCCAGTATGGCGAGCACGATCAGCACGACGTCGACCCCGGCGGCGGTCGCCGAGGCGACTGCTGCCTGGCGGCCCCGGCGGATCCGGATCGCGGTGATCCCGGCCTGGCGCAGCACCGGCCACAGCACGATTGCCAGACAGAACACCGCCAGAACCGAGCCAGCCACCCACGCGGCCGGGATGAGCGCGGGCAGCCGCTGCCGATTCCAGTTACCCCGGACAGCAGCGCAGCCGCCAGCTGGCTCCCGGCCAGCACGCCCGCGGTCGCCGCGGCTCCCACCGCGATGACGGCCTCGGACAGGCTCGGCCTGATCAGCTGCCACCTCGCCGCGCCGCGGGCGGTCAGCAGCGCCGTCTCCTCATCACGGTGGCTGGCCAGCAGCCTGCTGGCGAGGATCAGCGCCGCACCCGACAGCAGCAGCAGTTGCAGACCGCTGATGACCACCAGCGCTTTGGCCGCATTGAGGCCCGCCGCTGCGTTGTCCAGCGTTTGCGGCAGCGATGTCGAGACGACCAGGCTGCCGGCGCTGGGCAGCGACGCTGCCATCGCCGTCACCCTGCTGGCCAGGCCGGTCAGCTCGGCCGGCTGGATCGAGGCGGTCTGCGCGAGCGCCAGGTAGGAGACCTGGTTGACGGTCAGCGCGGCGCCGGGGCCGAGCGCAGCCGGGCTGACGATGGCCGGCCCGAACGTGTCGAACCCGCCGATGTTGCTGCGGCCGGAAGCCCCGATCGCGTCCAGCCCCCAGTAGGGCGCGGCCGCATCACGGCGCCGGAACAAGCCAGTCACCTGCAACCTGACCGGAACGTTGCTGCTCAGGTCGCGCAGCTGCAGTACCGAGCCGATGCCGAGCTTCAGGTCGGCCGCCGCGACGCCGGGCAGCGCGACGCCGATGGGCTGGCCCGCCCGGCGGCGGCCCCGGCCAGGTCCCGCTGGTCAGGACGGCGTACCTGGTCACCCCGCTGAGGGCGGCCGCCTGCACGGTCGGCACCGCGCCCGGCGCCTGCGCGCCCGGCAGGCTCAGCTCGTCTGACCAGTCGGCCTGGTAGAACTGCTCAGGCACCGGGCCGAAGGCGGCTGCCAGCTGCCTGCCGACCTGGCTGGCCTGGGCGGCTGGCGACCCGGCCGGCTCACCGGTGACCGACACCTCAAGCGGGCCGGACCTGGCCAGCTCGGTTCTGACGGTGGCCGGCAGCGCAGTGACGTAGAAGCTGACCAGGGCTGATACCAGCGCCGAGGTGACCAGCACGGTGGCCATCAGGCAGCTGACCAGGAGCCAGGCCGATCCTGTCCGGCGGATCAGGAACGTCGGCCGAACCATGCCGGTGAGCGCCCCTCTCCGCTGACCGGGCACGCTGGCGCCCGGAGATCCCCTGAACGCAACGTAGAGCGGGGCGCCGGAAATTGGGAAGATTTCACCGCGAATGGTTACCGGACCGTTGCCGCTCCGCCATCATCGCGTTGCTCCGCCGCGCAGATAACCGGCAGATCAGGCTTGCAGTTGCGGACCCGGCACGGTGCCCGGCGCAGCCTCGCCCGGCTCGGCATCCAGGGCGTGGCCGAGGTCCTCGGCCACTTCGCGGCCCGACCGGGCCCGGCTGGACCGCCGCCCGAACGGGACGAGCGCGGTGGTCTCGGCCGACGGGCGGCGCAGCTGCCGCCGGTGCAGCACGATCAGGTACCCGCACGCGATCACCAGCACCGCCGCCATCCCGAGCAGGTTCGTGCGCAAGCCGAGCAGGCGTGGCGAGTAATCGATCCGCAGCGCTTCGATAATCCCGCCGGCTACTGCCCACAGGGCCCCGTAGAGCGCGAATGCCCGGTCACCGGACAGCGCGTAGCGCCGGATGGCGTAGCTCATCGCGACTGCGATCAGCAGATCAAGCAGCGACTCGTAGAGAAACAGCGGCTGGAAGGTCGCCGCGGCCTGGAACCCGAGGACCCGGTGCTGCGGGGCGACCGCCACGGCCCAGGGTAGCCCGGACGGACGGCCGTACAGTTCCTGGCTGAACCAGTTGCCCCAGACCGAGATCGCCTGGGCCACCGCCAGGGCCGGGGCGGCAGCCAGCGCCACCGGCCCGATCTCAATGCCCGCCCGGCGGCAGTACAACCAGGCAGCGACAGCGCCCGCCGCGACCGCCCCGGCCACGCCCATCCCGCCGTCCCAGACCCGGAACACGTCGGTCCAGTCCCGACCGGGGCTGAAATACACGTGCAGGTTGCTGAGCACGCTGTAGGCACGGGCACCGAGCAGCCCCACCGGCACGGCGACAGTGGCGACATCCAGGATCACGCCCCGGCGGCCTTCCGACCTCCGGTACCGCCGGTCGGTCAGCCAGAGCCCGGCGACGACCCCGAGCACCATGCACAGCGCATAGGCCCGGACCGGGATCGCGCCCAGGTGCCAGACGGCGCTGGCCGGGCTCGGAAGATAAGCCACCGGCATGCGTTGGACGTTACCCGTCCGCACCGACTGGTTGCGTCAGTTTGACCGGTCCGGACGATCTGGACCGGAGGCTGCTGCGCTGCCTACCGCATCGGCACCGCGGCTGGGGTAATCGCGGCCGGCAGCGACGTATCGCCGCACAGGTACTCATCCACCGCGGCCGCCGCCGACCTGCCCTCGGCGATCGCCCACACGATCAGCGACTGCCCCCGGCCCGCGTCCCCGGCGACGAAGACGCCCGGTACCGAGGTGGCGAAGCTGCCGTCCCTGGCGATGTTGCCGCGCTGGTCGAAGTCGACGCCAAGGTCGGCCGCCAGCGGGCCGGGCTCCGCTCCGGTGAAGCCCATCGCCAGCAGCACCAGGTCACAGCGCAGCTCGCGCTCCGTGCCGGGTACTGGCTGGAACCCGCCGTCCCGCAACTCGACGTCGACCAGGACCAGGGCCCTGACCCGGCCGGCCTTGTCGGCAAGGAACCGCTGGGTGGACACCGCGTAGACGCGCTCGCCGCCTTCCTCGTGGGCGCTGGAGACCCGGAAGATCGCCGGGTGCACCGGCCAGGGCTGGCTGGCGGGCCGGCCGGCCAGGCGGCCGCGGCAGGATCTCCAGCTGCGTGACCGACGCCGCGCCCTGCCGCAGAGTGGTTCCGAGGCAGTCGGCTCCGGTATCGCCGCCGCCGATGATCACCACAGCCGGCCCCTCGCCGAGATCGCGGTCTCCGGCACCTGGCGCGTCCTGGCGCCCGGCGCAGCCTGGGCGCGGCCCGGCACCGCGCCCGGCGCGCCGGCGGCCGTCCCCGGCCCGGCCGCCGCCCGCTCCCTCGGCCGCCGCCACCGCCCTGTTCGCGAGCGGCAGGTATTCCATGGCCTGGTAGATACCGGCCAGGTCAGCGCCGGGCACCGGCAGTCCGCGCGGCACCGTGGCGCCGCAGGCCAGCACGATCGCTGCGTAGTCCGCTCGCAGCTGCCCGGCGGTCATGTCCCGGCCGGCCTCGACGCCGCACCGGAACTCGGTGCCCTCGGCCAGCATCTGGATCAGCCGCCGGTCGAGGTGCCGCTTCTCCATCTTGAACTCGGGGATCCCGTAGCGCAGCAGGCCGCCCGGCGCGTCCGCACGCTCGAACACGGTCACCGCGTGCCCGGCCCTGGTCAGCTGCTGGGCCGCGGCCAGGCCGGCCGGGCCCGAGCCGATCACCGCGACCTTGCGGCCTGCCGCCAGCGCCGCCGGCGCGGGCCGGCGCGGCGGCACCCACCCTTCCGCCCAGGCCCGGTCGATGATCTCCACCTCGACCTGCTTGATCGTCACCGGGTCGGCGCCGATGCCGAGCACGCAGGCCGACTCGCACGGCGCCGGGCACAGCCGGCCGGTGAACTCGGGGAAATTGTTCGTGGCGTGCAGCCGCTCCGCCGCCGCCCGCCAGTCCCCGGTGTGGACCAGGTCGTTCCATTCCGGGATCAGGTTGCCCAGCGGGCAGCCAGAATGGCAGAACGGGATGCCGCAGTCCATGCAGCGGCCAGCCTGCCGCTCGAGCTGGCCGGTGCCGAACTCGGTGTATACCTCACGCCAGTCGGTAATGCGGATGTCGACCGGGCGGCGCGCAGGTGTCTGGCGCGGCGTGCTCATGAAGCCCCTCGGGTCAGCCATGTCCGGCTCCTCAGCCGCTCGCCGCGGCCATTACGGCCTCGCTGACGTCCAGGCCATCGCGCTCGGCCCGGCGTGCGGCCGCCAGCACCCGCTTGTAGTCGCGCGGCATCACTCTGGCGAACCTCGGCAGCGCGGCATCCCAGTCGGCCAGCAGCCCTGCTGCCACGGCGGAGCCTGTCTCCGCCTGATGCCGCCCGATGAGCTCGCGCAGGAAGTCGTCGTCCTCGGCCGTCAGCGGCTCCAGATCGGCCATCTCGGTGTTGACCCGCAGCGGATCCGGGTCGAGCAGGTAGGCGATCCCGCCCGACATGCCGGCCGCGAAGTTCCGGCCTACCGGGCCGAGTACCACCACCCGGCCGCCGGTCATGTACTCGCAGCCATGGTCGCCGGTCCCCTCGGCCACGGCGGTCGCGCCGGAGTTCCGCACGCAGAACCGCTCGCCCGACGACGCCGCGCAGTAGCATCTCGCCGCTCGTCGCGCCGTACCCGATCACGTTGCCGGCCAGCACGTTCCGCTCGGCCACGAAGCTTGCGGCCGGGTCCGGCGCGGCGATGATCCGCCCGCCGGATAGGCCCTTGCCCACGTAGTCATTGGCATCGCCGCGCAGCCGCAGCGTGATCCCCGCGCGGCAGGAACGCGCCGAGCGATTGTCCCGCCGAGCCCGTCAGCGCCACCTCGATGGTGTCGTCTGGCAGCCCGGCACCGCCCCAGCGCCTGGTGAGCTCGCTGCCCAGCATCGTGCCGACGGTACGGTTCACGTTCCGCACCGGCAGCTCGAGCCGGACCGGAGCACCATCGGCCAGCGCGCCCTCGGCCAGCAGGATCAGCGTGTTGTCCAGCGCCTTTTCCAGGCCGTGATCCTGGCTGGAAACGCAGTGCCTGGCCGCATCCGGCGGCAGATCAGGGACGTGCAGCACCGGCCGGAGATCGAGCCCGGCCGCCTTCCAGTGACTCACGGCCGACGTCGCGTCCAGCAGCTCGGCCCGCCCGACCGCCTCGGCCAGCGTGCGGAACCCGAGCCTGGCCAGGTACTCACGCACCTCCTCGGCGAGGAATTCGAAGAAGTTCACGACGAACTCCGGCCTGCCGGAGAAGTTGCGCCGCAGCTCCGGATTCTGCGTAGCGACCCCGACCGGGCAGGTGTCCAGATGGCAGACCCGCATCAGCACGCAGCCGGCCACGACCAGCGGGGCCGTGGCGAAACCGTATTCCTCGGCTCCGAGCAGCGCGGCGATAATCACGTCCCGGCCGGTCTTGAGCTGGCCGTCGACCTGCACGACGATCCGGTCCCGCAGCCCGTTGCGCAGCAGCGTCTGCTGGGTCTCGGCCAGGCCGAGCTCCCAGGGTGAGCCCGCGTGCTTGATGCTGGTTAGCGGCGATGGCGCCGGTGCCGCCATCGTGCCCGGAGATCAGCACCACGTCGGCGTGGGCCTTGGATACCCCGGCCGCCACCGTGCCGACGCCCATCTCGGCCACCAGCTTGACGTGCACCCTGGCGAGCGGATTGGCGTTCTTCAGGTCGTGGATGAGCTGAGCCAGGTCCTCGATGGAGTAGATGTCGTGGTGCGGCGGCGGCGAGATCAGGCCGACGCCGGGAGTGGAATGCCGGGTCGCGGCGATCCACGGGTACACCTTGTGCCCTGGCAGCTGGCCGCCCTCCCCCGGCTTGGCACCCTGAGCCATCTTGATCTGCAGGTCGTCGGCGTTGACCAGGTACTCGCTGGTCACGCCGAACCGGCCGCTGGCGACCTGCTTCACCGACGAGCGGCGCAGGTCACCGTTCTCGTCCGGGACGAACCGGCCGTGCGTCCTCGCCGCCCTCGCCGGTATTTGACCGCCCGCCGAGCCGGTTCATCGCGATGGCGATCGTCTCGTGTGCCTCGGCCGAGATCGACCCGTACGACATGGCGCCGGTCGCGAACCTGGTGACGATGCTCGCGACGGGCTCGACCTCGTCGATCGGGATAGGCGTCCGCGAGCAGATCCGGCCGTCGTCTTCCAGGCCGCGGATCCGCAGCAGCCCGCGCAGCGTCATCAGCCGCTGCCGACTGGTCGTCGACCAGCCTGGTGTACTCGCGGAACACGCTTGTCCTGGCCGCTGCGGGTCGCGTGCTGAAGCTTGAACACGGCCTCCGGGCTGAACAGGTGCGGCTCGCCATCGCGCCGCCACTGGTACTCGCCCCCGGTTTCCAGCCGGCGGTGCGGCTGCCGCCCGCCGCCGCGCCGGATAGGCGACGGCGTGCCGCCGGCCGATCTCCGCGGCGATCTCAGCGAAACCGATCCCGCCGAGCGGCGAGGACGTGCCGGCGAAGCACGACTCGATCACCTCCGCGACCGAGGCCGACCGCCTCGAACAGCTGCGCGCCGGTGTAGGACGCGACCGTCGAGACGCCCATCTTCGACATGATCTTCAGCACGCCCTTGCCGAGCGCCTTGATCAGGTTGCCTCGGCCGCCTGCGCTCGGTGACCTCGCGCAGCGTGCCGCGCCGGACCATCTCCTGCACGGTCTCGATGGCCAGGTACGGGCAGACCGCCGCGGCGCCGTAGCCGAGCAGCAGCGCGATGTGGTGGCACTCGCGGGCGTCGCCCGACTCCACGACGAGCCCCGCCATCGTCCTGGTCTGCTCCGCGATCAGGTGATGGTGCACCGCGCCGGTCAGCAGCAGCGACGGGATCGGCGCGAGCTCGGCGTCGCGTCGCCGGGTCCTCGGCCGCAGCTCCGGCGACGGTCCGCTCGGACGCCGGCAGCCGCCGGCCTCGGCGCCGCGGTCTGACAGCACGATGATCCGGGCGCCCGCCGCGATCGCCGCCGACACCTCGGCCCTGATCTCGTCCAGCCGGGCCGCCAGCGCGTCGCCGCCCCCGGCCACCTGGTACCGGCCGTCGACCACATGCGCGGCGAATCCGGGCAGGTCGCCGTCGTCGTTGATGTGCACGATCTTGGCCAGGTCGCTGTCGCTGATCACCGGGTAGGGCAGCACGACCTGGCGGCAGGAGGCCGGGCCGGGCTCGAGCAGGTTGTGCTCGGGCCCCGTTGCCGTGCCGAGCGCGGTGACCAGTTCTTCCCGGATCGCATCCAGCGGCGGGTTGGTGACCTGGGCGAACAGCTGACTGAAGTAGTCGTACAGCAGCCGCGGCCGGTCGGACAGCACGGCCAGCGGCGTGTCAGTGCCCATCGAGCCGAGCGGCTCGGCACCGGTGCGGGCCATCGGCGCGAGCAGGACCCGCAGCTCCTCCTCGGTGTAGCCGAACATCTGCTGCTGGACGAGCAGGACCCGGCTGTCGGGCAGCTCGCGGCTGCGGTCCGGCAGGTCGCGGAGGTGGATCATGCCCGCGTGCAGCCAGTCGGCGTACGGATGCTCGGCGGCCAGCGCGGCTTTGACCTCCTCGTCCTCGATGATCCGGCCGGCCGCCGGTGTCGGCCAGGAAGATCCGGCCCGGCTGCAGCCTGCCCTTGCGCACCACCTTGGCCGGGTCGATGTCGAGCACGCCTACCTCGCTGGCCAGCACGACCAGCCCGTCGTCGGTCACCCAGTACCGGCCCGGCCGCAGCCCGTTGCGGTCGAGCACGGCGCCGATGACCGTGCCATCGGTGAACGCGATCAGCGCCGGGCCGTCCCAGGGCTCCATCAGCGAGGCGTGGAACCGGTAGAACTCGCGCCGGGCGGGATCCATGTGCGGCGTTGTTCTCCCACGGCTCCGGGATCATCATCAGCACCGCGTGCGGCAGCGACCTGCCGCCCAGGTGCAGCAGCTCCAGGCAGGCATCGAAGCTGGCCGAGTCGCTGACCGTGTCGTCCATGATCGGCAGCAGCCGCTCGATTCCGCGCCCGGCGGAGTCGGTGCCGAACACGTCGGCCGACAGCTGCGCCTCGCGGGCCCGCATCCAGTTGCGGTTGCCGCGGATGGTGTTGATCTCGCCGTTGTGCGCGATCAGCCGGTAAGGATGCGCCAGCGGCCAGGACGGGAACGTGTTCGTGGAGAACCGCGCGTGCACCAGCGCGATCGCCGAAGCGTACAGCGGATCGGACAGGTCAGGGAAGAACGGCTCCAGCTGCAGCGCGCGTGAGCATGCCCTTGTACACGATGGTCGCGCTGGACAGGCTGGCCAGGTACAGGCCGAGTCTCGTGCTCGGCGCGCTTGCGCAGGCAGTATGCCTTCCGGTCCAGGTCCAGCCCGGACTCGCCGTCCAGCCCCGACACGACGAGCTGGACAAGCTGCGGCAGACTGCCAGCTCGGCCTCGTTCCCGCAAAAGTCGAGGTCGTGCGGAACGTCGCGCCAGCCGCCGACCGCCAGTCCTTCCGAGGCCGCGATCCTCTGGACGGCCTGCCTGCACGCGCGGCGAGGTCCGTCCCGGCCGGCAGGAAGGCGAGCCCGGCCGCGTAACTCCCGGCCGGCGGAAGATCAAATTCACAGCGGGACGCAGCAGCTCGTCCGGCATCTGGGTCAGGATGCCGCGCCGTCCCCGGACTCCGGATCGGCGCCCTTGGCGCCGCGGTGGTCAAGGTTGCGGAGCACGGTCAGGGCGCTGGCCACCGTCTCGTGCCGGCGCTCGCCGGTCAGGTCAGCCACGAAGCCGACGCCGCACGCATCGTGCTCGTTCCTGCTGTCGTACAGGCCGGACCCTGCCTGCGGGGCGGCAGATGCCATCCAGGCGCTCCTGTCGTCTCGTCCGCCGCCATCGCTCGCTGCGAGCGGTAGTGGGATCGGGACGACACTGGCCCTGTCACGCGGGACAACACTGGCCCTGCTGCACGTGCGCCGGCGAGTCGGCCGCGCCAACATTGCGAGCACGTTACGCAGCAGTATAACCAAGGGCCAGCCGAGGATCAGGCCCCCGCGCTGGCCCGCATCATGCCCGGCAGGCCGCGGATCATTCCGGCCCCGATCATTCGCGGGTGGTCGCGTGCAGGTGCATGTCATGCCAGCTGTCCTCGTGCAAGAGACGCGCCGCTGAGCACTCCCTCGAGCCGATAACCGGACTTTTCGGCCACCCGGCATGAGGCGGTATTGATGGACCGAGTGCCCGAGCTCGACCCGGTGCAGGCCGTCGTTCGAGCAGCCAGCGGGTAAGGGCGGTCACGGCCCGTGGCGCCGTGCCATGGCCCCGGCCGGATGGCAGCACTCAGTAGCCGACTTCGCCCTGCCCGTGCTCGAGCCTGACTCGCAGCGAGAGCCTGCCCGTGACCGGCCCGGCCGGGCTCGCGCACACTGCCCAGCACCCGCCCGTCTCGTCGTGCCAGGACGTGCGCCACGTCTGGATCAGCGAAAGCGCCTCCGCCGGGCTATCCAGGCGACGGCGATGCCAGCGCTGGATGGCCGGGTCACCGTACGCCTCGACCAGGACACCGGCATCGGTGTCCTGCCAGGGCCGCAGGATCAGCCCGCCCGGTCCTGACAGCACCGGCTGAGGCTGATCGCGAAGCCGGCCGGCGGGGACAACTGGCGGTACAAGTCGGGGCATGAGACCCATACTGCCACAACCCGTCGCGAATCCGATTCACCGGCACCGCAGCGTCCATGATCACGAAGAGTTGTCCGTCCGGCAGACGGAAATCATTACGCGATCATGAACTACGAGTGGTTCAGGCCGGGCGGCCGCGCACCCCGGCCGCCAGCTCGGCCGCCAGTTCGCGAACGTCCGCTATCCCGCGTCGCGGATCGGGCGCGGCCAGCAGCCGCTGCACGAACGCCGAGCCGACGATGACCCCGTCGGCGAAGCCCGCCACCTCGGCGGCCTGCTTGCCGTCCCTGACGCCCAGGCCCACCGCAACCGGCAGCCTCGGTGTGCTCCCGGACCCGGCCGACCAGGCCCTCGGCCTGATTGCCGACCGTCGCCCTGGCGCCGGTCATGCCCATCAGCGAGGCCGCGTAGACGAAGCCCCGGCAGACCGAGCTGACCAGGCCGATCCGCTGCTCGGAGGCGAGCTCGGCGCGACCAGGAAGACCGGGTCCAGGTCGTACTCGGCGGCCGCGGCCAGCCACGGCCCGGCCTCTTCCGGCGTGAGGTCGGGCGTGATCAGGCCAGCAGCCGCCAGCCGCGGCGAGGTCGCGGGCGAAGCCGTCGACCCCGTACTGGTCGATCGGGTTCCAGTACGTCATCACCAGGGTGGCACGCCGGTTGCGGCGACCGCCGCGACGGTGCGCCAGCACGTCGGCGACGCGGACGCCGCCGGTCAGCGCCCGGTGCACCGCCTCCTGGATCACCGGGCCGTCCATCAGCGGGTCGGAGTAGGGCAGGCCGATCTCGATCACGTCGGCCCCGGCCTCGGCCATCGCCGCAGCGCCGCGATGGCGCCCTCGACGGACGGGAAGCCAGCCGGCAGGTAGCCGACCAGCGCGGCCCGGTCCTCGCGCTGGCCGCGCGAAGGCCGTCGTCGACCGCGGTCACGGCCCCGTCACCGGGCGCTCACGTGCTGCCGTCGGGCTGCCGTCACTGGCCGCCGCCGGTCACGGCTGTCACCGAGGTGACCGAACCAGCGGCCGGCGATGTCGACGTCCTTGTCGCCCCGGCCGGACAGATTGACCAGCACAGGGCGTCCGGGCCCGAGCTCGCGGGCCGACCTGCAGCGCGCCCGGCCAGCGCGTGCGCCGACTCGATCGCCGGGATGATGCCCTCGGTCCGGCACAGCACCGAGAACGCGCTCCATCGCCTCGGCGTCGGTGATCGCGCTGGTAGCTGGCCCGGCCGGTGTCCTGCAGCCAGGCGTGCTCCGGGCCGACGCCCGGGTAGTCCAGGCCGGCCGAGATCGAGTGCGTCGCCAGCGTCTGGCCGTCGCCGTCCTGCAGCAGGTAGGTCCGCATGCCGTGCAGCACGCCGGCCGACCCGCCGGTGAGCGTGGCGGCGTGCCGGCCGGTCGCGATGCCGTCGCCGCCGGCCTCGCAGCCGATCAGCGCGACCTCCCGGTCGTCGATGAAGGCATGGAACGCGCCGATCGCGTTCGAGCCGCCGCCGACGCACGCCACGCACCGCGTCCGGCAGCCGGCCGGCTGCGCCAGGATCTGCTGCGCGCGCCTCGACGCCGATCACCCGCTGGAAGTCGCGCACCATCATCGGGAACGGGTGCGGCCCGCCGACCGAGCCGATGCAGTAGTGCGTGTTCTCGACGGTGGACACCCAGTCGCGGATCGCCTCGTTGATCGCGTCCTTGAGCGTCGCGGCTGCCGGTCGCCACCGGGACCACCTCGGCGCCGAGCATCCGCATCCGGGCGACGTTCAGCGCCTGCCGCCGGGTGTCCTCCTCGCCCATGTAGACCACGCAGTCCAGGCCGAGCAGCGCGGCCGCGGTCGCGGTCGCCACGCCGTGCTGGCCGGCGCCGGTCTCGGCGATGACCCGCGTCTTGCCCATCCGCTTGGTCAGCAGCGCCTGGCCGAGCACGTTGTTGATCTTGTGCGAGCCGGTGTGGCCAGGTCCTCGCGCTTGAGGAAGACCCGGCAGCCGCCGGCCTGCGCCGGCGAACCTGCGGCCCTCGGTCAGCAGCGTCGGCCGGCCCGCGTAGCCGGTCAGCAGCGCGGTCGAGCTCGGCCTGGAACGCCGGGTCGGACCTGGCCTGCGTCGTAGGCGATGCGTCAGCTCGTCCAGCGCCGCCATCAGCGCCTCGGGCGCGAGCCGGCCGCCGAACGGGCCGAAGTGACCGCTGCGCGTCGGGGACAACCCCGGCCGTCGGCACTGGCGCCGGTCATGGCCGGTCGCCTCGTCCGGCGGCTCGTCGCGGGTCGAGGCCGCGGATCGTCGCCGGTCCTGCCTGCTGCGGCCGACCGCAGCGCCGGGTGCGAGCCTGCCGTCACCAGATCAGCGACTGCGGAGCGCGGGTCCTTGCCGGTCACCAGGCTCTCGCCGACCAGCACCGCGTCGGCCCCGGCCGCGGCGTAGGCGAGCAGATCGTGCGGACCGCGCACGCCCCGACTCGGCGATCTTGATAATGCCGTCGGGCACCTCGGGCGCCAGTTCGGCGAAGACCCCGCGGTCGACCTCCAGAGTTGCCAGGTTCCTGGCATTGATGCCGAGCACCGTCGCGCCTGCCTCCAGCGCCCGGTCCAGCTCGGCGGCGGTGTGCACCTCGACGAGCGGCACCAGGCCGATCGACGCCGCCCGCTCGACCAGCGAGATCAGCGCGTTCTGCTCCAGTGCGGCGACGATGAGCAGCACCAGGTCGGCGCCGAAGCGCCCGGGCCTCCCACAGCTGGTACGAGCTGACGATGAAGTCCTTGCGCAGCACCGGCACCTGCACCGCGTCCCGGACCGCGGCCAGATCAGCCAGGCTGCCGCCGAACCTGCGCTTCTCGGTCAGCACGCTGATGATCCGCGCGCCGCCTGCCTCGTAGTCTGCCGCCAGCGCGGCCGGGTCAGCGATGGCCGCCAGCGCGCCCTTGGACGGGCTGGCCCGCTTCACCTCCGCGATGACCGCAACCTCGGTGCCGGCAAAAGCCGCCATGACGTCGCGCGGGGACGGCGCCCTGGCCGCTGACTCCTTGAGCCGGTCCAGCGGCGTCTCCTGCTGGCGGACGGCCAAGTCGGCCCGCACTCCATCGAGGATGTCGTCAAGCACGCTCACGCGGTTCAGCCGCCCCCTCGGGATGGGATGCACTTGAGGCAAAAGCGTAGCGAGGGCAGGATCGGCGATCCGGCCGCCCCCTGTGCTGCGGGCTGACGGCAGCCAGCCCGGCTTGCGACCTTAACGAGCGTCGCCGCTGGCGTCGGCGAGCGCCGGGTGATCGCCGGGCGCGACCTGCCACCCGGGCGCACTGGCAAACGCCCTGGCCACGGCGGGATGCAGCAGGGTGCCGAGGGTGACGATGGCGAGCAGCGTGCCGCCCATGTAGCTGATGTAGCCGAACCGGAACAGCCCGACAGCCGTCAGCGCGGACTCGACGCAGATCGCTGCCAGCCAGGTCGTGTGGCTGCCGGACCTGACGATTGCGGACAGGCCGAGCAGGGCGATCGCGATCAGGATCATCAGCACCAGCCACGGCATGTTGCGCCGGCTGAAGGCGATGCCGATGGCCGCGCAGGCGCCTGCCTGGGCCAGCACCAGCCGGTTAACCACGCTGATCAGCAGGTGCGGCCGCAGCTGGCGCGGGATTTCCGAGCGCCGCGGGCGGTCGCCGGCGCCGGTCACCGTATGCTGCTGCGTTGCCATGCTGCCAGCCACCTCACGAGGTCGATCATGGTCCCGGAAGGGCCTGCCCGAACTTTAACTGATCGATGCTGGTTGCCCGACAAGAACCATGAAATGCCCGGACGGGGCTGGCGTCCGGTTTTCCCGTATAAGCCGGTTTTTCTCGCGGCTACCGATGGCGGCCTGACTGGCCGTGCCTGCGCCGGCGCTCAGGCTCCGGCCGGACGCGAGCCCGAGGTGGGGTCGTCACCCCGGCTAAGTGCTTCCCACAGTGACGCCGAGTCGGCCCCTACGGTGACCTTCTGCTGGCCTGCCGGCTGCCTCGCCGGGCCGGCCGGGGAGTCATACCGGCTCGACATCACTGCCATCCGGCTGGCCCGCACCGCGACCACGAGCCCGGCCAGGATCATGACGACGGCGCCGGCGATGACCATCGTCTGCCACCCCGTCGCGATGAAGGTCACGTGCGGCGCCGCGCCGGCCACGTTCGGGACGGTGGAGGCCGAGCCGGTGCCGTCGGTAGCTGAGCCCGCTGCGGCCGTCGCCGGTCCCGCGTTGTTATTGGACGCGGCGATCGCCCCGGCGCGAGACAAAGTCAGAGCCGAGGCTGCCAGGCCGGCCCCGATGACCACCAGCAGCAGGCCGGTGATCCGGCGCAGTAGTCCCCGGCTGGCCAGCACGGCGGCGAGCGTGGCCAGTCCGGCCAGCACCAGGGCGTCGGCATACGGGACAAGCGCGGCCCCGGTGACACTGACCAGGCTGGCAGGCAGCGGGCGCGGCGGGGTGGTCCGGACCTGAGCCCACGACTGCCTGGTCGCCAGGAAGATCAGCCCGGCGCCGAAAGCTCCCAGCAACAGCGTCAGCGCCAGCTCTCGCCGCGGCGAGCGGCCGCCGGGCCCGCGCCCGATGCGGGACACGGCGCGAGTCGCGATATCACCGCTGCTGGTCACCGACTGCCTCCACTGGGTTAACCTCAACCAGAAGGCTAGCCCCCTGCGCTTTCCGGTCCGACCCGGGCACCGGGCGGTGCCGGTCCCGGCCTGCCGTTATCACCTACGATCAGCACATGACGCACGCCCAGGACGAGCGCGCCGCCCTCTGCGACCTGCTCGCCGAGCTCGGCCCGGACCAACCGACCTTGTGCACCGGATGGCGGACCGCCGACCTGGCTGCGCACCTGGTTCTCCGCGAGCGCCGGCCGGACGCCGGGGCCGGTGTCATGGGCGGGCCGCTGGCCGGCTACACACGCCGGATACAGTCCAGCCTGATTCTGCGAACTCCGTACCCGCGGCTGCTCGAAGCCGTCAGGAACGGGCCGCCCCGGCTGTCGGTATTCGGCCTGCCGGGCGCGGACGAGCGTCTCAACCTGGTCGAGTACTTCGTGCACCACGAAGACGTCCGCCGGGGCCAGCCCGACTGGAAGCCTCGCGACCTTAACCCCGCCCTGACCGAGCAATTGTGGAGCCGGCTCGGCATGGCCAGGCTGATGCTCCGCAAGGCGCCGGTGGGCGTCGAGCTAGTGCGGGCCGACGCCGGCTCGGGCGACGGCCGCGTCCGCATGACAGCCAAGGCGCGCACTCCCGTCGTCACCGTGACCGGCGGCCCGGCCGAGCTGACCATGTGGGTGATGGGCCGGACCGGCGCCGCAGACGTGCGGCTAACCGGAAGCGACTCCGACGTCGCGGCGCTCCAATCCTGGAGCGCGCGTCGCTAAGCCCTCGCCGGCGGGGGGCTATTCGCCGTTCGCTGGTGCCTCGGCCGCCGACACGAGCACCGGGTCCGGCCGGATCGTCAGCGTCACTCGGCTTCCGGCCGGCAACTTGGTCGCCTCCGACGTGGACAGCTGAGCCATGATCGTGATGTCGCCCAGGTCGACGGTCACCCGGCTGGTGGCGCCGAGGAACGTCGAAGCGATGACAGTTCCGGTCAGCGGGCCAGCGTCGCCAGAACTGTCCGACGCCAGCGTGACGGCCTCCGGCCGCACGATCGCCGTGGCCGGGCCAGCGCGTGGACGAGTCCACCAACGGCAGGTCACGACCGCGAACTGTCACCGTGGATCCGGTTACGGTTCCGGCGAGCCGGTTGCTGAGGCCAACGAACTCCGCGACGAATGCTGTGGCCGGGCGCGAGTACACGTCAGTTGGCGGCGCGAGTTGCTCAATGCGACCTGCCCGCATCACGCCTACCCGGTCGGCGATCGCCAGTGCTTCCTCCTGATCGTGGGTCACGAACAGGGTCGTAATGCCGATCTCCAGCTGGATGCGGCGGATCTGGTCGCGCAGTTGAGCCCTGACCTTGGCGTCAAGGGCAGACAGCGGCTCGTCCAGCAGCAGCACCTGCGGCTCGATGGCGAGTGCCCTGGCCAGCGCCACGCGCTGCTGCTGGCCGCCGGAGATCTGACTCGGGTAGCGGTCGGCCTGCGAGGTCAGCTCGACAAGTTCGAGCATTTCGAGTGCTCGACGGTCCCGTTCAGCCGTACCAACCCCGCGCAACCGGAGTCCGAAGCCGACGTTCTGCTTCACCGTCATATGCGGGAACAGCGAATAAGCCTGGAACACCATGCCCATGTCCCGCTTGCTCGCGGATAGCCGGGTGATGTCCTTGCCGCCCACGAAGATGGTGCCGGTGTCGGCGTCCTCCAGCCCGGCCAGCAAGCGAAGCGTCGTGGTCTTGCCGCAGCCCGAGGGACCGAGCAGCGCGATGAGCTCACCTGGCTGCACGGTCAGGTCGAGGTTGTCCAGGGCCGCGACCGAGCCGTAGTGCCGGCTGAGCCCCTGCATCCGCACCTCGACCGCGGTCCTGGTCGGGTCGGATTTGGTACTGGTCGTTGGCGAGCTCACGTATTCCACCTCATGGCCGGCCGCGGCGCAGACGGCGCCCGGCGTAAGACAGGATCAACAGCAGGATGAACGCGAACAGAAGCGTGGCCGTTGAAGCCGAGAACAGCACGCTGGCGTTCTCGGAGTTCCGGCTGATATCGAACAGATCAGGCTGCAGCGTGTTGTAACCCAGCAGGTAGGCGACGGTGAACTCGCCGAGCACCAGCGCCACCGTCAGCAAAAGGGCGTTTAGTATCCCCTCCCACATGTTCGGGACGATCACCCGGAACATAACGGTGCTCCATCGCGCCCCGAGACTGCGCGCAGCCTCGGACAGAGTTGTCGCATCGACTGCGTTCAGTCCCGCTGCGAGGGCGCGGTAGGAATACGGCAACGCCAGGATGACGTAGGCCAGGAATAGTGCCAGCGAGGAGACATTGACCCGCTCGATCCGGTTGTAGATCGGCGCAAGGCCCACCACCAGCACGATCGCGGGAATAGTCAGCGGGAGCAGGCACAGGAATTCCATCACCCGGCTGAACCACCGAGCGCGCAACCGGACCCAGATCATGGTCGGCACGACGAGCAACAGCATCACCGCGCTCGTCATGACGGCCAGTTCCAGCGTGATCTCGATGCCGGACAGCAGCGGCGGCGGCCCGGGATAAGACGCGATCTGCGTCCAGGCAGCCACCGACCAGCTGCCGTGCGTAGTGCCTTCGAACGAGAACCGGACCATGGACAGCAGCGGCACCAGGAAGAACAAGCCGAAGATGGTGAAGGCCAGGTACCTGAACAGGTTCAGCCGCCTGCGCTGACTCGCCCGCAGGCCGCCCGGGCGCTTGGCTACAGCCGGTCCACTCAGATCAGCGGCCAGGTCAGCCATCGGCTGGTTTAGCGCTGCCATCGTGCCGCCCGGCGTTGGAGCAGAAAGTACCCGCTCATGACGATGATCACCATCACGATCATTCCCAGGGCGAGTGCGTCGCCCTCGTGGACATTGGCCAGGCCGACCTCGCTAATGAGCGAGCCACTGATCGATTGCGGCACGACATAGGAGATCTGGTCTTCCCACGCTTCGATGGTTGCAAATGCTGACAGTGCGTTGGCGAAGAGCAGGAGCGCGGCGCCGGTGAAGGCAGGCATCAGCAGCGGTCCGCCGATATAGCGCCAGTAATGCCAGGTGGATCCGCCCAAGTTCTCCGCCGCTTCCCGCCACTGAACTTTCAGCCCGTCGATCGCGGGCAGGAAGACCAGCACCATGAGCGGGATCTGGAAGTAGCAGTAGATCAGCCCGATGCCCCACGGAAAGCTGCTGTACCAGCTGGCATGCAGCAGATATCCTGCCGGGCCGATTGTGGCGAGGAAGGCAAAAGCGAGCGTGACACCGCCGAACTGCGCGAGCACACCCGACCCGGCCAGGTAGAGCCGGCGGATCACCCCGTTCGGCTCACCCGAGGCGATCGCGTAGGCGAGGACCGCGCCCAGGACAGCTCCGATCACCGCGGAGATAAGGCTGAGCTTCAGGGAGCCGGCGAATGCGCTCCTCACCGGAGCGGTATTGAGCGCCGTGATATTGGACAGCGTCCAGCCCCCGGCGTTGCCCTTAAAAGCGTTCCAGACCACGATCCCGGTCGGGAGCAGCAGGAATACCCCGGCGTAGGCCAGGAACGGCATGGTCCCGATCCAGGCGAGCGGGGCCGGCGCCCGGCCCGTACGGGCCGGGCGCCGGTCTTCGTCGCAGTAGCGATGGTCACCAGCGATGCCTAGCTGATGGCCTTGGCCCAGTTCGCCGCGAGATAGGTCGCGGCGGCCGTGGCCTGCGCCTCAGTCAGGAACGTCGGCGTGCCGGTCACCGGCGGCAAAGCCGCAGCGGCCGTCTGGTTGATCGAGCCATTGCTGGTCATTGCGACCTGCTCAGACGGCCGGGCGCCGCCGGCCAGCCAGAGGTTCTGGCCGCCTACCGACGCCTGCGAGAAGAGGAACTCCTCCCAGAGGCGTGCGGCGGCCGGATGCGGGGCGCCCTTGTTGATCGCCTGGTAGTAGAAGCCGCCCAGGGTGGCATTGGCCGGGATGAAGACCTTCCAGGTGCCGGCTGGCTGGCCGACAACGGCCGCGGTGTTGAGGTAGTCCCAGTTGAATACCACCGGAGTCGTCCCGGCCTTGATGGTTGCCGCGGTGGCCTGCGTCGCATTGAAGTTGCCCGCGGCCTTGAGCTGGTGGAAGAAGTTCACGCCGTCAGTAATGCTGCCGGCGCTGCCGCCCTGGGCGAGACTTGCCATCATGACGCCGTTCAGCGCCGCGTTGGCCTGCGTCGGGTCACCGTTGAGGGCCACAGCGTTCTTGAACTTAGCGCCCAGAAGCTGGCTCAGCGACGTGATCGTTCCGAACTTCGCCGAGTCATAGCCCACTGACATATAGCCGCCGTAGTCCCCGACGTACTCCCCGCTCGCCTGCTTCAGGCCTGCCGGAATCGACGACCAGGTAGCTACCTCGTAGGGCGCAAACAGGCTCGTGCTCGCAGTGGCCACGCTGCCACCGACGTCTAGCACGTCAGCTGCCAGCGACGTGCCGTTCTTCTGCTGGATCTGCGTCACTTCCTGTGCACTCGAGTCTGTCGGCGCGATCGAGTTGACCTTGATCCCATACTTGGAGGTGAAGTCCTTAATAATGGTGCCGTAATTCGCCCAGTCAGCCGGCAGCGCGATGACGTTGAGCGTGCCTTCCTTCTTCGCCGCAGCGACGAGCGCTGTCATCCCGCCGCCCGCGGACGCCGAGGTCGCCTTGGACCAGTCGAAGCCGCTGCCCGACGAGGAGGAACCTGAACTAGATCCGCACGCCGCTGCTGTCAGCAGCGACAGCGCCGCAACTCCGGCGAGCCCGAGTCGGTATGGAGTTCTCACTACTGCCTCCTGATTAACGTCCCCACCTATTGGCAGGCCAGTGCCTGCCCAGAATCCATGCACCCGGCGCACGTGCAGACGACTTCCAGACCGACCCGCGAATGAAGTCGTTCAAATGTCTGAAACGCTCGGCCGTTGGCATGCTGGCGCAGTTTCTGCGGATGTGTCAAGGGCCGTTACCGACTTGACGCCGCCAGCTACTTGGCGTTCATCTGCCCAGGTAAACGGGCTGTGTCGTGATGGTTTCCGGGGGCTGGCCAGATGTCATCAAGCTGACGCGACCGGGGCGGCAGCTTCAATCCCGTCCATTTCGCGGCCTATCAGTGCGTAACGTCGCATGTGCCGTCGGCATCACGGCTTCAGGACCGGCTCCGGTCCGACTACGCTTTGCTCACCCTGCCTACTGGAGGAAGCCCTGTCCGCCCTGCCCGGGACGCATCCATGACCGCACCGCGCGAGCCAGCCGGGC
The DNA here is from genome assembly GCA_963713585.1 of uncultured Actinomycetota bacterium. Lineage (GTDB taxonomy): Bacteria > Actinomycetota > Actinomycetes > Streptosporangiales > Streptosporangiaceae > JAJYUU01. Next base: position 28,626 of record CAVQMG010000015.1, on the reverse strand, counting down.
AGCCAGGTCCGCCGCCCGCCACGACCGCCCAACGCCGGCTGATTCCTGGCCATGCTCGTGACGGTGGCTACCGGTCTCTTACTCCGGCCGAAGGCGAACAGCACACCGTCAGGCCGGAATTGCTGGGCGGGAGCTTGCCAGCCGGCTGGCAACGGGCCGCGACGCCGCTGCTGGTGATCGCGCATCTGTCGGACACCCACGTCATGGACCACCAGTCGCCTGGCCGCGCCGAACTGGTGGACCGTTACAGCGATCCTGACTCGCCGGTCCGCGACAGCATCGGCCTGATCGGCACCTACCGGGCTCAGGAGCTGTTCACCTTTCACGTAGCCGAGGCGATGGTGCGCGCGGTGCGCGGCCTGAACGGTGGTCCGGTCTCGGCGGCACCACTCGATTTCGCGGTCGTCACTGGCGATGCGACTGACAACTGCCAGCTAAACGAGCTGCGCAGCTACATAGACCTGCTCGACGGCGGCATGGTCGTGCCGGATTCCGGTGACCTGCAGCGGTACGAAGGCGTGGCCGCGGCCGACGTGGACGACGAGCGCTACTGGCACCCTGATCCGGGTCCGGCCGACTTGCCCAAGACCCAGTACGGATTTCCTGATGTGCCGGGAGTCCTCCGAGCTGCCCGTCAGCCGTTCCGCGCCGCTGGCCTTGGCGTGCCGTGGTTCGCCGTGCACGGCAATCACGACAACATGATCCAGGGCACAGTCGCGCCCGAGGGCTGGCTGCGCCAGTTCCCGGTCGGCGCGGTCAAGCTGGTCACTCCCCCGGACGACATGGACCTGGCCCAGCTATTCGACCGCTTCTACCGCGCTGAAGGCGACGTGCTGCTGGAGCTTGGCCGCGGCGGGCAGCTAACGGTCACCCCCGATCCGGGCCGTGCCACTGTCAGCCGGGCTGATCACGTGCGGGAACATTTCCGGTCCTCGGGTCAGCCGGCCGGGCACGGCTACGGTGAGCGCAATGTCGCCGACGGTACCGCGTACTACGCGTTCGACCATGGCGTGATCAGATGCATCGTGCTGGACACCGTCAATAACCACGGCGGCTGGCAAGGTTCCATCGACGAAACCCAGCTGCGGTGGCTCGAGGCCGAGCTCACTGTCAGCGCGGCGCGGCCTGTCGTCCTGTTCAGCCACCACCCCCTCGAGACCCTCACCAACGACAGCCGCCCGCCCGGTGCCGACCGGCGCGTCCTTGCCGACGAACTGCGCGAGGTCCTGCTCAGCCACCCGTGCGTGGTCGCCTGGCTGAATGGCCATACCCATGTGCACTCGGTGACCGCCATCACCGACGGAGCCGGATCCGGTTTCTGGCAAGTGACCACGGCATCCCATATCGACTGGCCGCAGCAGGCCAGGATCGTGGAATTCCTGGCCACCGGGTCCGGGCTGGCGATCGCGTGCACGGTCTTGGACTCTGCGGCGGGCACCTCCTATCAGGGCAGCGCCGAGCCGGCTGACCTGGCCGCTCTGGCCCGAGAGCTGTCCGCCAACGACTGGCAGCTGCGGGAGCTGATTACCGCCGAGGGCGGTGCCGGGGCGGGGACTTCGGCCGACCGCAACGTCGTGCTCGCGATCGACTGGCCCCGCGTTGCGGTGCAGTCCCCGCTGGTCTAGCTGGCCGCAAGCCCCCGCGCTGGCCAGCTGATCCGGCCCGGCGAGCCGAACCACTGATACAGATGTGAGCCGCGTTGATGTTGTGGCCAGGCTTCCGTATTTCAAACCTGTATGACTATACGAGTTTGCCGTACAGTCAGAATCACTCCGGGCGGCCGGGCCCGGACTACTGAGGTGGTGTGCCATGACAGCGAGGGTTTCCCAGCAGGACGTGCCGTCCGGGAAAGGCCTGCGCCCGGGTGCGCTTGGCCTGGTGTCCAGCGTGGTGATCGCGGTCTCCTCGACCGCGCCCGCCTACAGCATGGCGGCGACGCTGGGCCTGATCGTGGCAGTGGTCGGGGTGCACGCGCCAGCGACGCTGATCGTCTCGTTCCTGCCGATGCTGTGCATCGCTGTCGCGTACCGCGAGCTGAACAAGGCCGATCCTGACTGCGGCACCACGTTCACCTGGACCACCAGGGCCTTCGGGCCGTGGGCCGGATGGATGGGCGGCTGGGGCATCATCGCCGCCGACATCATCGTCATGGCGAGCTTGTCGCAGATAGCCGGGCGCTATGCGTTCAAGCTGGTCGGTGCAGACGGGCTAGCCGCCCAGACGCCCTGGGTCACCAGCATCGGCGTTGTGTTCATCGCCCTGCTCACCTGGATCTGCTACCGCGGCATTGAGATCTCTGCCCGGGTCCAGCAGGCGCTGCTCGCGATCGAGCTGATAGCACTGTCCGTCTTCGCCATCGTCGCGTTCGTGAAGGCCGGCACGGGGCATGCGCTGCCCGGAGCCCAGACACCGTCGCTGCGCTGGCTTGACCCGTGGACCGGGTCCTTCGGCACGCTGTCGAATTCATTCCTGCTGGCCGTGTTCGTCTACTGGGGCTGGGACTGCGCACTGTCAGTGAATGAGGAGACCAAAGACTCCGCCCGCACTCCCGGCCGCGCCGCCGTTACTTCCACCCTGATGCTGGTAGCCGTGTTCGCCGTCGTTAGTACCGCGGCCCTGGTCTTTGCCGGGCCCTCGTTCCTGGCCCGCAACTCGACCGACGTCCTCGGTGCGATGGCATCGGCCGTTCTCGGCACCACCGCCGGAAAGCTACTGATCCTGTGCGTGCTGACCTCGACCGCCGCCTCGACGCAGACCACGATCATGCCGACCGCCCGCGCTGTGGTGGCCATGGCAGCACACAAGGCGCTGTCGTCCCGGCTGGCGAGGATAAGCCCGCGCTACCTGACCCCGACGACAGCGACCCTGGCTATGGGCGGCGTGTCAGCGGTGTTCTACGTGCTGCTGACGCTGGTCTCGCGCAACGTGCTGGCCGACTCGGCGGCCGCGACCGGATTGCTGATCGCGTTCTACTACGGCCTGACCGGATTCGCGTGCGTCTGGTTCTTCCGCCGTGACCTGGGCGCCAGCGCACGAGACCTGGTAACCAAAGGCGTGCTGCCCGGTCTGGGCGGGCTGGCACTCCTCGGCGCGTTCGTCTTGTCGATCAAGTCGTACTGGCCGGCCGCGAGCAGTTACTCCAGCCTCGGCGGCGTCGGCGGCATCTTCCTGATCGGCGCGGGATCGCTGCTGGCCGGGGTTATCCTCATGCTCGTGACGCGGCGGGCGATGCCACGGTTCTTCACGACCGGCACGCTGCCGCCGCTGGCTGCGTCGGGCGCACAGCAAGCCCGCACGCGCGCCAGCCGGATCGAGACTGGCGAGGTGCCCGCATGAGCCCGGCAGGGCTATGGCTAGCAGGCTCGGCGGCGGCACGATCCGGATCCGGCCGGCGGGCAGGCCGCAAGAAGACCGCCGTCCTGGACGCGGCCTGCGGCGTGATCGCCAGCCGGGGCGCTGAGGCGACCAGGTTCACCGACGTGGCGGAAGCGAGCGGGGTACCGGTCAGCACGCTGCAGTATTACTTCGGCTCGCGTGAGGACTTGCTGGTGGCCGCGTTCCGGCACGCTTCGGCGAATGAACTTGCGGCCCTGTCGGACGTGATCATGCAGACGAGTTCGCCGTGGGACCGGATCCGGATCGTCGTGACCAGGGCGCTGGCGGGGTACGAGCCAGGTGACGCCAGCGCGGGGTTGCTGTGGATCGAGTCCTGGCACTTCGCTATCAGGGACGCCGAGATGCGTGTCGACGCATTGCGTGATTACGCCGGGTGGCGCGAACTCGTCGCTGACGCCGTCCGGCTGGGGGCCGCCAGTGGCGAGTTCCGGCCGGCCGTCAGCCCGGAGCACGTGGCGGTCCTGACGATCGCGCTGGCCGACGGGGCGGGTATCCCGCTTGCCCTCGGCGACCCTGACCTGACCGTCGCCAGCGCAATCAAGGACGTGCTCGCCACAGTCGCCGCGGTGCTCAGGCTCAGCCAGGTCCGCTAGTCCCGCAACGCCGCCGGTGCCGCGCCGGACCGCTGCGAGGGCGCGTCATTGACGACCTGAAAGATGATCATGTCCTGCCAGCGGCCGGCGATCTTGAGGTAGGCCCTAGCCAGGCCGATGCGGGAAAACCCGTTGTGTTCCAGCACCCGCTGGGAGGCCAGGTTGTCGAGCAGGGTCTCGGCCTGGATCCGGTGCAGGCCCAGCTCACCGAATGCGACGTGCTTGAGCTGAGCGAGCGCTGCGGTCGCAATCCCTCGCCCGCCCGCGGCCTGACTGACCCAGTAGCCCACGCTGCAGGACAAGAACGCGCCGCGGACAATGCCGTTCAGCGTGATGCGGCCTAGCGGGGCCGAGCCATCCTCGGTGATCACGTACGGGAGGCAGCGTCCCAGTTCATGCTCGGCCAGCACAGCGGCGATAACGGCGCGCTGGCCGTCCTCGCTGAAATACTCCTCGCTGCGCAGCGGCTCCCACGGCGCCAGGAACGCGCGATTGGCCCGGAGCAGTTCAGCCAGCGGGCGCGCATCGTCCATCGAGATCAGGCGGCAGATGACCATGACCAACCGTACGTGGCTTTGCTGCGCACCCTGACTGGCAGCTGGTGTGGCTACCGGCACTGGTCGGGCGGCGAGCGACCGGGCCGGCCGACGTAGCGGGCATTTCGCGATCTTCCGGTCCGGCCGGCAAGCCCGTATCCTCGGCCTCGTGCAAGGTTCGGTCACTGTTTATATGCAGGCACCAGCACCGCAGATCTGGGCTGTGCTGGCTGACGTCACTAGGATCGGCGAATTCAGTCCGGAGACTTTCGAGGCTCAGTGGCTCGACGGCGCCACCGGCCCAAGCCTAGGCGCCCGGTTCCGCGGCCACGTCAAGCGCAACGGCCGCGGGCCGGTCTACTGGACGTCCTGCACGGTCATTGCGTGCGAAGCTGGCCGGGAGTTCGCCTTCGCCATCGGCGCACCCGGCAAGCGCCCGCTGAACACCTGGCGCTACGAGCTGCGGCCCGAGCAGGACGGCACGAGCGTGACCGAATCCTTCCAGCTCACCGTGACGCTGCCGCTGCGGCTGTACTGGCTGCTCGCCGGCCGGTGGCGGATGCGCACCAATCTCGACGGCATGCGCGTCACCCTGGAGCGCGTCAAGGCAGTTGTCGAGCCAGCCTGACAAGACTGCTAGCGGCTGGCGTTCGAGAGCGCCGCACTGATCACGGCCGCGGCGGCGGGCATGCCGGCCTCATCACTGAATGAGCCGTATGGCGGGCCGTACACCGGAGTACCGGGCTGCTGCCGCCAGCTTTCGGCCAGCCCGCCGGCGTCGACGGCACCGTAGCCGATCGAATCGAGGAACGCTGTCACGGCCGACTTGGCCGCTGGATCATCCGCAGCGATGGGCAGGAAAGACCGGTCCGGCGCGCCGGCCGGGCGGGCCAGCGACCGCAAGTGCTGATAGAAGATGTTGTTGAAGACCTTGACCACAGCAGCGCCGGCCAGGTGCTGCTGGAGCAGCTCACTGCTGGTCCGCGTGCCGTCCTCGAGCGCGGCGATGTGCCCGTCGCGGCCCGGCGAGTAGTTGCAGGTATCGAGGACAATCTTGCCGGCCAGCAACTCTGCGGGCATCTCGAGGTAGGCCTTGAGCGGGACGGACACCACGACAATCTGGCCAGCGCCGGCCGCATCCTGAGCGGTCGCAGCCCTGGCCAGCGGACCTAGCTCAGCGACGAGATCCTGCAGCGTCAGCGGCCCGCGCGAGTTGCTCAGCACGACCTGATGGCCGGCGGCCACGCTGAGTCGCGCGACGGTCCCGCCGATGTGTCCGCTTCCGATGATCCCGACAGTTGTCATGGCAGCGAGTAACCCGAGGGACCGGCCGATGATTCCTGCGGCCTGGCTACGGCACGCTCTGCGGACCGAGCCCGACAAGCGGCAACAGGCCCGCTACTGAATCCAGGATATGTGGTGCGCCGGCCGCCCCGAGAGCCTCGCGACTGCCCGACCCGGTGGTGACGCGGCCACCAGGCCAGCCCCGGCCCGCAATCCTGACTCGACGTCGCTGGCGGTGTCGCCGACGACGGCCAGCTCTGCCACTGAGCCGCCACCGAGCCGTAGCAGCGCAGTCAGCGGCATATCCGGATAGGGCCGGCCACGACCCGCGTCCGCCGGCGACAAGGCCAGGTCGATCAGCGGCCGCCAGCCAAGGACGTCCAGCAGCGCGTCCCTGGTGACCGGCGCGAACCCGGTCGCGAGGCACACCTTGATCCCGGCCGCGCGCAGCACGGTCATGGTCTCGAGCGCGCCGGGCAGCGGCGCGACATGACCGGCGCTCACCTCGTCCGCGTACGTCTGCTCGAAGATGCTGTTCCCCCGCTGAGCGCGCTCCTCGCTACCTAGCAGCCGCCGGAACACCTCGATCTTGGACTGGCCCATGGTGTCCTGCACGAACGTGATGGCGTCGTCATAACCTGGAGCGCCCGGCACCAGGCCGAACTCAGCGGCGGCCGCGCCGAACGCCGTCATGACGCTGCCGTCGTCGGCGACGGTCGTGCCCGCCATGTCCAGGCACGCCACGGTGATGTGCTCCAAGGCCGTCTCTCCCGCGTCCGTAGGTGGCGATGTCATGCGGCGAAGGTCTCCTCGGCGATGGCCGGCGAACAGGTCATGCCGCGCCCGCCGGGCCCGGTCACCAGCACGACGCCAGGCGCGACCTGCGAGCGGTAATAGAGGTCAGGGCCGCCTGTGACCTGGCTGTAGACCCCGGCCCAACGGCGCCGGGTGGGCGGCAGCGCCGTGCCGAGAAGTTGCTCGGCCTTAGCCCGCAGGTGCTCGTACGGGATCTCGTCCACGTCGAAGTCGAATGGCTCGGCGTAACTGTGCGTGTCGCCGATGGTCAGCCCGCCATCAAGCCGCTGCACCATCAGCAACTGCGCCGCCGCGGCCGCGGCCGCCGGTGCTTGCGGTCTGAGCCCGTCCCGGCCCGGCAGGTCGAAGGCGGGGTAATAGCGCAGCGAGTCACCGTCCGCAACCGAGGTAGTCAGCCGGCCGGCGAACGGCTCTGTCTGCAACATTTGCAGCCTGACCCTGCGTACCGGCGGGTGCTCCGAGCTGGCCAGATGCGGGCCTGCGATCCCGGTGTGCGCTGCGCCGGTGCACACCACGACCAGGTCTCCCCGATGCCAGGCGCCGGTGTGATCGCGGACTGCATGCGGTGCTACCTCGATGGCTTCCCGGCCTGGCAGCCACTGGTAACCGGACGATCCGGTCCTGCCGGCGGCCTGCAGATACTCACGCAGTGCGGCGGGAACCTGGCGCGGCTCGACAATCGCGTCCCGACGGCAGAGCAGCGCGCCGACGAACTCCCCGCGTAGCGCCGGATTGACCGCAGCAGTCGTCGCCGGGTCGAGCAGCTCGAACCCTCGCTCGGCCGCATCCGGCATGGCCGCAGCCTCCTTGATCAGGGCCAGCTCGGCATCGTCAGACGCAACCGTCAGCGAACCATCCGGCCGGAATCCGGTGCCAGGCACCAGCTCACCGATCTCCTGCCACAAGGTACGGGCGCGCTGCGCCAGGGCCAGCTCCGCCCCGGCGGCGCGGCCGCTGACCCAGACCAGGCCGAAGTTGCGCACGCTGGCACCGCGCGGCCGGCTTCGCGCTCGAGGTGCACCACGTCAATGCCGCGGCTACGCGCCCGCAGCGCGTGCATGGTGCCCAGCACGCCGCCGCCAACCACGACAACCGTGTCCACCGCGTGAACTCCCTCCGCGCGGACTGCACTTCGTGCCCGCCCGCCCGGCAGGCGAGCCGCTGGCACCGGCACTGTGAGTCAATCGTGCCGTGCTGACGTAGCGATGAACAGAGCGCGATCAGCGTGCGGGCGAATGCCACCGCAGCCGGACCCAGCGAGAAGGCAGACCAGCTAGGTGATGTAGGTCCCCTTGGCCGGCAGGGTCACGACGAGCCCGCGCTGGCGCAGTTCCTCGACCGCGCGCCGGGCCGTGCCGACGGCCACCTGATAGTCCGCGGCCAGGTCGCGCTCGGCCGGCAGCCGGGCGCCGGATACCAGTTCTCCGGCCTCGATCCGGGCTGCTATGTGGTCGGCCACGCCGACGTAGACGTAGACGGCCCCGAGCGCGCTGGCGTCGAACCTTGGCACCTTCCCCACGAAGATCACCCTAGAACGCCTGTGAACTGCTCAAACACCCAGGACGCGCTAGGCTGCTGCACGCCGCTCTATAGTGCGCTATGCTCAAGCAGGACAGGCTCTGGCTCACCGAGGCGCGCGACCCGCAGCGCCCGCCAGGACCGGCAGCGGAGGCGATCATGGACAGAAGCGAGGCGTCGGAGCTGGCGGACCTGCAGATGCACTGGGATGAGGCTTATGTCATCGGCCTCGACGGCGACATCTGGTGGGCCAAGTTCCGTGGTCCGACCGACGAGCTCCGTGCGCACACTGCGCCGTCGTTGCGGGAGCTGATCAGGGCTGACTACGCGCGGCGCCAGCAGATGCGGGTTGCCGCCGAGCGGTTGACCACCACGAACCCCGACACAGTGGACCTGAGCGGCATCCGCGGCGAGCGGATGTCCACCTGAGCCCGCCGCGGGGCGCCTGCTGAGAGCTGGTGACCGGGCCACGTGCCGACGCCGGGCGAGCTGGACATAGGCCTAGGCTGTCTGTGAGGCCAGTCCGCCCGGCGACCGCCGGGCGCACAGACACCCAGCGGAGGCAGCATGGCGCACGTGCTTGGCATCGACATCGGCGGCACCGGGGTCAAAGCCGCGCCCGTCGACACCGAGACCGGCCAGCTCCTGGAAGACCGCCGGAAGATTGAGACCCCGCATCCGGCAACGCCTGAGGCCGTCATCGACGTGGTCAAGCACCTGGTCGACGACTTCGGCTGGACCGGGCCGGCTGGCGTTACCTTTCCCGGAGTCGTGGTCAAAGGCGTCATCCACACCGCCGCTAACCTTGATCACGGCTGGATCGGCGTCGACGCGACCAGCCTGGTGCATGCAGAGACCGGCCTCAACGCAACCGTGCTCAACGACGCAGACGCGGCTGGCGTCGCCGAGATGAAGTTCGGGGCCGGCAAAGGCGTGGACGGTACCGTCCTGCTGCTGACTCTCGGCACCGGCATCGGCAGTGCGCTGTTCATCAACGGCATCCTCGTGCCGAACACCGAATTCGGTCACATCCAGATCCGGGGCAAAGACGCGGAGAAGCGGGCCTCCGAGCATGCTCGCGAGGAGCACGGCCTCAGCTGGGGCGACTGGGCCGGGCGAGTCGACGAGTACCTTGCGCAGATGGAGGGACTGCTCTCCCCGGCCTGATCATCATCGGCGGCGGGGTCAGCAGGAAGGCCGACAAGTTCGTGCCGCTGCTCACCAGCCTGCGGGCGAAGGTCGTGCCTGCCGCCCTGCACAACGACGCAGGTATCGTCGGCGTCGCGATGGCAGCGGACGGCGGCTAGCTACAGCCGGACCGCGGCCGATCACCCGGCGGCCCGGCGCCGCGTTAGTGCTAACTGAGAGTAACTTTGCTGTTACTATCCGTCGAGTGAAAAACGCGAGACGAGCGCGCTTCGGGATACGGTCAGCAGGCCCGCTGTCTCCCGCGACCTGGCCGGGCACCACCGCCGCCACCACGGCCCTAACCGTGATCGCAGCCGCGCTGGCGGCTGTCAGCCTGACTGCGGCCAGTTCAGGCGGCCAGACGAGCAGTGCAAGCCTGACGGGCAGTGCAAGCCTGACGGGCAGTGCAAGCCTGACGGGCAGTGCAAGCCTGACAAGCAGTGGCAGCACGGCCGCCCGAGTACTGCTCGCGGGCACGCATCCTGCCTGGGCAGTGCCAGGCCGCGCGGTCGCCAGCCCGGAGCTGACGGCTGACTTCGCCGCCCGCGTCTACCTCGCCGGGCGTGATGCCGCCGGGCTTGCCGCTTATGCGAAGGCGGTGGCCATGCCGGGCAGCGCCAGCTACCGGCGGTTCCTGACACCGTCGCAGGAGCGGCAGCGCTTCGGGCCGACCGCCGCGCAGGCCGACGCGATCGAGAGCTGGCTGACGGCCTCGGGGCTGAATGTCACCGCCGTCACCTCGCACTATGTTGCCGTCAGCGGACCCGCGGTCGCGCTCGGCCGCGCCTTCGCAGTAAAACTTGGCAATTTCCGAACTCCGTCCGGGGCGGTCGCCATGGCGCCGGAGCAGGCGGCGAGCGTGCCTGGCAACGTCGCTGCCGCCATTCTGACCGTGACCGGGCTCGACACCCAGGCCATCCTCATGCACCCCGCCCTGCCAGGGCCGCCGGACGCCTTCTACCGGGCCGGGCCGTGCTCGACTTACTACGGCCAGCACGAAGCGACCAGCAAGCCGGCCGCTTACGGCAAGCACGTGCCGTGGGCGATCTGCGGTTACACCCCGGCCCAGTTGCGCGGGGCCTACGGTCTGTCCGGCAGCTTGTCGACTGGCAAAGGCGTGACCGTGGCGATCGTCGACGCCTACGCCTCGCCGACGATGCCCGAGGACGCGAACACCTACGCCGCCGCCGTCGGCGACCCGGCGTTCGGCCAGGCCCAGTACCGGCAGATCCTGCCCTCCTCCTACGACGACGCGTCCGAGTGCGGCGCGTCCTCCTGGTACCAGGAACAGACGCTGGACATCGAGGCCGTGCACGCGATGGCGCCCGGCGCCGGCGTGCTGTATGTCGGCGCGTCGGACTGCACCTTCGGCCCGCTGCTAGACGGGCTGACGACAATCGTCGACAACCACCGGGCCGATATCGTCACTGATTCCTGGACCGGCCAGGAGAACACGCTCAGCGCCGGGGTCAACGAGGCCTTTGACCAGGTCTTCGAGCAGGGCGCGGTCGAGGGTATCGGCTTCGACTTCTCCTCCGGCGACTGCGGCTACAACGACCCGGCAACCGGCTGCGGCGCCGGGGACCAGTCCGCCGGTATCTCGGCCAATTTCCCGCCGTCCTCGCCATGGGTAACCGCCGTCGGCGGAACCTCGCTCGCCATCGGCCGGGGCGCCAGGTACCAGTGGGAGGCCGGCTGGGGCGACATGGTCGTCAGCCAGAACGGCAAGCACTGGCATCCCGCCGCGCCCGGCAAGTACCCGGCGGACTACGGATTCGGTGCCGGCGGCGGCACCTCGGGTATCTACCAGCAGCCGTCCTATCAGGCCGGGGTCGTGCCGGCCTCGCTGGCGACCCGGCTGCCGGACGGTAGCGTCAGCCCGACCGCCATGCGCGAGGTGCCGGACGTGGCCATGGACGCCGACCCGGCCACGGGCTTCCTCTTTGGCGAGACCGTCAGGCTCCGTAGCGGCCGGGACGGATTCCAGCTCAGCCGCATCGGCGGCACCAGTCTGGCCTCGCCCTTGTTCGCGGGAATCGAGGCCGATGCCGCGCAGAACACCGGCACCGGTTCACTGGGATTCGTCAACCCGCTGCTGTACTCGCTGGCTGGCACGCCCGCATTTCATGACGTGACCGATAACCCGCTCGGCTCGGGTGTCCGAATCGCGGCAGTGCGCAACGAGTTCACGAACTCGGCCCGGGGGACCGGCAAGATCCTCAGCCAGCTCTACACGTTCGGCATCGACGGCGAGGGCAAGGCCGCGCTCAGAGCTAGCCGGGGCTACGACGACATCACCGGGCTGGGATCGCCAGCCGCCCGCTTCCTGACCGAGGCAGCCGGCACCTAGCGTGCCGCTGTGACTGTTCGCGGCGAACCGGCCGAGACGTTACCGGCCGGGATCGATATCGCCGGCATCACCATGCAGGTGGCCGCTCATATCCTGACTGCCGCCTGGCGCATGGCCGGTCACCGGGCCTGACGGCGCCGACAGCTGGCCAGGCTCGGCGGGCCGGAAGCCAAAGGAGTCCATGCCCGGCATCGGGGCGCCATAGGCGGGCTCATGCCGGGTTCGCATCACCCCGAACAACTCAAGGGCGCCCGCCACCGCGGCGCCCGCCAGTGGCCAGAAGGCAATGGCTCCGCGGGCGCCGAGTGAGATCGGCTGGTGCAGATACGCTCCCGGCTTGCTGGTGGCCAGCAGGTGATTGAAGCCAGGCCCGCCGGACCACCGGTGGCCGAGCCAGGCCGTGAGGAACCCGGCCGCGATGGCGCCGACCACGATCGCCACCATCGGCAGCGGTCCGTAGCGCCGGACTCCGAAGAAGTAGCCAAGTAGCCCGGCCAGCGCGCCGCCGGCAACCGCGATGAGGCAGTACCAGCCGTCCGCCGCGATGAAGGCACTGGTCTCGGGGTTGACCGCGTAGGCCGTCGGCGGGTTCAGCGAGTACATCTGATAGACGACCCGGGGCGCGAAAGCCGCCCAGATCAGACCGCCGACGACGCCCAGGATGACGCATCCGGCCAGGATGGCGGCAGCCGCCAGCGCCGCGCGGCGCCGCTGCGCGACTGCCGGTGCGGGGGAGGCCGGCCCGCCCGGGGGCGGACGCACGCTGTTGTCGGTCATGGCTTCGTAGCAGCGTACGTGACCAGGCTGGGAGCCCGGCGAAGGACCGGACCAATTTCATGATCTTTACCGGTTTCCGCCCGGCCGTTGGGGTGGGCAATTTGCCGGAACGTGGCCCGCACGCACTCAGCCCGCTCTGGTAGCTTGGCGTTCGCGATAGAACGCAAAAGACCCTCGCTTCGCCGGATGAGGCACCGATGATCGAAGTCCGAGATCTCACCAAGCGATTCGGGGACAAGGTGGCAGTTGACCATCTGTCCTTCGCAATCCAGCCCGGCCGGGTAACCGGCTTCCTCGGGCCCAACGGGGCTGGCAAGTCGACGACGATGCGCCTGATCCTCGGCCTCGATCACCCCAACAGCGGCACGGCGCTGATCGCCGGCCGGCCTTATGCGCGGCTCGTCAACCCGCTGCGGATGGTCGGGGCGCTGCTGGAAGCCAGGTCGGTGCACACCGGCCGCAGCGCGCGCAATCATCTGCTGTTCCTGGCCCAGACCCAGGGCCTGCCCGCCAGCCGGGTCGACGAGATGCTGGCGCTCGTCGGGCTCCAGGACGTCGCGGGCAAGCGAGCAGGCGGGTTCTCCCTCGGCATGGGGCAGCGGCTCGGCGTGGCAACGGCGCTGCTCGGCGATCCGGAGGTACTGCTGCTGGACGAGCCGGTCAACGGGCTCGATCCCGAAGGCGTGCTGTGGATCAGGAACCTGATGAAGGACCTGGCCGGCCGGGGCAAGACGGTGCTGGTCTCCAGTCATCTGATGAACGAGATGGCCGTCACGGCCGATCACCTCATCGTGATCGGGCGCGGCCGGCTGATCGCCGACGCCCCCACCGCCGACGTGATCGCCCGCGGCTCGGGGCAGTCGGTCCGGGTCAGGACGCCGGACGCCGCCCGGCTGGCCGACCTGATCAGCGCCGAGGGCGGCAAGGCAATCCCGGCCGGCCTGGGCGCACCCGGCGAGGACGGCCAGGCGCCCGTGCTCATCGTGACCGACCTGCCCGCGGCGCGGATCGGCGAGATCGCCGCCGCGGCCTCAGTTGTGCTGCATGAACTCACGCCGCAGCTCGCCACGCTGGAGGAGGCGTTCCTCGAGCTGACCTCCGACAGCGTGGAGTTCGGGCACCTGGCCAGTAGCTCGTCTGCCGGGACGGCCGCGGCTTCGAACTTCGATGGGAGCCCCCGATGAGCGCGACGGTCTCACCAGCGCAGCGCGAGGCAGATCCATTTTCGTACGGCCGGTCGGCCGGTTTCGGCCATTACATGCTGGCCGAGTGGACCAAGATCCGGTCGGTCCGGTCGACGGTCTGGACGCTCGTGCTGTTCGTGATCATTACCGTCGGCCTGACCGGGCTTTTTACCTGGCTGGCGGAGTCCCATTGGACGGGTCCGAACGCACCTGACCGCGATGCCCGGATTCTGGCTGATCCGGTCGGCTTCATCTTCGGGGCCGGTATCGGCCTCGGCCAGCTCACCATCTGCGTGCTCGGAGTGCTGGTGATCTCGACCGAGTACTCCACCGGCGTGATCCGCGCGTCGCTGCTGGCGGTTCCGCGCCGCTGGCCGATGCTCGCCGCGAAGGTGGCCGTCTTTACCCTGCTCATCCTGGTGCTCGCCGAGATCGTGGCATTCGCCTCGTTCTTCATCGGCTCCGCCATTTTGCAGAGCCGGGTCGCGGTCTCGCTCAGCGGCAGCGGGGTGCTGCGCGCCGTCATCGGCGCTGGCCTCTACCTGACGGTGCTGGGCATCCTGTCGCTGGCGATCGGCGGGCTCATCCGGCATACCGCGGCCGCCGTCAGCACCGCGATCGGAGTGGTATTCGTATTGCCGATCCTGGCTTCGCTGCTGCCCAGCAGCTGGGGCGCGCACATCAACGCCTATCTGCCTGAGCAGGCGGGAATCCTGATCAGTCATACTCGCGAGGTTTCCGGCGACCTGCTCAGCCCCTGGCAGGGTTTCGGCGTGCTCTGCGTCTGGACCGTCGTTCTGCTCGGCCTGGCCACGTACTTCCTGAACCGCCGCGACGCCTGACCTCCGGCTAGGCCGGCGCCGGGTCGTCCTGGCTGGCCACCGCCAGCGCGTGCCCGAGGCGGACGACCTCCTGGTGGGCCCGGCTGATGTCAGCGCGGTCCGAGGGTTCGGCGACGGTGGCAGCGCTCAGCCGCTCGATCATTGCGGCCTGATCCAGAAGTACCTGACGGTCAGCGGCCGTCGTCGTCCGTTCCATGATCTTGGCGAGCGCGTCTAGCTGCCGGATCATGACGGCGGGCATGCCGCCGGCCGCCTGGCGTACCTTCTCGAACGCGCGCTGGACCAGCCGCTCCCAGGTCGTCTCGGTAGCAACGACCCGGACCGCACCGCCGGCGTCGCGATGCACCCGGGTCGGCAGCCACCGGCCCGTCACCTTGCACAGGCTGTCGCCGATCCAGTCGATGCAGGTCAGCGCCGTGAACGTGTCGTTCACGGCCGCGGACAGCGCCCGGATGCAGATCTCCACCAGCTGGTCCATGCCGAACGAGACATCCTGCGCTAGCGTCCGGTACGGACCGGTCACGTGCGCGCCCGCCAGCTCCTGCGCGACGCGGGCCGCTGCCCCGGCCGGCCACACTGTCGCGTACTGCTGGCCGGCCACGATGAAGTGGCCGGGCCGGAACAGGACATGGATGACAGCATCGGCCTGCGCGGCGATCACGACCAGCGTCTGGTGCTCGACGTACTGGAGGTAGCCGCTGCGCGGAGCGGCGAGCACTCCGCCGTCGCCGTTCATGTTCGCGATGAGCAAGGCGGCCAGTTCCGCGTCCGCACCTGATGATTCGTCTCCGGCCTGCAGCTCGATCGCGTCCTGCAAGTCCCCGGCGATGCCGGCGATGACCTCCGGCAGCTGGATCGCCACGGCAATGTGGTGCAGGAAGAACACCAGCACACCGATGTCGGCGAGCATCAGGGCCAGCGTCGTGGTGACACTGATGTGCGGTACGAAGGCGCCGCGGCTGCCCTGACCGACCGAGCCCAGGGTCAGCACGGCGTAGACGAAGGTGCCCACGTAGGTGCCAAGCGTGAGCTGCGTGCCGCGGTCGCGGATGAAGGTGCGCAGCATCCGTGGCCCGAACTGGGTCGAGGTCAGCGTCAGCGCGACGATCACGATGGAGAAGACCACGCCGATGACGGTGATGACGGCGGCTGCGATCGCGGTAAGCACGGTCCTGGCTACATCAGGCCCGCCGCTGATAGCCCAGCTGGGCACGGCGAAAACGCCGTTATAGGCAGCCTTGTCCAGCGTGTAGGTCAGCAGGAACAGCAGAATCGCCGCCGCCACGCCGATGGCGGGCAACAGCCACAGGTTGGTGCGGAGCACCTCGCGGCGCCATTCGGAGCCGCGCAGCAACCTGCGGTTCACTGCCCCCGCCCCCGGTGCAGACCAATAACGTTCTGCCGGTGCACCGTCCGGCCGGGGCACACCACCGGCCAGAATCCCCCGGCACACTCGCAGCATGGTCTTACCCATCCTGCGGCGGGCTAGCCTTAGCCGACGCAGCCAGGTCCGAGCAGCTGCTTGAGGTCGGCCAGCAACGACGGCGACTGCCTGATCCGCAGCTTGTCGTCCAGCCGCAGCACTTTGACCCGGTTGCCGGTCACCAGCCGCAGATGCACCTCAGTAGAGCCGGGGTGGGTCCGCAGCACTTCCTTCAGGCGCTCGACTACCGGCGGGATGCAGCGCCCCTCCAGCATGGACACGACGAAAGGGCCCTCATGGCCCGCCGTCACATCCGGCGTCGTCACCTCCATCGCGATCAGCTTGGGGACCTCCTCGCGGCGGTCCAGACGACCGCGGACCACCACGATGGCGTCGTCGATGATCTGGCTCATGCATTGCTGGTAGGTGGCCGGGAAGAACAGCACCTCGATGGCGCCTTCCAGGTCCTCCAGGATCGCCGCCGCCCAGGTATTGCCCTGCCGGGTGATCTTGCGCTGCACGCCGGACAGGATGCCGCCTACCGTGACGACCTGCGCGTCCCGGTCGCCGCGGGAGCTGCGCTCCGTCTCGTCCTCGGCCGAGCTCACCAGCTGGGCGAGCGAGCAGTCGGTTGCGGCCGCCAGCACGTGCTCGACCCCGAGCAGCGGGTGGTCGGAGACATACAGCCCGAGCATTTCCCGCTCGAACGCCAGCAGCGTTGGCTTCTCCCATTCGCCGTCCGGGATCGGCACGTCGAAGGTCACGTCTTCCTCGGTATCGTCACCAAACAGCGAGTCCTGGCCGATGGCCTCGTTCCGCTTCACGTCGATGATGGCGTCGACGGCCTGCTCGTGGACGAGCATGAGACCGCGGCGCGGGTGCCCGAAAGAGTCGAACGCGCCCGCCTTGACCAGCGACTCGATGACCCGCTTGTTGCAGACGTTGACCGGCACCTTGCGCAGGAAGTCCGAGAAGCTGGTGAACGCGCCTTTGCTGGTGCGCGCCGCGACGACCGACTCCACTACGGCCGTGCCGACATTGCGCACCGCCGCCATGCCGAACCGGATGTCCGCGCCGACCGGGGTGAAGATGGCGTTAGAGGCATTGACATCCGGCGGCAGTACCTTGATGCCCATGCGCCTGCACTCGTTGAGGTACAGCGCCGACTTGTCCTTGTCGCCAGCCACCGAGGTGAGCAGGCCTGCCATGTACTCGGCCGGGAAGTTGGCCTTCAGGTACGCGGTCCAGTAGGAGATCAGCGCGTAACCCGCGGCGTGCGCCTTGTTGAAGGCGTAGCCGGAGAACGGCACCATCACATCCCAGATGGTCTTGATTGCCCCGTCGGAGTAGCCGTTGGCCTTCATCCCGGCGGCGAACGGCTCGTACTCCTTGTCTAGGATCTCCTTCTTCTTCTTGCCCATGGCCCGGCGCAGCAGGTCAGCGCTGCTGGCCGAGTAGCCGGCCAGCTTCTGTGCCGCGAACATGACGTCTTCCTGATAGACCAGCAGGCCGTAGCTCTCGCCCAGGACGTCGTCCAGTGCCTCGGCCAGCTCCGGATGGATCGGCGTCACCGGTGCCCGGCCGGTCTTGCGATCGGCGTAGACCGGCGCGCTGGCCATCGGGCCCGGCCGGTAGAGCGCGATGACGGCGGAGATGTCGCCGAACTTGTCCGCCCGCATCGCCCGCATCAGCGCCCGCATCGGGCTGCCGTCGAGCTGGAATACGCCGAGCGTGTCGCCGCGGGCCAGCAGCTCGTAGGTCGTCTTGTCGTCCAGCGGCAGGTGATCGAGGTCGACCTCG
Organism: uncultured Actinomycetota bacterium; assembly: GCA_963713585.1. Taxonomy (GTDB): domain Bacteria; phylum Actinomycetota; class Actinomycetes; order Streptosporangiales; family Streptosporangiaceae; genus JAJYUU01. Next base: position 10,919 of record CAVQMG010000015.1, on the reverse strand, counting down.
ACGCCGCGGTTGGCCTTGATCCCGGCGACCGCGTCCTCCAGCACCGTGAGGTTGCGCAAGCCGAGGAAGTCCATCTTCAGCAGCCCGATGTCCTCGCAGGCCGGGTAGTCGAACTGGGTGATGACCGCCCCGTCCGCCTCCCGGCGCCAGATCGGGATGTGGTCGAGCAGCGGCTCCTTGCTCATGATGACGCCAGCCGCGTGCACGCCAGGCTGGCGGATCAAGCCCTCCAGACCGCGGGCGGTGTCGATGACCTGGCGTACCTCGGCCTCGGCCTCATACAGCGCCCGCAGCTCGCCGGCCTCACCGTAGCGCTGGTGATCGGAATCAAAGATGCCCGAGAGCGGGATGTCCTTGCCCATGACCGCCGGCGGGAACGCCTTCGTGATCCGGTCGCCCAGCGCGTACGGGAAGCCAAGCACCCGGGCCGAGTCCTTGACTGCGGCCTTGGCCTTGATCGTGCCGTACGTGATGATCTGCGCGACCCGGTCATCGCCGTACTTCTCGGTCACGTACCGGATGACATCGGCACGCCGGCGTTCGTCGAAGTCGATGTCAATGTCTGGCATGGAGATGCGCTCGGGGTTGAGAAAGCGCTCGAACACCAGCCCGTGCAGGATCGGGTCCAGGTCAGTGATGCCCATCGAGTAGGCGACGATCGAGCCCGCACCGGAACCGCGGCCGGGGCCGACCCTGATCCCGTTCCGCTTGGCCCACATGATGAAGTCGGCCACGACCAGGAAGTACGAGCAGAACCCCATCGTCTCGATGACGCCCATCTCATACTCGGCCTGCTGGCGCCGGCGCTCGTCATAACCGTCGGGGAAGCGCCAGTCCATCCCCTTCCAGACTTCCTTGCGCATCCAGCTAGCCTCGGTCTCCCCGTCGGGCAGCGGGTAGACCGGCATCAGGTTGCTCTTAGTGAAATGAGCCTCGGAACGCTCCGCGATCAGCAGGGTGTTATCGCAGCCGGACTGCCAGTCCTCGTCACTGCGCAGCGCGCGCATTTCCTGCGGCGTCTTGAGGTAGTAGCCGTTGCCCTCGAGCCGGAACCGGTTCGGGTCCGCCATGTTGGTGCCGGTCTGCACGCACAGCAGCACCTCATGCGCGGCGGCGTCTGCCTCGCGGGTGTAGTGCGAGTCGTTGGTGACCAGGTAGGGCAGCCGCAGGTCGCTGGCGACCTGCTTCAGGCCTGCCGCGCCCCGGCGCTCGATGTCCAGGTCGTGCTGCATAAGCTCGACGAAGAAGTTGTCGGGCCCGAAGATGTCCCGGAACTCAGCGGCGGCAGCCACTGCCTGCTGGTACTGCCCCAACCGGATCCTGGTCTGCACCTCACCGCTCACGCAGCCGGTGGTCGCAATGATGCCCTTGGCGTACCGGGAAAGCAGCTCGCGGTCCATCCGGGGCTTGCGGAAATAGCCCTCCAGCGAGGCAAGCGAGGACAGCTTGAACAGGTTATGCATGCCCTCGGTGCTCTCGGCCAGCAGCGTCATGTGGGTATAGGCGCCGGCTCCGGAGATGTCGTCCTCGCGCTGCGCCGGCGTCCCCCACTTGATCGGCTGCTTGTGCCCGCGGTGCTCGGGCGCGACGTAGGCCTCGATCCCGATGATCGGCTTGATCCCGGCCGCCTGGGCCTTGGACCAGAAGTCGTAGGCGCCGTAGACGTTGCCGTGATCGGTGATGGCCACGGCCGCCATGCCGGTGCGATCGCACTCGGCGAACAGGTCCTTCAGCCGGGCGGCGCCGTCAAGCATCGAGTACTCGGTGTGCACGTGCAGGTGAACGAACGAGTCCCCGCGCTGCGTGGTCCGGGTCGCCGCCATGAAGCACCGCCTCCTTCAGGCATGCTGCCACGACCCTCAGACAGTGCGGGGGCAGAACCGGCGCTGCGAGGGCGAGATCTCAGGGTATCCCCGACATCATCGCCGGCCCGACCGTTCGGCGCCGAGCCGACGCGCCGCCGGCTCGCCCTTAGATCCGGCCGAAGGCCTTGATCTCGCGGATCTTAAAGACCTTGACCTTGACCCTGAAGACCTTGACCCTGGGGTCTTGATCTTGATCTTGAGGGTCTTGATCTTGGGGTCTTGATCTTGATCTTGGGGGATGTCGGGGGGACCCCCCGACGGTTAGGACTCGGCGGTCAGGATCTCCAGGGCGCGGGCCAGGTCGGCCGGATACTCGCTGGTGAACTCGACCCGGTGGCCGTCGGCCGGGTGGGCGAAGCCGAGCCGGACCGCGTGCAGCCACTGCCGGTTCAGCTCGAGCCGGGCAGCGAGCGTCGGGTCAGCCCCGTACAGCCGGTCACCGACGCAGGGGTGGCGGACCGCGGTCATGTGCACCCGGATCTGGTGGGTGCGGCCAGTCTCCAGCCGCACTTCCAGCAGGCTGGCCGCGCGGAACGCCTCGAGCGTGTCGTAATGCGTCACTGATGGCCTGCCATCCGAGATGACCGCGAACCGCCCGTCCCCGGAGGGATGCCGGGCGATGGGCGCGTCGATGGTGCCGCGCAGCGGGTCTGGATGCCCCTGGACCAGCGCGTGGTAGATCTTGTCGATCTCCCGGTCCCGGAAAGCCTGCTTCAGCACGCTGTAGGCGCGCTCGCTCTTGGCCACGACCATGATCCCGGTCGTGCCGGCGTCCAGCCGGTGCACGATGCCCTGACGCTCGGCCGCGCCGCTGGTGGCTACGGTGTGCCCGGCCGCCAGCAGGCCCTGGACCACCGTCGGCCCGGTCCAGCCCGGCGTCGGGTGCGCCGCCACGCCGACCGGCTTGTCCACGATGATGATGTCGGAGTCCTCGAACAGCACCTTCAGGCCCGGCACCGCCTCGGGGATGGCCGTCAGCGGGACCGGCGGCGCCGGCATCGTGACATCCAGCCAGTCACCATGCTGAACCCGGTCGGACTTAGCCGCGGGATGGCCGTTGACCAGGACGGCCACGTTCCCGATCAGGTCTGCAGCCTGGGACCGGGAGAAGCCGAACATCCGCGCAAGCGCCGCATCGAGGCGCTCGCCGTCCAGCCCGTCGGGCACTGGGACGCGCCGGGCGCCCGGGCTGGTCATCTGACCTCGCGCCGACCGTCCAGCCGGATGCCGCGGGCCGAGAGCAGGACCGCCAGGATCCCGCCGCAGACGATCGCCGAGTCGGCCAGGTTGAATACCGGCCAGTGCGGAACCTGGATCCAGTCCACCACCCAGCCCCGGAACACGCCCGGCGCCCGGAAGATCCGGTCAACCAGGTTGCCGGTCGCGCCGCCGAGCAGCAGCCCGAGCGTGACCGCCCAGGCCGTGCTGCCGATCCGGCGGGACGAGCGCAGGATCACCACGATCACGGTGATGGCGATCAGCGAGAACAGCACAGTCAGGCCAGTGCCGAAACTGAACGCCGCGCCAGGGTTGCGGTCCATCCGAAGCTTCAGGAAACCGCCGAGCAAGCTGACCGGCGATGCGCGGTCCGACAAGGTGGCCACCACGATGACCTTGGTCACAATGTCAAGGACGAGCACGCCAATGGCCACCGCCAGGAGCACCAGGACCCGGCGGCGCGGCGGCCCGGCTTCGGGTCCGGCCGGACCCCCGGGCTTATCCGCTTCCGCCGGCCCGGTCAGCGGCGTTCCTCGCGCTGCTTGCATGTCACGCACAGGGTAGCCCTTGGGAAGGCCTGAAGCCGCGCTTTGCCGATCGCCTCACCGCACGACTCGCAGGTGCCGTAGGTACCCGCGTCGATCCGGGCGATCGCACGCTCGTTCTGCGCCAGCAGCTCCCTGGCGTTATGCGTCAGGGCCAGCTCATGCTCGCGCTCGAAAGTCTTGGCGCCGACGTCGGCCTGGTCATCGCCGGCATCGCCGACGGCATCGCCCAGCCGGCTGGCAATGTCGGATTCGGCCCGGTCGATATCGAGGCGCAATTCGGTTGCCTCGGCCGCTAGCTGATCGCGCACTGCGGCCAATTCTGGCTCGGTCCAGCGCTTCTCCCCCGGCCGCACTGGAAGGGCAGCCGCCCCCGTATGCGCGGTAGCAGTCATCGTCCGCCTCCCTCGTGGCAGTGGGCTTGGATCGCCAGGCGATCATCGATCAAGAACAGTCACCGGAGGATAAGTGGTGACTGGCGCAATCCGCAAACATACCCGGTTGCGACACTCCGCCAACCGCGGGAAATGGGCCGCTGCAGCCCCTGCTCAGCGCCATGACCGCCGGCTAACCGCGGGTCAGGCGGCCTTTCCGCTATCCTGACATCACCATGCCGCGCCAGTTCGCCGCGCTGCCAGCGAGCCTCCGCACGCTTCCTGCCAGCCCAAACCTGCCCGGATTGGAGCACGAGGTACTGCGCCGCTGGCGCGAGGACCGCGTGTTCGAGCGCTCCCTGGCGCAGACTGCCGGCGGCCAGCCCTGGATCGTCTACGAAGGTCCGCCTACAGCGAACGGGCTGCCTGGCGTCCATCACATCGAGGCCCGGGTGCTCAAGGACGCCTTCCCGCGGTTCAAGACGATGCAGGGCTACCACGTGCCCAGGCGGGCCGGATGGGACTGCCACGGGCTGCCGGTTGAGGTCGCGGTAGAAAAGGAACTCGGCCTCGGTTCTAAGCGCGATATCGAGTCATACGGGATTAAGGCCTTCAATGACCGGTGTCGCGAGTCTGTCGTGCAGCATGTCGGAGCATTTGAGGAACTAACCCGGCGAATGGGTTACTGGACCGACTTGTCGCAGGCGTATCGGACCATGGACCCCGGCTACATCGAATCGGTGTGGTGGTCGCTGCAGCAGGTCTACGACAAAGGCCTGCTGATCCGTGACTTCCGGATCAGCCCCTACTGCCCGCGCTGCGGCACGCCCCTGTCGGACCACGAGATGGGCCAGCCGGACGTCTACCGCCTAGTCGCCGACCCGTCAGTCGTGGTGCGGTTCCCGCTGCTGACCGTGCCGCCCGGCGCGCCAGCGCACCTGGCGGGCGCCGACCTGCTGGTGTGGACGACCACGCCGTGGACGCTGGTGGCGAACACCGCCGTCGCCGTCCACCCGGACGAGACCTACGTCGTCGCCCGCAAATCCGGAGTCGGTGACCGGGTCGTGGTAGCCGACGCGCTGTTTGCCCGGGTGCTCGGCGCCGGCTGGCATGTGACCGAGACTCTGACCGGGGCGCAGCTGGCCGGGGCGACCTATCAGCCGCCGTTCAGCCTCGTGCCGATCCCGGACGCGCACCGGGTCGTCACCGGCACCTTCGTCACCACCGAGGACGGCACCGGGCTGGTGCACCTCGCGCCGGCGTTCGGTGCTGACGACATGGCCGCCGGCAAGGCACACGGCCTGCCGGTGATCAACCCGGTCATGCCGGACGGCCGGTTCGAGCAGCACATCCCGCTGGTCGGCGGGCTGTTCTTCAAGGCAGCCGACGGCCGCCTGATCGAGGACCTGTCCGAGCGGGGCCGGCTGTTCAGCTCCCGGCTGCACGAGCACAGCTACCCGCACTGCTACCGCTGCGGGACTCCCCTGCTCTACTACGCGCTGCCGTCGTGGTTCATCGCCACCACCAGGATCGCCGACAAGCTGCTGGCGCAGAACGAGGCGACCAGCTGGCAGCCGCCGACGATCAAGAACGGCCGGTACGGCGACTGGCTGCGCAATAACGTCGACTGGGCACTGTCACGGACCAGGTACTGGGGCACGCCGCTGCCCATCTGGATGTGCCCGTCCGACCACGTCACCTGCGTCGGCTCGCTGGCCGAGCTGTCGGAGCTGGCCGGGCGGGACGTGACCGGCATCGACCCGCACCGCCCCTTCGTGGACGACATCGAGATCAGCTGCCCGGACTGCGGTGACCGGGCCCGCCGGGTGCCCGAGGTCATCGACGCCTGGTATGACTCGGGCTCCATGCCGTTCGCGCAGTTCGGCGCTCCGCTGCGGCACGAGGATGAGTTCCGGCGCAGCTACCCGGCCCAGTTCATCTGCGAGGGCATCGATCAGACCCGCGGCTGGTTCTACTCCCTGATGGCGGTCGGCACGATCGTCTTCGGCCAGTCGGCGTACCAGAACGCGGTCTGCCTCGGCCTGATAGTCGACGAGCAGGGCCGCAAGATGAGCAAGCGGCTGGGCAACGTGCTCGAGCCTATGCCGCTGCTCGAGGCGCACGGGGCGGATGCGGTCCGGTGGTTCTTCGCCGCGTCCGGATCGCCCTGGTCTACCAGGAAGATCGGCTCGGCGGCACTTGAAGAGATCGTCCGCAAGGTCCTGCTGACGTACTGGAACACCGCGTCCTTCCTGGTCTTGTACGCGGCGGCGGCCGGCGGCCCGGAGGCAAGCGCCGCCACGGTGCCCGATCCGGCGAGCCGGCCAGTGCTGGACCGGTGGCTGCTGTCCGAGCTCAACCGGCTGGTGCGGGACGTCACTGCCGCTCTGGAGGAGTTTGACTCCGCCGCGGCCGGGCGGCAGCTGGCGGCGTTCATCGACGACATCTCCAACTGGTACGTCCGCCGGTCCCGGCGCCGGTTCTGGGACGGCCCCGGCACTGCGGACGGCGCGGCCGCGTTCGCCACCCTGTCCGCGGCACTGGACACGCTGACCAGGCTGATGGCCCCGATCACGCCATTCATCTGCGACTATGTGTGGGATGTGCTGCGGGCTGCGGACACGCCGGACTCGGTGCACCTGGCCAGCTGGCCGCAACCCGACGAGTCGCTGATCGACTCCAGCCTGGCCGGCCAGATGGCCCTGGTCAGGCGGCTAGTGGAACTCGGCCGCGCGGCGCGGGCAACCGCTCTGGTCAAGGTCCGCCAGCCACTGGCCCGGGCAGTGATCGCCGCGCCCGGCTTCGCGGACCTGAGCGCCGAGCTGACGGCACAGGTGGCGGATGAGCTCAACGTCAAGATCATCGAGGCGCTGGACGGCGAGGGTGACGAGCTTGTCAGCCATTCGGTCAAAGCGAACTTCCGTGCCCTCGGCAAGCGGTTCGGCAGCCGGACTCAGCCGGTCGCGGCCGCCGTCGCCGCCGCTGACCCGGCCACCCTGGCAGGCCAGCTCGCGGCCACCGGGGAGGCGCAGGTCCTGGTCGATGGTGAGCCGGTGCGGATCGGGCCGGAGGATGTCATCGTTACCCAGACCCCGGCGGCCGGGTGGACGGTGGCTACCGATGGCGGCGAGACTGTCGCGCTCGAGGTCGCGATCACCCCGGAGCTTCGGCGGGAGGGCCTGGCGCGCGAGTTCGTCCGCCAGGTGCAGGACGCACGCAAGAGCGACGGCCTTCAGGTGACCGATCGGATCGCCGTCGCTTGGTCAGCCGCCGATCCTGAGCTGGCGGCCGCGCTGACTGAGTACGCGGAGCTGATCAGCGCGGAGGTGCTGGCCAGCCAGTTCGGCCCGGCGCAGCCGGGCGGGGAGCTCGGACCGGCCCAGCCGGGCGACGAGCGGGAGTCGGATGCCGGCCGCGGACAAGCCGCCTGCCGGCATGACAACACTGATCTCGGTCTCAGCTTCTGGATCCGGCCGCGCTGATCCGCTGACGCGGGCCCCGCTATTTCGACTGTGCTTGGTCCGGCTTGCAGGCCTTGCAAGGTGCGTAGCCGGCGGCCTCGGCGGCGGGCTGGCTCATCGACTCCAGATCATCATCCCCGAGGAACCTGATCAGGATGCAGTCCGCGAGGTGATAGCGGGCAATCCCCGGCACCACCGAGACCTCAGTGGCGCTGGTGCCGGCCGAACCTCCGCCCGCGGGCTTGCCGGCGGCCGGAGCACCCGCTGATGTTGGGCCGTCACCAGCGGCGGGCGCGGTGCTGGCGGCCGCCGCCGTAGTCGCCGGCGCCGCCGTAGTCGCGGGCACCGCCCCGCGGGCAGCAGTCGGTGCTGATTCCTCCGGCCGCCGGACAGCTCCGGGCGACGGGGTCGACACGGTCGGGGCCGCAGGCCCAGCTGGCGGCGCTGAACTGCCCGACGGCGACGGGGAGGTGGCCGGCGCCGCACTCGCAGCGGCGCTGCGGGGCCCGGGCGCCGCGGTGACAGCCGTATTGAGCCGGGTCGCTGATGCATCAGCAGCGGCCGGCGGCTGCGCTGGCCTAGCCGGCGCGCGCTCAGCCGCCTGCGGCCGGGGCTCGGCCGCCGAATCCGCAGGCTGCCGCTTCGGCGCCGGGGTAAAGACGCTGGTCGTCTGCGCTGCCGCCCGGTGCTCGGCGCTGGTCCCCGCCGGTGCACCCGCCGCAGCCGACGGGGTCGCCCGCGAAGTGGCAGCAGCTGAGGGACCGGCCGGCGACGACGCTGCGGCGGTCGGCCGTGCGGTGGTTGCGGCGCCGTCGGCCGGACTGGCGCCGGGCAGGTCCGTGCCGCGCGAGGGAGTGTCCTGACGTGCGGGACGGTCCTGACGTGACGGCAGATCAGGACGAGAAGGAGAACTCGCGGTTCGGGCGGTCTCCGCCGGACTAGCGGGTCTGGCCTGAGCTGCGGGCCTGTCCGCGACCGGGTACTGAGCAGCGACAGCTGGCCGCGGCGTCCCCCGCGTGGCTTCTTCTGCTGCCGTGGCTGGCTGCCGGGACCGTCTGCTCCCCTGTCCAGGCGCGGCCTTGTCCTCGCGCCCGGAGCGACGGGCGGGCTTGTCCTCATGGCCCAGGCCGGATGCCGCTTTGCCAGACGCCGTGCTGCCTGCAGCCGTGCCGCCTGCCGCCGCGCCGCGCGTAACCGCTGCGGCTGGTTCAGCCCGAGCTAGGTTGGCCGCGCCAGGCGCCGGTTCCGCCACTGCGGCCGTACCGGACCGCCGCGACTGGCGCCCGCCGGCGGCCTGTCGCCCGCCCGGCCCGCCACGCCACCGGCCGCCGCACTGCCGCCGGCGACGCTGCCAGCCACCACCAGCGGCTCTTTCCGGCTAGCAGCCGCGGCACCGACCGGAACGCCGGTGTCCGCGCCGCCAAGCCCGGCAACTGCCACATCCTTGCCCGCCGCCCGCGAGTCGCTGGCGGCGGGCGATCCGAATACCTCGTCCCGCCAGACCGCGACGCCGACTATCAGCATCAGCAGCGCGAGGGCGGCCAGACCGATCGAAATGTAGACCAGGGTCAGCTCGCCCGATACCGCACCGCCGACCAGCAAGCCGATCGCGACGGCCACGACGGACACGATTGCGCCGAACCTGATCACCTGAAGGCTCCGTAGTTTCTGAGCGCAGTCAGCCCGATCGGGTTACCGACGGTCGTGCTGACCTGCGTCTGACGGGTGGAAGCCGCCGTTGTGCGCCACCGGCTCGGGAATCGGCTGGTACGCGCCGCTCTGGCTGCCGTTGCGCATGTCCATGCGACCCATGCCGACGCCGACCGGCGACTGCTGCGGGCCCGTGCCGACCGCGGGGAATACGCCGCTATCGGCAGCGCCCGCCTCCAGGTCGCGAAGCTGACCCTCGAGGTACGCCTTCAGCCTGCTGCGGTACTCGCGCTCGAACGCGCGCAGGTCGTCAACCCGCCGCTCCAGTTCCTCACGGGACTGGACCAGAGAGCCCATGGCCTGACGGTGCCGCTCCTGCGCGTCCCGCTCGAGGCTCTCGGCCCTGGCGCGGGCGTCGCTGGTGATCTGCTCCGACTGGCGACGGGCCTTGGTCAGGATGTCGTCGGCCTCGCGGCGGGCCCGGCCAAGCGTCTCGTCGGCCTCGCGGCGCGCGTCGGCGATCGCCTGGTCGGCGGTCTGCTGCGCGAGCGCGAGCACCCTGGCCGCCGTGTCCATATTGTCTTCGACAGGCCGGGAAGAGCCGATCATGACCGGCTCCGGCCTGCGCTCTGGCTCGTGCCGGATCGGCTCGGGCTGCATCATCTCCGGGACCTCGGCCTGCGGGGTCAGGGAAACCGGCGGCTTGCCGCGCAGCACTTCAGCCAGCTTGGCCCGGAGCTCCTCGTTTTCCTGGATGAGCTCGTCGAGCGCTGCTTCTACTTCGTCGAGGAAAGCATCGACTTCCTCTTCGTCGTAGCCCGGCCTGAGCCTGGTCGTGCTGAACTGCTTGTTCCGCACATCCGCGGGCGTCAGTGGCATCTCTTCTCCCTGAAGCTTTGTCCCATATGGACGCTACCTGATGACCTTACTATCAATGCGCGACTTGCCAGAGCACGTAGACCACCAGGAACAGCAGCATGAAGCTGAGGTCAAGAGCCACACTACCGAGCCGGACCGTTGGAATGTAGCGCCTTAGAAATCTCAGTGGCGGATCTGTGGCGGAGTAAACACCCTCAGCTACCACAAGCAGGATTCCAGTCGGGCTCCAAGACCTGGCGTACACCTGAATCCAGCTGAAGATCATCCGGCCGATCAGCAGGACCAGGTAGACAGATAGGGCGTAGAAAGCAACGTCCCTGAATATATTCATGCGCCTGCCTATATCGGTCATGCAGGTGTTGGCGGCCTGCTCTGACCGGCAGCCCGCAGGCCGCTGGTCAGCTCTGGTTGAAGAAGCCCCGCTCCGCGATGCGGGCCTTGTCCTCGGCCGCTACCTCAACGTTGGCCGGTGACAGCAGGAACACCTTGTTCGTGACCCGCTCTATGCTGCCGCGCAATCCGAAGATCAACCCCGCCGAGAAGTCGACCAGCCGCTTGGCGTCACTGTCGACCATCTCAGTCAGGTTCATGATCACCGGAGTGCCCTCACGGAAGTGCTCTCCGATCGTACGTGCTTCATTGTACGTGCGCGGATGCAAGGTCGTGATCCTGGCCAAATCGGTCGTCTGCACCTGGCTGGGGATGCGCCGATCCGGCGCCCGGATCCCGGCCGTGCCGTCTGGCAGATGCGGCTCCGGCCGGTCATCGTCTTGAACGAGCTCGGCGCCGTAGTCGTCATAGTCGTCGCTGTACTCGTCCTGGTACTGCTCGTCGAAGCGGTGGTCGTCCTCTACCAGGCCGAGATAGACCGCCATCTTGCGCATCGCGCTGGCCATCTTCTGTCCTCCGTCATGCATGCCAGGCGGC
>CAVQMG010000014.1:0-51452 GCA_963713585.1 uncultured Actinomycetota bacterium | reverse complement strand
GGATGCCGCCGGTCGAGTTCGGCCTCAACGTAGGACGTCACTTCGACTCCGTTGACCACCAGGTTGCTCACCAGGCCGTCGATGACGGCGTCCTGCATCACCACCCCGATCAGGCGGGACCGAGTCAAGTCGCACTCGCGGAATTCGGCATCAGTCAGGTCCTGGTCCTCGAATCTCGCCATGCCGGGCAGTATCCACCTAGGTGCCGACATTCGGATGCCCCAACTGCGGGACTCAGAGTCCTGTCGTTCCCGTCGCCGATCCGTTCCGCGGCACACCTCTGGAGCGATGACCGGGGGTCACAAAGAGCAGAACTGGCCCACCGGCCGCTGGCAACGACGTGGAGGTTGTCAGCGAAATGTTCGTGGGCCATTCTGCGACGATGATGACACGCACCGCCTTACACCGGTCGACGGCAGATGCGGATGTTCATCGGGCTCGATCGTGTCTCCACTGCGGCAGTGCTATCATGGGATATCACTTGGAGGTGCTCGTGACTGACCTGCTGATCCGAGATGTGCCTGATGACGTGGTGGCCGCTGTCGATGCGCGAGCTAGTCGTCTGGGTTTGTCGCGCAGCGAGTATGTCCGGCGCCGCCTGGCCCAGGACGCGACTTCGGCCGGCGCGGTGGTAAGCACTGAGGACCTGGCCCGATTCTCGAACCTTTTCGGTGACCTGGGTGATCCGGACGTGATGTCGCAGGCGTGGCGGTGACCGACTGGCTGATCGATAAGTCGGCCCTGGTCCGGCTCGCTGCCAGCCACGACGCGGCTGAGTGGGCGGCGCGTATCGAGCGGGGGCTTGTCCGGATCGCGACGGTGACTCGCCTGGAGGTCGGATATTCAGCCCGGTCCGGCGCGGACCTTCGCGCCGGACTCCAGCGTCCGCCGTTGTCGGCGATGCCGGTGGAGTACCAGACCCCGGCAATCGAGGACCGTGCGATGGAGGTGCTAACCCTGCTGGCCGACCGCGGCCAGCACCGGGCCCCGTCTATCCCAGATCTCATCATCGCCGCCACCGCAGAGTTCGCAGGCCTGACCGTCCTGCACCTCGATAAGGACTTCGAGATCATCGCCAGCATCACCGGCCAGCCCCTTGAGCGGCTTGAGACCAGTTAACGCACCGCGACCGTGACTGCCTCGACGCGGCATATGCGGGCGTTGCGAGGCTCAGCCGATGCGCTCGGCCAGCGAGACGATGATCCCTTCCGGCCCCCTGACGTAGGCCATCCGCCAGCCGCCCTCGTACTCGCCGATGCCACCGACCAGTCCGTAGCCCTCGGTAGCTGCCCAATCGACAGCCGCCTGCAGGTCGGCGACTTCGAAGCTCACGTTGCGCAATCCCAGTTCGTTGGCCATGGCGGCCGGTGAGCCCGGCACGGAGTCGGGTCGCACGAATCTCGAGAGCTCCAGGCGGGTGCCATCGCCGGGCGGCTTCAGCATGACGATCTCGGTGCGGGAGTCGGGAATGCCGCAGACCGTGTCCAAGAACTCGCCCTCGACGAACGTCCTGCCCTCGACCTCCAGGCCTAGCGCCACGAAGAAGGCGGTCACGACGTCGAGATCGGCGACCGTGACGCCGACGTGGTCGAAGCGTCGTACATGTGACATAGGCCCGTCCTACCGTCGTCGCAGTGACCATGCATCCGCCCACGGTAGGCGTTCTCAGTACCTCTCGTTGCGGGACCTCCGCAAACCCGCACCATCAGCGGCTAGGAGAGTGCGCGTCTTGATGTGAGGACGCACGCCGCGCCCAGCGGGGTGCTGCGCCGAGGCGTTCACGCTTGTCCTCCGGGTAGAGCGGGAGCGTCATTCCGAGCCGGCTGCGGCCAGTGCTGCAGCGAGGGGCTCGAGTTCGGCGATGAGCTGGTCGAGCTCGGTCGGGGTCAGGATGTCGTAGGGCGGTGCCGCGAGGTCGTCGGTGAGGGCCTCGATCCGCTCCCTGGTCTGGCGTCCGGTGTCGGTGATCCGGCCGCTGTCGTCGATGAGGCCGCGGCCGCGCATCCTGTCGGCCAGAGCTGCCAGCGTCGCGGCGGGCAGGTGGTGGATCCGGCCGAACTTCTCTGCGGGCATGCCCAGGGATACGGCATACAGCGCGTGGGACTCGAGCCCGCCGATGCCCTCCGAGACCAGGGCGGCGATGTGACCGTCGCCGCGGTGCTCGCGGAGCAGGCTGGCCGAGTGCCAGAGCCGGGCGACGGGTTCGTCGGGGATAGGGAGCGTTCGCAGGCCCGCGTACAAGGCGCGGCCTTCGGTCGGGGCACTCGTGGCCGCCTTGGTGGCCAGGTCGGCGGCCCGGGTGACGCCGGGCGAGTCAGCCAGATCAGCGAGGATCCGTCTCACGGCGGCGGCGCACCCCCGCTCGCGAGCGGCCAGGACCTCCTGGGGAGTGGCGATGTCCCAGACGTGCGGGATGTGCCGGGCGACCTCGCCGTCGGCGAAGTTGTAGAAGATCGCGTGCACCACCTCGGCCGGGCACCGGCCCAGCGGGGCGGCGCGCCCGGCGAAGTAGGTGTCCCAGTAGTTCCGGTATCCAGTGCCATGACCTCGGCGGTCGGCTCCGGGGCGGCGTACGGGACCATCGCGATCGGCTCGGTGAGCCCGTAGAGGCGGCGGGCCAGGGTCCCTGAGGACTTTGTCTGGGTCATCTCGGTCATCTCCCGGTGGTCGTGGTCCCGCTGTGCGCGCGGCGCCGTCCCCTCTTCAACGAACACGGCTGGCTCAATCCGACACCCGCGTCATGACTCTCGCTATCGGATCAAGTGCTGCCGCCGCAATCCCAAGCGACTGCGCGTCAACTCATCCAGCAATGCTCAGACACCGGCACGACCGGGAGGATCGGCAACAGCAGCACGTGCGCCGGCCCGAATCAGCGCGGCTGCGAGGATGGTCGCATGGAGGTACTGAGCAGCCGGATCCTGCTGCACCCCGTCGATCTAGCCCGGAGCAGGCACTTCTACCGTGACGTGCTCGGCTTGGCGGTCTACCGCGAGTTCGGCTCCCTGGCCGATCCTTCGGTGGTGTTCTTCCTCGGCGGCGGGCTCCTGGAAATCTCAGGGCCCGCGGCCAGCCCGCCGGGCCGCGCGGTGCAAATCTGGCTCCAGGTGCGAGACGTACATGCTGAGCATGACCGGCTCACTGGCGCCGGGGTGCGCGTGCGCCGCGAGCCGGCAGTGGAGCCCTGGGGACTGACCGAGATGTGGATCGAGGATCCCGACGGCGTCGGTATCGTCCTCGTCGAGGTTCCCGCCGATCACCCGCTCCGCCGCGACTCGCGACTCTCGCCACCGCCAGTGTGATCCACGACGCGGCACGAGCCGGCGCTTGCTGCTAAATGAGATCGAGTCGACCGCAGGCGCGTGCCACAGGAGCGGCAGAGCCGTCCGACTTCTCTGCGCCCCGGTGAGAAGGCACCCTCAGGATTGGCTGAGGCCAGGTTCCTGAGGGTGCCCGCAGTGCGTCTCCAGGATTGCTAGAAAGCAGCCCTTGGAGGCGTCTGACGATGAGTGAACATCGCGGGCACCTCCTTCCTGATACAGAGGACATTTCCTGCCGCGCGGCGCGGCCACTCTAGGACGGCACGCTGGCAGGCGGCAACACATTTACCGGTCGCCAAGATCGTCACCTGCTCGCCAGCCACGTCAGGTCGCCCCCATGCGCACTAGCCGCGAACCGCAGCAGGCCCACGAGTCCCGGCTCAGCCCTCCGGCCGGCGCCGGGGTGACACCTGGCCTCACCCGAAACGCGGCAGCACTGGCACGACGACTGACAACTCGTCCTGCGCACCGTCAGTGGGCATGCCGTTCAGCGCATAACCATGCGCGCAGCCAACATCGGGTACCTGGCAAGGTCCGTGCGTCGCGGCCGGGCGGAGGGTGGCCGCCCGACGAACGACCGCCGGCAGATGACCGCTGGCAGGATCCGTCACGTGGCCGGTTGGCCTGCTAGTCCTTAATCCTGGTGGCGGGAAGCGAACCCCCGGCGGGCGGCTCAGCGCGAGGCGGCTCTGCACGCGGCGGCGCAGCGGCAGGCGGATCAGCAGACGGAGGATCCGCGGCAGGCGGTTCAGCGGCGAGGCGGCGCAGCGCGCTGCGCGCGATCTGCGGATCGTAGGTACTCCAGTACGGCGGCAGCGACGCACGCAGGAACCCGCTGTAGCGGGCCGTCGCCAGGCGCGGGTCGAGGATCGCGATCACGCCGCGGTCGCTGACCGTGCGCAGCAGCCGGCCGGAGCCTTGCGCCAGCAGCAGCGCGGCCTGCGCCGCCGCGATCGCCATAAAGCCGTTCCCGCCGCGCGCGCCCACGGCCCGCTGCCGGGCCGAGGCCAGCGGGTCATCGGGCCGCGGGAACGGGATCCGGTCGATGATGACGAGTTGCAGCGCCCGGCCCGGCACATCGACGCCCTGCCACAGCGACAGCGTGCCGAACAGGCAGCTGGTCTCGTCTTCGGCGAACTTGCTGACGAGCAGCGCGGTGGAGTCCTCGCCCTGGCACAGCAGCGGGACCTTCAGCTCGTCACGCAGCGCATCGGCGGCCTGGCGCGCTGCCCGCATCGAGGAGAACAGGCCGAGCGCACGGCCGCCGGCCGCCTCGATCAGCTCGCGGATCTCGGTCAGGTACTCCGGCGCCAGCCCGTCCCGGCCGGGCGCCGGCAGGTGCCGGGCGACATAGAGAATGCCGCTGCGACGGTGATCGAAGGGTGAGCCGACATCCAGTCCGGTCCAGTCCAGCGACTCAGCCAGGCCGTCACCGGCAGGCTTAGCGGCCTCCGGCTGCTGCACGGCGTCTGCCTGCGGCAGATCGGGAGACACTGCCTGCTGCGCCGTCGCGTCGGCCGTGCCGAGCTGGGGCAGGCCCCATTGCCGGGCCAGCGGCTCGAATGACCCGCCGAGGGTGAGCGTGGCCGAAGTCAGCACGACCGTCCGCGGCTTGAACAGCCGCTCGGCTAGCAGCCCGCCGATCTGCAGCGGCGCGACCCGCAACGTGTCGGGCCGGGCCGAATCCTCCCCGGCCGGACGGTCCAGCCAGACCACCTCCGGCCGCGCCGCGATCTCCGCGGCGTAGGCGGTGATCATCCGGCCGGCGTTCTCGGCCGCCTCGTCCAGCGCCACAGTTGCGACCCTGGCCGCGACCAGACGGTCGGTATCGTCCTCGCCCGCGTGCGCCCGCAGGTCGGCCGCGCAGGCAGCTGCGGCGTCCCGGACGACCAGCAGCGCGACCTCGACCTGCTCGGGCAGCACGTCGAGTCGGCCGGCCTGGGTGTCGGCCAGCGCGATCTCCAGGCTGTGCGCGGCGTCCCGGAGGCTGGCGGTCAGCTCGTCGCGGACCAGCCGCCCGCACCGGCGGACGGCTCCCTCGACGGCAGCCGCCGACAGCTCGCCGGCCGCGACGCTGGTCACCCGGTCGACCAGGTCATGCGCCTCATCGATGACGACGATGTCGTGCTCGGGCAGCACGATGTAGTTCTCCATGGCGTCAATCGCCAGCAGCGCGTGGTTGGTCACCACGATGTCGGCCTCGCCTGCCGCCTCGCGGGCCTGCTCGGCGAAACACTTGCTGCCGAACGGGCATTTCTGCGCGCCGATGCACTCGCGCGCGTTGACCGACACCTGCCGCCAGGCCCGGTCATCCACCCCCGGCACCAGCTCGTCCCGGTCGCCGGTCTCGGTGCCGGCGGCCCACTCGTGCAGCCGGGTGACCTGACGGCCGATCGCCGAGACCGCGCGCGGGTCGAACAGCGAGTCCTCGGGCTCATCCACCGCCATGCCGTTCACCTTGTTCAGGCACAGGTAGTTGCGCCTGCCCTTGAGGATCGCGAAGACGGGCTCGCGGCCGAGCAGCTGCGCGAGCGACGCGGAGAGCCGCGGCAGATCCCGCTCGATGAGCTGGCGCTGCAGCGCGATGGTGGCGGTCGAGATGACGACGGTGCCGCCATCGCCCAGCGCGTGCCGAACCGCCGGGACGAGGTAAGCCAGCGATTTTCCGGTGCCAGTTCCGGCCTGGACCGCCAGGTGCTGCCCGGACTGCATGGCCTGCTGCACGGCGGCCGCCATGGTGACCTGTCCTGGCCGCTGCGCGCCGCCGATGCCGGACACCGCGGCCTTGAGCAGGACGTCGACGTCGGGAAGGTCGGAGGCCACGAACGACACGCTATCGCCTGCCGCCCCCGGCGCGAGCCGGGCGCGAGCGGACCTGTGGATGACCGTATGCCGACCTGAGCGCACGCGGCGGCCGCCGGTGCTAGCGTCCGGCTCATGACCCGTGGCACCGGATTCGGCCTCGTGGCAGCCGCAGCCGCCGTGACGGCCGCTGCGGCCATGCGCTACTGGGACCAGAGCAACAAAGTGATCCAGGGACCGGAGTGGACCGCCAGTTACCGCCGCTTTACCGAGCTGGGGCCCTGGTATGACCTGACCGAGCACGTCAACGGCAGGCCGGGCACGCCGGTGTACGGGCCGGCCAGCTACCGGAGCATCTGGCGGGAGAAGCTCAGGCGCCGGCTGGCCGGCGATGCCTGAGCTCGGCCTGCCCTACGCGCTGGTGACGCGGTTCACCGTCGATCCGGCCGCGGGCGAAGCCTTCGATGCCCTGGTCGCGCAGACCGCGGCCGCCGCGCGGGAGAACGATGCCCGGCGTGCTCGTGTACGCCTGCCACCTGGTCGACGGCGAGCCGTCCGCGCGGATCATCTACGAGATGTATACCGGCCGGGCGGCCTTCGACGCCTGGCAGGCCAGCGCACACGCGCGCAGCTTCGCCGCCGGCGTCCGGTCGCTGGCGGCCGCGAGCGCGGTCAGCTTCCTGGAACCGGAGGGGACGAGCGCGCCGATCAGTCACCTCGAGGCCGTGACCCGCGGCGCGCAGTATGCGCTGCGCCAGAACCAGGAGCGGGCGCGCATTATCGGCGCGCTGCTGACGGCGCTGCGCCAGCTCGGCGCGGTCACGGCGCTGATCGAGGCCAGCGAATCGGCCGCCGCAGCCGGGGCGGCCCCGATGCAGCTGCTCGGCTTCAGCGACGAGAGTGAGGCCAGAGTCGTGCTGGACGTCCAGCTCCGGAGGCTGGCCGGGCGCGAACGGCAGCAGCTCGCCGCCGAGTAGGAGCAGCTGAATACCGACACCGCGGAGTACGAATCGATGCTGGCCTCGGCCGGGCAGCTCGCGGAGATAGCGCAGACCGAGCGCGGCGAGTACCTGGCCAGGCAGGGCCGCGACGCGCCCCCTGACTGGCAGGCCTGACCGTAAGGCCTCAGCTGGTGATGTCGGCTGAGGTGAACCTGGCCCAGGCGATCGCGCCGAAGATCCCCGCGTAGATGACGAACGACACCAGCCCGTGCGAGACGCCGTGCCACTGTATCGGCGACCGGAACAGCCCGTCCCAGGCCAGCCAGAAATGCGTCGGCAGGTACGGCTGGATGACCGCCAGCTGCGGCACCTGGTCACAGATCTCGCTGGCCAGCGTGACGACCAGGACGGATGCGATGGCGCCCACCGGGTGCTGGGTCATGGTCGAAGCGGCCAGCCCGACAGCGCCTAGTGCGGCGAGCCCGGCCGCGCAGTACACCGCGACCAGCAGGACCCGCAGGATGCCGGAGCCGAGCGACATGGTGGTCCCGGACAGCGTCGTGACCGGGCCGGTGTGGAACAAGATCAGGCCCATGATCAGCGCGACCACCGCGACCAGCAGGCACGCCGCCAGGCTGAACACCACGATCGCCGTGTACTTCACGATCAGCAGCCGGGTGCGGCCGGCGGCACCGTGAGCAGGCCGCGCAGCGTGCCGTGGCTCGCCTCGCCCGCGATCGCGTCGCCGGCCACCACCGCGACCGAGAGCGGCAGCAGCAGCACGGTCAGCGTCAGGGTCAGCACCACCAGCGCGAGGAACACCCCGTTGCCGGCCAGCTGATTGAGGAAGGCCGGCCCGCCACCGCCGGGACCGACGCCGTCGGACGACAGCGTCAGCCGGAACACGATGCCGAAGAACACCGGCACGATCGCGAGCACGGCCAGCAGTGCCAGGTTCCTGGGCCGGCCGAACATGATCGTGAGTTCGGACCAGAAAAACCTCAACCAGGCGGGAACGTGGCCGTTGCGGCTGATGCCGCCGGGCCGCGCCGCGGCCACCTCGGGCCGGTCAGCCACCAGGCTCGGCGGCCGCCTGGCCGGTTGCCCGTTGCCGGGCAGCTCCTCGTGCTCAGCCGACATCGAATCCCTCACCGGTCAGTTCAACGAACTCGTCTTCGAGGCTGCGGCGCGGTGTCTCCAGGCCGGCTACCGGCACGCCCGCGTGCACGAGCTTCTCGCAGACGAACTCCGGTAGCAGGCCGCCGAGCTCCGCGCTCACCTCGTTGCCGGACTCGGCGAGCCGGGCCAGGCCCAGCTCGGCCAGCACCTTGGCGGCCAGCTCCGGCTGCGGGGTGCGGACGAGCAGCCGGGCCGTGCCGCTGCCGCGCAGTTCCGCCAGCGGCCCCTGGTAGACCAGCCGACCCGCCCGCATGACGCCCAGGTGGGTGCAGACCTGCTCGACCTCGGCCAGCAGGTGCGAGGACACGAACACCGTCGCGCCGTCGGCGGCGATCTGCCGGACCAGCGAGCGCACCTCGCGGGTGCCCTGCGGGTCCAGCCCGTTGGTCGGCTCGTCCAGGATCACCAGGCTGCGCGGCCGCAGCAGGCTCGTCGCGATGCCCAGCCGCTGCTTCATGCCGAGCGAGTAGGCGCGGTAGCGCTTGTCCGCCGCCGCGAGCAGGCCGACCCGCTCCAGCGCCTCGTCGATCCTGACCCGTGCCGTCGCCGGGTCGGCGGTCCGGTCGGCGGCGTCCAGCCGGGCCAGGTTGGCCCGGCCGGACAGGAACGGGTAGAAGGCCGGGCCCTCGACCAGCGAGCCGACCAGCGGCAGCGCGGCGGCCTGCCCCTCGGGCATCGGCTCGCCGAGCACCGCGTGGCTGCCGGCAGTTGGCTGGATCAGGCCGAGCAGCATCCGGATCGTGGTCGTCTTGCCGGACCCGTTCGGGCCGAGGAAGCCGTAGACCGAGCCGGCGGGTACGGCCAGGTCGATGCCGTCGACGGCGAGCTGCCCGCTGCGGAACTGCTTGGTCAGCCCGCTGCTGGCCAGGGCGGTGTCGGTCATGGTCATCCGGTCTGCCGCTACCCAGCGTCCAGCGCGACGTCACGGTAGAGCTGAGCCGGTGTCACCGCGCCGGCCAGGATCCGGCCGTCGCTGGTCACCAGTACCGACAGCAGCTTGGTCTGCAGCAGCCGGCCGCTGCCCCACGATCCGTGCACCGGCGTGCTGGCCGCCAGCAGCGCGTGCAGCAAGGCGGCGTCCTGCCCGGGAACCGCGCCGGGGAACGAGACCGACAGCGTCGAGCTGTAAGCAGCCGATCCGGCGACCTGCGAACCAGTGACCTGCGAACTCGAGGACTGCGGCGACATGACGCCGGGCCGTCCGTGCGGTCCGCCCGGCCCGCTGAGCAGTTGCTTGACCGCGGCCGCCACCTGCGGGCTGGCCGGCGTCGCGATGACGGACAGCCAGCTGGTCCCGATGACGCGCGGCGCGCCGTGCTTCCCGGCAGCCAGGTTCAGCGGCGGCGAGCCGGTCCAGCCGTTGATGCTCTTCGGGCCAGCAGCGCGCCCGGACTTCAGCATCTGGTCGAACTTGCGGATCGCCTGGGCCCGTTGCTTCGCGCTGAACGTCTTCGGCAGGCTCTTGGCGAACTTTGCGTTGATGCTGCTTCAGCATGCTCGCCGACAGCGGGTGCGACGTCAGCGGGCGTTCCAGCTTGACCGAGCTGGCAGGACCTGCGGCAGCGCCGAGGCTACCGAGGTTCAGGCCGCCCGGCAGCAGTGCCTTGGGGTTGCTCGGCACCGTCTGAGTCTTGACGGTCGCGCCCGGCGGCGGGGTGAAGCTGAAGTTGGATGCCGCCGGGATGCCGAAGGACAGCGAGGTGAAGCCGATGCCGTAGGCAAGACCGGACGAACCGCGCGCGAAGACCTGGACTCGCAGCGGGATGTCCTTGGCGGCGTCGATGGCGATCAGCACCTTGCCGACCAGTGACTGGCTGTTCTTAGGCACCAGGGCCAGCTGGTAGGCGGCGCGGCCGGCCACGTAGAGATTGCGCTGCACGCTGACCACGGTGGTCGGGCCGACGGCCTTGAGGACCTGGTTCGCGGCGGCGAGCGGGCTGTCCGGCAAAGGGCCGGACGCCTTCGCGTGCTGTCCGGCCGGAACCCGTGGCGCGCCGCCCTTCCCGACAGCAGCGCCTCCGAACCAGCCACTTGATCCGAGCAGGCAGGTTGACCTTGGTCGCTGTCTGTGTCGTGCTGTCCCACACCCACAGTGTCCGGCCGTTGAGCCGGTAGTCGGTCTCCCCCGCCTGGACCGGCTCGGCCACCCGGATGTGCTGCGAGTCGCGGTACCAGAAGCTCACCGAATGCGTGCCGGCCAGCAGCGTCGAGCTCGCGCCGTCGCTCTGCAGCGCCGCCACGGGCAGCTGCGGCAGCCCGAAGTCAGCGGTCTGCTGCACCGTCGCGGTAAGCGGGCCGAGCGGCTTGCCACCGTTGGTGCCGACCGCAGCCAGCAACTGCGCGGCCGTCTTGGCCGGCAGCGACGGCACCGCCTCGGCGCTAGCCACCGCGGACGCGGCGATCACGATGCCGACCGCGGCCACGACTCCGGTTGGCACTGCCCACCTGGCCCGAAGGCCGTGCTTACGCATCTGCTCACCCACCGTATTTAAAGGAGACACCCCGTGTTTAGACCACAATAGCCGCCTGCCTGGCCGGGCAAGTCATCCTGAAGTAGGCACCTGGTCGGCCTGAAGAACTACTGCCCTGTAGACAGCGATTGAGCCAGAACGCTCTGCCATGACGACCGGTCCTGGCAGCCAGTGACTACAACCCGGCGGCAACATCCGCGCCGAACTGATCACCGTGCGACTCGTGGATCGACGCCAGGTTGTCATGCGCCGGGTACTTGGCCGCAGCCGGGCCTCCGCAAAGCGGCAGCACTTCGCCGTCACCCGCCGCGTGAAGGGCCCGGCGACCGTGCCATCCCCATCCGTACACGGGCGCCGAACGCCTCGACCCAGCGCATGGTGCCGGTGTTGAAGACCCCCGCGCCGCCCTTGTGGGTGTAGTAGGCGGAGTCCGCGAAGCTGGCAGTCCCTTGCAGACCAGCGGCGAGTGCGACAGCACCTGGATCGGCCGCTCGACCGGATAGCCCGGCGTGACCCGGTCGTACTCGATGCCTATCAGCATCGGCGAATTAGTGCCCTTGCGCACGCCGGTGCCCTGGAACATCCAAGCATCTGGCGCCTCCACGACGAAGTCGGCGACCGCCGGGTAGCCCTCGTAAAGGTGCCGATCAGCGACGACTCCGGGTCCGGATGCGGCGGCTCTCGCCAGTCGCTGGTCACCAGTTCGTTGTGCCTGCCGTACATCGGGTCCAGCTGGTAGCTGGTCTTGTAGCAGACCACCCTGCGGCTGGCGCCGAGCGGGCTGGCCTCCAGCCGGGTCCGGCGAAACATCGCATTAGCGCCGAGGAACGCCATGTTGATGCCCATTGTCCCTGGCGGCAGTGACGATCGCCGCTCCTCCGGCGTCCAGTACTCGTCATGACCGGGCGAGATCAGCGCGCTGGCGCCGTCCAGCGAATGCGGATTGCGCGCGATGTCCATGCTGGTGAGGTAGGCAAGCGGCAGGCCCAGCCGCTCGGCCAGGTTCACCAGCTTGCGCTCGTACACCATGAACAGATAGGCGCCGTCCATGTCGCCCGGCCGGTCCAGGCTGACCGCGTACGAGCGGTTGCCGTATCCGCTGCCAGGTCCCAGGTAGAGGTCGTACTCGCCCCAGGTGTTGTAGGCCTGCCAGGTCGGCACGGCGTTCTTGAGCACGACCTTGCCCGCGCTGCTGGCCGACCTGACCGTCACGGCACATAGCGCTGGGCGCCGGAATGGGCGTCCAGCCTGAACAGATAGGAGCCTTCGGGCCAGCCGTCGGTCGGCACCGTCAGCGAGACGCCCCAGCGCGTGTGCACCGTCCTTGTCTCGTCGTCAAAGTCGGCCGCCCGCTGCCGGTGACCTTGACCGCCGCCGACTCCCACACCTTCCTGGCCAGGTCGCCGCCATACCAGCCGACCCGGAACGCCTGGACCTTGAACTCGCGCGCGGTCGTCGACACGTAGAGGTCGACGGGCTCTCCGGGCAGCACGCTGGCCTGGCCCGCATACCCGATGATCGCGTCCGGCGCGCCGAGCTTCTTGATCCACCAGTTCGGGTCGCCGGCTTGGCGTTCTCCGGCTTGATTGTCCGGTCGGCCACTCTCCGGCTTGCGCGATCTCGCTGGTCTTGCCGGGTCCACGCTGCCGCCGGCGACGTCGAGCCGCCGATCTTGACGGCGGCCACGACGACAGCTGGCACCGCGGCGGCAGCCGGCCGCCCGGCCGAGGAATGCTCGCCGAGTCCAGCTCATGCTCTTAAGCATGGCCGGGAGGTCGCAAGCGCGAAGTCAACGGCGCGCAATACTTCCGCCCGCCCGCCGACGCCTCGCGGGACGGACCGCAGCGGCGGCTCACCGCCGCCAGATGGCTACCAGCGATGCCAGGGCAGCAGCGCGGTGACCGCCACCGCGGCGAACAACAGCGTCAGGTACACGATCGACAGGTGGAACAGGCGCATCGGGGCTGGCGCGCTGCCCGCCGCGATCCGGCCCCGCAGCCGGTGCGCCTCGGCCAGGAACCAGCCGCCGAGGACGGCTGCGCAGCAGCCGTAGATCCAGCCGGCGTACGGGGTCAGCAGCAGCGTGACGGCCACCATCACGTAGGAGTAGACAACGATCTTCCGTGCCACCGTGGCGGGCGCCGCCACCACGGGCAGCATCGGCACGTTCGCCGCCGCGTAGTCGTCCTTGTACTTCATGGCCAGCGCCCAGAAGTGCGGCGGCGTCCAGAAGAAGATCACCGCGAACAGCACCCCGGCCCACCAGCTGACCTTACCGGTCACTGCGGCCCAGCCCACCAGCACCGGGAAGCAGCCGGCCGCGCCGCCGATGACGATATTGGAGGCGGTCCGGCGCTTCAGCCCGAGCGTGTAGACGAAGACGTAGAACAAGATGGCCGCGTCGGCCAGCGCCGCCGACAGCCAGTTCGCGGCCAGCCCGAGCAGCAGCGTTGACGCGGCACCGAGCAGGATGCCGGACGCCAGCGCCTCGCCGGGCTTGACGGCCGTCGCTCCGCCCGCGGCGCCGCCGCCGTGCCCACTGGTCCTGGCCACTAGGGGGCGGCCCGAGGTGCGCTTCATCACCGCGTCGATATCGCGGTCGAGGTAGCAGTTCAGCGTGTTCGCGCTGCCCGCCGCGAGAGCCCCGCCGAGCCAGCGTGACTGCGATCAGCCAGACCGAGGGCAGGCCCCGGTCGGCGAGCATCATCGTCGGCAGGGTGGTCACCAGCAGCAACTCGATGATCCGCGGCTTGGTCAGCAGGAACAGGCTGCGGGCGATGAGCCCGGCAGACCTGCGGTCAGGCGGGGCGCCGGTCTCCAGGGTCCCGGCCGCACCGGGCCCGAGAGCACCCGTCACCTGAGTCACTCGCCTGCCTCCGCCATTGTCCGCACTCTGTGTGTCAGCGCTCCGGCAATCCCCGTTGCCCGTGCGCTGGCGGGGCCAGGTTCGGGCACCGGCCACCGCGTCAGCAGACACGTTACCCGCTCAGCCGGCCGGGCCTGCGACGGGCCGCAGCCCATATCATCGCGTGTTCGCCTCGTCACGCGCTGCTATGTGAGGTCGTTCCTTGCCGGCGGCCGCGCTAGATTCGGATCCGGGCCGGCAGGTACTGGCGCGAGGACACCGGGAGAGATCAGTCATGGACAGCACGCCGGGAAGCAGCACCGGGCCTGCGGCCGACCTCGCGGCGACGCCCGGGCAGCCCGGGCAGGCGGACGCCGCCGCCGCCTACGGGCCGTCTCGGTCCGCGGCGGCCGCGCAGCGACCGGGCCGCCGGTTCCGGCCTGTGCTCACCATCACCGTGGCGGCGGTGCTGACCGTCGCGGTAGCCGCGGCGCTGGTTGCCTTCGCCGGCCGTCGAAGTCGCTGGGCGCCGCCAGGAACTTCTCGCTCGCAGAGCTCGGTCACCCCGGCCACCGGGTATCGCTGGCCGGGATCAAGGGCCCGGTGATCGTGAACTTCTTCGCATCCTGGTGCGCCCCGTGCAAGCGCGAGACCCCGCTGCTGGCCACCTTCTACCGCGAGCACCACGGTCAGCTGGCCATCATCGGCGTCGACTCCAACGACCAGACCGCCGCGGCGCTGAAGTTCATGACAGCCGAGGGCGTCAGCTACCCGGTCGGTGCCGACCCCTTCCCGGCGACCGCAACGACGTCCTACGGCGTCATTTCGCTGCCGCAGACGTTCATGCTCAACAGCAAGCACCAGGTCGTCCGGCACATCATCGGCGCGGTGACGATGGCAGAGCTCAACGCCTGGGCAGCGAGCGCGGCCAGCCGCGGCTGACCGCGGGCTGGGACCTCGCGGTTGGTGGTTCTGCCGCGGTCTCGAGGATGTCCCCCCGGAGGATCGCAGCCGCGCCGCCGGGTTCAGCGAACCACTCGCGTCCGAAGAACAGGCCGAAGACCGGAACGGGCAGGGCGAGCATGGCCCGGTGCAGGCCCGCTGCTCTGCCCTTGGCGTTCTGTCGGTCGCCGCAGTGGGCCGCCAGGGCGGCGCGCTTGTGGGCCGCGTAGCGCCGCACATTGACGCGGTGGGTGATCGCCGACCGCGCGGTGTAGGAGCTGCGGACCACCTGCGGGTCGTAGCGAACGGCCAGCCGCAGCAGGCGCGCGGGGTAAAAGAGCAGGGCTACGAGTTCTCTCGGCAATGTCGCTTCCAGGATGCGCGTGCCTGTCATCGTCGCGGCCAGTGCGCCGACCCGGTGGACCTTGACGTGGTCGGGGTGGCCGTAGCCGCCCTGCGGGTCGTAGCTCAGCAAGACATCGGCGTGCTCTTCGCGGATCATGCTGGCCAGCCTGGCGGCGGCCTCGTCCGGGTCAGCCCGGACGAACCGCGCGCGATCTGGCGGATCGGGGAACAGGACCGGTCCGTGCCCGCTGTCGGCATATCCCAGGTGCCTGACCTGGTGGACGCCGAGCGCCGCGGCACTGGCCCGCAGCTTGTCCAGCCTGACCTGGCCATCGGGGGCAGTCGCGGGGCCTATCACCCCGTCCGTAGCCACCACGATGATGACCCGGTGGCCTTCGTTCGCCAGCCGGGCCAGGGTGCCACCGGTCAGGACCACCTCGTCGTCGGGATGCGCATGAAACGCCAGGATTGTCGTCACGGTGGCGATGCTCTCCTCATCAGCTCACGGAAGGCACCGGTCAGCGCTGCCCGGCCGGGACTTCTTGCATCAGTCCCGTCGCGATGCCGTGATGCCACACGTCCAGGTCCTCGCCGATGTCCAGACCGGCAATCTCGACACCGTGCGCGCCGAGAACGGATAGCACGTGGCCACGGTGGGACTCAGCGTGATGGATCGCCTGTGCCATCGGGATAGCAGCGGGGGTGCGCCAGCCATCCCCCGTGATCACCTCGCGGCCGCCGATCTCGGGATCTCGGGCCAGAGCCTCCCACCGCAGGCCTAACTGCCGGGTCAGGTCCGCCAGCGCTTGCAGTGACACGGGCTCGCCGGGCAGCGGAGATGCCGGGCGCTCGCCAGTCACGGTCGCGAGGTAACTCTGATCTGCTCCGACCAGGTGGTGCAGCGTGTCGCGGATCGTCCCGTAGGTGCCAGGCGTCGTCGCATTGAGTACTTCCCCGTCCAGACTCTGGCAGGCGTCGATCAGCAGCAGGGTCGCCCAGCTCTTATGCCGGAAGAGCTCGACAAGAACCTCGTTCATGCTGCCACCCGGCCTTCCTGGCGGATCGTTAGTCGCAGCCGCGTCCACTGCCTATCGGGCTGAACCTTAGGCGTCATCTCGGTCCTGGTTCACCTGAATATCCCGCTGCTGCCGCGACGGACAGCATGGCCGCCAGGAGCACCGACGGCAAGCGATGCGCTCGGTCAGAGCCCGCAACTACTCAGGGCGGCGGCGAAGGCCGTCTCCCACGTGTCCTGTGACCTGGCCGGGCTGGCCGCCGCGGGCTTGGCCCGGTCAAGCGCCGCCAGCGCGCAGCGGGTGACGTCGGCCGCGCCCGCCGAGGTCACCATCGCGTCGCCCATCTCCAGTTCGTGCTGCAGGTTGTCGCGGCCGTGGCCCTGCACCACGTCCAGCAGCAGCAGTGGCCGCCCTACTGTCCTGGCCTCCGCGCAGGTGTCACCCGAACTCGTGATGACGAGGTCGGCCGCTGACATCAGGTCCGGTATCCGGTCGGTGAATCCAAATGCGCGCACCCGGGGCTGAACTTCGGCGACGGCGGCCAGCTTCCTGGCCAGCCGGCGGTTGGTGCCCGCCACCGCGAGGACATTGACCCCGGCGTCAGCAAGCGACCAGGCCGCCTCGGCCAGCGGGCCGAGCCCCCAGGCCCCCGACATCAGCAGCACGCATCGTTCCCCTTCACCGATGCCGAGCGACGCCCTGGCTTGAGCCTGGCTCTGCGCGCGGTAGAACTGCGGCCGCACCGGCGTCGGCACGACCTCCACCCTGGCGTCGGGCGCGAACCGGAGCACCGCCAGCTCGGCCACGCCCGCGGTGACCAGGTAGAGATCGACGTTGCGGTGCACCCAGAGCCGGTGCGGCGTGACGTCGGTGCAGAACACGATGTGCCGCATCGCGGGATAGCGCGGGGCCAGTTCGCTAGCCGCGGCGGCGCCCGTGGCGAACACGGAAATGAGCAGGTCAGCCGGGTGGGAGTCCAGGTGATCACGCAACCTCGGGACCAGCTGCCGCCGTGCACCCGAGTCGGCCATCCTGGCCAGCCGGCCGCCGGTGCGCAATGCTGCATAGTGGAAGGCGTCGTACAGGCCGGGGACGCCGAGCATCGCGCGGAAGACAGCCTCTCCCACCGAGCTCTGCTGACGGCCGAGCATCTTCATCGCGTCGAGCGAGGCAGTCGTCCAGCTGCCTGACTCCAGCGACGTCGAGCATGCCGTGGCCAGCGCGTCGTGCCCCATGCCGATGGAGCCAGACAGCAGCAGCGCAGACCGGTTCGCCGTCACCGCCGCGCTCCGGCGGATTGCCCGTCGAGCCAGTCCAGGTACAGGCGCACGCCCGAGGGGAAGGACGTCACCGGAGCCCAGTCCAGCAGTTCCTTGGCCAGCTGGGACGAGATGCTGACTCCTTCATAGTCGGCCGGGCGGGCCGGCTCATGCCGGACCTGGACCGGCCGGACCAGGCTGCAGACGGTATCGGCGATCTCCCGGACCGATACCGGCGTGCCGCCCTCCAGCGCCAGCGTCTGGTCAGCGGCGGCCGGGGCGAGGGCCCGGACGTGAGCATCAGCCAGATCCGCCACGTAGACATAGTTGCGCTGCTGGTCACCGGTGCCGGCGATGGTGATCGGGTCGCCGTCCAGAGCGGCCCGGACGAACCGCGCAACCACCAGCGCGTCACGCATCCGCGGCCCGTACGGGATTCCGTAGCGCAAGATCGTAAAGTGCTGGCCGAACATCTCCCGGTACGAATGCACGAGCAACTCGGCCGACAACTTGGTCGCCACGTAGACGTGGCCGGGATTGCGCAGGTCGACCGGGACATCCTCGGCCAGCTCGCCGCGGCCGGCAGCCGCGCCGTAGACCCAGACCGTACTGGCGAACAGGAACCGGTCGACACCACTGTGCCGGGCCGCGTCCAGCACCCGCGCGGTGCCCTCCACGTTCAGCCGCACCGCGCCGACCGGGTCGGCGGCCACCTCGTTGACGTCAGACGCCCCGGCCAGGTGGAACACCGCATCAGCACCGGACAGAGCCGCCGCGAGCGCCCGCTCGTCGAAGAGGTCGGCGTAGTGATATTCCACGGCCGGGTTGTGCCAGCCAGGGCCGATATCCAGCACCGCGACCTGGTGGCCGGCCGATATCAGATGATCGACGACATGCGAGCCGATAAACCCGCAACCCCCGGTTACCGCGATACGCATGGGAGCACCCCTACCCTCTTCACCTGGCCGGATACCAGCGGCATGCGTCACACCCTGGCCACGGCGCCAACCGCCGCCGTTACGGCGGTAAGTACCTGATCCACCTCACCGGCGGTCATATCGGAATGGACCGGCAGGCAGACGTGCCGGGCGCACAGGTCCTCAGCGACCGGTAGCGGCCCGCGGGCGAATTCAGCGAACACCGGCTGCTGGTGCAGTGGCAGGTCGTAGACCTCCCCGGCGAGCCTGACCTGATGGTCCTCGGCTACGCGGCGCTTGAACTCAGCCCGGTCGGTGCCCGGCGGCAGGACGGCTATGTACTTATAGAAGTTGCTGACGCAGCCTGGCGGCTCCGGCAGCGGATCGAGCCCGTCCAGGCTCGACAGCGCCAGGTCATACGCGGCCGCCACGCCCCGGCGGTGCTCGATGAACTGGGCAAGCCGGCGCAGGTGCACGAGACCGGTCACCGCGGCCTGCTCGGGCATCCGCCAGGCATAGCCGTGCAGCACGTGATGATTGGCGCTGGCGCTGCCCTTGCCCTGATCGCGATAGATCCGCGCCTGCTGCTCGACCGACTCGGACGCCGTCAGGATGATCCCGCCTTCCCCGCACGTGATCACCTTGGTCGGGAAAAAGGAGAAGCTTGCCGCCAGCCCGAATGAGCCAGCCGGGTAGCCGTTGAGGCTGGCGCCGTGCGCGTGCGCCGCATCTTCCACCAGCACGACGCCGCGGTCCTCGCAGATCCGGCGCAGCTCGCCGACATGCGGAGTGATCAGGCCGCCGACGTGTACCAGCACGACGGCCGCCGTCTGCGGTGTGAGCGCGACGGCCAGTGTCTGCGGGCTCAGCGCGAAGGTCTCCGGGTCGATATCGGCGAAGACGGGCCGCCCGCCTGCCCGCAGGGCCGCCTCCGCAGTCGCGAAGAATGTATTCGCTGGTACCACGACATCACGCCCGGCTACGCCGACGCAGCGCAAAATGATCTCGAGCGCAGCGGTACCGCTGGCGACGGCAATTGAGCGCGGCATCCCGGCCTGGTCTGGGTCTGCATGGGCCGCGGCAAATGCTGTCTCGAATTGCCGGGTATATGGTCCGAGTGTCAGGTTACCGCTGGCCAGAATCTCGGCAGTCGCGACCGCGATCTCGTCTCGGTCCGCCGCTGGGAATACGATTCGAGCTGCCTGAACTGCCAAACCGGGCGCCCCTTAGCCTCGGCGGAATGCAATGAACAGGTAAACTCCCGTGAAATACTGCTGTCCACTACATGATAGCTGATGGCAGTTCATAACTCCCCGGTCAGCCCGGAAGACCGGCAATTGTTGCGCTGCCGCGGACATTGTCTCAGGTAATGACCGGCGACGCCCGGACCTTGCCGCGCGTGTCATCTTTCCTGACCACGTGCCGGCCCCGTCATATGACATAGGCGTCACCTTTCGGCGGCCATTCCGATATCGCATTGACCGGCCGTCTACCCTGGAGCGGCCGGGCAATCAGGCGGATCTCCCTGACCTGCGACACCGACAACGACGGCACCGACATCGATAGGCACGGGTGCAGATGGCGAGTTACTCCCAGGGCAGGCGGGCCTACTCGCCGCGCGCAGGTGGCTTGATGGCTGCCGCGGCGGTAGCGGGCCTGGCGATTGCCCAGGCCGGACCGGGCATCACCGGATTCGGACCGGTGCGGATGCGCCTGTTCCCCGGACTGGCCGGACAAGGCACCGGCGATCACGTGGCACTGACATTTGACGACGGCCCCGACCCTGCCTCGACGCCGCAGTTCGTGCGTCTCCTCGCTGACCGAGGCGTCCGGGCCACGTTTTTCATGCTCGGCAGCATGGCGGCTCGCGCACCAGGGCTGGCAGCGGAGGTCGCCGCGGCCGGCCACGAAATTGGCGTGCACGGTTTTGACCATCGCTACCTGCCTGCCCGCGGGCCGAGGGCCACCTGGTCAGACCTCCGGCGGGCTACGGAGCTGCTCACCGACGTCACCGGGCTTCGGCCGGCGCTCTTCCGCCCGCCGTATGGAGTGCTCAGCGGCCCGGCGCTGGCATCAGCCAGGCGACTGCACCTGACGCCGGTGCTGTGGAGTGCCTGGGGCCGGGAATGGACGCCCGGCGCGACGGCCGATTCTGTCTTCGCGACCCTGTCGAAGGACCTGCGCGGCGGCGCCACCGTGCTGCTGCATGACTCCGGCTGCACCTCGCCGCCCGGCTCGTGGCAGGCGGCCCTGGGTGCCCTGGCCTTGCTGCTCGATGAGTGCGAGCGGCAAGGCCTGCGGGTCGGCCCGGCAGGCGAGCACCGGATCTAGCCTGGCCGGGCGCAGGCGGCCGGGTGAACCGGCCTCCCGCCGCCGCGGCCTAGGTCCGGCTGGCCCGCGCGGCTAGTCCCGGTTGGATCCGCGCGGGCGCACCACGGAGCCCACGACACCCGTCGCCGCGTAAGCCAGCGCGCCGTGCCACAGGGCGGTGAAGGTTCCGCCGAAAATTCCGCTTCCGTGCACGACGGTCGTCAGCACGAACACGATGATGGCGGTGGCGGCACCCGGCATCACCGCGAAACGCCACGGACGGCGGCGCGCCCAGCGGAGGGCGCGGCTGTTCCTGGTCCGGACTAGCGCGCCCGCCCCGGCGACGGCGAAGAATGCCGCCACTCCGAGCGAGACCGGAGTCAGGAACTCCAGGTGAAAGAAGAGCAGGTGGGCCAGCATGTCGCCGCCGGCCACGACCGCGCCTGCCGCGCCGGCCAGTTTCCACGGCGCTTCGGACATCGCCGCGCCGGAGACTGCCATCTCTTCCTTGCGGCTGAGGCTTGTTTGGTACGTGTTGGGCGGTGCAGACATTTTCGACTCCCGCGTGCGGCTTAGCCTGACGGATTCAAGATATATCTTCAGGTGCTCGCTGACAAGATATATCTCTTTCGTGGTGCGCCGTGTCTCCCCATGGTCGCACGGGCCAGGAGCGGCGGTAAGGACCAGATCACTGCCGGGTCAGCGATCCGCGATAGGTGATCCTCAGTGCTCGTTCAGCTAACGTCCAGGTCAGTGGTGCTTACTTGTTCTGCCGGCAGATGGGCAGCTAGCGCAGGCCGCCGGCAGGCGGCGTCAGCGACCCGACATAGGCTGGCATGGCACTGGGCAGAGGGTGATGGAGATGGACGAGAAGAACAACGACGGGCAGCAGCCCGGTACTTGGGAGTCCTGGTCATCGTCGGCAAACGAGCCTGGCCAGGCCAGTCAGTCTGACGCGGAGCAGGCCGGCCCGGCCGACCAGCCGCAGGCCCAGGACCCGGCGCAGCAAGCCCACACCCAGCCCATCAGCGACCCGCAATCTGGCGGGCAGCCAGCACCGCCCGACGGTTACCAGCAGCAGCCGTACGGCCAGCCGGGCGAATACGGTCAGCCGGGTTATGGTCAGCCCGGCTACGGCCAGCCCGGCATACGGTCAGCCCGGATACGGCCAGCCGGGCTACGGCCAGCAGGCCAGCTACCCGCAGCAGGGCCAGCCGGACCCGGGCCAGCCCGGCTACGGTCAGCCCGGCTACGGCGGTCAGCCCGGCTACGGCCAGCCCGGCTACGGGGAATCTCAGGGCTACGGGCAGCAGCCGGGCGGCGGGTTCGGCGTGCCGCCGGGCGGCTACGGCGGCTACGGCGCTCCCGGTAGCTACGGCCAGCCGCCAGCTCCGCGTCGGCGGGGTCTGACGACCGCCATCACCTACGTCGCCGTAGCCGCGATGGCCGCGACCGCTGGCGCGCTCGTGGTCGCGTTCGTGGCCGGGAACAACAGCCAGCCCAGCGCCGGATCGGGGTTGAACAACGGCGGCCTCACCCAGCCCAACAACGGATTCGGCAACAACGGCGGTGGCACCGGCTTCGGCAACGGCGGCTCTGCCAGCCCCGGCTCCAACATCACTGCCGGGCAGCTGAACAAGATCAGGTCCGCCGTCCAGCCAGGCCTGGTAGTCATTACCAGCAACCTGAAATATGACGGCGCTGGCGCCGCCGCGGCCGCGACCGGCATGATCATCAGCAAGTCTGGCATGGTGCTGACGAACAACCACGTCATCAACGGCACCACCGGCCTGATGGCCACCGTCGTGGCGACGAACAAGCACTACCAGGCCAAGTGGATCGGTTATGACAAGGGCTCCGACGTCGCGGTGATCCAGCTCGTGGGCGCCACCGGGCTGACCCCGGTGCCGCTCGGCGACTCCGCGTCGGTCAAGCTCGGCGACAACGTGGTGGGCATGGGCAACGCGGGCGGGACCGGGAACATCACCGCGGTGCCGGGCGCCGTCACTGGTCTCAACCAGACCATCACCGCCAGCGATGACGGCAGCGGCGCCTCAGCGGAGCGGCTGACCGGCATGATCCAGACCAACGCCAACATCATTCCCGGAGACTCCGGCGGCCCGCTGGTGAGCACGGGCGGCAAGGTGATCGGCATGGACACCGCGGCCAGCACCAGCAGCATCGCCAACGACCAGCAAGACGTGGGCTTCGCCATCCCGATCAACAAGGCGCTGACCATCGCACATCAGATCATCTCCGGCCAGGGCAGCCCGAACGTCAAGGTCGG
Organism: uncultured Actinomycetota bacterium; assembly: GCA_963713585.1. Classification (GTDB taxonomy): domain Bacteria; phylum Actinomycetota; class Actinomycetes; order Streptosporangiales; family Streptosporangiaceae; genus JAJYUU01. Next base: position 28,821 of record CAVQMG010000014.1, on the reverse strand, counting down.
CACGTCCGGCTTCGTCGGCGTGCTGGTGCCCAGCGGCAAGAACGGCCAGCAAAGCATCGAACCCAACCCGAGCTTGCAACTGCAGCAAGAACCGCAGCAGAGCTTCGGCCAGGGCACGGTAGCGCCCAATAGCTGCGTGACCTCGAGCCAGAACCCCGGCGCGCCGGCCAAGATCGCTCCGGTCAGCACCGGAACGCTGGTCCTCGGCGCGCTCTGCCAGACGCCCGCGGCGAAGGCCGGCCTGATCCCCGGCGACGTCATCATCAAGGTCGGCTCGCAGTCGGTGTCCTCGCCGTCCTCGCTGATGTCCATCCTGCAGAAGATCCCCGGCGGCAAATCGGTGACCCTCACCTGGGTGACGCCCAAGGATCACACGGTGACTCACTCGATCACCCTGTCTGCTGCCCCGCCGTCCTGACCTGGCGGCCATGCGGGTCGCTCAGCTGGCGCGCAGCCAGCTGAGCATCTGTGACTCGCACTGGCCGATCTGGGCCAGCGGGACGTGCTCGTTCGAGGTGTGCGCGAGCTGCGGATCGCCCGGGCCGAAGTTCACCGCTGCGATGCCGAGTGCATCGAACCTGGCCACGTCGGTCCAGCCGAGCTTGGCACGCGGTTCGCCGCCCATGGCCGCGACAAACGAGGCCGCGGCCGGCTTGCCGAGCCCCGGCCGGGCGCCGCCGGCGGCGTCGGTCACCTCGACGTGCCAGCCCGCGAAGACCTCCCGGACGTGATCGGCTGCCTGCCCGGCCGTGCGGTCCGGCGCGAACCTGTAGTTCACGCTGACCGTGCACTCGTCGGGAATGACGTTGCCGGCCACTCCACCGCGGATCCCGACCGCGTTCAGCCCCTCGTGATAGGCGAGCCCGTCGACGACCGGTTCGCGGGCGGTATAAGCGCGCAGCACGTCCAGGATGCCGCCAGCGGTGTGAATGGCATTGCTGCCGAGCCAGGACCTGGCGCTGTGCGCGCGCTGGCCGCGGGCAGTGATATCAGCTCGCAGCGTGCCCTGGCAGCCGCCCTCGACCACGGCGCCGGTCGGCTCCAGCAGCACGGCGAAATCGGCCAGCAGCAGCTCGGGACTGTTACGCGACAGCCGGAGCAGCCCGTTGCGTTCGGCCTCGACCTCTTCGCAGTCATAAAAGACGTAGCTGACGTCCCGGCTGGCATCGGTCAGGTGCGCGGCCAGCCGCAGCTGTACCGCCACCCCGGCCTTCATGTCACAGCTGCCGCATCCGTACAGCATGCCGTCGCTGACATGAGACGGGAGATTCCCGGCCACCGGAACTGTGTCGATGTGACCGGCCAGCACGACCCGCTCGCGACGGCCGAAATCTGTTCTGGCAACTATCGTGTTGCCGTCCCGGTGCAGGCTCAGGTGCGGCTGCCCGGCCAGTGCCTCGGCGATGGCGTCGGCCAGGGGCCGCTCACTACCACTGACGGACTGGATGTCAACGAGTTGCGCGGTGAGCCCGGCAGCGGGCAGCGAAAGATCAAGTTCCACGGGCGGCAGCTTAGCCGCCGGGACGCCGCCGCCGCCGTACCTCGGGTGGCTGCTGGCCGACCGTCCTATGGTTGACCCAGCACGCGGCCAGGCCAGAACGGGGGGTCATGTTTCACGTCGACTCAGAAGTCGGGCGGCTGCGCCAGGTGATCGTGCACCGGCCCGGTCTCGAACTCAAGCGGCTCACTCCGGACAACGCCGCCGACCTGCTGTTTGATGAGGTGCTGTGGGTCGCCGAGGCGCAGGCCGAACATGACGACTTCACCGCGATCATGCGAGCCAATGGCGTCACCGTGCACTACTACGCCCATCTGCTCGAGCAGACCATGGCCATCGACGAAGCCAGGAACTACGTGCTCGACCGGATCTTCGACTACCGCCTGCACGGGCCGCTGGCGATCGACGCCTTGCGCCGCGCGTTTGCCGGACTCGATCCGGCCACGCTGACCACGTTCCTGATCGGAGGGTTGTCCAAAAGAGAGTTCGCCGACCTGGCCGAGGAGCCGCGGAGCATCGCGTTCCGGTCGCTCGACCCTGACGGCTTCGTCCTCGCGCCGCTGCCGAACCTGCTGTACCAGCGCGACACCTCAGCCTGGATCTACCGGGGCGTGTCGGTGAGCTCGATGCGCAGGCGGGCCAGGATCCGGGAGACCATCAGCGACGAGGCGATCTACCACTGGCACCCGATGTTCAGCCAGGGCGGCTTCGAGGTCTGGTATCACGGCGCCGACAGCGGGCCGGCCTCGATCGAGGGCGGCGATGTGCTGGTCATCGGTAACGGCGCGGTTCTGGTCGGGATGAGCGAGCGCACCCAGCCGCAGTCGGTGGAGATGCTGGCACTGCGGCTGTTCGGAGCCGGCGCCGCTTCCTGCGTGCTAGCGGTCGACATGCCGAAGACGCGGGCGTTCATGCACCTGGACACGGTGCTCACCATGGCCGATTACGGAGTGTTCGTTAAATACGCGGGGATGGGCATGTTGCCCTCCTACACGATCGAGCCAGGCAGCGGCCCGCGCGAGCTGAAGGTGACCGATCATCTGCCCGAGGAGATGCACGACGCGATCGCGGCAGCGCTCGGGCTGCCGTCCATTACGGTTCTGACCGCCACTCAGGACGTGCATTCGGCCAAGCGCGAGCAGTGGGACGACGGCTGCAACGTGCTGGCGCTGGCGCCCGGCAAGGTCGTCGCTTACGAGCGGAACGTGACGACCAACACCTACCTGCGCGACAACGGCATCGAGGTGCTCACGATCAGGGGCAGCGAGCTTGGCCGCGGCCGCGGCGGCCCGCGGTGCATGACCTGCCCGATCGAGCGCGAGAACTAGCGGGTCCGACGGGTCGCCGGCCGGCCCGCTACCTCGGCGCCGTCCTCACTGCCCGGCCGGGCACTGCCCTGCAGCCCGCGCGCGGCCGTGGTCAGTGCCCTGATGATGACCGACACCGCGGGCCTGCGGATCGCCGAGGCCCGCGCCACCGCGTACAGATCGCGGGCCGGGCTGGTACCGGGCAGTTCCCTGACCGCCACCCGGCCATCTCCGCCCGCCAGTGCCAGCCGGGGCAGGATGGCGACGCCGATGCCGCGCGCCACCAGCGTCACGATGGTGGCCAGGCCCTCGAACTCCGACGGGGCTTCGGCCACTCCCCCGGCCGCCGCCAGTACCTGATCGACGGCACGCCGGGACGCCTCGCCCGCTGGCGGCGCGAGCCACGGCTCGTCCCGCAGCTTGTGCAGCGACACCGGAACTCGAAGGTCACCAGCCCAGTGGCCGCGCGGCACGACGAGTACAAGCGCGTCGGTGAGCAACGGGTAGAACCGCAGCGCGGCGTGCTGGCCGCCGGCGATCCGGCCAGTCCAGTCGTCCACGATCGCTACGTCAACCTGGCCGGCCTTGACTAGCCGCAGCACCTCACCGCCTGCCGTCTGGCGCAGCAGCAGGCTGAGCCCGGGATGCGATCGCGCGGTCCTGGTCAGGGCCGGCGCAAAGGCTACGGCTGCGGTCGGGAACGCCGAGATAGCAACGCGGCCGGCAGGCTCGGGCGCGGCCAGGTCCGCCTCGGCCGCCTCGATCATGGCCAGGATCTCAGCCGCGTGCGTGGCCAGCCGGCGGCCCGCGGGTGTCAGTTCGGCTGACCTGGCCGTCCGGTCCAGCAGCTGGGTACCGGCCTCGCGTTCCAGCGCGGCCAGTTGCTGGGACACCGCAGACGGTGTGTAGCCGAGGGCCGTCGCGGTCGCCGCGATCGTGCCGCGCTCGGCGAACTCAAGCAGCAGCCGGAGCCGGTGGAAATCAAGCACGTTTCTAGCGTAAGCCCGGCTTACCCTTTGCGACAGACATGCTCGCTTGTACTAATGCTTTACCCAAGACAGGCTGGTCAGGGAGTTGGCTGCAGGTAGCCTCGCAGCTGAAGAGACGTTGTACCAGCAATGCTGTACGCGACGGCGCCGACGTGCGCAGCATCCTCACTTGCCCCGCAGCAAGGAGCTTTTGCCATGCCTTGGGCTGGCCCCGTTACCCTCACTGAGACCCCGTCCGCGCCTGGAGGAAATGCCCGCGCCGGCACTGTGCGCATACCGGTATCCGCCACTCTCGCCGCTAACGAAGCCATGGCACTGCGCCGACGGCGCGGTGAACCCGTCCTTCCGCTCGCCTTCGGCGAGTCCGGCCTGCCGGTACACCCCCGGCTGATCGCCGAGCTGGCCAGCACCGCCGGGGCCGGCGCGTACGGGCCGGTGGCCGGATCCGAGCGGCTGCGTGCTGCCGCCGCAGGTTACTGGAGCCGGCGGTCCCTGCCGACCGGCCCCGATTCCGTCGTGGCCGGCCCCGGCAGCAAGGCCCTGCTATTCGCGCTGCTGCTCGCGCTGGGCGGCGACGTCGCGCTACCGCGACCTAGCTGGGTCAGCTACGCCGCCCAGGCTCGCCTGATCGGCGCGACGCCGCATTTCGTGCCGGGCGTTCGCGGCGAAGGCGGCTGCTGTGACCCGGCCGAGCTCGACGTGCTGGCAACCGAAAGGCGCGCCGCGGGCCGGCCGATCGCCGCCGTGCTGGTGACGATGCCCGACAACCCCACGGGCCGGCTGGTAAGTGCCGGCACCGTGCGCGACTTGTGCGCCGTCGCCGAGCGGCACGACATGATCATCATCAGCGACGAGATCTACCGGGACCTGGTGCACGATCCGGCGGCCGAATTCCTCAGCCCGGCCCAGGTAGCACCGGACCGGACGGTCGTGACGACCGCGCTGAGCAAGAGCCTGGCGGTAGGCGGCTGGCGGATCGGCGTGGCCAGGATGCCGGACGGCCGGGCCGGCGCTGCGCTGGCCGAGCGGCTCGTCGGCATCGCCAGCGAGATCTGGTCGGCCGCAGCGGCACCGGTACAGCAGGCCGCGGCGGTGGCGCTCGAGGAGCCCGCCGACCTGGCCGAGCGGGTAGCCAGGAGCCGGTCACTGCACGCGGCGGTCTGCCGGCAGGCTGCCGTCATCTGCGCCGACGCCGGTCTGGACGTGCCGGCCCCGCAGGCGGCGTTCTACTTGTATCCCGACTTCGGGCCGTGGCGCGCTCACTTGCAGGCCGCGTTCGGCGTCAGCACCGGAGCGGGCCTGGCGGCGCTGCTGCTCGAGCGCTACGGCGCCGGCACGCTGCCTGCCAGTGCCTTCGGTGAGAGCCCGTCGGCGCTGCGGCTCCGGCTGGCCACCTCGCTGCTCTACGGCGAGACCACTGAACAGCGGGAGACGGCGCTGGCAGCACCGGACCCGCTGCGCCTGCCCTGGATTAGCTCAGCCCTCGGGCGGCTGACCGAGATCCTGGCCGACCTGCGGCCAGCCTGCGGCTGAGGCGGCCGGGGCCGCCGGCCCGGTGCCGGGCCGGCCCGGCTCGCAGGCCACGCGGGGCCGGCGGACCTGACCGGCGATGTGACCCGCCGCGCCCGCTGGACGGCGGCCGCTGCGCGCGCACCCCTGCCAGCCCGGCCTGGCCGGACCGCGCTGCTGCGCGGCCGGCAACCGGGACCGGCCGGGACCCGGCCGAGACGAACGTGGCGCGGACCGGCCTGCCCGGACGCCGGTGCGAGCGTTCCCGGTGCCGCCTGGTCTCCTCCCGCCCGTTCGTGCCCGTGATCAGCCGGAAGAACGCCCGCCAGTACGCGATGCACGTGACATAGTTCCCGATCAGCAGGAGGTGGCCCAGCGCCAGCGCCCGCAGCGGCCCTGCCGTGCCGCGCTGCCGGCCGTACCGGAAACCGGCCATCCAGACGGGGACGCAGGACGCGCCGTACCAGATGACGACGGTCAGGATGCGCAGCGTCAGATCGGCGTTCCTGCCGGGGCCGGTTACCCAGCCGGCCGTCCACAGGGCCATCAGCACCAGGTTGTAGTTGAAGATCAGGGACCACGGCTGCACCAGCGCCCACGGCACCAGCAGGTACACGGTCAGCTCGAGCATGCTCAGGTGCGACAGCCGCCGGCCGGACCAGACCGTCGGCAGCCACCGGCCCGCCTGCATGTGACCCTGGTACCAGCGGGCGCGCTGGTTGATCAGCGCGCGTAGCCGCGGCAGCCCCTGCTGGGACACGAATGCGTCCCGGGTCGAGGTGAGACGCCAGCCTGCGGTGGCGAGGGCAAAGACCAGGTCGAGATCTTCGGTGAGCCGCGCCCGCCATGGGCTCTCGCCCAGTTCCAGCAGCGCGGAGAACCTGGTGAACTGGCCGTTACCGCCCGGGCTGACCGGGCCCGGTCCGATCCGGCCGAGCCGGGCGACGGCGCCCGCACCCCAGAACTCCAGGTCCTGCAGCAGCGTCAGCAGCGACCGGCGCACCCGCCGGATCCGCGCCGGAAGCTGCACTCCGCCCACCCGCGGGTCGGCGAACAACGGCAGGACCACATCCAGCGCGCCGTCCGACAACCTCGCGCCGGCGTCCATCACGCACACCGTCACCCGCGATGGCGCTATGCCGCGCGCAGCCACGTGCTGCAGCACCCGGTTGAAGCCGGCGTTCAGGGCCGGGCCCTTGCCCGTGCGCGCAGCCGGCAATTCGCACCGGACCACCAGCACACGCTCGGAATCGAGGGCCGAGGCGAGCCGGCGAGTGCGGTCATCTGCGGCGTTGTCGACCAGCACGACCGTGCCGCGCACGTCGGCCAGCAGGTTACGGAGCGATTCTTCGATGACCGTGTCCTGATTCAGGCAGGGCACGAGGAAGTAGACCAGGCAGTCGGCCGGATCGACCATCACCCCGGCCCGCGGCGGAGCGTCCTGCGCGGTGACGGTCCGCTGCCACAGCAGTCGCAGCCACCTGGGTAGCCGCGCCTGCAGCGGTGTCTGGCGACCGTGTGCCTGAACACGGCGCGACTGCGCTTCAGCGCCAGCCCCCGTCGTCCTCGCGACAAAATAAATCAGCCCGAGAGCCACAAGGAACAGCTCTAACGCCCCAGCGAGCACTCGCGTCTCCTGTCATCTATGTCGGCTCGGCCAGCCGGTGTTATCTCGGTGGTAGCGCCGGGCGCGGGCGAAGTGCGCGGCTCTTATGAGCACCAGACCGGTCACGATCAAGGCGCCCGCAGTCAGGCCGGGGCCCGATTGCATTAAGACCGGTGACAGGAAGACAAAGAACAGAAACCGCGTGTCTGAATTAGAGCCACCTCACCGTGTTTACCTGGATGTATGACGGAGCCAATCGCGGTATAACTCCGCGTGAAACCGGCGGTGTATCCAATCCCGCGAATGAAGCTGCCACACCAGAAATGTGCAGAAGGCCCCTCATGCGCCATCTCGGCGACCCAGACCCCCTGCCAGATCGCGAAGTAGCCGCTGGGCACGTGTCCGCCGACGGCGATGACGTGACTGTCCAGCAGGACCCAGCACGGCCAGGACCGGCACGCGTACCAGGCCGCGGCTTACTGTCTGTGCCCGTGAGTTCTTGCGGTGGCGACCGGCCCGGCGACCAGGCCGGACCTCCGATGGCAGGGTGCCTGAGCTCACGCGTCCCCCCGGCGTTGCGCCGGAAGCGCCGGGTACGGCCGGACGGCCGGACCGCGGTGCCCTGGCGCTGGATCCGTCGCCCGCGCGGTGCCAAGCGCCAGCGCGACCGCGTGCGCCCGGTCTCTGGCGCCGAGTTTGCGGAAGATCGCCTTGACGTGACTCTTGACCGTGTCCTCGGAGATGCACAGCCGCTGCGCGATTACCTTGTTACCGAAGCCGGCCAGCACCTCATCCAGTACCTCCCGCTCCCGCGGGCTCAGGCCAGCGCCCCAGATGGGCACGCGTGACTGCGAGCTCATCCGGCTGCTGCCGAGCCGCTCGTCCAGCACTCGTAACCCGGTCACGGCCTGCTGCAGGTAGCTGACGAGCGAGTCCGGCGATGAACCTTTCAGCAGGTAGCCGCATGCTCCGGCTCGCATCGCCGACTGGATCAGCGTCGGCTCGTCGCGTCCGGCCAGGAAGACGACCGCCGTCTGGGGGCTCACGCTCCGGGTCCACCGGCACAAATCGAGTCCGCTGTCGCCGGCCAGGTCGATGTCGGTGATCAGCAAGTCGGGCGCGACGCGCAGGACGCACTGCTCCGCCTCGGCCATGCCGCTGGCCGAGGCAGTAAGCGAGAAGGCAGGAGCGGCTGTGAGCACGGACCGCACAGCCAACTGCATCAGCGGGGCTTCGTCGGCGTGGACGACGCGCACGAGCCGGGCGCCGGTGCCGTTGTGACGCGACGACGGCCGCAATGTCGCAGTACCGCCGCCGAAAGCGTCGTCCATCACAATGGCCCCCCGTTCCTTGCGATGGACACAACGTATCCGGCCGGTGCTCACTGTGCGTCACCTGACACGTCACCCTCGGGAGTGAAATTGCACGCACGGATCGCTCCGGCGCCAGATGACATCGTTCATGGCCAGTAGGGCGGCCTTGCACTGCAGAACAGGATTAGACCGCCGTCGGGTAGGGACCGGCGGCGAGAGGGCGCGCCGCGGATCCCGGCTCCGGCCAACCTCAACGTCATGCAGCCATCGGCGCTCGAAGAAGCGCGGCCCAGCGATTGCCTGATCCGGCTCGCGGCGTCTGACCTGGGAAAGTCATACCAGAGCCCCGCCGTGTCTGGGCTTGCGATACGCCACGGTGACGTGGTCCTGGACCTGGGATGCGGGCCGGGGCGCGCTTGCCGGCCTGCGCGGAGGCAGTTGGTGGGGGTGATCAGGTGATCGGGGTGGACAATGACCCGACTGCGGTCCGGCTGGCCAGGGAACGCAGAGCAGACCCGCCGCAGGTCGCCGTCCGCGACGCCGATGTCCACGCCCTCAACCTCCCAGCATCCAGTGTGGGCAGCGCCCACACCGACCGGGTACTGCCGCATGTCGCGGAACCTGGAACCGCGCTCGCCCGGGCACGCCGCGTCCTCCGGGACGCGGGCACGGCTGTCTTCGCCGAGCCCGACTGGGAGACGCTCGTCATCGACTATCCAGACCTGGCGACGGCCCGTGCCTACACCCGGTACCTCACGGCGGACCCGGCGAGCCAGTGGCTCACCTTGGCCACTGAGCCCTTCTTCGCGTCAGCCACTCTCTACATCATTACGGCCACGGCCAGCTGATCACAGCGTCTGCCGGGCCGGCTGGCGAGCAGGCTTCACGGGGCTCCGCGCTCTCATCGCCGGCGCGACGTCGTCGAACCGTAGTGAGAGCCTGGCCAGCATCGCGGTTGGCGCCGTGTACGTGGGGCGGCGTTACGTCAATGGCCGCGGAGTCCGGCTAGTTCCTCTGCTTGTTGCTGTCAGTCCAGCGCCAGGGCTCAGGACGGCATCGCCGCTGAGTGTCCTGGGGGGTTCCTTTGTTTGCGCATGGATCTTGTTAGGAATCAACCGGGCGCCGCATGGATTCCGCATGGACGCTCAATATCGCCTGTTCAGCGCGGTTTTATGAGGCGTCTACCACGCAACGTTAGGCGTCCGCTGGAGGACCCCAAATGCAAGACCTCGCATACATCGGCCTCACGATCCTGGTGTTCGCCGTGCTCTATCTCATCCTCAAGGGGGTTGAGCGCTTTGAGCGCTGAGAACTGGATCGGCCTGATCGCAGGCTTCCTGCTCGTGCTGTATCTCTTCCTCGCCCTCGTCCTCCCTGAGAGGTTCTGATGAGTTCCGCCACCGCTGGCTGGCTCCAGCTCGGCCTGCTCGTAGCCGCCCTGGCTGCCTGCTATGTGCCAGTCGGCAATTACATGGCCCACGTCTTCACCACGGACAAGCACTGGCGAGTGGAGCGCGGCATTTACAAGATCGTTGGCGTCAACCCGGAGAATGACCAGAAATGGAGCAATTACCTCCGGAGCATGCTGGCGTTCTCGCTGATCAGCGTGCTGTTCCTCTACGGCATCGAGCGGCTCCAGCAGCACCTGCTGCTGTCGGAGGGCATGAAGGGCGTACCGCCCGCGCTCGCGTGGAACACGGCTGCTTCCTTCGTGACCAACACGAACTGGCAGAACTACTCAGGCGAGTCCACCATGGGCTACCTGACCCAGATGAGCGGCCTGGCTGTGCAGAACTTCATGTCGGCGGCCGTCGGCATCGTGATCGCGATCGCGCTGGTCCGCGGATTCATGCGGTCCAAGACGGACAAGCTCGGCAATTTCTGGGTGGACACCACCAGGATCACGATCCGTTACCTGATCCCGCTGGCGGTGGTCGGTGGCATCGTGCTGATGGCCGCTGGCGTCATCGACAACCTGACCAGCTACCACACCGTGACCACGCTGTCGGGCGCGCACCAGACGATCGTCGGCGGTCCCGTGGCGTCCCAGGAAGTCATTAAGGACGCGGGCAACAACGGCGGCGGCTTCTTTAACGCCAATTCCTCGCACCCGTTCGAGAGCCCGAACCCGTTCACGAACTGGTTCGAGATCTTCCTGCTGCTGCTGACCGCGTTCTGCCTGCCGCGCACCTTCGGCAAGATGGTCAAGGACAACCGGCAGGGATTTGCGCTGCTAGCCGTCATGGTGATCATCTGGCTTGCGGCCGTCGGCGGGATCAGCTTCTTCGAGGCGCAAGGCGCGGGCGTGGCGCCACAATTGGCGCATGGCGCGATGGAAGGCAAGAACGTCGTCTTCGGCACGTCGGGGTCCTCGCTCTTCGCGGCGTCGACCACGGTGACGTCGACCGGGTCGGTGAACTCCTTCCATGATTCGTTCACTCCGTTCGGCGGCGGTATCGCTTTGTTCGACATCGCCCTCGGCGAGGTAGCACCAGGCGGCGTCGGAGCCGGCCTCTACGGAATCCTCGTGCTGGCCATGGTCACGGTCTTCGTCGGCGGCCTGATGGTCGGCCGGACACCCGAGTACATCGGCAAGAAGATCCGCCCGGTCGAGATGAAGTACGCAGCCCTGTACTTCCTGACCTTGCCGGTGACGATCTTGACCGCAGCCGGGCTATCGATCGCGATGAAGACGCCACAGGCGTCGATCCTGAATCCGGGGCCGCACGGGCTGACCGAGATCATGTATGCCTTCACCTCGATGGCGAACAACAACGGATCGGCGTTCGCCGGCCTGACAACCAACACGGACTGGTACAACACGGTCGGCGGCATCGTGATGCTGATCGGCCGGTTCGCGCCGGAGATCTTCGCGCTCGGCCTGGCCGGATCGCTGGCCAGACAGGGAACGGTACCGGCCAGTGCCGGCACCATCCAGACGCACAAGCCGCTGTTCGTCGGCATGCTCGTCGGCGTGATCCTCGTCCTGGTCGGCCTCACCTACTTCCCTGCCCTCGCCCTGGGCCCGTTCGCAGAAGGACTGCACTGACATGTCTGTCATTACCCAAGAGGTTCCGGGCACCCCAGCGCCGAGAGGCGGGGGTACTCCCCGCCGGGTCGGCGGCGGCTTGCTCGACCCCAAGATGCTGTGGAAGTCGTTGCCCGACGCCTTCAAGAAGCTGGACCCGCGGGTCCAGGTCAAGAACCCGGTCATGTTCGTCGTCGAGATCGGCGCCTTGCTGACCCTGTACACGGCCATCACCAAGCCGTCCATCTTCAACTGGACGATCGTGGTGTGGCTGTGGCTGACGGTGGTCTTCGCCAACATGGCCGAGGCCGTGGCCGAGGGCCGCGGCAAGGCCCAGGCCGAGACGCTCCGCAAGACCAAGCGGGAGACTGTCGCCCGGCGGCTAGTCAACTGGCAGCCCGGCCAGACGCACGTCACCGAGGAGGAGGTGCCCGGTACTCAGCTGACCCTCGGCGACTACGTGTTGATCGAGGCCAGCCAGATCATCCCCGGCGACGGTGACGTGGTCGAGGGCGTGGCCTCGGTCGACGAGTCGGCCATCACCGGCGAGTCGGCCCCGGTCATCCGCGAGTCCGGCGGCGACCGGTCGGCCGTCACGGGCGGCACCAAGGTGCTGTCCGACCGTATCGTCGTGAAGATCACGTCCAAGCCGGGCGAGACCTTCATCGACCGGATGATCGCCCTGGTCGAGGGCGCCAAGCGGCAGAAGACGCCGAACGAGATCGCGCTCAACATCCTGCTGGCGTCGCTGACGATCATCTTCATGCTGGCCGTCATCACACTGCAGCCGATGGCCTTCTACTCCAATGCACCGCAGAGTCTGGTGGTCCTGGTAGCGCTGCTGGTGGCGCTGATCCCGACCACGATCGGCGCGCTGCTATCGGCAATCGGCATCGCCGGCATGGACCGGCTGGTGCAGCGCAACGTGCTGGCCATGTCCGGCCGCGCCGTCGAGGCGGCCGGCGACGTGAACACACTGCTGCTGGACAAGACCGGGACGATCACCATCGGCAACCGGCAGGCAACCGAGTTCCTGCCCGTCGGCGGCGTGTCCGCCGACGAGCTGGCCGACGCCGCCCAGTTGTCCAGCATGGCCGACTACACCCCGGAAGGCCGTTCCATCGCGGTGCTCGCCAAAGAGAAGTACGGCCTGCGCGAGCGGGCCGAAGGCGAGCTGCACGGCGCCGAGTTCGTCGAGTTCACTGCGCAGACCCGGATGAGCGGCATCGACCTGACCGACGGCCGGGAAGTCCGCAAGGGCGCGGCCGCGTCGGTCGCGCAGTGGGTCCGCGACAACGGCGGGACACCGCCGCAGGAGCTCGGCTCCATGGTGGACGGGATCTCCGGGGTCGGCGGCACGCCGCTGGTGGTCGCCGAGAAGTCCGGCGGCGCTGCCCGTGCCCTCGGCGTGATCTACCTCAAGGACATCGTCAAGGAGGGCATCGCCGAGCGGTTCGCCGAGATGCGCAAGATGGGCATCAGGACCGTCATGATCACCGGCGACAACCCGCTGACCGCCAAGGCCATCGCGGACGAGTCCGGCGTGGATGACTTCCTCGCCGAGGCTACGCCGGAAGACAAGATGGCCCTCATCAAGAAAGAGCAGGAAGGCGGCAAGCTGGTCGCGATGACCGGCGACGGCACCAACGACGCCCCGGCACTGGCCCAGGCTGACGTTGGCGTGGCCATGAACACCGGGACCTCGGCCGCGAAGGAGGCCGGGAACATGGTGGACCTGGACTCTAACCCGACCAAGCTCATCGAGATCGTGGAGATCGGAAAGCAGCTGCTCATTACCCGCGGCGCGCTGACCACCTTCTCCATCACCAACGACGTGGCCAAGTATTTCGCCATCATCCCGGCCATGTTCGAGGGCGTGATCCCGGGCTTGGCCAAGCTCAACATCCTGCACCTGCACAGCGCGCAGTCGGCCATTACCTCGGCGATCATCTTCAACGCGCTGATCATCGTCGCGCTGATCCCGCTCGCGTTGCGCGGCGTCAAGTACCGGCCTTCGTCGGCGTCCGCCATGCTCCGCAGAAACCTGTGGGTCTACGGCGCCGGCGGGCTGATCATCCCGTTCATCGGGATCAAGGCCATCGACCTCATCATCCAGTTCATCCCCGGATTCAGGTGATCTGACAAATGAACCGCCTTCCCGGCTTCGTCCGCCAGCACATCGCGGCGCTGCGTGGCCTGCTGCTCTTCACCGTGCTGACCGGCATCATCTATCCGCTGGCCATGCTTGGTGTCGCGCAGGGTGTCTTCAACCACCAGGCCAACGGCTCGCTGGTCAGCTTCCACGGCAGGACGGTCGGATCGAGCTTGCTCTGCCAGGAGTTCGTCGACGCCAAGGGCAACCCGCTCCCGCAGTACTTCCAGCCACGGCCGTCGGCCGCGACGAGCGGCGCGAGCAACGACTACGGCTGCAACCCGCTGTTCTCCGCCGCGTCGAACCTCGGGCCTAACAACCCGAAGCTCGTGCAGGAGATCAAGCAGCGCCAGGCGCAGATCGCGGCCTTCGACCATGTGAAGATCTCCGCGATCCCGCCGGACGCGGTGACGGCTTCGGCCTCGGGCCTCGAGCCGTTCATCTCCCCGGCGAACGCGGCCATCCAGGTAGACCGGGTCGCGGCCGCCCGGCACATCACCCAGGACCAGGTCCGGGCGCTGGTCGCGAAGTACACCCAGGGCCGCACCATCGGGATTCTCGGTGAGCCGAGGGTCAACGTGCTGCTGCTGAACATCGCGCTCGATGCGAAGTACCCGGTCTGATGCCGGGCGCGTCCTCGTCGTCGAGGATGAGCCAGCACTGCTGCGAGCGCTGCAGATAAACCTCCGGGCCCGCGGTTACGCGGTCACCACCGCGACCGCGGGCTCGGAGGCCCTGGCCGAGGCAGCCCGGCGCCCCCCGGACGCCGTGCTGCTCGACCTGGGGTTGCCCGACACTGACGGCACCGAGGTGATCCGTCAGCTCCGGACCTGGTCGCGGATGCCGGTGATCGTGCTCTCGGGCCGCACCGGCTCCGGCGACAAGATCGGGGCGCTGGATGCCGGCGCCGACGACTACGTCACCAAGCCGTTCTCGATGGAGGAACTGATGGCCAGGCTCCGGGCGGCACTGCGGCGGGAACCGCACCTAGCTGCAGGCCCGGAGTTCACCGTCGGAAGTTGCCTGATCGACCTGGCCGCGCACACCGCGGTCCGGCAGGCCGACGGCAAGCCGGACGAGCCGGTGCACCTGACCAGGACCGAGTGGCGGATGCTGGAAGTCCTGCTGCGCTCAGCTGGCCAGCTGGTGCCCTCGGCCCGGCTACTGGCCGAGCTGTGGGGGCCAGGCGCCCAGGACAGCACCCACTACCTGCGGTTCCACATGGCCCGGCTGCGGCGCAAACTCGAGGACGACCCGCCACGGCCCAGGTACCTGCTGACCGAACCCGGCATGGGCTACCGGTACCAGGCGTGAGACGCTTCCGGGAGGGGATGTCATGAGCTCGGAAGGTCTCGGCGACGTCAGAGCCGCCAGGATGCCGGGCGGCCGCGGTCAGCTGCGGATTTACCTCGGCTCCGCGGCCGGCGTCGGCAAGACCTTTGCCCTGCTCAACGAGGGTCACCGGCGGGCAGAACGAGGCACCGACGTGGTCGTCGGCTACGTCGAGACGCACGGCCGCCCGCACACCGCCGAGCAGGTCGGCGACCTGGAGGTCATCCCGCGGGCCAAGATTGCTTACCGCGGCACGTTCTTCGAGGAGATGGACCTGGACGCGGTGCTGGCCCGCCGTCCCGAGGTCACGCTGGTCGACGAGTTCGCGCATACCAATGTGCCGGGGTCCCGGAACTCCAAGCGCTGGCAGGACGTCCAGGAACTGCTGGACGCCGGCATCGACGTCATCTCCGCGGTCAACATCCAGCATCTGGAATCGCTGAACGACGTGGTCGAGAAGATCACCGGCGTGCCGCAGCAGGAGACCGTGCCGGATGCGATGGTCCGGGCCGCCGACCAGGTCGAACTGGTGGACATGACGCCCGAGGCGCTGCGCCGGCGGATGGCGCACGGCAACATCTACCGGGCCGAGAAGATCGACGCGGCGCTCACCAACTACTTCCGCATCGGCAACCTGTCCGCGCTGCGCGAACTGGCCCTGCTCTGGCTCGCCGACAAGGTGGACGAGGGCCTGCAGCGGTACCGGGAAGCGCACGGCATCCATGACACCTGGGAAGCCAGGGAGCGGGTCGTGGTCGCGCTCACCGGCGGCCCGGAAGGCGACACGATCATCCGGCGGGCAGCCAGGATCGCCGCCCGGACGGCCGGCGGTGACCTGCTCGCCGTCCACGTGACCAGCTCCGATGGTTTGACCGGCTCCGATCCCGCCGCCCTGGCCGGCCAGCGGCGGCTGATCGAATCGCTCGGCGGCAGTTACCACCAGGTCGTCGGCGACAACGTCCCGGACGCGCTGCTCACCTTCGCCCGGGCGGAGAACGCTACCCAGCTGGTACTCGGTGTCAGCCGGCGCGGCTGGCTCGCGTCGTTGCTGACCGGGCCGGGCGTGAGCATGCGCACGATGCGCGACTCGGGTGACATCGACGTGCACATGGTCACCCACTCCTACGTCGGGCGCGGGCGCGCGCTGCCGCGGGTGACCGGCGGCCTGAACCGGCGGCGCAAGCTGGCCGGCTATGCCCTCGCGGTAGTGCTGACGCCGCTGCTGACGCTGGCGCTGGCCAGCCTGCGGGGCGAGATCAACTTGACCAGCGATGTGCTGGTGTTCCTGGCCGCAGTGATCGCCGTCGCCCTGGTCGGCGGCTTCATCCCGGCGCTGCTGGCTGCGGTGGCCGGGTCGCTGCTGCTCAACTACTACTTCACGCCCCCGCTGTACAAGTTCACCATCGCCGAGCGGAACAACGCGCTGGCGCTGCTGATCTTCGTTGCCGTCGGCCTGGCGGTTAGCTCGGTAGTCGACACCGCCGCCCGGCGCACCACGCAGGCGGCCAGGTCCGGCGCGGAATCTGAGTTGCTCGCCACGACAGCGGGCAGCGTGCTGCGCGGCCAGCAAGCGCTGACAGCGGTGCTGGACCGGGTACGCGAGGCGTTCGGGATGGACGCGGTGACGCTGCTGGAGCTAACCGGCAGCACCAGTTCCAGCACTAGGACGGCCGATCCCGCCGGAGCCGCGGCCGGCCCCGGCCCGGCCGGTGGACCGCTGTAGGCGTGTCCGGCGGCCCGGCCGTAGCCCGGCCGGAGGATGCCAACGTCGAAGTGCCGATCGGCGACGACCTGATCCTGGCGCTGAGCGGCCGGGCGCTGCCCGCTACCGACCGGCGGGTGCTGGGCGCGTTCGCCAGCTACGCGGCCGCTGCGCTGGAACAGGGCCGGCTCGCCGCGGCCGCCGAGGCCGCGCGTCCGATCGCCGAAGCCGACCGGGTCCGCACCGCGCTGCTCGCGGCGGTCAGCCACGACCTGCGCACCCCGCTGGCCTCGGCCAAGGCGGCGGTCACCAGCCTGCGGTCCGACGACATCGAATGGGACGCCGAGGACTCCGCAGAGCTGCTGGCGACCGCGGATGAGTCGCTGGACCGGCTCGCGCACCTGGTGGACAACTTGCTCGACATGAGCCGGCTGCAGGCCGGGGCGCTCGCGATCTTCCCGCGCCCGGCGGACCTGGCCGAGATCGTGGCCCGCTCGCTGGACGACCTCGGCCCCGGCGCCAGGGTGGTGCGGATCGACATTCCCGACGATCTGCCCGAAGTCGCGGTCGATCCCGGCATCCTGGAACGGGTGATCGCCAACCTGACCGCCAACGCGCTGCGCTACTCGCCGGCCAGCGCGCCGCCAGCCCTGACCGGCAGCGCGCTGCGGGACCGCGTCGAGCTGCGCATCATTGACCGCGGGCCCGGCATCCCCGAGGAGCACCGGGATCAGATGTTCGTCCCGTTCCAGCGGCTCGGCGACACCGACAACACCACCGGCGTCGGCCTCGGCCTCGCGCTGTCCCGCGGGCTGACCGAAGCGATGGGCGGCACGCTGGAGCCGGACGAGACGCCGGGCGGCGGGCTCACGATGACGCTGTCGCTGCCGGCCGCTCCGGGCCCGGCCTGCCTGCTGCGCGTCCGGCCTCAGGCCAGCGGGACCGATGATGCAGGCGCAGCCGATGACGCCAGCGCTGCCCGCTGACCGCCAGCCTGCATGACATGGTGGCGGCGTGACAGGGTGGTCGCGTGACAACGGTTCTGGTCGTCGACGACGAGCCGCAGATCCTCCGCGCCCTGCGGATCAACCTGCGGGTGCGGCAGTACGACGTGCACACCGCGGGCTCGGGCGGCGAGGCGCTGGCAATTGCCGCGCGGCACCCGCCTGACCTGGTCATCCTCGATCTCGGATTGCCCGACCTGGATGGCGTCGAGGTGATCCAGGGGCTGCGCGGCTGGACCGACGCGCCCATCATCGTGCTGTCCGGCCGGGCCGACAGCACCGACAAGGTCGAGGCCCTGGACGCCGGCGCCGACGACTACGTCACCAAGCCGTTCGGGATAGATGAGCTGCTGGCGCGGATGCGCGCGGTCAGCCGGCGGTCGGCTGCCGACAGCGACGTGCCGCAGGTCCGGCTGGGCGATCTGCTCGTTGACCTGGCGGCCAAGCGCGTCATGCGGGACGGGAAAGACGAACCCCATAACAGCGGGAACGTGGATGTACGGCTGACTCCCACCGAATGGCATCTGCTCGAGGTGCTGCTGCGCAACCCGGGCAAGCTACTCAGCCAGCAGCACCTGCTGGCCGAAGTGTGGGGACCCGGCTACGCCGACGCCACCGGCAACCTCCGGCTTTACATGGCGCAGCTGCGGCGCAAGCTGGAGCCGGACCCGGCCCGGCCGCGCTGGCTGCTGACTGAGCCGGGCATGGGGTACCGGTTTCAGCCTGATCCTGACGGCTCATGAACGGACGCAGTTGACCATGTCCGGTCAAGTTACGCAAGGTGATCTACTAGGCACGTTAGGTTATTAGAAAACCACCTCACCCACGGCGCCCAGCCGCCACGATGGGCAGCATGCAATTTCGAAGACTGTCCGTTGTACTGGTCAATGTCGTAAGTTGCCTAGTAGTCGCAGCCACCATAGTCTTCGGAATCGCCGGACAGCCGGCCTTCGCGGCGGCGACATCGTCGCGTACCGTCGGCTTCGGCCGGGTGAGCATCAGGGTGCCCGCTTCCTGGCCGGTGATCAGCCTCGCCAGGCACCCGGGGACGTGCCCCCGGCTGAACCGGCACGCTGTTTATGTCGGCGCTCCCGGCCCCGATCCGGCGTGCCCGGCGGCCGAGCTGATGGGCAAGACTGCCGTCGTGCAGCTGCTGCCGCTGCAGGCCGGTTCGCCGGACGCCAGGGCTGCCAGCCGGGCCGTTCGCATCGACGGCACGAAGGCGCGCACCAACCCCGATCCGGCGATGACCCACACGATCATCGACATCTTCCCCGCGGCCGGCGTCGAGCTCAGCGTGTCCTACGGCAGCGACCGTTCTGCCGCCACCGCGATCACTGGCTCGGTCCGGGTCAGGGCGGCCGGACCGGCGATCGCGCCGCAGGTGCAGGACCTGCCGGACCTGACCGGGGCGGCGCCTGCAGTGAAGGCCCAGGGCACCTTCAAGGGCCGCGGCTTCGACAGCTGCGCGGCGCCGTCGGCGGCCACCATGAAAAGCTGGCTCGCCTCGCGCTACCGCGCCATCGGCGTCTACATCGGCGGCGTCAACCGCGGTTGCGCCCAGGCCAACCTGACCAGCGGCTGGATCAAGTCGATCCGCGCGCAGGGCTGGTCGTACTTCCCGTTCTACGTCGGGCTGCAGGCCAGCTGCGTGGACGCCTTCGGCGACGCCAGCATCGTCGCGTCCAAGGCCGCCGCCGAGGGCAAGGCCGCCGCCAACGACGCGGTGCTGCAGGCCCGTAACCTCGGCATCCCGGCCGGCACCCCGCTCATCTATGACATGGAGGCGTATGCCAGCTGCGATAGCCAGGTGGTGACGTTCCTGTCCGCGTGGGACAAGCAACTGCACGCCGACGGCTACCGGGCGGGGGTCTACGAGTCGTTCTCCAACGTCGGCGCGCTCGTCAGCGCCGCCGGCAAGATGACCGAGCCGGACGTTATCCACTACGCGGACTGGGACGGCAAGGCGACCACGAGCAGCTCCTACATGCCGTCGGGCATGTGGACCAAGCATCAGCGACTGCATCAGTACCTCGGCGGTCATAACGAGACCTGGGGCAAAGTCACCCTGAACATTGACAGCGACCAGCTGGACGTCAAGCTCGGCGGTGCGGCCGGCGGGTGTCCCCCAGCCCGCCAGTCTCGCCCAGCCCGCCGGTTCCTCCCGGCCCGCCGGCGCCGCCTGGCCCGCCGGGCTTGCCCGGCAGGCCTGCTGCTGACTTCAGGATCGCGCTCGGCATGAACGCGAACGGCACCGCGGAGTGGTTCGCCACGGCGGCAGACGGCACCGTGCTGCACTCCTACCAGCATCCGATCGGCGCGACCACCTGGGCGCAGAGCCGCACCGTCGGCAACTCGCCGGGCAACCTGGTCAGCAACCCGGCGGTGACCGCGGACGCTGGCGGGGCGCTGATCTTATTCGCCCTCAACACCAAGGGCCGGGTCGTGCACGCCTGGCAGCAGGCCGGCGCCCCCAACGACTGGAAGTGGGGCGGCCCTGCCGGTACCGGGTCAGCGGGCCAGCTCACCGGCGACCCGGCCGCCGTCACCGAGCCGGGCGGTGAGGTCGGCGTTTTCGTCACCAGCTCGGGCGGCACGGTGCGGACGACCCGCCAGCTGGCGCCCGACGGCAACACCAGCTGGTCGGCGTGGAGCTCGATCGGCGGCAGCTGCGCTAGCTCGCCGGTGCCGGTCAGCCCGGCCGCCGGCCTGCTGGCCGTTGCCTGCGTCACCCGCGGCGGCTCGCTCGCGGTCAGCTCGCTGACGGCCAGCGGCTGGTCGGCCTGGGGACGGGCGGGAACGGCAGCCGGCCTGACCGGAACGCCTGCCGCGGCTGTTTCCGGCGGCCGCAGCTGCCTGTTCGCGACCACCTCGGCCGGCCGCCTGGCGCAGGCCTGCCAGCGGGCCGGCGCGTCGTCGTGGACGACAGCCGTGACCGGACCGGGCGCAGCGCAGCTGACCGGCTCGCCGTCGGCCATCGGCTGGCCCGGCGGCAAGATAGCGGTCTTCAGCCAGCTGGCCGGCGGCCACCTCGGCTACGCCGTCGGCTCGCCCGGCTCGCTCGGCTCCTGGACGGACCTGGGCACGGGCATGCTCGGCAGCCCGACCGCGTGGCTGGACAGCTTCGGTGAGCCGCAGGCCGCCGTGATGACCAGTCAGCACGACCTTGCCGCCGCCGGGTACGCCGGCACCGGCTGGACCAGCTGGACCAGCCTGATCACCGGCTAGTGCCCGGGCAGCTCGCCGGAGTGCGGCTCGTCCAGTGCCGCGACCGCGGCCAGCCGGTAACGGAGACGGCAGATCGACCACGTTCCTGGTTCCGCGCTGGATCGCCCGCTCCAGCACGAACCCGCGCTGGTTGTGCAGCACCCGGTGCCACGGCCTCGCCGGCTGCACCTCGGGGATCAGCACGCACCAGCCGGTCATGCGTGGATTGCTCGCTCGAGTTCCTCGCAGGTAGTCCACGATCGGCGGGCCGAGCGACGCGCCGTGCTGTGCAGCGTGACCAGCGGCACGCCCGGATCCCACTGGTCCCATTGCCGCGCAGCTTGGAGTCTTGCCTCGTCGTCGTCCGGGTCGGTGTAGCAGACCGTCACCGCGATCACCTCGTCGCCGAGCGACAGCGCCGCCGAGATCCCTTCCTGCGTCAGCCGGGACATGCCGCCGACCGGCACCACCACCAGCGACGCTGCGCCGTTGCGGCGGCGCCGGGCACCTGGCCGATTTCCAGCAGCCGTGCCGATCCGCCGGTAGATGCGTGTGGATCCGGGAGAACATCAGCACCAGCAGCGGCACCACGATCACGATCAGCCAGGCGCCCTCGGTGAACTTGCTGATCAGCTCGACGGCCAGTGCCGCCAGGGTAAGCACCGCGCCGACGCCGTTGATGATGGCCCGGCCCTGCCAGCCGTCACCGCGCCGCTCCCGCCAGTGCCGGACCATGCCCGCCTGCGACAGCGTGAAGCCGACGAACACGCCGATCGCGAACAGCGGCACCAGCGCCTGGGTATCGCCGCCGGAGACGACCAGCAAGATCGCGGCCGACGACCGCCAGCACGACCACCCCGTACCGGTGCACCTGCCGGTCGGCCCGCAGGAAGAACAGGTGCGGCAGGTAATTGTCCCTGGCCAGCAGCGAGGCCAGCACCGGCAGCCCGCCGAACGAGGTGTTCGCCGCCAGCGCCAGCAGCACCGTGGTGATCAGCTGGACGGCGTAGAAGACGAAGTTGTGGCCGAGCGCGGCCGCGGCGAGCTGGGCCAGCATCGTCTCGGTCGTCGACGGGCGTGACGTGGAACTTGTCCGATCAGCACCGCGATGCCGATCAGCATCACGCCGAGCATGACGCCCGAGCCACGATCTCGGTGTGCTGCGCCCGCCGGGCCCGCGGCTTGCGGAACGAGGGCACCGCGTTGGCGATCGCCTCCACGCCGGTCAGCGCCGAGCAGCCGGAGGCGAACGCCCGCAGCAGCAGCAGGACCCGACGGTCTCGGCGACCGAGGCAGCGCTGCCCTGGGTGAACGGCAGCGGATGGGACCGCAGCAGCCCGGCCGATGATGACGGCGAAGATCGCGACGATGAAGACCATCGTCGGCGCGATGAACAGCCGGGCTGACTCGGCCACGCCCCACAGGTTGGCCGCGGTGATCAGCGGCCAGCACGACCAGGCAGATCAGCACCCGGCTCCGGGTACAGGCCGGGGAACGCCGAGGTCAGCGCCTCGACGCCGGCCGACACGCCGACGGCGGCGTTCAGGATGTAGTCGACGATCAGCGACGCCGCGGCGACCAGGCTGGGCTGCCGGCCCAGGTGCGCCTTGGCCACCGCGTAGGCGCCGCCGCCGTTCGGGAAGGCCTCGATGACCTGCCGGTAGGAGATCACCAGCACGGCCAGCAGCACCACGATCGCGAGCGTGACCGGCAGCGTGTAGTCCAGGCGCCGACCGCGCCGGCCGCGGCCAGCACGATCACGATCGCCTGCGGCCCGTAGGCCACCGAGGACAGCGCGTCGAGCGACAGCGCCGCCAGGCCCTCGAGCGCGGTCAGCCGGTGCTTGTCCTCGTCCGGCTCGGTTCGCCACCGGCGACTCCGCCGTCGCTCCATCGGCCCGACGGTCATGACAGGTAATACAAGCATGCCGCCGTCCGACGGCCGTCGCGACGGCCCGCCAGCTACGGTCGCGGCCTGGTGATGCGTCTGCTCGAGCGCGATGGCGAGCGATCAGCGCGCAGGCGGCGATCAGCCGATCACGACGATCAGCACGATCGACCACCAGCACGACGATCAGCCCGGCATCCGGCTGGCGTTCCGCTCGGCGCGGCCCGGACGCTCCATGTCCCAGGCCGGCCAGGCCGGCTGTCGTCGGCGAACGCCCGGAACTGGGCCGTGCTCGCCGAGACATCAGGCGCATCACGGAACTCGCCGGTGCTCATTTGCCGTCGCGGCACGAGGCTTCATTCATGACGCTCAGTCATGGGCACGACTGTAGCCGATGAGGCGGGCAGAACAGCCCGTCAGCGTTCCTCGCCAAAACCGCATAATCGCCGCTCTTAGTTCCGCCGGCACCGGGCGGCAGCAGGTCCGGGCCGGTGAACCAGCCTGGACAAGCACGATCACGCTGCGTGTGCGCACCACGAACGGCTCGGCGCCGATCCGCTCGACCACCTGCTCGAAGTGGCGCACGTCGGCAGCCCTGATGTGCAGCAGCGCATCGGCCTCCCCGGTCATCGTGCAGGCGTCGATGACCTCGGGGTACTTGGCCGACGGCCGCCGCGATATCGGCAGGCGAGGTACGGCCGCGGCAGAACAGCTCCACGTAGGCCTCGGTGGTCCAGCCCAGCGCCGACGGGTCCACCTGGGCGCGAGAACCCGGTGATGGCACCGGAGGCGCGCAGCCGGTCCACCCGGCGCTTGACCGCCGGCGCCGACAGCCCGACGAGCGCGCCGACCTCGGCATAGGTAGCCCGGGCGTCCGTCGACCAGCGCCGCCACGATCTTGCGGTCCAGGTCGTCGAAGGTCATAGCCTGCCGCTGCTACCCGGTTAAGCTGCCCAGGGCAGTGCGCAGCGCTGGCCAGTTCGGCCGCGCTGAGCCCGTGCCCGATCAGGTAGCCCTCAACCGACCCGGCGGTGCTCCGCACCCTGGCCAGCACGTCCAGGATCAGCGCCGGCGGGCTGCCGAGCAGGCTCTCCGTCAGCCGGTCGCCAAGACCCGTGCTGGCCTGCAGGTGCCCGATCGCCGGGGTGCGCTGCGGGTCAAGGTAAACCGAGCTGAGTGCGTAGTCGGCCGCGATGTACTCATCAGGTACTCCCGCGACCGCCAGCACCAGCGCCATGACGATGCCGGTCCGGTCCTTGCCCGCGCTGCAGTGCACCAGGGCCGGCAGCGCGGCCGTGCCGCACAGCACCCTGACCGCGGCCGCGATGGCGCCGCCGCACTCGTCAGTCATGTACTGATAGATCGCCGCCAGCTCGAGCGGCAGGGCCTGCAGGTCACCGCTCAGCACGGAGATGTGCGTGGTCCGGGCGGCCAGCCCGGCCACCGCGCTCGGCGCTACCTCGGCCTCGGCGTCCGTGCGCAGGTCGACGATCGTGCGCAGGTCCAGGCCCGCCAGCGCGGCCAGGCCGGTGCCGTCCAGCCGGTTCAGTGCGTCCGACCGCAACAGCGTCCGCCACCTGATGCTGCCGCCGCCGGCCACCGGGTACCCGCCCAGGTCACGCAGATTCATCACGCCGGGCAGGTCCAGGTGCCGTCCGTCAGCCATCGCCAGGCCGGTCACCAGGGGCACCGCCCAGGCCTCCTGGAGGTCACCGATTCGGCTGTCGCCCGGCTTGGCAGTCTGCGTCAAGCGCCTGCTCCGTTCTTGTCGGGATTCGCACTGGCACGATCTCACATCAAGCTGTCGGTGCCGTGGCCTGCTCCCGACGCTCGGGTTAACGCGGCGCCGCGGCCAGCCGGGATACGGTTACCTGATTGACGGAGAGGATTGCCTGATGACGCGGCTTGGCGGCATGTACGGCCCCGACGCCACCTTCCTCGGCGTGCCAGCGGCCGACCTGGCCGACCCGGCCTCCTGGGCCGGCACGGACATCATGATCATCGGCGCCCCGTTCGACGGCGGCACCTCGCACCGGCCGGGCGCCCGGTTCGGCCCGCAGGCGATCAGGTTCACCGACTACCTGCCGCACGACGGCTCCCGGCCGCACCTGGCGCTGGGCGTCGACCCGCTGGTCGAGCTGCGGGTGGCCGACGCCGGCGACGTGGAGATGCCGTCCGGCGACACCGAGCTGTCGCTGCGCCGGCTCGAGGAGGCGGTGCACCAGGCCAGCGCGGCCGGAGCGATCCCGGTGATCCTCGGCGGCGACCACACGATCGCGCTGCCGGACGCGACCGGCGTGGCCCGGCACGTCGGCTGGGGCCGGGTCTCGATGATCCACTTCGACGCGCACGCCGACACCGGCGACACCCAGTTCGGCTCCCTGCACGGGCACGGCACGCCGATGCGCCGGCTGATCGAGTCGGGCGCGGTCCGCGGCGACCGGTTCCTGCAGATCGGGCTGCGCGGCTACTGGCCGGAGCCGGAGACGCTGGACTGGATGGCCGGCCAGCGGATGCGCAGCTTCGAGATGACCGAGGTCGTGGCCCGGGGCCTGGACGAGTGCCTGACCGAGGCGTTCGCGATCGCCACCGACGAGTGCGACGGGGTGTTCCTGTCGGTCGACGTCGACGTCGTCGACCCGGGCATGGCGCCGGGCACCGGCACCCCCGAGCCCGGCGGGCTGACCGGCCGCCAGCTGCTGGACGCGGTCCGCCGGATCGCCATGGAGCTGCCGCTGGCCGGCATCGACGTCGTCGAGGTGGCCCCGCCGTTACGACCACGCCGAGGTCACCGCCTTCCTGGCCAACCGGGTGGTGCTGGAGGCGCTGTCCGGCATCGCCTGGCGGCGGCGGCGGCTGGCGCCGACCCGGCCGGCCCGCCCGTGACCCAGCCGGCCCGCTGCTGGAAGGCCGCGGTCCGGCCGCTCCTAGCGCGGGCGCCGCCAGCGGCATGGCAGATCCATCAGCGTCGGGGATCTGACTGACCGATAGATCGAGCCGATCTATAGTTGAGTACATGCTGGACGTGACCAGGCTCCGGGTGCTGGTCGCGGTGGCCAGGCACGGCTCGGTGACCGCGGCGGCGCGCGCGCTGAACTACGCCCAGCCCTCGATCAGCCATCACATCGCCAGGCTCGAGGCCGAGACCGGCGCGCAGCTGCTGCGAGCGGGCGGGCCGCGGGGTCCGGCTGACCGACGCCGGGCGGCTGCTCGCCGAGCGGGCCGAGGAGATCATCGGCCGGCTGGACGCGGCCGAGGCCGAGCTGGCCGCGCACGTCGGGCTGCGCGAGGGCCGGGTACGGCTGGCCGCGTTCCCGTCCGCGCTCGGCACCCTGGTCCCGGCCGCGGCGGCGCGGCTGGAGGCGCGAGAAGCCCGGGCCTGGACCTGATGCTGACCGAGGCCGAGCCACCGGAGGCGCTGCGGATGCTGCGGGCCGGATACGTCGACGTCGCCCTGGTGTTCCGAGCACTACCAGGCGGAGCGCGGACGCCGGACCGCCGGACCCGGCGCAGGACGGGACCCGCGGGCCCGCCTGCTGCTGGACGAGCCGGTGCACCTGGTGACGGCCGCGGGCTCGGCCGACCCGGCGGCGGCCGGCGAGGACGCTGACCTGGCCGCCCACGCCAGCAGCCGGTGGATCGCCGGCTGCGAGCGCTGCCGCAGCTGCCTGCTGCGGCAGTGCGAGCTGGCCGGGTTCATCCCGAAGATCTCCTTCACCACCGACGACTACCTGGCGGTACAGGCACTCGTCGCGGCCGGGCTCGGCGTCGCCACGCTGCCCGAGCTGTGCCTGCGGGCGGCCAGGCACCCGGGCATCGCCACCGCGGAACTGCCCGGCGCGCGCCGCCATGTCTTCGCGCTGACCTACGGCCAGCCGCCGGACCCGGCCGTCACCACCAGGCTGGTCAGCGCGCTGGCGGACGTCGCTCCGGCGGGTAACTGGCGTCTGCTCCGGCGGTTACCTGCCGTACCGCGCCGTGGCCGGGCTCAGATGTTCGTCGCCTTGTCGGCCCAGTACGGGTCGCGGAGCCTCCGCTTGAGTAGCTTGCCGCTCGGGTCGCGGGGCAGTTCGGCGGTGAAGTCGATGGACTTCGGCCACTTCATCTTGGCCAGCCGCCCGTCCAGCCCGGCCAAGATCTCGGCGGCCAGCTCGTCGCCGGGCTCGACGCCGTCAGCGGGCTGGACCACTGCCTTGATCTGCTCGCCCCAGTCCTCGTCCGGGATGCCGAAGACGGCAACGTCCGCGACCTTGGGGTTCATGATGATCTCGGCCTCGATCTCGGCCGGGTAGATGTTGGCCCCGCCCGAGATGATCATGTCGGACTTCCGGTCGCAGAGGAACAGGAAGCCCTCGTCGGTCGAGGTAACCGATGTCCCCGACGGTGAAGTAGCCCTTCAGCCGGTTGGCCTCCGTCTTGTCCTTGTCGCCGTAGTACTCGAACTCGGCCGCGCCCATCCGCATGTAGATAGTGCCCGGCGTCCCGGCTGGCTGGCCGTTGCCGTCCTCGTCGGCGATCAGCAGTTCGCTGATCGGCCAGGCAGTGCCGACCGTGCCGGGATGCGACAGCCAGGCTTCCGGCGAGGCGATCGTGCCGCCGCCCTCGGTCGCCGCGTAGTACTCCCAGACGCACGGACCCCACCAGTCGAGCATTTCCTGCTTGATGCCGATCGGGCAGGGCGCGGCCGCGTGGATCAGCCAGCGCATCGACGACAGGTCGTACCGGGCCCGAACGTCATCGGGCAGCGACAGCATCCGCTTGAACTGAGTCGGCACCATGTGCGAGTTGGTGCACTTGTACCGTTCCGTGAGCGCCAGCGCGGTCTCGGCGTCGAAGCCCTCCATGCAGACCAGCGTGTGGCCGAAATGCAGCGCGCCACCGCCGAACGTGGTCACGGCGGTGTGGTAGTTCGGCGAGGTCAGCAGATGCGCGTTGGGCTGGCCCTCGGTAATGCCGAAGAACGACAGCAGGAACGACGCCAGCGCCATCGCATCGTCAGGGTCCATCCCCGACAGCTTCCGCCGCACTCCCTTCGGGCGGCCGGTCGTGCCCGAGGTGTAGTGCATGGTGGCACCGGCGGTCCGCTCCGCTGGCAGTGTCTGCGGCTGCCCGGCTCGCAACTCGCCGACCGGGATGAATCCCGGAACGTCGCCGAAGCTGAACCTGGCCTCGGCCGGAATGCCAGCCTGGTCCGCGATGTCGGTGCCGAGTTCCGCGAATCGCTCGTCGACGAAGAAGGCCTTAGCGCCGCAGTCAGCCGCGATGTAAGCGGCCTCGGGCGCGGTGAAATGCCAGTTGATCGGGGTCAGGTACCAGCCGGACTGCAGTGCGGCCAGGTAGACCTCAACCGGAGCGGCACTGTTAGGCAGTAGCGAGGCGATGCCATCGCCAGCTGCCAGCCCGCGCGCCCGCAGCGCGTGGGTCAGCTGGTTGGCCCGGCTGAGCAGGTCACCCGCCGTGTGCTCGGTCCCGTCGGGGTCGACGACCGCGATCCAGCCCGGATCCTCCTCCGCCCGGCGCCAGAACCCCTTCGATCCCACTGCACACCTCCAGGCCAGTTACTATGACAAGTGCCGCCCTAGATTAGAACAGGTTCTAATGTAGGGATCTGCGTACCGATAGAACACCACAGGACGGGCTTCGCAGGCTAGACCGCAAGCTACCTACAAGTAGCCAAATATTGTGACAGAGCAGGTACTGTGTGCGAATGCTGACCCGGCTGACGCGCCTTGCTGGCAACCCGTGGCTGCGGCTGGGCTTGCTCGCGCTGGTACTGGCTTCCTGCGGCTATGGCCTGTACGCCCAGTGGCCGCAAGTCACGGCCGGGATGGCCAGGCTGCACTGGTATTCGGTCGGGCTGGCACTGGCAGCCGCCATGGGTGGCTCGGCCTGCATGATGCTGGCCTGGCGTGCGATCCTGGCCGATTTGGGCTCGCTGCTGCCGGTGGCCTGCGCCGCGAAGATCAATTTCGTCGCTCAGCTGGGAAAATACCTGCCCGGCGCGGTCTGGTCGCTGGCTGCCCAGATCGAGCTGGGGCACGACCGGGGCGTGCCGCGGCGGCGGAGCGGCGCGTCCTTCGCGGTCTCCCTGGTCGTGGCGATGGGAGCCGGGCTCGGCGTGGCCGCCGTGGCACTGCCGCTTGCCTCGCCGGTCATGGCGAGGAACTACTGGTGGGCGCTGGCCGCCGTCCCGGTCATCGCGGCCTGCCTGTGCCCGCCAGTCCTTGGCCGGCTCATCGACCGGGTCCTCACGCTCGCGCGGCGGCAGCCATTGGAGCGGCGGCCTA
>CAVQMG010000013.1:0-204625 GCA_963713585.1 uncultured Actinomycetota bacterium | reverse complement strand
AGATCGAAGTGGAGAATCCGTTGCGACCCAAGGAGATCCAGGACCGCATCCGGGCTGGCGAGACTGCAGACGAGATCGCAGACGCGGCCGGTATCCCGCCGGACCGGATCCGCCGGTTCGAGGGGCCGATCCTGGCCGAACGCCAGTACCAGGCGGACCAGGCGCAACGGGCCACGATCCGCGGCCACAGCGATTCCGGTCCTGGCCCGCGGCTGGGCGACATTGTCAGCGAGCGACTGAGCCGCGTCGGCGCCAGCGCGGACAGCGCCGAGTGGGATTCCCGCAAACGGCCGGACGGGAACTGGCAAGTCATCTTGCAGTTCAGCATCGGCGGGCGGCCCGGCTACGCGGAGTGGATCTTCGACTCGCGACGCCGGCACGTGATCCCCGATGACGATCAGGCGGTCCGGCTCTGCTTGCCGCAGGAGGAGTGGGCCGCGGTCACCTTCCCCGAGCGGAGCAACGCCACGGCCACAGTCACCCCGATCGGGTCCCGGCAGGGCGGCCACGCCGCCGACTACGGCCGTGAGCATGACCGGCGGATGACCGGCCAGACGCCGGGTGCCCGGTCCCGCGACGCGGCCCGGACCGTCGCGGCCGAGCGTGAGGCCGCGGACTTCATCGTTCCCGCGCCAGCCGCGGCCGGGATCCGGAGCGCCGCGGGCGCGGCCGGCGGCGGCCCGGCCAGCGTGGCCGCCGGAGGCGCGGCGACCGGGAACGGGACGGCCGGGCCTGCCCTGGGCGGTCCCGCACTGGGGGGTCCCGCACTGGGGGGTCCCGCACTGGGGGGTCCAGCGCTCGGCGGTACCCAGCTCGGCGGGGCAGCCGCGGTGACCGGCGGGGCCGACAGCGTGGCAGCGGACGGCGGCCCGGCGGGTGAGGGCGCGGCCGCTCCGGCCAAGAAGGCGGCAGGCGGCAAGCGGCGCGCGTCCGTGCCATCGTGGGACGAGATCATGTTCGGCACCTCGCGCCAGCAGGACTGATCGCGCTGCGCCGATCGCGCTGCGCCGATTGCGACGGGCCTGGCCTGCACGGATCGCCGCCGGGGAGTGAGCGGAGCGTTAGGATGCGCGGGGCCACGGGTTGCGGGTCAGGCAACTCACCACACAGATGAGGGGCAGCGTGCGCCGAGGAATCACCGCGCGTCGGGCCCGGTCGGCGGTGTCGCTGGCCTGGGTGCTGGGCGCCAGCCTGCTGCTCGGCGGCTGCGGGCTGCTCGGCAAGCCGGTCCCGCTCAGCGCCGATGCGCCGCTGACCATGACGGTGACCAGCCCGGAGTTCGCCGGCGGCGCGATCCCGGCCCGCTTCACCTGCCACGGGGCGGGCATCAGCCCGCCGATCTTCTGGTCGGGGGCGCCGCCGGGCACCAAGTCACTGGCAGTGGTGGTGGACGACTCCGCGGCCCCGATTGTCCCGAAGGTCTACTGGCTGGTGTTCGACATCGGTCCCGCTACCACCGACCTGCAGACCGGCACCCTGCCCCCGCATGCGCAGGTCGCCTACAACAGCGCCGGCAAGCCGGGTTATGACCCGCCCTGCCCGATCGGCTCGCCGCACAACTACCGGTTCACCGTGTACGCGCTGGATACCTTCCTGGGCAAAGCGCTGCCCGGCCAGCCTCAGTTGCTGCAAGCGTGGTCGACGATTGCCAAGCACGTCATCGCTCGCGGCACACTCACGGGCCGGGCAGCCCCCTAAGCACTACCGGATCTGGATTCGTTCCGTAACCGTCCGTATACAACTGGTCGACACACCCGGCAAAACTTCCCGAATGACGTGACAAGCCGTATAGCGTCCGACACAATCACTGTTCAGACAGTTCAGCCCGCGCAACAAATTTCAAGGTGCTCGCACTTCGGGGGAAGTTCGCGTTGATGGCCGCGCGAGCTTGGCTGGCGCCGCCCCGAGGCCACGTCAGTGGGATGGTGCGATGATCACGAAGATCTTGTTCGGCCTTATAGCTGTGGTCGTTCTGATCGTGATTATTGGCGGCGCCGCGTTGCATTTCCTGCGCGCCGACGACTCTGACACCTTCGATGACATGCCGGGCGAGCCGAGCAAGAACCGCCGGCCCAAGGCAGACCCCCGCGACCACCCAGCCGGGCCCGAGTCGGCTCAGCGCGGCCGGCCGCGTAGCCGTGAGCAGGCCAGGGACCAGCAGTGGGCGGCAGCGGACCGGGCCGGGCGGCCGCCAGCCGAGCGAGCCGCCCCCGGATACCGTGAACCGGAAAGCCTGCCCCGTCCGGCCAGCGCCGAGCGCAGGGGCAGCCAGGCCAGCCCGCGTCCGCCGGCGCCCGCCAATCCCCGCCAGGGCGCCGGTCCCAGGACCGCCAAGCCTGCCCGGCCAGCCGCAGCGGCCGCTGACTCGGCCAGCTGGGATGCGCTCTCTGACGTCGACTACTGGGCTGAGCTCGCGGCCGACAAGCCCTTCAACGCGGCTGAGGCCAGCCCGTCGCCCCGCGACGGCAGCCCGGCCCGCGATGCCATGCCGGCCCGGCGCGGAGCCGGGCAGAACGCGGATGCCAGGGCTCTGGCCGACAGCCGCCGCGCTGCCGCGGCCAGTGCCGACGCGGCCCAGTTGCCCTCTCGCTCCCGGCAGCCCCGGCGCACGCCGGCCGGCCGGACTGCTGACAGCGCTCTGACCCAGCAGATGGACGCTCACGGCCTTGCCGCTCGTTACCCGGCCCAGCCCGAGCCGGCTACCGAGAGCATCGCCGCCCTCGCTCGCCTCGGCGGGCAGCAGTCGGGCGCCGCCCCGAGGCCGCGGCCCGCTGGCGGTCAGCGGCCGTCCGGCGGCCAGCGCCCGCCCGCCGCACGTCCGGCCGCCAGTCAGCGCCCTGCGGTGCAGCACAGCGCGGTGCCGTCGTTGCCGCCCGCTGGCCGTCCGGCACTGCCGATGGACGATGACCCGCTGACCAGCCCGTCATTCCCGGCCATCAACACGTCCGACAGCCGGTCCTACCGGACCCGCCAGGGCGGCGGTGCTGCGTCCAACGGCCACGGCGGGCGAAGCGGAAACCCGAGCGAGCCGACGCAGCAGTACACCCAGCATCCCGCGGCGGCCAGCCGCCCGGCGAGCATGCCGAACGGCTATCCGGTGCCGCAGACAGCGGCCCGCGCCGCGCCAGTGCCGCCTGCCGCCCCGGTGGCTAACCCTTACGGCAGCTACGTCAGTGCCCCGACACCGGCCTATCCCGAGCCAGCGCCCGCCAGCCCGGCGGACTACGGCAGCTACTCGCAGAGCCCGGCCGCCGGCGGATACGGCAGCCCGGCCAGCGGGTACCTCCCGGCTGCCGGGAACGGCCACGCCAACGGGAACGGCCACGCCAACGGCCACAACGGCGTCAGCCACGCCAACGGTCTGCCCAGCGGTTACGGAGCTGACAACGGCCTGGGTCACGACGGCTACAACGGTGCTGGCTACGGCGGTGCTGGCTACGACGGCGGCGTTAACGGCGGCGACGCTTACGACAGCGGCTACAGCGACGCGGGATACGGCGAGGACAGCTACAACGGTCCGGCTCACAACGGGGCCGGCTACGCCGGTGATTACCAGCCCGCCCTGTACCAGGCGACGGCCTACCCGGCCTCCCCGGCAGCGCAGCCGGGTTACGGCCCGCCGGCCCAGTACGACCCGCGCGGTTACGGTACGCCTGACCTGGCTTACGGCCAGGACGGGTACCAGAGTTACCAGGGATACGGCGGTGGCACCCGGTAACGCGGCGGCCGCGTGCTGGCGGTCCCGGCACTTAGCGGGCTTGACAACACCCTGCCGCCGGCGGCCACAATGTGCGGACCCCCTAGGCAGGTGAGATGCAGGCAGCCGCTCGTGATCATGCGCGTAGTTACCACCTGCACAAGCTCGCCAACGCGCTGGACACCGAGGGTTTTCACGCCACGGTGAAGACCTCCTACCCGGCCATTCTGCACGTCTTCATACCCGGCGCGTCCATGCTCGCCGAGAGCATTGACTGCGTGCCCGGCACTGACGACGCCGGCCGCCTGCACTGGTACTACCGCTGGTCCTGGGGCGAGGTGCTGCACGACGCCAGCGACCCGCCCGGTGCTGCCGCCAAGATCGCCGACGTGTTGTCGGCGCGCTAGGGCCGCCCCATACCGAGGCGGCAGGCCGACTTACCGGGCTGACGACGTGATCTGCACCACTGCCAGGTAGTCTTTCCGTGCACAGCAAACGCCCCTGGCGTCGGCTAGCGAGCCGGCGACCAGGGCTGTGTTTTGCAGGCGGCCGGTTACAGTCCGACGGCAGCGGAGCGGAGGGATCGTAGAAGTGCAAGTTGCGCAGGCAAGCAGGCTCAGCAACGTCAGGTACGACATACGCGGGCCGGTCCTCCGGCGAGCTCGCCAGCTCGAAGCTGCCGGACATGAGATCATCAAGCTCAACCTGGGCAATCCGGCCCCATTCGGCCTGGATGCTCCCGACGACGTTCTCGATGGCGTCGTCAAGCACATCACCGACGCGCAGGGCTACAGCGACGCCCGTGGCATCCAGCCGGCTCGTGAGGCAGTCGCCCAGTTCTTCGACCGCCGTGGCGTCACCGGCGTCACGCCCGACGATGTCTACCTCGGTAACGGTGTGTCCGAGCTGATCGTCATGTCGCTGCAAGCCCTGCTGAACGCGGGCGACGAGGTCCTGGTGCCGAGCCCGGACTACCCGTTGTGGACCGGCGCGATCAACTTGTCCGGCGGGCGGGCCGTGCACTACCGGTGCGATGAGACCAACGACTGGAACCCCGACCTCGAGCACCTGGCCAGCAGGATCACTGACCGCACTCGCGCGATGGTGATCATCAACCCGAACAACCCGACCGGCGCGGTCTACTCTCGCGAGATCTTGCTCGGGATGCTGGAGCTGGCGCGCAAGCACGAACTGCTGGTGCTGACCGACGAGATTTACGATCAGATCCTGTACGGCGGCGCGGTGCACAATTCGGCCGCGGCTCTCGCGCCAGATTTGCTGGTGCTGACGCTGGGCGGCCTGTCCAAGACCTACCGCCTGGCCGGCTTCCGGTCCGGCTGGCTGGTCGTCTCCGGGCCGCGCGAGCAGGCCGCGGATTACCTGGACGGCCTGGAGCTGCTGGCGAACATGCGGCTGTGCCCGAACGTGCGGCCCAGCACGCCATCGAGCCGGCCCTCGGCGGCCGGATCGACATCACCCACCTGCTGGAGCCGGGCGGCCGGCTGCGCGATCAGCGTGACCACGCCTGGGAACGGCTCACTTCCATTCCGGGGGTGACCTGCTACAAGCCGGCCGGCGCGCTCTACCTGTTCCCGCGGCTGGATCCGGTCGTCTACCCGGTCAGCAACGACGAGCAGATGATGATCGACTTGCTCGAGCAGCAGCACATTCTGCTGTCGCACGGCAGCGGCTTCAACCTGCCCACCACCGATCACCTGCGGCTGGTATTCCTGGCCAGCGTGCCCGTGCTGGACGACGCCATCGGCCGGCTGGCTACCTTCCTGGCCAGTTACCACCAGTAACGAGCCGAGGGCAGGCCGCGGGCGGTCTGCCCCGCCCCGGCCCGGCGCTCAGGGCTTCCGGCGCGCGATCAGCTTGATGTGGCTGTGGCTGTGCGCGGGCAGGTCTGAGTGGGCCGTTTCCGGCTTGCCCCGCTCGAAGTACAGGAACTCGGTGACCCAGTCACGGTAGAGCCCGGTGACGACGCCGTCCTCGTCATCGCAGTACATCGGCACGAAATCATGACAGTCCGGCACCGCCGAGTAGGTGCTCCAGAGCGAGATGATGTTGATCCCGCCTGGGCTGGTAGCTTCCTGCATCCGCTCGATCGCGGCCTTCTTGTCCTCGACGTAATGCAGGACCCCGTTCGAGATAACCACGTCATAAGGTCCGTCCGGGACATACTGGGTGACGTCCGCGATATGGACCCGTACCTTCGCCTGGGCCAGCCGGGCGAAACGCTCTATTTTGCTCGCGGCGACCGGGCTGATCTCGACAGCATCGACGTCGTAGCCGAGCAGTGCCAGCCTGATCGCGTCCGTTCCCTCGCCGGCCCCGAGATCCAGCGCGCGGCCCTGCGGCTTGTCTTCCAGCAACCGCATCATCATCTGCGTGAGCAACGACGACGGATATGCGTTGGCATCCAGGGAGTAACGTTCTTCGCCGCGCCACCAGTATCTCTCTGCCGAGCGATAACGCCCGTCAAAGTAGTCGGCAGGCTGCAACGGAGTTACCTCCCGGCACCGCTGGATAGTTGCTTGCTGCAAAGTTCGTAACTCGGCTAGACGCCGATTCCGCGCATAAGCGTGGCCGGCTTTCATAGCTCGATGGGCAAGGAGCGTAGCAGGTCCTCATCCTGATAGAGGCTGGCCACCCGTCGAAGCATTGCCTGCAGCGGGCCGGCACTGGTCCGGCGCAACTCCTCGGCAGCACCCGGCACTCCGGCCTTGGCGTACTGCGGCAGCAGAACGGAGAAAAACTCGCGGTACTGCCAGCCGGAGAGGCCGACGATGCGCAGCTCCCGGCCGGAGGAAGCGCACGTCGGAGCGGTCGCTTCAATCAGCTCGGTTATCTTCTTCAGCACCGGCCGGAGTTCGGCCGCCGGCGCGTCCGCCAGCCGGTCCAGCGACCGCCCGAGATCGTCGTGGCCATGCAATGCCAGGTTCAAGGTGGCGAGCTCCACGGCGGTTTTCCAATAGCGGGCCGGCCGGTCAGCCTGCTCGAGGAGTTGCTGGGCAATTCGCAGTGCTTGATGCGCACGGATAACGAGAAGCTCCGGCAACGTGAAGTGGTGCATCTCCGATTTCGGCGGAAACTTTGTCTCCTCGGGAAGCTCCAGTGAGTAGATGAAGAAAAACAGGCTCTCGGTGTCCGGGTTGACGTACTGCCCGGTTCCCAGTTCCTTTAGGTCGGGCGGGACATCGTCGCCGGTTTCGCTTTGCACGCGCAACTGCGCAGCCCGGCGCGCGCATTCACTGTTCACATCAAAGGACGGCGGAGCCGACACGGCCCGTGCCCCCGCCAGCGGCGACGCCTCGTCCTGGTAAATGTGCCGGGACGGATGGGACACCGTGTCAGTCTCCCGGACGGCAATCTCCTCGGTCCGCAACTGCAGGACCGGCCAGATCTGACCCCGCCGGCGCTGGGTGGTGACCACGATCACCATCGGCAGCCAGTTCTGGCTGCCCGATTCTGGCTTCAGGACCTCGAGCCGGTACTTGGTCTCGTTGCTGACGAACGTGCCGCCGAACGGGTTGCCGACCGGCACCGGCCTGTTGTCAGTGATGCTGCGGTCGACGACCCGCCTGAATGCCTTCGTGAAGTACTCGTTCGGCAGGTCATCGAACTCAAGGTAGACCTGATCAGCGGTGCGGGTCCGCGAGGCGGGCTGACGCACGATCAGCTGAACGACATGCCGGGCGTCGGGCAGCACGAACAGCGAGCCCGCGAACCCGGGCAGGAACGGCAGGTCAGACACCGACCACTCGGTGCCGCCCGACTTGCGCAGCAGCAGCCGCACCGATCGCTTCGTCTCAGTCATCGTCCTGCGCCGCTCCCGGACCGCCACCCGCCGGTCCGGTGATACCGCGTGATCGTCGATGTAGTCCAGCAGTGATTCGCTCAGGAAGACGATCTCCAGCGACCGCCAGAAGGCCAGCGGATCGCCGCGCCGCGCGCGCTTCAGCTCGAGCCCCTCTCGCAAGGACGCCTCCAGCAGCTCGTTGTCGAAACCGACGATCGTTACCTCGGCCGCATCGGCTAACAGTTCGGTGAAGCGCACCGGCTTGTCCCCGACCGGGCCCGCCAGCACCTGCATCAGGCTGCCGCGCCCGCTCTGCGCTCCGTCCGGCGACGGCTCGCGACCGTCCGCGGTGTCGCTGACGAACTGCACCAGGTCGCCGGCGAACCGGCTGAACGCGGTCTTGAACTGCTCCCGGAACAGCGCCTCGCTCGGCTCGCCGAAACGCTGCCGGGTCTCGCGCAGCAGGACTCCGGCCGACTTGCGGATGATCAGTGTCGAATCGCTGAACAACAGGCAGCGGATGAGGTTGGCGTCATCAGTGTTCCCGCTCGCTCCGTAGGCCTGAAGCGCTGCCGCCAGCAGGACCTTGATCTGCGCGGTCCGCCCGGTCGCGGTAATCCGGAGCCGGCTGGTGTACTGGCCGGCCAGCGTTTCGAGCTCGGTCGCGAGCACCGGGCGCTGCCGCTGATCGTCGCGATCGATGTGCTCCAGCCCGCGCTGACGGCACCTGGCCAGTTCGGCCGCAATCTGCTCGGTTCTGGCAGCAGACAAGTCGAAGATCGCCGACATTACCTAATCTTGCCATCTGAGCCCGGTTTGATACAGGTGTGCGATCCGCGGGCAGTCTGGTCAGGACGTCCAGCCGGGCAGTCCCGGCTCGATGACCACGAGGACGCGCCGGTCCAGCGGCTGCCCGCCGGGCCGTTCGGGCGCGACCGGGTCGGCTGCGCCGTGCCCGATCGCCTCCAGCCGGCTGGCATCGATGTGGTGCCTGATCAGCCAGTCCGCGACCTGGCTGGCCCGCAGCCAGGAAAGCCGGATGTTCCCGCCCGGCACCGGGACGTCATCGGTGTAGCCGTTGATGGTGGCCGTCGCGCGCGGGTAGCGCACGGTCAGCAGGTACAGCAGCCGGGCCAGGGCAGGCTGCGCCGAGGCGGGCAGCCGGTACTGTGCCCGGCCGTAGCTGAGGTCGACCAGCGGATAGGCCACCGTACCGCCAAGCCCGTCCGACATCACCTCCGTGAGCAGCCCGTCGGTGGCCGGCGTCAGCACGGTAGCCTGCCTCGCTCCCGCCCGCAGCAGCGCGGCCTGCAGCGCGGCGTCCGCGACGGCCGAGCCGGAATCGCCCGCGACGACGACTCCGATCCCGGTCAGGCTCTGGTACAGACCGGACCGGGCGGCCGGGCCCAGCACGACGATCTCGCGCCGGCGGCCGGCCCGAACGCCGCTCTGGCTGAGCGTCGCGATCGTGGCGGCCGCCTGCTGCAGGCCAGCGGCCGGCCTGTCGGTGCCGGGCGACGCTGACCGCCGAAGCCGGGCCGCTGACCTGATGGCCCTGGCGGCCGCGCCAGCTGCCCACGACCGAAGGCCCGCGACCTGCCGGGCCCGCAGCGACCGGCTGGCCGCCGTCAGCCCGGACCGCCAGCTGGCCAAGGCGCGCCGGTACCGAGCCTGCTGAAAGGCCGTCGCGTCAGCTAGCTCAGCCGGCCGCGCCGCAACCTGCGTGACCGGCGGTCGCGGCGCCCGCCCCGAGTACAGCGAGACGGCACCGGCCTCGCTGAGGACGACCAGGTACTCACCCGGCCGGGCAGTAGCCGTGACCACCTGCCGCAGGAGCGCGCGGTCGGCGGCTGATGACGCGTCGACCAGGACAGCGAGAATGGCCGGCTTGCCTGCGGTCCCGGCTACCCGGACAGCGGGCAGCGCCGCGCCGCGGGCAACCGTGCAACCAGCCGCCGCCAGGCTCAGCAAAGCCAGGCCGGCCACGGCTCGCCCGGTCCTGACAGCGCACCGGCCGGTCATGACGACACCTGCGGCTGCCCGGTCAGCTGACCGCGAACCGCCTGCTGAAGTGCCGTGAGCTGGCTGGCCGTGCATGACTCCAGCAGCCGGGCCCGCAGCACGCTCAGGTACGCGTCCGCGAGCTGGTCACGAGCGGCGCCAGCGCGATCGGCCGCGGCGCGTGCCCGGCCGGCGTCCCGCTCGCGTGCGTTCACCCGCCGCCGCGCCCGCCAGGTGGCGGCCGTCTCGGCCGATCGCAGCGCCCGGTAGCCGAATGCCAGGAAGCTGGCCGTCGCCACGGTGAACAGCCCGGCACCGAGCAGCGCGGGCCCGGCGGCCTGCGTGGTCACGGTGAACAGGTACCAGTAGCGCAGCGCGCCCAGCATCGCCACAAAGCCGGCCAGGCTGCCAGCCAGCAGCCGCCAGGCCACCCGGTGCCGCCGGTACAGGTCGAGCCCGATTTCCCCGGCCGCCAGCACGGCGAGGAAGTAGCCGGTCCACAGCAGCGTGGACCGCCCGCTCTCGCCCAGCGCCTGCGCTGCGAAGTTGCAGGCCAGGCCGTCGAGCGCGAGCGCGATCGCAACCAGCGCGAGCTGCCTCGGCCGCGGCGCCGTCCGGTCCGGATGCTCGGCCTGCGTCACCTGATAGGCCGCCTCGGCGTCGGCCGCGCCGGCGGCCGCCGTGCGAACTGCGGCCGCCGCGCTGGTCACCGCGTCGGTCGCCTGCAGCACCCGCCGCCACAACTGCAGGTGCGCCCTGTTCTCGGCGTTGAAATGGCGGACTACCTCAGCCGCGTCGGGCAGCCGCCCCGCCTGCGCAGTGCTGTGCCGCAGCGAAGTAAGGCTCCGCACGGGCTCGTGCTCGGTTGCGTGCATGCCGTCTCTCATCGTTCCTGCCTCCGGCTGGTGTTCGAACCTGCTCATGCAGCCCACGATGCGGTTGGCGGCCAGCGTAAAACCAGGGAGGACTGACGTGAAACGACCGGGAAAATCAGGTAAGAGCGCGTGAAATCTTTCGCCGCCACGCGCTGCGCGGTAGCTCCGGCAAAAGCCGCGATCACGACCGAGCGGTGAGAAATCCAGGTGCGGCCGGCGCCTCACTCGGCCATCATGACGCTGATGGGCACCGTCAAGATGCATGCCGACGAGATCGAGACGGACGTTGCGCTCGTGCGCAAGCTACTGGCCAGGCAGTTCCCGCACTGGATAGACCTGCCGGTTAACCCCGTGACGTCGTACGGCACCGACAACGATATCTACCGTCTGGGCGATCAGCTCGCCGCCCGGTTGCCCCGCCGCCCTGGCTGGGCCGTCGATCAGGTGAAACTGGAAGCCACCTGGCTACCTAAGCTGGCTCCGCACCTGCCGCTGGCCCTGCCCGTGCAGGTGGCCATGGGCCATCCAGCTGAGGGATACCCCTTCGACTGGGCGGTCTATGAGTGGCTGCCCGGCTCGGATGCCAACGGGACCCTCGGCGATCTGAATCAGGCTGCGGTCGATCTCGCCGCCTTCATCACGGCACTGCGCGGCGTTGACACCACCGGCGCGCACCCGCGGCTGCCGCATGCCCGAGGCGGCCCGCTCGCCGAAGCTGACGAGATGGTGCGCCGGTCGGTGGCGCACCTGGGCAGCCGCATCGACGGCGATGTTGTCATGCGATCGTGGGAGGAGTCACTCAGCGCTCCGGAGTGGGACCGCCCGCACGTCTGGGTACATGGCGACCTGTTGCCCGGGAACTTGCTCGTGGTCGATGGCCGGCTATTGGCTGTTATCGACTTCGGCGGCCTGAACGTCGGCGATCCGGCCTGCGACCTGCAGCCTGCCTGGAACGTGTTTGCCGGAGAGAGCCGGGCGAGATTCCGTGCCGAACTCGGCGCGGACGACGCGTCGTGGCTGCGGGGCCGCGGCTGGGCGCTGCAAGCGGTTGTCGGCATCGACTACTACTGGGACACCAACCCGGGAATAGTCCGTCAGTGCTCCCACGCCCTGGCGCAGGTTCTGGCCGATGGCTCAGGATGACGACCGGATGAGGATGATGCCCCGGCCGGTCAGTCGTCGATTGCCTGGTAGGCGGCCGTCCAGAAGTCAAAGAGGATCGGCAGCCCGGGCGGCGCGGGCGCCCGCTGAGTCATGAGGATCGTCGTCAAGTCCTCGGCAGGGTCGTTGCACCAGCCGGTGCCGTAGATGCCGGACCATCCGTAGCTGCCGACCGAGGCCAGCGGAGGGTACGAGGTTGGCCAGGGTCCGAGGTGCCTGCGGTGGGTGCGGACCGACATCCCGAAACCCCAGCCGATGTCATCAAAGTAGCCGGGCGTGAACCCGGAAACCGCCTTCTGGGCCGGCGTCAGGTGATCGCTCGTCATCAGCGTCACCGACGGCCGCGAGAGCACCCGCTCGCCGTCGCGGGTACCGCCGGCCAGCAGCGCCGAGGCGAAGGCGAGATAGTCGGCGGCGGTCGCGACCAGCCCCCAGCCGCCTGCTTCGAACGCCGGCGGCTGGCTCCAGTACCCGTCGGGGCCGTCTTCGACGACGATCTCGCCGGTGGCGCCGTCGCGCTCGTAGGCGGTCGCCAGCCGGCCGATGTTCTCGCCGGCCACGCTGAACCCGGTGTCCTTCATCCCCAGCGGCCCGCAGATCCGCTCGCGCAGGGCATCCCCGAACGACATGCCGGTAGCCCGCGCGATCAGCACGCCCGTCACATTGGCGGGGGTGTCGTACATCCAGCGCTCACCCGGCTGGTGCACCAGCGGAAGCGCGCCGAGCCGGCGAATCCACTCGTCCGGCTGCGACGGCGGCTCAAGTGCGCTGAGCGCGTCGGCGATCGGGATCTTTCCCGGCTCGGCGGGGACGATGCCGGTGCCGAGGGTGAAGGTGAGCAGATCCCGCAGCGACACCGGGCGTGCCGCCGGGACCGTTTCCTCCAGCGGCCCGCCCGGATCGGCCAGCACTCTCATGTCCGCCAGTTCCGGCAGGAACTCATCGACCGGGTCGTCGAGGCGCAGGGTGCAGTCCTCCGCCAGCGTCATCGCGCAGGCGGCGACGATCGGCTTCGTCATCGACCCGGTGCGGCAGATCGTGTCGGCGGCCATCGGAGTCCCCGAGCCCTCGCCCTCGAAGGCCAGATTGCCGACTGCCTCGATATGGACCTCGCCGTGGCGGGCGACGACAGCGACCGCGCCCGGCACGTAGCCGGCATCGAGGTGACGAGAGAGCACGTCTCGCACCCGGGTCAGCCGTTTCGACGAGAGGCCACCAGCGGTCATTCTCTCCTCCATATTGTCCGTGTTGATACGGTACGAAAACGGCACCTCACTCCCACTACGAAGTGGCCACCGCCGGATCGACACTCGCCCGCCGCCAGGCCAAGAATCCTTGGGCCAGCCAGGTCCACGGCAGTCAACGCGCCGGCCTTCCGCTGGTCAGGCGGAAGTGCCGGTCCAGCTCGTTGGCATAGGTGCGGCCGAGCTCGGAGCCATGCTCGCGGACCCAGTCGGTGAACACGATCCCGCCCGCGGCCGGCCCCGCCGAGTCCGCGCGCCCGGCCGCCATCGACCGGTACTCAGCGGCCGTCAGCAATGTGTCGCGCAGCAGCACGTTCAGCATGCTGGCCAGCAGCGGGATCAGCGCGCCGGGCACCGGGACGATCAGCGACCGGCTGCCGACCGCGTCGCGAATCTCGGTCACCATCTGCCGGAACGTCAGCGACTGCGGGCCGACCGCGTCAGCAATGACGTTGCCCTCCCGGTCCGCCAGTTCCGCGCACAAGGTGGCCAGGTCGTCGACGTGGACCGGGCGCAGCCGGTAGTCGCCGTGCCCGCCGATAGCGAAGACCGGCAGCCGCCGGAGCAGCCAGGCGATGTTGTTGACCAGCACACCGTCGCCGCCGAACAGTATCGCCGGGCGGGCGATCGCGTACGGCACGCCGCACTCGGCCAGCGCGTGCTCCACCTCCGCCTTGCCGCGGAAGTACGAGTCGGCGGAGGTCAGGCTCGGGTTGGTGATGGAGACGTGCACGATGCGCTGCACGCCTGCCCGGCTGGCCGCGGTGAACAGCACGGTGCTGTTGGCGACGGCCAGCTCGTGGCTGATCTGGCCATGCGCGAACCGGACCCAGTAGGTGTTGTACAGCGTCCGCGCGCCGGTCATCGATCTGGTCAGCTCGTCGGGGTCGGTGAAGTCCAGCGGACGGCAGTCGATCGGCGTTCCGGCCGGCGCCCGGCCCGGATGCCCGGTGAGTGTCCTGACCTGATGCCCGCGCCGCAGCAGTTCGCCCGCGATGGCCGCGCCGGAGTAACTGAACGCTCCGGTCACGATGTCGAGCTGGGTCATCGGTCCTCCTTACCTGTGCCGGGCAGCCGCAGGCCGCCGAGCACGTCGACCAGCCGGGCCAGCGACCTGGCCCGGTCGAACACCGCGAGCGCAGCCGCCCGATCACCGTCGAGGCTGGCCAGCAGCTCCAGGCCGAGGAATCCTGCCACGAGCGCGTGTGCCGCCTCAGCCGGCGGCAGCAGCCTGGCGGCCGCCGACCGGCCCAGGGCCCGCCTGATCGCGTCCTCGGCCAGCTCGCGCCACGGGCGCAGCCGTTGTGCGACCTGCTCCCCCAGCCCCGGCACTGACTGGGCGCCGTTGATCATCTCGACCAGCACCCGGACATAGCCGGCGTCGAGGTCAGCGGCAAAGATCGAGCGGGCGGACTCTGCCAGTGCCGCCATCGACGTCGCATCGTCGAGCAGTCCACGGTAGGCCGCCAGGCGGCGGGCGCTGACCTCGTCCAGGGCGGCGAGGAGCAGATCATTCACCGAGCCGAAGTGATAGAACACCAGCGCCTGGCTGCAGCCGGCCCGGGCAGCGATCTCACGTGCGCTCGCGCCCGCGAAACCGGTCTCACGCAGCGCGCCGATCGCCGCCTGCACCAGGGCCTCGCGGATCTCGGCCGAGTGCCCGCGCCGGGTCCCGGAGTCGGCCCGCGGGCCTGCCTTCGCCATCCCGCGCTCCTCGGCATCATGATTTTGAGCTATCGCTCTGAGCAACTGCTCAGACTTTAGCACACCGGCCCGTCCGGCCACGTTCCGGGCGCTGTTAGGTGGTCTGAGCTGCGCGGTCCGGTGCAACGGGCAGACTCGCCAGCCACCGGCGGGCCGCCGCCGGCGAGGTCAGCCGGAGCACCTGCGGCATGGCCGGGTCGGCCGCCATAGCCCGAATATGCCGGCGCTTGCCGGCGAAGGAGCGGAAGTGCCAGGCGATGATCGAGTGCTTCGAGAACACCTGCCGGAACGACTCGGTGTTGCCGTTGCAGATCTCGCGCCGGTCGATGGCGCGGCGCAGCGTCCGGCGGAGCAGGCGGCCGAGCGACCGCCACCGCGGGTAATCCAGAGCGATGATCAGGTCGGCCCTGGCCAAGGGCACGTCGACCCAGCTGCTGTAGGCGTGATCGAGGATCCACTGGTCCTGCACGCAGATCGCGGCGATCCGCCGCCGCTGCTCGTCGCCGGGCACCACGACCCAGCCCGGATCCCAGGTCAGGTCGTCCACGCAGTAGAACGGCAGCCCGGTCCGCGCCGCCGCCCGCCTGGCCAGGGTCGTCTTGCCTGACCCGGTCACGCCGTAGATGAGCACCCTGTCAGCCACCGGGTGATGGTAGGTCAGCCGCGCAGATCTGGCTAGCGAGATTCCGTCCGGCAGGGGACGATCGGATCTAGGACCCGGCAGGCGGCCAGGAGCCGCCGCTCGCAGAGGGGGACGCATGCCAGTAGTGCAGGCCAACGGCATCGAGATGTACTACGAGGTCACCGGCGCGGGCGACCCGCTGGTCCTGATTCCTTACCTGGCCGCCGATCAGGCTTGCTATGCCTTCCAGGTCGGCGAGTACGCCAAGCACTTCACTTGTTTTACTGTCGACCTGCGCGGCGCGGGTCTATCCGGCAAGCCGGATGCCGA
The DNA here is from genome assembly GCA_963713585.1 of uncultured Actinomycetota bacterium. GTDB lineage: Bacteria > Actinomycetota > Actinomycetes > Streptosporangiales > Streptosporangiaceae > JAJYUU01. The sequence continues at coordinate 189,189 of CAVQMG010000013.1, read as the reverse complement.
CTACAGCACCGAGTTGCTGGCCGACGACGTGGCCGCGTTCATTCGCGCGGCCGGGATCGGCAGCGCGCACGTGTCCGGTCTGTCGCTCGGCGCGGCGGCTGGCATGCTCCTGGCCGCCCGGCACCCCGAGCTGGTCAGGTCGCTGTCGTTGCACAGCGCCTGGGACGCCACCGACCCGTTCCTGCGCACCGTCGTGGAGGGCTGGCGGATCATGGCGGCGGGCCTGGACAGCGTCACCGACATGGTGATCACCGGCATCTTCCCGTGGTGCTTCACCCCGGAGCTGTACGCGGCGCGCCCGGAGTACATCGACTCGCTGGCGGACTTCGTCCGCAGCCGGCCGATGCCGCCGGTCGACGCCTTCCTGCACCAGTCCGCCGCGGTCCTGGCCCACGACGCGACAGCAGCGCTCGGCGCGATCCAGGCACCGACGCTGATCACCTTCGGCGAGCACGACCTGGTCACCTCGACCAGGTTCGCCGGGCCGCTGTCCGAGGCTATCTCCGGCGCTGAGCTCATCGTGTTCGGCGGCGCCGCGCACGCACCGATCTACGAGATCACCGACGAGTTCAACCAGCGCACGCTGGAGTTCCTGCGCCGGCACTAGCGCACTGCTAGCCGCGCAGCGCCCGGATCGACTCCCGCAGCGAGGACGTGGTGGCCAGCACCGCCGACGGCTCGTACCCGCAGTGCGCCATGCAGTTGGCGCAGCGCGGGTCCTTGCCGCGGCCGTAGGCGTCCCAGTCGGTGGTCTCGATCAGCTCCTTGTAGGTCTTCACGTAGCCGTCGGCCATCAGGTAGCACGGCTTCTGCCAGCCCAGCAGCGAGTAGGACGGGATGCCCCAGGCCGTGCAGGCGAAGTCCTGCTTGCCCTCCAGGAAGTCCAGGAACAGCGGCGAGTGGTTGAGCCGCCACCGCTTGCGGTTGCCGTCGGCGAACGCCTTCTTGAACAGCTCCCGCGTCTCGGTCACGCCGAGGAAGTGCTCCTGGTCCGGTGCCTTCTCGTAGGCGTAGGCCGGCGAGATCTGCATGTCGTCGATCTGCAGGTCGTCGTTGAGGTAGTTGAGCACGTCGATGACGGTCTGCGGCGTGTCGGTGTTGAAGACCGTGGTGTTGGTGTTCACCCGGAAGCCGAGGCGCTTGCCATTCCTTGATGGCCGCGACCGCCTCGTCGAACACGCCCTCCTTGCACACCGACTCGTCGTGCCGGTCCTTCAGCCCGTCGATGTGCACAACCCAGGCGAAGTACGGTGACGGCTTGAACTTGTGCAGGTGCTTCGGCAGCAGCAGCGCGTTCGTGCACAAGAACACGAACTTCTTCCGCTTGATCAGCTCCTCGACGATGACCTCGATCTGCGGGTGCATCAGCGGTTCACCGCCGGCCAGCGAGACCATCGGCGCGCCGCATTCCTCGACCGCGGCGATCGCCTGCTCGACCGGCATTCGCTGCTTAAGCAGGCTGGCGGGCTGCTGGATCTTGCCGCAGCCCGCGCACTTCAGGTTGCAGGCGAACAGCGGCTCGAGTTCCACCAGCAGCGGGAACTTGTCCTTGCGGGTGATCTTCTGCCGCATCAGGTACGTTCCCACCCGCAGGCTCTGGCGTAGCGGCATGGTCATGACTGCCTCAGCTCCTTGGGCAAGCCGAATTGTATGGATTCCGTGGCAACAACTACTTCTTCTGTCTGCAGCTCGCCCAGCCCGGACAGGGCCGTGACGATCTGCTCGACGATGGCCGGCGGGGCCGACGCGCCGGCCGTGATGCCCACGGTCGACACTCCGGCAAGCCAGCCAAGCTCGATGTCCTCGGCACCGTCCACCAGGTAGGCGGCGGCGCCCGCGCGCCGGGCGGTCTCGACCAGGCGCTGCGAATTGGAGGAGTTCGCCGATCCGGCGACCAGCACGAGGTCGGCGCGGGCCGCGATCTGCCGGACCGCGTGCTGACGGTTCGTGGTGGCGTAGCAGATGTCGTCGCTGCCGGGACCGGTGGCGGCCGGGAACCGCTGCGTGATCGCGCCGACGATGGCCGACGCCTCGTCGGCCGCGAGCGTGGTCTGCATCAGGTACGCCACCCGGCCCGGATCGGCGGGCCGCAGCGCGGCGACGTCGGCCTCGTTCTGCACCAGTGCCATCGCGCCCGGTGCCTCGCCCAGGGTGCCGTCGACCTCTTCGTGGCCGGCGTGCCCGATGAGCACGACCTGGTAGCCGTCGCCGGCGTACCGGCGCGCCTCCGCGTGCACCTTGGCGACCAGCGGGCAGGTCGCGTCGACCGTGGTCAGGCTGCGGCGAACCGCTTCCTGGCGGACGGCTGGCGAAACCCCGTGGGCGGAGAAGACGACGGACGCGCCGTCCGGCACCTCGCTCAGCTCGTCGACGAAGATCGCGCCGAGCTCCTCGAGCTCGGTGACCACCGTCAGGTTGTGCACAATCTGCTTGCGCACGTACACCGGGGCGCCGTGCCGTTCCAGTGCCAGCCGGACAATGTCGATGGCGCGCTCGACGCCTGCGCAGAACGAGCGCGGGCTCGCCAGCAGCACGGTCCGCGGGCCGACTGCCTCAGCCCAGCGGGTCAGCACCGGCGCCGCCTGCCGCAGCGACCGCAGCGCGGCCAGGCCTCCGGTCACGATCGACGGGCTCAGCACCGGCCGGTCCGGAGTGTCAGAGATCGCCCTGATCACCACGGCGGGGCTGCCGCCGGCGCCAGCCAGCAGCGGAGCCGACTCCATATCGACGGCGATCGCGCCGCCGGCCGCCAGCGCGGCATGATCCTGCCGGACCAGCTTGCCGACGGTGACGACCGGCCCGGTCCTGACCGTCAGCCCGGCCCGGCGCAGCTCGCCGGCCAGCAGCGGCGCCGACGGGATGGGCACCACGGCCCCGCCGTCACCGGACACCTGTGAGGCGACGACGATCTCGCCGGCCTTCAGGTCGGCGGTCAGGCCGCCGCCAACGCCGGCGACGGCGAGCATGCCCGGCCGCCGGCCAGCGATCCGCGCCGCGGCCGCTGCCGCCCGGCGCGGCCCGTAGCCGGTCCGCACCACGTCAGCCTGCGCCGCCGCAGCGTCGCGCAGGCCGCGGCGCAGGGCGCGTGCCTCCACCCGCAGCGGAGCGCAGACAGTGAGCCGGCTCATGCCACCTCGCGCTTCTGCTGGTCGTCCAGGTAGCGCCCGAGCGCGCTGACCGGAAACACCAGCCGGTACAGGTGGTAATTGATGTAGAAATCGCCGGGGAATCCGGTTCCGGTGAACTCGGGCTCGTCCCAGCTGCCGTCCGGCCGCTGGGTCGCGGCCAGCCACGCAACGCCGCGCTCGGCGCTGCGCAGCGCGTCGTCGCCGCCCGCGGCCAGCAGGGCCAGCAGCGCCCACGCGGTCTGTGAGGCGGTTGAGTTGCCGCATCCGGCCAGGGCCGGATCGTCGTAGGAGGCCAGGCTCTCGCCCCAGCCCCCGTCAGCGTTCTGGTGCTCGGTCAGCCAGGCGACCGCGCGCCTGATGCACGGCTTGCCCGGCTTCACGCCGGCCGCGATCAGGGCCGGGACCACCGCGCCGGTGCCGTAGACGTAATTCGCGCCCCACCGGCCGAACCACGAACCGTCGGCCTCCTGGGCCCGCAGCAGCCAGGCCACGCCGCGGCGGGCGGCGGGGCCTGACCCGAGTCCGGCCGCAGCCAGCGCCTCGAGCGTGTGGGCCGTGACGTCGGCCGACGGCGGGTCAGTGACTTCGCCGAAGTCGCAGAAGGGCAGCCTCGTCACGAGCTTGGCCGTGTTGTCAGCGTCGAACGCACCCCATCCGCCGTCTTTGGACTGCATGCCGGTCATCCAGTCGAGCGCACGTCCGACCGCCGCGGAACGGTCCGCGGCCAATGCACCAGGTAGCTGTACCCGCCGCAGTGCCAGCAGAACTTCCGCGGTGTCATCGATATCGGGGTAGCAATCGTTGTCGAACTCGAACGCCCAGCCGGCCGGCGTCAGGCCCGGCCGCCGCACCTGCCAGTCCCCCGGCCCGCGGATCTCCTCGCCGAGCACCCACTGCGCGGCGCCCACCAGCGCCGGATGGTCGCCGCGCAGGCCCGCGTCGGCCAGCGCCACCATCGCCAGCACCGTGTCCCAGACCGGCGACTGGCAGGCCTCCAGCCGGCGCACCGGGCCGTCCGGGGTGTCCTCGGTAATGGTGAACCGGTCCAGGCCGGCCAGCCCGCGCGCGATCGCCGGGTGATTCAGGTCGTAGCCGAGCAAATGCAGCGCGATCAGCGAGTAGACCCACGGCGGCTGGATGCCGCCCCAGCAGCCGTCCCGCTCCTGCCGGGCCAGGATCCAGTCGGCGGCGCGGCGGAACGCCGCGGCCCGCACCGCCTTGGCCGGCTTGCTCTGGCCGCCGCCGCGCTCCCACCGGTGCAGGACCCGGTCCAGCCCGCGGAAGGCCTTGCTCCAGTAATCGTCGGAGCCAGGCTTCTTCAGGCCGGGAACGTGGCCCGCATCCAGCTCGGCCAGCGTGAACGGCAGCGGCCGGACAGGCTTGAGAGTGCAGACGATGGTCAGCGGGACAATGGTCTGCCGCGCCCAGCAGCCCCAGTCATAGATGTTCAGCGGGGCCCAGCTGGGCAGGAAAATGAGTTCTGGCGGCATGACGGGCAGATCCTGCCAGGGCCATTCGCCGAAGAGCGCCAGCCAGATCCTGGTAAAAACGCGAGTTGCCGGGATGCCGCCACGTTCGGAGATGTAAGCCGCAGCGCGCGCCATATGGCTCTCGTCAGGGGAATCCCCGGCCAGCCGCAGCGCCACGTACGCCTCGACCGTGGTGGACAGATCGGCGCTGCCGCCGAACCAGTTCGACCAGGTACCGTCCGGCCGCTGCTGGGAGCGGATCCAGCGGGCCGCGGCCGCAGTCTCCGCAGCTGTCCTGATGCCGAGGAACTCCCGCATGAGCAGGTCCTCGGCGTCCATGGTGACGTTAGTTTCCAGCTCGCCCTGCCACCAGCTGCCCTCCTGCTGCAGTGACAGCAGGTGGCTGACGGCGCGGTCGAGCGCCTGGCGGGCCGGCTGGACCGGTTCCAGGCCGTCCGCACTGAATGTCGTCGCCGTGTCAGTTGTCACCATTGCCGCGCCGTGATGAACTCCGCTATCCCGGCGAACTCGGCCCGCACATCGTCGGGCATCTCGGCTGACTGAAGCAGCTCGAGCGCCGCTGCCGTCTCCGCGTCCGCCATGGCCTCCGTCTGCTGCTTGCCGCCGGCCGCCTCCACCAGCCCGGTCGCGTGCGCGATCTCGGCATCGCTCAGCGGCTCCGGCTTGGCCAGCAGGTTCGCCAGCTCACGACCGGCCGCGGTGTCGCTGGCCAGCGCGATCACGATCGGCACCGACTTCTTGCGGGCCTGGATGTCCGATCCGGCCGGCTTGCCGGTGACCGCGGGCGAGCCCCAGATGCCGAGCAGGTCGTCGGTCAGCTGAAAGGCCAGCCCGATGTGCGCGCCGAAGCCGCTCAGGCTCATCGCCAGGCTGGCCGGCGCGCCGCAGTAGATCACGCCGATGCTGCACGCGCACGCCATCAGCGCCGCGGTCTTGTTGCCCGCCATGTCCAGGCATTCCGCGGTCTCGACGTCGTCACGGCGCTCGAAGGCCAGGTCAGATCCCTGCCCGGTGATCAGGCGCTGGACCGCGGCGGACAGGCAGCGAGCCGCCCAGATGCCGTACGGAGGCGTCTCCAGCAGCATGTCCTGGGCCAGCACCAGCAGCGCGTCGCCGGCCAGGATCGCCGGGCCGACACCGTAGACGGTCCAGGCCGTCGGCCGGTGCCGCCGCTCGGTGTCGCCGTCCATGATGTCGTCGTGCAGCAGCGAGAAGTTGTGCACCAGCTCGACCGCGACGGCCGGGATCACGCCGTGCTCGGGCTCGGCGCCTGCGGCCCTGGCCGAGAGCAGCGCCAGCGCGGGACGCAGTGCCTTGCCTGAGCCGCCGTCGAGCGGAGCGCCGGTTTCGTCGGAAATGCCCAGGTGGTAGGCCGCGACCGTGCGAATCTCCGGGCTCAGCCTGCTGACCGCCTCGGCGATCGCCGGCGAGACCAGGTCACGAGCGGTCTGCACGCCTGCGGGCATTGTCACGGTCATGCCGTACCCGACCAGGAGGCATCAGTTGTCGCGGCGAGTGGCTCGCCGGTATGTGCTGCCACGGCGCTGTCCCCGGCCGGCCTGCTGGCCAGCTGGCGGATCAGCTCGCGGGCAGCGGTTTGTCCGCTCCGCACGGCGCCCTCCATCGTGTCCGGCCAGCCGGTGTCGGTCCACGACCCGGCCAGCACGACTCCCGGCACCGAGGTTGCGGTGCCGGGCCGCAGGGCGCCCGATCCTGGCCCTTGCCAGAACGTCGCCCGCGGTTCCCTGGTGACGAAAAAGTCAGTAATGCCAGCCCCTGCCGCTCCCGGCAGCAGTTGCTCCAGCGCCGGCACGAACATCTCTCGCAGGGCGCTGACCGGCTGCTCGGCGAGATCGTCCGCGGCCGACAGCGAGACCGCGAGGTACTGGCCCTTGGTCAGGCCCGACTGGCTGGTCTTGTCGAATACCCACTGAACGGGCGAGTCCACCGCCGCAGCGAACGGCAATTGCATGACCATGCGGTCGTACAGGACGTGCACGTTCACGATCGGCGACGCGCCCAGCCGGGACCAGGCCGATGTCGCAGTGCTCGGCAGGCCGGCCGATGCGCCCAGTGCGCCTGCCCGCGCCGCCGGAACGGCGATCACCACCCCATCGGCGGCGAGCGACTCGCGACCGTGGGTCAGGCCGACCCGGAAACCGCCGCCGGCCACAGGCTCGACGACCTCGGCGCCGGAACTGAGCCGGATCCGCGCCCCCAGTTCGTCCAGCAGGGTCGCGGTCGCGTCGGCATGCAGCCGGCCGAGCGGCACGGCTGCCATCCCGATGTCGGCCGCGTCGTTGGCGCCCAGCAGCGCGGTCTTGATCACCGTGGTCGCTAGCTGCATGCTGGCGTCGTCACCGGCGATGTTCAGCGCGGACACGATGAACAGGTCCCACAGCAGCCGCCGGGCCCGCTCGCGCTGGCCGTGACGGGCCAGCCAGTCACCGAGGCGCACGCCGTCGAGGCGGGCGTCGTCCGGGCTGGCGAACCGGAAGCCCAGCGCTGCCCGGCTTGCCCGCAGCCGGTCTGCCAGCGGCAGCAGCCCGTAGCCGGCCAGCGACCGGGTCAGGTGCAGCGGGGCGGGCAGGTTGCTGCGCCGCAGCCGGGCTGACCCGGCCGGGCTCAGGACCGTGACGTCGAACCGCTCCTGGACCGTGACCGATTCGGTCATGCCCAGCCTGGCGATCAGTTCCTGGTAGCTCGTGCAGCAGCGCAGGAAGACGTGCTGGCCGTTGTCGACGGTCATGCCGTCACGCTGGTAGGACGTGGCCGCGCCGCCGAGCCGGGGCCGGGCCTCCAGCAGGGTGACGTCCAGGCCGGCGTCGCGCAGGCCGATCGCGGCGGTGATGCCGGCCAGGCCGCCGCCGATCACGATCACTGAGCGGGCGGTCATCGGCCGGCCTCCGCTGGCTGGCCGGGGTCAGCCGGGGCGGCGGGGCCCGCGGCCCCTGGCTTGCGCTGACGGCCGGGCATGCCCATCCCGGCCAGCGCGCGGACGGCGAGCATTGCCTTCTCCCTGGCCGGCAGAGACATCCGGCTGGCCAGTGCCTCGTCCGGGCGAGCGCTGATGTGCTCGAGCAGCCGCCGGTAAATCCCGGCCATCGCGCCGGTGCAGGCGCCGCTGCGCCGGTCCAGCATCGGCATCAGTTGCATGCCCGTTGCGTACCAGCGGCGAGCCCGGTCGGCCTCGAACCTGATCACCTCGGCCATCGGGCCCTCAATCCGGGCCGGCTGGCCGTCGGCGGTGGCCGGGGCCAGCACGCAGCCGAACCGGTCGAGGTCCTCAGCCGGGAGGTAGACGCGGCCGTTACCGAGGTCCTCGCGGATGTCGCGCAGGATGTTGGTGATCTGCAGCGCGACCCCGAGCGAGTCGGCGAGCGGCGCGGCAACCCCGGGCTCGCTGGTGCCGAACACGCCCAGTGACAGCCTGCCGATCGACCCGGCCACGCACCGGCAGTAATGCTCCAGATCGGCGAACGTCGTGTAGGTGACACCCCGGACGTCCGCCTCGCAGCCGTCGATCAGCTCGCCGAATGCGCCGAGCGGGACCGCGAACCTCTCAGCGGCATCGCGCAGCGCGATCAGCACCAGGTCGCCGCCCGTGACGCCACCGTCTTGCAGGCCCTGCAGTGCCGCCCGGGTCTGCTCGAGCGCCACGATCTTCTCCGCCGCGGGCAGCGTGCCGTCGCCGATGTCGTCAATCTGCCGGGCGAATGCGTACACAGCGGACAACGCCCGGCGCTTGGCGGCGGGCAGCAGCGCGATGCCGTAGGCGAAGTTCTTGGCCTGCTGCCGGGTCACGGTCTCGCAGTGCTGGTAGGCGGCCAGCACGTCAGCCGGAACGGCAGTTCCCGCTGTCATCTGGTCACCGCCCCGTTCCGAAGGCCGCCGCCAGCGCGGCGAGGGTCCGGCCCTTGCGCGGCCGCGGCGTGGCGGCCAGCACGTCGTAGTCGGCGGACACGATAGCGGCCAGCGCGGCCCGGCCGCCAGCCAGATAACCGGCGATGGCCAGCCGCGGCACCCCGCGCAGCGTGCCCACCAGCGGCGCGCCGGCATCCAGCAGCATCCGGGCCCGGCGCACCTCGAACGCGATCAGCTTGCGCACGAGCGGCGACGCGGTGCGTCCGGCCAGGTCCTGCTCGCTGACACCATGGCTGGCCAGGTCGTCAGCGGGCAGGTAGATCCGTCCCGCCCGCAGGTCCTCCGCCACATCCTGCAGGTGCTCAGCCAGCTGCAGCCCGGTGCAGATCGAGTCCGACAGCAAGACCCGCTCGGCCGTGGTGCAGCCGAAGACCTGCAGCACGATCCGGCCTACCGGGTTGGCGGACAGCTCGCAGTAGCCGGCCAGATCCTGGTAGGTGCGATAGCGGGCCACGACCTGATCCTGCAGGTTGGCCTTGATCAGGTCGGCGAACGGCTGCATCGGGATGCTGCAGCTGGTGATCGCGTCCGCCAGCCCGGCCACGGCCGGGTGCAAGGGCTGCGCCGCATCCGGCGTGGCCGGCTCATACAGGCGCCGCAGGTCACGCTCCAGCTCGGCGAGCATCCGCGCGCGGTCACCGGGCGGGGCAAGATCGCCGATATCGTCCACGGTCCTGGCGAACTGGTACACAGCCAGCAGATGCTGCCGATAGCGGCGCGGCAGCGCACGCAGCGCCACCGGGAAGTTCTCCGCCGTCGCCTTCGACATCACCGCGTCCGGCTGATAGCCGGACTGGTCGGGCTGGCTGGCATCAGGCCCCGCAGGGCCGGTCCCGGCTGGCGCCGCAAGCGCAGCGCCGGCTGCGGCCCAGTCACGAGTCATGATCCCTATTTCCCCACGGCTGGGCATTTAGATGCAATAATGACGCGGCCGTCACCTGATATCCGCGTCAGTTTTGCCGCGTGAGCATGGCGCATGACTATGCCGGCCAGCCGCCGTTCTCGTCCTGCGTATTGCCCTTTCTTTATAATCAGCGCACGCATGTCCGTCAGGCGGTTGTTCCGCACCTAACCGCAGGTCGCGTTGGCCGAGCCGGCGCCGGCAGGCTAGTCTCCCTCTATGAGCCGGGAACCCAGCCTGGGTCCGCGGGCGTGGGCACCCGTCGCAGCTCCAGGCAGTGAGCAGGTCCGTCGGCAGACCCCTGTTCGGCGCGTTTCGGCGCAACAGGGCAGTAACCGGCAGCTTCCTGCAACCGACACGAGCGGCGCGACGGAGCTCTCAGCGACAGATGACTCGCTGCAGCCGCGTCCGCGGACGAGCCGTCCGACCCCGCAGGGGCGGGTGACGAGGCCGTCACTGGCCGGTGGCGAGCCGGCCCAGCGACGCGAGCTTGGCGCGCACGGACGCGAGACCGTTCGCAAGCTCCTTGACGCGGGCCTAGCCGAATTCGAGGAAACGGGATTTCAGACCGCCCGGGTTGAAGACATTGTCCGGCGCGCGCAGATGTCGCACGGCACTTTCTATTTGTACTTCGCTAACAAGGACGACTTGTTCCGGACGTTGCTCCGCGACGCGCTGCACGACATGGGCAACATCACCGATGAATTCCCGATCGTCACCAGCAACGACGCCGGCCGCGCGGCACTGCGGCACTGGGTCGAGAGCTTCACTGAGACCTACCAGGCCCACGCCACGGTGATCCGGATCCTCAGCCAGGCTGAGATCGTCGGCGAGAACGTCTTCGGTGACGGGCTGCAGGTGCTTTTCCGGCTGTCTGAAGCGATGACCCAGGGCATGACGGCCGCGCACCAGAACGGCACGTCGGGCGACGGGATCCTGACCCAGCATGCCGAGCTCACCGCGGTGGCGTGCCTGATGATGCTCGAGCGGATCAACTACCTGCTCAGTGCAGAGGTCAGGCTGCCTAAGGACGAGATGATCGACCGGCTCACCGCGATCATCTACGCCGCGTTCCGGTCCTGAGCCCCCGCTAGCCGCGATCGCCGAGCTTCGCCCGCATCGACGGATAGCGATCCCGCATGCGGGCGCTCCGGCCGGCGGCGATCCTGGATCTGCCGGATAGGCACGCCTGCGATGTAATGCCTGCCTCTGCCGTTGCCCTGCGGCGTGAAGACCCCGGCTGATGCCAGGGCAGCCAGATCTCGCGTCGCCGTCTGCTCGGTCCGGCAGACCATGCTCAGCAATGAGCTGGTCAAGCTCAGCCCAGGTGGTCGCAGCTTCGTCGACCCGTCGTGCCAACGTCTGCGCCTGCATGTGGTGGGCGCGGAGGTTGAACGCGAGCCACAGGTATAGCTCCGAGCCATTCCTCGATGCTGGAGAACTCGGGTTCCCCGATATCAGAACGCGTAAGCACGGACGTTGCCAGGTCACCATCCAACCGGCCGTCACCTGACCGGAACTCTCGTAATAGCTGTTGGGCGGGCGGTACCCTCGCCGTGGTGGTCGAGAGTTCGCCTGTGGCTGGCCCTTGTGGCTGCGCTCGTGAGGGGCGATGCTGGCTGGGCCGGCTGCGGTCGACGTCGACGCACTATGGTGCGGTGGAGCCCGTAAATTAGCTTGACGCGGAGGACGCCACGGGAACCGTGGATTGTTGCTTCGAGCACGAGTATTAGATTCCAGACTTTCCTGTCCTTCCCGCGGCCGGCGCCAGCCGGGCACGTGCGGGAAGGAGCAGGGCGATGGATGTCGTTCACGAGCGAGCCGCGGGCATCGACATCTCCAAGCGCGATGCGAAGGTCGCGGTCAGGATCCCGGGCAAGCGCCCGGGGGTCATTCACGACAACGGTGACTACGTTCGGCGCGACCACTGCGCAGGTTCTTGCGCTGGTCGACTACCTCCTCGGCCAGCGGGTGACGACGGTGGTGATGGAGGCGACCAGCGACTACTGGAAGCCGTTCTACTACGTGATGGAAGACAAGCTTCCGGTCATGCTGGTCAACGCCAAGCACGCGCGCAACATCCCTGGCCGAGCTCGGGGCGCACGGCCTGCTGCGGGCGTCGTTCATCCCGCCAGAGCCGGTGCGTCACTTGCGTGATCTGACCCGGGCCAGGTCGATGGCTGCCAGGGACAGGGCCCGCATCGTGCAAAGGCTGGAGAAGTTCCTCGAATCGTCCGGGATCAAGCTGTCGGCGGTGGCCACCGACCTGACCGGAGTATCAGCGCGAGCGATGCCGGAGGCCCTGGTCGCCGGGGAACGTGATCCGAAGGTGCTCGCCGATCTGGCCAAGCGCACCCTGCGTCGCAAGATTCCTGCGCTGATCGAGGCGCTGCAGGGCCGGTTCACCGAGCATCACGCGTTTATGGTGTCGCAGTACCTCGCACAGCCCGGCACTCAGCAAGCCACGATCGACGCGCTCACCGCCCGCATCGAGACCGTGATCGCCCCTTTCGCACAGGCACGGGATGCGCTCGTGACGATTCCGGGCATCTCGCAGATCGTTGCGGACGTGATCATCGCTGAGACCGGCGCGGACATGACAGTCTTCCCCACGGCGGGCCATCTGGCGTCCTGGGCCGGGGTATGCCCGGGGCTTAACGAGTCCGCCGGCAGGGTCAAGAGTGCGCACACGCGCCACGGCAACGCCCATCTCAAAGCCGCACTGGGTGTCGCGGCGATGTCCGCATCCAGAACGAACAACACCTACCTGGCGGCCCGGTACCGGCGCATCGCGACCCGGCGGGGGCCGGTCCGCGCCGTCGTCGCCATCGAACGCACGATCCTCACCGCGGTCTGGAACATGCTCACCCACCACACGAAATACACCGATCTCGGCGGCGACTACTACGTCCGGCGCGACCCGATGCGCGCCAAGTACAAGGCGATACGCCAACTCCAAGCGCTCGGCTACCAGGTCACCGTCCAACCGGCCGTCGCGTGACCGGAACTCTCGTAATAGTGCGCAGCGCGCTCCGCGCTACTGATCTTGCCGCGGGGCGTTAAGGTCGTCGGGCATGGCAGGGCCTGTCGGCGCAAATGATGATGTGGTCGCCGGCATGGATCTGGATGGTTTGTAGCGAGCCGTGAGCCCGCGCGAGTCATAGGACCGGCACACCGTGGTCAGTAGAGCACCCCGGCCGTGGCTGCCAGAGGACGCTACACCGGGTCACGTCAAGCCTCCAGCTGCGCAATAGCTGCCTACTTCACATCCTCGTCATTGCCTGTCGTACCATTTCCGCTCGTTCGCGCTGGCCAGTTGCTTCGAGTAGCGCCAGCATGGTCAACAGCGGCAGCACAGGGATCGGCCGACCCGCCACGATCACCCGGTCCACTTGATCCAAGTTGGGGGTGGTGGCCACCACGCCACTCTGCCCGACAGCTTCCACGTCCACCAGGATCTCGACCTCAACGCCGTCGATCATGGCGAGGGCGCGGCGGGAGGCACGCACGTCACCACGGTCCCAGGGTGCTTCGTCCCTGGCCACGGCACCCCGCAGGCCGCCTATCAGCTCGGCCGCGGCCGCATCGTCAGCGAGGATATCGACGTCCCCCGGTTCGACCTTCAGGCCGTGGAGCGCGAGAGCGGCGCTCCCGCCCACTGCCCACCGGCCATCTCGAATCACCGGTAGCCCGTCCAGCGCCTTCTGCCACGCCGGCTCGCGGGTGGCGTGGACGGACAGCCAGTTCCGCATCCGGCATGCGCGGTGCAGGCGGATGTTACGGATGCTGAATCCAGCTGCCGCCAGCAACGCAGTGAACTCCGGTTCGCGGTAACGCGTGAACCACCGCCTCTGCTCGGAACCATAATGCGTGGCCGCCTCGAAGCCTTCCCCGTCGCCTTCTGCGATCGACATCACCAGGCTGCCGCCGCTGCGGATGATGCGGGCGAACTCCGCGAAGGCCCTTGGTGCCGCCTCGCGAGGCAGATGCATCAGCGCGGCCCAGCACCAGATGCCATGCACCGATCCGGCCTGCAGCGGCAGGAGGCGCATATCGGCCTGGATGAGTCCGGCAACCTCACTGGCCCGGAGCTGCCCTAGAGACAGATCGACACCGGCAACATGCAGCCCGCGCGTACGGAGCATCATGACATCACGCCCGGGTCCGCAGCCGATGTCAGCGACAACGCTCCCCGCAGGGACACTCCCCGCCAGCTCATCCAGCCGCTCGGCAACTGGCGCTGCCGCGACCGAGTTCTGCCTGGCGTACTCGGCAGCGATCGCGTCGTAGGTCTGGCGCGTCTCCGCGCCCAGATCCTGCCCGACCGCCAGGGCATGCTCGCTCTGTTCCGTCACCAGCCAAGTATGTCCCGTTATCGCCGACATTCTGCAGAGTTCCTCTGACGGCGAAGAAGACGGTGCACAGCCGGGACCCAGCCCGGCCGCGCCACGTAGACCCCACTACGGGCCGGGATTAGTCACGATGAAGCGGCCGGCTCCGGGTGACCGTCAAAGCCGTCTTGGCTGATGCCGTGGGTCACCGGAAGCTGGAAGGTGCAACTGCCCCAGCAAAACCGGAGCCACTATGGCGGAAGGGAGCCGGCCGTCATGTCTAGTGTGACATCAGCGCCGGGGCCGATCCATCTGGGAATGGACACCTCGAAGAACACGATCGTGGCGGGCATCTTGATGCCCGGCGACGAGGTCCCGGTCATCGACCGGATCTGGAACGAGGAAGGCGCGGTCCGGCACCTGGTCGGCCGGCTCGGCGACCCGGCGGCGCTGCGAGCCTGTTACGAGGCCGGGCCGTGCGGGTTCGGGCTGCACCGGCTGCTGGCCTCGATGGGGGTGGCCTGCGATGTGGTCGCCCCGTCGCTGATCCCGCGCCGCGCCGGGGACCGGGTGAAGACCGACAGGCGTGATGCCAGCCGGTTAGCCCGGCTGCACCGGGCCGGGGAGCTGACGCCGGTGCGGGTGCCGTCGGCAGCGGAGGAGGCGGTGCGGGACCTGGTCCGGGTCCGGGCGGCGCTGCTGGCCGACCGTAAGCGGGCCCAGCAGCGGATCACCGCGATGCTGCTGCGGCACGGCCGGGTCTGGCGGTCCGGGTCGTACTGGACCCAGGCGCACGAACAGTGGATCGCCAGGCAGTCCTTCGAAGAGCCGGCGCTGACCGCGGCGCTTGTGTATTACCGTGCCGGGCTGGACACCCGCCGGGCGGAACTGGACGCCATCGAGGCTGACCTGAGGACATGGGCATGCCGCGATCCGCTGGCCCCGGTGGTGGCCCGGCTGGGCTGCTACCGCGGCATCGCCGAGCTGCACGGCCTGGCCCTGGCCGCCGAGATCGTCGACTGGCGCCGGTTCCCGTCCGCGCGGGCATTCACGGGGTTCACCGGCCTGGTGCCCGGCGAGTACTCCAGCGGCGATAAGACCCGCCGCGGGCCGATCACTAAAGCCGGTTCCGAGCCAGTGCGCACCGCCCTGGTGGAGGCTGCGTGGGCCTACCGGTTCAAGCCAGCGATCGGCGTAACGCTGCGCCGCCGGCAGCACGACGCCACCCCGGACACCCTGGCCCGGTCCTGGAAAGCACAGCGGCACCTGCACGCCAAGTACAAGACGATGACCAGCCGCGGCAAGCCGCCCGGCGTGGCCGTCACCGCAGTCGCCCGTGAGCTCGCCGGGTTCGTCTGGGCCGAGATGACCAGCTGACCGGCTGGCAACAGGAAAGGCAGCACTGCGATGATCCCCGCGGGCACCACCGGGCTGGCCAGGACTGCGACACCCCTGGCCAGCCAGGCTGCCCGCCCGAGCCGGTGGCCTGCCGGGACGCTCGCCGCCGCAGGAACGATCCCCGCGCGCACTATGAGCAGCTACGCGACGCTCGTAATTAGTCAGGGGCACCATTCTGCGAATCAGCGATCTGCGATCCCGACACGCGAATATGAGAGTGGCAGTGGCCACGGCCACCACGCCGCCCCGGCAGGCCACCCCCACCCGCCCCGCCCGCCGCCAGAACCCCGGTAACCAGAACCGGCATCCGTTGGCCCTGGCCGCCCATCATCGGCTCCCGCCGGCCCGCGTCAAGGCCGCCTGCGGCGTCGCCCTGCGAGCGCTCCGCGCACCTTGACCCGGGCCGCCGGTCGCACGACCACGGCAGCTAGCCAGGCAAACAGGATCAGACAGCCACGCCCGCTCTCCGAACACCACAACCCCGCAAACCACCAAGAACCAGGCACAGGAGCAGCAGAACCTTGACGAGCCGCTTCATATGAGTGCGCAGAATCAGCTTCCCCGAACCTCGAACCCGCAGGTCACACCGCCGCACAGTCCGGGAACCCGCAACCCTGATAAAAGTCGGGTCAGAACGCGTAAGCACGGACGTTGCCAGCGCTCGGGCCATGCGACCGTTGCCGTCGCGGAACGGATGGATCATCACGAGTCGCGCATGGCCAGGACGTAGCCCAGTGCCTGGCGATAACCCTGGATCTCCAGGAAGGTCCCCTCGTCCGCGCTGAGCGAGTGCCGACCGGCGCAGCCCTCCCTGCCAGCGCATCGGCGTTCGCAGCACGTGCCTGAGGGTGCATTCCATCTGGCGGATCTCAGTGAGAACTTCGTCGTCCTGCCGCGTCGGGGCGGGCGAGGTGTAGAGGATCGACCTATGCGATGACACCATCACATGGGACTGCCCCGGCCTCGGTTGACTCCTTACCTGTGAGGATCTGATCCTCGCTGGAAGGATGCCTGTCATGCCCAAGGCTTTTCCCCTCGAGTTCCGCCGTGACGTGGTGGCTGTTGCCCGTAAGGGCGAGGCGCCGGTGTCTCAGATCGCCAAAGACTTCGGGATCTCCGAGTCCTGCCTGCACCGCTGGATGAAGCTTTCGATCCAGGTGATGATCGCCAGCCGCAGTTCCTGGCGGGTGGCCCAGCGCTGCCGGTCCAGGACGTTCTTCTGCAGCAGGGAGAAGAACGATTCCATGGCGGCATTATCGGCACATGCCCCGACTCTGCCCATGGATCCGGTCAGGCCGTGACGGTCCAGTGCCGCGACGAACGCACTAGACCGGAACTGGCTGCCCCGGTCCGAATGCAAGACAATCGTGCGTGCTGGTGAGCGCAGCGCGACCGCGTTATCCAGCGCGGACACCGCCAGCGCGGCGGTCATCCGGGCGTCCATCGAGTAGCCGGTGATCCGGTTGGACCACACGTCCTTGACCGCGCACAGGTACAGCTTGCCCTCGGCTGTCTCGTGCTCTGTTATGTCGGTCAGCCACAGCTGGTCCGGCCCGCCGGCGGTGAACTGCCGCTTCACCAGGTCGTCGTGCACCGGCGGCCCGGCCTTGCGGGTCAGCCCGCGGCGCTTGCTGAAGACCGACCAGATCCGCTGCTGGGAGCACAGCCGGGCGACCCGGTTCTCACCGGCGGTGATGCCCGCGCCGGGGAGCTCGTCGGCGATGAGCCGGTACCCGAACGCCGGGTCGGCTGCGTGGATGCCGACGGCGGCGTTGATCAGGTGCGCGTCATCCCAGTCCCGCTGGCTGACCGGGTTGCGTTTCCACGCATAGAACGCCTGCTTACTGAAGCCGAGCACCCGGCAGGTCACCGCGACAGGGATCTTGTCGGCGGCAAGGTCAAGGACCAGCGGGTACATCATTTCGGGGAGATCTCCCGGGCGAAATAGGCCGCGGCCCGGCGCAGGATCTCGTTCTCCTGCTCCAGCGTCCGGTTCCGCTTCTTCAGCTCCCGCAGCTCGGCGGACTCGCTGCTGGTGACGCCCGGCCGGACGCCGTCATCGACGTCGGCGAGCTTCATCCAGCGGTGCAGGCAGGACTCGGAGATCCCGAAGTCTTTGGCGATCTGAGACACCGGCGCCTCGCCCTTACGGGCAACAGCCACCACGTCACGGCGGAACTCGAGGGGAAAAGCCTTGGGCATGACAGGCATCCTTCCAGCGAGGATCAGATCCTCACAGGTAAGGAGTCAACCGAGGCCGGGGCAGTCCCCATCGTCATTGAAGCGGTCCGCGCATCCCTCACGTCTCTCCGCGGCACTGCCGGGCTCGGCCAGCGAGAAACCTCAGCGGAAAGCCGAACCGCGCACTCGCCCCTTGCTACTTACTCTCCAAGGAATGCCTCCGGGGAGGTCACAGATGAACGATCCGCACGGCGACGCCGCCGCAACGATCTTCACCGCCAGTCACGACGGTGCCTGCGACGATGTTCAGTTGCTGCGCAGGATCGGTGCCGGCGACGAGAGCGCGATGGCCGCGTTCTACCGCGAGCACGGCCGGGTCGTGCTCGCCCAAGTCCAGCTGGTCGTCGGTGAGCGCGTGCTCGCCGAGGAGATTACGCAGGACACGATGCTCGCCGTCTGGCGCGGCGCGGGTTCCTTCCGAGGCGAGTCGTCTGCGCGGTCCTGGGTGATCGCCATCGCGCGACGCCAGACGCGGGACCGGCTGAGAGGCCATCGGCTGCGGGTGGTGGATGACACCTTCCTGAGCGATCAGCCGAGTCCCGGTCCAGGGCCGGAGGTCATGGCCCTGGACCGGGCGGAACTGGCCGAGGTGATGGCTGCGATCCGGGAGCTCACGCTCCCCCACCGTGAGGTGCTGGGCCTTGCCTTCGGCTCCGGGCTCAGCCTCCCCGAGGTCGCCGACGTACTAGAGATCCCGGTCGGGACCGTGAAGAGCCGCCTCACCGCGGCGCGCATCGCACTTGTCCGGGTACTGAGTGAGAAAGGCCAGATCCGATGAACACAGACCCTGCTGACACCCGCTCCCCCCACCTAGACCTCAGCGACCTGATCGCCGGGGCCGCCGCCCAGCCGACCGGCGACCGGGTCCGGGAGCATCTGGCCGGCTGCGAGCACTGCCAACTCGAGGCAAACCGGTGGAACCTCGTCGCCGACGGCATCCGCGGCCTGGCGGCCGCCACGCCGGGGGACGCCGAGCCCGCCCGGCAGCGGCACACCCAGCGGCGCGTCCCGGCATCCTGGCGGCGCACCATGCTGGTGGCCGGCAGTGTGGCGGCCGCGTTCGTACTCCTCGTCGGGGTCGGCGCTGTGACCGGACTCGTGCACGTGCACATTTCCGGTCCCGGCAGCCAGACGGTCCTCACTGCCGTCACGGGGTGCAGCCAGCTCGAGCAGGCCGACGGGACGCTCAAGCAGGTGAACGGCAGCAGCCTGGTCATCATGACGGCCAGCGGTCAGCTGGTGACCGCGACCACGACGCCGTCCACGTTCGTGAGCATGTCCGGACCGCTGCTGAGCGACATCACGGACGGAGCGTCGGTCATGGTGCGCGGCCACAGCTCCGGCGGGGCGATTGCAGCCGCTTTCGTCACCGTCGGGCAGCCGTTCAGCGCGGTGAACCCATCGGGCTTCGTTCCTGTCCAGGGGACGGTATCGGGCGCGAGTGCCGCTGGCTTCACCCTCATCACGTCCAGCGGAAGCCGGGTTCGCGTGACCACCTCGGGTACCACCCTCGTAGTGGTGCCCCACGCCAGCCTTGGCCAGTTGCGGATTGGCACCGCCATCTTCGCCCTCGGCCACGCCGGGCCGGACGGGACGCTGACGACACGAGCGGTGGCCTCCGTCACGCAGCTCCCGGCAGGGGGGCACCTCAACGTCACGGCTAGCAGCAGGTGCTCGCCCGCCTCGATCGCCGCGGGGCTCGCCGTCGGCGGGTGATCCGCGATCTCCCGATGTTGGCTGGCACCGCCGCCCGGCGGTGCCAGCCGAGCGCGTCAGGCGACGGCCGCTCCAGGCGCCCCGCCCCGGTCTCGGCTGGCGCGGGAATATGCCATCTCCACCAGGCCCGACGGGAAGGTTGTACTCGACACCAGGCTGAAGGTCAGCGGGCGGCCGAGCGCACAGAACAGTGGCATGCCTCTTGATACCGCCACGGGAAGCATCCACAACCGGTACTCGTCGACCAGGTCCAGCCTGGCCAACGACTGGGCGAACTGAACGCCGCCGTGGGCGAGGATTTCCCCGCCAGGGTCGGCCTTGAGCTTGGCGATCTCCTCGGTGGCATCGCCGCTGGCGATCCGTGAGTCCGGCCAATCGGCGGACTGCAAGGTCCTGGAGAACACGACCTTCGGGATTTCGTTCATGATCGGTGCTATCGGAGATTCGGACAAGGGCCAGTACCCGGCCATGCCCTCGTAGGTGGCCCGGCCCATGATGTGGGTACCTGCCTGTCGCAGCCTGCCGGTGAAGTACTCGCCCTGTTGCGGATCGTCTACATCGCCAAGGAGCTCAGGGAGCTCGGCAATCGGGTCGCAGCTATAGCCGTCGAGCGTGATCCAGAACTGCAGAACTACGGGGCGCATCGGGCCTCCTTGTCGCTTGATCTTCCTAGCGAAGGACGGCCGGCGAGCTCAGAACTAATCGCGGCAGAAGGCCAAGATTCTCGGCATCACGTCCTCAACCAGTTGTCAGACCTCGTCGCTCGCGGCCCCGACCAGTGCCTTGCTGGCGCGACTGCGCCGCCTGCCTGCCGGTGATTCAGCTGTTCAACCGAACGGCTCGTCAGAGGCCGCCAATGATCACTACTGGCCGAGGCGTACGTCGATCCGCTCGCGCAGCGACAGCGGCCCTCCGCCACTGCCATGCTGATTCAAAGGATCGTCGCCGCTGAGGTCGAGACTGGGCGCTCGACCACGAACCGCTCAGCAAAGTCCACTTGTCACGCAACCCAGACTTCTAGCGGATCAGGTACGGAACGGGCCCCCGACATACAGAATCACTCCGCGTCGAGCGATTGAACGATCTCCTCGAGTAGGAACTGCACCTTTGCTGCAATCGGTCGTCCCGGATAGCTCCGTTCCACGAGCGCGATGCCCTCTTCAACTGTGTGGTAACCGACCTTGCGGTACAGCAACGCGATGTCCTGCGCGTCGGTCTCCACTCTGGATGAGAAGAGCTTCATTGCGAGCAGGTATTCGGCTGAAGCCACATCTACCAAGAGGCCTGGGGCTTCGAAATACCGAACGGCATTAGCGTCAGGCCCTGGTAGGAAACCTTTCACCGCGTCATTCAACCAGTCTGGATCGAGCCCCTCACGATCGGCGACAATCGCTGCCGCCCGTCGCACAGAGTCGGTTGGCGCAAAAATCGCGTCAAGGTCACGCGTAGCTCTGCGCGCGTCGAAGCACAGCGCGATAGCGGCCCCGCCAACGAGGAATAGTTCTGCCCGCTGGCCTGCGGCATCGAGTTCAGCCGCAAGTTCTCCGAACAGCCGGCGGATGTCATCGGCGGACAGTGGGCCGTAGGTCATACCCGGCTCAATGCATCCGCGGTGATGAAAATCCCCCTCGTCCGGAACGATGGTGGGGACTCCTGAAGTGCAGTCGGGTGCATCCCGCTCAGTGGCGTCACGAACCACCACTTGGTGGAGTACCGCCCTGGCTTGCGCGCCCAGGACGGCAGTGGCCAATTGTCACGCCGAGCAAGGTACTCCGCCAGCGCGGCAAGCGCAGCATCCACCTCGTTGGATTTCGTAAGCGGGGGCTCGCGACTAAATCGCTGAGACGCGACCGATGTCCCGGATCGGGCAAGATCATGAGAGTAGTCGTCCAGAAGCTGGACGATAACGTAACGCCAGACAGACTGCAGTGTCTCCCCTTCCCGGAGGAGATCGTCTGTGAGCAGGGCGGCGCTAACAGCGTCCAATCCGATAGTTGCCGCCATCGCCTCCCGCCTCAACCTCGGGGCAGATCCCTAACCAGCCGCAGCAGGTCGTCGCGCTGCGCTCTCATCCACCAGTGTACGGAGAGAACCGCCAACAGCCTGGTCACAACCCCGTGGCCGCTGCGTACCCGACACGATGGGCGTCAACCGGTGGTGGGCCCGCTCCGGACCACGGGGCGGCCTCCACCGGTTCGGTCTCCCACCGATGATCATTACTGGCCGAGGCGCCCGTCGATCCGCTCGCGCAAGAGGTCAACGTGGCCCATGTGGCGGCCGTACTCCCAGATCGTTCCGACGAGCAGCTCGCGCAGCGACATCAGCCCTCCGCCGCTGCCGTGCTGATTCAAAGGATCGTCGCCGGTGACGTCGAGACTGGGCGCCTCGGCCACGAACCGCTCAGCAAAATCCACCTCGGCGCGCCAGGCGTCCCACGCCTCCGCAACTACCTGCGGGTCGTGAACCGCGCCATTGAAGTCTCCGTCCGGATCATTGTCGGAGCAGAACAGCCGAGGCACGTCCTGTCCCGCCATCATCATCCGGAACCCCGCGCGCTCCCCCTCGGCCAGATGCCGCACCAGCCCCAGAAGCGACATCGTCGAAGGCTCGACGGAACGGCGAGCCATTGCCTCCGCGTCAAGGCCTGCGCACTTCACCTCCAGTGTGAGGCGTGCACAGCGCAGGGCCTCGGCCAGGGTGGTGCGCTCGTCGCCCCGTGGCCCGTTCTCACGCGGGTCGTCGTCAGACGGCGTGCCGTCCTCGGTGAACATGTCGGCTCTTCGGCTCGTGGCCATGGCCGCAATCGTCGGCGATGCGCGTGGCGATCGTCAACGGATTAAGGACACGATCGGCGGCTGACGTTGCTCGTCGAAATAGCGGCGAGGCTGGAGTTACAGGATGCCGACGGCAAGCGCGATGCCGACGCCGATCAGGACCAGGCCGCCGATGAGTTCGCCGCGCTCGCCGGTCCGGGAGCCGATCCGGCTGCCGAGTTCCAAGCCGATCAGGGACATTGCGATGCTGACAGCGCCGATGACGATAGCGGCCAGCGCGATGCTGACATAGAGCGCACTCAGAGCGAATCCGACTGCAAGATTGTCGATGCTCAGAGCTGCCCCCGTTATGAGCAGCCGCCCATTGCTCTGCCCAGCCATAGCAGCCGGGGTTTGGCCGTCATCGCCCGCCGGGTGCTGGCGCAGCGCCTCAGCCACGGAGTAGAGGCCCGTGGCGATCAGCAGGGCCGCGCCGATCCAGTGCGCCGCATGCCCCAGGGTGCTGGCGAGACTGCGGCCCAGCAACAGGCCGAGGATCGGCATGGCGGTCTCGAACATGCCGAAGATCAGCCCGACCCGCAGGCGGGTCCGTCCATCGACGCCGCTAACGCCGATCGCGATACAGGCCGCCAGGTTGTCCAGCCCGAGGGAGAGGGCAACCAGCAGGAGGGCGAGCATGCGGTAACGGTACCGACGCCAGGCCAGTCACCATTGACCAATGTCGGCTCCGGATCCGGGACTCGTCGTGCCGCTAACCTGGGCGAATGCATACGACGACCGGGGTGCGGGATCCAGCCGAAGCCTTCCCGCTGCCCAGGACGAGGGACGACGCCCAGGACCGGCGTGCTGCGAACCGGGCAGTTGCCGTCAGTGCGATCGGGCTGACTGCGACCGGACTGATCGAACTGCTGCTGGCCGTCGCCACCGGCTCGGTCGGGCTGCTCGGTGATGCAATCCACAATCTCTCCGATGTGTCGACCAGCGCAGTGGTCTTCCTCGGCTTCCGGCTCTCCAAGAGGCCGGCCAGCGAAAGGTACCCGTACGGACTGGAGCGGGCCGAGGACCTGGCCGGTGTCGGCATCGCCGTCGTCATCTGGGCCAGCGCCGTGTTCGCGGGTTTCGAGAGCATCCACAAGCTCATCGAGCACGGCCGCACAACCAACGTCGGCTGGGGCATCGCCGGCGCTGTGATCGGCATCCTCGGGAACCAGGTCGTGGCCCGCTACAAGCTCAAAGTCGGCAAGCGCATCGGCTCGGCCACCCTGATCGCAGACGCCAAGCATTCCTGGCTGGATGCCCTGTCCTCCGCGGGTGCTCTGGTCGGGCTGATCGCTGTCGCATTCGGCCAGCGCTGGGGTGATCCAGTCGCGGGGCTCGCGATCACGGCATTTATCTGTCACGTCGGCTACGAGGTCACCAGCGATGTCGTGCACCGCCTCGCCGACGGCGTCGACCCAGAAGTCATTCGCACGGCCGAGGTCGCCGCGGGGTCAATTCCCGGTGTCGTGCACGCCCACGCCCGAGCCCGGTGGACCGGCCGGACGCTACGAGTCGAGATCGAAGGCTGGGTGGACCCTGATCTGACAGCCCGTGACGCCGATGCGCTCGGCCGGAAGGTGGCCGGTGCCATAGCCGTCCAACTCCCCGAGGCCGGAAACCTCACCTGGACAGTCAGGGCAGCGCCTTGAGGTACCGCCGGACTACCCAAACGACCCGAGAGACTTGGCATGGAACTGGGGTGTCCGTGCTGGTGTTGGGGACACCCGGCTAACAGCAGGGCCATCGATGGAAGCCGGTGCCACGCACGCGTCGCAGTCGATGCACCTGGGCAACCGGCGAACGCGGGCATCTTTATGTACCGTACAAACGGTCAAGCTGAGGAGGAGCTAGTGACCACTGGTGGTTTCTCGCCGAAACGGCTAACCCGGGTGCGAGACGTGCTAGAGCGGTACATCGACATCGGCTTCGTTCCTGGCGTGGTCGCTGTCGTCGCCCGCCATGGCGAGGTCCATATCGAGGCAACGGGCACAATCGCCAGTGAGGGCGCAGGGTCCAGGACGCCGATGGCCGCCGACACGATCTGCCGCATCGCCTCGACGACCAAGCCGATCGTCGCCGCCTGCGCGATGACGCTGGTGGAGGACTGCACCCTGCGCCTCGACGACCCGGTCGATGAGTTCTTGCCGGAACTGGCGGACATGAGAGTGCTCGCCGATCCGGGCGGGCCGCTGGAGCAGACCGTCCCGGCCGACCGCCCGGTATCGCTGCGGGATCTGCTCACCTTCACCCTCGGCACCGGCATGGTCGTGGCGGAGCCGGGAACGATCCCGATCGCCGACGCGCTGAACGCGCTCCAGAGCGAGGGGACCGAGCAGGCGCCAGCCAGTAGTTGCGAGACTGGGATGCCGGCGGATCAGTGGATTCGCGAGCTTGGCAACCTGCCGCTGGTCTACCAGCCGGGTGAACGCTGGATGTATAACACCGCCGCCAACGTGACGGGCGTGCTGATCGCCCGCGCCACGGGCATGTCCTTCGGGGATGCCCTGCAGGAGCGGATCTGCGGCCCGTTGGGGATGAAGGACACCGGCTTCAGCGTGGCCGGCGAGAGTATCGGCCGGCTGGCGACCGTTTACCAGCGCGACGATGCAACCGGGGAGGTCTCCGTCGTGGACGGCCCCGACGGGTACTGGAGCCGGCCGCCGGTGTTCGAAGACGGTGGCGGCGGGCTCGCCTCGACCGCCGCCGATTACCTCGCCTTCGCCTCGGCCCTGCTGGCCGGCGGTGCCCGCGACGGCGAGCGCGTGCTCTCACCGCCGTCGGTGACGCTGATGACCAGTGACCAGCTGACGCCGGCGCAGAAGGCGGTTTCCGGGTTCACGCCCGGCTACTTTGATGACATCGGCTGGGGTTTCGGGATGTCGGTCCGCACCCGACGCACGCACCTCGGGCCCTCGGTCGGGAGTTACGGATGGAACGGGGGCTACGGCACCGTCTGGTACAACGACCCTGCCGAAGACATGACGACCATCCTCATGAACCAGGGCGGAGACGCCCGGCCTACGGCACCGATCTTCCTCGACTTCTTGACTGCCGCCTACCAGGCGATCGACAACTAGTCGCAGCATCTGACGGAACAGAGACAGAGCAGCCGCGCGTGGTCTTGCGTGCCATTCACAGCGCACGCCGACCAGATCCTCGCTGACTATTACCAGACCGGCGACACGCGCCGCCGCGACCTCTGGCACGAATGCTCCCCGGGTCACTCGCGGCCTGGCCGCCGTCCGATCGTCACGCAGCCTTCGCGCACTCCTGCTAGGCGTAGCTACCGGGCCCCGACGAGCCGATGACGAACTCCTGGCTGCAGGGAGTGCGCTTATCCGCGAGACAGCCACTATCCGAGCAAGCGTCGCTCAAGGCAGCAGCTTCGTAGGTGGGAGCGAATCGTCATGACGCCAGTGCTGGCACACGCTGATACTTCGTACGTGGACTTTCCAGACGATCCAGGGCTCGTGGCTGTGGCGCTGCGATTCGGAGTCGCGCCAAACGCCTTGCTAGGGCACGGCGGCGAGGCGTGGGTGTACGCCCTCGATGATGACCGCGTGCTGAGAATACTGCACGCCGGAGGACGCAAGGCCGACGTGCTGCGTCGCAGGGTGCTCGTTGAGGAGCTGGCCCTTGCACAGCCGGTATACCGGCTCCCGGAGGTTCTCGACGTCGGCGAAATCGAGGGCAGAGCCTACGCGATCGAACGAAGGCTTCCCGGACGGTCCGTGCTGGAGGAGCTTGGTCGAATCGAAGGGGCGGCACGAGATCGCTTGATCGAGGCGTATCTCGACACCTCCGCGTCCCTCGGCGACCTTCATCTTCCTGCTCACACCGGATTCGGCGACCTCATCGCAGACGACTTGATCGTCGCTGCGACATGGCGCGCGTACCTAGAGGAGCGTGCGGCCAGGAATCTGTCGAGGTCGACGCCCGAGCTCCGGCAAGTCGACCCGGCCGGTCTTGCCGACGGGCTTCCCGACACATCCACCCCCTCGTTCGTCCACCTGGACGCGTTCGCGGGCAACTTTCTCACTGACGGCGTCCGCATTACCGCGGTGATCGACTTCGGGGTTTCGAGTCTGGCCGGCGATCGGCGACTCGACCCGATTGCATCGGCGGTCTATCTCTCCGATCCCCACGTCACGCCCACGGCGACTGCGCACGACGTGGACGTCGCCCTGGCGTGGTTGCGCACGAAAGGGCTCGCCGAGTGGCTGGAGCCTGGCCGCCGGTGGCTCGCCGCTTACTGGTCATTCGAAGCTGACGACCCGAAAGTCATCGCTTGGTGCAGCGATGTTCTTCTCCGCTCGCAGCCAATAATCTGAGCGAAGATCAGGCCAACGAGGGTGGCCAGGCCGGTGCTGGCAGCACCAGGGACGAGTCCGATCGAAGACACGCCGCCAGGCGGTCAGGCACGCAGAGAGTCACCTGGAGCTACCAGCACCAAACCTGACAGGACCCGCCCTAACGCGCGACCGATACTTGCAAGCCGATACTCACAGGCACGCAACGGGCACGTGCCGAGCGTCCACCCTTGGCCGCATGCGATGGTTGGGACTGCCCCCAGATCGGTTGACTCCTTGCCTGTGAGGATCTTGTCCTCGCTGGAAGGATGTTCATCATGCCTAAGGCGTTCCCCCTGGAGTTCCGCCGTGACGTGGTCGCGGTTGCCCGCAAGGGCGAGGCTCCGCTATCGCAGATCGCGAAGGACTTCGGTATTTCCGAATCCTGCCTGCACCGCTGGCTGAAGCTGGCCGATGTCGATGATGGCGTCCGGCCGGGTGTCACGACGCAGGAGTCGGCGGAGCTGCGGGAGCTGCGGAAGCGGAACAAGACGCTGGAGCAGGAGAATGAGATCCTGCGGCGGGCGGCGGCCTATTTCGCCCGGGAGATCTCCCCAAAATGAAGTACCCGCTGGTCCTTGACCTTGCCGCCGACGGGATTCCTGTCGCGGTGACCTGCCGGGTGCTGGGCTTCAGTAAGCAGGCGTTCTATGCGTGGAAGCGCAACCCGGTCAGCCAGCGGGACTGGGACGAGGCGCACCTGATCAACGCCGCCCTCGGCATCCACGCTGATGACCCGGCGTTCGGGTACCGGTTCATCGCTGATGAGCTGCCCGGCCGCGGCATCATCGCCGGGGAGAACAAGGTGGCCCGGCTGTGCTCCCAGCAGCGCATCTGGTCAGCGTTCGCCAAGCGCCGCGGCCTGGCCCGCAAGGCCGGCCCGCCGGTGCACGACGACCTGGTCCGCCGGCAGTTCACCGCTGACGGGCCAGACCAGCTGTGGCTGACCGACCTGACCGAGCACGCCACCGCTGAAGGCAAGCTGTACTTATCAGTTACGTGGAATCAGGCCCGCGTGTCGGTGCGGTCGGGGTAGTCGGGCACGGTAGCGTCTCGGCCAGCTGGCGGGGACGGGGGTCTGCGGGGGTGGCTGGGACGGGGACGGACCGGTGGCCGGTTCTTGCGCGGCACGAGCGGGCCGCCGAGTGGCTGCAGATCTGGGCTGATCTTGGCCGGGCGCCGCGGACGATCGACGCTTATGCCCGGGGCCTGGCGGAGTATCTGGAGACATGCGAACGCGACGGGGTCGATCCGTTACGGGCGACCCGCGCGCAGGTCGCCGCGTTCGTCCGGGAGTTGACGTCCCGGCCCAGCCGCAGGGGCGCGAACGTAGTCGCGCTGGATTCGGGAGCGGGACTGTCGAACGCGACGCAGCAGCAGCGGCTGGTCCCGGTCCGGTTGTTTTACGACTTCCTGGTCGAGGAAGGTGTGCGGGAGTCCAACCCGGTCGGCCGGGGCCGCTACACGCCCGGGCGCCGGTCCGGCGGCGGGAGCGGCCGGGCGGTGGTGCCGCGGATGGTCAAGCTGCCGTGGATCCCCAGCGAAGCCGAATGGATGCAGGTCCTGGATGTGTTCCGGGCTGAGCCGGTCCGCAACCGGCTGATGCTCACGCTGGCCTACGACGCGGCGCTGCGGCGGGAAGAGCTGTGCTGCCTGCGCACCGATGATCTCGACCCGGCTTACCGGACGCTGCGGGTGCGGGCGGAGACAACCAAGACCCGCCGGGAGCGGGTGGTGCCGTACTCGGCGCCGACTGGGGTGCTGCTCGGCGAGTACCTGCGGCACCGCGCCGGGATCAGCCGGGCGCGGGGCCCGTTGTTCTTGTCGGAGTCCAGGCGCAACCACGCCGAGCCGCTGAGTTTGTGGACGTGGTCGAAGGTGGTCCGCCGGGTGGCGCTGGCAGCGGAGGTTCCGCGGTTCTCCACCCATACGACCCGGCATCTGTGCCTGACCGACCTGGCCCGGGTGGGCTGGGAGGTGCACGTGATCGCCACCTTCGCCGGGCACCGCAGCACCGATTCGACGCTGCGCTATATCCACCTGTCCGGCCGGGAACTCGCCGCGAAGCTGAACTCCTCGATGGCCCAGGTCCATGCCTGGCGGGTCGAGGTGCTCGCCGCACCGGCCGCGCCCGGCGGGCCGGAATGAGCGCGGCCGCGCTGGCGCCCGGCGGTGGTCAGGAATCCGCTGCGCGCGGGGAGTTCCCGGCTCTGGGCCGGGCCTGGGATCGGCGAGCCGAACTGCTCGACGAGGAGGTCGCCGCCATCCGTGCGCTCGGGCCTGCGGGCCTGCGTCGCAATCGTGCCGTGGGCATCCCGCGGCGGACTGCCAGGCACTGGCGGGAGTTAACGCGCCTCGCTGAGCCACTCGACACGGCGCGGGCGGCTTTGCACCATGACGGCAGCGACCGATTCCGCCGGGCGAGCGCGCACGCCGCGGCGATCATCCTGCAGGGATGCGCGAGCAGCGGGCGGTCGTACTGGGCCTGGACGCCCTGGGACTGGGCCGGGCATGCGGTTCGGGCACGGCTGATTTTCTCGCCGCGCAGCCGCTGCCAGCCGAGGCTTCAGCGCGGCCATTCGTCGCCGCCTGGGATACGCGCTTTGCGGGTTCACCGGCTTCCAGCACCTGGGCAGCTTCAACCGGCTGCATCTGGCCTGCCTGGTATTCGGCAGTGACGTGATCGAGGAGTCGAGCTGGCAGGTCGCCCAGATCCTCGGCCAATGGGGCTACCGGGGCCCGCTGGCCTCCGGGCACCGGCTGCGCGGAACCTTCAGCCAGGCACTGCTGATCAACCGCAGCCCGAGGCTGGAAGACCTGACGAGCGAGGCGTTCGCAGCCCTGCGCGTGCACCCGGCTAGCACCGGCCGTTACGGCGAAATGCTCTATCCGCTGCAGCGGGCGGCCGCATCGCTCGGGCATTGCGACCCGCCCGTGCGCACCGGCCGGAACAACGCCCCCGGCATCGACGGCACCAGCACGGAGTGGGCTGCGTGGGTGGAACGCTGGCAGGCGACCTCGGCGCTGACGCCGCGGGTGCGGGCGATTGTCCGCACGATCATGGCGAAGGCCGGCCGGTGGCTGGCAGCCGAACACCCGCAGATCACCGAGCCGGCACAGTGGACCCGGCAGACCTGCGCCGCCTGGGTCGCCGCTGTCGACCGGATGGCGGTCGGTGACTACGTCCAGCGCCGTGACCACATCCAGGCCCGCACCGGGAAGCCGATCTCCCCGCGCACCAAATCTCATGTCCTGATGGCCACCCGGATGTTCTTCCGCGACTGCCAGGAATGGGAATGGCTCCCGCGCCGGTTCGACCCCGGCCGCGCGCTCGCGCTGCCGCGCAGCGTCGCCGCGCTGATCGGCACCAACCCGCGGGTGATCGCCGACGAGGTATGGGCCAAGCTCCTGTGGGCCGGGCTGAACCTCGATGCTGGCGACCTGCCCGGCTGCGCCGACTCCTACTACCCGATGGAGCTGATCCGGGCGATCACGCTGACGTGGCTGTTCTCCGGCCTGCGCAGCGACGAGATCCACCGGCTGCGGGTCGGCTGCATCCGCTGGCAGCACGACGGGAAACCCGTCACGGGAAACTCAGCCGACGTGCTCGCCGATGATGCCGTCTGCCTGCTGGACGTGCCCGTGCACAAGACCGGCACCGCGTTCACCAAGCCCGTCGACCCGATCGTCGGGCAGGCCATCGAAGCCTGGCAGGCACTGCGCCCCGGCCAGCCCCGGCGGGCGGACCGCAAGACCGGCGAGCACGCGGACATGCTGTTCTCCGTCCGCGCCCACCCGGTCGCCCGCGACTACATCAACCACGCGATCATCCCGGCGCTCTGCGCCAAAGCCGGCGTCCCCAGCCGCCGACGTCCGCGGCACCATCACCAGTCACCGGGCCCGCTCCACGATCGCCAGCCAGCTTTACAACGCCAAGGAACCCATGACCTTGTTCGAGCTGCAGGCCTGGCTCGGCCACAAGGACCCCGCCACCACCCAGCACTACGCGAAGATCACCCCGAACACGCTGACCAAGGCCTACACCCAGGCCGGCTACTTCGCCCGCAACATCCGCACCATCGAGGTCCTCCTCGACCGCGACGCCGTCGCCTCCGGCGCAGCCGCGGACGGCCAGCCCTGGCAGCATTACGACCTCGGCCACGGCTACTGCTCCTACACCTTCTTCGAGCAATGCCCCCACCGCATGGCCTGCGCACGATGCGACTTCTACATCCCCAAAGACTCCGGCAAGGCCCAGCTCCTCGAAGCCAAGGACAACCTGCAGCGCATGCTCGCCTCAATCCCGCTCACCGACGACGAGCGCGCCGCAGTCGACGACGGCCAAGCCGCCCTGGACTCCCTGCTCGGCAAGCTCGCAGACGTCCCCACCCCGGCCGGCGCCACGCCCCGGCAGCTCGCGCCGCCACCGACCGCGATCCTGCTCCCCATCGTCGACGTCCGACAAGGCAAAAGCAGGCAAGCGTAACAAGCCAGATTCCACAGAATGTGCGCGATCAAGGACGTGTACTCCAGGCGCATCGTCGGGTACTCGATGGACTCCCGGATGACGGCGTCCCTGGCCGTGTCCGCGCTGCGGAACGCCATCGCGCTCCGCGCGCCAGCGGGCACGATCGTGGTGCATTCGGACAGGGGCAGCCAGTTCCGGTCGGGCGCCTACGTGCGGACGCTCCGCGAACACGGCCTGACCGGATCTATGGGCAGAGTCGGGGCATGTGCCGATAATGCCGCCATGGAATCGTTCTTCGCCCTGCTGCAGAAGAACGTCCTGGACCGGCAGCGCTGGACTGCTCGCGAGGACCTGCGCCTGGCCATCATCACCTGGATCGAGCGGCCCTGCCACCGGCGCCGCCGTCAGCGAGCCCTCGGCCGCCTCACGCCCATCGAATACGAGACAATCAACCAGGCCGCAACCGCAGCCTGACCCACCCACCCCCGGAGTCAACTAAAGCCGGGGCAGTCCCCCCGGTGAGTAAGAACCTGCAGGTCACAGCTAAGGCGGCGGGCGAGCTGGCCTGTAGGCCGGGTTCTGTGCGCCCGCTTGCGCGGGCCGGCGGCCATCCATCTAGGACTGCCGTTGCCGGCAGCCTCATGCGGTCTACCCGCGAGCATCGGGCGGGCCGCCCTCAATCGCTCGCGCAGGAACGGCCCTTGCGGGCTGTTCCCTTCTTGACCTTGCTCCGGGTGGGGTTTACCTAGCCGCTCAGGTCACCCTGAGCGCTGGTGGTCTCTTACACCACCGTTTCACCCTTACCCCCGGACAAGTCCGGAGGCGGTCTGTTTTCTGTGGCACTATCCCGCGGGTCACCCCGGGTCGGCGTTACCGACCACCCTGCCCTGCGGAGCCCGGACCTTCCTCGGCGCGCCAGCACAGCTGACGCGACGCGGCCGCCCGGCCAACTCGCCCGCCGCTCAGGCCAGGATAGGGCGTACTGACCGCATGGCGAAGCGGGCGGTCCCGGCAGCACTGCCGGGACCGCCCGCCTTACTTCGAACTTCTAACCGTGAGCTCAGTGAATCAGGCTGCCCAGCAGGCTGCCGTACTCACCGTTACTGCGGGACGGAGCCGACAGCGTCAGCGACGACGCCGGCTTCATCGCGGCCGGGCTGGAAGACCGGCTAGTGGACCGCCGGACTGCCGGACGCGACTTCGGCGCGGTCGTCCTCGGCCGCGACATCGTCGACTTCGGCTTCGCCGTCGTTGCCTTCGGCTTAGCGGTAGTCCGGGCCTTGACCGTGCTCTTCGGCTTGGCCGTGGTCCGCGCCTTGGACACAGTGGTCCGCGGCTTGGCGGCAGCCCTGGGCTTGGCCGTGGTCCGTGCCTTCGACGCGGTGGTCCGCGGCTTGGCAGCAGCCCTGGGCTTGGCCGATGCGGCCGTAGCCGACATCGTCATGGCCGGCTTGGTGGCCCTGGGCTTGGACGCCGACCGGGACTTCGGCCGGGACGCGGACGCCTTCGGCTTGGCAGCCGACCGCCGCTTAGCAGCCGGCCTCGGCTTTGAGGCCGTCCTGCTGGTGCTGGCCATGGCCGGCATCTTCGCCGACGACATGGTCTTGGCCGCGGCCATCAGCGCCTTGGCAGCTGTGGTCATGGCCTTGTTGGCGGTGTTCATCGACGTCATGGCCGTGGACATCGCCTTTGCCGAAGCCGACGCCTTGGTGGCGGCAGCCGTCATCTTCGTCGCAGCCGACGACACCTTGGTCGCGGCCGAAGACACGTTCTTGGCTGCAACCATGGGCGTTGCCGAACTGCGGCTAGCCGTGCTCCTGCGTGCCGCGCTGCTCCGCACCGAGCGCGTTGCGCTGGTGCGACGAGCGGTGGAACGAGCCGCGGTTGATCGTGATGCAGAGCTCCGGGTCGACCGTGATGCGGTGCTCTTGGCGGCCGTGCTCCGGGCCGGCTTCGCAGCGGTGCTGCGAGCGGTCTTCGGCTTGGCGCTAGAACTCCGCGAACTGGATTTGGACATCGGCCGGCTCGCAGCGCCCCTTGACGCACTGCGGCTCACCGACCTGCTTCGGGCGGTACTCGCCGAACTACGGCGGCTTGCCGCACGGGTCGTGGACTGAACAGGCACTGATCTCCCCCCGTCTTGATCAATTACGAGGAGTGCTATTCCACACACGGAGAGTATTTACACACACGGCAGCTCGCGTGCTCAGAACATTGACGGCAAGCAGCCCGAAATCGACCGCCGCATCGTCGCGAATCGGACGCAAATTCCGCTGCGCCCGACCCGCCCGCGGCCGGGAAATCTGGCCAGGCGGACCCGCGCCGCGGGCTGAGATCAGACCGGGCGCAGATGGTTGGTGTCGTTCAGCGACCGTAGCAAAGCTGGTC
Organism: uncultured Actinomycetota bacterium; assembly: GCA_963713585.1. Taxonomy (GTDB): domain Bacteria; phylum Actinomycetota; class Actinomycetes; order Streptosporangiales; family Streptosporangiaceae; genus JAJYUU01. Next base: position 156,042 of record CAVQMG010000013.1, on the reverse strand, counting down.
CGTCGGCGAACCAGTCGGCCTCCGAAAGCGAGGCGACGTCGAGGTGTATCCGGAACAAGGCCGCCGGTGGCGCCAGCAGCGCGCGGCAGACCAGTGTCTTGATCGGCGTGACGTGACTGACGACCACGACAGTCTTGCCCTGATGCGCCGCAAGCAGCCGGTTCAGCGCCGCGTCTACCCGGTGCGCCACGGCGGCGAAACTCTCGCCACCGGGCGGCGCCGCGTCGGCGTCCGCCAGCCAGGCCGACATCTCCTCCGGCCACTGCTGCCCGGCCTCGCCAAACGTCATGCCTTCCCAGCTGCCGAAGTCCGTTTCAGCCAGGTCATCCTCGACCTCCAGCGCAGTGCCGCCCGGTCAGCCACGATCTCGGCGGTCGCCCGGGTCCTGATCAGCGGCGAGGTCACCACCAGGTCGATGCCGCCTCGCTCAGCTAGCCGGGCGGCGGCCGCGGCAGCCTGCCGGACGCCGAGATCGGTAGCGGGATGTCGCCGCGGCCGGCGAAGCGCCGTTCGACTGACAGCGCAGTCTGCCCGTGCCGAAGCAGGAGCGTCGTGGTTGCCTTGCCGTGGCCGCGGCGCCAGCCTGTGACGGGCGCCTTATTGCCGGCGGCCGGGTCAGGGGGCTGTTCAGAGCCCGGACTCATCGGTCCGGACCAGGATTCTCCTGCATTCCTCGCAGCGCACGATGTCGTCGGGCGCGGCCGCCCGAATGGCGTTCAGGTCTACCGTGTTCAGCGACAGGTGACAGCCCTCGCAGCTTCCCCGCCGCAGCGCGGCCGCGCCGACGCCGCCATGCTGTGCCCGAAGCCGTTCATAGAGCTCGATCAGGTCGGCTGGCTCGTCTGCGACCACCACTGACCTGGCGGTCCGCCGCCTTGCCGGACCAGTTCCGCCAGCTCCGCGAGCGCAACGTCACGCCGCGCCGTGACCGTCTCGACGTCAGTACTGATAGCAGCCCGCTCCGCGCCGTGCCTCCTTGAGCCTGGATTGAGCAGAATCCAGCCGCTCCATCACGTCCAGCTCGACATCCTCCAGGTCGGACTGGCGGCGCAGCAGCGACTCGATCTCCGACTGCAGGTTCTCCAGCTCTCGCGGCGAGTTGACCTGGCCCGCATCCAGCCGGGCGCGATCCCTGGCCGATGCGCGACTCGGACCTGCTCGACATCGGCCTCCGCCTTGGCCTGCTCTCGCTTCAGGTCCCCCTCCCGTGCGCTCCACGGCGGCCGCCTCATCCCGGAGCTCGCGTTCCCGCTGTTCCAGCTGGCTGAGCTCGGCATGCTCGGGCAGTCCGCGGCGGCGATGCTCCAGCCTGCCCAACTCGGCATCGAGGTCGGCTAGCTCAAGCAGTCGCAGCTGCACTTCGGGGGAGCTTTCACGGTGGCCAGGTTAGCCTGCCAGCGCACGCAAATGTCGCCCGGCCGCCGCGATGCCGGCCCGGTCTCAGCTGCCGAGGGCCATCATCACCACTGGTCGGGTGGTCGGACGCGGGGCGCCGGCCGCCGGCTCGACGGTCAGGCCCAGCTGCTCGCCTGCCTCAGCCGGTTGACGACCATCATGCCCTGCTGTCCCGGCGGCAGCATCCCCGCTGAAGTGGCGCCGGACGGGCCCATCAGCCACAGCTCGTAGGCCTTGGTCGGCGGCAGCGTGGTCAGTCCGCTCGCGATGAAGACAAGAGCACGGGCCCGGTGCGACATCACCACGGTCGCCGTCCCGCCGGTCGTGACCTGGGCGGTCAGCGTCGTCGCATCGTGAGCGCCCAGGACGGCCGCGATCGACTCTGTCCCGCCGCTGGGCGGCGGTCAGCCTGCGTTTGCATCTGCCCCATATGCAGGCCGATGACCGTCGCGGCGCAGCCGCAATCGCGCCCGCAGCAAGCGACAGCCAGCCCGGCCAGCCAGGGCCGTGCGCCGGCCCGCGGCGTCCAGCCCGCCAGGCGCCGCCTGCCGCCGGACCCAGCCCCCGCCCGCCCGCTGCGCCTGCGTCTGCCCGCCTGGCACCAGCGGCGGCAGCTGCCGGATCCGCCGGCGGCCGCAGCGTCTGGTCCCGTAGCTCCGCCGCGGCCGGTACGGCCGCTGCCGCGGCCAGCCGGGCCGTAGCCTCACGCAGCCCGCGGACGTCGTCCCGGCATTGCTCGCAGGTCAGCAGGTGCCGCTCGAAGCCCGCCCGGTCGCCGTCCGGGACGGCATCCATCACATAGGCGCCGACCAGGGTGTGCAAGCCACTGCGCGCCGGAGCCCGCATCACTCCACCCCCAGGCAGTCGCGCAGCCTGATCAGGCCGTCGCGCATCCGCGTCTTGACGGTGCCGAGTGCCACGCCCAGCAACTGGGCGACCTCGCGGTAGCTGTAGCCGCCGTAATAGGCCAGCGTCACCGATTCCCGCTGCAGGTCGGTCAGCCCGGCCAGGCAGCGCCGTGACCCGCTCCTGCTCCAGGCTGGTCTCAACAGCGTCAGCCACCTCGTCGTACGCGATCGAGGCGGTAGCCGCGCGCAGCTCCCGATCGGCTGCCCGCTGCTCGGACCTGACCCGGTCCACTGCCCGGCGGTGCGCCAGCGTCATGATCCAGGCCGCTGCGGAGCCTACGCGCCGGGTCGAACCTCGCGGCGGTCCGCCAGACTTCCAGCAGGACCTCCTGCATGACCTCCTCAGACTGCGCGGGGTCTCTTCAGCACGCGGCGCACGCTGCCGAGCACGGCCGGCGCGGTCTGGTCATAAGACGGCCCGGAACGCCGCATGGTCACCCTTGGCGACCTCGGCCAGGACGAGCTCCAGGCTGCCGCGGCCTCTGACCGCCGGAGCAGCCGGACCGCGCGTCGCTGCCGCCTGCGCGCCATCGTCGCTGCCGCTCAAGGGTTCCCGTTCCTAGCAAGTCCACATCCCTATATTCGTCGCCGCCCGGCGCCGGCGGCCTGCCTCGGGCCGCTTCCGAATCCGGCCCCCGCCGGGCCCGGACCCGGCTCGGCGGCAATCCGGTCGCAGCGCTGGTACGAATACCCATGTGACCTTTCAGCGACGTCCCCCTCACCCTCGCACGCCGCGGCCGCCACCGCGCCCGGCCGCGCCATCCGCGCCGGCCGCGGCGCGATCGTCGGCATCGTCACCGCGCTGGTCGCACTCGGGGTCGCTCAGCTAGTCGCCGCCGTGCTCGCGTCGCCGATCGGCGCGCCAGTCAACGCCGTCGGCGAGCTGTCCATCAACCACACGCCCGCGCCGGTCAAGAACTTCGCCATCAGGGAGTTCGGCTCGAACGACAAGACGGTCCTGGTCTGGGGCATCCACGGTGTCCTGACCATCTTCGCGGTCGTGATCGGCGTGCTGGCCATCCGCAGGCTCTGGCAGGGCATGGCCGGCCTGGCGCTCTTCGCCGCGGTCGGCCTGTACGCCGCCCTCAGCCAGCCCACCGCCAACGCCAAGGATGCATCTGCCGACCCTGATCGGCGCGGGCGTCGCGGCGTTCGCGATGCGGTATTTCAGCGAAGGCCTGGCGGCCCGCTCGCTGCCCGCACTGTCCCGCCGCCCGGCCGCGCCGCCGCCCCTCCGCCCGCAGCCGCGCAAGAACCGGCTGCCGCCCGGAGCCGGCCGCCTCGCCACCGGAGGCTGCCGGCGAGGAGTCAGCTGCGGCCGAGGACGACGAGCCCGCAGGTGCCTCCCCGTCCGTGGCGCTACCGCGTGGCCGCCGCGGCCCGGTCTGGGGTCCCGGCGCCCCTGACTGGTCGCCGGCGCCCTACCGGGCCGTGGGCGGCGCTAGCCGGGTCGAGCCCTCCGGCTGCCGGACCGCCGCAAGTTCCTGCAGGCCGCACCGGCACCGCCGCGGCCTCCCTGGCTCACCTACGGGGTCAGCTCCTACATCGCGCACAACGGAACGTCAACGCGATCCCAAAGGCCTGAAGTTCCCGGCGGCCGCCTCGCCCGCCTCGCCGCTGCTGCCGGCACCGAGCTTAAGATCCCTGGCCTGAGCAGCTTCGTCACCCCGAACAGCAACTTCTACCGGGTCGACACCGCGATCGTGCTGCCGGAGATCGTGCCCTCGCACCTGGCACCTGCGGATCCACGGCATGGTGCGCGAAGGAAATCGTGCTCAGCTTCGACGATGTCATCAAGCGGCCGCTGATCGAGGACTGGTCACCTTGTGCTGCGTCTCGAACTCGGTCGCCGGGCCGTACATCGGCAACGCCAAGTGGCTCGGCGCGAGCCTGGGCCGCCTGCTGCAGGCAGGCGGGCATCAAGGCCGGCGCCGATCAGCTGTTCTGCACGTCCTCGGACGGATTTACCTCCGGCACGCCGGTGCAGACCGCCATGGATGGCCGCGATGCGCATGCTCGCGGTCGCGATGAACGACGCTGCTCTCCCGGTCGCGCACGGTTTCCCGGCCCGGCTGGTCATCCCCGGCCTCTACGGCTACGTCTCGGCGTGCAAGTGGATCACCGACATCGAGGTCACGACGTACGCCGTCAACAGTGTCCTACTGGGCTCAGCGCGGCTGGGATCACGCAGGCCCCGATCAAGACCGAGTCCCGGATCGACGTGCCGACCGGGAACAACCCGGTGAAGGCAGGCAAGACGATCTCAGGTTGCCGGGCGTCGCCTGGGCCCAGCACAAGGGCATCGAGGCGGTCGAGGTCCGCGTCGGCAACGGGCCGTGGCAGGAGGCGAAGCTCGCCGCTGTTCCCGGCATTGATACCTGGCGGCAGTGGGTCTATGACTGGGACGTCGACGTCCGGCCTGGTAATTACCTGATCGAGTCGCGGGCCACCGACAAGACCGGCTATACCCAGACCTCGCTCCAGGAGCCACCGGAGCCCAACGGCGCGTCAGCGGCTACCCCTCGGAGTGTCCGCTCAACGTGATCGGCTGACGCCGGCCTCACAGCAACTGGTCGCGGCCCTGCCCGTACATGTAGGCGCCCAGCCACCGGCCGAGCTCGTCGAAGAACGCATGCCGCCCGCAGCTCCCGTGGCACCGGCCTCCCGCGGCGGCGCCGGGCTCAGCCAGCGCGCAGCCAGGTCACGTGGCCGCCGAGCTGGCCGGGACGGCCGCGGCCCGGCGCTGCCGCAGTGGCCAGCCGCGGCGAGCGCCGACCGCGGCGCCTCCGCCGACGCAGAGCACCAGTACCGGGCAGGCGATGCTCAGCTGCAGCGCCGGGCCGGGCACCGCCAGGCCGGCGCAACAGGATCAGCGCGTCGGCCGACCGGCAGCCGGCGCGCCGAGCCGGTCCTCCACAGCGCAGCGGCGACAGCGCCCCGGCCCTGCGCGGTCACGATGACGCTGGCCATCCCGTCTGCCTCGCGCAACGGGGCAGGCGGCGTCCAGGTCAGCGAACGCCGGGCCGAAGTCAGCGCCCGGCGTCCGGCGCGGCCGCGCGCGGCCCGGCCGCCCGGCTCTGGCCGGGCAGCCGCAGCCCGGCCAGGTAGAAGTGGAAGGCCCGTTCGGTGAACCAGCTGACCAGGTCGGCCGGCACGGCCGGGTCGCCGGCCGCCTGCACGTGCAGCACAGCGCGCCGGCTGGGCAACGCCGACCGGCGACAGACCATAACCGCCTCGCCCGGCCGCGCCGGGCCGCCCTGGTTCGGCCACCGGCTCATAAGCCGGCGATCGCCAGGTCCCACGCTGACGCTCACCCGTCCCCCCGCCCCGGCCGCGATAACGCGGACAGGCGCGCTTCCCCGGCGGCGGCCTTCCCCCGTGCTGCCGGACACGGCACCGGCGTCAGTGCCGAACGTCCAGCTGGTCGCACTTCCCGGCTCCCTGCACCCGTCTGCTGCGGTGTCCGCCCCGCGCACGCAAACACACCGGCACCACAGCAGGTCAAGCAGCATGCGGCCTGCCGGCGCCGGAATCGCGGCCAAGCCCGGCGGCCACGAAATAATGCACGGAACGTCACTCGCAAGTCTCGCACCGTAACGGCCAGATCACGCGCATAACACGCGGGGCAATCCGCCGGCAGACGGCAACCGCCCTAGATTGCTGCCATTTAATGGCAGGGAACGTGGTTTGCCCGCGGCCAGTCTTTGTTTCGCACGACGCGGTCGCGGGAATGACCGCGGCAAAGCGACGAGGCCCCTCCATGTATGAGATGGAGGGGCCTCGCCTTTGCCTCGCCGCCTGGCCTCCCGATTGCTCGGGTGCCTTGTGCTGCGTGGCGGCCGCCGGTGTCAGATTCCCGTCATCCGCGCCAGTCTCCCGGCCCTTCTGACGTTCCCCAGGTTGCCCCGGAGGCGGATCCCGTCTTCAGCGGTGAGAGATTTCTACTGCCAATTGAGTACGCCGCACAAGGCTTTTCCGCGAGATCTTCAAGATTCTTTAGCCGTCCACAGGACATCTGTTGTTTATCCCCTGTGCATGTCTGCTTTCCACTGCGCCGTGCACAGCTGCGTCCACAGAAACTGTGGATAACGCCCGGCCGCAATTCACCGGCCGGCCGGCTCCGGCTGCCCGGTCCACGCGGGCCGGGCACGGCGCCAGCCTCGTCCGCCGCGGCCCGCCGCGGCCCGCCGTGCCAGGACCGCCACAACGCCGCATAGGCGCCGCCGGCGCGACCAGGTCCTGGTGCGAGCCGGTCTCGCGGATCTGCCCGTCTTCCATGACGATGACCCGGTCGGCGTCGTGCCCGGCGTGCAGCCGGTGGGCGATGGCCACCACCGTCCGGCCCTCGAGCACCGCGGCCATCGACCTCTCCAGCCTGCGGGCCGAACGCGGATCCAGCAGCGAGGTCGCCTCGTCCAGGATCAGCGTGTGCGGGTCAGCCAGGATCAGCCGGGCCAGCGCTACTTGCTGGGCCTGAGCCGGGCTCAGCTTCACCCCGCCAGAGCCCACCACGCAGCCGAGCCCGTCCGGCAGGGCCTGCGCCCAGCTGAGTGCCTCAACTGCGGCCAGCGCGGCACGCACCTGGTCGTCGGTAGCGTCGTGCCGGGCTAGCGTCAGGTTCTCCCGCAATGTGCCGCGGAAGATGTGGTGTTCCTGGGTGACCAGGGCGACCTCGCAGCGCAGCTCCGGCAGCGGCAACCCGGTCAGCTCCGCTCCGCCGACGGTGACCCGGCCGCCCGTGGGAGCCATGATGCCGGCCAGCAACTTGCCGAGCGTCGATTTGCCCGCGCCGCTCGGTCCCACGATCGCGATCCGCTCGCCCTGCGCCGCCGACATCGAAACCTCGCTGAGCACCTCACGGCCGAGCTGGTAGGAATGCGAGACGGCCGACGCCGCCAGCTCCCGGCCGGCTGGCACGCAGCCATCCGGCTCACGGTCCGGCGGCACCTGGTCAATGCCCAGCAGGCGAGCCAGCGAGGCAGCGCCGACCTGCAGCTGATCCAGCCAGGAGATCAGCTGGTCCAGCGGGGAGACCAGCGCCCGCGCATACAGGGCCGCGGCCGTGACCTGGCCGATCGACACCCAGCCGCGCAGGTAGGCGTAGCCGCCGAAGACCAGCGTGCCGGCCAGCGGCAGCACGTAGGAGGCCTCGGCGACCGGGAAGAACAGCGAGCGCAGCCGGAGCGTGTAGCGCTCGGCCGCATAGCTGCCCGCCATGTCGGCATCAGCCCGGCGGCGGCGGGATCTGGCCAGCCGCATTGCCTCGACCGTGCGGGCACCCTCGGTCGTCTCGCTCAGGCTGTCGATCAGCTGCGCCCAGGCCGCGTTCTCCCGCAGGTACCCGGCCGTGGCGCGGCGCAGGTACCAGCGCGAGCCCAGCCAGACCGGCGGCACGACGATCAGGCAGGGCAGCAGCAGCAGCGGGCTGTCCAGCGCGATGGCGGCCAGCGTCAGCACGACCGACAGGGCGGCCGTGAGCGTCGCCGACAGCGCGAACCGGGCGCTCTGGCTCAGGGCCGACACGTCCCGCGAGGACCGGGTCAGCAGGTCGCCGCTGCCGGCTCGCTCCACCGCCGACAGCGGCAGGGCGAGCACCCGGCCGATGAAGTCCTCGCGCAACCGGGCCAGCAGCCCCTCGCCGAACCGGGCAGCCGCCAGCGCGCCGAACCTGATCAGGCCCGCTTGCAGCACGAGCGAGGCAGCGATGATCACCGCGAGCAGGTCAATCTGACCGCCTGAGGCCCGACCGGTGACGTCGTTGACGATGTCGCCGAGCATCCGCGGCGCGACCAGGCCGGCTGCCGTCGCGGCACCGTAGAGGCCGGTGACGACCAGCAGCTCGCGCCGGTGGCCGGCCGCGACCCGGCGCACGTAACCGCGGACCTGCCGCCCGTCAGCCACGGGCAAAATCTGGCCGGCCGCTACGTCGCTGGTCACTCGTCTTCCCCTCGGGTCACGACATCGGCGTAGGCGGCATTGTCGGTCAGCAGATCGCGGTGCAGTCCGGCCGCGCTGACCCGGCCGTCGCTGACGAAAGCGACCCGGTCAGCCGAGTCCAGCAGCAGCGGGCTGGTCGTCAGCACGATCGTGGTCCGGCCGGTCCGGTAGGCCCGCAGGTTAGCGGCGATCCTGGCCTCGGTATGCGCGTCCACCGCGCTCGTCGGCTCGACCAGCACCAGGATCTCCGGGTCGGCGACCAGGGCCCTGGCCAGCCGGAGCCGCTGGGCCTGGCCGCCCGACAGCGAGCTGCCGCGGCCGGCCAGCCTGCCGCGGGTACCTCCGGGGATGGCATCGAGCACGTCAAGCGCCGACGCCGTGGTGATCGCCGCCATCAGCTCGCTCTCGTCGGCTTCGGGCTGAGTGAGCCCCCCGACCGACTCGCGGACCTGACCGCCGAACAGCTGCGCATCATTCGACGCGACCAGGATGCGGTCGCGCACAACGCTGACCGGCAGGTCACTGAGCGCGGTGCCGCCGAGCAGCGGGCTGCGGCCAGCTGGCCGGCCGTACCAGCCCAGCCGGTCAGCCAGTGCCACGGCCTCGTCGGTACTGCCCGCGGCGACGCCGAGGAACTCGCCTGCCATCGCGGTCAGGCCGGATTCAGGATCGTGCAGGCTGACGCCTGCCGGCGGCTCGGGCTGCGGCAACTGCGGGCCGGTCACGTCGGGCTGCAGGCTCAGGATCCGGGTCACCCGGCCGGCGGCCACGTAGCCGCGGACGAGCTTGTCCGCCATCTCGGTCAGCGTCGCCAGCGGCAGCTGCAGGAACGCGGCGAACAGGTAGAACGTCACCAGCTGGCCGGGCATGATCGCGCGGTGCAGGGCATAGTGCGCGGCCAGCCACGTCGCGGTCGTCACGAACATGCCCGGCAGCAGCACCTCCGCCCCGAACAGGTACGACTCGGTCCTGGCCACGTGCACGCCGGTCCGCCGCAGTTGCTGGGATTCAGCCTGGTAGCGGGCCGCGAAGGCGTCCTCGCCGCCGATGCCGCGCAGTACCCGCAGGCCGCCGACGATGTCGGCCGCCCGCGCTGCCAGCTCGCCCTGCTGCGCCCGGTAGGCCTCCTGCCGCCGGTGCAGCGGCCGCAGCACCAGACCGACGAGCGCCGTCATGGCCGGGGCGCCGATCAGCACGATCAGGCCGAGCAGCACCGAGCGGGACAGCATGATCAGCGCAGTGGAGATCAGTGCGGCGATCGCGCCGCTGCCGCGGCCGCTCATGTCGATGACCTGCCCGATGTCAGCGACATCGCTCGCCGCCACGCTGACGATCTCCCCGGTGCTGACCAGCCGGACCATCGTCTCGCCGAGCCGGGAGACCTGGTCAGTGACCAGCTGGATGGTCCGGTAGGCCGCGTCGAGGAAATTGCCGACAACGCACCGGTGCCGCAGTACCCCGCTCGCCGCCGTGAGAATGCCGAGACCCAGCACGATCGCGCACTCGACGGTGAACTCGTGCGTCTGCCGGGAGATCAGCGCATCGACGGCGGCGCCGATGACGGCCGGGACGATGGACTGGGCGACCATCCAGGTGCAGCCCCACAGCACGGCCAGCGCCATGCTCGACCTCTGCTGGGTGACCAGCCAGCTCAGGAACTGCCACGGGGACCCGATTTTGGGCGTGCCAGGCTCGGGTACAGGCAGGGCACGCATGAGGGTCGAGAGTACCTGCTGGTCACGGCCGCAAGCACCAGGTTTTCGGGCCGGCGGCGGCTCTGACCGGTCTTCCAGCGCCGGCAGAGGCCATTCAGAACCTGGCCGGGCAGTGTGGCAGTCATGAACGCAGTGTGGCTGTCATGAATCAGCACCCGCAGTCCGGCAGCAGGGGCGAGCTCGCGGCCGCCAGGGACCGGAGCCGGAAGCGGCTTCGTGCCGTCACCGCCGCGGCAGGCCTTGCCAGCGTGCTCGCCGCGGCCGGCGTCGCCGCTACCTTGCCGGCCAGCGCCTCGGCCGCGCACCAGTCGGCGCAGGGCACCAGCACGTCCGGCAGCTCGGCCTCGGGCACCGGCGCCTCGGCGGGCAGCGGCGGCTCGAAGGCTGCGACCGGATCGTCAGGTTCGGGTTCGGCAACATCCGGCTCCGGGCTGAAGAGCTCGTCAGCGCCAGGTGCCGGCTCCGGGTCAGGCACGGTGACCTCGGGCGGCTCGTGATGGGGAACGTTGCCGGCCTGCCGGGCCGAGACGATCGCCGCCGCTAGCCCTACGATGTCGAAATGGACCGAACTGCGCTGCTGGCCAGGCCAGCCGGATGACCGATGCTGACCGGGCCGGGACTGCCCAGGCCCCGGAACTGACCGTCGAACTGGGCGACGACCATGTCGCGACGCTGGAGTTCAATCGCCCGCCGGCTAATCACTTCTCGGTCGGCCTGATCGGCCAGATCGCTGACGCCTGCGACGAGCTCGCGGCCGGCGGTCAGTGCCGGGCCATCGTCTTGTGCAGCGCCGGCAAGGTGTTCTGCGCGGGTGCGGATTTCAGCGTCGACGGTGCGATCGGCTCGCCCGGCGGGCCGCACCTGTATGACCACGCGATCCGGCTGTTCGAGCAGCCACTGCCGATCGTGGCCGCTGTCCAGGGCGCGGCGGTCGGCGGCGGTCTCGGCGTGGCCATGGCCGCAGATTTCCGGGTCGCCGCCCCCGAGGCGCGGTTCGCGGCGAACTTCGCCCTGATCGGCATCCATCAGGGATTCGCGCTCAGCATCACCCTGCCGGCGGCCGTCGGCCAGCAGAAAGCGCTGGACCTGCTCTACACCGGGCGCCGGGTCGGCGGCGAGGAAGCGCACGCGCTCGGGCTGGCCGATCAGCTCGCTGCCCCCGGCCAGGCCCGGCAGCAGGCACATGCGCTGGCCGCTGCGATCGCCGCGTCGGCTCCGCTGGCCATCCAGTCGATCCGCGCCACCATGCGGGCCGGGCTCGCCGGCCGGGCACGCGAGGTGCTGGCCAGGGAGCGCGCCGAGCAGGAACGGCTGATGCAGACCGAGGACTGGCGCGAGGGCCTGGCCGCGGTCAGGGACCGCCGGACCGCGAACTTCTCGGCCAGGTAGGAAGGCGGGCACGGCATGCCAGTTCTGGACCGGCCCGGCGGGTCGATCAGGTACGACGTCAGCGGCGCGGGCATGCCGCTGCTGCTCACGCACGGGTATGGCGCTACCTCGGCCATGTTCAGCCAGAACCTGGCCGCCCTGGGGGCCGGGAACGAGGTAGTGACCTGGGATATCCGCGGCCACGGCGGCAGCGAGAGCCCGGCCGACCCTGGCTGCTACAGCGCCGCGGCTGCGCTGTCGGACATGGCCGCGCTGCTCGACGAACTCGGTCACGAGCGGGCAGTGCTGGGCGGCCACTCACTCGGCGGGTACCTGTCGCTGGACTTCGCGCTCACCTTTCCCGGCCGGGTGGCGGGCCTGGTACTCATCGACACCGGGCCCGGCTTCCGCAACGACGAAGCCCGCGAGGGCTGGAACCGGCGGGCCGAGGGCACCGCGACGCGGCTGGCCGAGCAGGGGCTCGCGGCGCTGGGCGCGAGCGCTGAGTTGCACACCGCCGGCCACCGGGACGTCGACGGCCTGATCCTGGCCGCTCGCGGCACGCTGACGCAGCACGATGCGCACGTGCTCAACGGTCTTCCGCAGATCCTGGCTCCGGCGCTGGTGGTGGTCGGCGCCGACGACGCGCATTTCCTGGCCGCCGCCGACTACATGACGGCCAAGATCCCGGTGGCCAGGAAGGTCGTGATTCCTGGTGCCGGGCACGCGCCGAACATCGATAAGCCGGAGCTCTTCGACCTCGAGGTGCGCGATTTCCTCGACGAGGTCGCGGACACGCTATGACACCGCCGCAGACCGCGAGCGCGGAGCAAGTCCGGGCTGACCTCACCAGCTGGGTGCAGCAGAACTGGGATCCGCGGCTGCCGCTGCGGGAGTGGCGTCAGCTCCTGCTCGAATCGGGCTGGGCGGTGCCGAGCTGGCCGCCGCGATGGCATGGTCGCGGACTTCCCGCCTGGGCCGACGAGCTGGCGGGCAGCGAGCTGATCCGGCTCGGAGCGGTGGGCCTGCCGGTCGGCAGCGGCACCTGGCTGGCCGCGCCGACAATCCTCGCGCACGGCAGCGACGAGCTCAGGGACCGGCTGCTGGCGCCGATCCTGACCGGCGAGCAGACCTGGTGCCAGCTGTTCAGCGAGCCCGGGGCTGGCTCCGACCTGGCCGGACTGTCCACCTCGGCCGTCCTGGACGGCGACGAATGGGTGATCAACGGCCAGAAGGTCTGGAATACCAGCGCCCACCATGCCGACATGGGCATGCTGCTGGCCCGCACCGACCGCGACGTGCCCAAGCACCAGGGCATCACCTACTTTGCGCTGCCGATGAAACAGCCGGGCGTGGAGGTCCGGCAGCTACGCCAGATGAACTTTCACTCGTCTTTCAACGAGGTATTCCTGACCGAAGCGCGGATCCCGCGGGACAACGTCATCGGCGAGGTCGGCCAGGGCTGGAAGGCGGCGCTGACCACGCTCGCCTATGAGCGCCGGTTCGCGTCCCTGCAGCGCCCCGGCTACGCGGCCACCGCCGGCCGCGCGCTGGACGAAGCCCGGGCCGAAGCGGACGACCATTTCGCCACTTACTCCTGGTACCCGCAACGGGCCGGGCGTCCTGACCTGGTCATCGAGCACGCCCGTGCGGCCGGCGTCAGTGACGACCCGGTGATCCGCCAGGCCATCGCCCGGCTGCTGACACTGCAGCGGGTCAGCACCTGGACCGCCGAGCGGGCCAGGGCCGCCCGTGCCCTCGGCGCGCGACCCGGTGCCGAGGGTTCCATCGGCAAGCTGGCCGCCAGCACCATCGCCCGCGAGTCGGCGGCGGTGCACGCCATGATCGCCGGCGCGAGCGCCCTGGTGACCGGGCCCGACTCGCCACTCGGCGGCGTGATCGCCGAGGTCCTGATGTCGGTTCCCGGCCAGTCCATTGCCGGCGGTACCGACGAGATCCAGAAGAACATCCTGGCCGAGAAGGTGCTCGGCCTGCCGGGTGAGATCCGGGTCGACCGTGATGTCCCGTTCAGCCAGATCAGGCACCGCGGCTAGCTCCCGCCTGCCAGGAGCCGGTCAGCAGCCGCGGCGTGAACTGGAGGTCCTCGGTATCGGCCAGGATCCGCCGCAGCATCTCCTGAGCTTCCGGTCCGGGATCGAGGCCGAACTCGCGTGCGGTCATCTCGCGCAGCCGGGCGTACGCGTCGAGAGCGGCTGTCTTGTGGCCGCACCGGTACAGGGCGAGCATCAGCTGCACGTACTGGTGCTCTGCCAGCGGCTCGGCCGCGACCGATGCGCGTATCTGGCTGAGCAGCTCGTAGTGATGGCCCAGGGTCAGGCGCGCGTCCACCAGCCACTCCCGGACGTCGCGCCGTCGCTCCAGCAAGGCACTCGCAGCCGCGCGCAGCGGCGGCGTGTCGGGCACGTCGGCCAGCGGCGGGTCGCGCCACAGCGCGCACGCCTGCGTCAGGCAGGCGGCCGCCTCCCGCGGCCGTCCGTCGTCGAGCGCCTGCCGGCCGCGGGTCGCCAGCGTGCCGAAGACCTCGGCATCGACCTCGCCCGGGCCGGCCAGGATCCGGTAGCCCGCCGGCAGAGTCTGGATGCCAGAACGCCCGGCCAGCGCGCGCCGCACCTCGCTGATCCTGACCCGGAGCGCGGCACCGGCGCCGTCCGGCGCATCCTCGCCCCAGAGCGCGTCGATCAGCTGCGGCCCCGGCACCGGGCCGGGGGCCAGCAGCAACAGCACCGCCAGCGTGGCGCGCTGCGAGGGGCGCGGCAGGATCACCGGGACGCCGTCATCGGCCTCGACAGATAACGGGCCCAGGACTCCGAAGCGCAACCGAGCCTCCTTGTCTCCACGCCGGCTGGGCTACCGTACCGGCGCGCCTGTGACTGGTCCATGACACCGGTGTGACGGCCGGCCGAAGGCGTTGACCGGCGACCCGAAGGCCGCGACGGGCCAGCAAAGAGTGTCACTGACCATCAGACCGGTGCAGCCGGTCTGCGGAAGACCTGCGCCGTTAGCGGTCACACTCAGGTAAGGCCCCGGTAACCAGGGCCGGGCTACGGTCGCCGCATGAAGACCGAGATGACGCTGTATGACCGCCTCGGCGGTCAGGACGGGCTGCAGGCAGTGACCGCGAGCTTCTGCGCCAAGACGCTCACCGATGACGTGCTCGCCTACTTGTTCGCGCCGGTGGACCTGGACCGCCAGGCCCGGATGCTGGCCGGGTTCCTGACCCTGGCCTTCGGCGGCCCTGGTAGCTACTCCGGCCGCGACCTGCGGTCAGCTCACGCCGGGCTGCCCGGGCTGACCGACGAGCACTTCGACCGCGTGATCACTCTGCTGGCGGCGGCACTGCGCGAGGCAGGGGTCAGCGACACCGACATCGACGCCGCCAGCCTGGTCGCGCAATCGGTTCGCGACGACGTGCTGAACCGATGACCTGCCCGGCCTGCCGGTGCCCTGCCTGCGGGAGAGCTAGCTCAGCAGGCCGCGGGGGGCGGTCTGGCCAGCGCGCCGGAGCCCCGCACCAGAGGACAGGAAAGGCGGCTCGGGTGGATATCGCCCGGCTGAAAGCAAGCTTTGCCCGCATTGCCATGCACGGCGACGAAGTTCCGCTGCACTTCTACTCGGACCTGTTCCTCAAGCATCCGGAAACCCGTCTCATGTTCCCGATCTCCATGCACGCTCAGCGCGCGCATCTGGTCGACGCGCTGGCCCGGATCGTCGCCAGCGTCGACAGCATCGACGAGCTGACCGCGTTCCTTCAGGATCTCGGCCGCGGTCACCGCAAGTTCGGCACGCTGGCGGCGCACTACGACGCTGTGGGTGCCAGCCTGCTGGCTACTTTCGCGCATTTCAGCGGCGATGCCTGGGATACCGGACTCGAGGACGACTGGCGGGCTGCCTACCAGCTGGTGGCCGGCGTGATGACAGCCGCGGCGCGGGCCGACGAGCAAGTCCGCCCGGCCTACTGGAGCGGCCGGGTCGTCGCCTGCGAGCGGATGGCCTTCGACATCACCTCGCTGACCGTGCAGACCCGGCCCCGGCTGGATTACCGCCCGGGTCAGTCCGCTGCGATCGAGTCACCCCGGCGGCCGCGGCTGTGGCGCTACTACTCCATGGCGAACGCTCCGCGCGATGACGGCACCGTCGACTTTCACATCCGGCTCGTCGACGGAGGGCCCGTCAGCATGGCGCTCACGACGGCGACGGCGACCGGGGACGAACTGCGACTGGGACCGCCTGGCCGGCGCGCTCGCACTGGATACCGCCTCGGGCCGTGACATCCTGCTGGTCGCCGGCAGCACCGGGCTGGCGCCGCTCAAGGCGATCCTCGAGCAGATCGCGGCAGGCCGGCAGCCGCCGAAGGTGCATTTGGTCTTCGGGGCCCGCACGCCGGATGGCCTGTATGACCTCACCCGGCTGGAGAAGCTAGCGGCCGAGCACTCCTGGTTCACTGTCACCCCGGCCGCCGAGTCCGCCGACAGCCAGTTCGCCGGCCAGGTCGGCACTATTCCCGACGTCGTGGCCCGGTGCGGGACCTGGGCTGGCCGCGACGCCTACCTGGCCGGCCCGACCGACCTGGTCCGGGACGCTGCCGCGATGCTCGCCGCCGCCGGAATGCCGGCCGCGCAGATTCATGTCGAGGACTTCGGCTGGAGTGAGAGATGACCACAAGCTTTGCCTGGTACGACGAGCAGGAGCGGCTCACCCCCGACCGGCTGCAGGCGGTGTCGTTCCCGCTGACCCGCTGGGGGCGGCACGGCTACGACGAAGAGCACGTCCGTGCCTTCCTCACCGAGGTCCAGGCCGAGCTCGTCCGGCTCATCAACGAGCGATCATCACTGTGGCAGGAAGTGCAGCGGCTGCGCCGCCGGATTCTGGGCCGGGAGAACGGCAACGACGCCATCATCTTCGGCGCTGACGACGCGCACGTGCACGCCGTGCGGATACTGTCCAGCGCCCAGCTGACCGCCGACCGGTACGTCGCCGACGCGCAGGCCTACAGCGGCCGTCTCACCGAGGAGGCACGGGCCCGCCGCGACGAGATCATCGCGCAGGCCCGGCAGCACGGCGACATGCTGCTGCAGGAGGCCAGGACCAAGGCCCGCCAGGCCGCCGTCGCCGCCATGAACGCCGATCCGCTGCCCGTCCCGTCTGAGCATGAGCGGCGCGCCGTGCAGGGCGAGATGGCGTACCTGCGTACCTTCAACGACGTGTACCGGCAGCATCTGCGGCTCTACACCGAGGCCGTGCTCCGCACCATCGAGGACTGGGAGCGCAAGGAGTCGGCAGTGCCGCAGCAGGTGCACGTCATCGACCGCAGCCAGCACGGCACCGGCAGGCCCGGTTCAGCCGGCTGCCGGGTCAGGATCCGGCGTGCTCGCGGGCGAGCCGCTCGAACACCGGCGCGCGGCGCTCGGTGAACGAGGTGACGCCCTCGCGGAAATCCGGGCGGCTGAAGCTCTCGACCATCAGCTGGCTGGCCTCGCGCTCGGCCGCGAGCAGCCCAGCGTGCAGCTGCTGGTAGACCTGCCGCTTCATGACGGCCATCGAGGCCGGTGACGAGGTCGCCGCCAGATCGCGGACGTACTGCTGGGCGTGCGGCAGGACATCCTCGCGCGGCAGCGCCGCGTTGACCACCCGCAGCGCCGCGGCCTCGGTACCGCTGACCTTGCGGGAGGAAAAGAGCAGGTCAAGCGCGACTGCGGTACCTGTCAGCCGCGGCAGCAGCCAGCTGATGCCCCACTCGGCGATCAGCCCGCGCTGCGCGAAGGCCGTCATCAGGACGGCGTCCTCGGCCATGAAACGCAGATCGCAGGCCAGCACGATGGGCACGCCCATGCCCGCGACCGGCCCGTTGATCGCGGCGATCACCGGCTTGGGCACCGACATCAGGTAGGTGTAGGTGCCCAGGTGCAGGTCATCGCCGTAGGACGGGTCGCCCGGGTCGGCGGCCAGGTCGTCGGCCATCGCCGCCACGCTGCGGTCGCCCGCAGTGAGCGCGGACAGCTTCTTCATGTCCGCGCCGGCGCAGAAGCCGCGGCCGGCGCCGGTCAGCACGATGCCGACAACCCGCGGGTCGGCCTCGGCGGCCGCGACCGCGTGGCGTACCTCGTAGGCCATCCGGTCGGTCCAGGCGTTCAGCACCTGCGGCCGGTTGAGCGTGATGGTCGCGACTGGGTCCTCAACCTCGTACAGAATCTCCTCATACCCGGTCACGAATTGCCTCCCGATGCCGACGTCACACTCCCCGGTCACTGTGGATCGAGGGGCCGGCCTGCGTCAAGCCCGGTGCGCCGCCGGGCATCCGGCGACGCACCAGCTGAGGCCGGCTACCAGGGCGGCGCGGCCAGTCGCTCCAGGCAGATCCGGCGATCTTCCGGGTCGCTGACAGACTCCGCCAGCAGCTGCGCCTCGGCCCTGAGCTTCCCGGCGTCGGCACTCCCCCGCCGGGAGGCGACCCTGGCCAGCGCCTCGGCGGCAAAGGCCCGGTCCCAGTCCTCGAAGGCAGCCGGGTGCGCCTCGATGAGCTCGGCGTACCGGTCGGCGTGCCGGCTGGCGAGCTCTGGCAGCCCGGTCGCGACGGCCACCGTGGCGATGAGGTGCTCGCCGCGGCCGTGGTTGGCCACGGTCCCCGCCTGCATCCAGTGGTAGGTCGCGGCGTACGCCGCGTACAGAGCCTGCTCGCGCTCGGCCAGCGGGCTCTGCTCGGATAGCCCGTTGTCGATCAGGTCCCAGGTGCCGTTGTTCAGCTCCACGCCGAACCAGCGGTTCAGGTCCCGGCCGCCGGTCTGCTGCGTGATCGCCGCGGCTGCCAGTTCCCGCCAGCTGTCAAAGCCCTGCTCACGTGCGATGACCAGCTGGGCTTCGCGCAGCGGGATGTCCGGCCCGGCCGCCGGGCGGACCGACTTGACCCGCTCCTGGGCAGCGGGATTGCCGCCCGCGTAGGCGCGCTTGAGTTCCTTGGCCTGGGCCCGCAGCTGGCCGAGATCGGCGCTGGCGGGCAGCTTGCTGTCTTCCATGAGCTCTCCATCGTCACCCGGGTCCGCTGCGGCCGGGTGCGACAGGTAACCGCGCATGGCGACGCAATCAAAAAGGGGTCCAGGTGTACTCGGTACTTGCCGCGGACGAGAGGCGCCCTGGTGCGCGCTGGCCTCACTATAGGAGGCCGCCCGGCCGGTCGGCAAACCTCCGTCGTCGCCGCTGGCTTCAGAGAGCGCGCAGAGACTCTTCAGATCCCCTGCATCAGTACGCATCCGATGCTGCAGGTAAGAACGCTGCGGCCAGCCGGCCGCTCGGTCAGCAGGAGGCAGACAGTGGGGATCATCTCCAGCACCGCGCTGTGGTATGCCAGCCGCGCCACCGGCGTGGTGGCGCTGGTGCTGCTGACCATCGTGATGGTGCTCGGCATCATGGTGACCCGGCAGCGCCGGCTCCGCCCTGCCCCGGTTCGCGACCACCAGCCTGCACCGCAGCGCGTCCCTGCTGGCCGTGACGTTCACCCTGATCCACGTGCTGACCGCCATCGCCGATCCCTATGTGACGATCGGGCTCGCCGCGTCGGTCATCCCGTTTGCCTCGCCCTATAAGCCGCTGTGGATCGGGCTCGGCGCCGTCGCGCTGGACGTCATGATCGCGCTGATCGTCACCAGCCTGGCCAGGGCGCGGATCGGCCGCCGCAGCTGGCGGGCCGTGCACTGGCTCGCCTATGCCAGCTGGCCGGTCGCGGTCGTGCACAGTGTCGGGTCAAGCAACGACCTGCGCAGCGGCTGGCTGCTCATCCTGACCGTGATCTGCATCGCCGCCGTGGCAGGCGCCGCATGCCTGCGGATCGTGACCGCGGCCATGGCGCCGCGCGGACAGCAGCGCGCCGCGGCCGTGCTGGCCGAGACCGAGCGGCGCCATCCCCGCGAGCTGACCGGGACCGGTGCGCGGTGAGGCCGGCGCTGCTGACGCCGAGCCGGCCGCATCCGGGGCACGCCGCCCCGGCCGGTGAAGCCGGATTGCCCAGGCTGCTGCCCGCGATCCCGGCACTGCAAGCAGGCCCGGACCTGCAGGCGCACCTGCGCTGGCACGGGCTGCCCCGCTATCGCGGCGCCATGCTGACCGCGCAGGCCGAGGCAGCCGGGCTGACAGGCCGGGGCGGGGCAGCCTTTCCGGTGGCCCGGAAGCTGACGGCCGTGGCGAGCTCCGCCGCCGTTCCCGTCGTCGCGGGCAACGGCGCCGAGGGCGAGCCGGCCAGCAGCAAGGACGCGGCGCTGCTGTGGTTCGCGCCGCACCTGGTCCTGGACGGGCTGCTGCTGGCCGCCGAGGCCGTCGGCGCCGACACCGCCTATCTCTACCTGCACGCGGCCGGCGACGGGCCGGATCCGGCCGGCCCGGTGCAGGCCGCCCTCGCGCAGCGGCGGGAGGCCGGCACTGACCGGATCGGGGTGCGCCTGGTGCAGGCTCCGCCCCGGTTCCTGGCGGGCGAGGAGACCGCCCTGGTGTCGCGGATCAACGGCGGCGCGGCTCGCCCGGCCTTCCAGAAGTACAGGGTCTTCGAGCGCGGCGTGGGCGGCCGGCCGACGCTGGTGCAAAACGTCGAGACACTCGCCCACCTGGCCCTGATCGCGCGGCACGGAGCTGAGTGGTTCGCCAGCGTGGGCACGGCCGCGGAGCCCGGTTCGATGCTGTGCACGGTCCGAGGCACGGACGGCCGGGCCCGGATCACCGAGGCCGCGCTGGGGACGCCGCTGGCCAGGCTGCTCCGGCTCGATGAAGACGTGCAGGCCGTCTTGTCCGGCGGCTACCACGGCGGCTGGCTCAGCGCCCGGCAGGCCCGCGGCCTCACGCTGTCCAACGCCGACCTGCGCCCGGCCGGGTCGATCGCGGGAGCCGGGGTGCTGATCGCGCTTCCGGCCGCGTACTGCGGGCTGGCCGAGACGGCGAACGTGGCACGTTCCCTGGCCCTGGAATCAGCCGGCCAGTGCGGCCCCTGCCTGAATGGGCTGCCCGCCATCGCGACCGCCCTGGCCGGGCTGGCCAGGCCGGGTCCGGCCGGCCCGCAGCTGGACAACCTGCGCCGCTGGTCCGGGCTGGTCAGCGGGCGCGGTGCCTGTCACCACCCGGACGGAACCGTGCGGTTCGTGGCCAGCGCGCTGCGGGTGTTCGCGGCAGAGATCGACGAGCACGGCCGCGGCCGGTGCACCGCGACGCGGCATGATCCGTTCCTGCCGCTGGCGGCGGGGGCGCGCAGCGAGTCGGACTGGAGATGACGATGCCCGAGCACGACCAGGTACTGCGGGTCAATCCCGTCGCCTGCGCTGGCCATGGCCTGTGCGCGGAACTGCTGCCGGAGCTCGTCGAACCCGACGAATGGGGCTACCCGATCATCGCCGCCGGCCGGGTACCCCTGTCGCTGCGACGGGCGGCCCGGCGCGCGGTGACCAACTGCCCGGCCCTGGCGCTCGCTCTGGAATCCCGCGACGAGCGGCCCTGACCAGGTACGACGGACCGATCCAGAGCAGATTCAGAAGAAACTCAGAGAACAGTGCGAGCACGGGGCGTCAGGCTGGGGACATGATGACGGCTATGGAACCCACCCCATCCGCGCCGCAGGCGGCCGACACCGGCTTGCGCCGGGCCGACGGCAGCCCGGTGCGGGTCCTGGTGGTCGACGACGAGCCCAGCCTGGCCGAGTTGCTGGCGAGCGTGCTGCGGTATGAGGGCTGGGAGATCAGGACAGCCGAAGATGGCGCCAGCGCGGTGCGCACGGCCCGCGAGTTCCAGCCGGACGCGGTCGTCCTGGACATCATGCTGCCCGACTTCGACGGACTGGAAGTCCTGCGCCGGGTGCGCTCGGTGCTGCCGCACGTGTGCGTGCTGTTCCTGACCGCCCGGGACTCAGTGCAGGACCGGGTCAATGGCATCACTGCCGGCGGCGATGACTACGTCACCAAGCCGTTCAGCCTGGAGGAGGTGATCGCCCGGCTGCGCGGGCTGCTGCGCCGGGCCGGGATCACCAGGGCCAGCACCGGCACCGAGCTGATCGTCGCCGACCTGACCATGGACGAGGATGCGCGAGAGGTCCGCCGCGACGGTGACCTGATCGAGCTGACCGCGACCGAGTTCGAGCTGCTCCGGTTCATGATGCGCAACCCCCGCCGGGTGCTGTCGAAGGCGCAGATCCTGGACCGGGTGTGGAATTACGACTTCGGCGGGCAGGCCCACGTCGTCGAGCTGTACATCAGCTACCTGCGCAAGAAGATCGACACTGGCCGCGAGCCGCTGATTCACACGGTCCGCGGCGTCGGGTACGTGCTGAAGCCGCCGGCCTGACATGGATCAGCACAGGTCAGCTGCTCCCGGTCCGGCACCTGCTCCGGCCGGCCCGGGTTCTGGCGGGACGCGCCCGGTCGGAGTCGTGCAGTGGCTGGCTGCGCGGTCGCTGCGGGCACGGCTGATCGCCGGGCTGGTCGGCCTGCTCGCGCTGGCATGCGCCACCGTCGGCGTGGTGACCTACACCCACCTGCACTCGGTCCTGCTCAACCAGCTCGACGCCGAGCTCGCCACCGCCAGCAACCGGTACGGCGACTGCGTGCACGACCAGGGCCCGCCGCCCGGACCCGGCGGAGCGGGCGGGCAGCCGTACGGACCCAAACAGTGCTCGCAACTGCAGGCCAATGCAGCCTTCAGCGCCATGATTACGCACGACGGAAAGGTAAACGACCCCTACCTCGCCGGCAAGGCCGACATGTGTCAGCTCAACGCGGCGGACCGGAGCCAGATCGCCCGGATTCCGGTGAACGCCAACCCCGTCACCGTGCACCTGGCGTCGTACGGCAGCTACCAGATGACGGCCGCGCCCGGAGACGGCGGGGCCATCGTGACCGGCCTGCCGCTGTCCAGCGTCAGTGACACACTGCGCGCGGTCGCCGAGGCCGAGCTCGCGGTGTTCCTGGCCGCCTTGCTGATCACCGGCGTGATCGGCACCGCCTGGGTCCGGGTCTCGCTCCGCCCGCTGCGGCGGGTGGCCGCCACGGCGACCAGGGTGACCCAGCTGCCCCTGTCCAGCGGCGAGGTGAAGCTGCCGGAGCGGGTGCCAGACGACAATCCGGGGACTGAGGTCGGTCAGCTCGGCGCGGCCTTCAACCGGATGCTCGGGCACGTGGAGTCGGCCCTGGCCAGGCGGGAGGCGAGCGAGAGCCGGCTGCGCACTTTCGCCGCCGATGCCAGCCACGAGCTTCGCACGCCGCTGGCCGCGATCCGGGGCTACGCCGAGCTGGCCCGGCGCCATCCCGGCCCGCTGCCGGACGACATCGCGCACGCACTGAGCCGGGTCGAGTCAGAATCCGCGCGGATGAGCGAGCTGGTCGATGAGTTGCTGTTGCTGGCCCGACTGGATGCCGGGCGGCCGCTGGCCAGCGAGCCGGTCGATCTGACCAGGCTGGTCATCGACGTGGCCAGCGACGCCAGGGTGGCGGCCCGCGATCACAAGTGGCAGCTGGAACTGCCCGATGAGCCGGTCGTGGTTCGCGGCGACGACCTGCGGCTGCATCAGGTACTGGCCAACCTGCTCAGCAACGCGGCGCGCCATACCCCGGCCGGGACGGTCGTCACGGTGGCGCTCGGCACTGAGAATTCCGAGCCTGCGGCTGCCCGGCCACCAGGCGGGGCTGGCCGGCCACCGGGCGGAGCCGGCCGGGCCGGCTTGCCGGAGATGGCTGTCATGACGGTGACCGACAACGGGCCAGGCATCCCGGCGCAGCTGCTGCCGACGATCTTCGAACGGTTCGTCCGCGGCGACAGCTCCCGTTCCCGCGCGGCCGGCAACAGCGGCCTCGGCCTGTCGATCGTGCAAGCCGTCATCGCCGCCCACGGCGGCTCGGCGACCGTCGAAAGCCAGCGCGGTGAGACCAGGTTCACGATCAGGGTCCCGGTCTTTGCCGGCCAGCCGGGCCGGCCCGGCCCGGGCGGCCGCCCTCGGCGCCGCCGGAGTCGCCGGAGTCGCCGGCTACCAAGACGCCGCCGGACCAGTGACGAATACTCACTATGGTCGAGCTTCTGCTTGTCGGACTCGTGGCCGGCTTGCTGGCCGGCATCTCGCCGTGCATCCTGCCGGTACTGCCGGTGATCCTGGCCGGCAGCGCGGCCGTCGGGCCCGACCCGGCCGCAGCGCGAGCCGGGGCTGACACCGCCACGGCGGCCAGCCCGGCGGTGACCGGTGCGGCCAGGCAAACCGGCGCGACGGCGGCAGGCCCGGCCGGCTCGGCCGGGGCAGCACCGGGCGGCGGCACTGCGGTGCCCGGCTTGCCGGGCAAGCCCGCCGAGCGCAGGACCGGCGAGCGGGTCATGGCGGCGGCCTGGCCCGACCGCTGTCGCTGATCGCCGGCCTGGTGGTGAGTTTCAGCCTGATCATCCTGGTCGGCTCCGAGTTGCTGTCGCTGCTGCACCTGCCGCAGGACACTCTGCGCGACATCGGCATCGTGCTGCTGATCGCGGTGGGTCTCGGCTACCTCATCCCGCAACTTGGCCAGTGGCTCGAACGCCCGTTCTCCCGTGTCAGCGGCCGACGGCCAGGCGACCGGGCGGGCGGGTTCGCTGTCGGGCTGGCACTCGGCGTGCTGTACGTTCCGTGCGCCGGCCCGGTCCTGGCGGCGCTGACCGTCGTCGGCGCCACCCACCATGTCGGCACGACGGCCGTGTTCCTCACCGCCGCCTTTGCTGTCGGGACCGCGGTGCCGCTGCTGGCGGTTGCCGTGGCCGGCAGTCAGCTGGCGAGAAGGGTCAGCGCGCTGCGCCGCAACGCGCCGTGGGTGCGCCGGGTCGGCGGTGCGGTGCTGATCGTCATGGCGCTGGTGATCGCGACGAACGTGCTGAGCGGCCTGCAGCGCGATGTCCCCGGCTACAGCACGGCACTGCAGGGCTCGGCCAAGATCCGCCAGGAACTGGGCGGGGTCACCGGCGTCGCGCACACGTCCCTGACCAAGTGCAGCCCGACTGCCACGACTCTGCTGAACTGCGGCGCAGGCACCGAACTTCGCCGGCATCACGACCTGGCTGAACACCTCCGGCGGCAAGCCGGTGTCGCTCGCCAGCCTGCGCGGCAAGGTAGTGCTCGTCGATTTCTGGACCTACTCCTGCATCAATTGCCAGCGGACGCTGCCGCATATCGAGGCCTGGTACGCCAAGTACGCCAAGTACGGCCTGGTCGTCGTGGGCGTGCACACGCCCGAGTTTGCTTTCGAGCACGTGGTGTCGAACGTGCGAGCGCAGGCCGCAGATCTGGGTGTCCGCTACCCGGTCGCCATCGACAATGCCTACGCCACCTGGACCGCCTACGACAACGAGTACTGGCCCGCTGATTACCTCATCGACGCCCAGGGCGATGTCCGCCATGTTGCTTTCGGCGAGGGCGGGTACGGCACCACCGAGCAGATGATCCGCCAGCTACTTGTGGCCGCCCATCCGCACCTCGCGCTCCCGCCGCCAACCGACGTCCCGAACCTGACGCCGACCGGGGAGCTGAGCCCGGAAACCTACCTCGGCTACGAGCGCCTGCAGTACCTCGATCCCGGCACCAACCTCGTGCGTGACGCGGCCGCCGCCTACAGCTTCCCGGCGACACTGCCGCTGGGCGCCATGGGCTGGTCGGGGACCTGGACCGACCACCAGCAGGAGGCGACGGCCGGCCCGGCCGCGCAGATCGAGCTGAGTTTCGTGGCCCAGGACATCTACCTGGTACTCGGCGGCCACGGCACGCTCGCCGTCTCCGTGAACGGTCACCACCTCAAGACCATCGACGTGTCCGGCGTGCCCAAGCTCTACACCCTCTACCAGGCGGGCCAGGCCGTCACCGGCAAGCTGATGCTGCAGGCGTCGCCTGGCATCCAGGCCTACGACTTCACCTTCGGCTGACGGCCCGCGCCGCAGCTCGCCCAGTTCCCGGCGGGGCTGCCTCGCCGCCAAGCCGGCCGGTTCGTTTCGATGGACGTCAGGGCCGCAGGTCGGCCGCGACCGCGATCAGGCGG
The DNA here is from genome assembly GCA_963713585.1 of uncultured Actinomycetota bacterium. Classification (GTDB taxonomy): domain Bacteria; phylum Actinomycetota; class Actinomycetes; order Streptosporangiales; family Streptosporangiaceae; genus JAJYUU01. The sequence goes on along the minus strand of CAVQMG010000013.1, from coordinate 130,698 downwards.
CTGAGCCCGTCGGCCAGTCCCGCGTCGGCGACCGCGACCGCCTCGGCCAGCGGGAACCAGCGCACCTGCTGGCTCTCCCCCGGCGGCGGAGCCGGATCGGCGTCCTCACCGATCAGCAGGTAGCGCAAATCCAGGTGCAGGTGCTCGCCGGCCGGATGCGCATCCAGGTGAATCAGGACCGGGCCGTCAGCCGGATGCCGCACCGCCAGACCGGTCTCCTCCCTGGTCTCCCTGACTGCCGCATCCCAGGGAGCCTCGCCAGGATCGATGTGGCCGCCCGGCTGCACCCAGATGCCCAGTCGCTTGTGCAGGTGCAGCACGGTGCCACGGCGGCCCAGCACGATCGCCGACCCGGTGACATGCACGGGGTCGGCATCGCGGTCGAAGGGCTCGGTGAGCCGGTCGAGCTCGGCCAGGAACATCTGGCGCGAGGAGATTTCGCGCGGGGTCGCAGCGTCGAACCTGGCGACGGCCAGCCGGACCGCCCCGGCGTAGTCCGGGTGCCCGTCAGCTGCCGGCGCCATCATCGGACGCTCCTCCCGCGAGCAGGCGCGCGAGCACCGCGGGCTCGCCGCCGTCGACGTCAACTATCTTCGTGCGGCTCGTGGCGCCGGACACGAGCGTGACCGCTCGCGGCCGGACCCCGAAGGCCATGGCCAGGGCCGTCAGCGCCGCGTCCGTCGCTTTGCCGTCCGCCGCGCGAGCGGTGACCCGCACGATCAGCGCGCCGTCCATCGCACCGCCGACGCCTGGGTGTACCGAGCCCGGCCGGACCCGGACGGTAATTCGCATCCGGCCAGTCTGCCGCAAGGCTCGCTGTCAGCCTGCGATCTGGACCGCGTGCGCGTCGATGGCTGCCAGTTCCTCGCTGCTGAAGTCCGACCGCCCGGCCGCGCCGAGGTTGTCCTCCAGCTGCGCGACGCTGCTGGCGCCGATAACGGCGGAGGTGACCCGCTGATCGCGCATCGCCCAGGACAGTGCCAGCTGCGCCATCGACTGGCCACGCGACCTGGCGATCTCGTTCAGCGCCCGGACGTGCGCAAGGTTCTCCTCGCTGACCTGGCTGGCGTCCAGCGAGCCGCCCTTGCTGGCTCGCGAGCCCGCCGGGATGCCGCCGTCCAGGTACCGGCCGGTCAGCAGGCCCTGGGCCAGCGCCGAGAACACGATGCAGCCGACACCCTCGCGACCGAGTACGTCCAGCAGGCCATCCTCGATCCACCGGTTGAAGATCGAGTAAGACGGCTGATGAATCAGCAACGGCGTGCCCATCGAGCGCAGGATCGCCGCGGCCTCACTGGTCTGCTCGGCCGAGTACGACGAGATCCCGGCATACAGCGCCCGGCCGGACCGCACCGCGGTGTCCAGCGCGCCCATGGTCTCCTCGAGCGGCGTGTCCGGGTCGAACCGGTGACTGTAGAAAATGTCGACATAGTCCAGGCCCATCCGGGCCAGCGACTGGTCCAGGCTGGCCAGCAGGTACTTGCGCGATCCCCACTCGCCGTACGGGCCTGGCCACATGTCCCAGCCGGCCTTGGTGGAAATGATCAGCTCGTCCCGGTAGCGGGCCAGGTCCGTCCGCATGATCTCGCCGAAGCTCTCCTCGGCCGACCCGTACGGCGTCCCGTCGTGGTCCCGTTCCCACACCTCGTGCCATCACGGTGCCGCCGTAATTGTTCGCGAGGTCGAAGTGCGTGACGCCGAGATCGAAGGCGCGGCGGATGATCGCCCGTTGCTGGTCAAGCTGACTCTGGGCGCCGAAGTTCTGCCAGAGGCCTAGCGAGATCTCGGGCAGCAGGAGCCCACTCCGTCCGGTCGCGGCGGTAGGGCATCTTCTCGTAACGATCGGTCGCGGCAACGTAGGTCATAGCCAAGAGTCTGCCGCATGGCGCGCCGGCGCTACCGCCGGGCGGCAGTGGGTCAGCTCTTGATCAGTTGCCTGAAGCCGGCTTCGTCGCGGATCGGATCCAGGTCGGAGTCGTCCCTGGCCGAATCGCGAAACTCCGCCGACATCTCGATGGCGTGCCGGAGGTGATCGAGCGCGGCACTCGTGCGGCCGCAGCGACTCTCGCAGCACGCGAGGTTGTAGAACAGCATGGGGTACTGCGGATTGGCTGCGACCAGGGCGCCTAGACGGTCGGCGACCTCGGCGTAGTGGCCCGCCTCATAGAGGGGGGCGAGCGGAGCCCATAGTTCCCAGCCGCGGGCCTCGTACCCCTTTCCCGGCGTTCCTTCCAGCGCGATGATGATCGTCCCGTCCTCCGTGGCGGTGGCCGTTCGCTTCGTGCCGGGCGGGGCAAAGACGAGAGTTCCGGCTGGCGCGTCAACCCGGTCACCGTCAAGCTCGAACACCGCGTGGCCCCGCAGCACGAGGAAGAGTTCCTGGTCAGCGGTGGGGTCGTCCTCGTCGTGCTCGTTAATGATGAGGTCGCCAGCCGCGCGGGCCGTCCAGGCAGTCGCTCCGAACGCCGTGATGCCCAGGTGGTGCCGGACCGGCCGCTAGCGGCATCCTGCGTCGGCGAATTCCTCGATCTCGTCCAGATGCGCAACCGCATAACCAGCCATGCGTCCTGCCCTCCGTCGCCGACGCAGCCGCGTCAGGCTCCTGTGATCGGCCTGGCGAACACCAGGCAATAGTCGCCGGCCAGTCCGGCCGGCTGCTCATCCCAGCACAGGAACACGTCCTGCCGCAGCGCCAGATGCTCCCCGATCCGCCCGGCCAGGTCGAAGGCCAGCGGCGTCAGCGTCTCACCCTCGACGACGTTGGCGACGTTGACCACGAGGTGACCGCCAGGACGCAGCAGACCTGCCACGACGCCGAATACCGCGCCGAGTTCGGCCAGGTAGGCCGGGTAGTGGCCGTCCTCGGTGCTGTAGCCGGTGAGCGGGTTCTCCGGATGATCGTTGACTGTCATGTACGGGGGCGAGGTCAGGCAGAGGTCGACCGGCCCGCGGACCAGCGAGCTCAGCCGGCGGGAGTCCCCGATGATCACCTCGGCACCCGGCGCCCGGCGGCGGATCAGCTCAGCCCGGTCCGGCTGCAACTCGACGGTCACCGCCCGCCTGCCCAGCCTTGTCGCCACTCGCGGCACCGTGCCGAACCCGCCGAACGGGTCGAGCACCAGGTCGCCCTCGGCCGAGTACTCGGTGATCACGGTCGCCGCCAGCGACTCGGTAAAGTGCTCATCATCGAGTGCCTCCGGCTGCCGCTGGCGGGTCAGCTCCGCGCGCGTCTGCCTAATCCACGGCTGCATGACTGACAATCTTGCCGGTCAGCCGACAGACATGTCCGCCAGTAGCCGAACGCGCCGGCCGGCACCAGGACGCGCATTAGCGTGACCAGTGTGGACCTGATCGCCATCGTGCCGGATCTGTACCTGCTGCGTTTCGGAATCGGGAACGCCTATGTCTGGCGCGGCAGCGACGGGCTGACTCTGGTCGACTGCGGACTGCCGGGCTCGGCCCCGGCGATCGCTGCCGCGATCGGCCAGCTGGGGCACGCGCCCGGGGATGTCCGCCGTCTCATCCTGACCCATTTCCATCCCGATCATGCGGGCGCCTGCGCCGACGTCGCGGCCTGGGGGCCGGTGCAGGTCCTGGCACACCGCGCCGACGCGCCGTTCATCCGTGGTGACGGCCAGGGGCCGGCGCCTGACCTCGCCGACTGGGAGCGGCCGCTGTTCGAGCAGGTCTCAGCTCAGCTGGCCGATGTCGCACCGCCCGATGTCGTCCGGCCCGATGTCCGGCCCTCCGGTGTCGCTGCGTCCGGCGCGCGGGTCGACACCGAACTGGACGACGGCGCTGTGATCGATCTCGGCGGCGGCACCGCCGTGGTTATCTCGGTGCCCGGCCACACGCCCGGCAGCATTGCCCTGCACCTGCCCGCGTCAGGCATCCTGCTGACCGGCGACACTATCGCCCGTGCGCCAGACGGCCGGGTGATGACCGGCGTGTTCAACGTCGACCGTGCTGGAGCCGCTGTCTCCGCGCGACGGCTGGCCGAGCTTGATGTGGAAGTAGCCGGCTTCGGCCACGGCGATCCGCTCACCGCCGCTGCGGGCAGCCTCCGGGCCGCCCTGCATCAGTAAGCACCGGATCAGTAAGCAGCGGATCAGCAAGCAGTGGCCAGTGCGGAACGGCGCTACTCGGGCACGCCAGCCTGCACGCGGCCGCGCTCAATGACCGCCTCGCGGCGGCGCGCCACCTGGCCGCCGTCGATGCCGGCCGCGTGCCATTCCCGGTGCGCGCGCGCCTCGACTCTCATCGCCTCGCTGCCCGGTACCTGGGCCACTTCGTGATAGGTCGCGTAGATCCGCTGCACCGCCGCGGCATCGCTGGAGGCGGCGTCGGCGGCCAGGCCCATCGTGAACGACAGCAGTTCCTCGTGCGGGACAACGTGGTTGACCAGACCCCAGTCCAGCGCCGTCCGCGCGCTCACGAAGTTGCCGGTGGCGCTCATTTCCCGGGCCCGCCGCAGGCCCACTGCCTCCGGCAGCGCGACAGTCAGGCCCCAGCCGGGCTGGATCCCCATCCGCGCGTGCGTGTCCGCGAACCTCGCGCGCTCGGACGCGATCAGGAAGTCACAGGCCAGAGCCAGCTCCAGCCCGCCGGTGATGGCCACGCCGTTGACGGCGCCGATGAGCGGCTTGGTCAGCGGCGGCACGACCGCCCCGGCGGTGGCAGCTGACAGCGGGCTGCCTGGCTGGCCGAGCTCGGTCAGATCCAGTCCGGCGCAGAAGGCCGGATCGGCGCCGGTCAGCACGATCACCTGAACATCGGCATCGGAGTTCAGCTCGGCCAGCGCCGCCCGCAGGCTGGTCAGCAGTTCTCCAGACAGCGCGTTGCGCCGGTCCGCGCGATTGAGCGTGACGACCGCGACCTGGCCCTGGATCTCGCTGAGCAGCACATCGGACATGGCCAGCCTCCTGTCGTCGAGGAATTCCGGCATCGTCTCTGCCGCCGGCAGCCTCGATCGTATGCCAGCCGGGCCGCTGCGGCCGGGCCTAGCCGACAGCCTCCGCGCGGCCGCGCTCGAGGTCGAGCAGCGCCATGGCGGCCAGCTCGTTGGTCACCAGCACATCGAGGAAGCCGCCGCGCAGGGCACCGAGGATGGCGTGCGTTTTGTGCACACCGCCGGCCACCCCGACGACCTTGGGGATGAACTTCAGGTCAGCGAGCTCAATGCCAATCCGCCGGTCATGCAGCGGGATATTGACCACGGTGCCGTCGGCGTCGAAGAACTGGCCGAGAATGTCGCCGACCACGTTGTGCTCGCGCAGCAGCGAGACATCATCGGGGCTGAGGTAGCCGAGCTGGACGATCGTGGCATCCATGGTCGGAGTGCCGACGCCGACGACGGCCTGCTCCGCTTCGCAGGCGTGCTTGAGCACCTGCTGGATCGTCGGCTCTTCGCGCAACGCGGCGGCCAGCGACGGCGAGGAGGCGTAGGTGGGTGCGGGGATCACGGCGGCCGTGGTGACCTGATCGCCGTCGGCCGGCGCCTCGCTCTTGGACGACAGGATCGTCTGCAGGTAGCCGTCCACGCCGCCGGTGAGCGTCACCATGTGGATCGGCCCGACCGCGCCGAAGTTCGTCGCGGCGATCACGCGCGAGACTGTCTCGCCCCAGCCCACGCCCAGGCTTCCGCCCGGCCGCAGGTGCGTGCTCAGAAACTGCGCTCCGCCGAGGCCCAGCCGGGCGTTCAGCGCGTGATGATCAGCGGGTTCCCGGTCGTGGTCAGGCACGACCAGGGCCTCGGACAGGTCGAAAACGCGGCGCAGTTCCGCGCTGAGCTCGAACGCATCGAGGTACTCGGCGTTGAGGTTGATGGACACCAGCCCGACGCGCCGCGCCCGGTCGAGCAGCCGGCCAACCGACGCCCGCGAGACCGACAGCCGCTTGGCGATCTCGTCTTGCGTCAGTTCGTCCTTGTAGTAGAACCACGCGGCCCGCAGTAGCAGTTCCTCCGAACTCCAGCGGCCCACGTCGATTCCGGTGCTCTTCACTCATCGCCTCGCTCGGGGCTGCCGCCAGCGGTGTCCTGAACACCACCTGAACGCGTTCCCCGAAGCTTAGCTCCCGGCCGAGTGACCGGCCAGAGGACTGTGAGCACCCGCTCAGGGGCTTGACATATGCCCAGGTTGATGTAGAAGGATCTTACTCAATCCCCGGGAGGTCGGATGACAGTGCCGTTGACCCCAGGATCAATCAGGCCCGCCGACCTCGGTCTGAGCGGCACGGCGATCATCGTGACCGGCGCCGGCAGCGGCATTGGCGCGGCCACGGCCCGTCTGCTCGGGGCAGCCGGCGTGAGCGTGGTGCTGGTAGGCCGCCGCGAGGAGGCGCTCGCCGGGCAGGCGGACCTGATTACAAAGGCAGGCGGCAGCGCCTTCTGCGTGCCCGCTGACCTCGCCGAGCCGGACAGCCCGGACCGGATTGCGACGGCGAGCCGGGAGCACTACGGCCGCATTGACGGGCTGGTCAACAACGCCGCCGTGGTCCGGCACCGGCCGATCTCCGAGTGGACGACCGACGGGTTCGACGAGCACTTCGCTACCAATGTGCGGGCACCGTACTTCCTGATCCAGGCTGCGCTCCCGGATCTGCTCGTTTCGCCGGTCAAGGCAGTCGTGAACATCAGCTCATCGTCCGGCGCGCTGCACCTGACCGGCCAGTCTGTCTACGGCACCACGAAGGCAGCCCTCGACTACCTGACCAAGACGCTGGCCGGAGAGCTCGCGCCGTCTGGCGTCCGGGTTAACTGCATCGCGCCGGGGCCGATCGACACCCCCATCCACGCGACCTGGGCAACCGATCTGGACGAGGCGTACCGCTGGCTGGCCGAGCAGGTCCCGCTGGGCCGGATCGGCGCGGCCGACGAGGTCGCGCGCTGGATCGCGCTGCTGCTCAGTCCGCTCGCCTCGTTCGTCACCGGCGCCGTCATCCCGGTGGACGGGGGCCAGGTGCTGCATCGTGACTGAGCTGCCCGCTGAGATCATCAGGACGGGAACGTGGCAGCAACCGGCTGCTGTCATCCCGCTGCGCGCGGGACCGGTCCGGGCCGTGTTCACCGACGGGGACCTGCGCCAGGTCTGCCACGGCGACACCGAGCTGGCCCGCAGGATCTACGTGGCGATCCGGGACCTGGACTGGAACACCCTGCCCGGTGTCATCAGCGACCTGGAGATCACCGACCGCGGCGATTCGTTCGCGATCCGGTTCACCAGGCGGCACCAGGCCGGTGACCTCGACTATGAGTGGCACGCCGAGATCGACGGGGACTCCGGCGGCACGATCCGGTACCGGATGCGCGGTGCCGCGCTGTCCGCCTTTTCTTACGCCAAGATGGGCATCTGCGTGCACCACCCGACCGAGGGCTATGCCGGCCGCCCCTACCGCGGCAGCACGCCCGGCGGTGAGGTCAGCGGCACGCTGCCGGATGCGATCGGGCCGCAGGTCCACCTCGAGGACGGCACCGACCTGCCACTGTTCGAGCCGGTCAGCAGCCTGGACATCACGCACGCCTCCGGCGGCGTCGCCTCGTTCGAGTTCACCGGCGACCTGTGGGAAATGGAGGATCAGCGGAACTGGACCGACGCCTCGTACAAATCCGCGTCCACTCCGGCCAGCCTCGGCTATCACCACGAAGCCGCCCCGGGCCAGCAACTCGATCAGCAGGTGGTGATCCGCGCCCCCGGCTTCCCGGCCGATGGCGCCTCCGCCGGCCGGGTCAATGGCCCGCTCACGATCGAGATCGGTGCCGCTGACGGGCCAGTCTTCCCGCCGGTCGGGCTGCGCTGCGCCGAGCCGGGCGCGGTTTGGTCGGACCGGGGGCGCTCGGCGCTTCGCGTCATCGGGCCTGCCCACCTCAGAGCCGATGTGGACCTGGCGAATGAGTCCGCCGGGTCCGACCTCGCCGCGGCCGCGGACCGGGCCAGGGAGCTGGGCTGCGGACTCGAGCTCGCGCTGTTCCTGCCCGCCGGACGCGACGCCGCGACCCTCCAGGCGGCGCTCGCCCGGCTGCGCGCTGGCGTGGCCGCGGCCAGGCCGCCGCTGCGGCGGGTGCTTGCCTTCAGCGCCGCCGAGGAATCCAGCTCGGCCGGCACGGTGGCGGTGATCCGGGCGGCGCTCAACAAGGCAGGCGAAGCCGCCGTGCCGGTCATCTCGCGGGACGAACATCTACTTCAACGAGCTGAACCGGCACCGGATACCGCCCGGCGACGCTGACGGGCTCGCCTGGTCGGTCAACCCGCAAATCCATGCCTTCGACGACATGTCGCTGATGGAAAACCTGCAGGCTCAGCCGGATACGATCGCGACCGCGCGGTCCTTCGCGGCCGGGACCGGGTTGTACGTCACGCCGATCACGTTGCGGCCGCGGTTCAACGCGGTCGCGGTCACCGAGCAGGAATTCCCTGACGGCGGGCTGCCGTGGCAGGTCGACGTCCGGCAGCCGTCGCTGTTCGCGGCCGCCTGGACGCTCGGCAGCATCGCGGCGCTGGCCGCGGCCGGCGCCGACGGGCTCACGTACTACGACACCGTCGGCCCGGCGGGCGTCATCGAGAGCCAGCACGGCAGCCCGAACCCGGCGGAGTTCTTCTCCCGGCCGGACACGCCTTACCCGCTCGCGGTTGTCCTGGCCGACGCCTGCGGCCTGGCCGGCGCCAGGGTCCGCCAGCTCACCGGCGCCGATCCCGACCGGGTCGCCGCAGTCGCCGTCAGCACTGGGGCCGCCAGCACGGGCGCGGGCGACGCCACCGCGATCCTGCTGGCCAACCTCACGGCCGTCACCCGCGACGTCCGTGTCAGCCTGCCCAGCGCAAGCGCGGGCCCGGCCAGGCTCCGGCTCCTGGACGAGCACTCGTTCGAGGCGGCCGCGTCCGGGTTCGAGTCCTTCCTGAGCTCAGGCGCCGAGGTACCTATCACCGAAGGAGCAGTGACCGTGACCCTGAATCCCTACGGCGTGGCCCGGCTGGACGTGACCGGTGCCTGACTGGCGGCGGCCGTGGCGCCGCGCCGCCGAGCGCGTGCAGGAGATGTACGGCCAGCACGCAGGCGCCTCCGTCGACACGCTCCAGACACCCGCGCTGATCGTCGACCTGGACCTGATGCGGCAGAACATCACGGCGATGATGACGGCGCTGGACGGCCAGGTCGCCAGGCTCCGGCCGCACACCAAGGTGCAGAAGAGCCCGGACATCGCGCTTCTGCAGATCGAGGCGGGCGCGATCGGCGTCACCGTCGCGACGATCTGGGAAGCGGCCGCGATGGCCGCGGCCGGGGTTCGCAGCATCCTGATCGCGAACGAGGTGATCGGCACGCAGAAGATCAGGACCGCAGCGGCGCTCGCGGCGCACGCCGATCTGCTGATCGCGGTGGACAACGCCCAGAACATTGCCGACCTGTCAGCGGCGATGACCGCGGCCGGGAGCCGGGCGGGCATCCTGGTCGACCTGGACGTCGGCATGGCCCGTTGCGGCGCGCGATCCCCTGAGCAGGCACTCGAGCTTGCCCGCCAGGCGCACGCCGCGCCCGGACTGGACCTGCGCGGCGTGCAGGCCTACGAGGGACATTGCATGCTCGAGCCCGACCGGGACACCCGGATCCGGCTCGCGGCCGAGGCGATGGACTACGCCGTCTCGGTCAAGGACCTGCTGCGGTCGGACGGGCTGCCCGCCGACATCCTGTCCGGCGGCGGCACCGGCACGTACAACATCACCGGCCGCAACCCGGCCGTGACCGAGTTGCAGGCCGGGTCGTACGTGTTCATGGATGCTTTCCACGGCAATCTGGTGCCAGGATTCGAGGTCTCGCTGACGGTGCTGACCAGCGTGCTGGCCCGGCACGGTGACACGGTCATTTTCGACGCGGGCCGCAAGTCGGTCGGGATCGACTTCGTGTTGCCGCCGCTGCTGGGATACGACTACCAGGCTCGCTATTACGCCGAAGAGCACGCGCTGTTCGACACCGATCCCGGCTTCAGCGCTGCGGTCGGTGACCGGATGCAGCTGATCTGCGGTTACGCGCCGACGACCGTGAACCTGCACGACGTGATCTTCGCGGTCGAAGGCAATCAGGTCGCCGACATCTGGCCGGTCTTCCCGCGCGGACCCGGGCACTGCGGGTTCCTGGAGTCCCTCAGCGAGGCCTGACCGCCGGCCCGGTCATGACGTCGCGGTTAATTCTGCGACCTGAACCCTTGCCAGGGACCTCCGGTCTCGTCATTATTGAGCAAATGTCCCGCCAATGAGCGAATGCACAGCGGAGGCTTGCGTTGGTCGAGCTGTGGGGACGGCACTGGTCCCGGCCGGAGTTGCTGGCGCGCGCCGGCCGGCTCGACCAGATCGCCGGCGTGCAGCTGACCGAGGCCGCCGACGGAGCAGAGCGGGGCGTCCGGCTGCTCCGGTTCGCGACCGGCACCGGGTTCGATTTCGAGGTCGTGGTCGACCGCGGCTTTGACATCGGCCGTGCCTGGCTCGGCGGGCGCCCGCTCGCCTGGTGGTCCCCGGTCGGGCTGATCGGCCCCTGGTACTACGAACCCTCCGGCATCGGCTGGTTCCGCGGCTTCCCCGGCGGGCTCGTGTCCACCTGCGGCCTTGACCACACCCTGCTGGGCGGGACCGACGACTCGTCGGTCTTCAACTACCCGCACCGGCAGACCGAGAATTACGGCCTGCACGGCCGGTACACCGGGCTGCCGGCCAGGCTCGCCGGATACGGCACCAGCTGGCACGGCGACGACTGCGTCCTGTGGGCGGAAGGCGAGATCGCGCAGACGGCTGTCTTCGGCGAGCAACTGGTCCTCACCCGCAGGATCGAGGCCGACCTCGGCGGGACCTCGGTCCGCATCAGCGACGTCGTCACCAACACGGGCGCGACTGCCTGCCCGCACATGATGCTGTACCACTGCAACGTCGGCTTCCCGGTGGTCGACGCCGGTGCCGAGCTCAGCTATCCGGCCCCGCCCGGCACCTGCGTGAGCGACGCCTGCACGCAGGACTACCGCGCGCTCGCCGCACCGGAGCCGGCCTTCGTCGAGGAGTGCTACGAGCACGACATGGCTGTCAGCGCCGACGGTTACGTGCACGCCGCGGTGCTGAACCGAGCCGCCGGGCTGGGCGTCTACCAGCGCTACCGCCGCGACCAGCTGCCGCACCACATCACCTGGCGGCAGCTCGGCAGCGGTACTTACGTGGTGGCGATGGAGCCGAGCACGAACCGGGACGCTGGCCGGTTCGACGCGCGCGAGCGCGGCGAGCTGATCTACCTGCAGCCCGGCGAGCAGCGTCACTACGACCTGGAGATCGGCGCGCTCCATGGTGCCGCGGCAGTCGAGGAGTTCGCCAGCCGGGCCGCCGCTCTGGCCGCCGTGAGCACGGCCGCCAGCCCGGCCGCGACCTCTGGCGGGGCGACGACATGAGGGCGCGCGCTCCGCAGCTGTCCGCCGGGATCCTGACCGCCGACCTGACCCGGCTCGGCGCCGAGCTGGACGTGATCTCCGGCCGCGCGCATTTCGCGCACGTCGACGTGATGGACGGCAGCTTCTGCCCGCAGCTCACGGTCGGCCCGGCGTTCCTCGCGGCGGCGGCCTCGACCGGCGTCCCGGTCGACGCGCACCTGATGGTCGACGAGCCGGCCCGGATCCTGCCCGAGGTGGTGGCGGCCGGGGCCTCGATCGTGACGGTGCACGCCGAGGCCAGCAGGCACCCGCACCGGACCCTGCAGGAGCTCACCGCCCTGTCGGCCGGCGTCCGGCCGGTGATCCGCGGCTACGCGATCAACCCCGGTACCCCGGTCGCGGTCATCGAGCCCGTGCTGGACCTGATCGACCTGGTGCTCGTGCTGGCCGTCAATCCGGGCTGGCCCGGGCAGGCGCCCGCGGCTAACACCGCCGGCCGGATCGCCGCCGTGCGGGAGCTCACGCAAGCCGCCGGTCATCCGGTCCTGGTCGGCGTCGACGGCGGCGTGACCCTGCGCAACGCCGCCGAGGTCGCCAGCTGGGGCGCCGACCTTGTCGTCAGCGGCAGCGCGATCTTCGACGGCCGCGACGCTCCCGGCAACCTCGCCGCGATGCTCGCGGCCCTGGGCATCCAGTCCGCAACTACTCAGCCCGAACCCGCCCCGGCCAGCTCAGGAGGCACAGCATGACCGAGAACAGCAACGGCGCCGGACGCATCGTCACGCCGCGCACGCCGATGGCGATCTCCCAGATCGCCATCGTGGTCCGCGACATGGAAGCCTCGCTCAAGGCCTACACCGAGAACCTCGGCTGGGGCCCGTGGAGCGTCTTCGACTACAAGCCGCCGCTGCTGCACGACACGATGGTCCGCGGTGAACCGGTCGAGTACCGGATGATCGGGGCCGAGACACACGTCGGCGATCTCGGCTTCGAGCTCATCCAGCCGGTCAGCGGCCCGAGCATCTACCAGGAATACCTGGACACCTACGGCGAGGGCGTGCAGCACATCGCGTGCATGAAGCACAACGATGACGACAGCGAGCTGCTGAAGGAGCACTGGCGCGAGCGCGGCGCGGACGTGCTGATGAGCGGGCGGATCGGCGACTCGATCGAGTTCTACTACCTGGACACCGGCCCCATCATCAAGTGGATCCTGGAGTCTGGCAACGGGCATGCCATTGAGCTGAAGCCGAGCTACGTCTACCCGTGACCCCGAACCGGCCCCTGCGCGTACTCGCCATCGGTGATCCGTACATGCCGGTCGGCGCGTTCGCCGATGCCCTGGTGAGCCTGGGCGCGGCAGTCACGGTGACCCAGCTGCAGATCAGCCGCACCGACGCGGAACCGCCCAGGACCCCGTCCGAACGCTTGCTGCGTGAGTACGCCGGCGACCCGGCCGACGTCGTGCGGGCCGCCGCCGGACACGAGGTGCTCGTCCTGCACGGCGCCCCGGTGAGCGCGGAGGCACTCGATACGCCGGGGCTTCGGCTGGTCTGCTGCGCGCGGGGCGGCCCGGTCAACGTGGACATCGCCGCGGCTACCCAGCGCGGCATCCCGGTGGTGAGCACGCCCGGCAAGAACGCCGAGGCGGTCGCCGAGCTGACGATCGCGTTCGCGCTGATGCTGATCCGCGGCGTGCCGGCGGCCAGCCGGTACATCGCCGATGGCGGCACCCTGGCCGAATCGGCGTTCGAGGGCAGCGAGTTCTTCGGCCGCGAGGCTCCCGGCACCACGCTCGGCCTGGTCGGACTCGGCCATGTCGGCCGTCACGTCGCCAGCCGGGCCGCGGCGCTCGGTTTCACCGTCATCGCCCACGACCCGGCCCCGCCCGCCACCGTGCCGGACGGCGTCGCCGTGGTCAGCTTTGACGCGCTGCTGACCGGCAGCGACATCGTGTCCGTGCACGCCAGGGCCACCGCGGAAAACAGGCACATCTTCGGCGCGAAGGAGTTCGCCGGGATGAGGCCCGGCGCCTTCTTCATCAACACCGCGCGCGAGTCGCTGGTGGATGAGGCCGAACTCGCCGAGTCGCTGCGCCGCGGCCAGCTGGCCGGCGCCGCGCTTGATGTTGTCGAACGGCCGGCCGGCGCCGCCCGGCACCCGCTGCTTGACCTGCCGAACGTCTTCATCACCCCGCATATCGGCGGCGCCACCCGGGAGACGCTGGCCCGCGGCGCCCGGCAGGCTGCCGCGGCGGTCGCAGAACTGGTGGCGGGACGGCAGCCGGCCGCCGTCGTGAATCCCGAGGTATTCGGTCGCGGGGCGAGACGGCCATGAGCGGCAGCTACCTGCTGGCGATCGACGCGGGCACCGGAAGCTGCCGGGCCTTGCTGTTCACTGAGAAAGGCGATCAGGTCGCGGCGAGCCTGCGGGAGTGGACTCATCGCGAGCCAGCCGATGTGCCCGGCGGCCAGGACTTCGACGTCGACGCCAACTGGCAGGCGATCGCCGCCTGCATCGCCGAGGCGCTCAGCCAGGCCGGCGCCACCGGTGCCGACGTCCGCGCGGTCGCCGCGACCAGCATGCGCGAGGGCATCGTGCTCTACGACGCGGCCGGACGCGAGATCTGGGCCTGCCCGAACGTCGACTCCAGGTCCGGCCAGGAAGCTGTCGACCTGATCAGCGAGGGCGCGGCCGAGCGGATCTATGCCGAGGGCGGCGACTGGGTGTCGATCACCACACCCGCGCGGCTGCGCTGGCTGGCGCGGCACCGGCCGGACATCCTGGCAGCGGCCCGGGGCATGGGCATGCTCAGCGACTGGATCGCTACCCGGCTGTCCGGCGTGCTGGCCACCGAGCCCTCCTGCGGGTCAAGTTCCGGCATGTTCTCGCTCGCCGCCAGGACCTGGTCGGCGGAGATCGCGGCGATCTGCGGCATTGACGCAGACGTGCTGCCGCCGGTGCGCGATCCGGGCACTGTGATCGGCACCGTCACGCGCGCGGCGGCCGAGCAGACCGGCCTGCGCGAGGGCACCCCCGTTGTCGCGGGCGGCGCTGATACCCAGCTCGGCCTGCTCGGCGTGGGCGCGAGACCGGGCGAGTACACGGTGGTGGCCGGGACCTTCTGGCAGAACACGATCCTGCTGAACCAGCCGCTCGTCGACCCGCAGATCCGGCTGCGGACCCTGTGCCACGTGGTGCCGGGCCAGTGGATGCTGGAAGGGATCGGCTTCTACTGCGGGATGAGCATGCGCTGGTTCCGGGACGCGTTCTGCGCGGCGGAGGTGGCCGAGGCCCGCCGCCGGGGCGCCGATCCCTACGTCGTCATGGAAGAGGCTGCCGCGCAGGTACCGGCCGGGTCCGGCGGCGTGTTCGCGATCTTGTCCAACGTCATGAACGCGCGCCGGTGGGCCCACGCCAGCCCGTCCTTCCTGCAGTTCGACCTGGGCAATCCGGCCGGCTCGGGACAGGCTGCCTGCGTCCGTGCGATCGAGGAAGCCGCCGCGTTCGTGGCCCGCGGGCACCGGGACATCATTGCCGAGCTCACCGGCACCGGGTTCACCGAACTGGTCTTCACCGGCGGTGCCGCCAAGGGGACCCTCTGGCCGCAGATCCTCGCCGATGTGACCGGACTGCACGTGCACGTGCCGGCCGTGACCGAGAGCAGCGCGCTCGGCGCGGCTATCTGCGCGGGCGTCGGCGCGGGAACTTACTCGAGCCTGTCGGAACTCGAAGCCGACTTGCGGCCACGTTCCCGCTCTTATCATCCGGATCCCGGCGCGGTCGCGATCTATGACGAGCGGTACGCCAGCTGGCGGCAGGTCTACCAGCGGATGCTCGCGATGTGCGACGACGGCCTGCTCAGCCCGCTGTGGCGGGCGGCAGGCGCATAGCCAGAACGGCCGGCCTGACCGGCATCAACCCAGGAGGCAACGACCCCCATGGCCGACAACGAGGAACTGACCGGCGGCGCGCGGTTCCAGTCCCAGGTGCCCGCGCAGCCGCACGTCAACCAGCTCAAGGGCGCTGGCGCCCTGGACTGGGGCATGCAGAGCCGGCTCGCCCGGGTGTTCCGGCCCGGCACGAACCGCACCGTCATGCTGGCCATCGACCACGGCTACTTCCAGGGACCGACTACCGGCCTGGAACGGGTCGACCTGTCGATCGTGCCGCTGCTGGGGTACGCCGACGCGCTGATGACGACCCGCGGCATGGTCCGCTCGACCATCCCGCCGGCCTCCGGCGCGCCGATCGTGCTGCGCGCGAGCGGCGGCCCGAGCATCCTGCGCGAGCTGTCGAACGAGCAGGTTGCCGTGGCCATGGAGGACGCGGTCCGGCTGAACGCGGCCGCGGTCGCCGTGCAGGTGTTCATCGGCGGGGAGTTCGAGACCCAGTCGGTGCGCAACATGACCCAGCTTGTCGATGAGGGCCAGCGGCTGGGAGTGCCCGTGCTCGCGGTGACCGCCGTCGGCCGCGAGCTGACCAGGGACGCGCGCTACCTCCGGCTCGCCGTGCGGATCTGCGCGGAGCTGGGCGCGCACGTGGTGAAGACGTATTACTGCGCTGAGGATTTCGACACGGTGACCGCGGGATGCCCGGTGCCGGTCGTGATGGCGGGCGGCAAGAAGCTGCCCGAGCTCGAGGCCCTCACCATGGCGTATCACGCCATCGAGGGCGGGGCGGCCGGCGTGGATATGGGCCGCAACATCTTCCAGAGCGACCACCCGGTCGCGATGATGCGCGCCATTCGTGCGGTGGTGCACGAGTCGGCCAAGCCGGAGCACGCGTACGAGGAGTTCGTGCGCCCGGCCGTGCAAGGCACCTGAGGCACCCGCGTTACCGACCAAGGAGGCAAGACCATGACCCAGTCCACCAGCCCCGCGGATACCAGCCCGCCGGGCGAGGCCAGCCCTGGCCTGAAAACCGGCGCCATCCGGCTCCCCGGCGTCCTCATGCAGAGCGTCACCAGCATCGCGCCGGCCATCGCCGGCATGTTCACGGTGCCGTTCATCGTGCTCAATGCCGGGGTCAGCGCGCCGATGGCCTACCTCGGCGCGTTCATCATCGCGCTGCTGCTCGGCTTCACGCTCATGCAGTTCAGCAAGCACCTGTCCTCCACCGGCAGCTACTACACGTTCGTGTCGCGCTCGATCGGCGGTCGCTGGGGCTTCCTGGTGGCCTGGGTGTACCTGCTGTTCTATCCGGTAGTGATCGCGCAGGTCGGGTCGTTCATGGGCTCCACGCTTCAGTCGGCGCTCAAGGCGGAGTACAACGTGACCTTCGAGTGGTGGTGGTTCATGGTCTTCCTGATCCTGTTCGTGGCCTTCACCGCCTGGCGCGGCATCGAGCTGTCGGTCAACCTGATGATCATCCTCGGCGTCTTCGAGGCGCTGGTCGTCCTCGCGCTCGCGCTGAGCGGCTTCGCCAGCCCCGGCAAAGGCGGCGTGAACCTGAACTGGGTCTCCAACTCCTTCCACGGCTCTAACCTGCACGGCCTGTTCCTCGGCGTCGTGTTCGCGATCTTCGCGATCACCGGCTGGGACGCCGCGGCGCCGCTGGCCGAGGAGAGCCGCGACCCGAAGCGGACAATCCCGCGGGCCGTACTCGGCTCCATCCTCATCATGGGCGTGTTCCTGGTGCTGGTCTCGTGGGGACAGATCAGCGGCTGGGGCACCGACAAGCTGGCTTCCTTCGCGGGCTCGTCCCAGCTGCCCGCTTTCGTGCTGGGCCAGCGGTACTGGGGCGGCGCCTGGATCATCGTGCTGATCGCCTTGTTCAACTCCGCGATCGCGGTCTCGATCGCCTGCACCAACGCCTCTACCAGGTTCCTCTACGGCATGGCCAGAGCTAAGGCGCTGCCGTCCTGGCTGCTGAAAGTGCACCCGAAGAACCAGACCCCGACGAACGCTGTCATCACCCAGACCGGCATCAACATCGTGCTCGGCCTGATCCTGCCGGTCATCATCGGCGTGGCGAACGTCTACAACGTGACCGGCACATGGTTCACCTTCGCGCTGGCGTTCGTGTACATCGTGGCCAACGTCGGGCTGTACGTGTTCTACCGCCGCGAGCACCCGGCCGAGTTCAGCTGGCTCAAGCACGCGGTCGTCCCGGCTATCGGCTCGATCGCGCTGGCCGTCGTGGTGTACTACTCGGTCGTGCCGCTGCCGGCCTGGCCGGTCTCGATCGCGCCATTCATCGTGCTCGGCTGGCTGATCGCGGGAGTCCTGGTCGTCTTCTTCGTCTACCGTGGCCGGCGCGCCAATGACCTGACGCTGGCCGGCATCGCGATGGGCGAGGCGGTCGAGCACGCAGTCGAGGAGAGGGTGCTCGCGCACGACCAGCTGCCGCCGCCGGACGTCGAACGGTAGCCCCGGTCAGGTCCCAGTCGCTCGCGGGTCAGTCGCACCAGGGTAAGGAGTGCACGTGCCACGTTTCACCGGTCAGGGCGTCGTCGTGACAGGCGCCGCGCAGGGCATCGGCCTGGGCATCGTGACCAGGTTCCTCGACGAGGGAGCCAGCGTGGTCGCGTTCGACCGGAACGTGGCCGCCCTGGACTCCGCCGTCGCGGCCCTGGGGCCGCGCTGCGTCGCCTTCACCGGCGACGTCACCGACCGGTCCGACTGCCGCCGCGCGGTCGAGCTGTGCGTGCGCGAATTCGGGCGCATCGATGTGATGGTCGCGCACGCGGGCATCGCGGACCCGCTCGCGCTGCTGGAGATGACCGATGAGCACTGGGGCAGGCACATGTCCGTCAACGTTGACGGCGTGATGCACTGCGTTGTCGAGGCAGCACGCGCGATGGCCCCGGCCGGCGGCGGGGCCATCGTGTGCACCTCCTCGATCAACGCGTGGTTCGTCGAGGAGACCCATGCGGTCTACAACGTGACGAAGGCGGCGGTCTGGGCGCTCATCCGGTCCGCCGCGATCGATCTGGCGAAGCACCGCATCCGGGTCAACGGGGTCGCGCCCGGCGTGGTCGACACGCCGCTCGCGGCCCTCATCGTCCAGGACCCGGTGCTCGGTCCGGAGTACCTCAAGACGATCCCGCTCGGCCGGTTCGCCGACCCGGCCGACATCGCCGCCTCGGTCGCCTTCCTGGCCTCGGCCGACGCGGCCTACATCACCGGGCAGACGATCGTGATCGACGGCGGCCAGACGCTCGGCATCCCCGGCAGCCTGGAGGATGCGGGCTAGCCGGCCTGGCACCAGCAACTGCCGGGCACTCGCCCGGCCGCGCATTGCCGGGCCTGCCGTGCCACTACCCCCCCAGAGCGGCCAGCTGCGCCGCTGTCAGGTCAGCCTTCGCGATTGCCTCGATCTGGGCCACCGTCATGTTCGCATAGCCGAGTGCCGCGAGCTGGGCTACGGTCAGCTTCACTTTCACGACCGACGCGATCTGGGCTACCGTCAGCTGCCTGTCGCTGCCGT
Source organism: uncultured Actinomycetota bacterium (assembly GCA_963713585.1). Taxonomy (GTDB): domain Bacteria; phylum Actinomycetota; class Actinomycetes; order Streptosporangiales; family Streptosporangiaceae; genus JAJYUU01. The sequence goes on along the minus strand of CAVQMG010000013.1, from coordinate 111,872 downwards.
CCGCTCCGGCGGCCTGCTGCGCCGTCCGGTACGCCACGCCCAGTGCCTTGATCTGGAGTGGGGTCAGGTGCATCTTCTTCAGCACGGCCAGGTTGGCCTTGGTCACGTGCGCCTTCGCCAGCACCGTCGTCTGGTCCGCGGTCAGCCGCACTGACCCCGGCGACTGTACTGACTCCGGCGGCGAGGATGCGGTTGAGTGCGCGGGCATGACGACGCCGGTGTTGGTGAGGCCGATGCTGATGGCGATGGCTAGCGCGCCGCCGCCGAGCAGGGCCGCCGCACCGCCACGTCGCCGCAGGGTCCGCCGGCCGGCGCGGCCGCGCAGCGCCGCGGCCGGGGCAAGGCTGACGTTGCGGTCCGCGTACCCGGCGAGTCCGCCGAGCTGGGTGCTCAAAGTCTCAGGCATGAGCGTGTTCCTCTCTGTCGAAATTACTCGTGCGCTGCCGCGATGGCCGCTCCTGGCTGGGGGCTGTCGTCGAACTCGGAGACGAGCGGTGCGAGCGCCCTGCGGCCGCGGGCCAGCCGCGCCTTCACGGTCCCGGCTGGCGCACCCGTCTCGTGTGCGATCTCCTCGACTGACAGACCCGCCAGGTGATGCAGCACGATGGCACGGCGCTGGGTCTCCGGGATTTTCCGCAGCGCGCTCACCAGCGCCACCAGGTCCGGGGACAGCCCCGGCAGTTCATGGTGCCGGCCGGCCCGATGGGCGGTCAGCCTGTTCCTGGCCTTCTGCCAGGAATTCACGGCGATCCGGTAGGCGACCACGCGAAGCCACGCTTCCGGATCTTCGTAAGCGCGGATCCGCGGCCATCGCCGCCACGCCCGTATGTACGCCTCCTGTACCGCGTCCTCAGCCTCGCTCAGATCGCCGGTCATGGCGAATATCTGGCGGACAAGCCTGCGTGAGGTCGTGGCATAAAACATGTCGAAGTCATCCGCTTTCGTCATGCCACCTCCGTGCCTGTGCCGGTGTGCCCGGCGGCCACCGCCGCCAAAGAGAGCACCGGCGAGCCAGCCCGCGGGTTGCACCAGGAACCCGAAAATATCCGGACCACGTGACCATGCGGTCAGTGACGAGCCCGGCGACGGATCAGGCGCTTGTCGCAGCCCGCTCTCCCCGCGAGAGCCCTGATGCAGGCTGCCGGAATCTCGGCCACTCAGCCAGAGCGCTTCACGCAAACGGCGACGCCGAGGAACGGCACCGGGAAGGCACATTCGACCCGCCCGGCCATCCGGTGCCGCTCAGCAAAGCCAGAACCCTGATCAGCAAACTGCTACCGGCCTGGCTCGACCGGGGACCGTGACCCGTCGCCGATGACCGGCTGGCTCAGCGCCACGTCAGTGCCATGAAGTCTGTTGGGAACCTCGCCGGGAGCCGAAGACCCCGCCCGGCTGGCACTCGCCGGGTGGGCGCGAGCCGCGTCTGGTGGCAGGCGGTTCCGCTATTGGCTGCGGAATCTCTTGATGGCTTCTTCGGTGGCGGGGGTGAAGAGATTAACGAGGTTGCCGTCTGGATCGCGGAACAGGATGGACCGATTCCCCCAGGGCATCGTGGTTGGCTCCTGCACCCAGTCGCCGACGAGGGGCTTCAGCCGCTCGTACTCGCTATCGACGTCATCAACGAGGAACTCGATGATCACGGTGTGGTTATCCGCGGGGCGAGCTGAATTGTTGAACAGCTGCGCCGTCTGCGTGTGGCCGAAGGCGATGGTGCAGGACGGCAGCTGCAGCTCAGCGAAGACGGGCGCGAGCCAGACTGCTGGCACTCCGGTGACCTGTTCGTAGAACCGGACCACCGGCTCGAGATTGTCGGTGATCATCCGGACAGAAGCGAAATCCATCGGGTCGCTCCCCCTTCGCGAGTGGTATACTTCGCTACGCTACCGTAGCGTAGCGATACTGGCAAATAGCGGAAGATGAGGGCCTCCCATGGCGAAGAAGAGCCCCGGCGCCGGTCAGGCAGCGCGCTCCCGTGAGGGACCGGGGATAGGCGGCAGGGCGGCCCCCGACCCCCGCGTCCTCGTTTCCCGCGAGCGCGTCCTGACGGCAACGCTTGACCTGCTGATGAGAGGCCGGCCTAGGCGAGCTGACCATCGACGACATCTCCCGCCGTTCGGGGGTTGCGAAGACCACCATTTACCGGCACTGGGCGGGCCGCTCAGCGCTCGTGATCGACGCCTGCTCACAGATGACTGACGGCCAGGAAGCGCCGCCGGACACCGGTTCCCTCGACGGCGACCTCAGGGCAGTCTTGACGGGCATCGCCGATCTGCTGGGCACCGCGCGGTGGTCGTCCATCCTGCCCTCGATCGTCGACGCAGCCGAGCATGATCCCGAGTTCGCCGACATCCACAGCAGGATCCAGCGCGGGCACGCCGCTCCGCTGAGAGCGGCGCTGGACCGGGCCGCACTCAGAGGGGAGATCCCGCCGGCAGCCGACCGCAACGCCGTCGCCGCCGCCCTGCTCGGGCCGCTGTTCTACCGCCGCTGGTTCTCACGGGAACAGATCGACGCCGAGTTCGTAGCAATGATCATTCAGAGCGCCATCACGGCCCTGCACCGGGACCCTCGCAACCCGGAGCGAGATGAGGCCGCCGTTAAGCGCCGTCCTTGACCATCGCACGCGCCTGCCTGCCCCGCCGGGCGACGTGATGCTGCACCGCGACACAGATGATGGCGCAGGCTGCGAGCCCGGCGGCGATGGCAGGCACAAGAGCGATACCTGCTGGTAGTACAAGGCCGCCTACGAGTCCGCCGACAGCGGCACCGGCGTAGATCGCGGAGCTGTTGAGGCCGAGCAGGACACTTGCCTCGTCCGGTGCTAGCGCGATCAGGCGGTGTTGCTGAGCGGGCGGGAAGGTCCAGCCGCCCAGGCCCCAGGCAGCAAGGGCGATGAGTACTGGCCAGCCGGCCGACAATGCCGTGGCTGCGCTCACTGCCAACATCGCCAGGGTGAGCGCGGCCAGTCCGACAACTACTACCGGAAGCGCGCCGAAGCGATCGGTGAGTCGGCCGCCGAGGGTGCTGCCGCCCACCGATGCAACGCCGAATACCAGTAGCGCCGCACTGACCATGGCACCGTGGTAACCGCCGGACCGGCTGAGAACGGGGTAGATGTAGGTCAAGACGCTGAAACCCGCCGCCATCGCCAGGGTGGTCTGCAGCAGCAGCGGCCAGGTCGACGGGCGCGCTGCCACAGCTAGCCGCCGGCCAAGCCGGGCCGGTGCTGGCGATCGGACGTGAGGTAGCCACAGCCGCACTGCCAGGGCTGCGGCCGCTCCCAGCACGGCGACGAAGATGAACGTGTATCGCCATCCCAGCGAGGCCCCGACGAACGCGCCGAACGGCACGCCTGCGACTTGGGCGACCGTCATCCCCGCAACGACGGTGCCGAGCGCCCGGCCCCGATACTCGGTCGGTGCGAGTGAACTGGCGACGGCGGATGCGGCGGGCACGAAGGCCGCTGCACCGAGCGCGGCGAAGACCCGGGCAATCAGCATCAGGGCGTAACCGGGAGCTAGGGCAGCGAGGATGTTGGCCGCAACAAACAGTGCCAATGCCGACACCATGAGCGCTCGTCACGGGAGGCGCGAGGTGCCTACAGCGAGGACCGGACCGCCGATTGCGTAGGTAATGGCGAACGCGGTGACAAGGAGACCAGCCGAGCTTGTCGAGACGCCGAGGCTGCGAGGCACTGCTGGGAGCACGCCGCCGATCACGAAAGCGTCGGTGCCTATCGCAAACGTTCCGACCGCCAGCACGATCAGCGGGCGTCGAAGGCTCGTGAGATCAGACCCAGCTGCCCGTGGCTGGTCGGCATCCCGCGGGCCCTGCAGCCCCAATCCCGGAGACGGTCCGTTCAGCGCGGGCGGACCTGCGTGCGCAACCACAGGGGTGTCCAGACATTCCGGTGATGCGCGCACGGCTACGACCCCTGTCGGGCGGACTCTGCCGTGGTCACGCCGAGCTTGGTCAGGAAGCTGCGGTAGTCGGTCTGCACCCACTCCTCTGCCAGCCGGCCCTCGTCGTCGTACCGGAAGATACCGATCACTTCCCACTCGAGGTGCTGGCCGGTGGGCTCGACTGCGCCGATGGGCGAGTAGGTGAATTCCCCGGTGAAGTCACCGGAGAACGTGGTGCGCGCCGCCATGAACCTGCTGTCCACGATGATCTGCTCACGGACGAGTCGCAGGCCGGCGAAAGCGGCGCGCAAGGACGCGAAGTACGCGCTCAGTTGATCGAAGCTGAGGTCGCCGCCGGGCCCGTGGAAGACGTAGTCCTCAGTGAAGTAGGCGCGGAGCGCAGCGTCGTCCGCGCGGGCGATCGCTTCGTCGCCGATGCGGATCAGATCGCGGGCGAGCGGGCTGTCGGAGATGAAGCCTGGCATGGGTGCCTCCTCGTTGCTCGGATAGTAATAATGCTATGCTAGCAATAATGCTTGTCAAGTAGGATGGCTCCATGACCGCAGAAGTGGCTGACCGGCAGGAACGCCGGAAGAGGCGTACCCGGCAGGCGATCCAGAAGGCCGCGCTCGAGCTCTTCGCCGAGCGTGGCTACCGCGATAGCACTATCAGCGACATCGCCGAACGGGCCGACGTCGCGCCCAGAACTGTGACAGTGCACTTCCCCGCCAAGGAGGAACTCCTCCTCGATGCCGAACCGTTCACGCTCGACAGCCTGAGCAAGCGTCTCTCGGCGCGACGACCGCACGAATCCGCGCTTGACGCGCTGCGCGACTGGATGGCAGCCACGATGACGGAGGTTGAAGCCAGCGGGTCCGAGCTGGACGGGCGCTTCTGGGAACGGCGCGCCCTGCGTGCGCACATCATCACCAGCGAACCCGAGCTCCGAGGTCGCTCCCGGGCCAGCTACTACCCCTTCGAGCGCGTTCTGGCCGAGGCTATTGGCGAAGACCTCGGCCAGACCGGAAACAGCCTGATCCCGCGGATAGCGGCGTTGTCAGCCGTCGCCGGCTTGCGTGAGCTCTACGAAAGCGATGAAGCCCAGGCCCTGGCGGCTCCCCCGAGCGCCGCCGAACTTCTCAAACTCGTGGACGGCGTGATCCGCTTCGTCCAAGCCGGCCTCGAAGGAGGCGAACGACCGCCGCCCTGACCGGCTCCCTCTGCGCAGCCGTCCAGTGTTGACGCCCGCACCGCGCGTAGGCGGTCGGCCGCGTCATCGCGGCGGCGCGGCTGTCACAGGTGCCTGGGACAGGGCTCACCGGTCCTGGGATTGTCGACGACAGGGATGCGGGCGATCAGGCCGAGCGGCCGCAGGCTTGCGGTCAGGCGACTGACTGGTCGGCGTCAGCGTCATTGAGCCGCCCCAGATCCAGTTCGATCTTGTGACCATGGACAGTGACGACGATGCTCGCAGCATCTGCGCCGGTGGCGGTCAGGTAGTCATACAGAGTGGACAGGAGCATGTCCCCGCGGTTTTCCAGCCGGGACACCGCGCCCTGCCCGACGCCGAGCTTGCGGGCGACTTCGACCTGGGTCATCTGCGCTGCCTTGCGGATCATCGCCAGGTTCATCGCATAAACGCGGTCCATCTCCTCAGCCGCCGTGTTGGCCTCGGCGACGTCCGCAGCGAGCTGCGGGTCGGACAGCAGCCGGTCCAGATGCTCGTTGCCGCGCACGAACACCGGCCCCTTCTCATGCAAGCCGTCGTCAGTCATGGCTTCTCCTCATATCCCGTCTCCCGCATCCACTGCTCGATCATCGGATCAGCCCGAGCGGCCACGCCGTCGTAGAACACATCGCCAAGCTTCGCCTTCTCACCGGCAAACAGCGCGACCACGACCATGCTGGCCTCCGGCGGGAACCAGCAGATAAGCCGTACGGCCACTTCCGGATGGTAGGCGTGCGATACCCGCCACAGCGAGTACCGGCGGACTGCCGGACCCTCCGCAGCGTCGCGGTCTCGTCCGCGTCCCCGGGCGGTTCAGCCAGGTTGCGCAGCTGATCCAGCGCACGGACTGTGAATGCCAGGATGGCGCGCGAACGCTCGTCCCCGGACCGGGCATGCTCCTCAATCCGGTCTAACCAGCGGCCTAACTCCGCCGGCCAATCAATATCCACCACTCCAGTATTACATCGAAGCGATATTACTTGCAAGTCATAATCGTGCCTGGGACAGGTGAACGTTCGCGGGTAGGCAGGACACCAGGTGGACGACCGGACTAGATGAGTGTTTACAGTTGTAAACCGGCGTCATGGGTTAACGTCGACTGGCAGCACGGCGAGGATCACATGCGGACCGGACCACCAGATCGCGGCACAGGCGCCCACCCAAGGGCACGTCAGGCCAGAGTGCCCGCATGATCGGCTACTCGCCGACTGCGGCCGCGGTCCTGGTAGTCATCCTCGTCCGGCGCGAGGACAAGCCAGGAACATGGTGGGGCGCCAACGGCTGGCAGGCGAACAGCACCGACCGGCGGAACTACGCTGATCGCCTTCCTGATAGCGCGCGCTGGCCTGTGCTCGCACGGCGCAGGTGCTCGCAGCGCTTGCTGGTGTCACTGCGCAGCGCAAGTGCTTCGGCTAGCTTCATCGTGATCTGCCTCCCTTCGCGGCGGTCGCGGCTGCCCATAATCCTCCACGCCCGGCCGGCCGCACATCTGCATTTCCCCCGCTAATTGGTAATCAGGTCCGGCCGGTTTCAGAGCTAACCCAGATTCACAGGCCAGGCCCGGACCAGCGAGGTCGCGCAATGTGATCGGCATGAGATCTTCAGCCCTATCTGCCGAGGCAGCGGCCGCCGACGCAGACCAGATGGCAGGCCCCTGGCCAGCCCGTCCGGCCGCGAACTTCCCCGCCGCCGAGAGATTCTCGGCCACGTTCCCGGAAAGAAATTCAGTAATCCGGCCGGCCGCGCACGTGGACATTGTGGTGCCGGTAACAACGCACCAGCGCGACCTGGAGCTGATAATTATCCGGCTGCATTCCTTCCTGGCCGAATTCCCGTTCGCAGCGCAGGTCACGATTGCCACGGCCAGCCCGTCCGAGCGCACCTGGACGACCGCCCGGCGGCTGGCCGGCCTGTTCACTGAGGTCAGCGCCGTTCGCACCGGCGCCACCGGTCGCGGTCCCGCCCTGCGCGCGGTCTGGGCCGGTAGCGACGCCGACGTGCTCGCCTACCTGGATCCTGACCTGTCCATCGACCTGGCCGCGCTGGTGCCGCTGATCGAGCCACTGGTTGCCGGGACCGCCGACGTGGCTGTCGGCACCAGGCTCGAGCCGGGGGCCGGACCGCAGCGCCGGGCCCGCCGCGAGGTCACCTCGTGCGGCTACGGCCTGCTGCTGCAGGCCGGGCTAGGCACCGGGCTGGCGGACGCGCAATGCGGATTCAAGGCAATCACCCGCGACTGCGCCCGCGACTTGCTGCCGCTGACCAGCGACGGCGACTGGTTCTTCGACTCGGAGCTGATCACGCTGGCCAGGCGGGCCGGGCTCCGGGTGCACGAGGTCGCGGTTAACGAGCCATTCGGCCCGAGCTACTCCCCCGCCCCGGGCCACTCCGCTGGCCCGGGCCACTCCGCTGAGCGCCCGCGCACACGGCGGAACAAGGCCCGCCGCCGGCTCGGCGAGCCGCTGTCCGCCTTCGCTGCGATCGGCCTGGCCAGCACCCTGGTCTACGCGGCGTGCTTCCTGGTCCTGCGGCAGATCGTGCCGGTCCAGGCCGCCAACGCCGCGAGCCTGCTGGTCACTGCGGTGGCCAACACCGCTGCCAACCGGCGCTTCACCTTCGGCATCGGCGGCCGCGCCGACGCGTTGCGGCATCAGCTGCGCGGCCTGATCGCCTTCGCGGCCGGACTGGCGCTGACCGCCGGCAGCCTCGCCATCCTGCAGGCCGCCGATCATCAGGCTGGCCGTGGCAGCGAGCTCGCGGTCGTCATCGCGGCGAGCAGCGCGGCGATGGTGTTGCGATTCGGCCTGTACAGCAACTGGGTTTTCGAAGGGAACGCGGCATGACCGCCATCGCGGCCGGACGCCTGGCCCGCGCGCACTCGCGGGACGCAGCGGCAACGGCCAGCCGCCGGCACCGCTGTGCGCTGTGGGCGCTGCTGGGCTTCACCGCCGTGCTCTACCTCGTCGGGCTCAGCCGCAACGGCTGGGCCAACGACTTCTACTCCGCCGCAGTGCAGGCCGGCACCACGAGCTGGAAGGCCTTCTTCTTCGGCTCGTTCGACTCCTCGAACTTCATCACGGTGGATAAGACGCCCGCGTCGCTGTGGGTGATGGAACTCTCCGGCCGGCTGTTCGGGCTGAACTACTGGAGCATGCTGGTGCCGCAGGCGCTGGAGGGTGTCGCCAGTGTCGGGCTGCTGTACGCGGCGGTCCGCCGCTGGCACGGGCCATGGGCGGGCCTGCTGGCTGGCTTCGCACTCGCGGTCACCCCGGTCGCCGCCCTGATGTTCCGCTACAACAACCCCGATGCGCTGCTCACGCTGCTGCTGACCGGATCGGCCTACGCCACGATCCGCGCGATCGAGTCCGGCCGGACCAGATGGCTGGTGCTGGCCGGATCGCTGCTCGGGCTCGGGTTCCTGACCAAGATGCTGCAGGCATTCCTGGTGCTGCCCGCGTTCGGCCTGGCGTACCTGCTGACCGGGCCGCGGCGGGCGCCCGTCCGGCTGCTGCAGCTCCTCGCCGGGGCCGCGGCCGTGCTGGTATCCGCGGGCTGGTGGGTTGCCGCGGCCATGCTGACTCCGGCGGCGGACCGGCCCTATTTCGGCGGCTCGACCGACAACAGCATTCTGCAGCTCGCGTTCGGCTACAACGGCTTCGGCCGGATCGACGGCAACGAGACCGGCTCCGTCGGCTTCACCGGCAACCGCGGCGGGGGCCCGGCTTTCAGCGGGTCCTCTGGCCTCGGCCGGCTGTTCGGCTCGGAGATGGGCGGCCAGATCAGCTGGCTGCTGCCCGCGGCGCTGATCGCAACCGGGGCGCTCATCTGGCTGTCCTGGCGCGCGCGCCGCTCCGGGCAGCCGACCGCCCGTGAGGTGGGCGGCCGCGGCGTGGCCGGCCAGGGTGTAGGCGGACCGGTGCACCGCGACCTCGCGTCGGTGCTGATCTGGGGTGGCTGGCTCCTCATCACCGGCGCGGTGTTCAGCTTCATGGCCGGGATCATCCATCCCTACTACACGGTCGCGCTCGCCCCGGCGATCGGCGCGCTGGCGGGCATCGGCGCGGTCCGGCTCTGGCAGTCCGGTCAGCTGCTGGCGGCCCGGTACTGGCTCGCGGCCGGGATCGCGGCAACGGCGGCCTGGTCGTTCGTCCTGCTGGACCGCAGTGCGTCCTGGCTCCCGCCGCTGCGGTACGTCATCCTGGTCACCGGCCTGGCGGCAGCTATCGCGCTGGTGGTCTCGCCACGGCTGGGGGCGCTGGCGGGCCAAGGCTCCCGGCGCCGGGCGGTGGCGTGGGCAGTAGCCGGGACAGCCGCGTTCGCCGCGCTGGCCGGCCCTGTCGCCTACACCGCCGACACCATCGGCTCGAGCCACGCCGGCGCACTGCCGGCGGCCGGACCGTCTGTGACGGCGTCTTTCGGCGGACCAGGCGGCGCGGCCGGTCCCGGCGGCGCGGGCGGTCCTGGCGGCGCGGCCGGTCCTGGCGGCGCGGGGTTCGGCGGGTTCGGCCGGGCTGGCGGCGGCACCGGGAGCGGCGCCAGCGGGACCGGTTCAGGTACAGGGTCGGGCGCAGCTACCGGCCGTCCTGGCGCCGGTTCGGGGAGTACCGGACGCGCGCTGCCCGGCGGCGGACGCGGCGCCGGCCTGGGCGGGGCGGGTGGCGGCGGACTCGGCGGCTCGACGACGGTCAGCGCTGCCCTCCGGAAGCTGCTGGAGCAGGACGCCAGCGCCTACACCTGGGCGGCGGCGACCGTCGGCTCGGAAAGCGCGGCACCGCTGCAACTGGCGACCCGGCATCCGGTCATGTCCATCGGCGGCTTTAACGGCACCGACCCGGCGCCGACGCTAGCGCAGTTCGAGAAGGACGTCGCCGAACACAAGATCCACTACTTCGTCGGCACCAATGCCGACAGCTTCGGCGGCGGCTCCGGGGACGCGGCCGCGATCACCAAGTGGGTCTCCGGCCACTTCACGGCGCGGACCGTGGGCGGCGAGACCGTCTACGACCTGACCGATGCGGCCGGCTAGCCCGGCACCCGCAGCAAAACCCCTGCTGCCGGGTTATGGGTGGAAGTTTGCTAGTGCCAGCGCGATAGCAAACTTCCACCCACGAGGCCGAGCACCCACGTCAACCGGCCGCCAGTTCCAGCAGGTCGTCGAAAACGGCGGCAAACGGCACGTTCATATGGCCGGTGCGCGGCGAGAAATGCGTCCGCGCGGCCGGGATGTGGCTGGCAAGCCACTGGCCGTGCGCGTACGGCACCATCTTGTCCTCCTCGCCCTGCCAGACCGACACCGGCGACGGCGGCTGGGGCCGCCGACGGCGAATCCCCAGCCACGAACGAACGCGAGGTCGTCGTCGCGCCAGCCGGCGATGCCCGGCTGCAGCCCGGTCCTGAACATCTCGGCGACGTAATCACCGAGCCCGCTGCGCAGCTGTTCCTTGTCCGACGCCGAGGCCAGGTCCCCGATTCCGTCGGCGATGACCTGGCCGGTCAGCGTGGTCATCATCGGCGCCACCTCCGTCAGCAGCGCGGTCAGCTGCTGCTCCCCTGCCAGCGTCGCTTCGAACTCGCCGGCGGTGTCGTCGGCCATCCCGGCCAGCCAGTCGAGCCCGTCGGCACCGTAGGGCGCGACGCCTGCCAGCGTGGCCGCCGCCAGGCAGCGGTCCGGCAGCAGGCACGCGCACGCGAGCGCGTGCGGGCCGCCACCGGACCAGCCGGCGGTGACGAACTGCCGCGCACCGACTTCGTCCAGGATCGCTGCGACATCGCCAGCCGCGTCGGCGACGCTGCGGCCCGGCAGCGGTGTCGAATTCCCGTAACCGGGCCGCGCGTACAGGACGACGCGCAGCCCTCGCTCGGCTGCCGCGTCGGCCATCGGACCGTAGACGGCGATCCCGCCAGGCGTGCCGTGATGGAATACCATCGGCAGCCCGTCGGCAACGCCGATCGTGAGTACGTCCAGCACGCGGTCATCCGGCAAGTGCACGCTGTACTCAGCCCGGTCAAGACTCTGCGGCATTCCGCTCCCCTCGCCGATCTCGGCTGTGTCGCGAAGCCATGCTGGCACGATCCTGGCCGCAGGTTAACCCGGCCACGGCGATGTGTCTCGTGTCGGCGCCGGCCGCCCGGCGGCCCGGCTGCATGTCTGGAGCCCGGGTTTTGGACGGCTGATTGCCAAGGCCGGCTAGCCGGTGTGAGGGTGAGCGGCCTCCTCGATCTCGAAAGGCCCGCATAATGGGCCGGTGGAACTCACCGCGAAGCTGCAAATTAAGACGGGAACTCAGGTCGCCGTCGTCGCCGCGCCTGCGGGCGGCCCTGACCTGTCTGCGCTCGGGCCGCTCGCCGCCGACCCGGACGCGGCCGGCGCCGTGCTGGCGTTCGCGCTGACGGCCGCCGACCTCACTACGACCGCGGACGCCGCAATCCGGGCCGCGCGCGAGGACCGCCTTGCCTGGATCGCCTATCCCAAGGCCGGTCAGCTCGGCACCGATCTGAACCGGGACTCGCTGGCCAGGGCCGTCTCCGAACTCGGTGTCCGGCCGGTACGGCAGATAGCCCTGGACGACACCTGGTCCGCGTTGCGGTTCCGCCCGGCCTGAGCCACACGGCACATCGGGCGGCGGGCAGCCGGCCTGAGCGGTCTGGCCGGCAAGCGCTGCCATCAGTCGCGCTTGGGCGTCGCGCGTCCGCTGGAGTGGACGTAGCTGTCACCGTCGACCTGGTAGAACACGAACACGCTCCACGGGTCGTCATCCTTGAGCCTGGACGCGAAAACGCCGTCGGCGACCGGCAGCAGCGGCGCCGTCTCCGCCTCGGCACCGGGATCGAAGACAGCAAGCGCACCCGTCGTCGTCTGCGTAACTTCGAGGCCGTCCCCGGCCGCCCTGACCTCAATCCGCCGCCCTTCGCGTTCATACCGGCCGACGTAGCGGTCGGGCTGAACGGGCACAGAGCCGGGATCGGCGGCGGGCTCCGTCATGGCAGGTACCTGCACCTGCCAGAGCTCGGCGAAGATATCCGTGAACAGGTCCTGGAACAGATGCCCGGCTTGCCCGCCGTTGGTGAGCAGGCACACGGCTGCATCCCGGTCCGGCACGACGACCAGCGACGAGTACTGGCCGATGGTACCGCCGTCGTGACCGAACAGCTGACGGCCGTTCCAGTCGAACAGCTGCCAGCCCAGGCCCACCTGGCGGCTGCCCGGCGGATAGGAGGGCACGGTGATCTGCGGCTGCAGCATCGCCGCCGCGCTGTCAGCCGGCAGCACCCGGGTGCCGTCGGCGGCCGTGCCGCCGCGCAGGTGCAGACGGGCGAATTCCAGGATGTCGCCGGCTGTCGCGACAATGCCGCCAGCCGGACCGGCGCCGCCAGGCAGCGCCCACACCGGCGCGAGCCGCTGCTGGCCGTCGATGTCCAGATGACCGCAGGCCGCGCCGAACCTGATCGCTTCCTCTGGCAACGTCATCGTGCGGCGCAATCCGAGCGGCTCGATCAGCCGGGTTCTGAGCGCGTCGTCCCAGAAGCCGCCCGTGAGCACCTCGATGATGCGGCCGGCGATAACGAAGCCGGAGTTGCAGTAGGACATCGTGGCGCCGACCGGGTGGATCAGCGGCAGGCGCGCACAGCCCGCCACGTAGCGCTCGATGCAGTCGGCGCCGCGGCCGAAGTCGTCGAACACGTCGCCGTCGATGCCGCTGCTATGGCTGAGCAGGTGCGCCACGGTGATCTCGCCGGTGGCGCCCGGCGTCGCCAGCGACAGCTCCGGCAGTACCTGGCTGAGCGGGGCGTTGAGGTCGAGGAGGCCTTCATCGGCCAGCTGCATCAGCATCGTCGCGGTCCACACCTTGGTGATGGATCCGACCTGAAACACCGAGTCCGGTGTTACGGACGTCCCCGTCTCCAGGTTGAGGACGCCCGTCACCGCCGTGGTGATCGCGCCCTCATCCAGGATGGCCAGCGACGCTCCTGGCACCCCGTGCCGGGCCGCCAGGTCGGTCAGCCGCTGGTACCAGCGGGATGCATCCGCACTCACGTCATACTCTCCTCTGCTTGACTGCCGTGGTTGTACTCCGTCACTGAGTCTGGCGCATCCGGATTATCCGGCCAGCCAGCCTGCCGCAGTTCGCGTTTGCTCGCGCAGTAGGCAACGCCTGCCGCCAGCAACGAAGCCAGCACGATGATCGCCTGGCCGGCCGGCAGGAACTGCAGCAGCAGACCGGTGCCGGCCAGGCCGGCCTGGCATGCCGAGCCCGATCAGCGTCATCACCGCGCCGATGACCCGGCCGCGCTGGTGGTCGGGAACCTGGCGGAACATGAGCACATCGATGAGGACGCGCAGGGCCGGCGTGCCGAGCGTGCTGGCGAATAGCAGAGCTGCTACCCACCACGGGCCGAAGGGCAACGCCAGTCCGGCCACGATCGGCACCTCGATCACCGACACGCCGAGCAACAGCATGCCGGGCCGGAAGGTGTGCAATGGCCGGACCAGCGGCGCTCCGGCCAGCGCGCCGACCGCGCTCGCCGCCAGTACCGCGCCGATCAGCGCGGGAGGAACGTGCTCGCGGCGCAGCACGACGATGATGACCAGATCCAGGCCGACGCCGAGGGTGTTGACCATCATCAGCAGTACCAGCGCGGCTCGCAGCAGGCCTGAGTCCCAGAGCACCCGCAGGCCGGCCAGCAGAGCCCGTTCGCCGGTGCGGCCAGGCTCCGCGGCGGCGCCGGGAGCAGCAGCCCTGGCCGGACTCCGCACGCCGGGCAGGAATTTCATGGCCACCGCCGAGGCCATCGAGACGACGAGAGTCGCGGCAGTGAAGACGAAGGGCACCGCGTGCGCAAGCCCGCGGATCGCGTACAGCGCGCCGCCGAGCGGAGGCCCGGCGAGCATAGCCCCGCTGGTGCGCACCTCGTCTTGGACCAGGGCAGTGGTGAGCTGTTCAGCTGGCACGACCGAGCGCACCAGCGGAAGCCGGGCTGTGCCCGTCACCGCCTGACCCGCGCCCAGGACCGCCGCTGCCATCAGCAGCAGGACCAGCGACAGCCAGTGCCCGACCAGGCCGGCCACCACGACGCAGCTGACCGCCGCCCGGCACGCTTCCGCCGCGATGACGATAGTCCGCCGGTCATAGCGGTCTGCCAGTTGCCCGGCGGGCAGCCCGGCGACCAGCGTGCCGGTCATCTGGATCGCGCCGAAGAGGCCAGCGGTGCCAGCGGACCCGGTTAGCGCCAGGATCGCCAGCGGGTAGGCCACCTCTGCCACGCTGCCGCCGAGACCCGATGCTGCCTGGCCCAGCCAGAGGACCTGAAACTGCAGGTTCCGCCACAATGGCGGCGGCCTGCGTTCGCTGCCAGCCTGTCGGGCTGCGCCAACCGGGCCAGCCGCTTCCGCCAGATCCATGCCTGCCTCCCTGACTCATTCACCGTATCGTCATCATTCACGCTTACGTGAATGATGACGGAAGAGTGAACATGTGGCAAGATGACGAGCATGACTGGTCCGGCTCAGGGCGAACCCGCTGCCGCGGACGCGGCGGCCGCAGACCCGCGCCGAGTGCCCGGCGACATCCCGCTGGTCCGGCAGGTCGGGGACGTCGAGACACTGAAGGCGCTGGCCGATCCGGTCCGGCTGAGAATTCTCCGGGCGCTCGAGTCGCGGGCCCGCAGCCTGCCGGTCATGTCCGTCAAGGAGCTCGCCGAGCAGCTGGGCGAGCCGCAGACCAAGCTCTACCGGCACGTCAAGGTGCTGGAATCGACCGGGCTCATCCGGGTCGCCGCAACCCGGCTGGTGTCGGGCATCCTCGAACAGCGCTATCAGGCGGCCCAGCATGGCCTGGCCCTGCGCGGCCCGGGCCTGGGGGAAAGCGCCGGCGTCGATGCGCTGGAGACTGTCATCGCGACCGCGCTGGCCGACTACCGCGAGCAGTTGTTCGACGCGATCAGGGCAGGTCGCCTGGCGGCGCCGGGCGTGCCTGCCGCGGACGGCGAGACTGACCGGCGGCCGCAGGTGCGCGTCTACGGCGGCAGGCGCTCGCCGGCCCGCGCTGCCGCACTGCAGGCGAAACTGGCCGAGCTGCTCAGCGAACTCGACGCCCCGGATGATCCGGACGGTGAGTCGATCAGCGTTCTGCTCAGTTACTTCAGCCCGGCAGATCCGGCTCCGGCTCCGGATCCTGATCCGGATCCGGACCGACTGAACCAGCCGTCCGCCAGAAACGCTCATGCAGAACAGGAGTCAGCTCCTGGACCGGTCACGACCGGGATGCGTGGCTTGGCCTCTTAAAGAAGACTTTCCAGATCTATCACCATTAAGCGGCTGTTACGCCTTCGCCTGTCCCACGGCTCGTGCCTGCCGGGACTTGCGCTGCCGGCACTTCCCTGACGTACGGTGAACCCGAGCCCCGGGACTTTCGTGGCCTACGGTGAACCGGAGCCCTGAGGAGACACCGTGCAGGTTCCCGCCCTCGACACTCGTAACAGCTTTGCCCGGCAGCTGTTCGCACCGCTGCCCGCTCGCTACGACAGGCTCGCCGAGCTGCTGTCGTTCGGCCAGAACGGCCGGTGGCGACGGGCAATGGTCGACCGGCTGATCCCGGCCGACGGCATCAGCCGTTCCGGCGAGCTCATCGCCGATGTCGCCGCCGGGACCGCCGGCGTCTCGCTACAGATCGCCGCCCGCACCGGCGCGCGAGTTGTCGGACTGGACCTTACCGAGCAGATGCTGCGGCAGGGCGCCCGCAACGTCACGGCCGCGGGCGCGGACGACCACATCTCGCTGGTGAACGCGCGGGCCGAGCGCCTCCCGCTGGCGGATGCATCAGTGGACGCCCTGACCTTCACCTATCTGCTGCGGTACGTCAACGACCCGCAGGCAACGCTGTCCGAGCTCGCCAGGGTCGTGCGACCGGGCGGAACCGTCGCCAGCCTCGAGTTCAACGTTCCGCCGTCGGCGTTCTGGCGATTCTGGTGGCGGCTGTATACCTGGCTCGTGCTTCCGGCCGGCGGCCTGATCACCGGCGGCCGGCAGTGGTATGAAGTCGGCCGGTTCCTCGGGCCGAGCATCGCCGGGCACTACCGCAAGTACCCGATCGACTGGACCGTGCGCGCGTGGGAGCAGGCGGGCCTGCAGGACGTGGGCTACGCCGTGATGAGCCTCGGCGGCGGCCTTGTCATGTGGGGAACCCGCGCGGGTGGCTGAGTCACACGCGTCCGGTCTGCCTGACCAGGACGCCGTGGACAGCCGGCCACCGGAGCCGTCCAAGCCGGCGTTTTACGCAGCGGGACCTGGCCCGCTGCGCGACTGGTGGACGCTGCTGCATCCGCCGTATACGGCGTGGCATCTGGCGTACGTCGTCATCGGCGCGGCGCTGGCGCCGACGGTGAAGCTTGAGCCGCTGCTGGCTACGCTGCTGGCGTTCTTCCTGGCCGTCGGCCTGGCCGCGCACGCGCTCGACGAACTGCACGGCCGGCCGCTGCGCACGGCAATACCGTCCAGCGTGCTGGTTGCCGTTGCCGTCATCGGCCTGGCGGGCGCCGTAGGCCTCGGAGTCGTCGGAGCGCTGCGCGTCGGCTGGGTGCTGATCCCGTTCATGCTGGCCGGGCCGGTCCTGGTCGTGGCCTACAACGCCGAGCTTTTCGGCGGGATCGTGCACACCGACGCAGGGTTCGCTGCAGCCTGGGGTGCCTTCCCGCTGCTGACCTCCTACGTGGCCCAGACTGGCGCGGTCTCAGCGGGCTCGGTGATCGCGGCCGCAGCGGCCTTCGGCCTGTCGGCCGCCCAGCGCAGCCTGAGCACACCCGCCCGGATGCTGCGACGGCGGACCGCCGCGGTGACCGGAACCGTCACGCTGGCCGACGGTGACACCATCACGCTCGACTCGGCCCGGCTACTGCAGCCGCTGGAGCGGGCACTGCGGGCGATGTCCTGGAGCGTCGTGCTGCTCGCGGCGGCGCTGGCTGTGGCCAGGCTCGGCTGACGTACCGCGGGCACGCCCGCCCGCTGCTCATGCCTGGCGAATTCTGATTTCTTCGCCAATGGACGACGACAGCCGTACTTTAATACACACTGATCAACGCTCTTTGCACTGCCAGACAATGGTCATTAGAGTACTGGTGGGGACTAGCTCAGGAGAATTCCTGACGACAAGCAAAGGCTGTGTTAATGCTGAATTCCGGGTATTCACCCCGGCATTCGTCGCATTCAGACGGGCTGCCGCTTCAGGGGCAGCGGCTGGGGGGCGGCAGGTGGCTGGGGGGCGGCAGTCGGCTGCGAGTAGCAGTCCTGGTCGCGATGGGTGCTGCGCTGCTGGTTACCGGCATCGTCTACGCGACGACTAGGGGGCCTGCCGCCGTCGTTGCGACGTGCCAGCCAGGCACGACGGGAGTCGGATGTACCGCTAGCTCGGCTAAGCAGGCCGCTCCGGCCCGGTACCTGACCGGCGCGGTGTCGGTCAGCATGCTGCACCGGTCAAGCCGCTACCGCTTCCACGGGCCGTCGGCCGTCGCCGTCGGCAGCGGCCATGTCTGGGTCACGAATGTTCTCGGCAAATCAGTGACCACCTTTTCAGCCGGGGCTTCCAGCGGAGCTTCCGGCGGGCATCCTAAGAATTTGACCAGCGGATCCTATGCCTTTAACGGGCCCAATGCCCTGGCTGTCGGGAACGGCCGGGTCTGGGTGGCTAACGTTCCGGCCAATTCCGTCACCGAGCTGAATGAATACACCGGTGCCCAGGTCGCTGTGCTCTCGGCCGGCTACGCCTTCTCCAGCCCGTACGCCCTTGTCCTGGCAGGTAGCCGGCTCTGGGTCGCGGACGCCGCCACCGACTCACTGACTGAGCTCAGTACCGTCAGCCGGGCCAGGATCGGCACCTTCGGCGGCGGCCAGTATCACTTCGACAATCCCTATGCGCTTGCGCTCGACGGAAACCACCTGTGGGTCGCTAACTCGGGCGGGGATTCGGTGACTGAGGTCAATGCCACCACCGGCGCCCTGCTGGCAACGCTCAGCACGGGCTTCCAGTTCAACAACCCGGTCGCGCTAGCGGTCTCGGACGGCTACCTGTGGGTCGTCAACGAAGCCGGCGATTCGATCTCGCAGGTCAACGCCGCCACTGACAAGCTGGTCCGGGTGCTGACCGGGCGCGCTTACGGCCTGAACAACCCCAACGCCATCGCCGCTTCGGGGGGTGCAGTCTGGGTGACCAACGGCCTGTCCGACAGCGTGAGTGAGATCTCCGCGCAGACAGGGAAGCTGATCCGGGTCCTGTCGGGCCGTCAGTATCATTTCCGCGACCCGACCGGCATCGCCGCGGCCGGGCCAACACTGTGGGTGACCAACATGAGCGGCGACTCAGTGACCCGGCTGCACCTGCGCTAGAGCGCGTCGTGCCGCTGCAGGTAGTTGAGCGCGACCCAGCCAACCGGGATCGGCAGCCAGAACGTCAGCAGCCGGAACAGCAGCACGGCGCTCAGCGCGACCGGGCCGGCGACGTGCGCCACGGCGGTCAGCGTGCCGGACAGCGCCACCTCGACCGCGCCCAGCCCGCCGGGAGTCGGCACGATCGCGCCCAGGGCGCTGCCGGTCAGGTAGACCACCGCCAGCGCCGCGAACGAGGCCTTCCCGCCCACGGCCCGCAGCGACACGTCCAGGCACAGGATGTACATCAGCGTCAGCAGGAGCGCGCCGCCGATGCCCTCGGACAGCTTGGCCGGCCGTTGCGCGATGTCGAGCAGCCGCGGGATGACCTGACCGAGCGCGGGCGCTACCCGGGAGCGGACGAGCCGCCGTCCGGCCGGCAGCGCGAACACCAGCAGCGCGATCGCGCCGAGCACCGCCAGCGCGATGTAGGACCAGCTCGGCGGCTTGAACGTCGACGTGTTCGACCCGCCGCTGATGGCCAGGAAGATCACCAGCAAGGTGATGTGCAGTGTGAACGCGAAGACCTGGGAGACCCCGACGCTCGAGGCGGCATCGGCCGGGGAGACCTTGGCCTTGTGCAGGTAACGGATGTTGAGCGCGACGCCGCCCACGGCCGCGGGCGTGACCAGGGTGACGAACGAGCCCGCCAGCTGGGCCAGGAAGGTCCGGAACAGGCTCAGTTTCTCCAGCACGAACCCGGACAGCGACCACGCCGCGGCCACGTAGGTCACCGCCGACAGGCCGATGCCGACGACAACCCAGCGCCAGTCCGACTGCCGCAGCACCCTGCCGAAGTCGCTCCGGCCGAACTGGCCGATCACGATGTACCCGGCGACGATCGCCGCCACCAGGGTGATGATGGCACGAGGCCGGATCCGCTCGAGCTGAACCGGCGGCGCCTCGGTTTCCGGCACGCTGCCGACCAGGCCCTTGCGCAGAGCTGGCAGCACGTCTTTCTGCCGGCGCAGCGCAGTCCGGGTCGACCGGTGCAGCACGACCGGCTGCAGCAGCGGCACCAGGTTGCTGACCATCGCCTGGCCGAGCTTCTGCTTGGCCAGCGCGGCCGCCCGGTCGGGACCCACCAGCAGCGCGACCGTGGCAGTCAGCTGCGCCAGGTCGAGCCTGATCTGCAGGTCGCTGGCCGCCACGTCGCCGTCGCCTGGCTCCAGCAGCATCACTCCCCGGCCGTCGTCGGCGCGGAGCAGCACGTGATCAGAAGTCAGCGACCGGTGCGTGACCCGGCGCCGGTGCAGCGTGAGCACAGCGTCGAAAACCCTGCCCAGCTCATCGTCTGACGGCGGCACGGTCAGCTCGGCCAGCGTCGTTCCGCTGTGATGGTCAGTGGCGATTACCCCCGCCTCCGGTCCGACCCGGACGGCCGCGCGCAGCGCCGGAGTCGGTACCTGCGCGTCCTCGACGGCATACGACATCAAGGCCCCGCGCTCGATGGCCCGCGCCACCGTGACCGGAGCGCTCCTGGAAACCTGGCTAGTCAGCCGGAGGCGCCGGTAGATCCGGTAGAGCGCGTCGGCTGCCTGCTGGTCGCGATCGAACACGATCAGGTCGTACTTCTCGCCGTGGCAGCCGACTGCGCGGTACCTGCGGTTCTCGGTCGTGCTGTCCTGCGCCCGCCGGATAGCCGACAGCGGGACGCCGGCCGTGCCGAGTGAGGCGGCGATCTCCGCGGCGGTCGGCCGCTCGGAGTTGGTCCCGACCAGGTACCGCAACCCCGAGCCGGCGGCCGAGCCGATCAGCAGCGTGATCAGCAGCGACAGCACGCTGGTCGTCGTGCTCGGCAAAGCCAGGCTGGTCAGGCAGTAAAAGCCGATCGCCAGCCAGAACCAGGTACGCCAGCGCTGCCGGTCGGACATGCCGATGACGGTCAGGTAGGCCGCCAGGCCCGCCAGGTACGGGTCGAGCAACGTCCCGCCGTCCGTCGCGGCCGGGCCCGCCAGGGCGTGATGCAGCTCGGCCAGCGAGGCGATGCCGAGCACCGCATTGCAGGCGACGGTGATCCCGCCGGCCACCAGCCCGATGACGACCGCCTCGATCAGCCGCCGCAGCTGGCCGATCATGACCAGCCGCACCGCCAGCAGCACCGGCAGCGCGAGCAGGGCGATGAACGCCAGCGAGTGCAGCGGCCCGACCAGTCCCTTGGCCAGGTGCTTGCTGGCGCCGATCACGTCCACGTCGACGCCGGACGTGGTCTGCTTGGCCAGCAGGCCGAGGCCGATCAGCAGGGCGATCTCGATCCCGGCGGTGATGCACCTGAGCAGGTCGCTCGGGATCCGGATTCGCGGCTCGAGCTCGTCTTCGACCTCGAGCTCGGCGGTCAGCCCGGCCGGGTGCGGCTCCGGCACGCCGTCCGCCAGCGAGCTGGCGAGGCGCGCCATCGTCGTCGGCTCCGGGGCCGCAGCGGCGCTCGCCGGGCGCGCAGCGGCCGGACCGTTCGGGCTAGCCGACGGTCCGTCCGGTGCCGCCGGCTGCCCCGTCCGGGCATGCTCAGACGGCCGTCGCCGCGACAGCCTCATCAGGAGATCGTTTCATCTGCGGGCCGGGATCCCAAACGCGCCCTTGGTTAGGAGCGTCATAAGGTCTGGAACGTGGCCCGAATCACGCTAACCGCCGCGATCGCCAGTGAAGCCGCGGCACTACTGGCAGTTACGAGCCAGCTGACCAGTTCCGAGCTGGCGCGGCCCAGTTCATGCCCGCCCTGGACGGCTGCCGAGTTGCTGTGCCATGTCGTGGTGGCCACCGGCCGCATCAGCCAGGCCCTGGCCGAGCCCGTGGACGCAGCCGCCCGGTTCGTCGGTACCGCGGACTACTACCGGCCGGACGAGCGGTTCTCCCCCGCCGCGAACGCGGACCGGATCGACACCGCCCGGCAACTGGCCGCCGCGCTCGGGTCGGCGGCGGCGATCAGCGCCGAGCTGGACCGGGTCAGCCAGCACGTGCTCGGGTTGCTGGCCGCCGCCCCGGACGACCGGGCGATCAGGACCCGGCACGGTGACCAGATGCTGCTCACCGGCTTCGCCGTGACCAGGGTCGTCGAACTCGGGGTGCACGGACTGGACCTGGCCGTCAGCCTGGATCAGCCGCCGTGGCTGACGGCGCAGGCGGCCGCCGTCCTGGAAGCGCTGCTGCTGCCCGCTGGCCAGGCCGGCGAACTGCGGGACCGGCTCGGCTGCGATCAGGTCATGCTCATCGCGAAGCTGACCGGCCGCGCGCCGCTGTCCGAGCCGGAGCAGGCCATCCTGCGCGAGGGCGACGTCGTCCGCCTCACGCTGGGCTGAGTGCCCGGCTCGTGCATGCTCGAAGCCGCGCCCGGAAGTCGGTTGCGCGTCATGGCAGTCGTCCGGCAGGCTCCCCCCGATGAGCATGCCGTGCGACTACGACGCCGATCCGGATCGTTACCGGCTGGGCATGCGCCTCACCCGGCAGCACCTGCAGCCGCAGACGATCTCCCTGTACGAGCGCATCTGGCAGCTGCTGCCGGACGACGACCTGCTGGTCGCCGATGTCGGCAGCGCTGACGGCCCGCTCGCGGCGGCCCGGCCGCCGGGCCGGGCCGGACGCCTCGTCGGGTTCGACCTGTCGGCGTTCATGGTGACCCGCCACCCGGCCCCGGCGGTCGTGGCGGATGCCGGGCGACTGCCGCTGCGGACCGGCTCGGTGTCGGCTGTCGTCGCGGTGAACATGCTCTATCACCTGGCCGACCCGCTGCTGGCGATCCGCCAGGCCCGGCGGGTGCTGCGACCCGGCGGACTCTTCATCGCCGCGACCGTCAGCAGGCATGACAGCCCCGAGCTGGCAGCTGTCTGGCGGCCGGCCCGCAGCACGTTCGATGCCGAGGAGGCTCCCGCCCTGGCGGCCAGCATCTTCGGGCCGGTCCAGGCCGAACCCTGGGACGCGCCGCTGATCACCTTGCCCGATCACGCTGCGGTGCGCGATTACCTGATCGCACGGCAGGTCGGCCAGGCCGAGGCGAGCACCGCGGCAAGCCGCTTCGCCACTCCCCTCACGGTCACCAAGCGCGGCGTGCTGATCTGGTGCCGTCGCTGATCACAGCGCCGCCGGAACCGGCGGACAGCATTTCAATGCCGCCGGGGGGATAGGCACACCAGCCCGCGTGGGCCTAGCATGCGCGTGTGGCGATGGCATTTACGGCGGTAAAGCGCCTGCTGGTCGGCAGGCCGATGCAAAGCGAGCGGCTCGGGCACACGTTGCTGCCCAAGAAGATCGCGCTGCCGGTCTTTGCCAGTGACGCATTGTCGTCAGTTGCTTACGCTACGCAGGAAATCCTGCTGGTCCTGGCCGCCGGCGGGCTCGCGCTGATCGCGGCCACACCATGGATCGCGCTGGCCGTCGGCCTGCTGATGCTGGTCGTGGTCGCCTCCTACCGGCAGAACGTGCACGCCTACCCGTCCGGCGGGGGTGACTACGAGGTCACCAGCACGAACTTCAGCCCGAAGGTCGGCATGACCGTCGCCAGCGCGCTGATGGTCGACTACGTGCTGACTGTCGCGGTGTCGGTATCGTCGGGCGTCGCCAACCTGGCCTCGGCCTTCCCGTCGCTGAACTCGCATGTGACGCTCATTGCCGCGGTCACCGTCGCGGCCATCGCGGTGCTCAACCTGCGCGGCGTCCGCGAGTCCGGCACCGGCTTCGCGATCCCGACCTACTGCTTCATCGCCGTGGTCATGCTCATGATCGTCTGGGGCGGGATCAAGCTGGCAACCGGCCAGCACCTGCACGCCGAGACGGCCGGCTACGCGATCAAGACAACCGGCAGCTTCGCCGGGCTCGCCCTGGCCTTCCTGCTGCTGCGGGCGTTCTCCTCCGGCTGCACGGCGCTGACCGGGGTGGAAGCGATCAGCAACGGCGTGCCCGCCTTCAAGCAGCCCAAGAGCAAGAACGCGGCCACCACCCTGGCCCTGCTCGGCGGCATCGCGGTCACCATGTTCGGCGGCGTCACCGCGCTGGCGCTGGTCAGCCACGTGCACGCCGGCACCCTGATCGGCTACAACGGCGTGCAGCCGACGGTGATCGCCCAGGTCGGCCGGGCGGTCTTCGGTTTCTCCTCCCCGCTGTTCTACGTCCTGCAGATGTTCACCGCGCTGATCCTGGTGCTGGCCGCCAACACCGCCTTCAACGGCTTCCCGGTGCTGGCCTCGATCCTGGCTAAGGACGGCTACCTGCCCCGCCAGCTGCACACCCGCGGTGACCGGCTGGCGTTCAGCAACGGCATCCTGCTGCTGTCCGGCTTCGCGATCGTGCTGATCGTGGCGTTCAACGCCTCCCCGACCCGGCTGATCCAGCTCTACATCGTCGGTGTGTTCGTGTCCTTCACCTGCAGCCAGACCGGCATGATCCGGCACTGGAACCGGCTGCTGCGCAACACCACGCTGACCACCGAGCGACGGCGGATGTACCGGTCCCGCGCGATCAACACGGTCGGCGCCTGCGTCACCGGCGCGGTCCTGGTCATCGTCGTGATCAGCAAGTTCGCCGATGGCGCCTGGATCGCGGTAGCCGCGATGGCAGTGCTCTGGTTCGCCATGCGGGGTGTCCGCCAGCACTACTCCAGCGTGGCCGCCGAGCTGACCCCGGACGAGGAGATCGCGGTCACCCTGCCGTCCAGCAACATCGCGATCGTGCTGGTGTCCAAGCTGCACCTGCCGACCCTGCGGGCGCTCGCCTATGCCCGGGCAGCCCGGCCCGCCCGGCTGGAGGCGCTGACCGTCGACGTGGACGATGCCGAGACGCAGCGGCTGCGGGACGATTGGGACCGCCGCGGCATGCCGCTGCAGCTGACGGTTCTGTCCTCCCCCTACCGCGAAGTCACCAGGCCGATCATCGAGTACGTCCGGCGGCTGCGCCGGGAGAGCCCGCGCGACATCGTCACCGTCTACATTCCCGAGTACGTCCTCGGCCACTGGTGGGAGCAGACGCTGCACAACCAGAGCGCGCTGCGGCTCAAGGCCAGGCTTTTGCTGGAACGCGGCGTGGTGGTCGCCAGCGTCCCCTACCAGCTCGCCTCGGCGACCCGTGCTGCCTCGTCAGCCGACCCGCTGGCCGGTCCGCGGCTGCTCGCCAGCAGGGAGGCCTTGCATGCCGCCGAGGTGCAGAAGGAAGTCAGCCAGCTGCACTGCCCGCCTCTCGGCGAGCCGGTCCCGATCGCCCAGAGCGGGCACCGCGAGCGGGTCGACGTGGCCGGCACCCTGCGCGCGGTCACCTTGCGCCCGCTCGGCGGCACTCCGGCGATGGAGGCCGAGTTGTGGGACGGCACCGGCCGGGTACTGCTGGTCTGGCTGGGCAGGCGGGACATCCCCGGCATCCAGCCGGGCCGGAAGATCGTCGTGCACGGCCGGATGACCAACGTCAAGGGCGAGCGTGCTATCTACAACCCGGCGTATGAACTGCAGCCGGTCAGCAGCGCGGAACACTAGCCGCCAGGCAACTCAGGGCCGGAACCGGTAGCCCATGCCGGCCTCGGTCAGCAGGTAGGCCGGCGCGGACGGGTCTGGTTCGAGCTTGCGCCGCAGGTTGGCGATGTACACGCGCAGGTAGTTGGCCTCGGTCTCGTAGCCGGGCCCCCAGACCTCGGCCAGCAGCTGGCGCTGCGTTACCAGCCGGCCGGCGTTGCGCACCAGCACCTCCAGCAACTGCCATTCGGTGGGGGTCAGCCGTATGTCGGCATCACCGCGGGTGACGACCTTGCGGGCCAGGTCGACGGTGAAATGACCGGTCCTGATCACCGGCTCGTCCGGCGCGGGCGAGGCCCGGCGCACGGCCGCCCGCAGCCGCGCGAGCAGCTCGTCCATGCCGAAGGGCTTGGTCACGTAGTCGTCGGCGCCGGCGTCCAGGGCGGCTACCTTCTGGCTTTCCTGACCCCAGGCAGACAAGACGATGATCGGGGTCGAGGTCCAGCCGCGGACTCCCCTGATCACCTCGGTACCGTCCATGTCGGGCAGCCCGAGGTCCAGGATCAGCACGTCGGGCCGCTCGCGTGCCATCGCGGCCAGCCCGGATGCGCCGTCAGCGGCCGTGCTGACCTCGTACTTGCGCGCGGTCAGGTTGATCTTCAGAGCTCGCAGGATCGGCGCCTCGTCATCGATGACCAGGACCTTGGTCATGGATCAGCGGTCACGCTGGCGGCGCTCGCAGTGGCAGCGCACGGCAGCGTGACCCGCATGGTCAGGCCGCCGCCGGGCGTGTCGGTGGCTTGCACGGTGCCGCCCATGGTGTCCAGGAAGCCCTTGACGACCGCCAGCCCCAGTCCTACCCCGGCTACCCCGGGCGGGTCGGCGGCCCGGCCGTCCAGCCGCTGGAACGGCTCGAACATCCTCGGCTTCAGCTCGTCGGGCACGCCCTGGCCGTGGTCGATGATCTCCAGCAGGACGCTGCCGCCCTGCCTGCTGGCCCGCAGGCCCGGCCGGCGGCCGGGCGGGGAGTAGGTCAGCGCGTTGGCGAACAGGTTCGCCAGCACTCGCTCGAGCAGCCCCGGGTCGGTCCTGACCAGCGGCAGGTCATCGGGCACCGCCAGCTCCAGCAGGCCGGCGCCTTCGAGCCCGCGCAGTGCGACCGGGGCGACCTCGTCGATGGCCGTCGGCCGCAGGAAGGGCTGCAGCGACCCGGTAGTCAGCCGGCTCATGTCCAGCAGGTTGCCGATCAGCGCGTCGAGCCGGTCGGCTGATGCCTCGATCGTGGCCAGCAGCGCCGACTCATCGGAGGGCGTCCACTCGACGTCGGTCTGCCGCAGCGTGCTGACGCTGGCCTTGATTGAGGCCAGCGGCGTGCGCAAGTCGTGGCTGACCGCCGCCAGCAGCGCGGTCCGCATCCGGTTTCCCTCGGCCAGCGCCTCGGCCTGGGCCGCCTGGGTGCGCAGCCGGTCCCGGTCCAGCGTGGCCGCCACCTGCGCGGTCACGCCGTCCAGCAAGCGGGCTGACAGCGGCCGGTGCTGCCCGGATACCTCCAGCATGAGGTCGTCCCTGGCCTCCGCCCGCAGCACTTGCTCCGGCTCGGGCGCCGGGCCGCTGTCGGCTACCCGGATCCACTGGTCACCGCTGCGCTCCAGCAGCTGGGCCCAGCCGCCGCGGCTGCCGGTCAGATGCGCCAGCACCGACGCGGGAGTGTCCGCGCCGCCGAGCACGGTCTGTGCCAGGGCCAGCAGGTCCTGTGCTTCCTCGTTGCTGCGGGCCGCCTGCCGCGCTCGCAGCGCGGCCAGGTGCACGACACTGCTGACCGTGACGGCCACCGTCACGAACAACAGCAGGGCCAGCAGGCTCTTGCCGTCGGCGATGGTGAGCGTGTGCACGGGCGGGGTGAAGTACCAGTTCACCAGCAGGCTGGCCACGACGGCGGCCAGCACGGCTGGCCAGAACCCGCCGACGATCGCCACCGCGACCACCGCGACGAGGTAAATCAGCAGGTCATCGCCGAGATCCTGGCGCAGGCTGGTCGCCGACAGCACCACCGTCAGCAGCGGCAGGCCGCCAACGAGCAGGACCCCGGCCAGCACCCGGCGGGCACCGATGCCGCCGGTCAGGTCGGTCAGCCGGCGCAGCCGCCCGCGGCCGGCCTGCGGGTGCGGGCTGGCTGCTGGCTGCTGCGCGGATACGTCCACTATCCACAGTGTGAACGATGACGCGAGCCAGCGCACCACCACGCCGGCCGCGATCCCGGTGATCAGGCTGGCGGCGATCACCAGCGCGGACTCCCAGGCCAGCCGTCCGCTCGGGTGCAGCTGCCCGTACGGAGCCCGGGCGAAGCCGATGACGGTCAGCCAGCCGATGGCGCCGAGCAGCGGCGCCACGGCCGGCTCGGCGACTGCCGCGCTGACCGCGACCACGATCGCGGTCAGCAGCAGCACCCAGAACGGCGACACCCCGCCATGGCTGGCGGCCGCGGCCGCCCCGATCATGAGCAGGGCCGCGAATCCGGCCGGCAGCGCCAGCGGTGCCGCCAGGCCGCGGCGCCGCCGGGGCGGCCGCTCGGCAATCTCGTTCATCCCTGCCAGTTCACCGCCATCGCGGCCCGATCTGGCTGATCTTGACGCGTTCTTAACGCCGCCGGGGACGGTCTTCACGCCGCCTTGGCGGGCCCGGCCGCCGGGCCGCCGGCGACAGCACCCGGCGGCCGGTCAGCGGCCCGCCCGGCTATGAGCCCAGCGTCAGCCCGATGTCATCGGCGTAGCCGTCGTTGAAGGTGCCGGCGGCGCGGGTGAAGGTGAGCGTGAACCTGACCGACACCGTCCCGGCAGGCACCGTCCCCGTGGCCGATTCCGGCAGCAGCTTGGTGCTGTTGCCGCGCTGGGCAGGCGTCACCGGCGCGAGCGATGCGGTGCCGAGGGAGGTCCCCGAGGAGTTCAGGAACGTGGCCTGCAGCCCGGCGCTGTCCGCCTGGGAGGAATACCCGCCGAGCCACGCCGACAGATCGTATGGCTCGCCGCCGGTAGCGATAAAACCCGACTGCGACGACACGCTGACCGTCTGCGTCATCGTGGCCGAGGCATCGTCGCCGCCGCCGAAGAAGGCGTTACCAGGACTAGCCGGCGCCGCCGGGCCCTGCGCCGTCGTCGGGAAGCCGCTGGCGCCGTAGCAGACCTGCTGCGGCTGGGCGGTGACCGTCCAGCCCTGCACGTTGGCAGGGCCCGCGCCGGTTGCGGAGCAACCGCCCGTCTCGGCACCGGGGTTGGCGACCGGGACCGAGTACGCCGGGCCGCCTCCTCCCCCGGCCGGGCCCACCGTGTAGCTGAACGTGGCCGAGCCGTGCGCCCCGGTGCTGTCCGTCGCGGTGACGGTCACGCTGGCGGTCCCGGCCGACGTCGGCGTGCCGGAGATCAGGCCGGTCGAGGAGTTAACCGACAGCCCGGCCGGCAATCCGGTCGCCGCGTAGGCCAGGGTCTGGCCGGACCCCGAGTCCGACGCCCTGACCTGCAGCGAGGCCGGAGTCCCGACAGTGGCGGTCTGGCTGCCCGGGTTGGTGACGGTGACCGTGTTGCCGGCGCCGCCGCCCGGGCCGGTCCAGACGTCGTCCAGGGACTGGGCGTACTGGTCGTTACTGGTCATGGCGGGCAGGCCGAGCGCCTGCTCGACCGTGGCCAGCAGGCTGTAGTCGTCGTAGTACTGGCTGCTGGTGTAGCCGCTCTTGACCAGTCCCTGCGAGGCGACGATGTAGGCGGGCACCTGGTTGGGGTAGCTGGGGCCGTAGGACTTGCTGTAGCCCTCGTCCCAGGTCAGGATCAGCAGCGAGGACTGGGTCTGCCAGGCCGGCGAGTTGAAGATCAGCGGCAGCTGGGACGACAGCCAGGTGTCGCCGGCGGCCACGCCGCCTTGTTCCATGTCGTTGTAGTCGTTGGCGGCAAACCAGACATAGGCCGGGGTAGTCGCGGCGCTCTGCAGGTCGGTCGCCATCTGGGTCAGCGGCTGGTTGTGTGCCTGGCAGTAGCTGGCCGGCGTGACATTGTCGGCGTAATCGAGGTACGGCTCGTCGTCGGCGAGGTAGTAGTCGCCGCTGGCGGTGTTGTGGTTGGTCTGGTCGCAGTCGCCGTTCATGCCCTCGGCGTAGCCTTTCCAGCTCAGTCCGGCCGCGGTCAGCTCGTCACCGAGGTTCTTCTCGCTCACCTGGCCGGCGTTGAAGTCGGTGTCAGTGTTGTAGGCCGACCCGGCCGACGCCGCCAGGTAGTTGGGGTCGCTCGGGTGCTGGGTCGCGTACATGCCGCCGAGGACGGTGCCCATCGGCGCGAGCGTCTTGTTGAGGTACGGAGCGCTCGGGTTGCCGGCGATGTAATCGCCGCTGTCGGCCGGGGCCTGGCCGGAGCTGTAGTTCTCGTTCTCCATGAAGGCGAAGAACACGTGGGCGAAATGCGGCACGTCGGACGACGGCGCGGTCAGCACCGGCGGGGTAATGGTCGTGGACATGGTCAGCGACAGGTCATCCAGGTATCCGTCAGTACTGTTGCCGGCCCGTAGTTCCAGTTCACCTGCACCAGAACCGCCGTGGTGTGCACCGGCACGGTCCCGGTCGCCGACTGCGAGATCAGCTCGGTTGCATTGCCTCGCTGCGCGGGGGTGACCGGCCCGAGCGAGGCAGTGCCGAGCGAGCCGCCGGCCGCGTTCTCGAAGGTCGCGACGACGCCCACGCTGTCGGTCTGGGTGGAGTAACCGCCCAGCCAGCCGGCCAGGTTGTAGGTGACGCCGCCCCCGTTGATGGCGGCGGAGCCGGAGGGCACGTTCACGACCTGCTGCATCGAGGCATTGCCCTTGGACCCGCCGGCGAAGAAGGCGCTGCCTGCATCCGCGGGCCCCTGCGCGTCGGCCGGGTATCCGGCCGCGCCGTAACAAACGCTGTCCGGACCGCCGGAGGTGATCTGCCATCCAGGCAGGGTCGTGGTGTCCAGGCCTGTCGTGCTGCACAGGCCCGTCTCGGCATTTCCGTTCAGGATCAGGTTCGCGCTTGTCGCGGCGCTGGCCTGCATCGGCGCGGCCAGGCCGGCCGCGGCCAGCGCCGCGCCGGCGACGAGCAGTATCCAGCGCAGGGAGTTTCTGCGTCGCATGCGGAAGAGTCCCTCCGGACTGTGCAGGTCACCGTCTCCGCGCCTGACGGGACGCCTTCCCGCAGCCTCACGGCGGACGCTAACGGGCGCTGGCTAACGGCACGGACGTGCTGACGGGAACCTTGTCCGAGCGAATGGTGAACGCGAGATGTTGGAAAGGTGCGCAATTGCGCAGAATAGCCAGTGACTGAGCCTGGATAATGCCTGAGTGACGACTGATACCCCGGCTGACCCGGACTGCGTCTTCTGCAACGTCGCCGCGGGCAGGCTTCCGGCCAGCCTGGTCTACTCCGACGACGAGGTGCTGGCCTTCCTCGACGTCCGTCCGGTGACCGCCGGGCACCTGCTGGTCATCCCGCGCCGGCACGCGGCCAGCCTGGCCGAGCTTGACCCGGCCACCGGCGGCGCCATCTTCAGGACCGCCCAGCAGCTTGCGGCGGCGATCCGGGCCTCCGGCCTGCCCTGCGAGGGGATCAACCTCTATCTGGCCGACGGCGCCGTGGCCGGGCAGGAGGTCTTCCATGTCCACCTGCACGTGCTGCCCCGGACCGCGGACGACGGGTTCGCGCTGACCGCGCGGTTCCAGCATCCGGCGCGTACCGAACTCGACGCGACGGCCGAACTGATCAGGGCCGCCCGCTGAGCCGCGATCAGGCGGCTGCAGCCAGCCGGCCGCGCGCACGCCGGATTCCGGTGGCAGCCCGGCCAGCCAGTAGCAGCGCGAGTGCCATGACGAGTAGCTCGGCACCGTTGACGACACCAGGCCGGAACAGCCCGGATTCGGCCGCGCCGTGCCCGGCTACCCACGTGGCACTGCCAGCCAGGAAGGTGACGGCCGCGCCGGTCGCCGCCAGCGCGAGCGCTGCCTGATAACGCAGCAGCCGGGGCGGGGATCCGAGCCTGCGCACCAGCATGACCAGTCCCGCGACCAGGCCGCAGCCGGCCAGCGGGCTGACAGCCATCCAGGCCAGCTCGGCCACGGGGAACCGGCCGAGCAGCGCCGGGTGCGCCCAGTAGGACGACACCGAGAGCGTCGACGCCCAGCCGAAGGCAGCCACTCCCCCCGGCACCAGCGCGTGCTGGGCGCCGGTGCCCCCGGTGCCAGGCCACGCGTTCTGAAAATGGCGGGCGCCGGTCGCCAGCAGCGCCGCGCTGGCCAGGGCCAGGACGGCGGGGCGGCCGATCCGGCCCTCCCCGTACGCCGCCGCCCGCGCGGCCTGCCACGCCATCGGCAGGATCGCGGCGACACCGAGCACGGCCAGGACTGCCGCCCCGATCACCATGACCAGCGTCCCGGCGGCGACCAGCGGGGACTGCGGCGAGGCCCACTGCCAGCCGGTGGCGAGCTGGGCGAGCATGGCGGAGCCGAGCGCCGCGAATGCGGCCAGGCCGGCTCCGAGGGTCGCCAGGCCTGCCCGGATCTGGTCGGCGGGCCGCAGCTCGTGCCTGGTCAGCCCGGCCGACGTGCACCGGGCCAGCAGCCCGCTCGCGATCACGTCGGCGGTACGCCGCCAGTTGCGCGGCTGCTCGGCCAGCTGAGCCGTCAGCAACTCCGCGAATTCCTCGCCGTAGCGGGCCCGCCAGGACGCCGGGTACCAGCGCAGCAGCCGTCCCGCCCGGTGCTGCGCGCCGTCCTGGCTCATCGTCACGCCGGACCCCAGCTCTTGGCCAGCCGCTTCAGGCCGACGTCGGCCACTCGACGCTGGTCGGCCAGGTGAACGCGCAGGGCCTGTGCCCCGGCGACGCTGAGCTGATACGGACGGCGGCGATCCTCGCTGGCGAGCGCTTCGATCAGGCCCTGGCCTTCCAGCCGGCTCAGCGCCTCGTAGAGCGTTCCGGGCGCCAGCTTCACCCCGGCGAACTGCTCGATGTCTTTAGTCAGCGCGTAGCCGTGCTTGGGCCCCTCAGCGAGGCTGGACAGGATCAGCGTGGCCGGGCCGGCGTACCGGCCGAACGTGCCGAGAGTTCCGGCCGGGCTGTCGTCGGTGGCGTCGGGCACCCGGACATCGTATATCGCGAGCCGATAGATCGGTAGGCGGATATTCATCGGCGCGGCGGCGCCGCCGGGACCAGGTACGGCAGGCGCCCGGACAAGAAGGCACGCGGGAACTCCTCGCGCATCCGCCACAGGCCCGCATCGACGACGAAATGCGCCATCACCGCACCGAGGAACACGCCGAACAGGATCTTGCCCGCACCTGGCGCGGTGGCCTGATCCGAGGCGGCCGACAGCAGCGCGCCGCCCAGCAGCGCGATGTCGCAGAGCACGGCGAGCCGCCCGATCCGCCGGCCACTGCCACCCCCGCGACTACCGGCACTGCCGCCGGCCAGCATTCCCATCAGCAGCAGGTACTGCAGCCCGTGCGCGATGGTCAGGCCCGCCACCGCCGCGTACGGCGAGCTGAACAGGAACACGGGCAGGCTGAACAGCAAGGACATCAGGTAGGCGGCCGCGAAGCCGGCCTGCCGCTGTCGCCGCGGCCGCGTCAGCAAGCAGCCGAAACCGGTCGCCACCGCTGCCGCGAAAGCTATCGCCGCAGCCGGGAACAGGGCCGGAACCACCTGCCGGACGGGGAGCTGGAGCAGGCCCGGCCGGGCCAGCAGGCCGGCGATTCCGGCCAGCCCGGCGGCGATCAGGGCACTGCGTTCAGCCGCGGTCAGCGGTTGCAGGCGGCGGGACGACGCGGCCAGCGCGGCAATGCCGAGGTTCTGCTTCTGGAAATGGAAAAACTGCCAGCCGAAGTACGGCAGCAGCAGCCAGTACTCGGCCGGCCGCGGCACCAGCAGGGCGATGGCGCCGGCCCCCGTGATCAGCGCCACCGGCCACCACAGGTACCGGCCCCGGTGCCGCCGCATGTACGCCCGTACCTCCGGCACCGTGTAGAACCAGCCAGTCGAGGCGACGTGCACGGAGGAGCCGGTGAACAGCAGGAACGACAGCGCCGTCGGCGCGGGCGCGGTGCTGCCGGGAGCCAGCGCGATGGCACCGCCGACGGCCCCGATAGTGACGGCGATGGTGACCAGCAGCCACACCCGGGCCGCGGGCGCTGCCGCCGCGCCAGGCCTGGCCGCTGAACCGGGCGCTGCCGCCGGGCCGGCCGGCCATCCCGCGGCCGGGCTGAGCGACTGCTGTGCCGCAAGCTCAGCCGCCACCGCAACCGCCCGTGGCTGCCGCCGACGCCATGCCGGCCAGTACTATCCAGGCGGCCATGGCCGCGAACGGAAGCAGGGCGAGGCCGGTAGCCAGGGCGATGCGGCGCCGGGCTGAGCCTCCATTTTGCTCGGGTAGCTGCGTCGTAGTCATGCGGCGACACTAGTCCGGACACCGATACATCGTCAACCGATAGTTCGGGAACCGGATCAGAGGCTCACCGGCCGGCCGTCGCCGGTCAGGAGATCAGGCGCTGAACACCGGTCCACACCCAGCGGCCGTCGGTCAGGTGCGGCGCCGTCCCGAGGACCCTGGTCAGCCACTGCCGGGCGAAGTCAGGATTGCGTCCGCCGCCTGACATGACAACCTCGGTGACCTGCCAGTGCCGCAGGGCGAGGCGCATGCGCATGACAACGGCAGCCGTCGGCAGCGCTGGCAGGCTCAGGTTGCCGTGCGGCGTGTAGGAGGTGCTGAGCGCGCTCAGCTTTCCGGCGGGCGTACCGGGCTCCAGCCCGTGCACCGCCGCGCCGCCCGGCCCGGCCGTGATGCCGCGACCGCCCACGACCGCGAACCGCATATCGTCGCTCGCCTGCCACACCAGCGCCTGGTCCTGCTCGGAGGAGGGGAACGGATAGAACAGCACGACCGCGTGCGCGGGCAGGCCGGCTACCAGGCGCGCGACCGGCGGCGGCGTCGAGACGGACTCGGTCGTGTACGGCATCGGCCAGTCCAGCAGCCACGGCAGCACGAGCGCCACGGCGATGAGCGCGGTCCCCGCCGCGGCCAGGGCTGGCCGGGAGACGCTGACCGCCGCCACCCGCACCGGCACCCCGGACCGGTTGCGCCACACCCAGTCCGTCAGCAGCGCCGCGGCCACCGCCACCGCCCACACCATGACCGCCGAGAAGTTCTGCGGCGTGACCTGATCCAGCACCGGCACGCCCTTCACCAGCCGCCACAGCGACGGCACCCATGCCAGCAGCCCGTCAAATCCGGCCAGGTGCCGGTAGGTGCCGATGGAGGCCCACGAGCCGATGACCACGATCACGGCGCACAGCCTGGCCAGCGGGCGGCGGACGAGCAGGGCGGCCGCGATCACCGCAAGCAGAGCGGTGATGCCCAGGTAGCCGCCGCTCAGACCGGAAGGTCCCAGGTAGCCGCCGTCGGGCAGCCGCAGCACCGCGCCGTGCGGCTCGGCGATCGGGAAGACGATCCGGTTCAGGCTGTTCGTGCTGACCTTCGCCCAGTCAGACCCGGTGATGTGATCGGGGCCCGCGATCGCGAACCACACCGGGTAGGCGAGTAATGCCCCGCCGGCGAGCGAAGCGAGGGCCAGACCGCGAACCGCGAACGGCAACCGCCGGACGAGCGCGTCACGGCTGGTCAGCGCAGCTCCAGCGAGCGCGAGCAGCACGGCGCCTGCCGCCGTCAGCGTCACGATGGTCAGGATCTCCGAGCCGATGAAGAACTGGACGGTGACCAGGGCGCCGAGGAACAGGCCCCACCGCCACCATCGGCCGCGCTGGGTGACGGCCAGCTCGTAGCAGCACAAGAAGATCAGCGGCACGAGGGCCAGGAACGTGACCTGCAGGTGGCCGAGTGTCTGGTTCCGCTGCACGAACGGCGAGAAACCGAACAGCAGCCCGGCCAGGAACGCGGCCGGCCGCCACAGGCCGAGCCCGCGCCGAAGGCAGCCGTAACCGGAGATCGCTGAGAGCGCCGGTGCCGCCGTCAGGGCCACGTTCAGTGTGGCAATGGGACCGAACAGCCAGGTGATCGGCGCGAGCACGACGCC
This sequence comes from uncultured Actinomycetota bacterium, assembly GCA_963713585.1. Classification (GTDB taxonomy): domain Bacteria; phylum Actinomycetota; class Actinomycetes; order Streptosporangiales; family Streptosporangiaceae; genus JAJYUU01. The sequence continues at coordinate 76,822 of CAVQMG010000013.1, read as the reverse complement.
GAGCGCCAGCACGCTGGTGTTGTCGAGCAGGTTCATCCCGCCCGGCACCTGGTCCGCAGTCTCCAGGAAGAGGCTGTGCCCGTGCGTCAGCGCATAAGCGGGCCACTCCAGGAACCAGGCGAAGGAGGAAGGATCACCGCAGTCGCAGGTCATGACTGACGCCGGGTGACCACCGCTCCAGGCGTGCCACCAGGTCAGGACCGCCAGGGCGAGGTAGGCGACCGCCGCCACGGCCCAGCCCGGCAGCCGAAAGGGCAAGGCGGGCCGGGCATCCGGACTAGCGGGATGCTCCGCCGGACGGCTGGCCGGCCCGGCCGGCTGCGGCCGTGTGGCCGTCCGGACTGAGAATCCCGCGGTCATAACCGGCACCGGGCCGTTCGCACCCGCTAACGGCAGTTGTTCCATCTGGTCAATCCCCCGTTGATCATGATCACCGCGCCCGGCGCGCCCGGCGCCGGGCTGGCCGCATCCCCGCGGCTGACCGGCTGATCCCCCGTCGGCGCCGCTGCGGCCAGGCCATCTTAGGGTCAACGGAAGCCGCTGCCGGGGTAAACGCCGCGCACCGGCGCGGGCTCGATCGGTTCTGCCGCGGATGCCGCGTTTGCCCAGGTCAGGAGGGGCAAGGCTGGAGCCTGGCCGGATCACGAGCTCGCGGATGGTGTTAACGGCGCCGACCCGCGATGATAGGCCGATGATCGATCTGATCCTTCGCAACGCCCGCCAGCCCGGCCAGCACGCGCTCACCGACATCGGCATTGACGGCAGCCTCATCACCGACGTCCGCCCCGAGACAACCGCCACCGAGACGATGGACCTGGCCGGACGGCTGGTGACCCCGCCGCTGGTAGAGCCGCACATTCACCTGGACGCGGTGCTGACCGTCGGCCAGCCTCGCCCGAACGTGTCGGGCTCGCTGTTCGAGGGCATCGCGGTCTGGGCTGAGCGCGTCAAGGACCTCAGTTACGCCGACGTCCAGTTCCGGGTCCGGCAGATCCTGCGCTGGCAGCTGGCCTGCGGGGTCCAGCACGTGCGCAGCCACGTCGACGTCTGCGACCCGCAGCTGCGCGCGCTGCGGGCGCTGGCCGACCTGCGCGAGGAGGTCCGCGGCCTGATCGACCTGCAACTGGTCGCCTTCCCGCAGCAGGGCATTCTCGGCTTCGACGGCGGCCGGGAACTGATGCGGCAGGCGATCGGGCTGGGGGCGGATGTCGTCGGCGCGATCCCGCATTACGAGCTGACCCGCGAAGACGGAGTGGAGTCGGTCAAGTTCGCGATGGCACTGGCCGACGAGCATGGCCTGCGGGTCGACATCCACTGCGACGAGACCGACGACGATCACTCCAGGTTCATCGAGGTAATGGCCGCCGAGACGATCCGGCGCGGCATGTCCGGCCGGGTGACGGCCAGCCACACAACCGCGATGCATTCCTACAACAACGCCTACGCCTACCGGCTGATCGCCAACGTGGCCAGGGCGGGCCTGCACATGGTGACCAATCCGCTCGACAACGCCGTGCTGCAGGGCCGGTTCGACACCGGGCCGATCCGCCGCGGGCACACCCGGGTCAAGCAGCTGCAGGACGCCGGCGTCAACGTCTGCATCGGGCACGACTCAGTGATGGACCCGTGGTACCCGCTCGGCTACGGCGACCCGCTGCAGGCCGCATTCGTGCTAGCGCATCTCGGCCAGATGTCCGGCGACGCTGAGCTGCGCCGGCTGATCGAGATGATCACCGTGAACCCGGCCGCGGCCCTCGGCGTACCGGACTACGGACTGCGTACCGGCGGGCCGGCCAGCCTGGTGGTCTTCGATGCCCCGTCGGAAGCGGACGCGCTGCGCCTGGTCGCACCCCGCACCCTGGTGCTGCGGGACGGCAAGATCGTCGCCCGGGCCACGCCCGCGCAGCACACCGTTATCTGGCAGGGGTCGGAGGAGCCGGTCACGTTCCTGCGCGAGTAGTCGCCACCGCGGCGCTGTCCCGGCGAGCATCCGGTACTGTAACTACAACCTTGTAGAAGGTTATCGGCCGCTCGGCATCTGGGGCATCGCGCGAAAGGCTGCAATGAACTCGTTTCTCACCCATGCCGGTTACCCGGCACTGATGCTGCTGGCATTCCTGGAGGCCTGCTGCATCCCGATCCCGTCCGAGGTCACCTTCGGCTTCGCCGGCGTCCTGGCCTACCAGGGACACCTCAACCTTGCCCTGGTGATCGTCCTCGGCACGATCGCCGAGCTGGCGGGCTCGCTGGTGTCCTACGGGGTGGGCCGCAGCGCGGAGCGCTCGGTCATCACCCGGTTCGGCCGCTACCTGCTGATCTCCGAGGCGGACGTCAGCCGGGCCGAGCGTTTCCTGGCGGGCCGCGGCGCCTGGGCCATCCCGGTCGGGCGGGTACTGCCGTTCGTCCGGTCGTTCACCTCGGTGGTCGCCGGGCTGACCCGAGTCCCGCTCTGGCGCTTCCTGGTGCTGAGCCTGCTCGGCACCGCGGTCTACGCGACGCTGATCGCCAGCGCCGGGTACGGCCTCGGCACCGCGTGGCACTCGGTGGCGCACGATTTGTCGGTGGCGGGCGTGCTGATCGGCATCATCGTCGCCGGGGCGATCGTCCTGTTCGTCGTCCGCCGCCGGCGGCACCGGCCGGGCGCGAGTCAGGATTTCGGCGCGAGTCAGCGCCCGAACGCGGGCCAGGACCTGAGCGCGGACTTGCTCCGCAGCGCGGACCAGGGCCTCAGCCCGGACCAGGGCCTCAGCGCGGAGGCCCGCGCCACTGCCGAACGGGACCTCAGCGAATAGCCGCGGCCTGCGCAAACTCGACCAGCGCGTGCAGGTCGGTCGCCGCTTCCAGCGCGGCCGCGCCGGACATCAGCAGCAAGCCGATGGTCAGCGCCACCAGGATCAGGCGCCGGCGGGGCGGCGGCATCAGCAGTGCATCCACCCGGCGGGGCATCGCGCCAGGCCGGCTGCGTGACCCCAGGCCGGAGACGGCGCCCGGCAGCGCCTCGGGCCGCCAGCGGGGCGGAGCCGCTGAGGCAGCGAGGGCAGCCTTGGCGATCGTGCGCGCCGCGAGCTGCCGGCTGCCCACCACCAGCGCGGCGCGCTCATCAGCCCAGCGCTCGACGCTGTAGCCGACGGCCGAGCCGACCGGCCGGAGCAGCGGGTTAGCCGCCGTGGCGAGCCGGGCAGCTGCGGTGAACAGGTAATGCCGGCCGGAGGCGTGCGCCCGTTCGTGCGCCAGCAGCACCTGGTGCTCGGCCTCGGTGAGCGCCTCCAGCATGCCCGAGGTCACCACGATCCGGCCGTGCCAGCCCGGTACCGCGTAGGCATCGGGGCTCTCGTCGGCGATGATCACAACCTGGCTCGCGCCAGTCAGCCCGCGGATTTCGCGCTGCGCCGCCAGCAGGGCCGCGCCGCGCCGAACCGCGGCCGCGACCGACGCACATCCGGCGGCAACCAGCAGTGCCGCGGCGAGCACGCCCAGTGGCAGCGAAGCCGGATCGGAGCGCCGCACTACCGTCAGCGACAGGCTGCCGAGTGCGGCAATGGCCGGCACGTTCATCGCCGCGGCCACGGCGATCAGGCCGAGCATCGCGCAGCTCGCTAGCGCCAGCACCACCGCCGAGACCGTCAGCAGCCACGTCGCGGTGGCAGGCGGCAGGCGGTCGGCGAGCGGCCGGGCGAAGGCGGCGACCACGACCGGGATCACGAGCGGAAGGTAGACCAGGAGGTGCATGCCGGCTGCCGTCAGTCGTCGCCGTGCGGGTCGTCAAGCATGCGCCGCAGGAGTTGCTCGTCGGCCGCTGACAACCCGGAGACGAACCGGGCCAGCACTGCCTCGCGGTCTGCCTCGCCATCGAGGACACCGCGCATCCGGCGCGCGGCCAGCCCCGGTTCGTCCGACACCGGGGCGTAGCAGAAGGCGCGGCCGGATCGCTGCCGGGTGAGCACGCCCTTCGCATGCAGCCTCGACAAGATCGTGACCACGGTCGTATAAGCCAGGTCGGTGCCGAGCAGTTCACGTACCTGCGCCGGGGTCTGGGCATCACCAGCCGACTGCAAGACAGCCAGGACCGCACTCTCGAGCTCCCCGGCCGCGCGCCGGGCATTCGCGGACTCGGTCATCTCGTCAGGGCTCCTGGTCTGGCCGTCGGTCGTGCTTCTCCGTGAGTCTAGGGAACCGGCCGGGGGCTCCGGCACACGGCAGAGTTGCGGCCACGCTATCATCTACACCGATGTAGAAGTAGCCGCCGCCATCAGCAGCTTCCCGGCGTCGCCATCTTGTCACCTACCGCAGAGAGCGATGAGCACATGACGCATCTGACCTATGCCGAGGCAATGGTCGTCGGACTCATCCAGGGCGTCACCGAGCTCTTTCCCATCTCCAGTCTCGGCCACAATGTGCTGATCCCGGCTCTGATCGGCGGCAGCTGGGCCAAGGACCTGAACGTCTCCGCGCCCGAGTCGCCTTACCTCGCATTCATCGTCGGCTTGCACGTGGCGACCGCGCTGGCGATGATCATCTACTTCTGGCGGGACTGGCTGCGGATCATCCGCGGCCTGGTCAGCTCACTGGCCAGCCTCCGGATCGTCACCGCGGACCAGCGCCTGGCCTGGATGATCATCTTGGCAACCATCCCGGTCGGCATCGCCGGACTCGCGCTGGAGCACTTGTTCCGGGTCGTTTTCAGCAGGCCGATCCCGACGGCGCTGTTCCTGGCCGTGAACGGCGTCATCCTGCTCGGCGGCGAACGGGTGCGCAAGCGCCGGGACGGCACCCGGCCGGCCGCCGGGCAGATCGCAGCGGGCTGGCCCGGCGAGCCCGCGCTGGCAACGGCCGGCGCCGCGATCGGCCCGGAAGCGCCAGACGGCTGGGCCGGCTTCGACGCGGGTGCGGGCACCGAACAGGCCAGTACCGATCCGGCCAGCACCGATCCGGCCAGCACCGATCCGGCCAGCACCGACCAGGCAGCCGGTCCGGAGAGCCAGGCCGAGGCGATTGCGGCCGACGGCAGGCTGGCCGGGATGCCGTACCGGCGCGCGGTCCTGATCGGCACGGCGCAGATCCTGGCGCTGCTGCCAGGCATCAGCCGGGACGGCGTGGTCATGGTCACTGGCATGGTCAAGGGCCTGTCCCGCGCGGACGCGGCGCGCTATTCCTTCCTGCTGTCGGCGCCGGTGATCCTGGCGGCCGGCGTGCTCAAGGTGCCCGACCTGCTGGGTCCCCTCGGCAACGGCATCCGCGGCCAGGTCCTGCTGGGCAGCGTGCTGTCCGGCGTCGGGGCGTACCTGTCCCTGCGGTTCCTGGTCCGGTATTTCGCGCAGGCCCGCAGCCTGGCTCCGTTCGGGATCTACTGCCTGGTGGCCGGACTGGCCAGCCTGGCCTACCTGACGCTGCGCTGAGCACCCTGGACGCCGACCGTCACGGACGCATTACCCACTGCTGACACGGCGGTGCCCGCCAGGCTTGCCTGGCGGGCACCGTCCACCCGTGCGTTCCGGGCTAGCTAACTAGCGGCGACAGCCGGCGCCGCCTCCTCACCGGGGATGACCAGGGTCTCCTCGAGCCTGCTCTGGCCCTGCAGCCGGAAGAACAGCCAGTAGAGCAGAGCCGCGAGCACGAAGCCCACCTCGAAGGTCAGGTCGCCGAACGCCTTGTGGTGCTTGGGGATCACGCCGACGTAGTCGCTCTGGTTGGCGAACAGCCAGATGGACAAGCCGATCGAGATCGCCATGGCGGCTGCGCCCGCCCACGGGTTGTGCTTGCGGTCGAACAGGAACCCGTCGACCCGCTTGCGCCGGCGCAGGAACTGGTCGGTGAAGAAGACGCCCAGCCACGGGCCGATCCAGTAGGAGATGACCAGCAGGAAGTTGTTGTACTTCGTGCCGGCGTCGGACAGGCCGGACAGCGCCAGGAAGAAGCCGGCCACCCCGAACACGATGGCCACGATGGCCCGGCGCAGCGTCAGCGGCAGCTTGAAGCCCATGGCCAGGAAGGACATCGAGCCGGAGTACACGTTCAGCGCGTTGGCGCAGACCGCGCCGAGCGCGATCGCCAGCAGGGTGATGTCGCCGATCCAGGTTGGCATATTGCTGACGAAGCCGGCCGTCGGGTTGTTGGCGTACTTGTCGATGCTGGTAATCGTGGCCGCGGCGGCGCCGACGGTCTCAAGCAGCACGCACGAGATGAACACGCCGAGCCCGGCCCACAGCCCGGTGGCCCGGCGGTTGGTGTCCTTGGGCAGGTAGCGGGTGTAGTCGCTGGCATACGGGTTCCAGCCGGCCGCGTAGCCGAAGGCGGCACCGAAGGTGATCAGCCAGCCGCCCAGCCCGCCGCTGGCGACCGGGGCGATGTGCGTGCCCGGGTGCGACTTGCTGAGGATCACGACCGAGGCAATCAGGAAGATGACCACCAGGACCGGGAATGCCCAGCGCTCGAACGCGTGCACCAGGTTATGACCGAAGAACGCGACGGCGAGCTGCACCACCACGATGATCAGCAGGCAGATCTTGGAGTTCCAGCTGAGCAGCGCGCTCAGCGCGAATGCGCCGCTGACGCTGTTGACGGCAAACCAGCCGACGCCGGCCACCAGCGAGTTGACGCCGGCCGGCAGGATGTTGCCGAACCAGCCGAAGCCGATCCGGGACAGCACCATCTGGGGCACGCCGAACAGCGGGCCGCGCGCGGCGAGGAAGCCCATCGACAGTGAGCCGAGCGCCGTCCCCAGCAGAATCGCGAGGGCTGCTAGCCAGAAGGACAAGCCGAAGAACCAGACGCCGATGACACCGACGAAGATGGTCGCGAACTCCATGTTCGGCGACACCCAGGTCCAGAACTGCCCCAGCGGCTTGCCGTGCCGCTCACTTTGCGGGATGTACTCAGCCCCGCCTGGTTCGATCGTGGCGATCTTGTCGCCGTAGGTGCCTTCGCGGACATCGGCCTCGATCACCGCGGAGCCGCCCGCTCTTGTGGTCTCGGTCACTTTTTGTACACCCCTAGTTAGGTTCGCGCCAGCACCAAGAGAAGGGCTGGCGGCCGGTTAATGAGGCATGGCGGAGCGCAACTTCGGTTGTCCCTGTCCGTGCCGGTTCGGCCAGGTCAACCCGGGGCCAAGTGTGACCCACAAATGTTTCCAACATGTATCACGATGGGGCTGATTCCGCAGGCCGAACGCCCGGCCAGTAAGGTGCTGGCACCGCCGAGACTCCGCGCCGGGCCGCGAGCCGCGGTCCGGCCACCGGGAGCCCCATGCCAGCGCCATCTCCAGCCGACGAACTGAGCCTCGTGCTCGACTCCGCAGCCGCCTGTTACCTGCGGCTCGGCGTGAGCAAAACCACAGCGGCCAACATCGCCGCGGCCGCCGGGATCTCCCGTGCGACGCTCTACCGTCGCTTCGGCAGCCACGAGACCATCTTCCTGGCCGTGCTCGAGCGCGAGTCGGCCGCGATGGCGGAGGAGGCGGCCGGGCACCTGGCCGGCGTCGCCGATCCGGCCGAGCGGCTCATCGAGTCGATGATCTTCAGCATCCGCCAGATCACCACCCGGCCGGTGCACGCCGCGATCTTCACCGGCGACTCCGCCGCGTGGGCCGCGGGCCGGGCTTTCCGGATGGAGGCACTGCGCCGGATCGGCGAGGCGGCGATCCGGCCGCTGCTGCGGCCGGCCACCGAGGCGGGCGCCCTGTCCGGCGAGCAGGTCGGCGACCTGGTCGACTGGATCTTGCGCATCCTGCTGTCCTACGCGGCGATCCCCGGCTCGGCCGGACGCACCGAATCCGACATCCGCCGGCAGCTGACCGCGCTGTTCCTGCCTGGTTTCGCCAGCGCGCTGCGCGCCCGCTGACACACCGGCCGCACCGGCCACGTTCCGTTCTCAAAGCCTGTTCTCGGCACTTCTCATGACACGCGTGAGACGCTACATTGACGTTGTCTCACGTCTCAGGTCGCGGTCGGCAGGGGTGCGCATGAGAGCTCTGCAGGTCACCAGGAACGGCGCGCCCGGCGAGGTGCTCGCGGTCGCTGACGTCGCAGGTCCCCGAGCCCGGCCCCGGCGAGGTCCGGGTCAGGGTCGGCGCCGCCTCGCTGAACTTCAACGACATCGACCGCTGCCGGGGCAAGCTCGTCTCGGTCCCGACTCCCGCCGCCCTACACGCTCGGCATGGACGTCTGCGGCGTGGTCGACGCGGCCGGGCCGGGCGCCGAGGCCTGGCTCGGCCAGCGCGTCGTGGCCATCACCAAGATGGCGCTCGGCGGCATCGCCGAGTACGCCATCGCCGACGGCGTGTCGCGTCTTCGACGCGCCGCCGGAGCTCGACGACGCCGAGGCCACCGGCGTTCCTGCTGCCGTTCCAGACCTCGCACCTGGCGCTGTTCCGCCGCGGCCGGCTGCAGCCCGGCGAGACGCTCGTGGTGCACTCGGCCGCCAGCGGGCTCGGCACCGCCGGGATCCAGCTGGCCAAGGTCGCCGGGCGCCCGGGTGATCGCGGTCGCCGGCGGCCCGGAGAAGGCCGCCGCTGTGCGCAGCGCTCGGCGCCGACCTGGTGATCGACCACACCGCCGAGGACTTCGTCGAGGCGGTGCTGGCGGCGACCGGCGACGCCGGTGCCGAAGTGGTCTACGACCTGGCCGGCGGCGACTTCGTCGAGCGGTCCTGGCGCTGCACCGCCCGCGGCGGCCGCTACCTGGCGGTCGGGTTCGCCGATGACGACGACAACGGCATGACCGGGCGGCCGCTGCGCATGGCCTGCATCGGCAACATCTCCATCGTGGCGTGATGGTGGCCTGGGCCGACTCGGTCGACCCGGGCATGCGCCGGTTCGGCTTCAACCCGTTCGGACGTGACGTGGCCGACGAGATCCACGCCGACCTGCTGCGGCTGGCTGCGCCGAGGGCGGATCCGGCCCGTCATCGGACGTCGGGTCGCCGATGGACGAGGCCGGGCCGCCCTCGACGACCACGAGGCGCGCCGCTCGGTGGGCCGCACGCGTCGTGGTGGTCGCGCCATGACCACCGTCGAGTACACCTTGCGGGACGCCGAGCTGCGCAGCCGCGCCGCTGCGGGCGGTCAACGCGCTCGGCGCCCGGCTGGCCCGGCTCGGGCCTCGACCGGCCCGCCGCTGACAGCCGAGTCGATCGACTGCCGCGGCGGCGAAGGCGGCCGGGTCGCGACGACTTCGGCAGCGACAGCTACCGCGAGCCGCTCGAGGTGTTCGTCACCGCCTGCCAGCAGGAAGCCGAGCTCACCACGTTCGGCCGCTTCCTCGTCGCCAGATGCTGCAGCGGCGCTCGCCAACCGCATCGAGCTGCACCGCTGGGTCGGACGAGCCACCCGAGGTGCGCGACGAGCACGATCAGCGGCCCGTGGGTGATCGTCGGGCTGCCCCGCACCGGCACCAGCCTCCTGGACCCTGCTCGGGCTCGACCCGGTGGCCCGCCCGCTGCTGCAGTGGGAGGCGGCCCACCCGATCCCGCCGGCCACGCCGGCGGAAGCGGCGAGCACGATCCGCGCATCGCCCAGACGGCCAAGGACCTCGACGGGCTGATGAAGCTCAACCCGCCGCTGCGGGCCATGCACCCCTTCGGGGCCACCGCTGGCCGAGGAGTGCGTGACCCTGTTCATGTACGACCTGCGCACGCTGGCGCTCGAGACCCAGGCGCACGTGCCGAGCTACGCCCGCTGGCTCGAGCAGGCCGACATGGCCCCGGCCTACGCCCAGCACCGGCTGGCGCTGCAGACGCTGCAGTCACGCCAGCCGACCGAGCGCTGGATCCTCAAGACGCCGAACCACCTGTGGCACCTCGACGCGCTGCTGGCCGCCTATCCCGACGCCCGGATCATCTGGACGCACCGCGACCCCGGTCCGGTGGTCACCTCGCTGGCCAGCCTGGCCAACGCCGGTCAACGGCCGCTGACCAGGCGCCGGACCCGCGGCCGACGGCGACCGAGTGGAAGCGCAAGTGCCGGTTCGCGCTCGGCTCGGCCATGGCCACGACGACAAGGCGCCGCCGGCTGGTGCCTGCACCTGCACTACGACGACCTGATCGCCGATCCGGTCGGCACCGTCCGTGAGCTGTACGCCGCATTCGGCGACGAGTCAGCGACGTGCACGCACAGCGGATGATCGGCGTGCCTCGACGACCGGCCGCAGGACGCCTTCGGCCGGCACCGCTACGACCCTGCCGACTTCGGCTGGACCTATGCCGAGATCAACGCGGAGTTCAGCGACTACACCAGCCGTTATCGTGTCCAGCCGGAGACTGGCAGTCCGGCGGCCTAGCAGCCGGGCCAGGGCCCGCGGCCGGGCCACCGGGATCCGGACGGCAGGGAAGGCGGATCGCGGTCCCCTGCCGGGGCCGCGATCCGCCCTCGCTCCGTCTCAGACGGCTTGCGAGATCTCCGGCTCGTCGGCGAGCGGCTCAGCGCCCGCGCGCAGCAGCCCGAAGGCCACTCCGTCAGTGAGCGCCTCCCACGACGCGGTGACGATGTCGTCGGACACCCCGACCGTCGTCCATTCGCCGTCCGCATCGGCGGAGGTCAGCATTACCCGGGTCACCGCGCTGGTGGCGGCCCGGCCGTCCAGGATGCGGACCTTGTAGTCGACCAGGTGAATGCCGGCCAGCTCGGGTAGACCTCGGACAGGCCGCGGCGAAGCGCCTGGTCCAGCGCATGCACCGGGCCGACGCCCTCGCCGACCGCCACCACCCGGTCGTCGCCGAGCCGCAGCCGCACGATCGCCTCGCTGCGATCGGCGCCGTCGGCGCGCTCGATCACGACGCGGTAGCCCTCCAGCGCGAACCAGCGGGGCAGCATGCCCGCGCTCTTGCGTACCAGCAGCTCGAACGAGGCGTCGGCCGCCTCGAACGCGTAACCGCGGTGCTCGGCCTCCTTGACCTGCTCCAGCACCCGGCCGCCAGCTCCGGCTGCGAGGACAGGTCCAGGCCGAGCTCCCCGGCCTTGGCGACCACGTTGCTGCGCCCGGCGAGTTCGCTGACGAGGACCTGGGCCTTGTTGCCGACAGTGGCCGGGTCCACGTGCGAGTACGCGTCCGGTCGCCGCGCGATCGCCGAGGCATGCAGCCCGGCCTTGGTGGCGAACGCCGAGGAGCCAACGTACGGCTGCTTGGCGTCGAAGGGCAGGTTGGCCACCTCGGCGATGGTCCGCGCGGTGGTGGCCAGCGCCGTGAGGCGTCCCTCCGGCAGCAGTTCGTGACCGCGCTTGAGCTCCAGGCCCGCGATGACGGCGAACAAGTCAGCGTTGCCGCAGCGCTCGCCATAGCCATTGGCCGCGCCCTGCACATGCAGGCCGCCGGCCGCGACCGCGACGACCGAGTTGGCCACCGCGCAGGCCGCGTCGTTGTGGAAGTGCACGCCGATCGCGGTACGCGACCGGTCGGCGACCTCCGTCACGATCCGGGCGACATCGTCGGGCAGCGTGCCGCCGTTGGTGTCGCACAGGCACAGCGTGTCCGCCCCGGCCTCGGCCGCCGCGGCGAGCACCTCCAGCGCGTAACCGCGGTCGGCGAAGTACCCGTCGAAAAAGTGCTCGGCGTCGAACACCACCCGGCGGCCGGCCGCCGCCATGTAGGCGATCGAGTCGGCCACCATGGCGACGTTCTCCGCCCTGGTGGTGCGCAGCGCCTCGTCCACGTGCAGCGTCCAGGCCTTGCCGACCAGCGTGACGACCGGGGTCTCGGCGGCCAGCAGCGCCGCCAGGCTCGCGTCATCCTCGACGTGGCGGCCCGGCAGCCGGGTCGCGCCGAACGCGGCGAGCGTGGCGTGCTTGAGTTTCAGCTCCTTGGCCCGCTCGAAGAACTCGGCGTCCTTCGGGTTGGAGCCGGGCCAGCCGCCCTCGATCACGTCCACGCCCAGCGCATCCAGTGCCGTGGCAACCCGCAGCTTGTCGGCCACAGTCAGGTCGAGCCCGACCTGCTGCGAGCCGTCCCGCAGCGTGGTGTCGTAGATCTCTACCTTCGGCGTCGTCATCACGTCCCCCCGCCGGTAAGTCGGTGCAGCAGCGCCTTCTCCCACTCGCCGGTGGTCGCCGGCGCGCCGTCAGCCAGCACCGCGTTGACCGCCGCGTCGAGTTCCGCGCCCGCGGCCTCCTCACCCAGGTGGTCGAGCATCAGCCCGGCCGACAGCACCGCGCCCGCCGGGTTGGCCAGGCCCTTCCCGGCGATGTCCGGTGCCGAGCCGTGCACCGGCTCGAACACCGACGGGCCGGTCTTGTCCGGATTGAGGTTGCCGCTCGGCGAGAAGCCGAGACCGCCGGTCAGCGCGGCGCCCAGGTCAGAAATGATGTCGCCGAACAGGTTGTCGGTCACGATCACGTCGAACCGGGCCGGGTCATCTACCATCCACAGGCAGGCGGCGTCCACGTGCGCGTAGCTGAGCTGCACGCCCTCCTCCGCCGCTACCTCCTTGGCGACCCGGTGCCACAGGTCGCCCGCGTTGGTGAGCACGTTGGTCTTGTGCACCAGCGTCAGCCGCCCCGAGCGCCTGGCCGCCAGCTGCGCCGCGTACCGCACGCACCGGCGGACGCCGACCCAGGTGTTGAGCGACTCCTCGGTCGCGGTCTCGAACTCCGTGCCCTTGTGCACGGAACCGCCCGCGCCCGCGTACAGGCCCTCGGTGTTCTCCCGCACGATGACGAAGTCCAGGTCGGACAGCTGGTGCTTGCCGACCGCGCCGCCGACGCCCGGCCGGAGCTTGGACGGCCGGAGGTTGATGTAGAGGTCGAGTTCGAACCGCAGCCGCAGCAGCAGTCCGCGCTCGAGCACGCCCGGCGGCACGTCCGGGGTGCCCACCGCGCCCAGCAGGATCGCGTCTGAGGTGCGCAGCTCAGCGAGCACCGGGTCGGGCAGCACCTCGCCGGTCTGCAGGTAGTGCCGCCCGCCGAGGTTGCAGGACCGCCAGTCGATCCCGAAGCCGTGCCGGCTGGCCACCGCGTCGACGCAGGCGCGCGCGACCTCGGTCACTTCCGGCCCGACACCGTCGCCGGGCAGGTGCGTGACCACGTGCGTGCGCACCGCCGCGCCCGCGCCGCCGGCTACCTCACCCGTGCTTGACTCGGCCGCCATTACTCGTCCATCTCCTTCGCGGCCGGGTTGAGCCAGCTCATCATCTTCCGCAGCGGCTTGCCGGTCTGCTCGATCTGGTGGCCCTTGGCCTCGGCGCGCAGCTTGTCGAAGTTGGGCTGGCCGGCGTCGTACTCGGCCACCCACTCGCGGGCGAAGTCACCGGACTGAATGTCGGCCAGGATCTTCGCCATGGCCTGCCGGGTCGCGTCGCCGATCACGCGCGGTCCGCGGGTGAGGTCGCCGTACTCGGCGGTTTCGCTGACCGAGTACCGCATCCAGCGCTCACCGCCTTCGTACATCAGGTCGACGATGAGCTTGAGCTCGTGCAGGCACTCGAAGTAGGCCACCTCTGGCTGGTAGCCGGCGTTCACCAGGGTCTCGAAGCCGGCGTTGACCAGCGCGGTCACGCCGCCGCAGAGCACCGCCTGCTCGCCGAACAGGTCGCTCTCGGTCTCCTCCTGGAACGTGGTGACCAGCGCCCCGGCCTTCGTGCCGCCGATCGCGGCCGCGTACGACTTGGCCAGGTCCCAGGCCTTGCCGGTGGCGTCCTGGGCGACAGCCACGAGTACCGGGGTGCCGTGCCCCTCCTCGAACTGGCGCCGGACGATGTGACCGGGCGCCTTCGGCGCGACCATCGCCACGTCGACGGTGTCCGGCACGGTGATGTACCCGAAATGGATGTTGAACCCGTGCGCGAAGAACAGCGCGTCGCCCGGCTTCAGGTTGGGCTCGATCGCCTCGGTGTAGGGCTTGCGCTGCGTGGTGTCCGGCGTCAGCACCATGATGACGTCGGCCCAGGCACTTGCCTCGGCCGGCGTGGTCACCTCCAGCCCGGCGGCCTCGGCGCGCTTGCGGGAGCGCGAGCCCTCGGGCAGCCCGACCCTGACGTCACAGCCGGAATCGCGCAGGCTGAGGGCGTGCGCGTGGCCCTGCGAGCCGTAGCCGAGCACGGCAATCTTGCGGGCCTGAATCAGGCTGAGGTCAGCGTCAGTGTCGTAATACACGGTGGCCATGTCGGGAAGGTCCTCTCTCATTCTTTTCGGGAACGTGGTGGATCAGGCGGCAGTGCGGATCAGGCCGCAGTGTCAGAGCGTTGCGGAACGGCCGACAGGGCAGGCGGCTCGTCGGTAATGACCCGGGCGCCGCGCGCCAGCGCGACCCGGCCGGTCCGGACCAGCTCGCAGGTGCCGTAGGCCTCGAGCATCGCCAGCAGGGAGTCGAGCTTGGCCGGGCTGGAGACCGCCTCCAGCACCAGCGTGCTCGGGCTCATGTCGACGACGCTGGCGCCGAAGACGCCGGCCACCTCCAGCAGCTGGCCGCGCAGGGCCGGATCGGCCTTGACCTTGATCAGCGCCAGCTCGCGCTCGACCGCGGTGCCCTCGTCCAGCTCGACCACCTTGAGTACCCGGACGAGCTTGTCGAGCTGGGACTTGACCTGCTCAACCGGCGTGGTGGCACCGTCGACCACGATGGTGATCCGGCTGACCCGCTCATCGTGGGTCGGGCCGACCGCCAGCGAGGAGATGTTGAACGCCCGCCGGGAGAACAGGCCGGCGACGTGCGACAGCACGCCCGGCTTGTTTTCCACCAGGACGGACAGCGTGTGCGTACTCATGGTTCAGCCCTTCACTTCTCGGCGCGTTGCCGCGCGCTGCTCGTCCTGGGTGAACTCAGGGCCCAGCACAATGTCGTCGTTCGGCTTTCCGGCCGGCGACCATCGGGAACACGCCCTCGCGGTCATGCGTGCGGAAGTCGACCACCACCGGCACGTCGCTCGGCGCCAGCGCCTTGTCCAGCACCGCGTCCACCTCGTCGGCCCGGTCACACCGGAGACCGATGCAGCCGTAGGCCTCGGCCAGCTTCACGTAGTCCGGAATCGCGGTACCGAGCTCGACCGAGGAATAGCGCTCGTCGTAGAACAGCTCCTGCCACTGCCGGACCATGCCGAGGAACCCGTTGTTGAAGATCAGCACCTTGATCGGGATCTTCTCGATGGCGCAGGTGGCCAGTTCCTGAGCGGTCATCTGGAAGCAGCCGTCGCCGTCGATCGCGACCACCAGCTCGCCTGGCCGCCCGACCTGCGCGCCCATCGCGGCCGGCACCGCGAAGCCCATCGTGCCCGCGCCGCCTGAGTTGATCCAGCTGCGCGGCTTGGTAAAGGTGTAGTGCTGTGAGGCGTGCATCTGGTGCTGACCGACGCCCGCCACGATGATGGCCTCGCCGCCGGTCAGCGCGGACAGCCGCTCGGTCACGTACTGAGGCTTCAGCGGCCCGGCCGGGTCCTGGCTGTAGCGCAGCGGGAACTGGAACTTCCAGCCGTCCAGGGTGGACAGCCACATGTTGGTGTCGGGCTGCTCACCGCGGGCCAGCGCGGCCGCGACCGCGTCGGCCAGCCGGCCCATGGTCAGCCGGAGGTCGCCGGTGATGGCCACGTCCGGCCGCCGGTTCTTGCCGATCTCGGCCGGGTCGATATCGGCGTGCACGATTTTGGCTTTCGGGGCGAACGCGTCCAGCTTGCCGGTGACCCGGTCGTCGAACCGGGCGCCGAGCGCGACCACCAGGTCAGCCTCCTGCAGCGCCGACACCGCCGGATAGGTGCCGTGCATGCCGGGCATGCCGAGCGCCAGCGCGTGCCCGTCCGGGAACGCGCCGCGTGCCATCAGGGTGGTGGTCACCGGCGCCTGGGCGAGCTCGGCGAGCCGGAGCAGCTCCGCATGGGAGTCGGACTTGACGACGCCGCCGCCGACGTACAGCACCGGGCGGCGGGCGCGCAGCAGCATGCTGGCCGCGGCCTCGATGGCAGCCTGGTCCGGCGGACCGGGCAGCCGGTAACCGGGCAGCTCCATCGGCGGCGGCCACTCACCGTCGCCCAGCCGCCACGGGCCAGTGGCCTGCTGAATGTCCTTCGGCACGTCAATGAGCACCGGACCTGGCCTGCCGGTGGTGGCGATGTGGAAAGCCTCGGCGACCGCGGCCGGGATCCGCTCGACGTCGGTCACCAGCTCGTTGTGCTTGGTGATCGGCAGGGTGATGCCCGTGATGTCGGCTTCCTGGAATGCGTCGCTGCCGATCATGGCGGTACCAACCTGGCCGGTGATCGCGACCATCGGCACCGAGTCCATGTAGGCGTCCGAGAGCGCGGTGACCAGGTTGGTCGCGCCGGGCCCGCTCGTGGCCATGCAGACGCCCGGCCGTCCGGTCGCCCAGGCATATCCCTCGGCCGCGTGTCCTGCCCCCTGCTCGTGCCGGACCAGGACATGCCGCAGCGAACTCGACAGCAACGGGTCATACGTGGGCAGGATCGTGCCACCGGGAAGCCCGAAGACTACCTCGACGCCCTGCAGCTCAAGACTTCGCACGAGTGCCTGGGCTCCGGTGAGGTGCTGCACGGGAAACTCCTTCTAACTGGCTGCCTGAACTGCTGGGTCCCCAACAAAAAACCTCCCTGCCGTGTGGCAAAGAGGTGGTAGCGCGACGCCCGTGCGGGCTTCGCGCTACGCGATAATAAGTACGAGGTGTCTACGCGGACTCACTGCTGATTTCCCTGCCCTGCTCGAACTGGCCCAGGCGCGCCGATGCGCTAGTCCTAAGACATGGTAGCCCATCCTCCGATTCCTGCAGGCAGTTGGGCCTACTTCGGGCCTGCGTGCTTCTGCCGCAGCGACGGACCACGCCCAGGCCCCGGTCCGGCTGGCCGAGCAGCTATCAGGAAGGGAGCAGGCCAAACGGGCTCGGCGCGGAGTATTTGATCTGCGCGACCTTCTGGCCGTCGGGCAGCGGTATCGGCTGGATCCTCCTGAAGGCGGGGAAGGTAGCGTGCGCTCGCAGCACCTGAATTATCGTCTGAACGTAGCCGGGACGCGCCCCGGCAGCCGGGTCTGACGTCGCCACGTCCGCTATGCGATACGGGATGCCCGAGCTAGCGCCGGGACCGGAGTCCTGGAAGGCGACGATCTCGATTGGCTCCCTGCTGGCGAGGGCCTCGAGCACAAGCAGCACCCGCGGGTCGACATCTCCTGCTCGCAGGTCGCGCTGGACGGTTGGCGAGCCCGAGACTCCGCCGGCCAGCAGCAGCTCACCGACGTGAATCCGGGCCTGCACCTCCTTGCTGAGCGCAGCCTGGTAGGCGGCCGCCCCGCCTGAATAGATCACCTGGACCGTGATCGTGCCGAATGTGGCCAGCACCCCCGAAACCAGCTCGTTCCCGAGGCTCGGATGCCTCGTGAAGAAGGTGTGCAGCACCGGCGTGACGACCGCCACGGTGGCGTTAGAGAGTGACTGCGAATTCGCACTGAGCCGGACTAGATGGTCCACCGGGAACCCTCGTGCCGCCAGCGCGGCGCACGTCCGGATATCGCACGCGACCACCGCGCGCGAGGTCACCTGCCCCTTAACCCAGGCCACAGCTTGCATGCCGTTGAACGGCAGCCCGCCACCGCCCGGAGCAGGCGGCAAGCTGACACCGTGCGTTGGGGTGGTGAAACCGGGACTTGCCGAGCCGTGGGCGGCCGGGGCGGCCGGACCCGAATGCACGGAGATTCCGATGATCACCCCTGCGCCCGCCAGCACGACGGCCGCCAGGGCGGCCAGCGTCGCCGTGCGGTAGCGCCAGCGGCGCGGCGGCTGCCGTCGAGGGCCGCCACCCCCCGGCGCCGCCGTTTCCTCCGGCCACAGCCACCCGATCGATGCTGGCGCGAGCCCGGATTCAAGCGTGGCTCCGGCCTTGGGCGGCCCGGTCCTCGGCGGCACGGCAGTGTGCGGCGGCTGCGCCGGATCCGCCGACTCGCCCGGATAACCCGGCGTTGCCGGAGCCGGCTGGCCCGCCGCAAAGGCCGATCCCACCGGATAACCGGACGCCGCTGTAGGCGGTGCGGCCGCCGGAGGAACCCACCCCACCTGATAAGCCGACGCGGCCAGGGGCGGCGGGTCCGCCGACGCCGGCGGGTCCGGGACTCGCTGGGCCAGTGGCGGCCGGTCCGGGATTCGCTGGGCCAGCGGCGGCGGCTCCGGCTCTGCTGCGGTCGGTGCCGCAGGCCCAACGGCACGCAGTGCCACGGGCTCGGCCGGCAGTGACTCTGGCTCAATAGCCAGCAGTGGCCTCTGGATCAACGGCCCGCAGCGCCTTCGCGACGCGCAGTGGCTCCTCGGTCTTGGGCGGCCTGGCCGGCTTTGCCGCCTGCTCAGGC
Organism: uncultured Actinomycetota bacterium; assembly: GCA_963713585.1. Taxonomy (GTDB): domain Bacteria; phylum Actinomycetota; class Actinomycetes; order Streptosporangiales; family Streptosporangiaceae; genus JAJYUU01. The sequence continues at coordinate 58,567 of CAVQMG010000013.1, read as the reverse complement.
AGCTCCAGCTCCGGAACGACGCCCGACGGGCTCTTCGCCCCGCGCTTGCCCGCAGGCCCGGTTGCGGTCACTCGCGGCAGCGGCTCGGTATTCGGGTCGCCCGGCTGCCGTACTTCCGCGTGCGCATGCTCGACTTCCGCCTGCGCATGCTCGGCATCGATAGCAGCCTGCATGCGGCTCAGCACCGACTCTGGCAGCACTGGCGTGGCTGACTGTCCCGGACCCGGACGAGCCTCACCTGGTACACGCCGCGATAGCGGCGCGCCGACTCCGTCGTTTGCCATCTGGCCTAACCCCCCAAACCATGTCCCGCGTACACGCGGAATTTCGCCATTATCGCCGAAGTAGGTACACACTGCATGGTAATGAGCAAAGGAATTTGCGCATTTTGTCGCTCTACTGGCGAGATAACTGCTTTCTCGATACCGGGCACGTCGCACCCCTTTCAGAAGACGCCGGGCAGCAGAGCGGCGGTGTGGCTCTGGTAGCTGCGATAAGCCGGGAATGCCCGCAGCAATACCTGCTCTTCACGCACGGCCCGGTAAATCTGCAGACCGCACAGCGCGAGCCACAACGCTAGTGCCGAGTAACTGTTGAGGCCGACGGCAAGACCCAGCGAGGACACGATCTCGCCGGAATAAAGGGGATGACGGACCCAGCGATAAGGTCCCCGGACGACGACGTCGCGAGCCTGGGCAAGTACGGACACGTTGCGGCCGAGGACTCGCAGGGACCAGACAGCCCACACCATGCCGCAGATCAGCAGAGCCTCAGACAGAGCCTGGCGGCCCTGCCCTGGCGCAGCGCCGTGCAGCAGCGGCAGCGCGAAGGGCAGCCAGGTAGCACCAATCGCCGCCGCATGGGCGGTCACCGATCCGCTGGTGGCAACTGCCGGACCCCGGCGGAGATAGCACCAGATGACCAGGGCGTAGAAGGCCAGCACGAGCACGGCACCGGCAGACGGCAGAACTCCGGCTGCTCCGGAACGAGCGCCGTGATCCAGGCTCCGCCCGTCGACAACGAGGATCCCGGCGAATGCCGGCACCATGGTCACTCTGCCGATGTCAAGTCGTGCGGCCACAATGCCTCCTACCTGAGCACGTGAAATAGCGAGTGCGCGATTTCGATGACCCCGGCCCCGAGAACGACGATGAAGAGGGCCGGGAACAGGCAGCCGATCAGCGGGAAAGTGATCTTCACCGGGATCCGCTGGGCTTGCGCTTCGGCACGCTGACGACGCCGCACCCGCATTTCCTTGGCTTGCTCGCGCAGCACGCTGGCAACCGGAATGCCCAGCTCGGTGGATTGGGTCAGCGCTGAGACGAATGAGCGCAGTTCTGGCACGGTAGTGCGTTCGGCCATTGCCCGCATGGCCTCGCCGCGCGACTTGCCGATCTGCATCTCCTGCAGCACGCGAGCGAGTTCGGCCGCCAGCGGTCCTTTGATGTTCCGAGTGACCTGCGCGAGTGCGGCGTCGAATCCAAGACCGGCCTCGACGCAGATGGTGAGCAGGTCCAGCGCCTCTGGCAAGGAAACCGCCAGCCGCATCTGCCGCTTCAGTCCCGAGTTATAGAGCAGCACGTCGGGCAGGAAGAAGCCCGCGGCTGCGCCAGCGCCGCCGGTTACGACGAGCAATGCCGGGTGCCGCAGCGCGAGCACAGCTCCTAGCGCTCCGAGCACGACCAGGCCGAGGCCCTTGGTCGCCAGCATCCGGTCCGGCGTCCAGCCCTCCGGGTTGCCCGCAACGTCCAGCCTGCGCTGCATGGAATTGCGAGCGCCGGCGGGCGACAGCCGCGCAGCCATATCCGGCAGCCAGCCCGGCAGCCTGAATGGGTCGCTACTGCTGCCGGCCCGGCCGCCCGGATCCTGAGATCGCGGGTATACCGCTTCTCGATCGTGGCCAGCGCCCGGGCTACGCCCGGCTTCCCCTGCCGCCTCGGCATGACCGCGGCTGTCACCGCGAAGATCGCGAGGACGAGTGCCGCCGCCCCGCCGTAGAGAAGTCCGGAACCGGGCACGCTAGACCTCCAGCTTGATCATCTGGCGCATGATCAGAGTGCCAGTGATGAGCAGCGCGACGGTACCGGCGAGCATGAGCTCGCCCACGCGAGTCGTGTAGAGCGGGCGCATGTACTTAGGGTTGAAGACGAACAGGAAGGCGCCCACAGCCACCGGCAACGCGATCAGCACATAGGCCGACAGCCGGCCTTTCCGCGCTCAGCGCCTGAACCTGGCGGCGCAGGTATCCGCGCTCCCTGATGGTGCTCACGATGGTTGTCAGGACCTCGGCGAGATTGCCGCCGATCCCGCGCTGAATGCGCATGGCCATGACCGTCCAGCGCAGGTCATCCGAGGCCATCCGGTCCGCGATTGTCTCCAGGCAGTCCTCGAGGTCCCCTCCGAGCCGGGCTTCGGCCAAGGCACGGGCGAACTCTCCGGCGGCGGGCTGTGCATCCTCACGCACGACCGCGTCCAGGGCTTGCGGCAGCGAGAAGCCCGACCGAAGTGAGCTGGCAAGAAGCTGCAGCAGGTCCGGCAACTGCTCGGCGAATGCGGCACGACGTCGCCTAATGAGGGTACTCAGCAGAATCCTCATGCTGAGCCAGCCGACCAGCGCTCCCGCCAGAAGGCCCAGGATGACGTTGCCGGTGATGATGCTGAGCACGGCTGCGATGAGAACGCCAACGCAGCCGCCGAGGAATGCCCATTCGGCAGGCTTGCGGGTCACTGCCGCCAGCTCCAGACGGCCGGAGAGGCGCTGCTGCGCGGCGGGGCTCATGAACCGCCTGGTCATGTCGACCGCGACGTTGCCGGCCTTGGCGGCGTTATGATCATCACCGGCCAGACCGGACCCATGTCGGGGACCATAGCGAGCGATGCGGTCAGTAAGATCCCGCTCTTTGCCAGCACGGGCCAGTGAGCCGGACACCGCGACGGCAAGAATGAACAGCCCGAGGAAGATCGCGGCCAGGCCGCCGGCGAGTGACCAGTTCACCCCGCTCATCCTCCGTAGGCCTGCGGATGGAAGAGCCCCGGCGGCAGCTGGACGCCGCGGTCGGCCAGGCGGTTCACGAACAGCGGCCGCAGGCCGGTGGGGCGCAGGCCGCCGAGGGGACGGCCGCGCTCATCGGTCCCGGCGTGGAAGTCGAACAGGAAGACGTCCTGCAGCAAAACAACCTCGCCCTCCATGCCCTGTACCTCGGTGATGTGGGTGATGCGGCGGGAGCCGTCTTTCAGGCGAGTCTGGTGCACGATCAGATCGATCGCGGAGGCCATCTGCTCACGGATGGCGCGCTGAGTCAGGTCAACCCCGGCCATCATCACCATGGTCTCCATCCGGGACAGCGTGTCGCGCGGGGAGTTGGAGTGAATGGTGGTGATGGAGCCGTCGTGGCCGGTGTTCATGGCCTGGAGCATGTCGAGAGTGGCGGCGTCGCGCACCTCGCCGACGATGATCCGGTCTGGGCGCATGCGCAGCGAGTTGCGCACCAGGTCCCGGATCGTGATCTCACCGCGTTTCTCCAGGTTTGCCGGGCGCGACTCGAGCCGGAGCACATGCTCCTGCCGCAGTTGCAGTTCCGCCGCGTCCTCGATCGTGACGATCCGCTCGTCCTCCGGAACGAAAGCCGACAGCACGTTGAGCGTCGTCGTCTTGCCCGAGCCGGTGCCACCGCCGATCACGATATTCAGCCGGCCCAGAACGCAGAACCGCAGGAGGTCCGCCACCTGCGGGGTCATAGTGCCGAACCGGATGAGATGGCCGACAGTAAGCGGCTCGGCGGCAAACTTCCTGATCGTCAGCAGCGACCCGTCCAGCGCCACCGGCGGCACAACCGCGTTGACCCGGCTGCCATCCGGCAGCCGGGCATCCACCATCGGGCTGGATTCGTCGACACGCCGGCCAACCCGCGCCACGATCTTGTCGATAGTGCGGCGCAGATGGGCTTCGTCGGCGAACGAGGCTCCGACGGGATGCAGACGGCCGTTCCGTTCAACGTAAATCTGGTCATGCCCGTTGACCATGATCTCGGACACGTCCGGGTCGCGCAGGTACGGCTCCAAAGGGCCGTGGCCGAGGATGTCATCGGCCACCTCTTGCGCCACGCGCGCGCGGTCGGCCGACGTCATGGGGGTCTCATCGCGCTGCAGCACTGCCTGCAACGTCTGAGTTACCTGCCGCTCCAGGTCACGCTCGTCCAGGTGCGTGTCGTAGAGCGTCGGTCCCAGCGCTTCCAAGAGCGCCTCGTGAACACTGCGCTTCAGCGGCCCGAACGGGTCTTCATGGCGAGCGGCGCGCCTGGGCACACCGCGCCGCTCGGTCGTGGGCCCGGTCGCCAGTCCCAGCTGGGAAAGCCGGTCGGCCAGGCCGGTCATGCGACTCGTCTCCTACCGCGTGACCGGCCTTCCGCGGGCCGTGCGGCGGGCGGGGCCAGCAGGCTCTGCTGCACGAACCTCTGCAGGGCCTGGCTGACCGGATGGCCAGGGCTGTCCAGCATGATGGGCACGCCCTTGTTCACCGAGAGGGGCACGGCACGACTCGACGGGATCTGCGCGGCAACATCCGACCGCACCACCTTCCGCACGTGGTCGAGGCTGAGCCCTACTTTCGAGTCCGCGCGGTTGACCACGATCGAGCGGATCTGCCGCGGGTACGACAGCATGTCCAGCATGTCGAGCGCGACCCGGAGGTTCTTCAGGGCAGGCACGTCCGGGGTCGTGAGCAGCACAAGCTGCGACGAGACGTCCATCGCGGTCAGCACGTGCTCGCTGAACTGGGCGGGCGTGTCCACGACGATGAATTCGTACATGCCGCGGAGCACCGCAAGCAGTTCGCCCACCAGCCGTGGCGGGATCTTCTCCGCGTCGCCCGGCGTCACCGGCGCGAGCAGCATGTCGAGCCCGGGCTGGTACTGAGTCAACAGCGAGGCGGCACCCGACTCGTCGAGGTGACCTGCCATCGGCAGCGCATCCAGCACCGTCCTCAGCGGGTCGAGCTGGACGCTGATCGCCACGTCGCCGAACGCCAGATCGAGATCGACGACGCAGACCCGGCCGACCTTCTGCATGGCGAGCGCAACGCCCAGGTTGACGGCAACCGCGGTCTTGCCGACGCCGCCTTTCGCGGCGAACACCGTGATGATCTGACCCGGCGCGGACTCCTCGTCAGTTTGCGGCGCGAGCATCCGCCGCGTCACCTCATACGACCGGCGGCAGGCAGCCGCCATCGCGGCGTCGTCCCCGACGGGTACGACGTCGCGCACGCCCGACTGCAGCGCCCGCATGAGCAGCGTGACGTCAACCTCCCGCCGGGCGAGGATCACTCCCACCGCGGGCCGCGCCAGCCGGAGCGCCGCGGCGAATGCCAGGGCGTCACCGGTCACTGAACGCGGGCCGATAATCACCAGGGTCTCGTGCGGGTCACTGTCCAGGAGCTTGGCCGCGGCCGCGAGAGTATCCGCTTTGCGGACTTCCCCGTCGATGCCGGAGAGCAGCTCTCCGGCAGTGGACGCAGGCTCGCAGAGTATGGGCAAGGTTCTCTCCTCAGGTCATCAGCCGGGGGTTGCAGCGCCAGGTAGGGCAAATCCACCTGGGCTGCTTCGATGAGCTTTATCGCGTCTCCAGGGGGCACGGCAAACGTCACCGCGACGGTGTCCTGAGACAACGACGCGCCCAGTGGGTCCGCCAGCGACGACAGCGCCTGGCTGTGCTCCCCGAGCTCGGCAGCGCGTGCGTCACGGCCAGCACCTTGACGTTTTGCAGCACAGTCGTGGTGATCGTGCTGTGCGACGGCACGCGCAACATGGCTCGTCTCGCATGTCCGTTGCACGTTCGCCTTAGGAGAGGTGGGATTGGTTGCATAAACCGTGACGTTGATCCGGCCGTCAGATAGTTCGCTACCGCCTCGGCCGCGCACATCTGCACGGTGATCGCAACCATGTTCTTCGGGACCAGCAAGACGGGACTGGCCGCGACGGCGGCGGAGGTCGCCAGCATGTTCTGCAGCAGCAGCTCGCCGGCCGGCATGTTGGAACTCACGACCAGATGCTCGTTGGCGGTGGTGACGGACTGCACCGGCTGCCCTCGGAAAACGAAGCTGCCGGTAGCTTCTCGGTGGTCAGCAGACCCGCTCTTCGCGGCTCGCGAGCGAGGTACCCGCGCGGATAGCACTCTTGGCCGCGAGCACGGTCTCAGCCTTCATGCCCTCGAGGGCTCGGGTGTTGGCCTGCCGGGCGTAGGCGAGCACCGCGACGACGCCGAGCAAGGCCAGCAGGCCCGCCAGCGCGACGGTCAGCGTACGACGTTTCAAAGCAACTCCAGTCTGCGGCGGTCTGCGGATCAGCCGGTGAGGTCGATGAGGGAAGCCCCGAGCTGGGTGCCGGCGAGGCTGCCGGTAGCCGGGATGACTCCCTGGACGAAGTAGCCGGTGATGCAGTAATCGGTGCCCTGGCAGGTGTTCAACGGGTTCAGCCAATCCGCCGCGAAGAAGCCAGGCTGAAGGTTGTAGCCGGTCACCACGAAGTCAGCGAAACCGCGCAGAGCGTACGTGCCTGCGCCGTTATACGACACGTAGACCGGCACGAGGATCGGGATCTGGTCTTGCTGCGCTGCTTGCAGGACTCGCTGGCACGACGCGGTCGCCGACGAGCCTGTGCCACCGGGGAAAGAGAGCCCGCTGACCTGGAGGCTGCAGTTGCCGGTCGCGTCGTGCGCCCAGCCGAAGTTCCCCGGCCCGGCCGCTCCGGCTGGCTCTGTGGCGCAGCCAGCGCCGTTGCCCGGGTCCGGCGCGAGTACTTCATCGAAGCTGGCCGGAGGCAGTGCCTGCTGGGAGTACGGCGGGGCAGGCGCAAACGCGGTCCCCTGCTGCGTCGCCTGATCCCACTCACAGGCCGAGATCGTGATCGCATCGGCCGTCGCTGCCGAGGGCGCGCCCCATTCGGCCTGAGCGCAGGCGCGCACAGTGGTGCCCTGATAGCTGGAGTTGCCCAGCAGCGACGTCGCGAAGACGGGGGGAAGCAGCGTGGAGCCACTGGCTGTCTGCGTGGCGGTGTAAACCTCCACGAAGTTGGTACCAGCAGGCGGTGGCGGCGGGCAGCTTGTCATGCTCCCGGTGCTGGCCGGGCAGCTGCCCAGGCTGCCGGAGCCGCAGACAACCGAGACCCCCGCCGATCCGCCGGTGAGGCCGGAGGCGTTATCGTCGGCCAGCTGGCCGGCGATACCCGGCGTGCACGCACCAAGCGCACAGCTCTTGGCAACCCCCAGGGCCGCTGCGTCCGCGCCGTTCTGCAGCTCAGCGCGCTCCTGATAGAGCTGGGCGACGTCGATGACCAGGGCGCCCATTCCGGTCAGCACACCGCCGCCGATCAGCACCGCGACGAGCACCGCGACCACGCCGCGCTCGTCGCTGCGCAGCCGTACCAGGACCAGCCGGGCGAGCGAGGCCATCAGGTCTCGCATGGCATGACCCCTTGAGCGGTCATCGCGATCGGAGCGCCAAGACCGCCACCCCCGAGGAGACCGGCGATCGCGCCAATCGGGGTGATGAACGAGAACGAATAGCGCACGTCGACGACCGCATCAGCGGCCGGCCCCGCGCCTGGGGCGCAGCTCGCCGCGACCGTGACGGTAACCCCGCTGAGGCCGGTTGCGGCCGCCGCCGCGCGGGTCTGCACGGCGGCGGCCGTGTAACCCAGCGCCGCGAGCCTGACTCCTTCGCGCGCCGCCTGAGTCAGGGTTATCTGAGCATTCAGCGCGCGCCCGAAGTCAATGATCCCGAACACCAGCAGCAGCAGCAGCGGCAGCACAAGCGCGAACTCGACCGCGGCAGAGCCACGATCGCGTGCCTTCCGGCCGCTAGCTGATGGCCGGCTCATAGCTTGCTGCCCCTTTCCTCCCCTGTCCCGGCGTTGCGCCGGGCCTGCCCGCTCGCCCGGTCACACGTGCGTGGCGACGTTGTGGAACACCGCGCTGAGCTTGGTCCCGAGGAGCGTGAGACTGGCGATGATGACCAGCGCGATGAAGATCAGGATCAGGGCATACTCCACCGCCGTGGCACCGCGCTCGTCCCGGTACAGCGGTCTGGCGGCCAGGTTCTGGAGAAGCACGAAAATGCGGCCCATGCGGCCCTCCTCCGTTCACTTGGCTCGCCCGGCCGGGACGCGGCCGCCGTCGCGTGACCCGCTCTGGCGGCACCCGGTCAGAGCTGGCCTGCGACCTTGTTGAAGATGGAGGCCAGATTGGTGCCCAGCAGCGTGAGGGCCAGGATGATGGCGGCCGCGATGAAGACCAGGATCAGGCCGTACTCCACGGCGGTCGCACCGCGGTCGTCCCGGCGCAGGGGCTCAGCGAGGAAGTTCTGCAGCGACGCAAAGGCCTTGAGCATCGAGTGCTCCTTCGGGGTTTCGTGAGTTGGATAGCACGTTCGTAGCCGCCGGACGGCGCCAGCCGTCCGGTAGTAGGACACCATGGACGAAGTCGGCCCGGGGCACCATCGGCCGCGTAGTCGAAGAATCTGGCCGACCAGATGACATGTAGGCCGATCGGTCAAGTTCAGGCCCCTACCGGATGACATCAGGTCATCGGGCGGCTGGTTCCTGCCCGAATTTCGCACTGATCGTCACGTAGCGGACCTACCCTGGAGCACCATGAACCTTATCTGGGCAGCCGCGGGCGCCGTCATGGGCCTGCTCGCCGGGGCGGCGCTCAGGGGCACAGTCTTCACGCTGTCAGTAGCGAGCGGCGCCCCCGCGCGGATCTCCTGCCTGCGTTGCGACGCGCCTACCGGAGGCCGCCTGGCCCGGCAGTGCAGTCGGTGCGGACGCAGCCTCGGCACTCCCCTGGCCCTCGAACTGACGACCGCCGGGGTGCTGGCATTGCTGCTCGGCCGGTTTGGCGGTCAGCCCGACGTGGTGGCATTTGCCTTCTTCGGCGTGCTGGGCGTCGCGCTCGCCGCGATCGACATTGCGGTCCAGCGGCTGCCTGATCCGCTGACACTGCCCGCGTACCCGATCTTGGTGACGTTGCTGACGGGAGCCGCCATTGCCGGCCACGACTACAGCGCGCTGCTGCGAGCGCTCCTGGGCGGGGTAGTCCTGGCCACTGCCTACCTGGTGCTGGCGCTCGTCCGGCCAGGACAACTCGGCGGCGGCGACATCAAGCTCGCGGGAATCGCCGGCCTCGCCCTGGGCTGGCTGGGCTGGCCAGCCCTGATCGCCGGAGCTGCCCTCGGCTTCGCCCTCGCCGCGATAGCCAGCCTGGCTTTGCTCGCAGCGCGGCGCGTCACCTTGCACAGCGCGATTTGCTTCGGCCCCTTCCTCATCGGTGGTGCCCTGCTGGCGATGCTCACTGGCGGGCGCTGACCAGAAGGTTCGAACGTTGCCACCGGTCGGGCAGTTCTCTGGTGACTCGGCGAAGCAGAGTGTCCGGTTATGCCTGCCCATCGCATGATGCTGCGTACCTAAGGGGCCGCTGAAAAGAATGTTGCGTTTTTGTAACGATCAGTCGAATCTGGGCCGTTTGCTTATGTCGCAGGGTCGACTGTGTGAGGTGACCTCGGGTTCGGGGTCACCGGAGGAGCCGGCGGGCGCAGGTGTGCTCGACGATGGTCAGCGTGACGCTGATGAGTGAGGGCCGCCTACGACGTTGGCACTCACGGAAACATCATCTGATAACTCAAGGAAGATGTCTCAGGCGAAAACCTTGTATTTCAAGTACGTCTTTGGTATGAATTTTTATAGTTTTTCATAGCATGGGCGGTCAACGTCCCTTGGGGGGGAAGTTGCAATGCCAATTCGTGTCGGCATAGTTGACGGGCAGACGCTCATCCGTTATGGCTTGCGCGGGCTCGTTTCGCAGCATTCTGACATTGAGATCGTGGCCGAGTGCCAGTCGGCGGCGGAGGCGCCGGGCATGCTTGCCGCCGTCCGGCCCGACGTGGTCATTGTTGACGTTGTGCTGCCCGATGGCGACGGCCTTCGACTCGCCCGTGAATTCCGGGACTGTTACGCCGACCTTGGCATTGTCATGCTGACGTCGCAGCAGGAGGACGACGTTCTGTTCCGGGCCCTGGAGAACGGGATGTCAGCATTCGTCACGAAAACGGCTCCGCTGGACGAGGTACTCGGCGCAATCCGTCATGCAGCTGTCGCCGCCTCATCGTTCACGGCATCCGGCCTGGCAACGGCCGTGGCGCGGCGCCGTGCGGTGCAGAACCGGCTGGCGCTCAGCCCCCGCGAGACAGAGGTTCTGCGTTTGCTGCACGACGGCTTGTCGGTTCCCGCCATCGCGCAAGAAATGTTCATCAGCGTGTCCACGGCTAAGACTTACGTAGCGCGGTTGTACGAGAAGCTGGGCGCGCCAAACCGCGCGCAGGCACTCATGACCGCAATGCATCACGGCCTGATCCAGTATCACCAGGAAACTGCATCGCCAGCGGCAGCCATGTGCCATGGCGGTCCAAGGGCGAACCGGCGCGTCAGCGTCGTGCGATCCCTGGCCCTGGTTGAAAGCGATGCCGAGTAGGCCGCGATCTGCTGGCTGTACCTGACAGCGCCTTCTGGGCGAGTCTGCCGCCGGTCACCTGCCGGGTACTGGTTCTCACCCGGCTCATGCAGCCGATCTGTGCCGCAGTGTCGTCGGCCCGGCCAGACGATTGAGGCCAGCGACTGCGATCCTTGTGACGAAACATCTAGCCGCCTAGTCTCGGCACGGGTACGCGTTCAGGTGTACGACCGTTCAGTCGCAGGCGAGAGGAGCGTGACGGGCGTTGGCATCGGAGCCGGCTGGCGCGGCTCGAGACGAGGTGGCGGCCCTCTTGACCATGATGCAGCGCGTGCTGGGCCGCGAGCACCCGGACACTCTGCCCACCCGGAGCGAGCTGGCGAGGCTGACCGGCGAAGCGGGCGACGCCATCGGGGCGCGAGATCAGTTTGCCGCCCTGCTGCCCGTGCTGGCGCGGGTGCTCGGTCGTGAGCACCCCGACACCTTGACCGCCTGGAGCGAATACGCCCGATGGATTGGTGAGGCAGGAGATCCCGCTGCCGCGCGGAATCAGTTCGCCGCGCTGTTGGCCGTGCGCGACAGGCTTCTCGGCCCCGGCCATCCGCGGACACTAGCCGCCCGCAGCAACCTCGCGCACTGGACCGGCCAGGCTGGCGACCCCGAAGGAGCCTGCGCCCAGTACGCCAGCCTCGTGCCCATCTATGCACGGGTGTTCGGCCCGGAGCATCCCAGAACCCTGAACGTGCGCTCCAGCCTGGCAGCGTGGGTCGGCGCGGCCGGGGATGCCGCCGAGGCTAGCAATCAGTTCGCCGCGCTCCTGCCAGTCCATGAGCGCATCCTCGGTCCCGAGCACCCCGATACGCTGGCCGTCCGTCAGAGTCTCGCGTTCTGGAACAAGCAGTCGGGTAAGCCTCGCCGCAGGTGGGGCCGGCAACGGTAGTGGTGACTGCCGGACGGGGCGCCGAGCCCGGCTAGTTACCTCCTGCAGGCCCGTCTCCGGAGGCGGCGACCGCGGGCAGCCAGGCTGGGCGATCCGCCTCGAACGCCTCGATGGCGGCCTCATGCCGGAGTGTCAGCGCGATGTCGTCCAGTCCCTCAAGCAATCGCCACTGGGCATAATCCGCGATCTGGAACTCCTCAGTAACAGCCCCGACAGTCACGGTCCTGGCTGCGACATCGACCGTTATCTCGCCGTCCGGGTCGGCTGCCAGCGCATCGGCCAGCCGGCCTGCTGCGTCGGCGCTCACCTGCGCCGGGACCAGGCCGGAGCCGACCGCGTTGCCGCGGAAGATGTCGGCGAAGCTGGGCGCCACCACAGCCTGGAAGCCGTAGTCCTGCAGCGCCCAGATCGCGTGCTCGCGAGACGAGCCGCAGCCGAAGTTGGGCCCGGACAGCAGCACCCTGGCTTGATCAGCTCCCGGCTGGTTCAGCGCGAACTGCGGGTCCTTGCGCCAGGCCTCGAACAGCCCGGTACCGAAGCCGGTGCGCTCGACCTTCTTCAGCCAGGCAGCCGGGATGATCTGGTCGGTATCCACGTCGCTGCGCAGCACCGCCACGCCGCGACCCTTGATGACCTGCACTCCGCTCATCACTATCTCCTGCTTCTACAGATCGGCCGGCATGCTGAAGTGGCCGGCTACCGCCGTTGCGGCGGCAACCGCGGGCGACACCAGGTGAGTCCGCCCGCCCGGTCCCTGCCGTCCCTCGAAGTTCCGGTTACTCGTCGAGGCAGACCGCTGGCCAGGGCTGAGGATGTCGCCGTTCATGCCCAGGCACATCGAGCAGCCGGCCGAACGCCACTCGAAGCCCGCGTCGGTGAAGTACTTATCCAGGCCTTCTTCCTCGGCCTGCTTGCGCACCTGGGCCGAGCCCGGCACGACCAGCGCGCGGACGCCCGCGTGCACCTTGCGGCCGCGTACCACGTCGGCCGCGGCCCGCAGGTCCTCCAGCCGGCCGTTGGTGCACGAACCGATGAAGACGGTGTCGACGGTGATGTCCCTGATCGCGGTGCCGGGCTGCAGGTTCATATAGGTGAGCGCGCGCTCGGCGGCCTGCTGCGCGGCCAGAGAGCCTGCCGCGGCCGGGTCCGGCACCAGGTCGTCGATGAAAACTGACTGGGCCGGGTTCGTCCCCCAGGTGACGGCGGGCTGCAGCGCTGCGGCGTCGATCTTGATCTCCTGGTCGAACTCCGCACCGTCGTCGGTCACCAGCGAGCGCCAGTCCGTCAGCGCCCGCTCCCAGTCGGCGCCGTGCGGCGCGTACTTGCGGCCTTCGAGATAGGCGAACGTAGTCTCGTCGGGCGCGATCATCCCGGCTCGCGCGCCACCCTCAATGGACATGTTGCAGACCGTCATCCGGCCCTCCATCGTCAGCGCGCGGATGGCGTCGCCCCGGTACTCGATGACCGAGCCAGCGCCGCCGCCCACGCCGAGCGCCCGGATGATGCCGAGCACAAGATCCTTGGCGGTGCACTCGGGCGGCAAGTCACCGTTGACGGTCACGGCCATCGCCCTCGGCTTGACCTGCCGCAGCGTCTGGGTGGCGAGCACGTGCTCAACCTCCGTGGTGCCGATGCCGAAGGCCAGCGCGCCGAACGCGCCGTGCGTAGAGGTATGGCTGTCGCCGCAGACCACGGTCATGCCGGGCTGCGTCAGGCCAAGCTGCGGGCCGATGACATGCACGATGCCCTGGTTAGCGCTCCCGAGCGCGTAGAGCGGCACGCCGTGGTGAGCGCAGTTGGTCTTCAGCCTCTCGATCTGCTGTGCGGCCAGCGGGTCATCGATGGGTCCCTGCCCGGCGAGGTCGAGTCCCCTCGTCGGCACGTCGTGATCCATGGTGGCGACGGTGAGGTCGGGCCGCCGCACCTTGCGGCCAGCCAGGTCCAGGCCCTCGAAGGCCTGCGGAGAGGTGACTTCGTGCACCAGGTGCAGGTCGATGTAGAGCAGAGCAGGCTCGCCATCGGGGCTGGCCACGACGTGGCGGTCCCAGACCTTGTCAAACAGGCGTGCTGTCATGTCCGTCTCCCTGATACCGGAGTCTTCTCGGATTCGCCGTCCTGCATGCGTTGTCTCACATAATGAGATAGCATGTTCAGAGTATGGACAGCATACCGCACGCTCAGCCCGGCGCCAGCCGAATCGCCGAGCCCGGCCGCCCGGGCTCGGCCAGCCCCGGTGCGGACGCGAGCCGGACCACCGGCGTCGGGGTCCTGGACCGGTGCGTCAGCCTGCTCAGCCTGCTGGCCGACGGCCCGCGCACGCTGCGCTGGCTGGCCGACGCCAGCGCGCTGCCCAGGCCGACGGCCCACCGGCTGCTGGTCGCGCTCGAGACGCACCGGCTCGTCACCAGGGACGCAGCCGGCGCGTTCCGGCTCGGCCCGCGGCTGACCGAGCTCGCCGCCGTGGCCGGGCCCGAACTCGACCTGGCCAGCCTGGCCGGCCCGGTGCTCGACCGGCTGCACCGGGCCACTAGCGAGAGCGTCCAGCTTTACGTGCGCTCTGGCGACCACCGCCTGTGCATCGCGGCCCGCGATGCCGGCACCGGGCTGCGCGACAGCGTGCCGGTCGGCGCACTGCTCCCGCTGACCGTCGGATCAGGAGGCAAAGTACTGCTGGCCTGGTCGGTTGAGGAGGCCGGCGACGCTGGCCCGGACGAGGCGTCCAGGGCCGAACTCGCCGCCGTGCGCAGCCGAGGCTGGGCGGCCAGCGTCGCCGAGCGCGAGCCCGGCGTGGCTAGCGTGAGCGCGCCGGTGCTGCGCGACGGCGTGCTGCTCGGCGCCCTGTGCGTATCCGGCCCGGTGAGCCGTCTCGGCCCGTCCCCCGGCCGCAGGCTCGGCGCCCAGCTGGTCGACGCCGCCGCCGAGCTGTCCAGCCAGCTCGCCGGGCCCGCGTAGCTCGGCACCCTGGCCGGCCGCATGCTCGCGGGCTCCGCAGGTCAGCTTCCGCGTGCACGGGCCGGCGACTGCTAGTGGTGCAGTTGCTGGTTGAGGCCGGTGAACGTGCTGGACTTCCACGGCACCGCTTCGATGGCGCCGGTGACGCTGTGGCGGCGGAACAGGATGCCCGGCGTGCCGCTCAGCTCGATCGCCTTGACTATCTTTCCGTCCGGCAGCGTGACGAGCGTGCCGCGGGTGATGTACAGGCCGGCCTCGACCGCGCTGTCATCGCCGAGCGAGATGCCCGTGCCCGCGTTCGCGCCCAGCAGGCAGCGCTTGCCGATCCGGGTCATGTGCGTGCCGCCGCCCGACAGCGTGCCCATGATCGACGACCCGGCACCGATGTCGGTGTCCGCCTCGACGATGCTGCCCGCGGTAATGCGGCCTTCGACCATGCTCGGCCCGAGCGTGCCGGCGTTGAAATTGACGAACCCCTCATGCATGACGACGGTGCCCTCGGCCAGGTAGGCGCCGAGCCGTACCCGGCTGGCGTCGGCGATCCGCACGCCCGACGGGGAGACGAAGTCGGTCATGCGCGGGAACTTGTCGAGCCCGTGCACCGTGAGGTTGCGGCCAGTCAGCCTGCGCCGGGTTCGCATCTCGTCGAGATCGTCCGGGTGCACGGCCCCGAATTCGGTCCAGGCGACCAGCGCGAGCTGGCCGAAGATGCCCTCGACATTAAGCTCGCGCGGCCGGACCAGCCGGGCCGACAGCAGGTGCAGCCGCAGGTACGCATCGGCGGGGCCGGACGGCGGGGCGTCAAGATCGATGCGGGTCTCGGTGATCTCGAACCGGACGTGCCGCTCGAGGTCGCTGTCGACCTTCAGGGCCAGCGGCTCGGCTGGCAGCTCACCCAGGATCAGGTCCCGGTACCAGACCTCAAGCGTGACGTCGTGCCGGATCGAGATGGTGGCAATGCCCCTGCCTGCAGCGTGCATGACCGGCGAGATTAGCACCCCCGGTCAGCTGGCCGCCGGTACCGGGTCGATGACCGGCTCGTCGGCCAGGTACGGCGGAGCCGGCTCGTACTGGATGTGGCGGCGCACCTGGCGCGAGTGATCACGGCCGTGCAGGGCACCGATCAGCCACAGTGCCATGTCGATGCCGGCCGAGACACCCTGGCTGGTCACCAGAGTTCCGTCGACCACATAGCGGGCATCGCGGATCACCGTGATGTCACCACGTTCCTGCAAGGTGTCCTCGAAGGCAAAATGGGTGGCGACGCGACGACCGCGGGCGGGGCCGGCCTCGTGCAGCAGCAGGGCGCCGGTGCAGACGCTGGTGGTCCACGCAGCCGTCGCGGCGACGGCGCGGATCCAGCCGGTAAGGGCCGGGTTGTCGACCTCGCGGCGGGTGCCCCTGCCGCCCGGCACCAGCAGGACGTCCAGCTGCGGATGGTCGGCGAGGGTGTAGTCGGGCAGTACCCGCAGGCCCTTGGCGCAGCGGACCGGGCCGGCCTGCTCGGCGATCAGGACCGCGGTGTCGGCGCCCTGGCGCTCCATCGCGGAGGTGGTGAAGACCTCCCACGGCCCGAGGAAATCAAGCTCTTCGGCGCCGTCGAAGATCAGCAATCCGTACGTGGTCATCCTTGCTCCTTAGTTGACCGGAACCGGGTCCGGTAGTCGGCTGGTGCGATCCTTGCGTGTCGGTGGAAGGCCCGGCGCAGGGTCTCGGCCGTGCCGAAGCCGCAGCGCCGGGCGATGGCCTCGACCGGGTCGTCGGTGCCGGTCAGGGCGCGCTGCGCCGCCTCGATCCTGACCCGTTCCACGTAGGCGGCCGGCGGCGTGCCCAGTTCGGCAGTGAACCGGCGCTGCAGGTGCCGCGGGCTCAGGCCGGCGTGGTCGGCCAGGTCCTCGACGCCGTGCCGGGCGCCAGGGTCGGCGTGAATCGCCGAAACGACTGCCCGGATCGGGTCGGTGCTCGGCTGGGCCGCCCACAACGGCACGCTGAACTGCGACTGAGTGCCCGGACGACGGAGGAACATGACCAACTCCTGCGCGACTTGGTGCGCGATCTCCCGGCCGAGGTCGTCCTCGACCAGGGCCAGCGCCAGGTCCATCCCGGCGGTCACGCCGGCCGAGGTCCAGACGCGGCCGTCGCGGATGAAGATCGGATCGCAGTCGACGGTGAGTTCGGGATGCTGGCTGGTGAGCTGCCGGGCCCGGCCCCAGTGCGTGGTCACCGTGCGCCCGGCGACCAGGCCCGCCGCGGCCAGCAGGAATACCCCGCTGCAGACCGAAGTGGCTCGCCGGGCTCCGGCCCCGGCCGCGGCGATCCAGCAGACCAGGCGCTCGTCCGAGCAAGCTTGATCGACGCCGAAACCGCCCGCGATCACCAGGGTGTCGATGCCGTCCGGGCTCGTTCCGGCGACACCGGCGTCAGCATGCACCGGCAGGCCGCTGCGAGCCCGGACCAGGCCAGGGCTGGGCGCAACGATCTCGCACGCGTAGCCGCCGCCGAGCCGGGCCGCGTGGCTGAACACCTCGTGCGGGCCGACCAGGTCGAGCGGCTGGAAGCCGTCGTAGATGACGAAGACGATCCTGCGTGGCGCCATGACTCAACCCTGCTGGCGGACCGTGATGGCGTCAACGACACATACCCCACCATTCGCGCCATCACGCAATCGCATCTGCTAGCTGCCTCTAACTCATTTGACGCTTGACCTGCTAGTGAGCTAGAAACACCCTTGTGGTGAACCGGAAGATGAAGCCGGCGACGGTCCTGAGCCTTAACCGCCGGCGAGCAAGGGAGCATGGGCTGACGTTGCGAGAGCTTCCCGGCCGCGGCAAGAGCTCGCACCGCATCTTCGCCCTGGACGACCGCGCAGGCACGGAGGTGGCGCGATTTGGCCTCACCGGGCATGCACGCGAACTCTCCTGGACGCTCATGACTCAGCTGGAAGAGGGGTTGGAGCACGTGCTCGGGCGGAAGTGGACGGAGGATCGATGACGACCTATGACGTGACCGTGACGCGGGACAGTGCTCTGTGGGCCGCGGTGGTCGACGGACTGCCGTCACATCTGATCGGCGCCACCGATGTCGAACGCTTCGCGGACCTTGATGTGGAAGTGCGCGACCTCGTGGCCGGACTCACGGACGCCGATCCCGACAGTTTCGATTTGCAGTGGCGATATCTCGTCAATGGCAATGACGTTACCGGCCTGTTCACCGCACTTGCCAGCAGCGAGCAGTCCTACCAGGCGGCGATCAGCGAGCGGGACTCCGCGCGCCGCGAGGTCATCCGGGCTCTGTCACGCGAACATATGTCGCAGTCGGTGATCGGAGACGTGCTCGGTCTGTCCCATCAGCGGGTGCATCAGCTCGTCAACGCGGGCTAGTATCCGACCGGCCGCTAGGGCTGCCGAGGAAGCAGCGGACCGTGCTCGAGGTGCGGCAGGACGTGCCGGGCGAACAGGTCGCACTCGGTCGGCATGCGGGTAGCCGGACAGGATGAACGCCTCCATGCCGAGGTCGGCGTATCTCGCGCAGCTTGGCCAGCACCTGGTCGGGGTCGCCGACGATCGCCGCGCCGGCGCCTGACCGCGCCCGGCCGATGCCGGTCCACAGGTTGCGGCTCGACGAACCCCGTCGTCGTCGGCCAGGTCGCGCAGCTCGCCCTGCCGCAGCTGCCCGGTCGACGCGGGTGCAGGGACTGGTCCCTGATCCGCCGGCCCGTCTCGGCGTCCAGCCGGGACACCAGCCGCTGCGCGGCCGCCCGCGCCTCGGCCTCGGTCGCCCGCACGATCACGTGCGACCCGGTAGCCGAACTTCAGCTCGCGGCCGTGCCGCGCCGCGCGCGCCCGCATGTCGGTGATGATCGCCTCGACCGCGGGCATCGTGTCCGGCCACATCAGGAAGACGTCGGCCGCCTGCGCGGCCACTTCCCTGGCCGCCTCGGACAGGCCGCCGAAGTAGAACGGCGGGCAGCCGCCGGCCGGACGGATCCGCGGCGGATCGAGGGTCAGGTTGACGAACTCGCCGTGCGATGTCGACCGGCTTGCCGTCCAGCAGGTCGCGCAGCACGCGCATGATCTCCAGCGTGCGGCGGTACCGCGGCGCGGACTCCAGCTGCTCGCCGGGCAGATCGGAGGAGATGATGTTGATCGTCAGCCGGCCGCCGAGCATCTCGTCGATCGTCGCGAGCTGACGGGCGAGCTGCGGCGGCCACATCTCGCCCATGCGCACGGCCACCAGCAGCTGCATGCGCCGCAGCAGCGGGGCGATCCCCGGCCGCGAAGGCGACCGAGTCGATCCCGGTCGCGTAGTTCGACGGCAGCAGCAGGTTGTCGAAGCCGGCTTCCTCGGCGCGCAGCGCGACGTCCCGGCAGTGCTCCCAGCTCGACAGCAGGGCCGGGTCAGGCACGCCGAGGAACTCGTAGTCCTCGTCGCACAGCGGAGCGAACCAGGAAATCTCGCAGCCCACGGGCCCGCCTCCAGCGTCTGCAGCCGCTCACGCGCCCGACCGGCGGCAAGCCCGCTCTGGCTGGCGCCGCCACGGTCACCCTAACTGCTGGAGCTGAACGGCACCGCGACCGCCCGACGCCCGGCCGACGCTGGCAGCCACTGCAATGCTGGCAGCCACTGCGATGATGGCCGCATGCGCGTCTGATGCCGCTCCCGGACCGGGATTTTGACGTGACCGAGGTTGCGGTCCCCTGGCGGATCCTGCGTGGTGCCGGCCACGACGTCG
Organism: uncultured Actinomycetota bacterium; assembly: GCA_963713585.1. Lineage (GTDB taxonomy): Bacteria > Actinomycetota > Actinomycetes > Streptosporangiales > Streptosporangiaceae > JAJYUU01. Next base: position 39,446 of record CAVQMG010000013.1, on the reverse strand, counting down.
TGTTCGCCACCGAACAGCCAGGCGACAGTCCCGGCCGCTGACCCGAGATTGCTCCACCGGGGTGATCTTCGGTCAGCTCGGCGCGGCCGCCGCAGCCGAAGACTACTACGCCGAACTCACCAGCGACGCGGCTTTCACCGCAACGCTTGGCTGGGCCGGGCTTGACCCCGCCGAATTCGACGGGTTGCTGCTGCCCGGAGGGCACGCGCCGGGCATGCGGCAGTACCTCGGCTCCGGTGCTGCATCGGGCAGGTTGCCCGGTTCTGGGCCACCGGCAAGCCAGTGCGGCGATCTGCCACGGCGTGCTCGTACTTGCCCGGACCGAGGATCCCGCGACGGGCGCAGCGTGCTGGCCGGGCGCGGACTACCTGCCTGCCCAAATACATGGAGCGGTCGGCCTACCTCATGCACCGCCTGGCGACTCGGCCGCTACTACCGGACCTATCCGGCCTACGTCGAGGACGAGGTGCGCGGGGCACTGACGACCCGGCTTTGCGCAGTTCCAGCGCGGACCGCGGGTACTGACCCGGCGCGGCACAGCGACAAACGACTCAGCAGCGTTCGTCGTGCAGGACGCCAACTACCTGTCGGCGCGGTGGCCGGGCGATGCTTACCTGTTCGGGCGCCGTCTAGCCGGGTTGCTGGCTGAAGCCTCGCGCTAGCAGGGATGACGCCCCGCCCGATCGCGGCCGACTCCGGCCCGGACGGGCGAGGAAAGCCGGCCGCGACGTCCGTTACGCCAGCGGGTGCATCCAGCCGTAGCGGTCCGGCTTGCGGCCGATACTGGATGCCGACCAGCTCGTCCCGCAGCATCTTCGTCACCGGGCCCGCGGTGCCGTCGCCGATCGTCCACTCGGCCGCGGTGCTCCGCACGCCGCCGATCGGCGTGATGACCGCCGCCGTCCCGCAGGCGAACACTTCGGTGATCTCCCCGGACGCGCAGCCTTCCCGCCACTGGCTGACCGAGATCCGGTCCTCGAAGGCCGGGATGCCCAGGTCCGGGCGCGAGCTTGAGGAGCGAGTCCCTGGTCATGCCGTGCAACAGCGATCCGGTCGGGGCCAGCGTCATGATCCGGGCGTCGGCGCCGGATCCGTAGACGAAGCAGATGTTCATCCCGCCCATCTCCTCCACCCACTGCCGCTCGGCCGCGTCCAGCCAGACCACCTGGTCACAACCGTGATCGACGGCCTCCTGCTGGCCGGCGAAGGCAGCGGCGTAGTTCCCGCCGCACTTGGCCTCGCCAGTACCGCCCGGAGCCGCCCGGGTGTACTCGGCGGAGAGCCAGACAGTGACTGGCCGGACCCCTCCGCCGAAATACCCGGCGACCGGCGACGCGATGACCATGAACAGGTAGCTCGAGGACGGGTGATTCACGCCGAGACCGATCTGCGTCGCGATCATGAACGGCCGCAGGTAGAGGCTGTGCCCGTCGGCCTCGGGCACCCAGGCCAGGTCCTGGCTGACCAGCAGCTCCAGTGCCTGCACGAAGAGAGCCTCTGGCATTTCGGGCATGGCGAGCCGGCTAGCTGACCGGTTGAACCGGGCTGCGTTCGAGTGCGGGCGGAAGGCGGCGACCGATCCGTCCGGCTGGCGGTAGGCCTTGAGGCCCTCGAAAATCTCCTGGCCGTAGTGGAATACCGCGGCCGCCGGGTCGAGGGTAATCGGTCCGTAAGGCTCGATCCTGGCATCGTGCCAGCCGCGTCCCTCAGTCCACCGGATCGTGGCCATGTGGTCTGTGAATACGCCGCCGAATCCCGGAGCTACCAGCATCTGCGCCCGCTGGGCCGCTGGCACGGCGGCGCTGCTGGCACGGATCTCGAAGTCAAGCTCCTTGCTCTGGCTGGCGGTGTTCACGTATTCCTCCGGTGTGATGTGGTGATCCAGCCGTGCCGTAACCGGCGGACCGGTACGGCGCGGGCCCTGCTCTAGTTGTCGGTTGCGGTCGCGGCGTCGCCGCCGTTGTCGCGGCGGTCGAGCGCCTCCTGCACGGCCTCCTGAGCGCGGCGCTGCGCGCGCATCTGCTGCTGAGCGTCGTCGCCCTGCTGGCTCGGCTTGGTTGTGGTCATCTCGGGTTCTCTCCCCAGGCGTGCCTCGTCTTGTCAGGCGGGCCAGCTGAGGCGAACCGCAAACCCCGGCGGCGGCACCCGTGAGTACCACGGCCTCGCAAGAAGGCTTTCGTCACAAAGACGGAAAACGAGCGACCTGAGGCTTTGCGGCCAGCACCTCACCCCCGTAGCGGGTCGCCGGCCTGCCCTGAGTTCAGGTCCCGCTACGGCTGCTAAGGATGAGTACGAAGCGCCGCATGATCTACAGATGGTAGCCGAGGCTTGCGGCCTGTGTCAGGTCACGGGCCGATTTTGTTTGACGACCAACGAAATTCTTCACGCTGGCGCCCCTGGCCGGGTGGCGGTACCCTGCCTGTCAGAGGCAGCGCACCGCCTGCCCGCTTCCGAGCTACCGACGGCCCGCGCCGTGGCAGCGACGAGGACAAGGGTCGACGACTCGGGTGCAGCTCACCTGTCATGTCTTTTCATCGTGGCGGGCAGACGCGGGCAGACTCGCCAGGAAGAAAATGATCATGACTCGAGATAAGGCATTCAAGGTCGCCGTGCGCCAGCGCATGGCAGAGACAGGCGAGCCGTACAGCGTCGCCAAGCGTCAGGTCAGCGACCAGGACCCCGACTCCGCAGCTGAACCCGGAGCGGGCACCTTCGGTCAGCCGGACCCGCAGCCGTCAGAAAGCGCGGCGGAGCTCACGACAGCGACCGCAGCGGCGCTATCCGCAACGGAGCCATCCGCAGCGCCGGCCGACACTTCTCCCGCCGTGCCGGTACCGCCGATCCAGCTGGCCGGGCCAGTGCCGCTGGTGCCCCCGGTGGCACCTGTTCCCCCGGTGCCATCTGTTCCTCCGGTTCCGCCGGTCGGGCAGGCCGGCCCGGTACCGCCAGCGCCGCCAGTACCGCCTGTGCCGCCGGTCGGCGGTTTCGGGCCCGGTCACCAGGACCGGGACGAGGGCCACCGCGAGCGTGAGCGCGAACGGCAGCGGGAGCGCGCCGAGCGTGACCGCGAGCGCGCGCGCGAGGAACGAGACCGGCAGCGCGGGCGGGCCGAGCGAGAGCGAGAGCGGGCCAGGGAGACGCGAGACCGCGAACGGGAACGGGAGCGGGCCCGGCTTGAGCGCGAGCGTGAACGCGAGCGGGAGCGGGAGCGCTCCCGGCGGGAACGTGGTCGAAGGGCCGGCGCGGGAGCAACCGCAGTCGGTCGAGCACGACCACGGCTGGTACGAGCAAGCAGCTCGCGACTCGGGCATGTCGGTGCACGAGCTCAAGGCGCAGCGTGCCGCCGAGCTGGCCCAGGAGGCAGCCGACCGGGCCCAGGAGCTGGTGGACCGGGTCCAGGAGGCGGCCGAGCGGGCGCAAGAGCACGCTGACCGGGTGCAGGAGGCAGCCGACCGGGCGCACGAAGTTGCCTCGCTAGCCGAGGAGCGGGCCGAGCTCGCCGGGCAGTCTGCCGACAAGGCCGGCGAGTGGGCGGGCGAGGCCGAGCAGCACCGCGCGCAGCAACTGGCCGATCAGGCGCGCGAATTCGCCGACCGGGCCCAGGAAGCCGCCGACCAGGCGCAGGAAGCGGCCGAGCGGGCGCAAGAGGCAGCCGACGACGCCCAGGAGCGGGTGGACGAGCAGCAAGAGCGGGCCGACGAAGCGCAGGAACTCGCCGAGGAAGCCGAGGAACTCGTCGACGAGGCGCGCGAGCTGGCCGAGGAGGAGCGCGAACTCAGCGAGGATGACGACGACGAAGACGACGATCACTGGCACCGCACGACCCGGAGCAGCGAACCGGGCCTGAACGTCAGGTTCGACATCGGCCGCGACCTGGTCAACGACCGGCTCGACAAGGTCAGGGAGCGCTTCGACCGGATGCGCCAGCGAGCTGAGGCCGCGATCACCTCGATCGGCGACGAGATCAACCGGGCCACCGGCCAGCAGGACCGGGACCGGGACTGAGCACCTGCCCGCCGGATGCCGCTTGGGTAGGCCGTGCGGCACCCGGCGTGCCCGGCAGCTAGCGGCGACCGCGCCGGGTGTGCCGGACCCCGTAGACCGGCACACCCGGGCAGCTCGCCGCTGTGGCCCGTGGCTAACGCTCCGGGCCACGTTCCTTAGCTGGTGAAGTGCTCGAAGACGTGGCTGAAGTACCACGGCGGCTGGGTCAACGCCGGAGCAGTTGCCCGGCGCCCTTGGTGCCGGGGCAGCCGCCGTTGTCGCGCTGCAGCGCCCAGAACGAGAGCAGGCCGATGCCCTGCTGCTCGTGCCCAGTGCAGCGATCGTGACCGCGTCCGCCGTCGAGAAGGTCTCGTCCGGACCGAAGTCGTCGATGCCCGGCATCTCGGTGACGCCGATCATGTGCCACAGCTGGCGGGCGTCGGCCGCCGGGTACAGCGCCTGCAACTGGCCGTACAGGCCGGCCGCGGCGCTCTCGGTGTCGGCCACCATGTCCTGCTGCGGTGCCGAAGTAGTAGTCGAAGGTCAGCAGGTTGACGGTGCTGATCCGGGCGCCGTCGGCGACCGCGTTCTGCAGGACGGCCACGCCCGTCGGCGGCAGGCCGGTCGGGAACGTCGGCAGCGTGTAGGAGAACTGGATCTGCCGGTGGTGCGCGCGCGGCCCAGGCCTCGGTCATGCGCGATGGCCTCGTTGCGGCGGTTGATCCCGGCCGTGTTGGTGAGCGAGTCGGCCTCGATGTCCAGGTCGATCCGCGGCACGTGGTAGGTGGTGATCAGGCTCTCGAAGACCGCGGCGATCGCCTGCACGCTGGTGCAGCTGTCGGCGATCTCGGTGTCGGTGGTGTCGGCGGTGTAGCCGCCGAACGACGGGATGACGTTGCCGCCGCGTGCCTGGATCGCGGCGATGTCGCTGCCGAAGCTGGCCGCGGCGATCGGCTGCGTCGGTGTCGCCGTCCCAGTAGGCCGTGCAGGAGCCGGCCGTCGCGGTCTGCAGGAACGCCAGCGACAGGTACCTGGCGCCCGACTGCTGCGACAGTGCGGCCAGGTCGGTGCTGGTGTCGTACGTCTCGAAGTAGGGGGCGAAGACCCGGTACGGCAGCGGCCGCGACTGCGGGCCGTCTCTCTGCTGGTCGCGGCGCTGGCGCCGGTGGCGGTCAGGCCGAGCGTGACCACGGCCGCAGTCGCGGTGGCCAGCGCTGCCAGCAACGTGGTGTTTCGTCTCATGCGCGGATCCCTTTGGCTAGGCGGAACGGCGATCAGGACAATCGGCCAGCCGCGCCGGGGATGGCGTCCCAGCTGGCCCGCAACCTCTGCACAAAACAAATAGGAAACTTTCCTGTTTGTTTCGACCGAGACGCTAGTCCGGTCGGAAGTCGCCGTCAATAGCCAGATATCAGGCCCCGGCATGCAACCAGTCAGGCGCGCCAGCGGTACCACTGCTGGCTGCCAGGCACCAGCGGCCCGCACTGGAGGTGGCAATGAGGCTCACGCGCGTTCAGGCGCTCGGGTTCGGGATTCCCGCGGCTGTGGTCCTGATCGGCGGCGGCACCGGGCTTGCGCTGGCGGCGTCCGCGCATCCTTCCGGGAAGCCGGCCCACCACGCCACGGCACCGCGGGCCGACGGCCAGCAGTCTGCAATCGCGACCGGTTCACCGTCTACGCCGGCGAGCCCGGTTCCGGTGTCCTCCGCGACCCCCGCCGCTCCCGCCAGTCCGGCTCCGGTTGCGTCGGCCGTCCCGTCGGCTGTTGCCCCGTCGCCGGCCGGGTCTCCGGTGCCGTCGGCCTATCCCTCTCCGATTCCGTCCGCACCGTCCGCCTCGCCGATGCCGAAGCGCAGTGCGTCCGACTGCGTACTCCTCCCCGGCTCCGAGCGCCTGCCTACTCCGGTCCCGAGTGCGGCGCGGGCCTAGCTCGCATACCGTTGGCCGGGCGGACCTGCCCGGAAGGCCAGCGTGGACCTGAATCGGGATCCGCCCGGCCTGGCCCGGATATCAGTGCAATCAGGCAGGAGGCCAGAGTCCTGGTGAGCCCCGAGGAGTTCACGGACTTCTACTCGGCGTCCTTCGGCCGGCTCGTCGGCCAGCTCACCGCGATGACCGGCAACGCCGCCGAGGCGCAGGATGCCGTCCAGGAGGCGTTTGTCCGGGCCTGGGCCCACCGCGGGAAGCTGGATTCCGCCGGGTCGCCGGAAGCGTGGGTCAGGGCGACAGCCTGGCGCATTGCCGTGTCGAGATGGCAGCGCGCACGCCTCGGCCGCCTGCTGCTGCGGGCGCAGCGCCCCGACCAGGTCACCGACGGACCCGGACCGGACCGGGTCGCGCTGATCGACGCGCTGCGCAAGGTCCCGGCCGAACAGCGGCGCGCCCTGGTCCTCTATCACCTGTGCGACCGCTCGGTCGCGCAGATCGCCGACGAGACCGGCGTCCCGGCCGGCACTGTCAAGGCCAGGCTGGCCCGCGGACGCGCGGCGCTGGCCCCGTATTTGCGCGACTCAGCGCTGCCGGCCGGATCCGGCGGCAGCCGGGGGGTGACCAGTGCCTGACCTGATGCCAGAGCTGCGCCAGATCGCCGACGATGCCGCGGCCTCGGCCCGGCCGCAGCCGGCTGCGGAGGTTATGCGGCGCGGAGCCGGCGACGCCGGCAGCGGATAGCCCGTGACTGCGCCGCCGCCATCGTCGCGGCCGCGGCCGTGGGCGGTGTCATGGCAAGCGTGCTGACGACGGCGGCGCAGCACCCCGTGCACCCGCTAGGACCGGGACACCAGCCCGCCGTCACGTCCCCGGCGCCGGGCCGCATCCCGCAGGCGCCCAGCGCGACACCAGCCGGGCGCCCGACACCATCCGGGCTCCCGCCGTCACCGTCGAGCATCTCCAGCCCTAGCCCAAGCCCCAGCGCCGACCCGTCCGCTCTGGCCCACCCGGCGACGGCCCTCGCAACGCCAGCGGGGCCGACACCGCCCGATACGGCTCCAGCCCGGGCCGGCATTCGCTCGCCGGCCAGCCCGGTCCCCATGCCGTCACGCTGACGCGTGTCGTGCATGACGGTCAGGCCCACGAATCTTCTGAATCGATCCGGTCGAGGGTCCCATCTAGTCGCTGAGCGTGACCCGCCGCGGCCTGCTGCCTCGTCAGCGAAGTGCGCGGCCAGTGCTGCGCGATCCTCAAGATAACGCTTTGCAGTGTCACTCAAGGCTCGATGACATGCCGCCGGCCTTAGTACTACGGATCACCGGTGCGTCGTCGTCGACGTCATGGGGCACCATCCGTACGAGTGCTGCCCCACTATGGCCCCACTATGGGCACCGGTCGTACAGGTGCTGCCCTGTAGCCTGGGGCGCCGCGAGGCGGCTGGTCAATGCAGCACTCGCGGCATGAGCGCGAATGAGGTGTCTGCACCGTCGCCGCGCGACCGGGCGGCTCGCTGCTAGTCGAAGCCGCGGTCTTCGCTGTCGGCCGGGATTGTCGGCAGGTAGCCGGGGACGCCGGCCAGGCTCTCGGCCACGGCCAGGCGCTCGGGGATCACGGCCAGCATCCGCAGCCCGCCGCCCCGGCGGGTCAGCCGGCCATGCGGCCGGGATCCCGTCCCGTTATCACCGCCGCAGCGCGGCAACGCGGCCTCGAACACCGCGTCGGCCGTCGCGTCGGCGACCAGATGCCCGGCGTCTGACTCCGCCTCGGCCTGAGATTCGCTCATATCTAATTTAATCTATCTAAGTTTCTCATAACGGCCAACACTTTTGCTTGATCGTTGTCCAAGCTAGGCGGCCGATGGAGCGCTGCGAAGGACTGCGCGCAAACGCGGGGCCGCTACACGGTAACGACTCGGGGCTGTCCCCGCCGCACCGGCCCCCGCCCGGCCGGCCCGGTCCGGCTGCGCCGTCGGTTACCGTGTGCTGGGCGGCGCACGACGGAACAGGGCCAGCTGCGCCAGGTCAGGCCAGGAGCTCAGCGTGGACAACGTCACTCACTCACCGCCCGCATCAGGTTATGACCCGGCGGTGCTGGAGGAGATCCAGCAGCGGGTGCTGTGGCTGGCCACCCGGATCGTCGATGCGGCCAATCACGACCGGGACACCGGCGACGGCGTCAAGGTCGGCGGGCACCAGGCGTCCAGCGCGAGCCTGGTCACCGTCATGACGGCGCTGTACTTCGCGCACCTGGACGCGCCGGACCGGGTCAGCGTGAAGCCGCACGCCTCGCCGGTCTTCCACGCGATCCAGTACCTGCTCGGCAACCTCGACCGGTCTTACCTGACGACGCTGCGCGCCTTCGGCGGACTGCAGTCGTACCCGAGCCGCACCAAGGACCCGGACAACGTCGACTTCTCCACCGGCTCGGTCGGGCTCGGCGCGGCCGCCCCCCTGTTCGCCGCCGCGGCCCGGCGCTACGTCGACGCGCATTTCGGCGCGCGGCCGCGCAGCCGCTTCGTCGCGCTGATCGGCGATGCCGAGCTGGACGAGGGCAACATCTGGGAAGCCGTCGCCGACCCGGCCACCGATGGGCCTGGCGACGTGCTGTGGATCGTGGACGTCAACCGGCAGTCCCTGGACCGGGTCGTGCCCGGCGTCCGCATCGCCCAGTGGGAGCAGCAATTCAGCGCGGCGGGCTGGCACGTGGTCGAGGCCAAGTACGGCCAGGCGCTGCAGGCCGCCGTTCAGCCAGCCCGGCGGCGACGGCGCTGCGCGACTGGATCGACGCGATGCCCAACGAGCACTACCAGTCGCTGTTCGGCCTGGACCCGGCGCAGTGCGGGAGCGGTTCCTGGACGGCGCGCCGCCGGCGGTCAGCGACGTTCTGCGCCGGGATACCGGATGACGACGAACTCGCACGCCTCGTCACCGACCTGGCCGGCCATGACCTCGGCTCCCTGCTCGCCGCCTTCGCCGAGTGCGACGCGGAGAAAGACCGGCCGAGCGTGCTGTTCGCGTACACGATCAAGGGCTGGGGCCTGCCCATCGCCGGCAACCCGCGCAACCACTCCGCGCTGCTGTCGACAGCTCAGGTCGACCAGCTGCGCGTCTCGGCTGGGCCTGACCGCGGCCACCGAGTGGGACCGGCTCGACCCGATGACGCCAGCCGGGCAGTGGGCGGCAGCCCGTCGCGAGCACCTCGCCAGGCGCGCCCCGCTTCAATGCCGGGAACGCCGTCGACGTGCCCGATGCCACCGGATTGCGCGCGGCCAGGCCGATCTCCACCCAGGAGGCGTTCGGCCGGATCCTGGTCGACCTGTCCCGGCTGGAGTCGGTCGCGCCGTACCTGGTGACGACCGCGCCGGACGTCGCCACCTCGACGAACCTGGCCGGATTCATCAACCGGACCGGCGTGTTCAGCCCGGTGCCGCGCCGGGCCTGGAGCGAGGACCCGGTGCTGAAGTGGGCCGAGGGTCCGGACGGCCAGCACATCGAGCTCGGCATCAGCGAGATGAACCTGTTCCTGCTGCTCGGCCAGCTCGGCCTGGCCTGGGACCTGTCCGACCAGCCGCTGCTGCCGGTCGGCACGGTCTACGACCCGTTCGTGCTGCGCGGGCTGGACGCCTTCATCTACTCGGTCTACTCCGGCGCCCGGTTCGTGGTGGCGGGCACGCCGTCCGGCGTCACGCTGGCCCCCGAGGGCGGCGCGCACCAGTCCACGATCACCGCATCGGTAGGCATGGAGCTGCCCAACGTGACCTTCATCGAGCCCGCCTACGCGGTCGCGCTCGACTGGCTGCTGTGCGGCGCGCTGCAGTCGGTCGCCGCGGCGAGCGGCCCGGCCCCGCGGGCGCCGGGCAGCAGGCCGAGACCGGCTCGTACTACTTCCGGCTCACCACCCGCGGCATCGACCAGCAGCCGTTCCAGGCGGCGCGCGAGCGGCTCGGCGACGCGATCCTGCGCCGCCAGGTGCTGGCCGGCGCCTACCGGCTGGTCGACCCCGCCGCCGAGCAGGCCGAGGCCGGCGCTCCCCCGGTGTACCTGGCCGGCTGCGGCGCCGTCCTGCCCGAGGTGCTGCAGGCCGCGGCCGAGCTGGCCGATGAGGGCATCGCCGCGACTGTGGTCGACGTCACCTCGCCTGACCGGCTCTACCGGGCCTGGCAGCGGACCCTGCGGCAGGGCGTCCGCACCGCGACCGCGCCGTCCATCCCCGGCGCCATCCGCAGTGCCTTCCCGCACCGCGCTCCCGTCGTCACCGTGCACGACGCCGCCTCGCACGCGCTGGCCTGGCTCGGCTCCGCGCTCGGCGTCCCGGCCGTCAGCCTCGGCGTCGACAGCTTCGGCCAGTCCGGTGCCGTCGCCGACCTCTACCGCGCCCACGACCTTGACTCCGGCTCCATCGTCAACGCCGCACTCGCCGCCCTGTCGCTGCGGTAGCACCATGAGTGCGGCCGCGGATCCGGATTCGCGGCCGGGCCAGAGCCCAGATCGCGTTCAGCCGGCGGCGCGCGGGGCGACCAGGCCGGTCTGGTAGGCGAAGACGACGAGCTGCGCCCGGTCACGAGCGCCCAGCTTGATCATCGAGCGGCTGACGTGGGTCTTGGCAGTGGCAGGGCTGAGCACCATGGTGTCCGCGATCTCGTCGTTCGACAGGCCGTGCGCCACCAGGGCCACGACCTCGCGCTCCCTGTTGGTGAGGGATTCCATCCCGGCCGCGGCGGCGGCGTCCGGCGGCCGGGCGACGAACTCGCTGATCAGGCGGCGGGTAACCGCGGGAGACAGCAGCGCGTCCCCGCGCACGACGACTCGCAGCGCCTGCAGCAGCTCGGCCGGCTGGGTGTCTTTCAGCAGGAACCCGCTCGCGCCCGCCCGGAGCGCGCGGAAGATGTACTCGTCGAGCCCGAAGTTGGTGAGGATCACCACGCGCACACTGTCCAGCCGCTGGTCCGCGACGATCTGCCTGGTGGCCTCAAGGCCATCCAGCACCGGCATCTGAATGTCCACCAGCGCTATGTCCGGGCGGTGCTCGGCGGCGAGCAGGACTGTCTGCCGCCCGTCCTCGGCCTCGGCGACCACCTCGATGTCGTCTTCCGCCTCGAGCAGCGCCCGGATGCCGCTGCGGATCAGCGCCTGGTCGTCGGCCAGCAGGATCCGGATCACGACGGTGCCCGCGCGGGCAGCTCGGCGCGCACCTGAAACCCGCCGCCATCGTGTGGTCCGGCCTGGAGCCGGCCACCGAGCGCGGACACCCGTTCCCGCATGCCGACCAGGCCCAGGCCGGGACCTGACGGCCGGGGGCCGGTGCTCGCGACAGCATTCTTGCCGTCGTCGATGACCTGGAGCAGCAGGACTTCCGGCGCGTAGTCCAGGTGAACCGACGCGCTGGCAGGGCCGGCGTGACGGCTCACGTTGGTGAGCGCCTCCTGCACGATCCGGTAGGCAGCCTGGTCCACGTCGGGCGGGAGCGGCCGCTTCGCCCCCGTCACTGTCACGGTCACCGGCAGACCGGCGGCCCGCGCGCGGTCCACCAGGCTGTCCAGCTGGCTGAGGCCGCTGCCCTCGCCGTCCTCCGCAGTGCGCAGCACGCTGAGCGTCGCGCGCAGTTCCCGTGCCGCTTCCGTGCCCGCCTCCTGGATCGCCAGCAGGCCGGCCGGGACTTCCTCGCCGCGCTTGCGCGCCAGGTGCACGGCCACGCCGGCGTGGACCTGGATCACCGAGATGCTGTGCGTCAGAGAATCATGCAGCTCGCGGGCGATGCGCAGCCGCTCCTCCATCGCCATCCGCCGGGCGGCTTCGTCCCTGGTCCGTTCCGCCTCATCGGCCCGCTGCTCGACCTCGTGCACGTGCAACTGCCACATGCGGAACGTGACGACCATGACGCCCGCCGAGATGAGCCACCCGGCCGCGTAGAACCTCTGCCGGTTGCGATCAGTGCGCATTCTCCGAGCGTACGCATCCAGTCCGCGAGCGCATCCGCCCGCGGGCGTCATTGCCGGCTACTCCCGGTGCGGTATCCCGCTGCCCGGCGGCATCCGCGCTGACCAGGAAATAGTCACCTCCTGCGCACGACGACGGCGGACCGTGCGGCCAGCAGCATCGGTGGCATGACAACAAGACCTTCCAGCGCTGTCCCCGACCCCCGCCGGTGGCTGATCCTGGGCACCGTTGCCCTCGCCCAGCTCATGGTGGTACTCGACGCCACGATCGTGAACATCGCGCTGCCGTCCGCGCAGCAGGCCCTGGGCTTCACCACGGTCGACCGGCAGTGGGTGGTGACCGCCTATGCGCTCTCGTTCGGCAGCCTGCTGCTGTTCGGCGGGCGGCTGGGCGACCTGATCGGACGCAAGGTCACGTTCCTCACTGGCGCGGCCGGCTTTGCCGCCGCGTCGGCCTTCGGCGGCGCGGCCACCAGCTTCGGCATGCTGGTCGCGGCCCGGGCGGCCCAGGGCGCGTTCGGCGCGCTGCTGGCGCCTGCTGCCCTGTCGATCCTGTCCACGACTTTCAGCGACCCGCGCGAGCGTGGCAAGGCATTCGGCGTCTACGGCGCGATAGTCGGTGCCGGCGGCGCGATCGGCCTGCTACTCGGCGGCGTCCTGACCGAGTACCTGTCCTGGCGCTGGTGCCTGTACGTGAACCTGATCTTCGCCGGCCTGGCCGTGACCGGTGCGGTGACGCTGCTGCGGCGCCAGGCCCCGCGCGGCCGGTCCCGGCTGGACCTGCCCGGCGTCGCACTCGTCTCGGCCTCAATGTTCAGCCTGGTCTACGGGTTCTCCAATGCGGCCTCGCACGGCTGGCACGCGCCGTCTACCTACGGCTTCCTGGCAGCGGGCGTGGCGGTGCTCGCCATCTTCGCGTTCTGGCAGTCGCGCGCGGCCAGCCCGCTTCTGCCGCCCCGGCTGCTGCTCGACCGCAACCGGGCCGGCGCCTACCTGGCCGTCCTCATCGTCGGTGTCGGCATCTTCGGCATCTTCTTGTTCCTCACCTACTACCTGCAGCAGACCCTGGGCTACTCCCCGGTGATCAGCGGCGTGGCTTTCCTGCCGATGATCGCGATGGTGGTGGTGGCCGCCAACTTGTCCAACGTGGTGCTGTTGCCGCGGCTCGGCCCCAGGCCGCTGGTCACCGCCGGCATGCTGCTGGCAGCGGGCAGCCTGGTCTGGCTGACCAGGATCGGCGTGCACTCCGGTTACGCGACGGCGGTCCTCGGCCCGCTGATAGCGGCCGGCCTGGGCCTCGGTTTCACGATCGCGCCGTCGATGAACACCGGGACGTTCGGGGTGGCGCCGCAGGACGCGGGCGTGGCCTCCGCCACCCTCAACACCGGCCAGCAGATCGGCGGCTCGATCGGCACGTCGCTGCTCAACACGATCTTCGCCAGCGCGGTGGCGCACTACCTGGTCAGCCACCTGAGCCCGGCCACGCTGATCCACGGGCACCCGTCGGCGGCCGTGGCCGGGATAGCCCTGATCCACGGTTACACCACCGGATTCTGGGTCGCGGCCGCCTTCTTCGGCGCCGGCGCGGTGATCTGCGGCACGTTGTTCCGCTCCGGCCCGTTCCTGGCCGCCGGGTCCGCCGTGGCCGCCGAGGCTGCACCGGCATCCGCCAGGCCCGCGACGGCTGGATCACCGACGGTGAGCTGACATGCTGACATGTGCGCACGCTCAGCGCGGCCAGCAGTCGTTTCTGCTCCAGCGGGTGCAGCCGGCGATGACCGGACTCATCGACGGCTCCCTGTCGACGCTCGCCCCGATCTTCGCCGTCGCGTTTGCCACCCACCTGCCGCACGACGTTTTCCTCGCCGGGCTGGCAACCGCGATCGGCGCCGGCGTCAGCATGGCCTTCTCCGAAGGACTATCCGACACCGGCGACCTGACCGGGCGCGGCAGCCCGTTCGCGCGCGGCGCGATCACCGGCCTCGGCACGTTCCTCGGCGGCGTCCTGCACACGCTGCCGTTCCTCATCCCCCACTACCGCACCGCAGTACTGCTCGCGCTCGCGGCGGTGGCGTTCGAGCTCCTCATGCTCGCGTGGATCCGCCGCCGGTTCTTCGGCACCGGCTTCCTGCGCTCGTTCGTCTCGGTCACGCTCGGCGGGATAGTCATCGCCACCATCGGCGCCGCGCTGGGAGCAGTCAGCTGACAGCACGCGACGGCAACCGGCATGATTCCGGCTGCGTAGCACCCCCGACGTCGTGCTACTGTCTGGGCGATCGTGATCCAGCGGCAGGAGGTGAGTCCCATGAACGCAGTATCCGCAGTGGGTGCTCCGCTGCCGTCCACGATCGCGCGACTGAGGTAGTCGCCACGGGGAGCGCCCGCCAGGCAACTCGCGAAAGGCGCCTCCTATGAACACAACACCTTTTTCAACTCTGCACGTCACCTCGACGACGGCCTCCGGCCGGCCGGGGTCCGACCAGGATCCGCTGCAGGCCGGCGCCGCAGCGCCGGTACGCACCGCTGGTGAGCGAGCGCTGGTCCTCGGTGGTGGCGGATCGGCAGGCAATGCGTGGTTGATCGGCGTCATCGCCGGCCTGTTTGATGCCGGGCTCGATGTGACCGGGGCCGATCTGATCATCGGGACGTCGGCCGGGTCGACGGCCGCGGTCCAGGTAACGAGCGCGAGCCCGGCCGAGCTGCTTGCCGACATCCTGTCGGCTGCGCCCCGGCAACGGAGTGGTCCGGCCGGATCCGACGGCGGCCGCGTTCCCCTCGGGCCAGCGCCCGACCATATGCGGCGGACGAGCGAGATCATCGCCGCCGCTGAGGATGCGGCCGACATGCGCCGCAGGCTGGGTGCGGCGGCGCTCGAGCTGGATGCCGCGTCGGACGGCTCCGGGCAAACGCGGTGGCGCGCTACGGTAGCCGCCCGGCTGCCCAGTCAGCGCTGGCCGGAACGAAAGCTGCGGATCGTGGCTGTCGATGCCTCTACCGGTGATCCGGTCGTGTTCGACCGCGACAGCGGAGTCGACCTGGCGGACGCCGTCGCCGCCAGCTGTGCCAACGGCTTCGGTGTCCCTCCCTACGGCATCGGCGACAGCCGGTACATCGACGGCGGCTACCGGCGATCCAGCGAGAATGCCGATCTGGCAGCCGGCTACGGGCGGGTGCTGGTGCTGTCACCACTGGGCGGCAGATCACGGGCGCCGCTGGACTGGGGCATGCATCTTGCAGTTCAGGTCGACGAACTACGCGCCAGCGGCAGCAGAGCGGAAGCCGTCCTCCCGAACAGCGACTCCCGCGACGCACTCGGCAGCAATCTGATGGATCTGTCGAGGCGCCCGCCCGCCGCTCGAGCCGGTTACGCCCAAGGCAAGGCCCTTGCCGGGCAGCTCACCGAATTCTGGCGCTGACGCCCTCGACGTCAGTCGGCTGGCCGGCCCGGCTGCACCCTCGATCGCGATGAACCGGGAATCTTGAGCTGAATGCTGGCATTGCCGAGCAGCCGCCTCGCTTCGCGGATGCCGCTCGCCATCGCGCCGTCGGTATAGACGAGGCGGCTGCTCTGAGTGTGCTCGCCGGCGAACAGGACGCGGCCGCCGACGGGCTCGCCGAGGAGATCGGCGTCGGCCGGGGTCGCTCCCGGCGGGATGTGGGAGTAAGCGCCCGCGCTGAAGGGGTCGTCGGCCCAGGACGAGACGGCCACGGCCTCGGGAACGGGGCAAGGGGAGCCGAGAGCTTCGGCAACGGTGCCCAGTACCCAGCGGGCGGACTCTTCGGGGGTCCGCTCGCAGATGTGACGGGTCGCGCTGTGGAAGATCTCGGCCACCAGCACCGGCCCGCCGCCGAATGCGTCGTTCCCGAGTGCCCAGATCATCGGTTCGCCGGCTTGCCGGGGAAGACAAAAAGATGCGGTGCGCCTGCCTCCCGCCAGAATGGGCGGTCGAACAGCATCGCCACCTTCTCCAGGTGCCCGAAGCCCAGTCGCTTGATCGCGGTCAGCCGGTCGGCTGGCAACGACGGCGAGAAGACCGGAGACCCGGTCTTCAGGACGCCGAGAGGCACCGTGACCACTACGTGCGTACCCTCTTCGGTCCTGCCGGTGGTGTCGCGGACCGCTATGCCGCGGGCCGAGTACAGCACCTCGGTGACCTCCACCCCCAGCCGGATATCGGCGTCGCCGGCGATCGCGCTGACCAAGGTCGCGTATCCGCCGGACGGCATATCGCCGAAGAAACCACCGCCGTATTCCAGCT
Organism: uncultured Actinomycetota bacterium; assembly: GCA_963713585.1. GTDB lineage: Bacteria > Actinomycetota > Actinomycetes > Streptosporangiales > Streptosporangiaceae > JAJYUU01. Next base: position 23,340 of record CAVQMG010000013.1, on the reverse strand, counting down.
CATGCCACATCCAGCGCAAAGACTGGTCCTCGGCGCGGCCGGCGGATTCCCCCTCGATGTCTGTCTGCAGCGCTTGCCGGGCCCGCCGGTCAGCCGGCGCCGGCAAACCCAGAGCCGAGACGAACCGGTCAATACCATCGGCCATCGAAGCGTCTGGTCCGAGCTCATTCACGAGCGCTTCCTGTGCCGCCGGGAACGCCTCGAACTGCAGATCAAGGCAGGCTGCCAGCTCATCCGGGGTGAGACACCGGCCCTCCACGCAGTCGTAGGCGACCGCCTCCGGCAGCGGATCCGCCGGGACGCACGCCACTCCGGCCTGGTCGGCAAGTCGTCGCAGCGGATTGCCGACCGGCATGTGTATCCAGGAACCGCCCAGGTCAACCGGCCAGCCGCCAAGGTCAACGGTGTGCAGCCGCCCGCCTATCCGATCACGTGCTTCCAGCACGACAGCCTCAACGTCCGCCTGCCGCAAGGCGTTGGCAACCGTCAGTCCGGCAATGCCCGCCCCGACGATCACGACCCGCCCCACCGGCCTGGTGACCACCGCGGGGACACCAGCGCTCCCGCCGTCGAACAACCCGCCAGCCATGCTCACCCTCCCCCGCGCGGCGCAGAACACCAGAATCACATGCGGGCCGGCGGACCTCTTCATGGCGGTCAGCCGACGAGAACACCAGCCGGACAGGTGCCGGCAACGACGATCGGGCGTTTCCAGGATTTATCTGACCCGGCTGCGGGCCCGGGTTTCGCTGCCCCGGAATGAAGCCCCAGCCGCCGCACGTTGACCACCGCCGACCGACTCTCCGACCCCGCCAAGGAAGGCAGGCCCATGACGTCCGCACCGGCCACCATGCGCGCCGTCCGGCTCTGCGCCCCCGGCCCCGCCGGGAACCTGCGGCTGACCACGCTCCCGCTCCCGCCCGACCGGGACGGCTGGGTGCGCATCCGCGTCGAGGCGTTCGGCCTCAACCGGTCGGAGCTGAAGCTCCGGCTGGGTCTGAGCGCAGGCGTCAGCTTTCCCCGGGTGCCGGGCATCGAGGCCGCCGGCACCGTCGATGCGGCCCCGGCCGGCAGCGGCCTGGCTGCCGGGCAGAAGGTCGTCGCGATGATGGGGGACATGGGGCGGACCTACGACGGCGGCTATGCCGAGTACACGTCGGTGCCGCTGTCCCAGGTCATCCCGGTCGACACCGACCTGCCCTGGGAGGTGCTCGGCGCCCTGCCGGAGATGGTGCAGACCGCCTACGGCTCGCTCACCATCGGCCTGGACCTGAAGTCCGGTCAGTCCGTGCTCATCCGCGGCGGCACCTCCTCGGTGGGCCTGGCCGCCGCCGCGCTGGCCAGATGGCGCGGCGCCACGGTGCTATCCACCACCCGGCAGGCGAGCCGCCTGGCTTTGCTGCAGGATCACGGCGTCGACCACCCCCTGCTCGACACCGGCGAGGTCGCGCCCGCCGTGCGCGAGCTGTATCCGGACGGCGTTGACGCCGCCCTTGACCTCGTCGGCACGCCGACCTTGCCCGACACTCTGCGCGCGGTGCGCGTGCACGGCACGGCCTGTTTCGGCGGCAGCCTCTCCAACCAGTGGACGGTGCGGGACTTCTCCCCGAACGAGTACCTGCCGAGGGGCGTGCGCCTGGCGGGCTATTTCGGCGACGCCGCCGACCTGCCTCAGGAGGCCTTCCAGGAGATCCTCGACGCAGTCGCCGCCGGCCAGCTGGCCTTCCCCGTGGACCGCGTCTATGACGGCCTGGAGCAGGTGCCGCAGGCCCACGACGACATGGAGCACGACCGCGCCACCGGCAAGCTCGTCGTCCGCGTCCGGCATGAGAACAAGAGCCACGCCCCGGCAGCGGGAAGACTGCGCTTGCCGTAGCCGCAGCTACCAGGGCGGCCAGTCCGTCCGGGGACCGGCCGGGCGATAATCGGCTCCATGGCGATCGGGATCCTGGCGGAACCGCTGTGCGCGACCTGCGGCGAGGTCACGGCACTTGTCGAGACGGTGGCACCGGGCCAGCTGCCGGCCCGGTGGAAGCGGTGGAGCCGCAAGCACCGTCAGGCGTTCGAACAGCACCGTGACCCCGGGCAGTGGTACCTGCTGTTCCGGGGAATTGCGAGCGGCTCGGACCGGATCGGCGACCCGGTCGGAGCCGACCGTGCGCAGGCGATCGGCGAGGCGTTCCAGCGCCCCTACCGGTTCGAGCGGGTGCAGCTGGCCGGCCTGTACGACGACGCTGGATTCTGCGAGCTGTGCGGTGCCGCCTATTGCCGCAAGCACTGGCGTCTCTCCGACACCGGCTACGGCCGCTGCCCGCGGGATCACGGCAAGAGTCTCAATCCGGGCTCCTCGCCCTGACTGACTCGCCAACCGGGTTGTCGCTGCGGAAATCCACGATGCGCCGCGCCGACGCCTCGAAAATGCCCGCTGGCCGCCGCGTGAGGGTCTGGGCACGATCCTCGCGCCGGCTGGCGATGCTGACCAGGACCATAGCGGCCAGCGGGGTACTGACGACGATCGCCGTGGCGATCACCAGTTCCAGCAGCATCGGACTCTTCTCCGTAAGTTCGAGGACCTACTGAGGAGCGTGCCGCGGCCGGCCGGAGCGCAGCTACCTCGCGTACGAGCAGGAACTGCACCTTCGCGTTGGCAGTCTCTGGTGTCGGCTGAGGCGAGCAGAGCAGCATTAGAGTGCTAACTGTCGGCAATGCGGTGGCAGGACCGGTACGAGAACTGTGGTGTCAGTGCAGTGAGCGGCGTCGCGTCGGACAGTGAGTCAGCTAACGCTGGCTGGCCGGTCTGGGCACAGGCTGTCTGCGAGGCCCTCGACCGGGAAAACCTGAGCATCAACGCCGCAGCGACTCTGCTGGGAGTCCGGAACACCACGCTCAAGAAGTGGCTGGACGGGGCGGTAACTCCGCAGCTGTCCCTGCTGCCCAGGTTCGCGGAGCTCACCGGAATCAGCCATGCGCTGCAGCTGGAACTCGGCGGCGTCTTGCCTCCTGGCATGCGCGCTGATGCGCACGCCATCCAGGTCGCCGATGAACTGCGCTCGGTCATGGGACGGGTCAGCGAGGTCGTCGCCCGGGCCGGTGAACTCGCATTCTCGGACGCGGGGGCCCGCATCGCCGGGATCCTCCTCAGCGCGGCCGGCCCGGAGTTGCAGATCACCCTGCGCCGCGTCTACCGGGGCCGTCGTTACCCGGTGCACTTGACCACCTACGTGGGAGTCCAGAGCCTCAGCCGGGAGAATCTGCTCGAGGACAATGCCTTGCGCCGACGAGTGGCCGAGGTGATCGGAGATTCCGGGAATGCCTTCGGGGCCAGGTGGCGGGAGCAGGTTCCGCATGACTGGGAGACACCACGGCCGCCGCTGATCCTGACTATTCCGCAGCACGAGCGGTCCCGTCCGCCGTCGGTCTCCACGCTGGGCGCCGCACCGAACGTGCTGGTGCTGGGCTGTCCCTATGCGCACGCCGAGTACATCGGCGCCCTGCTGGCCGATGCCCTGGGCTACGGCTACATCGACTTGCGCTACAGCGTGCCCCTGCAGCTGGACAGATCTCCCGACGACCCGTTGCTGACGGCGGCTCGGGTGCAATTCACCCGGAATCTTCTGACTGACGGTGAGCTCACGTACAAGCATGTCTGGTCAATAGCCGATCAACGGGTGCTGCCAGCAGTTGCGGATAGCCTCGCGGACGCCGATGTGGCCTGTGTGATCTACGTTCGCAGCGGCGCTTACATGCTCGCGCGAGGCTCGGAAGTCTGGGGAATCCCGGTGGCGGAGATGCTTCGAGCGCGGGAATTGCTGGACCAGGTCGTCGAGAACGCCAGCTGGCCTGTCATCACACTGTCGCTGCCGGACGAGTTGGTCTCTGACGACGCCGACGGCGCGCTCGACGCTGACCGGATAGCGGACGTAGCGATGCTGGCCGCGGTCGACGCGTGGCGCTATCTCGGCAACTACGGCTTCGTGCCCCGGCCGACCGCCGCGCTCGGCCGGCTGCGGACGATGTTCGATGACCGCGGCCGTCCTACTGGCGACCCGCGGCCGCTGCTGGTGACCGAGGCCCGGCGAATGCCTCCGCGACACTGACAGTGCTCACTGCGGCGAAGACCTCACGGCACTCCCCGTCGCCTCGGTCGCAACTGGCTGATGCTGCAGCAGTCAGCCCGCGACCGTCCTGAGCAGGTCCAGCGCGTTCGCGCCGAGAATCCCGGCCGCCTCAGCATCGCTGACCCCGCGCTGCTGCAGCAGGCCCGGAAGCGCGGCGAAGTCAGCGTAACGGGTCAGCACCGGCCGGTAGTTGGCATCCATGTCGGTCCCGATGCCGACGTGCTCGGCCCCGACCAGGTCGGCGAGCCGGCAGATCTCATCGGCGAAGTCGCCGAGGCTGGTGCTCGTCACTCCCGACGGCCAGGCGCCGATGAGCCCGCCCGCGGAGGCGACTGCTCGGGCGTGCCCCGCGCTGAGCAGCCGCGGGTGATGCCGGCCGGCGTGGTCCAGATGACTGTGCGAGATCATCACCGGCTGACGCGATGCTGCCAGCACGCCCTCGGTCGTCCCGAGCGACGCATGAGCGCAGTCGACGATGATACCGAGCCGGTTGCACTCCGCCACGACGTCGCGGCCGAAACCGGTCAGGCCGCCATGGACCGGGTCCTCGGTCTGCACATCGCCGATGTCGTTGACCCGGTAATGCACCAGCGTCAGCGAGGAAACGCCCGCGTCGTGCGCCTCCCGCAGCGGCTCCAGCCTGCCCTCGAGGAAGTCACCGCCCTCGCAGCTGAGCAGGACCGCGGTCTCGCCTGCGGCGTGCGCGTGGTCGATGCCGACGGCGCTGGTCGCAATCGAGGCACCGAGGTCAGCAACCACCCGGCCGATCCCGGCGAGCTGACGCCGGTGATCAGCGTAGGCCTCGCCGGGCCGGAACGGGCGGCTGGCGCGCAGCCCGGCGACCGGGTCGGGCGCCAGCACGCGCAGGTCGGCGACAGTCGACAGGGTGACCGCGGCCAGGCCAGCCGCCCGCGCCGCCGCCAGGCTGCCCGCCACGTCCGCTTCGCCCAGCAGGCCCGCCAGCGGATCAGCAGCGTCCAGGCCCGCCAGGAAGCAGCGGCCCGGATGTGCGTGCAGGTCGACCCACGGCCCGCTGGTCACCGGCATCGCGAACCCCTCAGCCGCCGTACTGGCGGGCCGTGGGCGCGGTGTTGGTGCTGGTGACCGTCAGGTACAGGTCGCTGCCATTCCAGCCGGTCTTGTTGGCGATGCTCTCGCTGGTGGCGCTGAAGCTCGCCTCCAGGACCGTCGCGGTAGCCGGGTCCTCGAACACCGCGACCTGCTCACCGTAGGAGTCCACCCGGCTGATCTCGATGGCCGCCCGGCCGTCCGCGTCCCGCGCGCTGGAGTTCACCACGACACCCGGCGTGTCCTCCAGCACTTTGAACAGGGCCGACCGCAGTCCGGGACCGACCAGCGGATTCCACAGCATGTCGGTCGCCTGGCCGAAGACGATGTCGTCGTCGGTGATCTTCGGCGCCGTCTTCACGATCATCTTCTGCTGCGGCGCGCCCGCCTTCCCGGCCTGCTGGCGCAGCGCCGCGCTGGCCTGCTTCTGCTGCTGGCCGAACTGCTCGATCAGCAGCGCCCGCAGTGCGACCGGATCGGTCGGCATCGCGGCGAACTGGGCCGTGGTCGGCGAGTCATGCCGGGCCACCGGCAGCTCGGCCGGGACTCCGGGGCCGTGCTGGAAGGTCCAGAGATCACCGGTCTGGCTGTCCAGCACGCTGGTCCGCCGAATGTTGCCGTCCTGGGTCTCCGTCATGACGACGTAGCGGCCGGTCAGCGCGGCCGAGCCGGCTGCAACCGAGCTCAGCCGGCTGAGCGTCTGCTGGGCCGCGGTCAGCCTGATCACGCTGCCGCCGGTATGTCCCCTGGTCGGCTGAGTGCCGGCGGCACCCGAGGCGATCACGCCGAACGCGGTCCCGGCAGCAGCGCCGGTCATCGCGACTCCGAGTGCCCGCCGCCGGGCAGTGCGCCGCCGGTGCCGGCTCGCGATCTGCGCGCCAACGCCCGCTGGCGCGTGCAGGTCGCGGGTTGAGTTGTGCATCAGGGTGCGCAGATCCTGTTCATCAAGGCTGGACATGCTGGTCCTCTCCGCTGTGCTGGTTTTAGGAAACGGAACGTGGTTCTTACTGGGAGCTGCCGACGCAACCAAGCAGCCCGGCGAGTGACGGCTCGGCCCGCAGCCGCGCGATCGCGCGGGACGCCGTGCTTTTGACCGTGCCGGCCGAGACACCAAGCAGCTCGGCCACCTCGGCCTCGCTGCGATCGTCGAAGTAGCGGAGCACCACGATGGTGCGCTGTTGCTGGGTCAGCGTGTCGAGGGCGGTGAGCAGGGCCGGCCGCAGTTCGACGGCCGACATGCCGTCGCCTGCCCGCGGATCGCCGCTGTCGTGCACCGGGTACAGGCCGAGCTCGCGAGGGCGGCGCTGCTGCATCCGGATCCGGTCGATGACGAGGTTGTGCATGACCTGGCGGCAGAACGCGGCCGGGCTGGTCACTCGCGACCAGCGGGCCGCGAGCCGTTCCAGCGCCTCGGCGTAGATGTCCTCGGCCAGGTGCTGGTCAGAGGTCAGCAGCACGGCGACCCGCAGCAGCCGGTCGCCGGAGTCGCGGACGAAGTCCTCGAAGGCCCTGGCCTGCTTCCTGTCCACCTGGTCTCCCGCCTGTCGGTGTCACCCGACTAGACGACGGACGGCGACATCAGGTTGAGCGGGCCGCGCCTGCTGGCCCGGATTCGCCCGTGCTGTGGGCGCTGCTGTGGACGCTGCCGGTCTCAGCGTACGATATGACAGTGCTATTGTATTGCTGTCATAGTGCACGGGGAGGCGGCATGCAGGACCTGGTCGGGCTGGGTACGTTGCTGCGGCATCTGCTAGAGGAGATGGACGGCGACGTCGCCTCCGTGCTGGCCGATCTCGGCACCACGGGATACCGGCCGCGGTTCAGCCCGGTCGTGCGCGCGCTGGCGGCCCTTGGCCCGGTGCCCATCCGGGACATCGCCCGCGCGATCGCGGTCACCCATTCGGCCGCGAGCCAGACGGTAGCGCAGATGGCCAGCCGCGGACTGGTCACCCTCACGCCGGGCGAGGACGCGCGGCAACGGGTTGTGCACCTGACCGCCAGGGCCCGGGCGCTGCTTCCGACCATCGAGGCCGAATGGGCGGCGACGGCCTCGGCCGCCGCCGAACTAGACGACGAGCTGCCTTTCCCGCTGACCGAGCTGGCCCTGGCACTGGCGGCGGCGCTGCAGCGGCGCTCCTTCCGGCAGCGGATCGCCGAGTCCGCCTGGGCGCGAGAGCATCCTGACTTCGGTCAGGCGCTCGCGGCAGCCCGATGAGGCGCGGCTGGCGGCCGAGGCTGTCCGCGCTGCTGACCGACGTCACACCGCTGCGCCAGTCACCGCAGTACCGGCGGCTGTTCGCGGGCAGCCTGCTGTCGGCGGTGGGCGGCGCGCTCACCGGGTTCGCCGTGCCCCTGCAGATCTACCAGATGACCCGGTCCCCGTTCGCCGTCGGCGCGATCGGGCTGGCCAGGGTCGTGCCCACGCTGACCATCGGCCTGCTGGGCGGATCGCTGGCTGACGCCGTCGACCGGCGCAAACTGGTCCTGATCACCAGCACCTGCCTGGCAGCGATCTCGGCCGTGCTGGCCGCCCAGGCGTTCGCGGACCTGTCCGCGCTCTGGCTGCTCTACGCGCTGGTGGTACTCCAGTCGGCGGTCAGCTCGCTGGATACCCCGGCCCGGCGGTCCTTCCTGCCGGGCCTGCTGACGCCCGACCTGCGGCCGGCCGGAATCGCGTTGAACCGGCTGAGCTTTCAGGTCACGCTGATAGCCGGCCCGGCGCTGGCCGGGCTGATCACTGCAGCAGCCGGCGGCCACCTGCAGGCCTGCTACCTCATCGACGCGCTGACCTTCGGCGGCGCACTGTACGGAGTGGCCAGGCTGCCCGCCATGCCTAAGCCGCCCGGCACGGCCCGGCCGGGCTGGCGGGCCGCGGCCGAGGGCCTGGGCTTCATCCGGCGCAGCCAGGTCCTGGCCGGCGCTTTCCTGACCGACCTGAACGCGACGGTGTTCGGCCTGCCGGTCGCGCTGTTCCCCGCGATCAACGCCGAGCGGTTCGCCGGCAATCCGGCGACACTCGGCCTGTTCACCACCGCGATCGGCGTTGGCGGACTCATCAGTTCGGTGTTCTCCGGGCCGGTACGGAACGTGCGTCGGCCCGGCTTGGTCATGCTGAGCACCGTCGCCATCTGGGGCGGCGCGTTCGCCGGGTTCGCGGTCGCGGGCAGCCTGTGGCTGACTCTCGGCCTGCTCGCGGTCGCGGGCGCCGCCGACACCTTCTCGGTGGTCTTCCGGTCGGTGATCGTCCAGGCGGTGACGACCGACGCGCTTCGCGGACGGCTCACCGCGGCGGAGTACGTGGTCGGCGCGGGCGGCGACTCGCTCGGCAGCCTCGAGTCCGGCGCTGTCGGCTCGCTCACTACCCCGGTGATCAGCGCCCTGTCCGGTGGCCTGGCCACGGTGGCCTTCACCGCCGTCATCGGGCTGGCCCTGCCGCGATTTGCCCGGTACTGCGGCGGCCAGGATGCGCCAGGCGTATCGGGACAGACTGAGAGCGGGATCGCCGGACCTGACGCCGACCCCGCCGGTTCCGCGGTGACGCCCGCTGACCCGCCTGACCCGCCTGACCCGCCTGACCGGATTCAACTCGATACCGCGCTGGGGAGCTCATGACCGACGGCACTGGCGACCTGGGCTCGATCCAGGACCGCACCTTCAGTTCCGCTACCGCCGCCACGGCCTCGTCGTTCGCGCCGCAGCGCCGCCTATCGGCCAGCCAGCTGGTCAGCTACCTGGACCGCCGGGCCTTCGCGGTCGTGGGCAGCACCCGGCCGGACGGCCGGCCGCACGCTGCCATGTCGTCCTACGTCCGGCGGGGCAGCACGTTCTGGCTGCCGACCGTGGCAGGCGCAGTCCGGGAGCGGAACGTCCGCGGTCAGCCGTGGCTGACCCTGGTGGTCGCCGAGGGCGACCGCGAGGAGCACGTGGTCGTCTCGATCGAGGGCCCGGCCGAGCTCGTCAGTCGCGGCCAGGTGCCCGCTGATGTCCGCGTCGCTGTCGACGGCGACTGGATCAGCAGCTGGATCCGGCTCACGGCGAAGCGCGTGCTGTCCTACGCGGCGGAAGCCGCCGACCTGAGCGACCCTGGCGACCGGTCCGGGAACTGAGTTGCCGCTGAGCTCGGTGCTGAACACCTGCCCGGTGCCGTTGTCGGCGACCGCAGCAGCCAGGTAGATAGTCGAGATGCCGAACGACGTGCCGAACTCGACGACAGTCCGCCGCCGGATTGCCCGGACGAGCGCGTAGAGCAGCCGGCCGAGCACTGCCCGGACCTGGGGTGATGCCAGCGAGCTCGTCATGACCGAATCCCGCCACCAGGGCAACCGGCACGGTCGCAGCGAGGATGCCCGGATCGCGGTCCTGGAAGCGGCTTCACGACCTGGCCACGTTCCTGACCTCAACCGACGCGGGCGCCGTCTGCCGCGCGCTGGCCGGCCAGGCGCAGCACGACCCGGCCGTCGCGGACCGCTTCCGGGCCGAGTTCGTGGCCCGGCAGCGCGAGCTGGACCGGAGCATCTTCCTCCGCGCCCGCGGGCCGCGGCGAGCTGTCCGAGACCGCGGACATCGAGCTGGCGATCGATCAGCTGACCGGGCCGGTCTACTACCGGGTCCTCATTACCGGCCAGGACGTGCCGGCTGAGTTCACCGACGCGGTGGCCGACAGGTATCTCGGCCGGGCCGGCGAGCGCCGCTCAGTCGCTCCACACGGCCCGCACGGCGGCGGCGGCGCTCGCCGCCTGCACCCGGCCGGCCCGCGCGGCTGCGGCCCTGCGGGCCAGGTCAAGGACGTTGCGGCCGATCGCCATGCGGGCCGCGGCATCGGGCTGGATCACCGCGACCCGGGCGCCGGATGCCCGGAGTTCGGCTGCCTGGACCTGCGGCCCGGCGATCCGGGCGGTGCCGCGGCCTAGCGGCGCGATGACCACTACCCGGTCGAAGCCGGCCGCGAGGTCGGCGTTGGCGGGCGAGCGCATGCCGCCGTCGATGAACCGCCGGGAACCGATCGTCACCGGCGGCCACACACCGGGAACGGCGCAGCTCGCTCCCACCGCCTGGACCAGGCTGGCCTCGCCCGCGGCGTCGAATACGACGAACTCACCGGTCCTCGCGTCGATAGCGGTCAGCAGCAGCGGCCTGGCCGGCCAGTCCGCCGATGTCAGTCGCCGCTCGAAGACCCGCTGCCGGTCCGCTTCCGGTACCGTGCCGGCGCGCAGCGCCATCGCGCCAAGCCGGGCCCGGGCCCGGACCTGATCCCGGCTGGTCAGCATGATCCAGGCCATCCTGGCGATGACTGCCGGGCCCAGCCGGGCCGAAATCTCGCCGGCCTGCGGCGCCAGCTGACGCTCGTACAGCGAGTCAAGCGGTACCCCCGACCGCAGCTGGGCCCCCGTTACCGCCCCCGCCGACGTGCCCACGACCAGGTCCGCACCGGCCAGGTCAACGCCGAGCGCGGCCAGCCCCGCGAGCAGCCCGAGCTCCCAGGCGGCACCGGTCACCCCGCCGCCGCCGAGTACCAGCGCACGATTGTCCATGGCCCCGTTCTACCCCTCGCGGGGCCTGGCAGATTCGCGACCACACGACCGCGCCGGTGTTAACACGTTGGATCGGCGCGCCGCATCAGGTAGGCATGGTCATATGGCCGCTGAGATTGCCCGGTACTGGCAGCACGCGGCAGTCGAGGGAGTCGACTTGCTGCGCGCCCGGTTCGTCACGCACCGGTACGGACGGCATGCGCATGAGACCTACACGTTCGGCCTGATCGAGGCGGGCGTCGAGGAATTCGAGTATGCCGGCAGCCTGCAGCGGGCAGGCGCCGGGGCAGTCGCGCTGCTGGACCCCGACATCGTGCACACCGGTCAGGCGGCCACCCCGGCCGGCTGGAGCTACCGGGTGCTCTACCCCGATGTCAGCGTGGTGACCGGCATCGCCGCCGAGCTTGGCTGGGGGCGCGGTACGCCGCGGTTCCCGCAGACGGTGGTGTACGACCCGGCCAGCGCGGTACTGCTGCGCACTGCGCACCGCGCCGCCGAGCACGGCGACCAACTGGCTTCCTCGACGCTGCTGACAACGGCGCTAGCCGGGCTGCTGCGAGCGCACGCGACCACCGGGCCATCCGGGCCGACGGCACCGGCCGGGAACGCCCCGGCCCTGGTCCGCGCGATCTGCGATCTGCTGCATGAGCGGCTGACCGATCCCCCGGCGCTTGCCGAACTGGCCGAGCTCACCGGGCTCAGCCAGTTCGCCGTGCTCCGCGCTTTCCGCAGCGCCACCGGCCTGCCGCCGCACGCCTACCTGAACCAGGTGCGCGTCCGCCGGGCCCGCCAGCTACTGGACCAGGGCCTCGGCCCGGCCCAGGTTGCGGCCGGCACCGGCTTCGCCGACCAGGCGCACCTGACCCGGCACTTCAAGCGCGTGGTCGGTGTCCCGCCCGCGGCTTACCAGCGGCACCGGCTGCAGGCTGCGAACTGAGCCGGGCCGGTCACGACACTGCCTTCCGCACGACGGTGGTCGCCCAGGCCAGCACCAGCGCGCAGAGCGGCACCAGTACCGCCGCCGACTCCCACACGGCGGTGCCGCTGAGCGTGCCCGCGGCTAGTACCCGGGACGCCTCGACCAGGTAGTACAGCGGGTTGAAATGCGCCAGCACGCGCAGCCACGCAGGCCCGAGCGCGATCGGCAGCAGCACTCCGGCTAGCAGCAGGATCGGCAGGTTGATGCCGTTCACGATCGCGGCGAAGCTGCCGATCTCCTTGCTGATCAGCGCCACGGCCACCGAGAACGAGGCCACGATCACCATCAGCAGGCCGAGCAGGACGGCCAGCAGGAGCAAACCGGCCGCGTGCACCTGGAACCCGAAGCCAACGCCGACCACGACGACGACGATGTCGAAGACGAACATCATCAGGGCGCTGGCCAGGATCGGCCCGGTCAGGATCGCGAACCTGCTGGCCGGGGTGACCCGCAGCCGCTCGATCACGCCGGCCTGCAGCTCGAAGATCGTGTTGAACCCGATCGAGATCCCGCTGGCAAAGGCGAGCAGCGCCAGGATGCCGGGCAGGAACTCGTCGAGCACATGGCCGCCCGGCACCACGTTCTTCAGCAGCGGGGTGAACAGCGCCAGGTAGAGGATCGGCGTGGAGAAGCCGACGACGAGCCACACCGGGTTACGCAGCAACTCGGTGAGATGGCGCTGAAACAGCAAGCCGGTATCCCTGGCCGTCTTCATCGGGCCGCCTCCATCTGTCCGGACCCGCCGGCCGCCTGGCCGGCCGGGTCTGCGCCAGCGCCTTCGTCGCGAAGTGAGCGCCCGGTCTGACGCAGGAAAACGTCGTCCAGCGTCGGCTCCGACATGGAAATGGACCGGATGCCGATACCAGCCTGGTCCAGCAGCCGGATCAGCTGCGGCAGCGCCGTGCCGCCTTCGTCGACGTACAGCCGGACCTGACCGTCCTGGGTGGTCAGTTCCCGCACATACGGCTCACCCCGCAGCATGGGCGCCGCCCGCTCGGTCTCGTGATCGTCGTGCCGCAGGCTGATCTGGATCGCGTCGCCGGCCACCTGCTGCTTGAGCTCGCGCGGCGTTCCCTCGGCGACGACCTGGCCGTGATCCATGATCATCAGCCGGTCGCACAGAGCGTCGGCCTCCTCCAGGTAGTGCGTCGTGAGAAAGACCGTCGTGCCGCTGTCGCGAAGAGCGCGGATGTGATCCCACAGGTTGGCCCGGCTCTGCGGATCCAGGCCGGTCGTCGGCTCGTCCAGGAAGAGCACAGCAGGCTCATGCACCAGGCCGAGCGCGATGTCGAGCCGCCGCCGCTGCCCGCCGGAGTAGGTCTTGACCCGGCGGTCGGCGAAGTCGGCCAGATCCAGCAGCTTGGCCAGCGCTTCCGCCCGCGGCGCGACCTCGTTTTTGCTCGCCCCGTACAGGCGGCCCTGCAACAGCAGATTCTCCCGGCCGGTGGCCAGATCATCGGCGCCACCGAGCTGGCTGACGTAGCCGATCCGGGTGCGGACCTGCTGCGGCTGCCGGGCCACGTCGAAGCCGGCCACCGTCGCAGATCCGGCGTCGATCGGCAGCAGCGTGGTGAGCATCCGCAGCGTCGTGGTTTTGCCGGCCCCGTTCGGGCCGAGGAAGCCGAAGGTCTCGCCCTTGCCGACGTCGATGCTGACGCCCCGCACCGCCTCGACCGTGCCGCCTCGCGCCGTGAAGCTCTTGCGCAGCTCCCTGGTCGTAATCACGTTCTCCACCGGTTCACTCAATCCTCTCTCGGCCCGGTCCGAAGAAATCCGGCTTGAGCGCGGGCACGGGCTCGTCGCCCTGTTCGTGGATGGCGCGCCACCACTCGATGCCGTCCAGCGCGCCAGACTCGATGTCGGCGGCTAGCTGGCGGACGTAGCCGAGCTCGGCCTCCCGCAGCACCGACTCGTACTCCATCTCCACCCAGATCAGCCGCGGCATCGCGTACTTCTGCGCCAGCTCGCGGGTCGCCGCCGCCTGCGCCAGGCTGCCCTCGAGGTGCCCGGCGCGCTCGCGCAGCAGGGCTGCCACCTGGTCCGGCGGCAGCGCGGGCAGGAACGACAGCGCGGCCTGGAATGCCGGGTAGTCCCGCACCGGCGTGGACAGCAGCTCGGTCAGCCAGTCGTGCACCTCGATCCGGCCTGCGTCGGTGAGCCGGTACACCGTCCGCTCGGGCAGACGGCCCTCGCGCTTGGTCTCCTGCGCCTCGATCAGCCCGCGCTTCTCCAGCGACTCCACCACTGCGTACAGCGAGCCGTAGTTGAGCCGGACGCTCTCGTGCTTCTGCCGCTGGCGCAGCGTCGTGGCGACCTCGTAGGGATGCCGCGGCTGCTCGGACAGGGTGACGAGCACCGCCAGGGCGAGCGGGTTCGAGCGATTCCGTGCGGGCACCGACACCACCTCCGACTCGGGTACTTGATTTAGAGTAGCTAGACTCAGAGTAGCGGCATAGCTGCCAGATGTCGAGACATGACGCGTTGATGGTCTGACGGCAAGAACGTACAAGACGGGAGCCGGCCGCCCTCCCTACCGTGATGCCATGCCAGCAGAACCCGGTGCTTCCTCCGCCGCCCTGCCTGCCGCCAGCCGCGGCCCGTCCGGCGGCCCGGCCGCCCGCGGTCTCGCGCTGCCCGGCTCCGGACGGCCTGCCAGGCCGGTGCGCGACGGGATCGCGCTCGGGGTATCGGTAGGCGTCTCCGGGCTGGCCTTCGGCGCGGCCGCGGTCAGCTCCGGGCTCACCGCCTGGCAGGCGTGCGCGCTCAGCCTGCTCGCGTTCACCGGGGCCTCCCAGTTCGCCCTGGCCGGCGCCATCGCGGCCGGCGGCAGCCTGCTGGCCGGGACTGCTAGTGCCATCCTGCTCGGCAGCAGGAACTCGCTGTACGGGCTGCGGCTGGCCGAGGTGCTGCGGCTGCGCGGTCCGGTTAAGCCACTGGCCGCGATCGGCGTCATCGACGAGACCACCGCGCTGACCCTGGCCCAGCCGGATCAGCGGACGGCGCGCGCCGGGTTCACCGCGACCTTCGCCACGCTCTACCTCACCTGGAACCTCGGCACGCTGGCCGGAGCTCTCGGCGCCGGCCACGTCGGGTCACCGCAAGCGCTCGGACTGGACGTCGTCGGCCCGGCCGCGTTCCTGGCCCTGATCTGGCCGCAGCTGAAGGCTGGCCGCACGGAGCGCGCGGTCGCCCTGGGCGGAGTGGCCATCGCAGTGCTCAGCACGCCGTGGCTGCCCGTCGGCGTGCCCGTGATCCTCGCGGCGGTCGCCGCGCTGGCCGGGGCGCTGACCCGTCCGGCTCCCGTCCCGGACGGCGTGGCATGACCGGCGTCTGGATCGCCGTGCTGGCGACCGCAGCCGGCTGCTACACGTTCAAGCTGGCCGGGCTGACGGTGCCGCAGCGGGTGCTGGCCAACCCGCGGATGCGCAGGTTCGCCGAGCTGGTGCCGGTCGCGCTGCTCGCGGCGCTGTCGGCAGTGCAGGCCGCCACCAGCGGTCACGCCATCGACCTCGACCCCGCCCGGCTCGCCGGAATGGGCGCTGCCCTCATCGCGCTGCTGCTGCGCGCGCCGTTCCTGATCGTCATCGTGGCCGCGGCCGGCACGGCAGCCGCACTGCACGCGGCGGGCGTGTCCTGATCGGCCAACCAAGCCCCCGGCGGCGCCGCGGGTGGTCCGGGCCGTCGGCGCCCGCGGCGGGTAAAGTGCGCCGGGTGACTATCGCCGTGGAAGTACTCGACGAAGTGACCGCAGAGGCAGTCAGCGCACTCGCCGGACTGCTGCCGCAGCTGTCCGGGTCGGCCAGGCCGCTGACCGCGGACACGCTGCAGGCGATCGTATCCTCGCCCGCCGTCACCCTGCTCATCGCCCGGAGCCAGGGAAAGATCGTCGGCTCGCTCACGCTGGCCGTGTTCCCCATCCCGACCGGCCTGCGCGCCTGGATCGAGGACGTGGTGGTCGATGAGTCCGCGCGCGGGCAGGGCGTCGGCGCCGTGCTCACGCAGGAGGCACTGCGGCTGGCACAGCAGGCGGGCGCGAGAACCGTGGACCTCACCACCCGGCCGTCCAGGGAGGCAGCGGGCCGCCTGTACGAGCGGGCCGGCTTCGTCCAGCGCGAGACCCGGCTGTACCGCTACTCCTTCGGCTAAGCCGCACGCGACCTAGCCCGTCCCCTGCGCTCCGGCCGCAGCCCGCGGCGCAGCCCCGGGCCGGCAGCGCAGCGGCGGCAGCCAGGCTCACCTGGCCGCCGCCGCGAGAATCCGGCCGTCCGCCAGCTACATCTTGAACATGCGCTTGACGGCGTCCATGCCCTTGGAGAACGGGTCGCTGTCCGGCATCTGCCCCTGCGGCGTGGCCTTGTTGACCATCTCCGGCAGCGCCTGGGCAACCTGCTCGCTGCACTCTTCGTCCGACATGCCAGCCTTCGTGGCCATCTGATGGATTTCGTTCGGGTCCATGGCCTGCTGCACCTGGGAGCCGCTGATGGGCTTGTTCTCGCCGGTGCCGACCCAGGACTGGACCTGCTGCCCGAGGCCGCTGCTGGTCAGCTTGGAGGTCAGCCCGTGCAGGCCGCCGTTGTCGCTGAACATCCGCTGCAGGGATGCCATGCCGCCCTCCTGGCCGTTCTGGCCGCCGAGCTTGGCCGAGATGTCATCGAGGAATCCCATTGCTCTCCCCCCGTGGTTGGCCCTCTGCATGGCGACGAATCGCCACGAAACCGTGACATTGCGTCACCGAGCTGAGGTTCCTTCCCCGCGGGTACGGGTGTTACCCGCCCGCCAGCGCGGTGGCGGGATTGCCCCGCGGCCGGGTCTTAGCTGGCCAGGTCGCCGACGGCCGACAGCAGCCGGTCCACCTCCGTTGCGGTGTTGTAGTGCACCAGGCCTGCCCGCACGGCACTGCCGGAGTCCCGGATCCCGAGTGCCCCGGCCAGTTCCCATGCGTAGTTGTGGCCGTTCCAGACGTTGATCTTGCGGCTGGCCAGGTACTCGGCGACCTGCTGCGGAGTCCGGCCGGCCACGGTGAAGGACGCGGTCGCGGTCCTGCTGGCGGCCCGGCCGTAGGTGCGCACGTGCGCCATGCTGTCCAGGCCGGCGATCAGCAGCGCAAAGGTCTCCTGCTCGTGCTGCGCCACCGCCGCCATCGACCCGAGCACGCGCTCGCGGAGCGTCACGGCATCATCCGGAGCGGCCAGCGAGGCCAGGTGGTGCACGGCCGCGGTCACCCCGGCCAGGCTGGCGAACGGCAGCGTGCCGAGCTCGAACCGGTCGGGCACCTCGTCGGGCGAGGGCACCAGCTTGTCCGGGCGCAGCGTGTCCAGCAGCGCCGGGTCAGCGATGACCGCGCCGATGTGCGGGCCCGACCACTTGTAGGCACTGGTGGCGTAGAAGTCAGCGCCGAGCGCCCCGACATCCACCGGCAGGTGCGGCGTGGCGTGCACGCCGTCGACGTACGTCAGCGCGCCCGCCGCATGTGCCGTGGCGGTGATGGCGGCCACGTCCGGCCGGGTCCCGATCAGGTTGCTGGCCGCGGTTACCGCGACCAGCCGGGTCCGCTCGCCGATCAGGCCCGCGTACTGATCCGCCGGCAGCTCTCCGGTGCTCACGTCCACGTCGGCCCAGCGCACTGTGGCGCCTGCCCGCTCAGCCGCCTGCACCCAGGGGCGCACGTTCGCGTCGTGATCCAGCCGCGAGACGATGACCTCGTCGCCCGGCTGCCAGCTTTTGGCCAGCGCGCCTGCCATCCGGTACGTGAGCGTGGTCATATTAGGCCCGAGCACGACGCCGTCGGCCTCGCCGCCGACCAGCGCCGCCACCGCGGCCCGGCAGTCGGCGGTGACCGAGTCGGACCGGTGGCTGGCCGGGAAGGCGCCCCCCGAGTTACCCAGCCCCGCGGCCTGCACCGTGCTTATCGCCTCGATGACCACCGCCGGAACCTGTGTCCCGGCCGCTCCGTCCAGGTAGGCGTAACCATCAGCGAGCGCCGGGTAACCGGCCCGGACGTCCTCCACGTTGAACTTCACTCCCGGTCATCCCTTCGGTCGGCGACGCAGCCGCGCTGGCCATGCCGACCAGTGCAACCGCGTCGCTGTGCCCGCCTCTTCCCGGCTGCCGTTGGCGAGCCGTCCGGACGCTGCGAGCACAGCATGCCAGGGATCGAAATGCCGGCTGGCCCACAGGCCGGTGCCGGCGACCGGAGCCGGGATGTGCGGCATCCCGACCCGCCAGCCCGCCAGGATCGCGGCGCCCTCGGCCGGGCGGTAGTCCTGGCCGAGGGCCCGGGCCAGATCCCAGGCGTGCAGGTGCCATTCCGCGCTCGCCGCGCCGGCCATGCCGCCGACGGTGACGACGGTGTCGCGGTACTGGTGGTGTGGCAAATCCCACACCGGAGGCAGCCTGGCGGCATAGCCGTGCGCGGACATCACGAAGGCGGCGATGTGATCGGCAGGCGGCGCATCGGCGAGCGAGGCGAGTTCGGCGGCGTTCTGCCGGGCGAGCTTGCGCCCGAGGGTGTCCGGATGCGCTCCGGTTGCCATCAGCCGCGCGTACCGGCTGACCGGCGCCGCGTCCAGGTACTCGTGGAAGTCATCGGCGACGCAGCGCAGGTGACCGGCCAGCTCGAACGCACGCCACTCCGGGCACGGAGTTTGCGCGCCCCAGGTCATCTCGTCGAACTGGGCCGCGAACCGGCAGATGGCCTCAAGCCCGGCCCCGTAGACAGCTAAAACCGGAACAGGCTCTCGAAGCGGCGTGAGCTGATCCCAGGTATGGGTGCGCTCCACGGGCCCCCTCCAAGCCAACTCCGGCACCAAACGCGGGCCGTCGTCTGGCCAGCGTGCCAGAGTTGCCCGCTGTTCGCCACCCTCCGGCCTATCCGGGCGCAATAGCGCCAGACGCCCGGCGCGCCGGATTGCGCCGCCCGGGTTTCTGCCGCGAAAACGCCTGCAGCACGGCGCAACTGCCCAGGTCGGCCCGAAACTGTGGTGACAGCACCGCCGGTCGCCGGTTAACCTGCGGTTAATGCCCCCCACGTCAGCTAGTTCGCCGCCGCATGCCCCGGCACCGTCGCCCGCGCCTGCCACGACCCAGACTCCGGCGCAGGCGCTATGGCGCATGCGCGAGTACATGCGGCCGTACTACCTGGTGCTCTTCCTGATGGTGTCGGCCGCGATCCTGGCCGTCAGCTCCGAGATCGCCATCCCGCTGATCACCAAGTCGGTCATCGACAACGTGGTAGTGCAGGGCCTGCGATCCAAGCTGATCCCGCTGAGCGTGGCGGCGATGACGCTGGGCGCGATCCAGGCCGGGCTTAACTTCTTCCGCCGGTGGTCGGTGTCGGGGGCCGTGATCGGCATGGAGAAGACCGTCCGCGACGACCTCTATCACCACTTGCAGCAACTCGAGCCGGCCTTTCATGACGCCTGGCAGTCCGGCCAGTTGCTCTCCCGCGCCACCAATGACCTCGCCACCATCCGCCGGTTCGCCGGCTTCGGCGTGGTGTTCTTCATCACAAACACCTGGACCTTCCTGGTGATCGTCGCGCTGCTGATCAAGCTCAACTGGTGGCTCGGCCTGCTGACCGGCCTGCTGTTCCTGCCGGTCACCGTGCTGTGCCTGCGGTTCGAGAAGAAGTACCGTGTGCTCTCCCGGCTGAACCAGGACCAGCAGGGCGACCTGGCCACCTACGTCGAGGAAGCCGCCACCGGCATCCGGGTGCTCAAGTCGCTCGGCCGCCGCGACGAAGCCGCCGCCCGGCACCTGGCGCAGGCCAGGCTGGTCTACCGGTCGCAGGTCGACAAGGCCAGTTTGCGCGGCACGTTCTGGGCCGGCCTGGACATGGTGCCGAACGCGGTGATCGGCATCCTGCTTCTGCTCGGCGCGCTCGCCGTCAGCCGTCACGAGCTGAGCCTCGGCGGCCTGGTTGCGTTCGTGACGCTGACCCTGCTGCTGGTCTGGCCGATCGAGTCACTCGGGTTCATCATCGCCACCGGTCAGGAAGCCGCGACCGCCGCGCAGCGCATCTACGAGATCTTTGACACCGTGCCCGCCATCAGCGACCCGGCCAGTCACGAGCTCGGGGTGGCCGGCGCCCGGCCCGGCCTGGCGGCAGGTCGGTGGCAGAGCGGCAGGAAGGCCGCCGCCGCCTGGGCCGCGCATCAGGAACAGACGATCGCGGACGAGGCCGCCGCCACCACGGCGCGCCGGGCGGCCAGGCCACGGCCCGCTGGCCGGCTGATCTTCGACGACGTCGCGTTCAGCTACCCGCAAGCCAGATCGCCCGTGCTGCGCGCGGTGTCGCTGGAACTGGAGCCAGGCGAGACCGTGGCGCTCGTCGGTGCCACCGGGTCCGGCAAGACCACGCTGCTGCAGCTGGTGCCGCGGCTGGCCGACGTGACCGGCGGCCGGATCACGCTGGACGGCGCCGATGTCCGCGACTTGCCGCTGCCGGAGCTGCGCAGCCGGGTCGGCTGCGCCTTCGAGGACCCGATCCTGTTCTCGGCCAGCGTCCGCGAGAACGTGGGCTTCGGGGTGCCCGACGCCCGCGAGGAGGACATCCTGGCCGCCCTGGATGCCGCTCAGGCGGAGTTCGTGGCGGACCTGCCGTGGGGACTGGACACCAGGATCGGCGAGCAGGGCATGGCACTGTCCGGCGGCCAGCGGCAGCGGGTGGCGCTCGCCCGTGCCATCTTGTCCAAGCCGCAGGTGCTGCTGCTGGATGACCCGCTGTCGGCGCTCGACGTGCACACCGAGGCGAAGGTCACCGCTGCCCTGGCCGAGGTACTCACCAGCACCACCGCGCTGATCGTCGCGCACCGGCCGTCGACCGTGCAGCTGGCCGACCGGGTCGCGCTGCTGCGCGGCGGCGTCATCACCGCCGTCGGCCGCCACAGCGAGCTGCTCGCGACCGAGCCCCGCTACCGGTACCTGATGAGCGCGGACACCACCGACGAGTCCGGTGACGACGGCCGCGCCGCACCCGGGCTGACCGCAGGAGTGACCCGATGAGCACCGCGCCCGCGGGCCCGGCCGCCCCGTCGGCGCCTGCGCCCGCCCCGCCGCCGGAAGCCTGGCGCGGTATCGCCTCGGAGCAGGAAGACGAGATCAGCGGCAGTCTCGGCACGCTGCTGCGGCGCCGGTCCCGGCGGCTGCTCTCGTCCCTGCTCGGCCCGCACCGGCGCCTGGTGCTGGCGATCTTCCTGCTGATCGTCACGGCTCAGGTCGCTGCCCTGGTCGGGCCGTGGCTGGTCGGCGTGGGCATCGACGCCATCCCGCAGCTGGAGAAGACCAAGGACGCGGGCCCGCTGGCGCTGATCATCATCGCTTTCGCCACGTCGGTGCTCGTGCAGGCGGTGACCACCCGTTCCTACATCGCCGGCATCGGCCGGCTCGGCGGGCGGGTCGTGCTGGAACTGCGGCGGCGGCTGTTCTGGCATTTCCAGGAGCTGCCGATCTCCTTCCACGAGCAGTACACCTCGGGCCGGGTCATCTCCCGCCAGGTGTCCGACATGGACTCGATCACGGACCTGTTCGACGAGAGCCTGGCCTCGCTGGTGTCGGCCGTGCTGTCGCTGCTGCTGGTCGGCGGCGGCATGCTGCTGCTGGACTGGCAGCTCGCGCTGGTGGTGATGGCCGGCTTCCCGCCGCTCATCTGGCTGTCGGCCTGGTTCCGCCGCGAGTCAGCGGTCGCCTACCGGCGCACCCGGACCACGATCGCCTCGGTGATCGTGCAGTTCGTGGAGACCTTCGGCGGGATCAAGGCGGTCCAGGCCTTCCGCCGGGAGGGCCGCAACGAGGACATCTTCGACGAGCTGAACCAGGCCAACGCGCAGGCCAACCTGCGGTCCCAGCGGCTGCTGGCCATCTTCTTCCCTGGCGTGACGCTGGTCGGCAACCTGGCCATCGGCGTGGTCCTGCTCTACGGCGGGCTGCGGGTGATCGACCACCAGATGCAGGTCGGCGTGCTCGTCACCTTCCTGCTGTACCTGCAGCGGTTCTTCGACCCGCTGATCGACCTGTCGCAGTTCTACAGCTCGTTCCAGTCGGCGGGCGCGGCCCTGGAGAAGATCTCCGGCGTGCTCGACGAGGAGCCGAAGGTGGCCGAGCCGGAGCAGCCGGTCACGCTGCCCGCTTCCAGCGGTCCCGCGCGGCGGGGCCGCCGGGTCCAGTTCGACGCGGTGCGGTTCGGCTACCGCAAGTCAACGGTGCTGCCCGGCCTGAACCTGACCATCCCGGCGGGTCAGACGGTGGCCCTGGTCGGCGCAACCGGCGCCGGCAAGACCACGATCGCCCGGCTGCTGGCCCGGCTGTATGACCCGCAGGAAGGCCGGGTCACGCTGGACGGCGTCGACGTGCGGCAGCTCTCGGACTCCTCGCTGCGGCAGGCGGTCGTCCTGATCACGCAGGAGAACTTCCTGTTCTCCGGGTCGGTCGCGGACAACATCGAGCTCGGCAAGCCGGGCGCGAGCCGGGCCGAGGTCGTCGCCGCGGCCAGCGCCATCGGCGCCCACTCGTTCATCGCCGAGCTGCCCGACGGCTACGACGAGCAGGTCGGCAAGAGCGGCGGCCGGCTGTCGGCCGGGCAGCGCCAGCTGATCTCCTTCGCCCGGGCGTTCCTGGCCGCGCCGGCCGTCCTGGTGCTGGACGAGGCGACGTCGCTGCTGGACATCCCCAGCGAGCGGCTGGTGCAAGACGCGCTGCAGACGATCCTCGCCGGCCGGACCGCAGTGATCATCGCGCACCGGCTCTCGACGGTCGCGATCGCCGACCGGGTGCTGGTGCTGGACCACGGCCAGATCGTCGAAGACGGCTCCCCCGAGCAGCTGCTGACCAGCGCCGGCGAGTACTCCTCCCTGCACGCGAGCTGGCAGGAGAGCCTGGCCTGAGCTGGCGGGTGTGACGAAGCACGCAATTGATGCGGGCGACCCCGAGATGGCATCCTGGCTGGTGAACGCACATGGCTGCTGAGAACCTGTCCGCGGATCGGCCAGCGCCCGAGGCCGGCGGACCGGTCTGGGCGCGGCCGCTGCCTGCCAGCAGCCGCCTCGCTCGCCGGGTCCTTATCGCCGGGGTGCTGGCCGCTTACTGCTGGGTGGCTGGCGGATCCGCGCCGCTGACCTCCAGGGCACTGATCACCGTGCTGATACCGGGCGCGGTGCTCGGCCTGATCGCCTACGCCCGCCCGCCGGAGCGCATCCCGGCGCCGGAGTCAGTCGACATCACGGGCTTCTCCTACTGGCTGGTCGCCATCGCGCTGCTGTTCGAGTGGGAGGCGTCCTCAGTCCGGGACAACTCCCCGCCCTGGCATCCGTCCCTGACCGACCTGATCAACCCGCTGCTGACGCCCCATCCGATCCGCAGTGCCGCGTTCGGCCTCTGGCTGATCTCCGGCTGGGCGCTGGTGAAGCGGTGAGCAGCCGGGACATCACGATCGTCGGCTTCGTTGCCGTGGTCGGTGCGCTGGTCGTTCTCGAGGTGCTGGCCCGGCGCACGGACAGCCCGATCCCGAAGCTCGGGGAGTGGCTCGGCTTCGTGATGCGGCCCCGCGCCGGGCGCGCGCTGGTCCTTTTGGGCTGGCTCTGGCTCGGCTGGCACTACTTCGCCCGGTTAACTGCGTGCCCGTCGGCCCGCCAGGCACCGGCGGCCGGAT